>CAVVYR010000007.1:0-672569 GCA_963752475.1 uncultured Chloroflexia bacterium | reverse complement strand
ATGCCTTCGACAAGCTGGCCGAGGCGTCAGGGGATGGCGTTCGCATCGCCTCCCAGCCGCCCCTCATCGTGCCGCTGCGCGATGTCCCCCGCAGCGCCGGCCCCAAGACGATCGACGCTGAGCTCAAGGCCGAGTTCGAGGCCTATCTCAATTCGGTCCCCGACCACATCGGCGTCCTGCTGCGCCGCTTCCGTTTCCGCGACCTCGCCATCAAGGTCGTCGGCGTCGGCTCGGTGGGCACAAGATGCTTCATCGTGCTGCTGGAAGGCCGCAACGATCGAGACCCGCTGTTCCTGCAGATCAAGGAGGCCGGTCGGTCGGTGCTGGAGGACCATCTGCCCCAGAGCGTCTACGACGAGCACGGTCGCCGCGTGGTCGAGGGGCAGCGGTTGATGCAGGCGACGAGTGACAGCTTCCTGGGCTGGCAGCGAGGCGGCTCCGGCACCCACTACTACTGGCGCCAGTTCAAGGATATGAAGGGCTCGTTCGAAGTGGAGAGCGCGCCCCTCGGGTCGATGCGTCGATACGCCCAGCTGTGCGGTTGGACGCTCGCCCACGCCCACGCCCGCGCGGGGGAGCCGGCCACGATCGCTGGCTATCTCGGCAAAGGGGACGCCTTCGACCGGGCGATCGCCGACTTCGCCGTCGCCTACGCCGACCAGAACGACCGCGACTATGAGGCCTTCACCGGGGCGATCCGCGACGGCCGCATCGAGGCCCACGAATGAGCGGCCCGTCAGCCAGGAACGGAGCATCGGGGCTCACGCGGTTCCTGCCCATCCTCTCGTGGGCGCCGCGCTACCAGCGCACCTGGCTGCGCCCCGACCTGATCGCGGGCATCACCGTCGCCGCGCTCGTCGTGCCCAAGTCCCTCGGCTACGCCGGCATCGCCGGCGTGCCCATCGAATACGGGCTCTATGCCGCGGCGGCGGGCGCGATCCTGTACGCCATCTTCGGGCTCACGGGCCAGATCGCGACGGGGCCCAGCTCGGCGCTGGCCGCGGTCGCCGCCGGTGCGCTGGTCTCGGCCGGCATCGCCGCCGGCAGCGACGATGCGGTCGCGCTCGTGGCCGCCGTCACCATCACGTCGGGCCTCATGTTCCTGGTCCTGCGGCTCTTCCGCATGGGCTGGATCAGCCAGTTCCTCTCGAAGCCCGTCATCACCGGCTTCCTCTTCGGGGCCGCCATCGAGGTCGTCATCGGGGAGCTGCCCAAGATCACCGGCACCGAGGCCGAAGGCGCCAATTCCTGGCAGAAGCTGCTGAGCTGGTTCGAGGGGATCTCGGCGACCGACCTCACCACCGTCGTGGTCGGTGTGGCCTCGCTCGCCCTGATCTTCGGGCTCAAGGTGGTGGCGCCGCGCCTGCCCGGCGCGCTCGTCCTACTCGTGCTCGGCCTGGTGGCGTCGGTGGTGCTGGACCTGGGCGACCGGGGCCTGGCGCTCATCGGCGAGGTCCCGCGTGGCCTGCCCTCGGTCGCCTTCCCCGAGCTGGACTTCGTGGGCCAGAACATCACGGTCATCCTCACCGCGGCCGTCGGACTGCTGCTCATCGGGTTCTCGCAGACCGCCGGCGATGCCCGCTCGTTCGCCTCCAAGCACGGCGCAAGGGTCGACATCGACCAGGAGTCGGTGGCGCAGGGTGCAGCCAACATCGGCTCCGGCCTGCTGCAGGGCATCCCCGTGTCCACCAGCCTCTCTGCGAGCTCGCTCGCCGACAGCTCGGGCGCCAAGACACAGCTCTCGTCGCTGACCACCGGTGCGGTGGTCGTGCTCACGATGATCCTCCTCGCGCCGCTGTTCTCGGACCTGCCCACGGCGGTGCTCGCGGCGATCATCATCCAGGCCGTGGTGAGCGGCATGATGGACGTGCCGCAGATGCGGCGGCTGTACCGGGTGCTGCGGACGGACTTCTGGATCGCCATGATCGCGCTCGTCAGCGTCCTGACCGCCGGCGTGCTGGCCGGTGTCGTGATCGGCGTCTTCCTCTCGCTCGGCTACCTCATCTACATCAGCGCGAGCCCCGCCATGCCGGAACTCGGTCGCAGGCCCGGCACCCGGGCCTTCCGCAGCGTGGATGACGAGCCGGAGGTCACCACCTATCCGGGCCTGCTCGTGATGCGCATCGACTCGAGTCTCTACTTCGCGAACTCCGAGGCCCCCGAGGATCGGCTGCGCGAGCTCGTCCAGGACGCCGACCCGCCCATCGGCACCATCGTGCTCGACTTCGAGGGCATCAACTTCATCGACTCCCAGGCGTCCGAGGCCATCGGCAAGGTCATCGATCTGGCCGGCTACAACGACATCGACATCCGCCTCGCCCGCGTCAAGGGCGGCGAGATCATGCGCGTGCTGGAGGCCGACGGGGTGCTCGGTCGTCTCGGTACTCCCGGCGTCTACCCGGAGGTGTACGCGGCCGTCGAAGACCTGATCGAGGACGAAACCGACGCGCGCGGACCGCGATCGGGCAGCGCTGAGAAGACACCCGGCAGGAAGGGAGCACATGGCCAGCACTAGGAGCCTGCGTCGGTAATGGTCACCGGCCG
Source organism: uncultured Chloroflexia bacterium (assembly GCA_963752475.1). Lineage (GTDB taxonomy): Bacteria > Chloroflexota > Limnocylindria > Limnocylindrales > CSP1-4 > JAFMJV01. The sequence continues at coordinate 670,025 of CAVVYR010000007.1, read as the reverse complement.
AGTCTGGCACATGCCAGAATCAGTCATGCGCACCAAGACCTTCCGACCATACGACCAGGACACGCTCCTCTTGATGCCGCCGTCGGTGCGTGACTGGGTCGATCCCGAGTCGTTGCCGGCCTTCATCAGCGACCTCGTCGACGACCTGGACCTGACCCCCTTCCTCGCGGCCCACGACGAGCCCCGGGGCATGCCCCCGTATCACCCCGCGATGATGCTCAAGGTCCTGCTGTACGGCTATGCGGTCGGGGTGCGCAGCTCGCGCAAGCTCGAGGCCCGGCTGCAGAGCGACGTCGGCTTCATGTTCCTCGCGGGCAATGCGCGTCCGGGCCACAAGGCCATCGGCGAGTTCCGCCGCCGTCATCTCGAGGCCTTCGAAGCGCTCTTCCTCGACATCCTCCACCTCTGCCAGGCCGCGGGCCTGGTGCGACTCGGGCGGGTCGCGCTCGACGGCACGAAGGTCAAGGCGAACGCGTCCAAGCACAAGGCCATGAGCTATGCCCGCATGGACGAGCGCGAGGCGGCGCTGGCGGCCGAGGTCAAGCGCATCCTCGAAGAAGCCGAGGCCATCGACGCGGCCGAGGATGCCGAGTACGGGGACGCCCGCGGTGACGAGCTGCCAGCGGCGCTGCGCACGCGCGAGGGCCGCTTGCGCGCCATCCGCGAGGCCCGGGCCGCCCTCGAGGAGGAAGCGAGGGAACGCAGTGACGATCCCGAGGCGGTGCCCGAGCCGCGGGCCCAGCGCAACTTCACCGACCCCGAGTCACGCATCATGCCCAGCCGGCCCGATGGCTGGGTCCAGGGCTACAACGTGCAGGCGGTCGTCGACACGGGCCACCAGGTGATCGTGGCCACGAGCGTGGAGACGAGCACGACCGACACCGGATCGCTGCCCGCGCTCACCGACCAGGTCGAGGCCAACACCGGCCGACGCCCCCGACGGCTCCTCGCCGATGCCGGCTACCAGTCCGACGACAACCTCGAGCACCTCGCGCAACGGGGCATCGACGCCTACGTCGCGGTCCGGCGCGATCGCCACAGCGCCCCACGACCGGCCGCACCGAGGGGTCGCATCCCCACCGCAACCACAGCCCGCGACCGGATGGCGCGCAAGCTGACCACGAAGGCGGGCCGGACCGAGTACGCGAGACGCAAGACATCGGTGGAGCCGGTCTTCGGCCAGATCAAGGAGGCCACCGGCTTCCGCCGCTTCAGCCTGCGGGGCAGGGCCAAGGTCACCGGCGAATGGCACCTCGTCTGTGCCGTGCACGACCTCGCCAAGCTGTTCCGCAGTGGTCGCGCCGGGCGGGTCCTGCCCGGCTGGGACCGCCCCAAAGGTCAGGCCAGGGCCACGAAGGCCCTCGGATGGCGTGATGGGAGTCCATCCTCCGCCTGCCCGCAGCAGGATGTGGCCCGCACGAGCGGAACCTGCCCTGCGACTCAGCCAGATGTCGCCAGGCCAGCGATTACGAACGCAGGCTCCTAGGCCGTCCGCCAGGACGCCAGGATCTCGACGTACTCGACCCGACTTCAGCCTTCGATCGGGAATTGTGGCCCGATTCGTTCGGCACCAGACGGCCCTGCGAGCAGATCGCAGCCGCAACTGGCGTCGCGTGTGACCTCGAGGGCGTACGGAGGACTTGGTTTCCGCACGCTGTGCGCTTCCCGACGCGAGGCCGCCTCGCGATCCCTCCGCCTACGCGGCAATTCCGGCGCGGCCTCTCAAACCCCAGATGATCGATGGGTCCTGTTGTTGCGCCACGAAGCTCCGAGTGGTGGACGGCGTAGGTGCTGAAGGCTGTCACCAGGCATCTCGGTCATCCCAGTGAAAGGATGCCGGGTGCTTGGCGGGTTTCACCCTGGGGTGATGCCGGTTCACCCCACGAAGCGGCTTTCGTTTCCTTGCGGACTGCGATACTGGTTGGGAACTGCCCGAACGTCGAACATCGGTCTGACGTCCGACCAGGACGACAGCGGTAGCACGAACCTGCTTCAGCAAAGCGCGACAAACGAACACCCGGCAACCAAGCGAGGTACGCGAATGACAACTGAACGCTACGACCTGGTCATCACCGGTGGCAGGGTGATCGATCCTGAGACCGGTCTCGATGCGCTGCGCAATGTTGGCATCGTTGGCGACAAGATCGTTGCCGTCACCGATGGTGAAATCGCCGGAACCGAAACCATTGACGCTACGGGTCACGTGGTCTGCCCGGGCTTCATGGACATGCATCACCACAATGCGGGGTACCCGTTCGGTCAGAAGCTAGCCCTGAGGGATGGGGTGACGACGCCCATGGAGCTCGAGATGGGGGTCTATCCGGTCAAGGACTGGTACGACGCACTGGACGGCAAATCGCGCACCAACTACGGAGCTTCTGTCGGCTCGATCCCAATCCGTGAGAACGTCCTGAACCCGGATTACACCGAGTTGTTCCACGGCGACATGCTCCTCGACGCTCTCGGCGATCCCAAAGAGTCGCGCACGTCGATGAAGTGGTCGAAGGACCATGCGACCCCGGAGCAGATCGAGCAGTTCGAGAGACTGATCGAAGAGGGCCTCCGGGAGGGCTCCATCGGAGTCGGGCATGCAGTCGGCTACATGACGGCCGGTTGCTCTCAGCAGGAGTCCGTGATCGTTCAGAGACTTGCCGGGAAGTACGGCCAATCGTCGTTCGTCCACGCCCGGTTCTCGAGCCAGATGGCACCGACCAGCGGGCTCCTTGCGCTCTTCGAGATGATGGCCCCGCAGGAGGTGTACGGCGGCGGGATCGTGTTCCAACACATGTCGGCCCAGACACTGCGGGACACGAACACGGCACTGGAGTTGCTCGATGATGCAAGGGCGAAGGGTATCCACGTCCTGGCCGAGCTCTACCCGTACGACTACGGCGCAAGCGTCGTCTGCGCTGACTACCTGGTTCCTGAGAACTACGGGCCCAACATGGGCCGGAGCTACAAGGAGATCATCGAGACCTCGACTCTGACGCCGCTGACGAAGGACCGGTACGACGAACTGGTGAAGACCAGCCCGATGACCTCGATCATGTTCTACAACGCCCAGGAGGCGGATGTCCTGCATGGCTTGGCGCACCCGTCGTCGGTCGTGGGCAGTGACGCGTTCCCATACACGATTCGCGACACTGGGAAGTTGGCGATCGACTGGGATACAGCCTTCGACTCGGTCAACGGGCACCCACGCGGCGCTGGCACGCATGCTCGTATGCTCGCTCAGGTGCGTGAGAAGAAGGTCGATATCCCGATCTCGCTCGCCATCTCCAAGATGACCTACATGATCGCGGACTACCTGGAGAACAACGGTGTTCCGCAGATGGCGAACAAGGGTCGCATCCAAGCAGGCAAGGATGCCGACATCACGATCTTCGACCCCGCGACCGTGAAGGACATGGCCACGATGCAGGATGGTGGCCTTCCCTCGACCGGCATTCCGTATGTGCTGGTCAACGGCACCGTCATGGTGAAAGATTCCGAAACAGTCGACGGTGTATTCCCCGGCCAACCCGTGCGCGGCAGTGGCACTGGATCGTGAGAGCGGACACGGCGGTCTATTGACAACACTCCGACGAGCGGCGGGGGCCAAGCGACCTCGGCATTGGCCGTTGGCGCAGGCGCGCGTGGAGGCCCTCTCGATCATCGCCGACGAGGTCCGCGCCCAGCTTGCCGAGACCGAGAAGGCTGCCACAGTCGCTCACGCGAAGGCTGCTGACGACGGCAAGGCCACCGACGCAGCCGAGTCGGCACCGTCGGCCGCCGAGGGTCGCGCGACATTGCGCTGAACGTCAGCACCGCGGAGGGCGCGGCAGGCCACGCTCGCGAACCGCACGATGATGCCGGCGTGAATGGCGATCGGGATACCGGGCACGTTCGCAGGAGCAGCGAGGAACCGATGAGATGACGCCGAAACCGCCACCGCCGCGGCCGATGCCGTCGAGCCTGACGCCGGTGGGCAAGCTGGGCTTCCGCGGACGGGCGGCCACACCCGAGGAGCGCGCCCGCATCTTCGACGCACTCTTCTTCGAGGGCGAGCAGCGGATCCCCTACCTGCAGCAGTTCTTCGTGCTCATGCTGCTGTCCTCCGCCATCGCCGCTTTCGGGCTCGTCAACGACAGTGCCGCGGTGGTCATCGGGGCCATGCTCGTGGCGCCGCTGATGACGCCCATCCTCGCGGTCGCCGCGGCGATCACGCACGGCTGGGGCCGCCGGGCCCTCGAGTCGCTGCTCATCGTGGCGGCCGGTGCGCTCGCCGGCATCGGTGTCGGCATCGCGGCCGGACTTTTCATCCCCAGCCTGAACACAGGGCTGCCGCTGCCGGGTGAGCTGCTCGCGCGCACCGGCCCGAACCTCGTCGATCTGTTCATCGCGCTCGCGGCGGGTGCCGCAGGCGGCTTCGTGACGGTGCGGACCGAGGCCAGCGGTGCCCTGCCCGGCGTCGGTATCGCGGTCGCGCTGGTGCCACCGCTCGCCACCATCGGCATCACCATCGGCCTCGGCGACTGGGGCCTCGCCTGGGGCGCCATGCTGCTCTTCGCCACGAACCTCGTGGCCATCGTCCTCGCGGCCGGGTTCGTGCTCCTCGCGGCCGGGTTCGCGGCGTTCCGTGACCTCGAGGGCGCGCGCAGTGCCTCGCTCGCGACCAGACTCGTCTGGTTAGGCCTCCTCGTCGTGGCCATCCCACTCGCCTACCAGTCCTGGGACCGCTACCAGGAGAGCGTGACGCGTGCGGACATCGTCCAAGCCATCGAGACCTGGGCCACCGACTTCAAGGTCCGCGGCGTGCACATCGACCGCTCGACCGACCCGGTCCTCGTCGAAGTCACGGTCGTGGGACCCGAAGAGCCGCCGCCGCCAGACAGGCTGGCCGCACTCGCAGCGGAGGATCTCGGACTTCCGGTGCGGCTTGAGGTGACCTGGGCACCGATGACGGCGGTCGAAGCCCCGGCTCCGTAGGCTGGACCCGACGGTGCGCACCGCCAGGAGCGACCGGCGCGCGCGAGCGAGAGGAAGTCCAGCTGCGAGAGCGTGCGTACCTGTTCGCGGTAGCGTCGCGCTGCGTGCTGGGCGAGACGACGACCCACCTTGCGCGGGAAACCGTTGTCATCGGCTGCCACGACGATGCTGGCCGCCAGACGCATCACGTCCAACAGGATCAGCGCGACCGGATCAGGTCGGACGGAGGCGGGCCCCCAGTCGCCCGCAGCGGAACGCGAGACCTCCTGCCGAATGGTTCGGCCGGCAGTCCTCGTCTCCGCGGGAGTGTCGCCCTCGACCTTGCGCCGGAGTGCGCGGGGAGGATCTGGGTCGGCTGCGGACTCCGGCCGCGAATCAGATCGAGTCGATGCTGCGGTGTCCCGTCCTGCCGGCATCTCCATACGGCCTCGTCGCTGTCTGAGCGGACGCGATAGGCGATGAGGCCTGCGACCGCGAGGACTACCGCGATGAGCACGAAGCCACGGATGATGGCCGACATCGGTATGAGCCCCTCTTCGGATGTGGCCGTTCGAGTGCGACACGCTCGGAGCGTCAGGGCCACACCCGTATTGGGTGATTCGTAAACGGTTCGACTGCGCCACTACCGCTCGGTAGTGACCGCGAAGTCGTCTGAGAACGTCGTCGACTATGGATGGCGCCAGCCGGATCGGCACGAGAGCGGTGGCCCATCCCCGTGTGGCATTTCCTATACTTCGTCAAGGCTGAGGTGTTGGACTTGCCTACCTCTACGCGCTTCTCCAGAAAGGGATCGGCACAGACGATGGACGATGGCTTCGACCGCCAGGCCGAGTGGCTTGCGGGCGCAAGAGAGATGACCCCGACTCGCGACGAGTTGCTGCCGATGACTGACGCGGAACGCCAGCGATGGCTTGAAGCATTCGCTGGCTATCAGGACGAGCTGCAGTCGCTCATGGACGCGATCGAGGACTCGCTACTGGACGAGTAGACCTCACCGCCACCTTCGATGGCTCGGATCGCGCGAGCGTACGGCAGGGCAGCTGCAACAGGATGTCGGGATGACGAGTGGGGCTGGATTTGCTATCGTGAACTGACTCGGGCGGCTAGCTCAGCTGGTTAGAGCACTTGCTTGACATGCAAGAGGTCACTGGTTCGAGTCCAGTGTCGCCCACCATTCGCTTTCGCTCAGCTCTCCGGCCCGGCGTCGTCGCCGGGCCTGCTTGTTGACAAGGACCTGACCATCTTGACCGCCAGCGGAGCCCAGCCAGCCTCGACGCCCGGCCACGACGCGTGGACCGGGGAGGCCTACCCGCTCGGCGCGACCCCTGACGACGACGGCACCAACTTCGCCGTCTTCTCCCGTGTCGCCGAACGCGTCGAGCTGTGCCTCTTCGACGACGCCGGTCGTGAGTCCCGCGTGGACCTGCCGGAGATGACCGGCTTCACCTGGCACGGCTACCTGCCAGGCGTCGGCCCTGGCCAGCGCTACGGCTACCGTGTCCATGGCCCCTGGGACCCGGCCACTGGCCGGCGCTGCAACCCCCGCAAGCTGCTGCTCGACCCGTATGCCCGGGCCATCGAGGGCGACGTGCGCTGGGGTGATGCCATCCACGGCCACGTCCCCGGCGAGCCCTTCCGCCAGCAACCCCAGGACAGTGCCCCCGACGTGCCACGCTCGATCGTCATGGGCACGGATTTCGACTGGGGCGACGATGCCGCTCCGCTCGTGCCGGAGGCGGAGACGATCCTCTACGAGACGCACGTCAAGGGCTTCACCATGCGCCATCCCGCGGTGCCCGAGGAACTCCGCGGCACCTACGCGGGACTGGCCCATCCCGCCGCCATCGAACACCTGACGAACCTCGGCGTGACCTCGGTGGAGCTGCTGCCGGTGCACCACTTCGTCCATGACGGATTCCTGCTCGATCGCGGGCTGCGCAACTACTGGGGCTACAACTCCATCGGTTTCTTCGCGCCGCACGCCGAGTACGCCGCGGCCGGCTCGGACGGGGGCCAGGTCGATGAGTTCAAGGCCATGGTCAAGGCGCTCCACGCGGCCGGCCTCGAGGTCATCCTCGACGTCGTCTACAACCACACCGGCGAGGGCAACCACCGCGGGCCCGATGCTCTCGATGCGCGGCCTCGACAACGCGGCCTACTACCGCACCGACCCCGACAGCCCGCGCCACTACACCGACTACACCGGCACCGGCAACACGCTCAACGTGCGCGAGCCCTACGTGCTCCAGCTGATCATGGACAGCCTGCGCTACTGGATCAGCGGAGATGCACGTCGACGGCTTCCGCTTCGACCTGGCCTCCGCCCTCGCCCGCGAGCTGCACGAGGTCGACCGCCTCTCGTCCTTCTTCGACATCATCCAGCAGGACCCGGTCATCCGCACGGTCAAGCTCATCGCCGAGCCCTGGGACGTGGGCGAGGGTGGCTACCAGGTGGGCAACTTCCCGCCGCACTGGGCCGAGTGGAACGGCCACTACCGCGACAGCATGCGCGACCTCTGGCGCGGTGAGACCGACACGCTGCACGACTTCGGGCGCCGCTTCACCGGCTCGGCCGACCTCTATGCGGACGAGGGCCGCACTCCTTCCGCCAGCGTCAACCTCATCACCGCCCACGACGGCTTCACGCTGCTCGATCTGGTCACCTACAACCGCAAACACAACCGGGCCAACGGCGACCACAACCGCGACGGCGAGACCTGGAACCGCTCCTGGAACTGTGGCGTCGAAGGGCCCACCGACGACCCCGGGATCAACGCACTGCGAAACCGCCAGCGGCGCAACCTGATGGCCACGCTCCTGCTGAGCCAGGGCATGCCCATGATCCTCGGCGGGGACGAGCTGGGCCGCACCCAGCACGGCAACAACAATGCCTACTGCCATGACTCGGAGCTGTCCTGGTTCGACTGGGAGTCCATCGACGAGGACATGCTCGATTTCACGCGCCGTCTCATCACCCTGCGCCGCGAGCACCGCGTCTTCCGACGCCGCGATTGGTTCCGCGCGGGCGTGCCCGACGGCGCCGCCGGCGAGATCCGCGACATCGAGTGGTGTCGCCCTGACGGTGCCCGCATGGCCGACGATGACTGGCACATCGACGGTGCGGCCGCGATCGCCGTCTACCTCTCGGGCGAACACCTGGTCGGCCGCCACGGCCAGCACGTCAGCGACGACTCGTTCTACCTCGCGCTGAACGCGACGGCCCAGCCGCTGACGTTCGCGCTGCCTGGGGGCTGGCTCGGCGCGGCCTGGTCGTGCGTCTTCGATACCGCCGCCGAGCAGCCCTTCGAGGCCCACGCTGGCGAGATCTTCGATCCATCACACGAGTTGACGCTCGTCTCTGGCTCGATGCTGCTCGCGCGTCGTATCGAAGCACGCTAGGAGTCGCGCATCGGGTACGCTGGCCCGCGCCACAAGGACGAGCGTCAGAGCAGGGGAGCACGATGGGCAGGACCGCCGGCCGCAACGGCCAGCCGCGCGAGCGTCACGCGAGCGAGTTCCCGCCGGACCCCCATTGGTACAAGGACGCCGTCATCTATGAGTTGCACGTGCGGGCCTTCCGCGACAGCACCGGCTCCGGCATCGGTGACTTCAAGGGGCTGACATCCAAGCTCGACTACCTCGCGGACCTCGGCGTCACCGCCCTGTGGCTACTACCGTTCTACCCCTCGCCGGGCCGTGACGACGGCTACGACATCGCCGACTACGGGCGCGTCAACCCTGAGTACGGCAGCCTGCGTGACGTCCGCAACTTCATCCGCGAGGCCCACGCGCGAGACCTGCGGGTCATCACCGAGCTGGTCTTCAACCACACCTCTGACCAGCACCCCTGGTTCCAGCGGGCGCGGAAGGCGCCGCCCGACTCGACGGAGCGCAACTGGTACGTCTGGAGCGACACGCCCGAGAAGTACCGGGACGCGCGCATCATCTTCAAGGACTTCGAGCCCTCCAACTGGTCCTGGGACCCTGTGGCAGGCGCCTACTTCTGGCATCGCTTCTACAGCCACCAGCCCGACCTCAACTTCGACGAGCCACGGGTACAGCAGGCCCTGCTGAAGGTGACCGACTTCTGGCTCGAGGCCGGCGTCGATGGGCTGCGCCTCGACGCCATCCCGTATCTCTACGAGCGGGAGGGCACCACCGGCGAGAACCTGCCCGAGACGCACGCCTTCCTGAAGGAGCTCCGCACGCACGTCGACGAGCATTTCGAGGACCGCATGCTCCTGGCCGAGGCCAACCAGTGGCCCGAGGATTCGGCCGCCTACTTCGGCGAAGGTGATGGCGACGAATGCCACATGGCGTACCACTTCCCGCTCATGCCGCGCATGTTCATGGCCCTGCGCATGGAGGACCGCTATCCCATCATCGACATCCTGGAGCAGACGCCGGCCCTGCCACCCAGCGGCCAGTGGGCGCTGTTCCTGCGCAATCACGATGAGCTGACGCTCGAGATGGTGACCGACGAAGAGCGCGACTACATGTACCGCGTCTACGCCGCCGACCCCCAGGCCCGCATCAACCTCGGCATCCGCCGGCGCCTGGCGCCGCTCCTGGGCAACAACCGTCGTCGCATCGAGCTCATGAACGGGCTCCTCTTCAGCCTGCCGGGCACGCCCGTGATCTACTACGGCGACGAGATCGGCATGGGTGACAACGTCTACGTCGGTGACCGCAACGGCGTGCGCACCCCGATGCAATGGTCGTCCGACCGCAACGCCGGCTTCAGCGCGGCCAACCGACAGCAGCTGTACCTGCCGATCGTGACCGACCCCGAGTACCACTTCGAGGCCGTCAACGTCGAGACGCAGCAATCCAACCCGCAGTCGTTGCTGTGGTGGATGAAGCGTGTCATCGCGCTGCGCAAGAAGCATCCAGCCTTCGGTCGCGGCAGCCTCACGTTCCTCCACCCCGACAACCGGCGGATCCTCGCCTTCATGCGCGAGTACGAGGACGAGGCGATCCTCGTCGTGGCCAACCTCTCGCGCTACGCCCAGTGGACCGAACTGCCGCTGGCCGACTATGAGGGCCGCGTGCCGGTAGAGCTCTTCGGTGCCGTCGAGTTCCCTCGAGTCGGGACCGACCCCTACCTCATCAGCCTCGGGCCACACTCGTTCCTCTGGTTCCGGCTGGTCGCGGACCCGGACGCGTCCGAGCTGGCGCCCGGCTCGGAGGACCTGCCAGAACTGGCCTGGCGTGGCGACCTTCTGGCTCGCCTCAAGAAGCACAGCGACGAAGTGGCCGACGTGCTCCTGCGCTGGATGGTGAAGCGGCGCTGGTACCGCGGCGGCACCCACGCCGTGGCCGGGGCCAGCATCGTCGATGTGCTTCCGTTGCACGCATCGCCTCGCGCGATCATCGCCTTCCTGCAGGTCCGCTACCGGGATACCGAGCCCGCCACGTACGTGCTGCCGCTGACCACCGACTCCGACCCTGCTGCTGAGGAGCTGCTCGCCGAGCACCCTGACGCCGCGGTAGCTCGGCTCATCGACGCCGAAGGTTCGACCCTGCTGCTCGACGCCACGGTCGTGCCCGGCGTGTACGAGACGCTGCTGAACATCGTCGCCGGACGCCGGCGCCTGAAGGGCGCCAAGGGTGACCTGGTCGGTCGCAGCCTCAAGGGCCTGCGCAGTCAGCTCGCGTCGGTCGGTGAGTTGACGGCGACGCCCATCCGCGAGCAGCCCACGATGTCGAACAGTAGCGCGGCCTATGGTGATCGCTTCGTGCTGAAGCTCTACCGCGTCCTCGAGGATGGTCCCAACCCCGACCTCGAGCTGGGTCGCTACCTCGCGGAGGCCAGCTTCGCCAACGTGCCCCGGGTGCTCGGCTCGGCCGAGATCGCCCATGGCGGCGACGCCGCGACGATGGCCATGGTGCAGGAGTACGTGCCCCACGAGGGCAACCTCTGGGAGTCCATGCGCGAGGCCGTGTTCGCCTTCCTGCACGATGCCGAAGCCCAGGTCGAGCCACCGGACCTCGCGACCGATGGCGACCGCTTCTTCCTCGATATCTCGCGTCTGGAAGTGCCCGAGCGGATGGCCTCGCTCATCGGGACCCCATTGCAGACCGCGCGCGTGCTGGGTGAGCGCATCGGGCAGATGCACTTGGTGCTCGCCGCAGCCGACCCGACCGACCCCGCCTTCGCCCCCGAGCCCATGTCCTCGTTCCACCTCCGCTCGCTCTACCAGTCGGTCCGCCGGCGCGTGACTCATGCGCTCGAGTTGCTCGAGGAGCGACGCGAGGCGCTGCCCTCGCGCGACCAGGAAGCGGCACGGATGGTGCTCGAAGCCTCGCCCCGAGTCGATGCCCTGCTCAGCCGCTTGCGCCAGGTCCAACCCGCCGGGCAACGCATCCGCGTCCACGGGGACCTGCACCTGGGACAGGTGCTAGATACCGGCGCCGACGTCGTGCTCATCGATTTCGAAGGCGACACCGGTCGACCCCTGAGCGAACGGCGACTGAAGCGACCGGCCCTGACCGACCTGGCGAGCGTCATTCGAAGCTTCCACTTCGCCGCACACTGGCCACGCGTCGAGCGAGAGCTACTGGCCGAGAACGCGGTCGAGCCCGATGGCCTCGCCGCCTGGTCCACGGCCTGGTTCGAGTGGATGTCGGCCGCCTGCATCGCCGGCTACCGCTCCGTCACCGAGGACACGGATCTCAACCCTCGCGACGACGATGCCTGGTCCGTGCTCTTCAAGGCCCTGCTGGTGTCGCGTGCCTGTGACGAGCTGACCTCACGCATCGGTTCGCGCTCCGACTGGCTGGGGATCCCGCTGGCCGGACTGGATGAGCTCCTCGGCACCGCGGGCGACCAGTCGGCCCAGGGCTAGCGCCTGAGGTACGATCGATACCGGCCGGGCACCAGCCCACCGCCCAAGGCGCCTCTCGACCGACGTGCGGACCGAGGGGCGTTCACTTCGATCAGGAGCAGGTAGACACATGTGCGCAGCAGAACGGGTCGAAGGCCAGAGCGTCGACGCCGCCATCGAGGACGAGTTCGAAGCCCCCGAGAAGGGCTCGGCCATCGAGCTGCTCGACGCCAACGCGCATGACGAGCTCGACCCCATGCGCCACTCAGCGGCACACATCATGGCCGAGGCGGTCATGGACCTCTTCCCCGAGGCCAAGCTGGGCATCGGCCCCGCCATCAAGGACGGCTTCTACTACGACTTCGACCTGCCTCGTGCGCTGAACCCGCAGGATCTCAAGGCCATCGAGAAGCGGATGAAGAAGTCGGTCGGTCGCAACCACCCCTTCGAGCGTAGGGAGTGGGACCCAGACGAGGGCCGAGCCATGCTGGAGGAAGCGGGCCAGACCTACAAGGTCGAGATCCTCGACGACCTTCGCCGTGACGCCGAGCAACGGGGCGAGCCGGCACCACCGGTGACCACCTACACGCACGGCCCCTTCACCGACCTCTGCCGGGGGCCTCACGTCGCGTCCACGCGCAAGCTGGGGCCTTTCAAGCTGCTCAAGGTCTCCGGCGCCTACTGGCGCGGCGACGAGAAGCGGCCCATGCTCCAGCGCATCTACGGCACGGTCTGGAACACGCGGGATGAGCTGGACCTCTACCTCTGGCGCCTGGAGGAGGCTCGCAAGCGTGACCATCGCCGGCTGGGCGTGGCGCTCGACCTGTTCAGCTTCCACGACGTCAGCCCCGGCTCGGCCTTCTGGCACCCCAAGGGCCAGCGCCTGTGGCGCACGCTCGAAGCCGCCGTGCGAGAGATCCAGGACCGACGCGGCTACCAGGAGGTGAGCACGCCCCTCCTGGTGCACAAGAAGCTGTGGGAGCGCTCGGGCCACTGGGGCCACTACGACGACAAGATGTTCACGCTCACCGTGGAGCCCGACGCCGATGAGCCGGACTACTCGCTCAAGCCCATGAACTGCCCGCTCTCGACGATCATCTACAACACCAAGGTGCGCTCCTACCGCGACTTTCCGCTGCGGTTGAGCGACTTCGGAGACCTGCACCGCAACGAGCTCTCGGGCACGCTCAGCGGCCTCACTCGCATCCGCCACTTCAGCCAGGACGACGCACACGTCTACGTGCGACCCGACCAGCTGGGCGACGAGGTCCAGGCCCTGCTGGGCGAGGTCAATGAGATCTACGGATGGTTCGGCATGGAGCCGACGTTCAAGTTCGCCACCCGGCCCGACGACGCCCTCGGCGAACTGGAGCAGTGGGAGCAGGCCGAGAAGTACATCGTCGACGGTCTCGAGCAGGCCGGCGTGGAGTACACCCTGAAGCCCGGGGACGGCGCCTTCTACGCGCCCAAGATCGACGTCTACGTCGAGGACGCGCTGGGCCGTGAGTGGCAGATGGCCACCATCCAGGCTGACATGATGATGCTGCCGGAGCGCTTCGACCTGACCTACATCGACGAGGAGGGGCAGCGACAGCGACCCATCGCCATCCACCGCGCCATCTACGGCTCGTTCGAGCGCTTCATCGGCATCCTCACCGAGCACTTCGGCGGGGCCTTCCCGCTGTGGCTGGCACCGGTGCAAGCCGCCGTCATCCCCATCGCCGACCGCCACAATGAGGCCGCCGCGGAGCTGGCGCAGGTGCTGCGCTCACGCAAGCTCTTCGTCGAAGTCGACGACAGCTCCAACCGCATGCAGAAGAAGATCAAGCTGGCCCAGGACCAGAAGATCCCCTACATGCTGGTGCTGGGTGACCGTGAGGTCGAGGGCCGCACGGCCGCGCCACGGACGAGGACGGGGGAGCAGCTCGACCCCATCGGCTGGGAGGAGCTGGCCGATCAGCTCGCGGGACAGGTCACGGAAAAGCGCCTGGATTGACTACCACGACCACGCGCATCCGAGCATGTGACACTGGCTCTGAAACATGGCCGTGTGCTATAGTCCCGCAGCGACCCGTGCAGGTCGTGTCCTTTTGTCGCGCCGTGCACGGGATCTGTTGGAATATCGATAGTGGTGAGGGAATAGCCTGAGCAAGGACCTGCGAATCAACGAGATGATCCGGATCCCGCAAGTAAGGGTCATCGACGAAGAAGGGACACAGCTGGGCGTGATGCCCACACCCAAGGCCCTGCAACTGGCGCAGGAGCGTGGTCTCGACCTCGTGGAGGTCGCTCCCATGTCCAACCCGCCCGTCACCAAGATCCTGGACTACGGCCAGTACAAGTACGAGCAGGCCCGCCGGGATAAGGAAGCGCGCAAGCACCAGCGTTCGGTCGAGTTCAAGGAGGTCCGCCTCCGGGTCAAGATCGGCAAGGGTGACTTCGACACCAAGGTCAAGCGTGCCATCCGTTTCCTGGAGGACGGCGACCGAGTGAAGGTCGCGGTCCAGTTCCGAGGACGCGAGGTCAGTCACGCCTACATCGGGCGCGACCTGCTCAACCGGTTCGCGGAGCTGGTCGCGGACTACGGCACGGTGGACCGGCCGCCGACGCTCGAAGGCCGCTCGATGTCCATGGTGCTCACCGCGACGCAGAAGCCCAAGTCCAAGGGGAACCAGGCTCCTGCGGAACCAAAGCCGAACAAGAAGAACCAGGAAGCGGCTCCGCCAGCGGATCCGCCGGTCGCCAAGGAAGAGCCCCAGGCCTCGCCCGCGACAAGCACAGGAGGCTGAAGACATGCCAAAGATGAAGAGCCACAAGGGCGCACAGAAGCGCTTCGGCAGCACCGGCAGCGGCAAGGTCTACCGGGTCAAGTCCTGGCGCGGTCACCATCTCGAGATCAAGTCGTCGCGGCGCAAGCGTCGCTACGCGGGCAAGGCAACAGTTGACGGCGCCAACAAGAACGCCGTCAAGCGGATGCTCCCGTACCTGTAGGAGTCACCACACCAGATGGCACGAGTCAAGCGCGGCGTCGCCGCCCACAAGCGTCACAAGCGTCTTCTCAAGGCTGCTGAGGGTAAGACCGGCACGCACCGCCGGCTGATCCGCTCCGCGCGAGAGGCGCAGCTCCACGCGATGGCCTACGCCTATCGCGGTCGCAAGGAGCGCAAGCGCCAGATGCGCACACTCTGGATCGCCCGCATCAACGCGGCCGCGCGCCAGAACGGCACCACTTACGGCAAGCTCATCAGTGGTCTCAAGACCGCCGGAGTCGAGCTCGACCGCAAGAGCCTGGCCGACATCGGTGCCCGCGATGCCGCGACGTTCGCCCGCATCGCAGAGGTCGCCAAGTCCGCATAGCGACGAGCAGCTAGCCCGTCGTGGACGTCGCCTCGTTCAGCGCCCAGCTCGAGGAGCTGCAGGCGCGAGCCGTCACATCCATCGCTGCTGCCGATTCGCCTGAGTCGCTCGACGCGCTCGATACGGCTCTGCTCGGCCGCAAGGGTGAGCTGAAGGGTCTGCTCGGCGGCATCGGCCAACTGCCCGCCGAGGACCGGCCCAAGGTCGGCGCGCTGGCCAACCCCGTCCGCAGCGCCATCGAAGCCGCGCTCGCAGAGCGTCGCGTCGGTCTAGAAGCAGAGGCGCTCGATGCTCGTCTGGCCGCGGAGGCACAGGACGTGACCCTGCCCGGACGACCGGTCTGGCGGGGTTCGCTCCACCCCTTGCGCGAGACCGAGCGTGAGATCAACCGCATCTTCGGCCAGTTCGGCTTCGGCGTCGTCGAGGGCCCGGAGGTGGAGACGGACGCGCTCTGCTTCGACGCGCTGAACATCCCCGCAGACCATCCCGCCCGCGACCTGTGGGACACCATCTACGTGGATGACCCGCACGCGGATACCCGAGGCGACCGGCTGCTCCTGCGGACCCACACATCACCCGGCCAGATCCGGGTCATGCGAGACACCGAGCCACCCATCCGGGTGCTGACGCCCGGTCGCTGCTATCGCTATGAGGCAGTGGACGCCAGCCATGGCTTCGAGTTCTTCCAGACCGAGGGCCTGATGGTCGACGAAGGCACGACCCTCGCGCACCTGCGCGGTCTCCTCGACGCCTTCGCGCATGCCATGTTCGGCGCCCATCGGGCGACTCGCTTCCGCCCCGGCTACTACCCCTTCACCGAGCCGTCGGTGGCGTTCGACATCGGCTGCGTCGTGTGCGAAGGCGAGGGCTGTCCGGCCTGCAAGCGCAGCGGTTGGATGACGATCCTCGGCGCCGGCATGGTGCACCCCGTCGTGCTGCGAAACGGCGGCATCGACCCCGAGCGCTACCAGGGCTTCGCCTTCGGCCTGGGCGTCGACCGCATCGCCATGCTTCGCTACGCCATCCGGGACATCCGCGCCTTCCTCGCCAACGACATGCGCTTCCTGGAGCGACTCTAGATGCGGGTCCCGCTTTCATGGCTGCGTGAGTTCGTCCACATCGATCTCAGCCCGGAGGCGCTCGCGGAGAAGCTGACGCTCCTGGGGATGGAGGTCAGCTCCATCGAGCGCATCGGCTCCGACTGGACCAACGTCGTGGTGGGCGAGCTGCTCGAGGTCGCTCCGCATCCCAACTCGAAGAAGCTCTCGCTCACCCGTGTCCGCACCGGCGTCGGTGATGAAGAGCTCTCGGTCGTGTGTGGCGCGACGAACATCGAGGCCGGCCAGCGCATCCCCGTCGCGCGCCCCGGCTCGGTCCTGCCCGGTGAGCGCAAGATCGACATCACCACCATCGCCGGCACCGAGAGTCACGGCATGCTCTGCTCGGGTGACGAGCTGGGCCTCACTGCCGACGCCGACGGAATCCTCATCCTGCCCTCGGACTCGGAGCTGGGCGTCGACATGGCCGACATGGCCGGCGACGTCGTGCTCGACGTGGACGTCAAACCCAACCGTGGTGATGCCCTGAGCATCCTCGGACTCGCTCGCGAGGTGGCGGCGGCCACCGGCGCTGAGCTGCGCTGGCCTGACCTCTCGGTCGAGGAGTCCGGCGACCGCACCTCCGATCATCTACAGGTGGACGTCGAGGACACCGAGCTCTGCCCCGTCTTCGTCGGCCGCTATGTCGAGGGCGTCACCGTTGCCCCGTCCCCGTGGGACGTGCAGAAGCGCCTCATCGCCGCCGGCGTGCGCCCGGTCTCGAACATCGTCGACGCCTCCAACTACGTGCTCATGGAACTGGGCAAGCCCATCCATACCTTCGACGGTGACAAGGTCCGGGATGGCCGCATCACGGTGCGCACCGCCCGCGACGGCGAGACGCTCGAGACGCTCGACCACATCAGGCGCGAGCTGACACCCGATACCCTGCTCATCACCGACGACGATGGCCCCTTGGCCATCGCGGGTGTCATGGGTGGCGCGGACTCGGAGGTCGGGGATGAGACCACGAACATCATCATCGAGTCGGCCATCTTCGACCCCGTCAGTGTCCGCCGCACGGCCTTCCGCTACGCGCTCCGCAGCGAGGCCAGCCAACGCTTCGAGAAGGGCCAGGAGCATCGCATGGCGCGCTTCGGCGCTGACCGTACTGCCGCGCTCATCGCGCGCTGGGGCGGCGGCCGCGTCGCGAGCGGTGTCATCGACACCCAGCCCGAGCCACCGAAGCAGCTGCGGGTACCGTTCCGACCACGCCGCGTGAGCCAGCTCCTGGGTGAGGACATCAGCCTTGAGGAGCAGCGCGACCGACTGCGCCGGGTCGAGATCGAGACGGAGCCGGCCGGCGAGGGCGTGATGGTCCCGGTCATCGCGGACGACGAGCCCCGCGAGGTCGCAGCGGAGCCGGCTGAGGCCCTGGTGGCCCTCGTTCCGGGACATCGACGCGACATCGCCATCGAGGCTGACATCATCGAGGAGATCGCCCGCGTACGCGGCTACGAGACGATCGACGGCCAGCTGCCCGACACCGGCATGCCCGCCTACAGCCGCGACTCACAGCCCATGTTGGACGAGCTGCGCGGCACGCTCTCGGGCGCCGGCCTCACCGAGCTGGTGACGCACGGGCTCATCGGGCCAGAGGACCACGCTCGTCTGGGATTCGAAGCGGACGATGCGGGCACCATCGTGGCCGCCAACCCGGTCACCGTCGACCATTCACAGTTGCGCCGCTCGATGCTGCCGGAGCACCTGCGTGTGCTGATGGAGAACGAGCGCCAACGAACGCCGGACATCCACGCCTTCGAGTTCGGCGCCCTGCACCGGTGGGTCGATGCCGACCCGGAGGAGACGGAGGTGCTTGGCCTCATCCTCACCGGGCGCGAGCGACCGCTCAGCCACGACCGTGAGGGGGTCGAGGTCGATGTGGCCACGGCCAAGGGCCTGCTGGAACAGCTGGCCATCCGCATCACCGGGAGCCGGCTGGCCTACGAGCCGGTGACACCCCGGGCAGGGGTCGAGCACCCTGGGCGCACAGCGGCCGTGGTGGCGGTGCGCGCGAACGGCGAACGCACGTCCATCGGTCGCGTCGGCGAGGTCCACCCGCGTCTGCTGGAGGCTTGCGGCGTCAACGCCCGCCACGTCGTCTTCGCCGAGATCGACCTCGATGCCTTCCGCCGACTCATCCCCGAACGTCTGCGCGTGGGTGACCTGGAGCACCTGCCCGGCGTCGAGCGCGACATCGCCGTGGTCGTCCCCGAGGAACTCGCCGCAGGCCGGGTCGAACGCGTCATCCGCGAGGCCGGCGGCACGTTCCTGCGCTCGGTGACGCTCTTCGACCAGTACCGCGGAGCGCCGCTCGCGGCCGACCAAAAGAGCCTGGCCTATCGCCTCCGCTTCGAGTTCGTGGATGCCTCCACGGACGAGGATGCGGTCGACCCTGCGGTAGAGCGGGTGGTTGCGGTGTTGTCCGAGCGACTTGGCGCACGCCTGCGCTCCTGATAGCGTTGCACCAATGAGGTGCCTGTCTTGAGTATCGGCTCGACCGATATCTTTCTCCTCGTCATCATCGTCTCCACGCTCGTCGTCGGGTTCTTCTGGGGCGCGGTGCGATCGCTCATGCTGTTCGCCGCCTGGATCCTGGCGTTCCTGACCGGGGCCTATCTGCAGATCGAGCTGGGCACGTACCTGGCACGACAGTGGGACCAGTACGCGCCGGCCTTCAGTCAGGCGGCTGCCTTCGGCATCATCTACGTCTTCCTCTTGCTGGGAGCGCCCGTGGTCATCTTCATCGTCACGCGCAGCAACCAGCGGGTCACGCGCTTCCAGGTGCTCGACGACCTGACCGGCGCACTCTTCGCGGTCTTCGTGGCCGTGCTCGGCATCGCCGGGATCCTCATCGTCCTGTCCACCTACTACGGGGACGGGCTACCGACGGTCGATCCGACCGGGGGACCCCAATGGACCGCCGACCTCTATCAGAACCTTCTGCTCTCCAACATCGGCAGCGGCGTCAACGAGCACCTCGTACCCATCGTGGGGTTCATCCTCGGGCCGATCCTGCCGGATAGTGTGCGCGACGTCTTCGCATGACCCCGGCCGTGCATCCCGCCGGCGACGCCACCTCCGAGCAGACCCTCCGATCCACAGACCTCCAGCCGATCGCGGCCGACCTGGTGTCCGCGCACGTCGTGAGCGCGGCACGAGCGCTGCTGGGCACGCTGATCGTGCGGGATGATAACGACTGCCGCCGGGTCGGGCGCATCGTCGAGACCGAGGCCTACGCCGGCCCCGACGACAAGGCCAGCCATGCTCGGGCCGGGCGCACGTCGCGCACCGCGGCCATGTTCGGACAGCCCGGACGGGCCTACGTCTACCTCGTCTACGGCATGCACCACTGCCTCAACATCGTCTGTGCGGCTGAGGGCGAGGCCAGTGCCGTCCTCATCCGCGCCTTCGAGCCGGTCGAGGGCCTGGAGCTGATGCGGCAGCGCCGTGGCCCCACGGCCGGGACCGGCGAGCGGATGGCAGCCGGCCCGGCGCGCGCCTGCCAGGCGCTCGACGTCGACCGCTCCTTCAGCGGCGACGACCTGCTCGCCCCGGGTCGGCTGTGGCTGGCGGCTGCACCAGCGCCCGTGGCCGACGACGAGATCACCGTTGGCCCACGCATCGGGGTCGAGTACGCGGGTCCAGAGTGGGCCGCACGCCCGTGGCGCTTCGGCGTGGCGGGTAGCCCCGCGCTGAGCCGGCCGTTCCCAGGGGCCGGCTGATGGACACGCGCTCCGCCGAGCTGCTCGAGTTCCCGCTCATCCGCGAACGGCTGGCGGCCTATGCCTCGTTCGATCCCTCGCGTCGCCTGGCGGCGGCGATCGAGCCGGCGGCCGACCCCATCATCGTGACGCGACGTCTCGACGAGACCGACGAGGCCCGCTGGCTGCTGCAGGAGCATCCGCAGGTCGGTGTCGGTGGCGCCCGGGACATCGCGCCGGTGCTGACGCGCGCCTCTCGCGGTGGCCGACTCGACCCGGCCGAGCTGTGGGCCATCGTCGAGACGCTCATCGCCGCTGGGCGCCTGGTCGATGGCTTGCGTGAGCTGGACCGACCGCTGCTGCACGCCCTGTATCGCTCGATCGACCCGCTGCCCGCGCTGCGCAGCCGCCTTGAGGCCAGCGTCGACCCGGCCGGCGAGGTGCTCGACACCGCCTCTCCCATGCTCGGCGGCCTGCGCCGGGCGGTGCGCGTGGCGCACGAGCGGTTGCGCAACCGCCTTGAGTCGCTGGTCCACTCGGAGATCGCGAGTGCCCTGCAGGAACCCATCATCACCCTGCGCAACGGGCGCTACGTGGTGCCCGTCAAGGCCGACGCCCGGAGCCGCGTGAAAGGCATCGTCCACGATCAATCCGGTAGCGGCCAGACCATCTTCGTCGAGCCCTTCATCGCGGTCGAGATGTCCAACGCCTGGCGCGAGGCGGAGCTGGCTGCCCAGGCTGAAGAGGAACGCGTCCTCGACGAGCTCTCGGCCAACGTGGCTGCCGATGCCGAGGCCCTCGAAGCCGACCTCGATGCGCTGGCCCGCTTCGACCTGTGGATGTGCCGGGCGCGCCTCGCGGAGGAGCTCGACGCGGTCCGGCCGACGCTCGCATCGCGGCAGCGCGTCTCGCTGCTCTCGGCCCGTCACCCCGGCCTCGAGGGCGAGGTCGTGCCCATCGACGTCCACCTCGGCGACGAGTACACCGCGCTCGTCATCACCGGTCCCAACACCGGCGGCAAGACCGTGGCGTTGCGGACGGTGGGGCTGCTGGCGCTGATGCTCCAGGCGGGCATGCACCTGCCGTGCGCTCCGGGCAGCATCATGCCCATCTTCGACGACGTCCTCGCCGACATCGGCGACGAGCAGTCGGTGGCCCAGTCGCTCTCGACCTTCAGCGGCCACCTGCGCACGATCACGCGCATCGTGGATGCGGCCGATGAGGGCACGCTCGTGCTGCTCGACGAGCTCGGCGCCGGCACCGATCCGACCGAGGGCTCGGCCCTGGCACAGTCGCTGCTGGACCACTTCATCCGCACCGGCTCGCTGGTGGTGGCGACCACCCACTACGCCGAGATCAAGACCTACGCTCACAACGAGGAACGGGCGCGCAATGCCTCGGTCGACTTCGACCTGGCCACCTTGCGGCCCACCTACCATCTCTCGATCGGCCTGCCCGGCACCAGCCAGGCCTTCGCCATCGCGGAGCGACTGGGGTTGCCGCAGGCGCTCGTCGATGACGCGCGCTCCCGGCTCTCGGAGGCGCAGCAGGAGTTCGAGACCACACTGGCCTCCATCCGCGAGTCGCAGGTCGACATGGCCGCGGCTGAGGCGCGAGCAGCCGATGCCGAGCAGAAGATGCGCGTGGCCCTGGCCGAGGCCGAGGAGGAGCGACGTCGAGCCCGCGCCGAGCGGCGCGTCGCGGCCGAGGAAGCCCGCCGCCAGGCAGAGGTGGCGCTGGCCGCCATCGAGGCCGAGATCGCCGAGATGCGCGGCTCACTGTCACGCGAGACCCTCACCGAGGAGCGCCTCGACCAGGCCATGGCCCGCATCGATGCCCGCCTCGGCGTCATGCCCGGTGGGGATGACGCTGCTGAGCCGGCGGGGACCAAGCCGACCTGGAAGGTCGGTGATCGTGCCACGGCGACGTCCGGCTGGAGCGGCACCATCGCCAGCCTCGACGAGGGCAAGGGCCGAGCGACGCTGGACGTGAACGGGCTTCGCGTCGACGTCAAGCTCGATGAGCTCCAGGCTGGCGCAGGCGGCGGCGGTGGTGGCGCGGGCGGTCCCACTGCCCGACCCAAGAGCGGGCGACGCGGTGACTTCGGTGAGTCCCCGACGACGAGCTTCGCTACCGGTGCGGCCAAGGCCAAGGCCAGCGCCGCCAGCGCACGGCGAGCACGGGCGGTGGCCTCGAGCCTCGATCTACGAGGCGCACGCGTGGAAGAGGCTCTCGTGCTGCTCGACCAGTACCTCGATGACGCCGTGCACGCCGGCACCAGCCGCGTGACCGTCGTCCACGGTCACGGCTCGGGGGCGATGCGCAACGCGGTACGCGAAACCCTCAGCGGGCATCCGGTCGTTCGCGAGTGGCGCCCCGGCGAGCAAGGGGAGGGCGGCGACGGCGCGACCGTCGTCTCGCTCTAGCCACAGCGCCCTGGCCTGAACAGCCTGCGAGTCGAGATCGTCGCGTCCACGCGGAAGCCGGTCAGCTTGGGTCTGACACCTCGCTACTCGGCCGGTTGCTCCTGGGCCGACTGCTGCTCGGCTGGTTGCTCCTCAGCAGTCGGCTCCTGGGCCGGCTGCTGCTCTGCCGGCTGCCCCTCCGCGGACGACTCCTGCGTCGCTGGCTGCTGGGCCGGCGGTTCCGGGGTCGGCTCGGGCGTGGGCTGTGGCTTGGGGGTCGGTTCGGGCGTCGGTTTCGGGGTCGGCTTTGGCGTCGGTTTCGGGGTCGGTTCGGGCGTCGGTGCGGGCGTCGGCTTCGGCGTGGGCTTGGCCGTGGGTTCCGGCGTGGGCTGCGGCTTCTGCGTCGGCTGTTCGGTGGGCTCCGGGGTCGGCTGCGGAGGCGCGGTCGGTGACTCGGGCGTGACCTCGGGCGTCACCTGTGGCTCGACCGAGACCTCTGGTGTGGGCTCGGGCGTCGGCTCCTCGCTGGGCTCCTCACCGGGGAAGAGACGCTGGTTGTTCTGGCACGACTTGTTCGGCGGTATGGGGCCGCCCCAGGATGCCCCGTAGGGCTGGTAGTACGGCGCGTAGAAGTAGGCCGTGTACGTCGTCTTCGTGCTGGAGACGTTGGCGCCCTGGCCGGTCCCGCGACGGGCGCGCTTGATCCAGCCCTCGATGGCGTCGTTCCAGCTGCCCTTCTGTGACTCGGCGTCGTCGAGCACGAGGTAGCCACGCGCCCGGGGGGTGCCCTCGCAGGCGTCGTTCCAGCGGTACCAGGCGCCGTCGCTGCCCTTGATGACCCTCACGGACCTGAGGTATGGGTCGGTCGTGGGCGCGGTGCCGCCGACGAAGAGCTCGCTGTACTGGCGACGCGAGTACGGCGACGGGACGTGTCCGGTCCAGGCATCGACGCTGTAGCGCGTGAGGCCATCGGGCAGCTTGAAGTCGCGCACCTCCCAGCTCTTGCTCACGTCCGTCAGGAAGCTGTCCCACAGCGGCGCGGCCACGTCCAGTGAGAAGACCGGGTTCGAGACCGTGGTCACGGGGCTGCCGTTGCTGTTGCCGGCCCACACGCCGACCGACAGCGCGTACTCGCCGTTCTTGCGCCCCTGGCTGGTGGGCGGTGCGATGTATCCGTACGCATTGAGGTCCTTGGCGTCGTTGGAGGTTCCGGTCTTGAGCGCGGCGGGGCGGCGCTGCCCGTTCCGGGCGGTGATCTGTGCGTAGTCCGACCAGACACCGTTCTCGGCAGGATCGGTGTTGCCCTTGAGGATGTCGGTCATGACAGAGGCCGCCTGCTCACTGATGGCCTGCTTGCCCTTGGGTGTCTTGTACTCGTACTCGACGGGGTTGTCAGGGTTCTTGCTGGTGATCTCCAGGATCGAGGTGTGGCCCACGTTGCGGCCACCGTTGGCCAGCGTCGCGTAGGCCTGGTTGAGATCGAGCGGGTGGACCTCCAACGTGCCCAGGGCCATCGACAGGCCCGGCGAGGACTTCTGCTGGAAGTCCATGCCGAAGGCCTGGGCCTTGTTGAAGACCTTCTTCTGGCCGACGGTGTCGAGCGCCTTCACGGCCGGGACGTTCAGCGAGAGCTGGAGCGCATCGCGCAGGCGCAGCGGGCCGCGCTCGTAGGCGGTGAAGTCGGTTGGGGTGTAGCCGCCGAAGTCGGTGGTCACGTCCATGAACATCGTGGCCGCGGTCAGCGAGCGGTCGTTGATGCCCGTGGCGTAGGTGAATGGCTTGAAGGTGCTGCCCGACTGACGCCAGCCCTGGCTGAGCACGTCGTACTGCGGCTGCATCTTCTTGCTGACCTTGTTGCGCTCGTAGTAGTTGGCCGAGCCGACATAGGCGATGATCTCGCCCGTCTGGTAGTCGATGGCCGAGAGCGCCGCGTTCCACACGTTCTGGTTGCGCAGCTTCTGCATCCAGCTGGTGTAGGGCACACCCAGGTTCTTGGCCGCGTTCGAGGGATTCCCCCGATGCGGCACCAGCGCCGCGGCCTCGACCCACTTCTCGGCCTTGTTGTGGACGCGCAGGTCCAGTGTGGTCGTCACCCGCAGGCCGCCCTGGCTGATCTTGTCGCAGGTCTCCGCCTCGCCGCAAAGCATCTCGTTCATCTCCTCGATGACGAACCAGATGAAGTGCGGCGCCTTCCACGCGACCGCGTTCTGCTCCTGGACGATGAGCGGCTCGTCCATGGCCTCGAGGTAGTCCTGCGTGGAGTAGGTGTCACCGCTGAGCACGCGACGGCTGGGATCATCCGCGAGCAGCTGGAGCACGAGGTTGCGACGCTGGTAGATGGCGGAGTCCTCGGGCACCTCCCACTGGCCTTGATCGTTCCTGACCGCGTTGCGGACGAGGTCGTATGTGGATGGCGCCTGCGGGATGGCCGCGAGCGTGGCTGCCTGCGCGAGGCTCAGCTCACCGAGGTTGTGGGTCTTGAAATAGGTCCGCGCCGCGGCCGAGACGCCATAGCTGTTGTTGCCGTAGAAGTTCTGGTTGAGATAGGCCGTGAGGATGTCCTGCTTGCCTTCCTCGCCAGGGTAGTGGTCGGTCACGCGGATCGACTGCAGGATCTCCTTGATCTTGCGGTCGCCCAGGCGCGAGGAGTCACCGGTGACGTCATCCGGCAGCAGCTTCTGGCGGACGAGCTGCTGGGTGATGGTCGAGCCGCCGCGCGGATCGCCGGTGAGCGTGTCGATGGCCGACGAGATGATGCCGATGGGGTCGATGCCGGTGTTGGCCCAGAACGTCTTGTCCTCGACCGCCGTGACCGCGTCCGCGAGGTGCGGTGGCACCTGGTTCCAGGTGATGGTCCTACGGCTCTCACCACCGGGAGACAGGCGGGCCAGGATGCTGCCGTGGCGGTCATAGATGATCGTGTCCTCGGGGAAGGTGATCTCCTCGAGCGCGCTGGGGTGCTTGAGATCCTGGCCGTAGATGAAGGCTGCGCCGACGACGCCGGCGAAGCCGGTCATGGCCGCGATGGTGAAGAGGCCGAAGACGAGGATGACCATGCCGCGGAGGATCCCGGCCTTGCGCCCGCCACGCCGGCGGCTCGCTGGTCGGCGTGGAGGTGGGCCGGACGGCCGCGTAGGAGGATAGGGCGGATTCGGTCGCATCCGCGGTCGATTCGCTGGCATTCGTGGCAACCCTAGCAGCGGTCCGCGCGTCTGTCGGGCGCTCATCCGGTCGTTCGCGGCACGCTCACGCTCAGCCGTGGCTAGCATGAAGGGATGCACACACAGACTTATCCGCTGTCCGGCCGGGCGGCATGAACAGCTCCGCTCTCCTCGACGAGCTCGGCTGGCGCGGGCTCGTCCACCTCAAGTCCGAAGGCCTCGAGCAGCGCCTCGAAGCCGGCCCCATCAGCGCCTACATCGGCTTCGATGCCAGCGCCACCTCGCTGCACGTCGGCCATCTGCTGCAGGTCTTCCTGCTGACGCACCTCCAGCGCGCCGGTGGACGGCCGGTGGTGCTCATCGGCGGTGGCACGGGCATGATCGGCGACCCTTCGGGCAAGTCGTCGGAGCGAGTGCTGCTCGATGCAGAGGCCATCGCGCACAACTCGGCCGCGCTCAAGTCACAGCTGGAGCGTTTCCTCGACTTCTCTCCCGGCCCCACGCAGCCGAAGATGCTCAACAACCTCGACTGGCTCGGGAAGATGTCGATGATCGACTACCTGCGGGACATCGGGAAGTACTTCACGGTGCCCTACATGCTCTCGAAGGACTCGGTGCAGGCCCGACTGGCCGCAGGCATGAGCTTCACCGAGTTCAGCTACCAGACGCTGCAGGCGGCCGATTTCCTGCACCTCCACCAGCACGAGAGCGTGGACATGCAGATGGGCGGCGCCGACCAGTGGGGCAACATCACCGCCGGCCTGGAGCTCATCCGTCGCGTCGAGAGCCGCGAGGCAGAGGCGGAGGGCGAGGTCAGCGACGGCCACGAGCCGACCGCGTTCGGGCTCTGCAGCCCACTGCTGCTCAACCGCGCCGGGGTGAAGATGGGCAAGTCCGAGAAGGGCGCCGTCTTCCTCGATGGCTCGCTGACGACGCCGTACGACTTCTACCAGTACTGGATCAACGACGATGACGAGGTCGTGCTCGACCACCTGCGCTGGCTGACCACGATGTCACGTGAGGAGGTCGAAGGCATCGCCGAGGCCCATACCGCGGCGCCTGAGCAGCGGCTCGCCCAGAAGGCCATCGCCTACGACCTCACCGCGCGTATCCACGGCGCGGACGAGGCCGAGCGACAGGTCGTCGTGGCTTCGGCCGCATTCGCCCGCGAGGTCGACGACCCAGCGGTCCTGGCCGTGCTCTACGACGCGGTCGGTGGCTTCGAGTTCGGCTCGGAAGCGGAGGGCTGGACCGCGCTCGATGTGGCCGTGGCCGCAGGCGGACAGTCGAAGGGCGAGGCTCGACGGCTCATCGGCCAGGGTGGCTTCCGCATCAACGGCCAGCAGTTGACCGACCCGGCTGCCGCTCCGCCGGCGCTCATCGGCGAGCGCTACTGGTGGGTGGCCATGGGCAAGAAGCGCCGCTTCGTGGGGCGCCGTGCCGGCTAGCGCGGAGCTACCGGGAAGGCTCGATGAGGACGGCCCGTAGCGCCGTCCCGCTCTTGACCGGCCGAAGCCCGCGGCGCACGATATCGGGCGGCGGCCCCGACCGATAGGGGACCGAGGCATAGCGCGCGGGATCCGCGGCGCTGGCGCGTGCGCGAATCCCGCAGGGGGAGTGTCATGCGCGTCCGTCCGATCATCAGCAGCCTGGTGGTGGCACTAGGTCTCGTGCTGGCACTGGCGCCAGCTGCGGCGGCGGCACCGAGCCACGCCTGGACGCAGCAGTTCGGGACCGCGTACGACGACCAGGCCCAGGGCGTCGCGGTCGATCGCGTCGGCAACATCATCGTGGTAGGAGAGACGCAGGGCTCGCTCGACGGTCTCGAGTTCGGGGGTCACGCCGACGCCTTCGTGCGCAAGTACCGACCCAACGGCCGCCTCGTGTGGTCACGCCAATTCGGCTCCGACGAGTACGACACAGCCTGGGACGTGGCTGTCGACCGGACTGGCGACGTCATCGTCGTCGGCCACACCGACGGTTCGATCGATGGCGCCCCGCATCTCGGCGCTACCGATGCGTTCGTGCGCAGATACGGGGCGAGCGGGCGCCTGCAGTGGCACCGGCAGTTCGGGACGGCCGACGGGGATTGGGCCCGAGGCGTCGCCGTGAGCCCCAAGGGCATCATCGTCGTCGGAGGGGCGACCACTGGCGCGATCGGCAACACGCCCTTGATCGGCCACGCCGATGCGTTCGTGTACACGTTCGGTCCGAGGGGCGGGCGAAGCTGGGTCCGGCAGTTCGGGACGGAGGCGATCGACGCGGTCACCTCGGTCGCCGTCGACGGACGCGGTCGGATCGCCCTGTCGGGCTACACCTACGGTGCGTTCCCGGGCAGCACGGCCCAGGGTCAGGACGATGCGTTCGTCCGCACCTACGGAGCGCGAGGTGGCCTCGGCTGGACTCGGCAGTTCGGGACTGCTTCACTGGACGTGGCCCTGGACGTGGCTTTCGGCCGCCGGGGCCGTGTCATCGTCGCCGGCGAAACCCACGGCACGCTCGGAGCGACCGAGAAGATCGGCGCGGACGCGTTCGTACGGACGTACGGACGCAAGGGCGGGCTCGGCTGGACTCAGCAATTCGGGACCGCTGGTGACGATCTCTTCATGGGTCTGGCCACCGACAAGTACGGCGGCGTCTACGTCACTGGATCAGTCCGGCCCTTCAACGGGGAAGAGGATGCCGTGGTCCGCAAGTACCGAGCGGACGGACGGCCGGTCTGGATGCGTCGATTCGGTGCTCAGCGGTCGGGCGAGGTCGCCTTCTCGGTCGCCGTCGATCATCGCCGCAACGTCATCGTCGTGGGCACGACGACCGGGAGGCTGCCGCAGCAGACGGCGAGTGGACTCACCGACGCCTTCGTACGCAAGTACCGCCGCTGATACTGCGCTCCACGTCCGAACCTGTGACGGATCGCAGCTATGCCTCGACAGCCTCCTCGGCCAACTCCTCCATGCGGGCCGCGGTGTAGCCAGGGCCTTCCTCGCGCGTGAGCTGCCCCAGCACGTCCTCGGGCAGGTCATCGAGGATGGCGTGATTGCTGTTGAAGAGCAGGTGCTCGTCGAGGGCCATGCCGAAGTCCGAGCCCTCCTTCACCGCCCAATAGAGGTTGCGCACGCTGACCGCGTCACCCACGTTGATGACGTTCAGGCCGGCCTCGCGCGCAGCCTCGAAGAGGTCCGTCACTGGCCGGGTGTGGCAGGTCACGATGTCATCGACCTCGATGGTCGTGCGCTCGAATCCCGCGTCACGCAGCACCACCGTGCCGCCGTCGATCGACTCCACGGTCGTGCTCGTGAGGACCGACACAGGGTGCTTGTACGGTCGAGACTCCAGCACCTCCGCGTCGCCCTGCTCGAAGCGCTTGCGCAGGACGTACATGTGGATGACCTCGCAGTCGGCCGCGAACTCGCGGTTCTCGGTGACGATGGTGAGGTCCTTGCCGATGTCTGCGAGGAAGGCCGCCGTGTCAGTGGCCGCATAGCTGTCGCCCCACAGCAGGACCCGCTCACCAAGCTTGCGCATACGCCGTGCGCCAGGGTGACACTCGCAGCTGATCTTGGGACAGGCCATGGCCTCCTCGAAGGGCACGACCGCACTGGCGTCGCCGTGGACCTCCGGTACGTATGACCTGGCGCCGGTGGCATTGAGCACGATGTCGTAGTCGCGCAGCTCGTCCACGCCTGGGGCGTGACCGAGACGGATGTCGACGTCGAGGGCGAGGAGCTGGTCACGGACCCAGTCGAGGTACCAGCGCATCTTCTCCTTGCCCGGAACGAGGCAGACATAGAGCATGGCTCCGCCCAACTCGTCGTGCTTCTCGAAGAGCGTGACCTGGTGGCCGCGCTCGGTGGCGATTCGCGCTGCCTCCATGCCCGCCGGGCCGCCACCCACGACGGCCACCTTCACCGGCTTCTGACTGGGACGCATCTCCGCATAGCGGGTGTCGCCACACGCCGCATTGATGGAGCAGGCGATCTCCTTCTGGGCCATCAGCGATTCCTGCCAGCAGCCGCCGAGGCACGAGATGCAGCGGCGGATGGAGCGGACCTTGCCGTGCTGCGCCTTGACCGGCCAGAAAGGGTCGGCCAGCAGCTGGCGGCCGAGGCCAACGAGATCCGTCTGACCGTCGGCCAGGATCTGCTCGCAGTACTCGGGGTCACGCAGCGAGTGGCTGGTGATGACCGGGATCCCCACCGCCTTCCTGGTGGCCTCGCTCGCGTAGGTGGCCCAGCCCTGGGGGTAGGGGGGCGGATCGAACCCCGCGCCGGGGCTCTCCTGCATGCCCATCGAGAGATCCAGCGCATGGACGCCGGCCCGCTCGAACGCACGCGCGGTCTCCAGGCCCTCCTCGAGGTCACGCCCGCCTTCGCACCACTCCTCGAACGAGTAGCGCACCAGCAGCGGGAACGACTGCCCACACTTCTTCTGGATGGCATCGACGACCGCGAGGGGGAAGCGCATGCGGTTCTCGAAGCTGCCGCCGAAGCGGTCGGTGCGCATGTTCAGGAACGGGCTCATGAACTCGCTTAGCAGGTAGCCGTGCGCGGCATGCAGTTCGACCGCGTCGAACCCGGCCTGCTTCACGCGCCAGGCGGCCTCGCTGAAGAGGTCCACCAGCTCCATGATCTCCGGGATCGAGGCCTCCCGGATCTCCTTGCCCTTCTCCTCGGCGTTCTCGTACACGATCTCGTGTCCAGCCGACCATGGCAGCTTCAGGACGCGATCGGTGGCGCCCAGGGTGTTGAAGCGCGGGATGGCGCTCTGACGACCGGGGTGCTGCAGCTGCACCGCACACTTGGCGCCGTAGCGGTGCATGGCGTCGGCCAGTCGGGCGAGGCCGGGGATGTAGTTGTCGCCGTCGGCGACCAGGCAGGTGACGGTGGGCCGGCCGGTGGCCATGTGCGGCGAGGTCGCGCCCACGATGATGAAGCCGGTACCACCCTTGGCGATGGTGGTGTGGTGGTGGATATCGCGCTCGCTGACCTCGCCGTCGGCATGCGACGAGCTGATGTCGATGGGCACCTGCACGATGCGATTGGGCAGCTCCATGTCGCCGATGCGCAAGGGGCTGAAGAGGTGCGGGAATGCCATGCCGGTCCCCCCGATGTGGCTGCGTAGGGTCGTCGTGCCGATGGTCCACCCAGCATGCGACGGAGGCAATGCCAGAGCCGGTCGCGGTCCTGACAGAAACGGCTGCACGGTCCTGAGGTCCGGCCCGTTTCACGCCAAGCGGCCCTGTCCGATGCGGCTGCCACGAGCAACGGTGCAGCCATGGCCGTCTACGTCTGGCAGCAGGAGCTGGATCCCGGGTTCCCGCTGGCCGTGCTCGAGTACGAGGTGCGAGGTGCGGCCGACCCCATGCACTGGCACGACCACCTGGAGATCGCGCTCGTGCTCGAGGGCGAAGGTCGGTTCGGGCTTGGTGGGCGGCAGCTGGCGGCTGGCCCGGGCGATGTCTTCTTCATCGACAACTCGCTGCCGCACGTCGCACACGCCGCGGCCGCTGAGGCCATGCGCCTCCTGTTGGTGCTCTTCCGGTCCGAGCTCATCGCCGGACCGGGCTGCCGCGCGTTCGACCTCGGCTACCTTGCCGCCTTCCGTCCGGACGATCCCACCACCTCATCGCGCATCGATGGCGGCACCGCGCTCGCGGCCGAGCTGGCCCAGGCTCTCGACGAGCTGCATCTGATGTGGGACCACCACGATCGGTCGGAGCTCCAGCTGGCTGACGCCACGCTGCGTCGGGTACTGGCCCTGGTCAACCGTGAACGGCGCAGCGGACAGCTGCCCACGGGCGGTGCTGCAGCCGCACGGCGAGAGCTCATCCGCCCAGTGCTCGCGTACATCGACCGCCACGCGCGCGAGCCGATCTCACTCGAACGGGTGGCACAGGTCGTGCACGTGAGTCCCTCGCGGGTCCGTCATGTCTTCAAGGAGGTGACCGGCGTGGGCTTCAAGGAGTACGTGACCCAGGTGCGCCTGACCGAGGCCAAACGGCTGCTCGTCGGCACCGACCTCTCCGTGGCCGAAGTGGCCCACGCGGTCAGCTACACGAACCTGAGCCAGTTCTACAAGGTCTTCGAGCGCAGCTGCTCGATGTCGCCGGCCGAATACCGCCGCTACTACACGCCGGCGCGCAGCGAGGAGGCGTTGGCTCAGGCCTTGTGACGGTCCTTCAGCGTGTCGATGACGGCCGATGGCGGCAGGCCACGCTCGGCGCAGAGCACGAGCGAGTGGTAGAGCAGGTCGGCGACCTCACCGGCCAGCTCGTCGGTCGGGCGGTCCGTGCCTGAGCGCTGGGCGACGTCGTCGTCCTTGGCCGCCATCACGACCTCGGTGGCCTCTTCGGCCACCTTGCGGGCGGTCGCATCGACGCCTTCGTCGAGCAGCTTGCTCGTGTAGGAGCCCTCTGGACGGGTCCGGGCGCGCTCATCGATGACGGCCCACAGCCGTTCCAGCCAGGCGAAGTCCTGGGGCTTCGTGGTGACCGGCACGATCGGCTCAGCGCCAGGCTCCAGATCGAAGCACGAGCGGGCCTCGGTGTGGCAGGTGGGACCGGCCGGCCGTGCACTGATGAGCACGGCGTCGGCATCGCAATCGAGCTCCATCGAGATCACCGCGAGCGTGTTGCCGCTGGTCTCACCCTTCTTCCACAACGCATCGCGTGAGCGCGAGTGGAAATGCGCCTCGCCGGTCCGGAGCGTGGCCTCGACCGCCTCGGCGTCCTGCCAGGCCACCATCAGCACCCGCTCGTCGTCGGCATCCTGGACCACGGCCGCTACCAGACCGTCAGGACCGTAGTCGATCGCGGTCGGGTCGAGGACGCGGGGATTTCGGGAGCCCATCAAGCATTGCCTCCGGTCAGCCGCACCGGGACCCCGGCGGCGGCCATGTCCGCCTTGACCGCGTCGATGGAGTGGATGTCGCGGTGGAAGATGCTGGCTGCGAGCACCGCGTCGGCGTTGCCGGCGGTGACGGCCTCGGTCATGTGGGCCGGAGTGCCGGCGCCACCGGACGCGATGACGGGCACGTGCACCAGGTCCGTGACCGTGCGCAGCAGCTCGATGTCGAACCCGTCCTGCGTGCCGTCGCGGTCGATCGAGGTGAGCAGGACCTCGCCCGCGCCGTTGGCCACACAGCGCTCGATCCACTCGATGGCGTCGAGCCCGGTGGACACCCGCCCACCCTGGACGACCACTTCCCACCTGGGCTGGTCGCCGGGCAGCCGGCGGGCATCGACGCTGATCACGACGCACTGGCTGCCGAAGCGGGTGGCACAGGTCTTGATGAGGTCGGGATCGTCGACGGCGGCGGTGTTGACCGCCACCTTGTCGGCACCGGCACGCAGTACGTCCCGCATCTCCCGTGCGGAGCGCACGCCACCACCGACCGACAGTGGCACGAAGACCTGGCTGGCGGTGCGTTCGACGATGTCGAGCAGCGTGCCTCGGCCCTCGGGCGCGGCGGTGATGTCGAGGAAGCAGATCTCGTCGGCGCCGGCCTCGGCGTAGCGCTTGGCCAGCTCGGGCGGATCGCCCTCGTCGGTGAGGTCGACGAAGCGGACGCCCTTGACGACTCGGCCGTCCTTGACGTCGAGGCAGGGGATGACACGTCGAAGCAGCATCAGGCCGTCACCTCCACGGCCGATGGTCGATCGGCCGCGATGAGCCCGAGCGTGTTGCGCAGCATGGCGATGCCGTCGGCGCCGGAGCGCTCGGGGTGGAACTGGAAACCGATGATGCGGTCCTTGGCCACGAGGCTGGTGAACCGGCTGCCGTGCTCGGTCTCGGCGATGGTGACCTCGGGGTCGGCCGGCACCGGCACGTAGCTGTGCACGAAGTAGGCCGGGGTGCCGTCGGCCAGGCCCTCGAGCACCGGGTGCTCACGCGCGACCTTTAGCGTGTTCCAGCCGATGTGCGGCAAGCTCGGGGCGTCCTGGATCATCTTCACGTCGCCCGGCAGGAGGCCAAGCATGCGAGCGCCGTCCTCGTCGCTCCGGTCGAAGAGCAGCTGCATCCCAAGGCACACGCCGATGAACCAGGTGCCCGCGCCGACACGCTCGATGATGGGCTCGACGAGCCCCTGGCGCCGCAGGCGCCCCATGGCCGCCTCGCTGGCACCCACGCCGGGCACGAGGATGACCTCTGCGCCCTCGAGCTGGTCGGGCCTCTCGGCCACGCGAACCTCCGCGCCGAGCAGCCGCAGGGCGTTGCGGATGCTGATGAGGTTGCCGGCGCCGTAGTCGACGACAGCGACCCGGATGGGCTCGGTCATGCGGCCGCTCCATCGAGCTCGAGCGAGCCCTTGGTGGAGGCCACGCCGGAGCGGCGCGGGTCTGGGGTCACGGCGGTACGCAGGGCACGCGCGAGGGCCTTGAAGGCGGCCTCGGCGAGGTGATGATCGTTGCGACCCGTCCCCGAGATGTGCAGCGTGGTGCCGCTGGCCTGCGCGAACGAGTAGAGCGCGTGCTCGACCATCTGGGCATTGAGCTCGCCCATGCGATCGGCCCGGAAGGGCAGGTCGACCACCGCGTACGGACGGCCTGACAGATCGAGGGCACAATCGGCCAGCGACTCGTCCATGGGCACGCGCGCCTCGCCGAAGCGGGTGATGCCGGCACGATCACCGAGGGCATCGCTGATGGCGCCGCCAAGCGCGAGGGCCACGTCCTCGACCGTGTGGTGGTCGTCGATCTCGGTGTCGCCCACGGCCTTGACCTCGATGTCGATGAGCGAGTGGTGCGAGAGCGAGCTCAGCAGGTGGTCGTAGAAGCCCACGCCGGTGGCGATGACCGCCTCGCCGGTGCCGTCGAGGTTCACGCTCACCGCGATGCGCGTCTCCCTGGTCTCGCGGACGCGTTCGCCCGTCCGTGCTTCGCTCATGCTGACCTCCCGGCCGACCAGGCCTCGATGACTTGCAGGAATCGTTGGTTCTGCTCACGGTTCCGCACCGTGAAGCGCAGGTGGCCCGCGAGCGGGCTGTCGGGCCCGAAGGTGCGCACGACGATGCCACCGCGCAGTAGGGCTTCGTTGAGCTGGTCCGCCTCCGATGGGCTGCCGATGCGGCAGAGCAGGAAGTTGGTCACGCTCGGGACCGGCGGCAAGCCCGCCTTGGTGAGCTGGGTGCCGAGCCACTCGCGCTCGTCACCCAGGGCAGCGGCATTGGCGGCGGCCAGCTCTGGCTGGCGCAGGGCACGCGCGGCGGCCTTGGCCGAGAGCGTGTTGAGCGATCCGGGCGGGCGGACCCGTTCGAGCCGCTCGATCGTCGCCCGCGAGGCCACGCAGTAGCCGATGCGCAGGCCGGTCAGGGCGAAGGCCTTGCTCAGCGTGCGCACGACGATGAGCGCAGGGTAGTCCTGGCGCAGGTCGACCAGCGACGTCCCGTGGAACTCGATGTAGGCCTCATCGACGACGATGGCGGGCCCGCCATCGGGCAGTGCCGCGCCGGCCTCGAGGATGGCCGCGAGGTCGTCGCGGGACTCCGGGGTCCCCGTGGGGTTGTTGGGGACGCAGAGCCAGACCACCCCCGCGCCCGGGAGCGCCGCGATCATGGCCTTGACGTCCAGGCGGTAGTCAGGCCCACGCGCCACCGAGATCACCTCGGCATCGCGCTGGCCGCTCAGCACCGCGTACATCGAGTACGTCGGTGTCGGGACCACCGAGCGCTGCCCGGGCGCGAGGTGCGTCTTGGCGATGATGTCGAGGACCTCGTCGGCGCCACAACCCACGAGGATCTCGAGCGGCTCGGCCCCGACGTAGGCCGCGGCGGCCTCCGCCAGCTCCGCATAGGTGGAGTCGGGGTACTCGTGCAGGGGCGGGTCCCACGGCCCCTCCAGCGCATCGGGCAGGTACGAGAGCACCGCCGGGCTGGTGTTGGTGTCGAAGCGCAGGATGTCCGCAGGGTCGAGCCCGTAGCGCGCTGCGATGACGCGGTTGGGCGGTTCCCAGGTGTAGACGTTGGACGAGGCGACCAGCGCCTCCGTCGTCTCGAGCGACATGTCAGCCCCGGTCCTCGAAACGGATCTCGACCGCGCGACGGTGGGCGGTGAGTCCCTCCGCCTCGGCGACCGCGGCCACGGCCGGCAGGATGCGGGCGAGCCCATCGCGGGTGACGCGGTTGACCTGCATCCAGCGGCCGAAGGACTCGACGCCCAGCGGGCTGTAGGCCCGGCCGGCACCGGCGGTCGGGAGCACGTGGTTGGAACCGGCGGCGTAGTCACCGGCGGACTCGGGCGCGTAGGCGCCGAGGAAGAGCGAACCGGCGTGGCTGAGCTTCGCCAGCGCCGCGTCTTCATCGGCCACCACGCACGAGAGGTGCTCAGGCGCGTATTCGTCGGCGAAGGCGAGTGCCTCATCGATGTCGGCGGTGATGACCACGGTCGCGGCTGCATCAACGGCCTGCGCCAGGATCTCGCGCCGTAGCAGCGTCGGCAGCTGGGCCGCGATCTCGGCCTCGACCGCATCGGCCAGGGCCGCGAACGGCGTGACCAGCAGAGAAGGCGAGTCGGCACCGTGCTCGGCCTGGCTCAGCATGTCGGCGGCGACGTGCACCGGATCGGCGGTGTCGTCGGCTACGACCATGACCTCGGTCGGACCGGCGGGCATATCGATGGCCACCGAATCCAGCACTTCCAGCTTGGCCGCAGTGACCCAGGCGTTGCCGGGCCCGACGATCTTGTCGACGCGGCCGATGGACTCGGTACCGTAGGCGAGGGCGCCGACGGCCTGCGCGCCGCCCATGACCCAGAACTCCTCGACCTCCATCAGGCCGGCAGCGCCGAGCAGGGCGGGGGAGAGGGCGCCACCCTCGCCGGCGGGGCTGGCCACGACGAACGTGCCCACGCCCGCGAGGCGGGCCGGGATGGCGCTCATCAGCAGCGATGACGGGTAGGCGGCGGTTCCACCGGGGACATAGGCGGCGACGCGATCGAGGCCGCGCCACACGCGCCCGACGTTCACGCCGGGCTCCGTCTCCACCCACTGCTCGGACGGCGGCACCTCGGCCGCGTGGAAGGACTCGATGTTGCGGGCCATCTGCTCGAGGCCCTCACGCAGTTCGGTCGGCAGGCGATCCCGGGCGGCGCGCAGGTCCTCTAGCGGGACACGCAGGGCCGGTGCATCAGCCGGCTCCACGAGTCCACCACCGAACCTGGCGTTGGCGTCCCGCAGGGCGGCATCGCCACCCTCGCGCACGGCGTCGACGATGGCGCGGGCCTTGGCGCGGATGTCTGGCGTGGCCGTCGAAGCCCGGTCGGTCAGGGCGCGGCGCTCGGCGTCGCCCGCGGTCGCGAGATCGAGGCGGCGCAGCGTCGGTGCGGCGGTGTCGGTCATGGCAGGAGCTTCTCCACGGGGATGACGAGGATGCCGGTGGCACCGGCATCACGGAGCGGGACGAGGATGCGGTGGACGTCGGTAGCGCCCACCACGGCGTGCACGGCGTGCATGCCCTCGTGCGCGAGCGGCAACACGCTCGGCGACTCGAGCCCGGGCAGGATGGCCTCGATGGCCTCGAGGGACTCGTCGGGGGCGTTCATCATCAGGTACTTCACGCCCCGGCCCGCGATGACCGCCTCGATCATCGTGCGCACCTCCGAGACGATCGCCGCCGCCGCCGGCGTGAGGTCCTTTCGCGCGACGAGGATGGCCTGGCTGGCCAGCAGCGGGCCGACCGAGCGAAGGCCATTCATCTTGAGCGTGGAACCGCTCGAGACGAGATCGACGACACCGTCGGCGAGGCCCATCGTGGGCGCCACCTCGACGGCACCGGACACGTTCACCAGCGTCGTCTCGATACCACGCGCGGCCAAGACCTTCTCGGTGGCGTTGGGATGGCTGGTGGCCAGGCGCATCCCAGCGAGGTCCTCGAGTGCCTGCGCCTGTGATTCGTTGGGTACGGCGGCCTCCAGGCGGCAGTAGCCGTAGCCCAGCTCAGCCAGCGTGTCGAGGTCGGCCCCGGCCTCGAAGAGCAGGTTGGTGCCGGTGATGCCCAGATCGGCCACGCCATCGGCCACGAACTCGACGATGTCGTCGGTGCGCACGAAGAGGATGTCGAGCGGGAAGCCCTCGACCGAGGCGGTGAGGGCACGTGTGCCGTCCTCGAACTGCAGCCCGGCATCGTGGAGCAGCTGCAGTGAGGGGCCCTGCATGCGGCCCTTGTTGGGGATGGCCAGCCGAAGCCGGCCTGACTCGGAGCCCGGAAAGGCGGTCACACGTCCTTCGTCGGCGATCACTTGTTCGTTTCCTCGGTGTTCAGTCGGTCGAGTGCGTCGCGGTAGCCGCCGGTGCCGTGGTTGAGCCACTGTGCGATGCGGGTGACCGTGGCCGTGCTGGCGCCGGTGGTGCGGCTGATCTCGGCGTAGGGGTGTCCAGCGTCGAGCAGGCGCACGACGTGCCAGCGCTGTGCCAGGTCGTGCAGCTCACGAAGGGTGCAGAGGTCGCGGAAGAAACGCTCGGCCGCGGCGCGGTCGGGCAGCTCCAGGATGGTGTCGAGGAGGTCGCTCGTGTCTTCTGAGCGCCACTCGGTGGGGTCGATGCTCATGGTCTCCTGCTGGGCGTGGGTCCGTATCGCTATGCTAGCATAGTAGCATGCTACAACGCTACAACGATGAGAGGGGGGTCCGAGCGTGGAGTTGATCCCGGCCATCGACCTGTTGGGTGGGCGCGTGGTGCGCCTGTCGAAGGGCGCCTATGACGCGGTCACCGAGTACGGCGACGATCCCGTGGCCGTGGCCCGCGAGTTCGAGGCTGCCGGCGCTTCGCGCATCCACATCGTCGACCTCGATGCCGCGCGCGAGGGGAGGGCCATGCAGGCGGAGGTCATCTCGCGGGTCGTGGCCGGCGTCGATGTGCCCTGCCAGGTCGCCGGCGGCATCCGCGACGCTGACGCCGTGGCTGCGGGGCTCGCCGCAGGGGCCGACCGGCTGGTACTGGGCTCGGCGCTGATCTCGAGCCCGCTGCTGGCCAAGATCCTGGTAGAGCGGTACGGACCCGATCGCATCGTGTCGGCGCTCGACGTGCGTGATGGACAGGCCCTGGGCGACGGCTGGGTCGAGGGCGCCCGCGGGGCCGAGGCCATCGGTCTCGCGCAGACGCTGGCCGAGAAGGGGGTCCGCTGGTTCGCCGTCACCGCCATCGCCCGCGACGGGCAGATGAGCGGCCCGGATTACGAGCTGCTCGAGTCGGTCCGGGAGGCCGTGCCGGGAGCGGCCATCATCGCCTCCGCCGGCGTCGCGTCACTGTCCGACGTGCGCGAGCTCGCGGCTCGCGGGTTCGAGGCCGCCATCACCGGCCGTGCTCTCTACGAGGGCGCCTTCAGCCTGGCCGAGGGCCTGGCGGTGGCTGCCGGCACGGTCGAATGACACGGGGATCTCACACGCGGCCGAGCCGTCAGTCGGTCACGGGTCGGCCGTCCTCACACACCGGGTCACCGCCGAACTTGGGGCTGGCGTCCGGGCAGGTCGACGCTGCCCACGCACAGAACCCGGCGAAGCCGCCGTCGAACACGACCGCGGCCTCCTCGATCGCGGCGACGTCCTGGCGCATCCTCTCGATGCGGTGGCTCGGGTCGTCGGCCTCCTCGTCAGGGGTGGCGGCAGCGAACTCGAAGCGTGCACGCGAC
This sequence comes from uncultured Chloroflexia bacterium, assembly GCA_963752475.1. GTDB lineage: Bacteria > Chloroflexota > Limnocylindria > Limnocylindrales > CSP1-4 > JAFMJV01. The sequence continues at coordinate 630,886 of CAVVYR010000007.1, read as the reverse complement.
GGGTCGAAGTCGTCGAGCCTCCAGGCGACGACCTGGGTTTCCGGGAACCGCGACCGATCCAGGAAGTAGCCGGTCCGGAACACGCAGCTGTCGCGGTAGGGGCCTTCGGCGCTCGCTAGCTCCCGGGCACCGCCGAAGCCATCGCCATCGTCCGACGTGGCGCTCGCCTCCACGTCCTCGGCGAGGGTGCCAAGTTCGTCGAGCATGCCCACGAGCCGCTCGCGCTGGTCGCGCAGTCGATCCTCGGTCGTGCCGTAGATCTCCCCCAGACGCTGCCAGTACGCATCGAGCTCTTCCCTGGTGACGTCATCGACCCACGGGCCTGTGTCGAGGTCACGGCCCCGGTCCCGGGCCGACGCGAACGCCTCCGCGAGGCGGAACTGCAAAGCCGGATCTGCGGGCAGTTCGCCGCCGCTCCTGGACATGGCCACGATGAGGGTGGCCTCGACGGGCCGGAGCTCGATCACTCGCCCGGAGGAAAGCACGAACGCCGGATAGCCCTGTTGGCGTGCCTGCTCCAATCCTTCGAGCATCGCGTCCGTCCGTTCGATCTCGTCGACCAGGGCCTCGAGGATGGCCTCGACGGCTGCCGGGTCGTCCAGCGCGAGCGTATCGGCGTCGTCCTGTGCCGTCGCCGGTGTCAGGCCCGCGACGAGCCCGAGGGTCAGCACGAGCATGACGTTGGTAGTGACATCGACGACACGGCGCGCTGCTCGGCCCATGGTGCGTTACCTCCTGTCCCCCAACGACTCGTCGCCGGGCCACGACCGCTTCGTCACCACGCCACGACAGAGGCGCCATCTTCGCATGTCGGTCCAGTCGATCAGCTCCTTCACGCGGCCGATGGCTGAGGGTCGCTACCCTAGCCGCATGCCCGCTGAGTACATCTACACCGCATACAAGCTGGCCCGGCACTATCCGCCCGACCGGACCGTGCTCGAGGACATCTCGCTCTCGTTCTATCCCGGCGCCAAGATCGGCGTCATCGGGCCCAACGGCGCCGGCAAGTCCAGCCTGCTCAAGATCATGGCCGGGCTAGACGACGGCTACAACGGCGAGGCGCGGCTGACCCCCGGCTTCACCGTCGGCTACCTCCACCAGGAGCCCGAGCTCGACCCGACGAAGGACGTCAAGGGCAACGTGCTCGATGGCGTCCACGAGACCCAGTCGCTCATCGACGCGTACAACGCGGTCATGGCCCGTTGGTCCGAACCCGACGCCGACTACGAGGCCATCGGTGCCGAGCAGGAGAAGCTCGAGGCCCGCATCGAGGCCGCCGACGCCTGGAACCTCGAGCGCAACGTCGACATCGCCATGGACGCACTGCGCTGCCCGCCCGACGACGCTGACGTCACGACGCTCTCCGGCGGCGAGAGGCGTCGTGTGGCGCTGGCGCGGCTGCTCATGCGCCACCCCGACCTGCTCCTGCTCGACGAGCCCACCAACCACCTCGATGCCGAGTCGGTCGAGTGGCTGGAGCGCTTCCTTTCCGAATACGCCGGCACGGTCATCGCCATCACCCACGATCGCTACTTCCTCGACAACGTGGCCCAGTGGATCCTCGAGCTCGATCGGGGGCGCGGCATCCCGTTCAGCGGCAACTACTCGAGCTGGCTGGAGCAGAAGCTCGGGCGCATGGCCACGGAGCAGAAGCAGGCCGATGCCCGACAGCGGACGCTCGCGCGCGAACTCGAGTGGGTGCGCATGGGCTCGAAGGCGCGCCAGGCCAAGGGCAAGGCCCGCCTCTCGGCCTACGAGCAACTGCTGTCGGAGGCGAATGACGCCAAGACCACCGCGCGGGAGCTCGAGATCGCCATCCCGCCGGGCCCTCGGCTGGGTGACAAGGTCATCGAGGTCGCCGGCCTGCGCAAGGGCTACGGCGATCGGCTGCTCATCGAGGACCTCGCGTTCTCGCTACCACGGTCAGGCATCGTCGGCATCATCGGGCCCAACGGCGCCGGCAAGACGACGCTGTTCCGGATGCTGGTGGAGGAGGAGGCGCCCGACGCCGGCTCCATCGAGATCGGCGAGACCGTCGCGCTGAGCTACGTCGACCAGGAGCGCGACGACCTGGACCCCGAGCAAACGGTGTTCGGAGAGATCACCCAGGGCAACGAGTTCGTCAGGACCGGTACGCGAGAGGTCCCGGCCCGGGCCTACGTCTCCTCGTTCAACTTCCGCGGCACCGACCAGCAGAAGCTGGTTGGTCAGCTGTCGGGCGGCGAGCGGAACCGCGTGCACCTCGCGAAGCTGCTGCAGCGGGGCGGCAACGTGCTCCTGCTCGACGAGCCCACCAACGACCTCGACGTCGACACCCTGCGCGCGCTCGAGTCCGGCCTGGAGTCGTTCCCGGGCTGCGCGGTGGTCATCTCCCACGATCGCTGGTTCCTCGACCGCATCGCGACCCACATCCTTGCCTTCGAAGGTGATTCGCAGGTTCGCTTCTTCCAGGGGAACGTGAGCGACTACGAGGCGTTCCGGCGAAAGGAGCTGGGAGCGGCCGCCGACCAACCGCACCGCATCAAGTACAAGCCACTCAAGCGGAGTTAGGGGGTACGCGGAGCGTCTCGCGAGGAGTACGCTTGTGGCGGCAACGTGACCGCTGTGGGGGACAGCCTGATGGCGCCGACCGTCCGCGAGGTGGTGCGTCCGATGGTCGCTCTCGTGACCCTGACCCTCGTCGCAGCCCTGTCGACGAGTGCACCCGTCATGGGCCAGGACGAACCGGTGACCGAAGAGCATGGGGCTGACGCGACCCACCGGGAGGCCGGCTCGGGAGCCCGATCCGATATCCGTTCGGAGCACGGACCGCCCGACGCCTTCGCCATCCTGTTCTACGAGGAAGCCCCGGGCGACGGTGCCTCACGCACCGTCAGGGTCGAGCAGTGGACGTACTACGACCAAGGGCTCGAGTTCTCCTTCACCGGCGAAGGACTCATCTCCCGCGAGCCGGTCGAGGTCCCGCCAGGCCAGATCGCCGATCCGGTGCCCTACGACCCCGATGTGTTCGAGGCGTTCATGAGCCTCGACGAGCTGGTGACGGCGACGGGGTTGTCCGACTTCATCGGCGGACCCGTCAAGGACCTCGTCAAGGGCGGTGACCTGTACTTCGGCGACCGCTTGATCTGGGGCATGAAGGATGACGAGTTGGTCTACGTAGAAGCCTTGGCACTCGAGGCCGAGGAGTCCGCGGGGTCACAGCCGTGAACCGAGGTCACCCGATCGCCATGATCCTCGTGATCGTGCTCCTGGCAGGCTCGTTCCCGGGCGTGACCGTGGCAGCCGAGCGCGGCGAACGGCACACACTCGATGACGCGGTCGCCTTCCGGATCTCCACGCGGGCCATCATCGCCGCTGCCGACCAGCCGTCCGGCGCCGCCTGGAAGGCGATGGACAGCACCATGCGCGAGGTCATCGAGGGCCAGCTCACGGAGGCCAAGCTCGAACGTGAACGCCTGGCCAAGGAGAAGCGACAGGCACTCCGCCAGATCGGACGGGACGAGGCCTGTGAACGTCGGGCCGTGGAGAAGATGTATGGCCATGTCGACGCCCAGCTAGCGGCCTACGTCAAGGGGCTGCGACATGTCAGAGGCAACCATCAGAAGGCGATGACCAAGCTCGGTCGCTTCCTGGATCGATCCGTGATGAAGCCGCTCGCCAAAGCCGTGAAACGAGCCGTCAAGCAGGCCATCCCGGAGCTGGCTCTCATCTACGTCACCCAGGGCACCCTCAGCGGGGCGGCCATCAGGTCGGTCGGCCGCAAGGCCTTCGCCAAGGCGCTGAAGGAGGAAGGCAAGGACCTAGCCGTTCGAGCCATCGCACGGAAGGTCGTCGGGGCCGATGCCACGAGCCTCGACGACGCACTGGCCGAGATCTGCGATGAGCCACAGACAGGTGACGGCGGGGCCGCAGGGTCGGAGGCCGCTGCGAGCGGCGGTGCGGCAGAGCCGACCGCGATCTCGGTGACCTGCGACGACGGCGGGAGCATCGCGCCCTTGCCGCCCTACGCCGAGGATGCCCTGCTGGTCACGGTCGAATGGCCGTCCCACCACGACAGCGCGATATTCCAGTACGTGGTCACCGACGGCTCCGCGTCTCCGGAGGTCGAGGGTGAAGCGCCCGCCGCGCTCTCGGACCCGTTCCGTGGTGCATGGGCCGCCTATACCGGGGGTTGCAGCCAGGAGGCCATCATCTGCGGAGCACGTCCCCCCATCGTGCTCACGGACGACAAATCCATCAACGGCGCCAACGTCGTCTGGGTCCAGCACGACGGCTCGTTCGCGGTGACCGCGATGTCGTCGGGGCTCTGCGCGCTGCGTGATGGCGAGGGCGGAGTGTACTGGGCCACCGAACCGAGTCAGGTCGCGGTCACAGCCAAGCTGGCGTACTACCGCGCCGGGGAGGCAAGCGCCTGCCACGAGACGGTCCTGGCCTCCGAGCACGTCCCTGCCGTCGACGAATATGAGACGGACATCCGCACCACACGTACGCTTCTTGGGACCTTCGATTGGAGTGGCTCGGTCGAAGCCATCTGCACATCTGACACTGACGACGGAGCGGCACCGTGGGGTGACGACCCGTGACCCCGGAGGGCCGGGGCGACGAATGCCGATCGAGCCCCACAACCTGGCGAAGGCTACTCGCTGGGGGCGGGGACGAAGAAGAACGCCGGCCGACCTCGGGGGTCGACCGGCGGATGAGGCGCGGTGTGGGTGAGGGTAGGCGCTAGGCCTCCTCCTCCTCGGCCGTGTGCTCGTCGATGACCTTCTGGGCCACGTGTGAGGGCACCTCCTCGTACTGCGCCAGCTTGGCCTTGAAGGTGCCGCGACCTCCGGTGATGGAGCGCAGCTCCGTGGCGTAGGTGGACAGCTCCGCCTGCGGCACGTGGGCCGAGAGGATCTGCTGACCACCCTCGGCGTCCATGCCCAGGAGGCGGCCACGACGGGTGTTGAGGTCGCGGTTCACCTCACCCATGTACTGCTCGGGAACGCGGACCACGATCTCCATGATGGGCTCGAGCAGGATGGGCTTGGCCTCGGCGATGCCCTTGCGAGTCGCAGCCGAGCCGGCCAGTCGGAAGCTCAGCTCGTCGGAGTCGACGGTGTGGAAGGAGCCGTCGTAGAGCTTGGCCTTGAAGTCGATGACGGGGTAGCCGGCGGTCGGGCCCTTCTCGGCCACCGCGCGCACACCCTTCTCTACGCCGGGGAAGAACTGCTTGGGTACGACGCCGCCGACGACCTTGGTCTCGAACTCGACGCCACCACCGGGGTTGGGGCTGATCTCCAGCCAGACGTGGCCGAACTGGCCGCGACCGCCGGTCTGCTTCTTGTGGCGACCCTCGACCTTGGCCGTGCCACGGATGGTCTCGCGATAGGGCACGCGCGGCTGGCTGGTCACGATGGTCGTGCTGAACTTGCGCGTGAGGCGCTCGCCCGCGACCTGGATCTGGTTCTCACCCTGGGCCCACATCAACTGCTCGCCGGTCTCGGGGCTGCGCTCGACCTTGAGCGTAGGATCCTCCTCCTGCAGGCGGGTGAGCGAGGTGGAGAGCTTGTCGAGATCGGCCTTGCTGGCGGGCTCGACGGCCACCGGCAGGGTCGGCTCGGGGTACTCGATGGGCGCCATCGTCAGCGGCGTCTCCCTGCGGGAGAGCGTGTCGCCGGTGACGGTGTGGGCCAGCTTGGCCACGGCACCGATCTCACCGGCGCGGACCTCATCCACCGGCTCCTGCTCGGCACCCTTGATGTAGAAGACCTGCTGGATGCGCTCTTCCTCGCCCTTCTCAGCGTTCCACACCTTGTCGTTGGACTTGACCCTGCCCGACCACACGCGGAAGTAGGTGAGGCGCCCGACGAAGGGGTCGGCCGTGGTCTTGAAGACCTGCGCCAGCAGTGGACCGTCGGGATCGGCGCCGACCTCGACCTCGTCACCGCGGTTGTCGATGGCCTTGACCGGCGGCTCCTCGAGCGGCGTCGGCAGGTAGCGGATGATGGCGTCGAGCATCGCGCTCATGCCCACGTCCTGGTTGGCCGACGTGACCATCACCGGCGCCAGGACGGAGTCCTTGACACCCTTGTGCAAGCACAGCTCGAGCTCCTCGTCGCTGACTGCCTCGCCCTCGAGGAACTTCATCAGCACGTCGTCGTCAGCGTCGGCCGCGGCCTCGAGCAACTGCTCGCGGCGGGTCGCGACCTCATCGACCATGTCCTCGGGGACCGGCACCTCTTCACGGTTGCCGTTCGAGTACTCGTAGGCCTTGCCGTGGACCAGGTCCACATAGCCAGAGAAGGTCTCCCCCTTGCCGATGGCGATCTGGATGGGCGCGATCTTGCTGCCGAACTCCGTGCGCAGCGCATCGAGCGTGGCCGTGGGATCGGCGTTCTCCCGCTCGCAGCGGGTGATGACGAAGATGGCCGGGGTGTTGGTCGATCGCGAGAGGCGCACGGCGGTCTCGGTGCCGGCCTCGACGCCGCCGGAGGCGTCCACCGTGATCAGTGTGCCATCAGCCGCCGCGAAACCGCTGATGACCTCCCCCACGAAGTCGGCATAGCCTGGCGTGTCGATGAGCGTGACGTGGCTGCCCTCGCGGTCGAAGGTGTTGGCCGCGAGCGAGAGCGAGATCTGCCGCTTCTGCTCCTCCGGCTCGAAGTCGAGCGAGGCGGTGCCGTCGTTGACGGAACCCATGCGGTTGATGACGCCGGCCTTGTGGAGCAGGTGCTCGGCGATGGTCGTCTTTCCGGACCCTGCATGTCCGGCAAGCACAACGCTACGGAGCTTCGAGATATCGACGTGCGGCACGCGCTGACCTCCCTATTGGCGAGTGGGGTCGGCGGAGGCATCTGGGCTGGCCTCGTCCCTCGGGCCGACCGAGTCGGGTTCGTAGCGACCATCATATAGAATCCTTGAGTCATGTCCGGACATTCCAAGTGGTCAACCATCAAGCGCCAGAAGGGCGCCAACGACGCCAAGCGTGGTGCGCTGTTCACCAAGCTGGGTAAGGAGATCAGCATCGCGGCCCGCGAAGGAGGCGGGGACCTGGACGCGAACTACCGCCTCAGGCTCGCGGTCGACAAGGCTCGCGTCGCCAACATGCCGGCGGACAACATCAAGCGCGCCATCGAACGCGCGACAGGCGGCGACAAGGCCATCGAGTACGAGGAGATCACCTACGAGGGCTACGGTCCCGGCGGCGTGGCGCTCGTCGTGGAGACGGCCACCGACAACAAGAATCGCACGGCCGCCGAGGTGCGTTCCATCTTCTCCAAGGCCGGCGGCCAGCTGGCAGGGCAGGGCAGCGTGGCCTGGCAGTTCGAGCAGCGTGGCCTGATCAGCGTCGAGGCTGGCGCCGGCGACCCCGATGACATCGCCCTCGCGGCCATCGATGCGGGTGCTTCCGACGTCGACGCGGAAGCCGATCCCCTCGAGATCGCTACGGAGCCGACCGACCTGATGAGCGTGCAGGCAGCGCTCGAGAGTGCGGGCGTGAAGATCGACTCGGCCGAGCTGGCCATGGTGGCCACCACCCCCATCGAGGTAGAGATCGACAAGGCTCGCTCCAACCTCAAGCTCATCGAAGCCCTCGAGGACAGCGATGACGTCCAGCGTGTGACCGCGAACTTCGAGCTGCCCGACGAGATCCTGGCCGAGGCCGCCGACTCGTGATCGTGCTGGGGATCGACCCCGGCACCGCCCGTCTCGGATACGGCGTCGTCGAACGGCAGGGGAGCCAGTTGACCATGCTCGACTACGGCTGCCTCGAGACCATCAACGACCGACCGCTTTCGGGGCGCCTGCTCCTCATCCACGAGGGCATCGACGACCTCATCGAGACGTACCGCCCGGAGGCCGTGGGCGTGGAGCGACTCTTCTTCAACAAGAACGTGCAGACGGCCATGGCCGTGGGCCAGGCTCGCGGCGTGGTCCTGCTCACAGCCGCCCAGCACGGCCTGCCGGTGCTCGAGTACGGACCACACGAGGTCAAGATGGCCGTCACCGGCTACGGCCGCGCACCCAAGGACCAGGTCCAGCGCATGGTCCAGCTGGTGCTCTCGATGAAGGAGCTGCCCAAACCCGACGACGCGGCCGATGCCCTCGCGGTGGCCGTGTGCACGGCGCACGCGGTGACGCCGGACAAGGCGGTCCACGCATGATCGCCTCGCTCGACGGGGCCATCACCCAGGTCAGCGGCACCGACGTCGTGCTCGAGGTCAACGGCGTCGGCTATCGCGTCTACCTCGGACCGGCCACCTTGGCTGGCGTCTCCACCGGGCAGCGCGTGAAGCTGCATACGCACCATCTCGTGCGTGAGGACGTGCAAGCCCTCTACGGCTTCAGGACGACCGAGGAGCTGGCGTTCTTCGAGCTCATCACGACCGTCAGCGGTGTCGGCCCCAAGGTCGGCCTGGCCATCGTCTCGTCGCGACCGGTGGCCGATCTGCAGTTGGCCATCCTGCAGGGCGACGACGCGGTGCTGACCGCCGTCTCCGGGGTGGGCAAGCGCCTCGCCGGACGCATCGTGCTGGAGCTCAAGGAGAAGGTCGACGCCGCGGGCACCGCCGCCACCAGCGATGGGGGCGGTGAGGCCGAAGTCGTGGCCGCGCTCGAAGCCCTCGGCTACAGCTCGCGAGAGGGCCGCGATGTGGCCCGCGAAGCAGTGGCCGCGCTGCCGCCGGACGCCTCGCTCGAGGACCGGGTCAAGGAAGCCCTGGGCAGCCTGCGGCAGTAGAACGTCTGTTCCATTATCCGCGATCCTCTGCTAGACTCGAACCCGATGGATGACGACGCGCGACCGGTCTCGCCTGAGGTAGAGGCTCTCGAGGAGAACACCGTCGAGTCGTCGCTGCGGCCGCGTCAGCTCGAGGAGTACATCGGGCAGACGCAGGTCAAGGACAACCTGGCCATCTTGTTGGCCGCAGCCAACAAGCGCGAAGAGGCCGCGGACCACGTGCTGCTCTACGGTCCGCCGGGCCTGGGCAAGACCACCCTGGCCAACATCGTCGCCCGCGAGCTGGGCGTGAACATCCACACCACCAGCGGTCCCGCTATCGAGCGCCCCGGCGATCTGGCCGCCATCCTCACCAACATCGAGGAGCGCGACGTCCTCTTCATCGATGAGATCCACCGGCTCAACCACTCGGTGGAGGAGATCCTCTATCCGGCGATGGAGGACTTCGCCATCGACGTCATGATCGGCCGTGGCCCCAGCGCTCGCTCGCTGCGACTCTCGCTGAAGCCCTTCACCGTCGTCGGCGCCACCACCCGTGCCGGCCGCATCGGGGCCCCACTGCGCGATCGCTTCGGCGCCGTCTACCGCCTCGACTACTACGCGGATGATGAGCTCGCCGAGATCGCGCGCCGTTCGGCCAGCATCCTCGACGTGGAGATCGACGAGGTTGCCGTCCAGATGCTGGCCTCGCGCGGCCGTGGCACGCCGCGCGTCATCAACCGGTTGTTGCGTCGCACGCGAGACCACGCCCAGGTCAAGGGCGATGGCCGCATCACGCAAGACCAGGCGGAGGCGGCCATGGCCGCGCTGGACATCGACGATGCCGGCCTGGACACCACCGATCGTCGGCTGCTTGCGGCCATCATCCAGAAGTTCGGTTCGGGGCCCGTCGGCGGCGCGGCCATCGCAGCCGTCATCGGCGAGTCCGTGGAGACCGTCGAGGACGTCTACGAGCCCTTCCTGCTGCAGCTCGGGTTCCTCGATCGCACTCCGCAGGGCCGTGTGGCCACGGAGCTCGCGCGGGAGCACCTGCGCGTGATGGGCTACGAGGTCCCACCGCCGCGGCGTGCCGAGCGCGAAGACCCGGGCCTCTGGGACGGCGTCACCAGCGAAGGCCGGACAGAAGCGGAGGCGCAGGCGTGACGGCGACGGTCACGGTGCCTCCGGCCGGTGGCTTCGCGCTGCGAACCCAAGGCCTGGTCAAGCACTACGGCTCCCGGCCTGCCCTGCAGGGGCTCGATCTGGCGGTGCCTCGCGGCGTGGTCTACGGCTTCCTCGGCCCCAACGGCGCGGGCAAGACCACGCTCATGCGCCTGCTCGTCGGGCTCATCCGCCCCGATGCCGGCCACATCGAGATCCTCGGCCAGCCGTACACCTGGCGCCAGCGCGACCTGCTCCATGACGTGGGTGCCCTGGTCGAGTCGCCCGTCTTCTACGACTACCTCTCGGGCCGTGACAACCTGCGGGCGCTGGCGGCCTCAGGTGCCCGCGTGTCCGCCTCGCGTGTGGACGAAGTGTTGGCCCTCGTGGGCCTCGCTGATCGTGGCCGGGACAAGGCAGGCCGCTACTCGCTGGGCATGAAGCAGCGGCTCGGCATCGCCGCGGCACTCCTCTCAGACCCGCAGCTACTACTACTCGACGAGCCGGCCAACGGCCTCGACCCCGGCGGTATCGTGGCCATGCGTCAGACGCTCCGGCACCTGACACGACAGGGCAAGACCGTCTTCGTCTCCAGCCACATCCTGCCGGAGGTCCAGCAGCTGGCCGACGTCGTGGGCATCGTCAACGGCGGGCGGCTCATCCGTGAGGGCAACCTCGGCGATCTGCTCAACGAGGGTGGACACGTCAAGGCCCGTGTCCAGGAGGTGGAGCTGCAGCCGGCGATGGCCGCGCTCGGCGCACTGGGGGCCCCGGTCGAGGCACGTCCCGCAGAGACGCCCGGGCTCAGCTGGCTCGACGTCCGCATCGACCCCACGCGCGCCTCGGAGGTCAACTACTCCCTTGCGGCGGCCGGCATCTACGCCAGCGCCATCGAGTCCGGTAGTGACCTCGAGTCGATCTTCCTCTCGCTCACGGCCACGTCACCGGCAGCGGCGACGACCGCCGACAGCGGGTGGGGGGAGCGCGGCTGATGGCACTGCTGCGCATGTCGCTGCTCAAGCTCGTCCGCCGACCAGCGACCTACATCGTCTTCGCCATCCTCGCGGCCATCCTCGTGCTCTTCTTCCTGGCGCTGGGCTTCTCTGTGGGCCAGACCGGTGAAGCCATGGAAGAGCTCCAGATCCAGGTGCTGTTGCGCTTCCCCACGGCCTACACCTTGCTGGCGGGCTTCGTGCTCAGCTTCGGCGGCCTGCTGGCTGCGGCCTACGCCGCAGCGGTCATCGGTGCCGACTGGGGCTGGGGCACCATCCGTGCGGTCATCGCCCGTGGCGAGAGCCGCGTGCGCTACACGGTCGTGACGTACCTCGCGATCGGACTCGTCCTGCTGCTGGGCGTGGTGGCGTCGTTCGCCATCGGCGTCGGCGCCGCGCTCCTGGCCGCCAACATCGGCGGCGTGAGCACGGACGGCGCTACTGACCCGGACACCCTCGCGACGCTGCCCGAGCTCCTTGGCCGGACGTGGCTGGGCGTGGCCCAGGCAGGCGCCATCGGCTTCGCCATCGCCATGATCTTCAAGAGCCAGCTGGCGGGCATCGGCGCCGCCATCGCGCTCTACTTCGCGGAGACGTTCCTGCGCCTCGTGCCCACGCTGGACGAGGTCCTGATGTACTTCCCGTATTCGGTCTCGAGCGCCGTCATCGCCACCACGGACGAACTGACCGACGGCGGATTCGGCGACGCGGTCCCCACGCTGGGGGCGAATACGGCGGTGCTCTGGTCGGTCGGCTACATCGTGGCTGCGCTGCTGCTTGCCGCGCTGGCGGCTCGCCGGGCGCAGATCACGCAGTGACGGCGGTCGAGCGTCGGACCTCGCCCATCAGCTTCGAGGTCACACATCCGGCAGGCGAGGGGACCCGGGCACGTGCCGGGCGCCTGGAGACGCCGCACGGTCTCGTGGAGACGCCCATCTTCATGCCCGTGGGCACCAACGCCACGGTCAAGGCCCTCGATCCGGACGACCTCCACGAGGTCGGTGCCCAGATCATCCTCTCGAACACGTACCACCTCTCCGTCCGCCCCGGCCACGAGCGCATCCGTGACCTCGGCGGCCTGCACCGGTTCATGAACTGGGACCGGCCGATCCTGACCGACTCCGGTGGCTTCCAGGTCGTCAGCCTCGGCGATCTGCGCAGGATCACCGAGGACGGCGTGCGTTTCCGCTCACACCTCGACGGTGCGCTCATCGACTACACGCCAGAGCATGCCATCGCCATCCAGGAGGCGTTGGGGTCTGATATCGCGGTCTGCCTGGACCAGCCGGTGCCGCCGGGATCCTCCACTCGCGGGGAGGTGGCCGAGGCCACCGCCCGTACTCATCGTTGGGCGGCACGCTGCCTCGAAGCCCACAGGCGACCGGACCAGGCGCTGTTCGGGATCATCCAGGGCGGCCTCGCGGCGGACCTGCGGGCGGAGTCGACAGCGGCCATCGCGGCGCTGCCCTTCGATGGCCTCTGCATCGGCGGACTGGCCGGGGACGAGTCGGCTGCCGAGCGCCGGGCTGCGCTCGATGTCGTGGTGCCGCTGCTGGAGGACGATCCACGGCCGCGCTACCTCATGGGGCTCGGCTCGCCGATGGACCTGCTCGATGCGGTCGATGCGGGCGTGGACATGTTCGACTCGGTGCTGCCCGCACGGGTCGCGCGCAACGCCACGCTGTGGGTCCCGCAAGGCCGGCTGAACATGCGCAACGCGCGCTTCCTCGACGATCCGCGGCCGGTCCAGGAGGAATGCCCGTGCCGACTCTGCCGCTCGTTCTCGCGGGCCTACCTGGCCCACCTGCTTCGGGCGGACGAGATGCTCGGGTATCGCCTCGCAACTTGTCACAACCTGACCTTCACCCTAGACTTCATGGCCAAGATCCGGACCGCGATCCGGACCGGCACCTTCCCCCAGACGATGCGACAGCTTCGTGCCAACAGAGCTGGCACGAACGGCGCTGACAGTCGTGACGAAGGGAGGGTGAAGTCCGAGTGAAACCCCGCCGCCCAGACTAGGCGGCACCAGATGGAGGCGCGAGGAACATGGCAGGAAAAGTCCCCTCCCGCCGCGAAGCGAAGAAGCCCAAGAAGTCGAAGAAGGCGAAAGCGTCCATCGAGCCGCTCTCCCAGCCACCGATGCCGACCGTCGAGGTGATCAAGCCGAAGCGGAAGCCGAAGGTCGAGGAGGAGTGGCCGGAGTAGGGCCACTCGCCAGACCGGCTCTCGGGTGACAGCCATGAAGGAGAACTGGCATGACCGTCACCAGCGCCGGTCGGTCGACCGGGAGAAACGACATCGGTAAGAACGCAGACGCCCAGGGCAAGGAGCGCAAACAGGCAGTCGCCGCTGCCATCTCGTCCATCGAGAAGCAGTTCGGGCAGGGCTCGATCATGCGCCTCGGTTCGGACACGCACCAGCAGGTAGATAGCATCCCTACCGGTTCGATCGCGCTCGATCTGGCCCTCGGCGTGGGCGGTATCCCGCGCGGCCGCATCACGGAGATCTTCGGCCCCGAGTCGTCAGGCAAGACGACCGTCTGTCAGCACGTGCTCGCGGAAGCCCAGAAGCTCGGCGGAGTCGTGGCCTTCATCGACGTCGAGCACGCGCTCGACCCGGCCTACGCCCGCGCCTGCGGCGTAGATGTCGACAACCTCCTCGTGAGCCAGCCGGACACCGGCGAGCAGGCACTCGAGATCGCTGAGACCCTCATCCGCTCGGGTGGTGTGGACGCGGTCGTCGTCGACTCCGTGGCCGCGCTCGTGCCGCGAGCGGAGATCGAAGGAGAGATGGGTGATTCCTTCGTGGGCATCCAGGCGCGACTGATGAGCCAGGCACTGCGCAAGCTCACGGGCGCCGTCAGCCGGTCCAACACCGCGCTCATCTTCACCAACCAGCTGCGCGAGAAGATCGGCGTGATGTTCGGCAGCCCGGAGACCACGCCCGGTGGTCGCGCGCTGAAGTTCTACTCCAGCGTCCGGCTGGATATCCGCCGCATCGAGACCATCAAGCAGGGCCAGGCCGCCATCGGTATCCGCGCTCGTGTGAAGGTCGTCAAGAACAAGGTCGCGGCACCGTTCCGCGTGGCCGAGTTCGACGTCATGTACGGCACCGGCATCTCCCGTGAGGGCGGTCTGCTGGACGTCGGTGTGGCCAGCGACGTGGTGTCGAAGTCCGGCGCCTGGTTCAACTACGGCGACACCCGCCTGGGCCAGGGCCGCGAGCAGTCCAAGGAGTTCCTGCGCAACAACCAGGACATCGCGCAGCAACTCGAGACCCAGATCCGCGCCAAGGTCGCCGACATCGACGTCCCCGTGGAGGGCATCAAAGAGGCCGAGTAGTTGGCCTATCGAGCACGCACGCCCCAAGAGCGCCGCGAGGCGGCCGAGGCACGGCGTGCTCGACGCGCCGCGGTCACCGAACCGGATGCGGTGATGGAGGCCGCGGCGGCCTTCCTGGCCGTCCGCTCACGGTCCGTGGACGAGACCCGCAAGCGCCTCGTGCACCTCGGTTATCCCGCAGCCATCGTGGAGCAGGTCGTGGCACGCCTCAGCGAGATCGGGTATCTCGATGACGAGGCGTTCGCCCGTGCCTGGGTGGAATCCCGTGATCGAGCCCGCCCGAGGGGCGCGGTGGCCCTGCGGCGCGAGCTTCAGCGCAAGGGCGTGCCGGACGACGTCATCGGCGGCGTGCTCGACGAGCGGGCCGCCACCGCGGCTGCCGCCGATCCAGGACCAGACCAGGGACCGGGAGACCCCGATCGCACCGCTGCGTTCCACCTCATCGAACGTCGCGCATCCAGCCTCCGACGAGAGTCCGATCCCCGCCGGCGGCGCCAGAAGGCGTACGCCCTCCTGGCCCGCAACGGCTTCGGCCCGGACGTCTGCCACGAGGTCGCCTCGACCGTCGCGCAGGACGAGCCGGAGTAGGCATCAGGGGTGTTTGACGCTCCTGTCCGGGCACCGCTAGGGTTAACCTGACCGTTCAGGTCGAGCGGCGCCAAAGGGAGTAAGGCCGCTCAGCCACTTCGCGGTGGCGTACCCACAGAGCTTGATTTACCTCCGGCCCCTCGGGTCGGACGGGAGGCAGAATTGAACGAACCCGTCGTCATGGCGGTCGTCATCGTATTGGCGGTCGTCGGCGGGCTCCTTGTCGGATTCTTCGCGCGCGGCATGGTCGCGAACCAGGCCATCAAGGCCGCGAACGAGAAGTCCGAGCGCATCGTGGCCGAAGCGCGAGCCCAGCAGAAGGAACTCATCCTCCAGGCCAAGGAAGAACAGGTCAAGATCCAGCGCGAGGTGGACGAGGAGGGCCGAGCCAAGCGCGTCGACCTGCAGAACCTCGAGCGACGCCTGCTGCAGCGTGACGAGCAGCTCGATCAGCGCACCGACATGCTCGAGGAACGCGACCGCAAGCTGTTGATCCGCGAACAGGAGCTCGACAACCAGCGCGCTGAGCTGAACGCCGCCAAGGCGGAGCAGGTCGCCGCGCTCGAGCGCGTCAGCGGCCTGTCGGCCGAGGAGGCCAAGTCCAAGCTCGTGGAGGAGGTTCGCGAGGAGGCGGAGAAGGACTCCGTGCGCCTCTTCCGAGCCATCGAGCGCTCGGCCAAGGAAGGGGCGGAGGACAAGGCCCGCGACGTCGTCATCACCGCCATCCAGCGCGTGATGGTCGACCACACCGCGGAGGCCACGGTCACCACCGTGCCCATCCCGTCCGACGAGATGAAGGGCCGCATCATCGGCCGCGAGGGCCGCAACATCCGCGCGCTCGAGCAGGCCACCGGCGTCGACCTGATCATCGACGACACGCCGGACTCGGTCATGCTCAGCGGCTTCGATCCCGTCCGACGTGAGGTCGCGCGGCTCGCGCTGACCAAGCTGGTCCAGGATGGCCGCATCCATCCCGGCCGCATCGAGGATGTCGTCAACAAGGCCCAGGCCGAGGTCGACGTGGTCATCCGCGAAGCCGGCGAGTCAGCCGCGTACGACTGCGGCGTGCCGGGCCTGCCCGCCGAGATCCTGACCTTGCTCGGCCGGCTGAGGTACCGCACCTCGTTCGGACAGAGCGTGCTCAACCACTGCAAGGAGACGTCGATGCTGGCCGGCGTCATCGCCGAGGAGCTCGGCGCCGACGTTCAGGCAGCCAAGCTCGGCGGCCTGCTTCACGACATGGGCAAGGCCATCGACCACGAGGTCGAGGGGCCGCACGCGGCCATCGGTGCCGAGATCGCGGCCAAGCACAGGCTCTCGCCCAAGGCCGTCAACGCCATCGCGGCGCACCACCAGGAGGTCGACTACGACTGCCAGGAGGCGCCCATCGTCCAGATCGCTGACGCCATCAGCGCATCGCGCCCCGGCGCCCGTGGTGAGTCCACCGATACCTACATGAAGCGGCTCACAGACCTGCAGGAGATCGCCGAAGGCTTCCCCGGCGTGGAGAAGTCGTTCGCCGTACAGGCCGGCCGAGAGGTCCGCATCCTGGTCCGGCCGGACGAGATCGACGACCTCGCATCGGGCCGCCTCGCACGGGACATCGTGCACCAGATCGAGGAGACGCTGACCTACCCGGGCCAGATCAAGGTCACGGTCATCCGCGAGACACGCTCGGTCGAGTACGCCAAGTGATCCCGCCGCGAGCATGCGGCGTGCTCGGGGCAAGGGAGCAACACCGATGACACGTCGTGCCAAGGGCCGGACGCTCGCGGCCGACCAGCTGCCCGAGATGCCCCTGCTGCCCGAGCCCGGCGTCCTGCGGGTGCTCATGATCGGCGACGCCATCGGCAAGCCCGGGCGCCAGACGCTCGAACGCGAGCTACATGGTGTGCGCCAGGAGCGAGGCATCGACTTCGTCACCGTCAACGGCGAGAACGTGGCCGGCGGGATGGGTCTCACGATGTCGACCGCGGAGGCGATCTTCGACGCCGGCGCGGACGTCATCACCAGCGGCAACCACATCTGGGACAAGCGCGAGCTCATCCCGCAGCTCGACGGCGAGCCCCGCATCCTGCGGCCGTTGAACTACGGGGCCGTGCCCGGCCACGGCTGGGGCACCTACCATGCCGCCGATGGCACGGAGGTGGCGGTCGATCAACGCCCAGGGCCGGAGCACGATGATCCCCATCGAGAACCCGTTCACGGAGATGGATGAGCTGCTCGACGGTGGTGCCGATTCGCTGCCGCCGGTGCGACTCGTCGACTTCCACTGCGAGCTGACCAGCGAGAAGACGGCCTTCGGGCTGCACCTCGACGGCCGCGTCAGCGCTGTCGTGGGCACGCACACGCACGTGCCCACGGCCGACCACCGCGTGCTCTCGCGCGGTACCGCCTACGTCAGCGACCTGGGCATGACCGGGCCGCTCGACAGCGTCATCGGCTTCGAGCCCGAGACCGTCCTGCCGCGCTTCATGAACGGGCTGCCCACGCGCTTCGCGGTGGGCTCGGGCCCGGTCTTCTTCAACGCCGTGCTCATCGACATCGACCCGGCCACGGGCGCGGCCCACAGCATCGAGCGCATCAGCCGCATCATCGAGGTGTGACCACGCTTCGGCGCAACACCGTCGACCTGCACACCCACACCGCGCGCTCCGATGGGGTCCTCGAACCGCTCAGAGCTCTACGAGCAGATGCGGGCCTGGGGATCGACCCTCGTCGCCATCACCGACCACGACACGCTCGCCGGCGTGCGCGAGATGCTCACGGCCGGCTGCGGCATGCCCGGCACCACCGGCCCACAGCTCATCGTGGGCGTCGAGATCAACACCATGGTCGATGACGAGATCGAGGCGGTCGGCGGCACCGAGGAGCGGCTCGGCGAGCTGCACATCCTGGGGTTCGGCATGGATCCTGAGGACGCTGCGCTGGCAGCGACGCTCGAGCAGCAGCGAGGCGCCCGCGAGCGGCGGCTCGCCCTCACGCTCGAGCGACTGGGCGAGCTGGGACTGCCCGTGGACGACCACCTGCCACAGGTCGAGGGTGGGATCGATGCACTCGGCCGGCCCCACGTGGCACGGGCGCTCGTCTCAGCCGGTCATGCCGACGACGTGCAGGACGCCTTCGCCCGCTACCTCGTTCCCGGCACGCCGGCCTACGTCCGTCGGCAGGGCATCGGTCCACGCGCGGCCATCGAGGCCATCACCGAGGCCGGCGGTATCGCCTCGCTCGCACACGCCTCATGGGCTCCGGACGAGCCGCAGGTCATCGACGAGCTGATGGGCTGGGGCCTGGGTGCACTCGAGGTCCACTACCACCACTGGGATGACGATCGGATCGAGCGCATGGCAGGCTTCGCCGACGCTCGCGGCCTCCTGCGGACCGGAGGCTCCGACTACCACGGCGACACCGGCTCGTATGCCGAGGCGCAGGCCAGCGTCCTGGTTCCGCCAAGCGTGGGCGAGCGGCTGCTCGAGGCGCTGGGCTCAGCCTAGCGAGCGGCGCGACCGACCCGCCCTCGTCATGCGAATCGACCCGCGGCTACCATGCACTGACGATGTCACCCCGTGCCGAGCTGCCGATGCTCGAGACCCCGCCGCCCCGGACCGCGGAGCCCCGTGCTCCGTCGCGACCCCATGCCTCAGTCGAGGAGTACCGCACCGAGGCCGCCGTCCTGCCCCGCTTCCACGTCTGGACACTCGGCTGCCAGATGAACCAGTCCGACTCGGAGGAGATGGCCGGAGCGCTGCTGGCGGCCGGCTGTGAGGAGGCTTCCCGCCTCGAGGAGGCCGAGCTCATCGTCATCAACACCTGCTCCATCCGGGAGGCCGCAGAGAACAAGGTCATCGGGCGCATGGGCTCGATCAACGACCTGAAGAGGGCCAATCCCGCCCTCCGCGTCGTGCTCACCGGCTGCTCGGTCCGCGCGGACAACGTCGAGACCCTGCCGCGACGCTATCCCGCCGTCGATCTCTTCCTGCGGCCCGACGAGGAACCGGAGCTGACCGCACGGCTCGGCCTCGGCGGCCCCACCACGCCCGACGCCCTCGGCGCGGCCGGCTTCGAACGCGTCGGTCGTTCCGTCGCGGCCACGGCCGACCGCCTGCCCGACACGCGCGCCTCGGCGGTGGAGGAGGGGGCCATCGCACGCGGCCGCGGCGCCAAGGCCTGGGTGCCCATCGTCTACGGCTGTGACAAGAGCTGCACGTACTGCATCGTGCCCTTCGCCCGCGGCCCCGAGCGCAGCCGCCCGTTCGACGACATCGTGGACGAGGTGCGGACCCTGGCCGAGGCCGGCTACCACG
Source organism: uncultured Chloroflexia bacterium (assembly GCA_963752475.1). Classification (GTDB taxonomy): domain Bacteria; phylum Chloroflexota; class Limnocylindria; order Limnocylindrales; family CSP1-4; genus JAFMJV01. Next base: position 611,793 of record CAVVYR010000007.1, on the reverse strand, counting down.
AGCTCACGCTCCTGGGCCAGAACGTCAACTCCTACGGCCACGACCTGCCGCCCGATGAGCGTTTCGCCGCGCTCGAGAGCCAGCGTACGCTGGGGCGGGCCCAGGATCGCGCGGGCCGGCCGGACATCGCCGCCGTGTTGCGCGCGATCGATGGCATCCGTCACCCCGACGGTCGCCCGGGCATCCCACGCGTGCGCTTCGTGACCTCGCATCCCTGGGATCTGACCGAGCGACTCATCGAGGCCATGGCCGAGTGCGATCCGGTCTGCGAGCACCTGCACCTGCCGGTGCAGTCGGGCGATGACGAGGTGCTGCGGCGGATGGGTCGCCAGTACACCGTGGAGGCCTATCTCGAGCTCGTCGGGAAGCTGCGCGCGGCCATCCCCGGCATCGCGCTCACGACCGACATCATCACCGGCTTCTGCGGCGAGACGCAAGACCAGTTCGAGTCCACGCTCGAGCTGCTGCGTACCGTGCGCTTCGATCAGGTCTTCGCGGCGGCCTACTCCGAGCGACCGGGCACTCCCGCCACGCACCTGCCCGACGACGTGCCTACCGACGAGAAGAAGCGTCGCCTGAACGAGCTGCTGGACGTCCAGGAGGCGATCGGGCGCGAGCTCAACGAGGCCTGGGTCGGCCGGTACACCGAGGTGCTCGTGGATGAGGCCCGACAGCCGCGCAGGCACGACCACGAAGGCTCCCAGACCCAGGGACCGCGCCTCGTCGGGCGCAACCGTGAGCACAAGCTGGTCCACTTCGACGGCGACGACTCGCTGGTCGGGACGCTGGTCGATGTGGAGATCGTGCGCGCCGGCGCCTACGCCCTCTCGGGTCGGCGTATCGAAGGGGCCGACCACGCCTGAGCTGCCGCCCCTGATCGTCATCGCGGGTGCCACCGCCACGGGCAAGACGGCGCTGGGCATCGAGCTTGCCCAGGGCCTTTCCGGAGCGGAGATCGTCTCGGCCGACTCGCGACAGGTCTACCGTGGCATGGACATCGCCACGGCCAAGCCCACCGCCCCGGAACAGGCGGCAGCCGTGCACCACGGCCTTGACCTCGTGGACCCCGACGAAGGCTTCACCGCCGCCGACTACCGGGTCGCGGCCCTCGACGCCCTCCACGGCATCGCCGAGCGTGGCGGCATCGGTCTGCTCGTCGGGGGTACCGGGCTCTACCTGCGCACGATCGCGCGTGGCCTCCCGCTCGGGGCAGGCGACAGCGATCCTGGACTGCGACGGACGCTCGACGAACGGAGCGAGAGCGATGGACTGGAGCACCTGGTCTCCGAGCTGCGCTCCATCGATCCTGAGGGCGCCGAGGTCATCGACCTGCGAAACCCCCGTCGCGTCATCCGCGCGCTGGAGCGCGCCACGCTCACCGGCTCCGCCGTGCCACCCGCACCCGAAGGCTACCCGGCGCCGGTGACGTGGCTCGGCCTGCGACTCGACGATGTCGAGCACCGCCGACGCATCGCGACCCGCATCGATGAGCACTTCGAGCGCGGCCTGCTCGAGGAAGCCGCCGGCCTCCGCGCACGCTATCGGGAGGACCTCAGCGCCTTCAGCGCGATGGGCTACCGCGAGGCCTTCGATGTGCTCGCGGGGCGTTCCGATGTCGAGACCGCCAAGGCGACCGATGCGTCTCGCACGTGGGCCTATGTCCGGCGCCAGCGCACCTGGTTCCGGTCGGAGCCCGACATCACCTGGCTCGAGCCGGGCGAGGGAACGGCGGCGGCGGCGCGGGGGACGCTGGCCCCCTGGCTCGAGCACATCGGCCGCGACGACTATGCTGGGGCCGAATGAGTCGTAGCGAACCGATCGATCTGACCCCCGAGGTCGAGCAGGCCTTCCTCATCGCCGTCGACACGAGCGATGATCCGGGCTGGACCGCCGAGGAATCCCTCGCCGAGCTCGCCAACCTGGCCGATACCGCCGGGGCTGAGGTCGTGGGCGCCGAGTGGCAGAACCGGCGTCATATCGACCCCAACTGGTACCTCGGCAAGGGCAAGGCGCAGGAACTGGGCGAGGCCAAGCGCGAGACGGGCTTCACCATGCTCATCGCGGACGACGAGCTCAGCCCCAAGCAGCAGAAGGCTCTCGAGGAGCTGCTGTCGGTGAAGGTGCTCGACCGATCCGGCCTGATCCTCGACATCTTTGCCCAGCACGCTCACACGCACGAGGGCCGCCTGCAGGTGGAGCTGGCGCAGCTCGAGTACCAGCTGCCGCGCCTGACGCGGATGTGGACGCACCTCTCGCGTACCGGCGGCGGTATCGGCACCCGTGGTCCGGGTGAGACCCAGCTCGAGACCGACCGCCGCGTCATCCGCGGGCGTATCAAGAAGCTCAAGGAGCGGGTCGACCACGTTCGCCAGCAGCGCGAGACGGCCGGTCGCTCGCGCGATCGTCGCCTCGTGCCCTCCGTGGCCATCGTCGGCTACACCAACGCCGGCAAGTCATCACTGCTCAACGCGCTCAGCGGACGAGATGCGGCCCGTGCCGAGGACCAGCTCTTCGCCACGCTCGACCCCACCAGCCGGCAGGTGAAGCTCGGAGACGGGCAGTCGGTCGTGCTGACCGACACCGTGGGTTTCATCCACAAGCTGCCGCACCAGCTCGTCGACGCCTTCCGGGCCACGCTCGAGGAGGTCACCCGGGCCGACCTGCTGCTGGAGGTCGTCGACGGCGCCGACGCCCACGCTCGGGAGCATCGCGAGACGGTCCAGGCCGTGCTCGACGAGCTCGGGGCAGGGGACAAGCCGCGGGTGGTCGCGCTCAACAAGGCCGATCTCTACGACGCCGCCCATGTTGGCCCGCAGACGCCCGCACCGGTGTTGGGTGATGTGGTGCCCGTGTCGGCGGTGACCGGCTACGGGCTCGATACGTTGCGTCTTTCGCTCTCGAGCGCGATCTCCGCGCTCTGGGAGCACGTCGACGTCACGTTGCCGTACGCGGAAGGCGAGTTGCTCGCGCGGGTGCGAGAGCGTGGCACCGTCGAGGTCGACTACCGCGGCACTGACGTTCACATCAACGGACGCGTGGTGCCGTCGCTCGCAGGGGAACTGCGCGCCGCTGCCGCACGCTGGGAAGCCGCACAGCAGGAGGTGGCGCCATGAGCCAGCCCGTCAACGTCGTCTGCCGCGGCACCGCCGAGGGCTTCATCTGCGACGTGGCGGTCGGTACCGACCGAGCCGCGACGCGGCACGCGGTGAACGTCAGCCACGAAGACCTCGCCCGCCTGGCGCCCGGCTACTACGATCCACACGAGCTCGTCGAGACCTCCTTCGACTTCCTCCTCGAGCGCGAGCCACGGGAGTCGATCCTGCGCCAGTTCGACCTGCCGGTCATCGAGCGCTACTTCCCGGGCTACGAGGCTTGGATCCGTCGGAAGCTTGAGCGCTGATGAGCCCGGACCGACCGTCTTTGCGTACGGACAGTGGGGCAGGGGACTCCCCTCGCGGGGTCGCGTGAGCCGGTCTTCTTCTCTGCCGTTGTAGGCTGCCTGCATGTGGAGAGCCGCTTGTCGCGCCAGTGGCGCGATCGCCATCGCGGTCATGCTCACCCTTGGGGTCATGGCCTACACCAGTGCTACCGACGTTCGGGACTTCGAGGAGATCATCGCCTCCGAGGTCGTCATCACGCCGGACCCGAGCGGTCGCGCCGTCATCCTCGAGGTCGAGACGACTGTCGATGCCGCCTGCTCGGTCGTATACGGCACCGACGGATCGTTCGGTCTCATCGCCGTCGATAGCGACATGGACGGTGGCGCCCACGCCGACCACAGCCCCGTTCTGGGCGGCCTCGAACCGGCGACGACGTACCTCTACCGCCTGCAGGGCACAGCGACCGACGGGACGATCTTCGTCAGTGAGGTCATGTCCTTCGCTACGCCCGATGCGCCCGTGGGCCCGGACAACCTCGCTCTCGGCGCCACGGTCACCGGCGTGAGCTCCGAGTGGTCGGATGCCTTCGCCGCGGAGAACGCGTTCGATGGCGATCCCACGACCGAGTGGTCGTCGAAGGGCGACGGTGACGAGGCCTGGATCGAGGTCGACCTTGGCACGCCACACCCGATCGGCGACGTGACCTTCCGGACGCGCTCGATGAGCGATGGCTCGGCCACGACCGCAAGCTACAGCGTGGTCGCGGACGGCGTCGAGTACGGCTCGTTCATGGCCGACGAACCGTTCAGCGGGCTCGCCGATGTCGGCATCGTGGCCCAGGTGCTGCGCTTCGATGTCGAGACCTCGACGGGCGGCAACACCGGCGCCATCGAGATCGAGGTGCTGGCAGCGGCCGACTAGCGCGCCGACCTCGCGAGCCTCGCGAGTAGCTCTCGTGTAGCCGGCTGCTTGCGATCACCCGGCTGGGAGCAGATCCAGCGCGCGCCCAGCTGCGCCAGCGAGGCGGCTTGCTCTATCGGCAACCCTTCGAGCACGTGCGCCGCGAGGAAGCCGACCGCGAGGTTGTCCCCGGCGCCGTTGGTGTCGACGATCGGCGCCTCGGGCAGATCGACCGACGCGTAGCGCTCGACGTTCCGATCCTTGGCGACCAGGCAACCATCCACTCCGGCACCGACGACCACGACCCGGCCCTCACGACGCGCTGCGAGCTCGAGCGCTGCCCCCGCCGGGTCGTCGAGGTTCGCCGCGGACATGAACAGCACATCAGCGGCGGCCACGAAGTCCGCCCGGTACGGATCCTCGAGCTCGGCCACATCCTGCAAGTCGCACGAGATGACCGCTCCGACGTCACGAGCGACGGGCAGGATGCGCCGACACCAGTCATCGAGGTGAACATGCACCGCATCGGCGCCCTCCAGAGCATCCCGACACGCCTCGAGGTCGACGGCGGTCCCGTCGGGGCCCCGTGGATCGAAGAAGTTGCGCCGAGAACCGTCGGCCGAGACGATGTTCACGCTACGGTGTGTACCGCTCGGCTCGTGTAGCGCGGTGACCGCGATCCCTGCTTCCGACAGCTCATCGCAGATCCAGGAACCGAACCGATCGTCACCGACGGCCGCGATCGCCCTCGTGGAGACACCCAAGGCGGCCGCAGCCAGGGCGCTGTAGCAGCCGGCGCCCCCGAGGCCGTCCGCCGTATGCGCGAACGTCATCTCCACGCCCACACGGTCCCCGACGGGGTAGACGTTGGTGTCGATGCCGAATGCACCCGCAACGACCAGCGTGCGACGAGGTGTCATGCACCGACGATACTGGGGTCGATCGCGCTGCGCGCAGCAGGGCAGACACCAGGACCGACGCTCCAGCGGCGTGATATCACTTCCGATAATGTAAGTTATGTAACACTGCAGAAGCGGCAGGCATGAAGGAGCCTGTGAAGTCCTTCGTGCTCGTCGCGCTCCTCATCATCCTCTTGGCAACGCTCGTGGTCATCGTCGGCGCAATGCCCTTCACGGTGCCCGTGTCTATGTCATGACCTTGCGCGTGATCCAGGCGCCCGTGCCTGTGGCGCTCGTTCTCGCCACGTTGCGCTTGGGCGACTCGGCAACAGCAGCAACGGCGGCGGCGCCTTCATCGTCGGCGTCCCGATCATCACCGAGATGCCGAAACCCGCGCCGCGCCGCGCGCCCGTGTCTGCGTCGCTCACCTAGCCCGCGCCACGGATGAGGTCGCGACACTCGACACGATAGTTGTGGCGCGCAACCTTACGCAAGAAGTCGTATGTGTGTCCTATAGCGTATGTTCATACGCGATACCTTGCGCTATAAGAACTCTAAGCGTATGATTTACTGTGAAACCTTGCTCTCAGGAGTGTCCCGGTGCCCCGCACGATCGATGGCTGGCCCGACATCGTCTTCGCCTCGGACTGGCGCAACGCGACGCTGACTGCCGCTGCCAACGATGGACGTCTGCGCCGGATCGGCCACGGCATATACACCCCATCGTCGGACGCTGACGACATCGTGGTGCGCCGCAACTGGATGGCCATCCTTGGCCACGCGCTACCTGGAGCAGTCGTCGTCGACGCTTCCGCCCGCAGTGGATGTCCCGACGCCAGCGGGCGACTCTATGTCGATCATGCCCGCCGCACGCCGTATGTGCTGCCCGGGCTGTCCATCCTTCCGCGTCGCGGACCGGGGCCGCTGCCTGGCGACGCCGAGCTCGACGAATTCTATCTGTCGTCACCAGCACGCGGGATGCTCGACAACCTCTCGCGAGATGATTCGCGTCGGCTCACCACCTCTGAGGTCGAGCGCTGGGTTGTCGACATCGTCACCCAGCACGGCGAGGAGCGCCTCAATCGGATTCGAGATGAAGGGCGCGATCTGTCAGGGTTGTTGGAACGTCCACGTGCGTTCGAGCGGCTATCTGCCATCATCAGTGCAGCACTATCAAGTGGACCCGCGGCGCCTGAGATGTCTGACGCGCTGCAGGCCAGCGCACGAGGCGAGGCCTACGACGCGCGGAGGGTGGAGCTCTTCGAGGCCTGTGTGACCCAGCTCAGTGAACACGCACCGGCGCCGCTCGCCGATGATGAAGGCCTGCGCGAGCGGCGGCGGTTCCTGCCGTTCTACGAGGCGTACTTCTCCAACTACATCGAGGGAACCGAGTTCACGGTCGATGAGGCAGCGCGGATCGTGTTCGACGAGGAGATGCCCGAGGGCCGACCAGAAGACGCCCATGACGTCCTCGGCACGTACCGTCTCGTCTCCGATCGCGATGAGATGCGACAAGTCCCACGATCGGCTGACGAGCTGCTCGACCTCCTGACCGCAAGACACCGAAGCATCATGAAGCTTCAGGCCCGACAAGGCACCGGGCCGCTTCAAGACGGTCGCCAATCGGGCCGGAGCGACCCTGTTCGTAGCGCCGGAGCTTGTCGAGGGCACGCTACGCGCCGGGTACGAGCTCGCGAGCGGGCTGGCAGACGCGTTCGCGCGTGCCGCGTACATGATGTTCCTCGTCTCTGAGGTCCACCCCTTCCTCGATGGGAACGGCCGGGTGGCGCGTGTGATGATGAACGCAGAGCTGGTCGCGGCTCAGCAGATACCGATCATCATCCCCACGGTGTTCCGTGGGGAGTACCTGAGTGCGCTCAAGAACGCGACGAACAGCGGCAACTTCCACGCGCTCGTTGCGGTACTCGACTTCGCCCATCGGTACACGGCTCAGGTCGACTTCACCTCTCGGGCAACGGCCGACCGCGACCTCACGAGAACCCACGCATTCATGGACTCCACGGCGGCAGAGAGCGAACAACGTTCGCCTCCAACTGCCCAGCGCGCTCGACCGACTCGGCTCGTAGTGGCACGGCTGTGCAGGTCTCTCGCCCTTGGGCAACCTCGTCCCAACCAGCCCCGACAGACTCTGCGAACCCAACGCACGACCCGGGAAGGCGACCCGATCCCGAGTGCTGCCACTCCGAACCGCTAGCGCACCAGCACACCGAATCGCCACCGCACGGGCGCGTCCGACCACTATTTGCGTGATTGCGCAACTAGTGGAATGATAGGAGCCACGAAACGAATCCGACCACCCTTGGGGACTCACATGTCACGCCGTTTGCTCATCCTCGCCGTTCTCGCGCTCGTCGCCGTCTTCGCCATCACTGCCTGCGACTCGGGCGACGCTTCCTCGGAGGTGCCGGGCGCATACACCGTAAGTGCCGACGAAGCCGTCGACCTCATCGAGGCCGGCGAGCACATGATCATCGACGTGCGCACGCCTGCCGAATACGACGAGGCACACATCGTAGGCGCGCTCAACATCGACGTGAACGGCGCTGACTTCGCCGAGCGCATCGCGGACCTCGATCCCGAGCAGCCGTATCTCCTCTACTGCCGATCCGGCAACCGCAGTGCCCAGGCCGCATCCCAGATGGAAGACATCGACATCGAGGAGATCGCCGACGCCGGTGGCCTCGCCGACCTCGCCCGCGCCGGCGCACCCGTCGAGTAGCACTTCCCTGCGCCTCCGCTACCGTTGGTAGATGGAAGCCACGGTCGTCCGCATCCGCCGCATCAGGCCTGGCGACGGGCTGACGCTGCGCGACCTACGCCTTCGGAGCATCGCGGATGCACCGAACGCCTTCGGACAACCGCTCGAGGAAGCCCGTGGGCGTCCGCAGAAGGAATGGCACCGCAGCGCGCGCCAGTCCTCGCATGGCGACAACCGAACGTGGCTGCTCGCCGAGACCGACGAGGGTCCGGTCGGGCTGGTCCAGGGCCGCAAGCGCCGACCCGGTACGCTCTTGTTGTTCAGCATGTGGGTCGACCCATCGGTGCGTCGGCTGGGCGTCGGACGCACGCTCATCGAGTCGCTCGAGAGCTGGGGTCGTGGCTGGGACGCGGCCGAGACGATCCTGTGGGTCTACGGCGCCAACGACGACGCTATCCGCTTCTATCGCGACCTCGGATTCGGGGTCATCCGCAGCGGGCAGGATGCTGAGGCCGGCGCGCGCTTCGGTGCGTTAGCCATGCGCCGCGACATCCAGCCCCCCGCCTGAACCCAGCTTCGACGCAGATTCCCACCCCGACGGTGGACTGTTGACCGAACGCACCGGATGGGCGGTGCGTTCAGGCACCGCTGGTGTCTTTGCGCAACGACAGCAAGCGTGAAGACACGCTCGGAGGCAGCCTTGGAACGAGTGCTACGAAGCCCTTAGCGGATGCTCGTCGGCCGACAACCAGGCCCGGTCGACCTTCACGTGGATGACCGATGCCTGACGCGAGGTGATGGCCTCACGCAACGCTGTCTCGAAGCCAGCATCATCCTCGACGCTGAATCCGAGCGCACCGTGTGCTCGAGCCACGGCCGCGAAGTCGACCGCCCCGAGGGTGGTCGTGCGCGTGTCCCGGCCCTCCTTCAGCTGTTGACCGGCGATGGTGCCGTAGCGCTCGTTGTCGAGGACGATCGCGATCGGATGCGCACCTTCCCGCACGGCGGTCTCAAGCTCGTTCATCGTCGCGGAGAACCCGCCGTCACCGCAGAGCGCGACAGCGATGCGATCGGGGTCCATGAGCGACGCCGCGATGGCCGCGGGCAGGCCGTAGCCCATCGTGCCCGAGGTCGCGCCCAGGAAGGTGCCGGCACGCCGGAAGCTGAAGCCCCGAGCCACGAAGCCCGCGAGGTTGCCGGCGTCGGTGGCGATGGTCGCGTTGTCCGGCAATGCGACACGCAGCATCGAGAGCATCTTCCCGGGATGTGCCCCAGGGCCACTCCACTCCCCTTCGGACACGTCGCTGGCGGCCTTGTATGCCTCCCGATCGGCCGCTATGCGTGCTTCCCGCCGGCTGCGCATCTCGTTGTCGAGCGCAGCGGCCCGCAGGTCGGACCAGGCTGAGTCCAGGAAACGCGACGCATCGGCGGTCACCGACAGCGTCGGCGCTGCCAGTCCGGCATGGGCCACACGGGGCTGCACATCCACGTGGATCCAGCGCGTGTCAGGCCCCGGGATGGCGTAGCCGCCGGTGGTGATCTCCGAGAGGCGAGTGCCGATGAAGAGGATCACGTCCGCATCCGCGAGGCGCTGCCCGACGGTCGGCGCCGCCCACGAGCCGGCCATGCCGAGGTAGTTGACGTGGTCATTGGGGAACACATCCGGTCGACGCCAGGCGGAGACGACCGGAACGGCCAGCGCTTCCGACAACGCCACAAGACGCTTGGTGGCACGCGCGCGCAGCACGCCCGCGCCAGCCACGATGACGCCACGCTCGGAGGCCGCGAGCATCTTCATGGCCCGGCTCACGGCGGAGCGGTCGGCCGCGGGGCCACGGGCACCCGGCGGCTTGGGCGCGGGCTCGTCGAGCAGTTCGACCTCTGCGGTCTGCACATCCACCGGCACCGATAGCAGCACCGGACCCGGCCGGCCGGTATTGATCCGGCGCCAGGCCTTGCCCAACACGGTGGACGTGTCATCGGGTCGGTCGATCTGGCCCGCCCACAGGGCGAGCGAGCCGATACCTCCGACCAGGTCCGATTCCTGGAACGCCTCGCGCCCGGCGACCGAGGTGTCGACCTGGCCCATCAGCGCCACCATCGGCGCGGAGTCCTGGGCGGCGGTGTGGATGCCGACCGCCGCGTTGGCGGCACCGACGGCACGAGACGTGGCCACGATCTGCGGTCGGCCGGTCGCCTGCGAGAGCGCCTCGGCCATGAAGGCGGCACCGCCCTCGTGACGCGTGGTCACGACGCGGATCCCAGCCTCGGCCAGGTCGTCGAGCATGGGCAGGATGGGCTCGGCAGGCACGGTGAAGCAGTAGCGCGCTCCGGCGGCCTTCAACTGACGAGCGACCTCCTGTGAGACCGTGCGGCGGACGGTCGCCGGCGGAGGCGGCGGAGGCGGCGGCGCAGGCTCTGGCTCCGCGACCGGCTCTGGCTCGTCCTCGGTCGTGGGCTGAGCCTCCGAGGTGGTCGCGGGCTCCGGCTCGGGCTTCGGGGCTTCGACAGCCTGGGGCTCGGGATCGGCTTGCGGCTGGGGTGCCGGCTCGGGCTCGCCCTCAGACCCGGCAGCGGGCTCGGGTGCAGGAGCTGGCACTGCGGTGGCAGGTTCGGCCGGCGATGCCTCCAGCTGCGGCTCCGTGGTCGGGGGCTCGGGTGCAGGAGCTGGCACTGCGGTGGCAGGTTCGGCCGGCGATGTCCCCGTCTGCGGCTCCGTGGTCGGGGGCTCCGCTTGGGACTCTGGCGTCGTCTCGGGGCCGGGCTCGGGAACCGGCGTGCCCTCGGTGGGCTCGCTCGGTGCGGAGGTCTGGTCGTGCTGTGGGTCGGTCAAGCTAGTACACCATGGTGAAGATGAGGGACGCGACGATGAGGATCGCGACGACAGCGAGGATGAGCCGCATCAGCGGACTTTGAGTATCGATCATGGTCTCTTACCGGTAGTTCTTGAACTGCAGGGCCACAGGGTAATCCGCCGATCGCTCCTTGAGGAGGGCGATGACGCCCTGGAGATCGTCCCTCGACTTGCCTGTGACACGTACCGTGCCACCCTGGATCTGCCCCTTGCACTTGGGGAACTCGTCGCGGATGAGCTTGGTGATCCTCTTGGCCAGGTCCTCCGGCAGGCCCTGCTGCAAGCCCGCGACCTGCCTGAAGGTCATGCCGCCGGCGGGCTCGATCTCACCCCAGTCGAAGACCTTCAACGACAGACCCCGGCGAACGGCCTTGGAACCGATGAGGTCCTGCACCGCGGCCGAGCGCATCTCCGAGTCGGTCACCACGGTCACGCTCTTCTCGTCGAGCGCGATCTCGACCTTGGAGCCCTTGAAGTCGTAGCGCGTGGCCACCTCGCGACGAACCTGGTCGAGCGCGTTGACCAGCTCCTGGCGGTCGAACTCGCTGACGATATCGAATGTGCTGCTGCTGGCCATCGGTCTACTCCCCTGCCTCGGAGGCTGCGCGCTTCTTGTAGCTGCTGTCGATCCCGACGACCTTGCGCACCGGCCACTCGCGCATGCGCGCGATGCGACCCTGGTCGTCCAGCTCCATGGTGGTGAACCCGCGCACTCGGACGCGGTCGGCGGTGGCCCGCTCGGTGAGGGCCACGTGCCAGCTGCCCAGGATGGTGCGGCCGACGACCCACACGCGCTCGGCATCGAACTCGATGTGGTCCTGGGCCACGACCACGCCGTTCCAGTGCTCGCGGATGGCATTGAGCCCCGTCATCGGCTCCAGGAAGGGGTCGATGCGGTACTCGGCGTCCTCGGCGAACAACTCGAGCAGAGCGTCGGGATCCCGGCCCTCCCAGGCACGCTTGAATTGGGCGAATAGATCCTGCCCGTCACCGGGCGTCAGGTTACTGGGCATTCGAGCATTCTACTGGTCACTCGATCCTCCGAGGAGCGAGCAGAGGCGCTCGGCGATGACGTACGAGCGACCGCCGCCCATGGACAGGACGATGTCGCCCGCCTGCACCACCCTGGCCAGGTGATCGGCCGTGGACTCCGGGCTCCCGGGAGCAGCCACGGGACGGCCACTGACGGCCGAGACACGCTCCGCGAGCACGGCCGCGCTGGCGATCGTCGTGTCCGGGTCCCGGCCGGCCCAGATGTCGGCGATGACGACACCGTCGGCCTCGGCCAGCGCCGCTGCCAGATCGTCGAGCATGGCCGCTGCCCGGTGGAACGTCAGCGGCTCGTGCGCGACCCACACCGGACGTCCAGGGTAGCGAGACCGCACGGCCTCGAGCGTGGCCCGGATGGCCGTCGGATGGTGACCGTAGTCGTCGATGATGAGCACACCCCCGTGCTCGCCCTTGACGTCGAAGCGCCGGCCGACGCCGTCGTATGAGGCCAGGCCATCGGCGATCCGTGGGGCACTGACGCCGAGGACGGCGGCCGCGGCTGCCACACTGGCGGCGTTGGCGGCGTTGTGCGCACCCGCCAGCCGCAACGGCGCGGCCACACCTGCCTCGAGGCCCGGCAGCCGGTCGAGCCACAGCAAGGAGCCGCTCAGGCGGTAGCCCACGCTGGTACCGTCACCAGCAGGCGCGACGGTGATGACGCGCTCGCCCCAATCGGCCAGGCGCGCGGCGAGCTCGGCTCCACCGGCATCGCCGATGTTGATGAGGGCCCGGCGTTCGGCCTCACCGGGCGCGCGCAGCCAGGCCTCGAGCGTGTCCACGACGGCGGATCTGTCCTCGAACACGTCGGGATGGTCCCATTCCGCGTTGAGCACGAGCGCCAGCGACGGTCGGTAGGCGTCGAAGTTGCCAGCGTACTCGTCGGCCTCCACCACGAAGGCATCGCCGCCGCCCCAGCGTGCGGTCGCGGGTGACCCTCCGGTCAGCGCGGCGGGTAGCAACGCGCCCACGAACGCTCCGGGGTCTCGGCCGGCGCTCACCAGCAGGTGCACCAGCCACCCTGCCGAGGTCGACTTGCCGTGCGTGCCGGCAACGGCCACGAGTGCCCCGCCCTGCGTAGCCGCCGCGTCGGCCACCGTCTGCTGCCAGGCCTCGATGGGTACGCCGGCCTCACGCGCGGCCACCAGCTCGGGATGATCCGGCTGGACCGACGTGAGCGCCTTCGTCACCGCCAGGCGAGCCGGTGGATCGTCGGTCACGTGGGCAGCGGCATGCTCGGTGGCGACGGGGACGCCGCGCTCGTCGAGGGCTGCCGTGTACTGCGTGGGTGCCCCAGGGTCACAGCCGTCAGGCGCGCCGCCGGCCGCATGGGCCAGGATCGCGGCGGCTGACGCGCCCGCGCCGGCAGCTCCGACGACATGGATGCGCTCGCCCGGGGCGATCGGCCGTGCCTCTCGGGCCGGCGCCAGACCACGCGCCACGTCGGCGGCTCCCCGGATCATCGCCGCTCCTCTTCGATGAGCACGAGCAACGACTCGAGCGCGGCCGCTGCGCTCCGCTCCTTGTTCATCGTCCGGTCACCGTCCCACTGGCGTCCCGCCACTTCGTGACCGTTCGGACCGGCGGCAGCCACGTAGGTGAGCCCGACCGGCTTGGATCCGGTCCCACCTCCCGGCCCCGCGACCCCGGTCACCGACACAGCGTAGTCGCAGCCGAGGTTCTCGCGGGCGCCCTGCGCCATGGCCAGCGCCACCTCCGCCGAGACCGCGCCATGCCGCTCGAGCAACTCGGCAGGCACGTCGAGCAGCCGCATCTTGAGCTCGTTGCTGTAGCTGATGACACCGCCGAGGTAGTAGTCACTGGACCCGGCGATGGCCGTCAACGAGTGGCCGATGAGCCCACCGGTGCACGACTCGGCGGTACCGACCGTGACGCCACGTTCGAGCGCGACGGCCTGGAGACGGGCGGCCAGTGACGCGAGGTCCACCCCGGTCTGGTGGCTCAGTCGAGGGTCTTGGGCTTCTTGCCCTGTACCAGTCGCCACTCGACCGGCAGCGCCTTGTCGCCCATGACGCCGTAGCTCTTGCCGTCGACGGTGACGTTGGCGGCCTTGGCATTGCCCACGCGCAGGATGACATCCGGATCGACGCGGAAGACCTTCTTCTGACCGTCCTGGAGGAGGATCTTCTCGGCGATGATCTGGCCATCGGGCTTGGTCAGCTTGACGCGGGTCTTGCCGTCGATGGCCTCCACGCGAATGGCCATCTTGTCGTTCAGCGAGCGCAGGTTGAGCTCCTCTACGGCCGGGTAACCGCCATCGATCGAGGCTGCCGCGTAGAGGATCCACTTGCCCTTGGGGAGCTGGAAGCTATCGCGGAAGACACCGTTGTTGACCGGTACCTCGCGCGCCGCCGGGGCCGTCTTCTCGGCATCGACGTTGCCGCGCCAGCGGAAGCTGATCGTGACCGACTCGGCATCGGACGTGCCCACGACCTTGACCCGGCCGTTCTCGGTGACGTAGCCCTGCTCAGGATCGGTGACCGTCAGCTCCGCCGAGGGGATGCCCGTGATATTGGTATCGGCCACGCCCTCCGGCAGCACCGGACCGAGGTCGCCCTGGGGAAGTGCCGTGTCTTCCACGGGGACGCTCACGATGACCTGGATAGGCGTGGAGTCTCGTGCGGTCTCCGGGTCCCTGCCCACGATGGTGAAGTGATTCTCGCCCTTGTTCACGGGCAGGCTCATGGACCAGGCGCCGGTCGCATCGGCAGTGTCAGTGCGCAGGAACGGCTCCGCCTCGCCGGTGTCGGCACCGGTCGCGGTGATGGCCGCGTTGGATGTGCCCCCGCCGCGCAGCGTGACGAACGTGTCACCTGGCTGCAGCTGGCGGATGGCCGGACCGCTGAGGCTGATCTCCGGGTTCTGGGTGAAGCGGAAGAGCTGCAGGCCCACGTAGCCGACGAAGCTGAAGACGATGGCGGCCAGCACGAGGGCCACCACCAAGCCGCTGGTCAGCTTGAGGCCTCGACTGGGTGTGGTGATGGGCTGGGGCGGCGGTTTGACCGTGGGGGTGTCCGCGCGACGCGGCTGATCGATCTCCTTGCGCCAGCGGTCGATCATCTCGTCCGCATCGAGACCGAGGTACGTGGAGTAGTTGCGCAGGAAGCCCTTGGCGTAGACGGGAGCCGGCAGGTCGGCGAGGTCGCCTGCCTCGAGTGCCATGAGATGACGTGCACGGATCTTCGTCTCGCGCTCGGCGCGAGCGAGATCTACACCCTTGCGTTCGCGGGCGGTCTGCAGGATCTCACCGACATTGGGGGCACGCTGGGTCTCGTAGGACCAGGTATCCCCGCTCGTCGCTCGAGTCCCGACGCGTGCTTCTTGGCGCGCGGTCATCCGGCGATGGAGCCCTCACTCATATCACGGCATGCGCCCCGACCACGGCAGTCGCGACGTTGCGTTCAGTCTACCCGCTATCAGCGGTTCGTGGACACCGAAGTGGATGAAGATTCGCGAACTACAGACGGTCCGCGTCGTCCGGCCCCTTGAGCCAGTTCTCCGGTCCGTAGACCGCCCGCGGCACGGCCGGGTTACGCGGATCCTGCGGCCCCACGATACCTACCCGTTCGAGCTCCTCGATGATGCGGCTGGCGCGGTTGAAGCCGACCTTCAGCTTCGTCTGCATCATCGATGTGCTGGCCTTGCCGGTGAGCTGCACCAGCTCCGCGGCGCGCGGGGTGAGCTCGTCCTCCGCGACCTTGGCCAGCCAGGCGAACTCGCCGTTCTCGGCGTCGTCGACATCGCCTGAGCCGGACAGGACTCCCGGGTCGTAGGGCGGCTCGGGCTCCTGCTCGCGCCAGAAGTCGGCCACGGCCTTGACCTCGGCATCGGACACGAAGACGCCCTGGATACGCACGGGTCGCGGCAGGTCCGCCGGCTGGTAGAGCATGTCTCCTCGGCCGATGAGGTCCTCCGCACCGGGCTGGTCGAGCACGGTGCGGCTGTCCACGTTGGAGGCCATGGCGAAGGCGATACGGCTGGGCACGTTGGCCTTGATGAGGCCGGTGACGACGTTGACCGATGGACGCTGGGTGGCGAGCACCAGGTGGATGCCCACGGCGCGGGCCTTCTGGGCCAGCTTGACGATCGGCTCCTCGACCTTGCGACCCTCCTGGATCATGAGGTCCGCGAGCTCGTCGATCATGAGCACGATGTAGGGCATCCGATCCTCGTGGTCGAGGTCCGAGCGCTCGTTGTAGGCGGCGATGTTCCGGGTCGTCGACTTGGCCAGCTTCTTGTAGCGCTCCTCCATCTCGCCCACCGCCCAGGCCAGCGCCGCGCGCGCCTCGTGGGCCTCCATGATGACGTCGGTGAGCAGGTGCGGGATGCGACCGTACGGCGCCAGCTCCACGCGCTTGAGGTCGACGAGCACGAAGCGCACCTCGGTGGGCCTGGCCCGCATGAGGATGCTGGTGACGATGGAGTTGACACAGACCGACTTGCCCGAGCCGGTAGCGCCGGCGATGAGCAGATGGGGCATGCGCCCGAGGTCCACCGCATAGGGCTTGCCCGAGACGTCGCGGCCGAGGGCGAAGAGCAGATCGGACTTGGCGTCCGACATGTCCGCGTCCTCGTAGACCGAGCGGAAGCCGACCATCTCCGAGGCGTGGTTGGGGATCTCGATGCCGACCACGTCACGGCCCGGGATGGGCGCCTCGATGCGGATGCTGCGAGCGGCCAGGGCCATGGCCAGATCGTCGGCAAGGCCCTCGATCCGGCTGAGCTTGATGCGTGCGTCCGGCCGCACCTCGTACTGGGTCACGACGGGGCCGGTATTGGTACCCACGACCGTGGCCGGGATGGAGAACGAACGCAGCTTCTCTTCGATGATGCGCACGTTCTGCTCGTGATCGTGGCGCTCGACGTCAGCGGTTTCGGTCGCCGGGTCGAGCAGCGTCACCGCGGGCAGCTTCCACTCCTTCTGGTGGAGCCGCAGGCGCGCGACCTCGGCCGCGTCGGGGTGGTCGTTCCTCTCGGGCTTGCGGTAGTCCTCCAGCGCCGGCTTCTCGAGCGCCGCCTCTTCTGCCTCGGTGAGCGTCCCGTCCGCGAGCCCTGCCGCGGTGGCAGCGGCACCAGCGGCGGCCGTGCCGGCAGCGGCCGACGCAGCGAGCAGGTCGGATGCGACCGCCGAGGCCGCGGGCGCTGCGACCGGTGTGGCCGAAACCCCGCTGGCGCCACCCTTCTTCTTGCTGCCGGTCCAAACGGTCTGGCTCACTGGTGCCGGGCTGGGAGTCGGCGCCGGCAACTCGGGTGCGGGTTCCTCGGCCATGCTCCGATGACCGCGGCTCGCAGCCCGCGCGGCAGGCACAGCCACCGCCTGCTGGGCGCGGGCCTCTCGTCGCTCGCGCAGCGCATCCTGTGTGTTGGTCACGCCGTCGACCAACATCTCCCAGGCCTTGCGAGCGCCATTGGCGAACGGTGTCACGAACGCGACGAGCGTGATGTTGAAGAGGAGCAGGATGCCCACGAGGATGATGCCCACGAGGATGACGAAGGCGCCGATGGGGCTGACCAGGTCGGAGAACACCGATGAGAGCGCTTGACCCAGCGCTCCCCCACCCTGCTCCAGGTCCGGCTGGCTGTCACCCTTGCCGCTGAAGAGGTGGATGAGGCCCTGGCCGCCGACGAAGACGATGAGACCACCGAGGGCCACCGTCAGCCAGCTGTAGTCGACGCTGGGCGCACGCTCCACGAGCACGCCGGCCACGATGAGCAGGATGCCCAGCAGCCAGGCGCCCTGGCCGAAGAGCGGCCGCAGGAAGCCGTCGACGTAGCCGTTGAGGATGCCGCCGCCCGGTAGCAGCAGTGCGATGAGCGTGATGACCCCGGCCACGATGAGCACGACAGCGGCGATCGACCGCAGCGTCGACGGATCGACGCGCGGCTGCTGGTTCTTCTTCGAACGCGATCGGCTGCGTGTGCTCTTCTTGCGCTGGGCCATGGGCGGGCTAGACCTCCACGATCACCGGGAACACGAGCGGCCGCCGACGGGTCTGCTCGTAGAGGTAGGCGGACAGGTTGTCCTTCACCTGGGCCTTGAGCAGGCCGGCTTCGGCGAAGTGGTCGCCGGGCTTCTGCAGCGCGTTGGCAACGCGTTCGACGGAGCCGGCGATGATCTTCTCCTCAGTGGGTGAGACGAAGCCTCGCGTGACGACCTCGGGCCGGCCCACGAGGCGGCCACGCTGCTTGTCCACGGTCACGACCACGATGAACATGCCGTCCTTGGCCAGGGCCCGGCGGTCGCGCAACACGACCTCACCGACCTCACCCACGGAGACACCGTCGACGTAGACACGGCCGGCTTCGACCGGCTCGCCCCGGCGCGCCGAGCCATCGGCCAGGAACTCGATGGGTTGACCGTTCTCGAGGATGAGGATGTTCTCCGCCTCGAGGCCGATCTCCTGCGCCAGACGCCCGTGCTGCACCAGCATCCGGAACTCGCCGTGGATGGGGATGATGTACTTGGGCTTGGTCAGGTTGAGCATGAGCTTGAGCTCTTCCTGGCTGGCGTGACCCGAGACGTGCGCCCGCTTGATGGCGTGGTAGTAGACGTTGGCGCCGGCGCGGAAGAGGTTGTCGACGGTGCGTGCGACGTATTCCTCGTTGCCCGGGATGGGGCTGGCGCTGACGATGACCGTGTCGCCGGGCGTGAGCTCGACGAAGCGGTTCTCGTTGTTGGCCATGCGCGCAAGACCGGCCATGGGCTCACCTTGCGCACCCGTGGTCACGATGGTCAGCTCATCATCGGGCACCGACGAGATCTTGCCCTTGGGCACGAGGCCTGTGCTGGGTGGGCGAAGATAGCCCAGGTCCTGGGCGATGCGGCTGTTCTGCTCCATCGAGCGGCCCAACACGGCCGCCTTGCGGCCGAAGGTCTCGCTGGCCTCGAAGACCTGCTGCACGCGCGCGATGTTGGAAGCGAAGGTGGCCACGATGACGCGGCCCTCCAGCCCTTCCATGATGTCGTGGAAGGCCTCGCCCACGGTCCGCTCCGAGGGCGTGTAGCCGGGCGCCTCGGCACGCGTCGAGTCGGACATGAGGCAGAGCACACCCTCCGCGCCGAAGCGGCCGATGTCACCGAAGTCGGCGGGCTTGCCGTCGACCGGGGTCTGGTCGAACTTGAAGTCACCGGTGTGCACGATGTCGCCGAACGGTGTCCTGATGCGCAGGCCCATGGCGTCGGGGATGGAGTGGCCGATGCGGAAGGCCGTGACATCGAAGTTGCCCAGCTCCACCGTGTCGCCCGGGTCGAGCGCCTCGAGGCGGTTGTTGCGGAGCTTGCGCTCCTTGATCTTGTTGCTGATGAGGCCGCGCGCGAGGGTGGAGGCGTAGACGGGCACGCCCGGGAACTCGGGCAGGACATACGGCAGCGCACCGATGTGGTCCTCGTGCGCGTGGGTGATGACGAAGGCCGTCACCTGGTCCCGCTTGTCGCGCAGGTAGGCGATGTCCGCGATGACGATGTCGATGCCGTACATCTCGGGCTCGGGGAAGGCCAGACCGCAGTCGACGACGATGATCTCGCCACCGAACTCGAACACGGTCATGTTCTTGCCGATCTCGCCGAGGCCACCGAGCGGTACGACGCGCAAGACCTCCGGGCTCGTCTTGGGAGCTCGCTTCACGGCCATCAGAAGAGACCGTACTGGTCGTCGGATCGTTTCATGGGTTCATCCTCATGGGGTTCCTGGTTCTCATTGGTCGGTGACGCCTCAGCAGGCGCCGGCGATGTGGTCTCGGGCTCCGACTCGGGAGCGGCTTCGGCGGGGGCGCGTTCGGCTCGGGCGCGGATGAGCACCTCGGGCACGCGCGCCATGTCGCGCTGCATCGTCTCCTTGAGCGAGCCCTGCCGCAGGGCCGCGGCGGGGTGGTAGAGGGCGTAGCCGGTCGCGGCACGGGCCCCGGTAGCGGGGTCGATGGCTCGTTCGGTACCGTGCACGCGGCTGATGCGATCGCCAGGCATGAACGTCTGCAGGCTGAACCGGCCCAGCGTGACCAGCAGCGCCGGGTCGAGGATCTCCAGCTGTCGCCGCAGGAACGGCTGACAGGCGGCGATCTCGTCGGGTTCAGGGTCGCGATTGTTGGGCGGGCGGCACTTGACGACGTTGGTGATGAAGACGTCCTCGCGCCTCCATCCGATCATGCCCAGCAGGTCCTGCAGGAGGTTGCCGGCAGCGCCCACGAACGGTCGCCCCTGGCGGTCCTCGTTCTGTCCCGGGCCCTCACCCACGAACACGACCTCGGTCTCGGGACTGCCCTCCCCCGGGACGGCCTTGGTGCGGCCCTCTGCCAGGCGACAGCGCGTGCAGTCACGGACTTCGCTCGCGACAGCCTCCAGTGCGGCAGCGCGTTCCTCGCTCGTCACGCGACCTCGGCAGCGCGTTCGGACGCCTTCTTGAGCCAGCCGTTGCGGGCCACGACCTCGGCGATCTCGACGGCGTTGGTGGCAGCGCCCTTGCGCAGGTTGTCCGAGACGACCCAGAAGGCCAGGCCCTTCCCGGGTGGCAGCGAGGCGTCGGCGCGGATACGCCCGACGAAGACCTCGTCCACACCGGCGCCGTCGGTAGGCAGCGGATAGACGTCGTTGGCGGGGTCGTCCTTGACGATCACACCAGGGACAGCGGCGAACAACTCGCGCGCCTCGTCCGGGGACATGGAGCCCTGCAGCTCCACATGGACCGCCTCCGAGTGCGAGGTGACCACAGGCACGCGCACGGCCGTGCACGAGACCGGCAGGTCCGGCAGGTGCAGGATCTTGCGCGTCTCGACGGTGACCTTCCACTCCTCCTTGGTGTAGCCGTTGTCGAGGAAGACGTCGATATGGGGCAGGACGTTGAAGGCGATGGGGTACGGATAGACCGAGGCCTCCATCTCTTCGCCCGCGGCGAAGGCCCTGACCTGGTCCTCCAGCTCGACCACGGCCTTGTTGCCGCTACCGCTGACGGCCTGATACGTGTCGACGATGACGCGCTTCATGCCCACGCTGTCGCGCAGCGCCTTGAACAAGGGCATCAACTGCATCGTGGAGCAGTTGGGGTTGGCGATGATGCCCTCGTGCTGCGCGGCGTCGTCGTCGTTGACGCCCGCTACCACGAGCGGCACGCCCGGCTCCATCCGCCACTGGCTGCTGTTGTCGACGACCACCGCGCCGCGGGCTGCGGCCTCGGGAGCGAGCGCCGCGGACGTCCCGCCACCGGCGCTGAAGATGGCGATGTCCACGCCTTCGAAGGCCTCAGGGGTCGCGACCCGGACCGGGTACTCACGCCCGCCGAACTGGACGGTGCGGTCGCCGGCACGGGACGCCAACGGGCGCAGCTCACCGACCGGGAAGTCCCGCTCCGCGAGGATGTCGGTCATGGTTCGTCCCACCAGACCGGTAGCGCCGACGACAGCGACAGTGAGGGGGCGGTGGGGGGACTCGATGGGCATGGTGCTATTCCTGTGGATCTTCCATCGAGGGCACGGGACGATGATAACGCGTCTACTACGCTCCCTCGGCGCTCCTTACGCTACCGTGGAATGGTAAATCGCGACGCTGCCGCCGCCCGCCACGCACCCGCCCGCGTGGCCATCCTCATCAACAACACCTACGAGGCTGACGCGCGTGCCTGGAAGACGGCCGAATCGCTCGGTCGGGCCGGCTATCAGGTGACCGTCATCGCCCGCTGGGGCGCCGGGCTGGCCACGACCGAGAAGCTCGAGCACCACACGGTCACGCGCATCCGTCAGCCGCAGCCGCTCTCGTGGCTGCCGGCCCCGAGCCTGCCCGAGACGGGTGACGACCCGCACGGACGGCTCGGCGGCCTGCGTCGTCGTGTCCGCGACAGCGTGGGTCGGGCGATCCAGGCCCTGCGCTACCTGCGCATGTCGCGGGCCTGGTCGAAGATCATCGCGGAGCAGGTCGACGGCTTCGACGTGTGGCAGGCCGAGTCGGTCATCACCCTCTCACTAGCCGTGTCGCTGCGCGAGCACTTCGGAGGCATCATCGTCTATGACGCCAACGACATCGACAGCGAGGCCGGTCGCATGGCCCGCCTGCCGGGACCGTGGAAGCAACTGCTCCGCCGCCACGAGAAGCGGCTCGCGCGCACGGCTGACGCCGTCGTCACCGTCTCGGATCCCTACGCCCAGATCCTCGAGCGCGTGCTCGGGCGACCCGTCGACGCCGTCGTCCGCAACGCCGCCTTGGTCGATGACCTGGAGATGGAGGTCCGACCGGACGACGTGGCGCGGACCGACCGTTTCCATGCGCTGTTCGAGCTGTCGCGGGATCGGCGGATCGTGCTCTACATCGGCCAGGTCATGCGCGGACGCGGCCTGCGACAGCTCTTCGAGGCCATCTCGCTCATCGACGATGCGGACCTCGTGGTCGCCGGCTATGGGCCGGACTACGAGCGCTACCGCACCATCGCGGCCGCTCTCCCGCACGCCGGCCGCATCCACTTCGCGGGCTCGGTGTCACCGGCGGAGATCCCCGAGTGGACGCGAGGTGCCGATGTCTCGGCCATGCCGGTCCAGCCCGACACGTTGAACCATCGCTTCAACACGCCGACCAAGCTGTACGACGCCATCGGCGTGGGTGTGCCGGTCGTGGCCAGCAAGCTGCCCGGCATCAGCCCCATCGTCAACGAGACCCGGTGCGGCGTGCTTTGCGATCCGACCGATCCAGCCGACGTGGCCCGGGCCATCCGTGACATCATCGATGCCCCCGAGGACGAGCGTCTCGCACTGCGTATGCGCTGCCTCGAGGCTGCTCGAACCCGCTACGCATGGCAGCATCAAGCCCGGGAGCTGCTGCGCGTGTACGACGACATCGGAGTCTGATCCAGCCAGTGAAGGTCCTGTTCCTGCCCGACTACTCGGCCGCCAATGCCTACCAGCGCGCCCTCACCGATGGGCTGGAGTCGCGTGGAGTCAGCGTCAGCGCCGACCCCACCGGATCGCGGCGCGTGCTGCCCGTCGTGGAAGCGCTGCGGCGCCACGGCCGACCGGACGTCCTCCATATCCACTGGACCGAGCCCTACATCGCCGGCGGGAGCAGCAAGGTCAGCCGGGTGAAAGCCAAACGCACCCTCGTGGAGCTGCGACTAGCCAAGCGCAGTGGCATCGGCCTGGTGTGGACGGCTCACGACCTCTTCCGCCACGACAGGCGTGAGGATCCCAACGAGCTGGCCTTCATGCGCTCGCTCTTCGAACTGGTGGACACGGTCATCGTCCACTGCAGTGCCGCCGCCGATGGGCTGCTCCAGACGCTCGGCGTCGGCGAGGCCGGACGGGCGAAGATCGCCATCATCCCCCACGGCCACTACAAAGGCGCCTACGCCGACGACGTCACGCGCGAGGAGGCCCGAGACCGGCTGGGCCTGCCCGCAGAGGCCAAGGTCATCTCGTTCGTGGGCTGGGTCCGCAGCTACAAGGGCGTGTGGGAGCTGTATGAGGCGTTCACCAAGCTCGACGAGCCGGACGCCCGCCTGGTCATCGCGGGCCAGGCCGTAGACGGTGCCTACGCCGCACGCCTGACGGCCGCGGCCAAGGGCGATGAACGCATCCATCTCTCGCTCGGGTTCGTCGAGGACGACGACCTGCAGCTCTACCTGCGAGCCGCGGACGTGGTCGCCGCTCCCTTCCTCGAGATCTTCACCAGCGGCTCGGTGCTGCTGGCGATGTCCTTCGAACGGGCCGTCATCGCGCCCCGTCGTGGCTGTGTCACCGATGTGCTCGACGAGCAGGGCGGCATCCTCTACGACGCGGACGACCCGCAGGGCCTCGAGGGCGCACTGCGAACCGCGATGGATGTGGACCTCGAGGCCATGGGGCGCCACAACGCCGCCGACCTCTCACGCTTCGATTGGGAGCGCGTGGCCGATGCCACGCGCGACGTCTACGAAGCTGCACTCAAGGGGCCCGAGCCGGCCCACTGAGCGGACCGACCGGCGACGGATCCACCGCGGATGCCGGGGCACCTCGACGCCTGGCTGAACCACCTGGGGTGCCGAACGACCGAGTATCCGCCGGTGCGGCCCGGCTCTCCCAGCAGGGGTGCCATGCGACCGAGCAGGAAGCGTTCGGCTGCCGTTCGTCCCACGAGGCAGGCCGATCGGCGGCTGAGCCCAGCGGATAAGCCATCCGGTCGGTCGATCGGCCCTGTGGTGGGGACAAGGCCCTGATGGTGCCACCCAAGACTGCGGGTGACCACACGGGACGAACGAGACCGCCGCCCTCTCGATGAGGACGGCGGTCCATGTCGCTTGCGTGAGTGCGCCAGGGGCGCGAGGCGCTAGGCCTCCGCATCCTCCTTGGCCTGGTGCCGCTGCATGGCGGCCTTGCGGCTCAGGTTGACGCGACCCTGGCGGTCGATCTCGATGACCACGACCATGATCTCGTCGCCGACCTGGACGACGTCCTCGACGGTGGGGACGTGGTAGTCAGCCAGCTCGCCGATGCGAACGAGGCCTTCCTTGCCCGGCAGGATCTCGACGAAGGCGCCGAAGCCCATGATGCGGGTGACCTTGCCCAGGTACAGCCCGCCGACCTCGACCTCCTTGGTGATCGACTCGATCCACTCGATGGCCTTGGCCGACTTGGTCTGGTCGACCGCGGCGATCTCGACGCTGCCGTCGTCCTCGACGTTGATCTCGGTCCCGGTCTCTTCCTGGATCTTGCGGATCGTGGCACCACCCTTGCCGATGATGTCGCGGATCTTCTCGGGGTTGATCTTGATGGTGGTGATGCGCGGCGCGAAGTCGCTGACATCCTCACGGGCCTCGCCGATGACCTCGGTCATCTTGTCGAGGATGGTCATGCGCGCCGTGTAGGCCTTCTGAAGGCCCTGGCGGATGATGTCCTCGTTGATGCCCTTGACCTTGATGTCCATCTGGAGCGCGGTGACGCCCTCTTCGGTGCCGGTGACCTTGAAGTCCATGTCACCGAAGAAGTCCTCCTTGCCGAGGATGTCGGTCAGGACCACGAAGTCCTCGCCGTCGGTGATGAGACCCATGGCCGCACCCGCGACAGGTGCCTTGATGGGCACACCCGCGTCCATCAGTGCCAGCGTCGAGCCGCAGGTCGAGGCCATGGAGGTGGAGCCATTGGAGGTGACGCACTCGCTCACGAGGCGGAGGACGTAGGGGAACTCCTCCTGTGACGGCAGGACCGGCAGGAGTGCGCGCTCCGCCAGGACACCGTGGCCGATCTCACGACGGCCGGGGCCGCGCATGAACTTGTTCTCGCCGGTGCTGTACGGGGGCATGTTGTAGTGGTGCAGGTAGCGCTTCGACTCTTCGGGACTGATGGTGTCGATGCGCTGCACGTCGCTCGAAGGGCCAAGCGTGGCCACGGTGAGCGCCTGCGTCTGACCGCGGGTGAAGAGACCGGAGCCGTGGGCCCGCGGCAGCAGGCCGACCTCGACCGAGATGGGACGGATGGTGTCCACGTCACGACCATCGATGCGGATACCCTCGGCCAGGGTGACCTCACGCACGGTCTTCTTGTGCAGCAACGTGGTGAAGCCCTTCGACAGGCCGGAGGCCACGAGCGCAGCCTCGAAGGCGGCGTCTGCGACGTCGTTGTTGTCGCCGCCCTTGCGCATGCGGATCGTGTCAGCGACGGCCGACTTGAACGCGTTGACGCGGACGGGGATGTCCTCGGCCATGCCCTGGAGCAGGGCCGCGGTGGCTTCGGCATCGGCCAGGGCGCGATGCTTGGGATCGACGTCGAGCCCGAAGAACTCGACCAGGTCGCCCAGCTTGTGAGCGTCAAGATCGGGGTAGCCGGCACGCGCGATCACGAGCGTGTCGAGGTAGGTGCCCGGCTCGATGCGGGTCCCGTCCGCCAGAGCGGCCTCGATGAAGCCGATGTCGAAGCCGACGTTGTGACCGACGAGGATGTCGTCGCCGGCGAAGTCGAGGAGTTGGGCAGCCGCCTCAGCCGGGCTGGGCGCGCCCTCGACGTCAGCGTTGGTGATGCCGTGGATCTGGTTGCCGACGATGCCGCGAGTGGGCTTGACGAGCGTCTCGAAGGTGTCGGTGACCTTGCCGCCGGAGAGGCGCACGGCGCCGATCTCGACGAGCTCGCCGGTCCTGGCGTCCTTGCTCGTCGTCTCGGTGTCGAAGACGACGAAGGACTCGCCCGCATCTACCGCGTCCACGAAGTCGACGACAGAGTCGACGGACGGCTCGATGTAGGGGATCTGCTTGGCCTTGCCCACCAGCTCGCGCAGCTGCTCCTGCAGCTCGATCACGGGCTTGATGGACTCGTGGCCGAACATGATCGCGTCAGCCATCACGTCCTCGGGCAGGATCTTGGCGCCAGCCTCGACCATCATGATCGCGTCAGCGGTGCCGGCGACGATGAGGTCGAGTTCCGACTCCTCCATCTGGCTGGCCAGCGGATTGACCACGAACTCGCCATCGATGCGGCCGATGCGGACAGCGCCGATGGGGCCCTGGAACGGGATCTCGCTGATGGTCAGTGCAGCCGACGCGGCGATGGTGCCGATGACGTCGGGGTTGTTCTCCTGATCCGTGCTGAGCACGGTGAGCACGCACTGGACGTCGTCCTTGTAGCCCTTGGGGAAGAGCGGGCGGATGGGACGGTCCGTCAGGCGGCACGCGAGGATGGCCGCCTCCGACGGGCGGGCCTCACGCTTGATGAAACCGCCGGGGATCTTGCCCGCGGCGTACATCCGCTCCTCGAAATCGATCGTGAGCGGGAAGAAGTCGAGACCGGGGCGGGGGTTGGCACGGTTGGCCGTACCGAGCAGCATGGTGTCGCCGTACTGCACGGTCACGGAGCCACCAGCGAGGTTGGCCATCTTGCCAGTCTCGATGGTGATCGTGCGACCGCCGAATTCGGTCGTAAGGGTGGTTACCGTCATCTGTCCTCCAACGGGGACGACCGACGGACCGGGGCGCGTTGGGTTGTTGTCTACGCTGACCTCACACGAGGTCTTCTGGCGTATGCGATGTGCCGATACCGAGCGGGCCGCGCCCGCCAGGGCCGTTTCGCCTTAGCGGCGCAGGCCGAGCCGTTCGATGACGGTCTGGTAGCGGGCAGCGTCCTTGCGCATGAGATACGCAAGCAGGCGGCGTCGCGTGCCAACGAGCTTGAGCAAGCCGCGGCGCGAGTGATGATCCTTGGGGTAGCGTCGGAGATGCTCGGTCAGCCCACCGATCCGCTCCGTCAGGAGCGCGATCTGGACTTCCGGCGATCCGGTGTCACCTTCCTTGGTGGCGTAGTCGGCAACGACGCTTGCCTTCGTTTCCCGCGTAAGCGGCAACTGGTCCTCCAGCCTATCCATATACCTTGTCTGTTACGCGCGGCAGCATAGCACACAGTCTCAGGATAGGCCGTGCTACAGCCACACTAGAAGCCGGCGTAACGCCGCATGGTCAGTGAAGATGCGCGGGCGCTCGTCGGTTCGTGCCCACCATTGTGACCGATTCCCGACGAGCATGCAAAGCCATGGTGCGGCCAGCCACCTGCCAGCCGATCCGCTCGAGCGCTCTCCCTGGATACATCGCGGTGCGGGTCACCGTGGGGTGCGGGTGGCGCCGGACCGT
The DNA here is from genome assembly GCA_963752475.1 of uncultured Chloroflexia bacterium. Lineage (GTDB taxonomy): Bacteria > Chloroflexota > Limnocylindria > Limnocylindrales > CSP1-4 > JAFMJV01. The sequence goes on along the minus strand of CAVVYR010000007.1, from coordinate 584,413 downwards.
ATCCGGTGGGCTCGCCTACGGCAAGCCCCGCGAGAAGCGACGCGATACGCTGTCGGCGACAGGAGGCAGCGACACGATGAGCAGCGGCGCACGACCGGTCCGGGCCCCTCGCGGGACGGAGCTCAGCTGCCGTGGCTGGCAGCAGGAAGCGGTGCTGCGCATGCTCATGAACAACCTCGATCCCGAGGTGGCCGAGCGACCCGACGACCTCGTCGTCTACGGCGGCACCGGCCGCGCCGCTCGATCGTGGGAGGCCTTCGACGCCATCGTGCGCGAACTGCGCCGGCTCGAGGACGACGAGACGCTGCTGGTGGCCTCCGGCAAGCCCGTGGCCGTGTTCCGCACCAACGAGTGGGCCCCGCGGGTGCTCATCGCCAACAGCAACCTCGTGGGCAAGTGGGCCACGTGGGAGCACTTCCGCGAGCTCGAGCGGGCCGGCCTGATGATGTACGGCCAGATGACCGCCGGCTCCTGGATCTACATCGGCAGCCAGGGCATCCTTCAGGGCACCTACGAGACCTTCGCCGAGCTGGCGCGCCAGCACTTCGGTGGCACGCTGCGTGGCCGCGTCGTGCTCACGGCCGGCCTCGGCGGCATGGGTGGCGCCCAGCCGCTGTCGGTGACGATGAACGACGGCGTGGCTCTCTGCATCGAGGTCGATCGGTCGCGCGTCCAGAAGCGCCTCGACACACGCTACCTCGACCGCTCGACCGGCGATCTCGATGAAGCCCTGCGCTGGGCTCGGGCGGCGGCTGCCGCCGGCGAGCCGCTCTCGATCGGGCTCATCGGCAACGCCGCCGAGGTCGAGCCCGAGCTGGTGCGACGTGGCGAGCGCTTCGATGCCGTCACCGATCAGACCTCGGCCCACGATGCGCTCAACGGCTACGTGCCCGCCGGCCTGACGCTCGAGGCTGCCGCGGAGCTCCGCGCCGCCGACCCCGACGAGTACACCCGTCGTTCGGTCGGGTCGATGGCCGCGCACGTGCGTGCGATGCTCGAGCTGCAGGCCGCAGGCTCGGTGACCTTCGACTACGGCAACAACATCCGGGCGCAAGCGCAGTCCGGTGGTGTCGATAACGCCTTCGACTTCCCCGGCTTCGTGCCAGCATTCATCCGGCCGCTCTTCTGCGAAGGCAAGGGGCCCTTCCGCTGGGTCGCGCTCTCGGGAGATCCGGCCGATATCCGCACCACCGACGAGGCCATCCTCGATCTCTTCCCCGAGGACGCATCGCTCGCGCGCTGGATCCGCAAGGCCCAGGACCATGTCGCCTTCCAGGGACTGCCTTCGCGCATCTGCTGGCTCGGCTACGGGGAGCGACGGCTGGCCGGGGGCGTCTTCAACGCCCTCGTCGGCTCTGGTGCTGTGAGCGCACCCATCGTCATCGGTCGTGACCACCTCGATTCAGGCTCCGTGGCCTCGCCCAACCGGGAGACGGAGGCCATGAAGGACGGCTCGGACGCAGTCGCCGATTGGCCCATGCTCAACGCGCTCGTCAACACCGCCGCGGGGGCCAGCTGGGTCAGCATCCACCACGGTGGCGGCGTCGGTATCGGCTACAGCCAGCATGCCGGCATGGTCGCCGTCGCGGACGGCACCGACCTGGCGGCGCGGAAGCTGGAGCGCGTGCTCACCACGGACCCGGGCATGGGCGTCGTGCGTCACGTCGACGCCGGCTACGAACGGGCGGTCGAGGTCGCACGCGAGCGCGGCGTCGCCATCCCGATGCTGGGCGAACGATGACGGCTGCCCCCGTCGTGCTCAACGGCGCAGAACTGTCCGTCCCCGACGTCGAATCGGTCGCGCGCGGAGAACGCTATGCCGTGCTCGACGGTGGCGCGCGCCGGCGAGTGACCGAGGCCCGTGCGGTCATCGAGCGACTGGTGGCTTCGGGTGAGGTCGTCTACGGCGTCACCACCGGTTTCGGCTCGCTGGCCACGACCTTCGTGCCACCCGAGCGCGCCCGGGAGTTGCAGGAGCGGCTGCTGCTGAGCCACGCCGCCGGCGTGGGCCAACCACTGCCGACCGAGGTCGTGCGCGCGATGCTCCTGTTGCGTGCCAACACGCTGGCCCTCGGCCACTCCGGCTGCCGACCCGAGCTCATCGAACGGCTACTGGAGCTGCTGCGACTGCGCATCCACCCGGTCGTGCCCTCGCAGGGCAGCGTCGGGGCGTCGGGTGATCTCGCTCCCCTCGCCCATCTCGCGCTGCCGGTCATCGGTCAGGGCCGGGTGGAGGTCGAAGGCGCTGTCATGCCCGCACGACAGGCGCTGATGACGGCAGGGCTCGACCCGCTGGTGCTGGAGCCCAAGGAAGGGCTGGCCCTGCTCAACGGCACGCAGATGATGGGCGCCATCGGCGCGCTGGTGCTGGCCGGAGCCGACCGCCTGGCGCGCACCGCCAGCGTGGCCGCCGCCATCTCGGTGGAGGCGCTGCGTGGTACCGACGTGGCCTACTCGGCCGCGCTGCAGTCGACCCGCCCACACCCGGGCCAGGTACAGACCGCAGCCGAGCTGCGCTGGCTCCTGCGCGACTCGACCATCCAGACCGCACACCATGGCGACGACCACCGTGTCCAGGATCCGTACTCCCTGCGGTGCGTGCCGCAGGTCCATGGCGCCGCTCGCGATGCGCTCGACAACCTCCGTCGTGTCCTCGACATCGAGCTCAACTCGGCCACCGACAATCCGCTCGTCTTCCCCGAGGGTGGGGCCGTGCCCGAGGACGCATTGGCCACCGGCCGCGGCCTGGTCATCAGCGGTGGCAACTTCCATGGCGAACCCATCGCTCTCGCGCTCGATTACGCCAAGCTGGCCATCGCGGAGATCGGTGCCATCAGCGAGCGACGCGTGGCGCTGCTGCTGGACCCGCGACTCAACGACGGGCTGCCGGCCTTCCTGGGTGCTTCGTCGGGGTTGGACTCCGGGTTGATGATCCTGCAGTACACCGCCGCGGCCCTGGCATCGGAATCGAAGACGCTGGCGCACCCCGCCTCGGCCGACTCGATCCCCACCTCGGCCAACCAGGAGGACCATGTCTCGATGGGCTCCATCGCGGCACGCAACGCCATGGCCGTGCTTGAGCACTCGGAGCGCATCGTGGCCATCGAAGTCATCTGCGCATCGCAGGGCCTCGACCTGCGGCTCGACTTGCAGCCGGAGACCACCCCCGGGGTCGGCGTGGCAGAAGCCCACGCGCGGGTCCGAGCGACGATCGCCCGGCTCGAGGAGGACCGTGAGCCCGGGCCTGACCTCGAAGCAGCCTATCGGCTCGTGCACGAGGCAGCGCTGGTGGACCTGGCCGGCGCAGCCGCCACAGTCAGCACCTCCTGGTTGGGACCGGATCCGCGATGAACCGGCACGCGATCATCGGACGGGGCCGCCTGCTGCCGATGGACGGCGCGCGAACGGGCGAGACCGGTGCCATCGACGGTCCGTGGGTGCTCGTGGTCGAGGGCGAGCGGATCCTCGAGACCAGGCCGGGGGAACTGGCGCCGGAAGACCCTGACATCGTCGAGGATGTCGGAACCGCGCTCGTGACGCCGGGGCTCGTCGACTCGCACACGCACCTCATCTTCGCGGGTGACCGGAGCGACGAGGCGGCGGCCCGGACCCGTGGCCAGCGATATGCCGGCGGCGGCATCCTGCGCACCGTCGAGGCCACGGTCGAGGCCAGCGATGAGGAGCTGGTGCGCGAGACGCGGCTGCGTCTGCTGTCCGCGCTCGCCCGGGGCACCACGACCATCGAGGTCAAGTCCGGCTACGGGCTCGAACCCACCCAGGAGCTGCGTCTGCTCAACCTCATCGCCGTGGCGTCCGACGGGCTGCCGATGCGTGTGCGGCGGACGCACCTCGGAGCGCACGCCATCCCTGTCGAGTCCGATGCCGAGACGCAGCACGAGGCCATCCTCGAGACGCTGCCGGAGATGGCCGATGCCGCCGACCACATCGACGTCTTCTGTGAGCCGGACATCTTCGACCTCGGCTGGACCCGCGCCATCGCCGAAGCCGGCGCTGCCAACGGGCTACCGCTCAAGCTGCATGCCGACCAGTTGCAGCGATCGGGGGCGGCACTGCTGGGTGCCGAGCTGGGCGCGTTGTCGGTCGACCATCTCGAGCAGATCACCGAGGACGACGCGCGGGTGCTGGCCGACTCGACGACGGTGGCCACGCTGCTCCCGGGACCGGCCCTGATGCTGGGCGCCGGGCTGCCTCCGGCACGGGCGCTGGTCGACGCCGGCGCGACGGTGGCGTTGGCCAGCGATGCCAACGCGGGCACCTTCGGTGAGCCGTCGATGCCGCTCGCGGTAGGGCTTGGGACGGTGCTCGGACTGACCATCGATGAGGCGGTCTGGGCCGCGACCGCCGGCGGGGCCGGGGCCCTCGGCCTCGACGGCGAGATCGGACGGCTCATGCCGGGGGCGTACGCTGACCTCGTCGCCTGGGACGCCGAGCACGAAGGGGCGTTCGTCCAGCGACTCGGAGGTGTTCGGCCACTGTGGACATGGTACGGAGGGGAGACCGATGACTGAGACGTTCATGGGCGTCGGAGCGCCCACCACATCGAGTGAAGCGGTGGTACTGGGAGCCGCGATGGCGACGGTCTACCCAGACCGACATCCTCACGCGAGCGAAGGCCCGTCTGCGCTCCGGGCGGCGACATGGCGACTGGCACTCTTCACCGGCAACTACGACTTCGATATCGATGGACCCTTTGCCTCATGGCGTCGGCTGGTCGGCGATGGCGGCGATATCAACACCGTTCGCGCCGATGCCGAGGGCAACCGCCGTCGCATCACGACCGCGGTGAGTTCGGTCGTGAACCAGGGAGCGATGCCGCTGCTCCTCGGCGGGGACGACTCGGTGGCGGAGCCGTTCGTGGCCGGCTGGCGTGATCATGGTCCGGTGACGGTCGTGCAGATCGATGCCCACCTCGACTTCCGCGATGAGGTCGGTGGCGAGTCACACGGCTATAGCAGCCCCATGCGTCGGGCGAGCGAGATGAGCTGGGTGCGGCGCATCGTCCACGTCGGCCAGCGCGGCGTCGGCTCGGCCCGGCCCGCGGATGTGCAGGACACGATCGAGGCCGGCAACGTCATCGTCCGAGCGCGCGAACTGGCGCGAGACGGGCTGGAGGCGGTCGCGGGTCGCCTCGTCGAGGGTGAGCGCTTCGTCATCGTCTACGACGTGGACGGCACGAACCCGGCCGACATCCCGGCTGTGCGTGCGCCCGTTGCCGGCGGACCCGGCGTGGATGTGTTGGGCGACCTCTTCGTCGCCCTAGCCGCTCGTGGTTCCCTCGAGGGCATGGTCGTGACCGAGTTCGAGCCCGAGCGTGACCCTGACGGGACCTCGGCGACGGCACTCGCCCGCCTCGTCTGTCGCGTACTGCAGGCGCGCCTCGTCTAGCCGGTCCGGTCCCCTCGCGGATAGGTCGTGATCCAGCGGCTCAGCAGGCCTCGCAGGCGTCGAGCTTCTTGCGGGCGCGGTCGACGTCGTGGCCCATCTGCACGATGAGCTCGTCGACCGAGTCGTAGCGCCGCTGGCCGCGGATGAAGGTGCAGAACTGCACGCGCATGCGCTTACCGTAGAGATCTTCGTCGCGGTCGAGGAGGTGGACCTCCATCAGCCGCACCCGGCCACCGAAGGTCGGCTGGGTACCGAGCGAGATGACAGCGTCGGCCATGTCGAAGGGATCGAGCACGGCCGGGCCGCCCCATGATGCACGGGCGGCATAGATGCCATCTGGCGGTAGCGCCACCGGCTGACCGAAGTCGAGGTTGGCCGTGGGAAAGCCCAGCTCGCGGCCACGCTGCTCACCGTGCACCACCGAGCCCACCAGCGCGAACGGCCGCCCGAGCAGCTCTCTGGCCGTCTGCAGCTGGCCCTCGGCCACCAGCTGACGGGTACGGGCACTCGATACCCGCGCTCCACCCGAGTCGAGCGTCGGCGCTTCGACGAGCTCCCAGTCGGCCGTCTTGGCCATCTCGCGCAACACCGGGACGGTGCCGGCACGGTCCCGCCCGAAAGCCGAGACGCGCGTCATCACCAGCGCCGCCAGGTTGCGGCCGCCACCGATGCGCTCCACGAACTCCTCGGCCGTGGTACGCCGGAAGACCTCGTCGAAGGTCTGCAATACGACGTAGCCACCGATGAGGCGACTGATGCGTTCGATGCGTTCGCGGCGATCCATGAGCATGTCCGGCGCCTGGCCGGCCACGACCGCATCCGGATGGGGATCGAAGGTCACGGCCACGGGCATGGCCCCGACGCGGCGCGCGGTCTCCTCCAGCACCTTGAAGACCTGCTGGTGGCCGCGGTGCACGCCATCGAAGACGCCGATGGTGACCGCCAGACGGGTGTCCTTGGGCAGCCGGTCGATGCCACGGACGTAGTCGATCATGCTTCCTTGAGGTCCTCCGGGGTGATGAAGACCTTGTCAGGGTATAGCCGACCCTTGGCCACATGGGCCATCGCTGCAAGCGATCCACGCCCATCGAGCACGCGTACCACTTCGGCGCTCTCGAGGACGACCGCCGGGTCGACCGGACCGGATACCTCGCCGCGGACGCGGATGATCTGGCCGCGGGCGATGGCCTCACGATCGGAGTCGGGGATGCACACCATCGGGATGTGATCGAGACCGGCATCGGCTGAGAGCAGCAACGACTCAAGGTTGCCGGCCGCAAGCTCGGCTCGGACATGCTCCAGGGAGTGCGCGGACCCCAGCTCGAACGGACCACTGGCCGTGCGCGTGAGCGCCCCCAGATAGGCACCGCACCCGAGCTGCCGGCCGAGGTCACGGGCGATCGAGCGGACATAGGTGCCGGCGCTGCAGTTGACGTCGAGCACGGCCATCGGGCGATCGACATCAGCCGTGTCCCATTCGGTCAGCTCCAACGAGTGGATGGTCACGTTTCGAGGCTTGAGCTCGGGTTTCTCCCCTCCCCGTGCCAGCTCATAGGCTCGTTTGCCGCCGACGTGGACCGCCGAGTGATCCGGCGGGATCTGCTCGATCTCGCCGCGGAAGGCGGGGAGGGCATCCTCGACCGTAGCCCGGTCGGGCACGGGAGCCTCACCCGGCGTCATCTCGCCGTCGATGTCATCGGTGCTCGAGCCGGCCCCGAAGACGACCGAGGCGCGGTAGGCCTTGGAGTCGAAGCGGTGGTAGTCGACCATACGTGTGGCCCTGCCGATGAACACCGGCAGCACACCCATGGCGAACGGATCGAGCGTCCCGCCGTGACCCACGCGCCGGACGCCGGTCAGGCGACGGACGGTGTCGATGATGTCGTGAGAGGTCGGCCCGGCCGGCTTCGAGACGACGAGGATGCCGTCGATGCGCGGGCCGTCATCGCGGCGGCGACGTCCCATCAGGTAGCGGGAAGCTCGTCGAGCAACTGCTCCGCCAGGCCCAGGACCGCCTCACGGGCGTCCTCCAACGGACCTTCATGGCTGGCGCCCGCCGCCCGTGCATGCCCGCCACCCCCGAAGGCGCCCGCGAGCCGTGTGGCGTCGACACCGCCATCACGGGTACGGATGGAGATGCGCACGCCATCACCGAGATCCTTGAACAAGATCGCCATGTCCGCGCCGGCCGACTGCCCCAGCAAGTCGATGAGGCCCTCGGCTTGCTCCTGCGTCGCGCCGGCTCGGGCGAAGTCGTCGAGCGTCACGACCGACCAGGTCACCCGGTCATCGACGGAGGTCTCGAGGCGCGAGAGCACGCGCCCGAAGAGCTTGAGCTGCGCGTTCGGCTTGGTGCGGTAGATGCGTCGGGCGATCATCGGCAGGTCGGCCCCGGCGGCGACCAGCTCGGAGGCCACGCGCAGCGTGCGCGGGGTCGTGTTGGAGTGGGCGAAGTTGGCAGTGTCGAAGACGAGGCCCGCGGTCAGCAGCTGCACGATGTCGCCACCGGCGGCGTCGAACCCGAGCCCGAGCGCCGGCAGCAGCAGCGTGGCCTGCTCGCAGGTTGCCGCCGCATCGGCATCGACCCAGGCAACGCCGTGCTCGCCGCTGTTGGAGACGTGGTGATCGATGTTCACGATGGGCACGCGCCCAAAGAGCTCCGCGTTCTCCTGCAGCACGGCTCCGGTCCGCGAAAGGTCGCCATCGCACACGACGATGAGATCGGGGTCCAGGCTCGCGCTGACCGATGTGCGGGCTCGCTCGATACCGGGCATGAAGTCGTACATCGCGGGCACCGGGTCGGCGAAGACGGTCTCGACCTGAGCCCCCAGCGACTCCAGCGCGAGCGCGATGCCCAGCGCCGAACCGACGGCATCCGCATCCGGGTTCTCGTGGCCGGTCGTGAGCACGCGAGTGCCCGCCAGCATTGCGTTCGGCACTACTGCCGGCACGGCCGCCAGATCAGCGGGCAGCAGCGAACGCATGCCCTCAGCGACCACGGCGCTTCCTGGCTTTGCGCAAAGACACCCGGTCCACCCGGCGGCGATAGCCGGCCGGCAGCGTCTCGTCGGCCGCCTCAGGGTCAGTGGTCTCGTTGAGCGTCGACGGGGTGGGCAGCTCTGGCACCTCCGCCACCGGCTCGTCAACATGCTCGGCGGTGCCCTCCAGCTCGGCCTCGACCTGGTCGAGCAGCTGCATCACGCGCGTGCTTCGCTGGGCGCTGTCGTCCTCACGTAGGTGGAGCTGCGGGATGCGCTTCAGGCGCAGCTTGCCCAGGCTGTGGCGAACGAAGGGCATGGCCCGCCCGAGCGCCTCCATCGTGGCCTTGCGCTGCGCCTCGTCGCCGATGACCGAGGCGTAGACCATGGCGTGCTGCAGATCGGGCGTGGTCTCCACGCTGGTGATGGTCACGAAGCCCACGCGGGGATCGTGCACCTCGCGTTGGATGACGGCGCTGATCTCTTCCTGCAGGAGATGGTCGACGCGCCGAGTGCGCTCGCTCACCCGCCTATCTCGTGACGGCCCGGGCGATGGTCTCCGTGGTGAACGACTCGATGACGTCGAACTCCTGGAAGTCGTGGAAGCCGGCGAGTGCGATACCGCACTCGAGGTTGGCGGTGACCTCTCGCACGTCGTCCTTGAAGCGACGGATGGTGTCGATCTTGTCGGTGGCGATGAGTTCGCCACCGCGGTAGATGCGTGCGCCGCCACGGACGATCCGCCCCTCGTTCACGTAGCTACCGGCGATCTGCTTGGACTTGCCCACGCGGAAGATCTGACGGACCTCGGCTCGACCCTGGACGGTCTCTACGATCTCCGGCTCGAGCATGCCCGCGAGTGCCGCTTCCATGTCCTCGGTCAGCTTGTAGATGATGTCGTAGAGCCGAACCTCCACGCCCTCGGCCTGGGCCATCTGCTTGGCCGTTCCACCGATCTTGACGTTGAAGCCGACGACCACCGCATCCGAAGCGGCCGCGAGGTTGACGTCGTTGTTGGTGATGTCGCCGGTGCCTTCGAGCAGGACGTTGAAGCGGACCTCGTCGTTCTGGATCTGCTCGAGTGCGTGGACCACGGCGCCGAGCGACCCCTGCACGTCCGACTTGAGGACGATGCGCAGCTCCTTGGTCTGGCCCATCTGCACCTGGCGGTAGAGGTCCTCGAGGGTGGCGTGACCCTGGGCCTCGGACGTGGCCGCGGCCGCGAGCTTCCTCTCCTCGACGATACTGCGGGCCTTCTTCTCGCTCTCGACGACACGCATGATGTCGCCAGCCTCCGGCACCTCCGAGAGACCGAGGACGACCGCCGCGGATGACGGGCCGGACGACTTGATGCGCGCTCCGGTGCCGTCCTCGAGGGCGCGGGCCTTGCCGAATGCGTTGCCCACCACGAGCGCGTCACCCTGCTTGAGCGTGCCGGTGCGCACGAGGATGGTGGCCACGGGGCCACGGCCCCGGTCGAGCTCGGCTTCCACGACGGTGCCGATGGCCGAACGGTCGGGATCGGCCTTGGGCTCGACGTTGGCGTCCGAGGTCAGGAGGATGGTCTCGAGCAGGTCGTCGAGGCCCTCGCCCGTCTTGGCACTGACGGCCACGAGCGGCACCTCGCCGCCGTATTCCTCGATGATGATGCCGCGCTCCGAGAGCTGGGTCTTGACACGGTCGGGCTTGCCATCAGGCAGGTCCATCTTGTTGAGCGCCACGACGATGGGCACGCCCGCCGCCTTGGCGTGGTCGATGGCCTCCACCGTCTGGGGCATGATGCCGTCGTCGGCAGCGACGACCAGCACCGCGATGTCGGTGACCTTGGCACCACGGGCGCGCATGGCCGTGAAGGCCTCGTGACCAGGGGTGTCGAGGAAGACGATGCGGCGGTCGTTGACCACGGCCTCGCTGGCACCGATGTGCTGGGTGATGCCACCACGCTCGCCGTCGGCGACGGTGGTCTTGCGGATGGCGTCCAGCACGCTGGTCTTGCCATGGTCGACGTGGCCCATGACGGTGACGATGGGGGCGCGCTCCTCGAGCTTTGCGTCCTCGGCCTCGGCGAAGACGTCCTCGTCCTTGGCCGCCGGTGCCTTCTCCGTCTCGGCCTCTTCATCGGTCGACGAGGCGGCCACGCCCTCCGCGACCTGGAAGCCGAGCTCCTCGGTCACGAGCGCGGCGGTGTCGCGGTCGATGGTCTGGTTGATGGTGGCGAAGATGCCGCTGCGGATGAGCTCGCGGATGACGTCAGCCGAGTTGATGCCGATGAGCTCGGCAAGCTCCTTGACGGTGATCGACTCCGGGATCTCTACGGCACCCCTGGTCGCGGGATCCGCTACCTGGACCGTGGACTGGACGTTGTCGTTGCGCTTGCGCGGCTTTCGGGGTCCCCGCCGTCCGCGGGTCCCGCTGCGGCTACGAGCCATGGGTGCCTCCTGTGATCGTTGCAGGAGCCCCGAGTTCGGCAGTGATGCCGAAGGCGGCCATGTCGCCGTGCTCCAGTCGTGTCCTGATGTCTTCTGGTAGTCGTGTTCGCAGTGCCCGCTGCAACGCCGAGCGCTTCAGCGCGGACTCCCAGCAGGAGCCATCGGCACATAGGTAGGCCCCGCGGCCCTCGAGCGTCCCGGCGGGATCGGTCGTGACCGAACCATCGGGCGTGCGCACGAAGCGCAGCAGGGCGGCCTTGTCTCGGCGCGTTCGGCAGGCGACACAGGTTCGCTCCGGAACATGTCGCGCCTTAGCGACCACCGGGCCCGCTACTGGGTCACCTCCGTCGACTCGTCGACAGCGGTCTCGTCTTTCGGGGCCTCAGCCTCGGCCTCCGCCGTGGGCGCGTCGGGCTCCTCGTCTGTCTTCTGCTCCTCCGCAGCCGGCGTCACAGACGTGTCGGCGTCAGCATCTTGCGGAGCCTCAGCCTCGCCCTCCGCTGCGGGCGCTTCGGGCTCGGCCTCGGCTGCGGGCGCTTCGGGCTCGGCCTCGGCTGCGGACGCGCTCTCGTCGGCGCCCTCGGCCTCTGGCTCGCCAGGCTCGACCGTCACCGTGGCCGGCAGGTCCTCCTCACCCTCGGGTGCGGTGCCCGTCTCGGAGCGGATGTCGATGCGCCAACCGGTCAGCTTGGCCGCCAGACGCGCGTTCTGCCCCTCACGACCGATGGCCAGCGAAAGCATGCGCTCGGGCACGGTCACCGAGGCGATGCGCTCCTCTTCGTCGATCTCCACGGCCACGACCTGGGCCGGGCTGAGCGCGTTGGCCACGAAGACGTCCGGGTCGTCCGACCAGGGGATGACGTCGATCTTCTCCCCGCCGAGCTCGGCCACGACGGCCTGCACGCGACCGCCACGCTGGCCGACGGTGGCGCCGACCGGGTCGAGGCCGTCCTGGCGGCTGGCCACGGCCATCTTGCTGCGGCTGCCGGCCTCTCGGGCGATGGCGCGGATCTCCACCGTGCCGGCCTGGATCTCCGGCACCTCCAACTCGAAGAGCCGGCGCAGGAAGTTCTTGTGGGTGCGACTGACGTAGATCAGCGGACCGCGCGTGGTGCGGCGAACCTCCAGCACGTAGGCCTTGACGTGCTGCCCGATGCGGTAGTGCTCGGTCGCGGACTGGTCCGTGGTGCGCAGGATGGCCTCCGCCTTGCCCAGGTCCAGGATCACGCCTGTGGGCTCCACGCGACCGACCGAGCCGGTGATGATCTCGCCCTCCCGATGGGCGAACTCGTCGAAGATCGTCTCGCGCTCCGCCTCACGCAGGCGCTGACGCACGACCTGGCCCGCGACCTGCGCGCCGACGCGACCGAAATGCGTAGGCTCCAGTTGCTCGTACTCGACCAGGTCGCCGAGCACCGCGTTGGGATCATGCTCGTGGGCCTGGTCGATGGTCCACTCGATGGTCTCGTCCTCGATCTCCGAGACGACGAGGCGGGCGCGGTAGATGCGCATGTCGCCGCTCTCGGCATCGAGGCTGACGTAGACGTCCTCGTACCCGGGCGCTACACGACGATAGGCGCTCTGGATGGCGTCTTCCACCGTGCGGATGAGCTGCTCGCGGGGGACGCCCTTCTCAGCGTTGAGCTGCAGGAGCGCGCCGATGAAGTCCCGGCTCATGCGTCGCTCTCCTTTCGATGTACATTCTCCCGCTCACAACAAAACGTGGGGGTCACCCACGTTCTAGGCGGCCGATTACGGTCAGACGATCAGTATATCACTCTCCATCGCGCCCCCCGCCGTCGTCAGACTCGAAGGCGTAGCCGTGCTGGTGCAACTCGCGAGCGTAGGCGCGAGTCACGATCTCACGTGCCCGAGGCGTGTACATCGTGCGGTAGTCGCGGTCTCGGCGCGACCGTGTGGGGTTGCGGTGCGGCAGCGGATGGGGCTCGCTCACGCCGGCCTTGCGCAGGGCTTGGTCCAGCCCCTCTTGCATGGCCTCGAAGCGGATGATGTGGTCGGCGCCCTCGGTCCAGTCCACCGGCACCATCGGTCGGCGCCCGAGCGCCCGGTAGAGCGCGTTGGGCGTGTAGCGCCGGACCACGAAGCGCTCGAAGTCAGGCGTGGAGAAGTCCCGGCTGAGGCCCACTCGGCGCATGAGCCGTTGCGCTCGGGAGACGGTGCCAGCCTCGCGGTTGCGGGCGTACTCCGTCAGCACCAGGTCGTACGGGTTGCGCACGCCGACCACGACCAGCAGGTCTCGACGCTCCTGTTGCGTGATGAGCCCGGCCTCGAGCAGCTGCGGCAGACTCTGGTGCTTCTGCCGCAGCACGATCCTGCCCTTCTCATCCCGCACCCGGTCCTCGAGGAGCTTGACGCCGCCGAAGTCCTCGCGGAAGAGCGTTCCCAGCGAGGTCGAGCCGGTATGCGGCGCTTGCAGGAAGAGCAGGCCGATATCGCGACAGAGGATGGCCACGCCACGGCCTCCGAGCTGAGGCTAGTAGGAGCGGGCGAAGAGGGCCCGGCGCTCGCTGGGGGCGCCATCGACGATGCACGTTCCGGCCTCGTCGGGCGAATCGAAGGGCACGACGCGGATGGTCGCGCCGTTTTCGTTCGAGACGGACTTCTCACACTCGGCCGAACCGCACCAGGGCGCCATGAGGAAGCCACCGTCGCCCTCGAGCACCTCGGTCATCTCACCGAGGGTGTCGACCGAGAACGTGTTCTCGGTGCGGTAGTCGAGCGCGCGCTCGAAGACGTCCGCTTGGTACTGCACCAGTCGCTTGGGCAACTCCTCGATCAGCGAGGCCATCGGCAGCGACTCCTTGGCCCGGTCCAGGCGGCGGACGATCATGGCTGCATCGTTGGCCACGTCGCGCGGCCCGATCTCGAGGCGGAACGGCACGCCGCGCAGCTCCCAGTGGTTGTACTTGTAGCCGGGCGTCTCTTCGCGCCAGTCGACCTTGTAGCGCAGCGGGCCGGAAACCGTCTGGATGTCGGCGAAGATCGCCTCCAGCTTCTCGATCGCACCGGCCACGGCCACGCGGTCCTCCTCCTTGCGGAAGATGGGCACGACCACGACCTGCACCGGGGCCACGTTGGACGGCAGCACCAGGCCCGAGTCGTCACCGTGGGCCATGATCGTCGCGCCGACCATGCGCGTGCTGAAGCCCCAGCTGGTGCCGTAGGGGTGGACCCGCTCGTTGTTCTGGTCCAGGAAGGTGATATCGGCAGCCTTGGCGAAGTTCTGGCCCAGCATGTGGCTGGTGCCGGCCTGCAGCGCCTTCTTGTCGCGCATCATGGCCTCGACCGCATGGGTGTAGTCCGCGCCCGGGAACGTCTCGGCCGGGCTCTTGCGACCCTGGACCACGGGGATCCCCAGCCACTCCTCGGAGACCTTGACGTAGCCGGCGAGACCGGTGGCGACCTCTTCCGCGGCTTCCTCCGCGGTGGCGTGGAAGGTGTGAGCCTCCTGCCACAGGAACTCGGACGTGCGCAGGAACAGGCGCGTGCGCATCTCCCAGCGTACGACGTTGTTCCAGCTGTTCATCAGCAGCGGCAGGTCGCGGTACGACTGGATCCAGTCCTTCACGACCTCCGCGATGATGGCCTCCGAGGTCGGCCGGATGGCCAGCGGCTCATCAAGGTCGCTGCCCCCCGCACGCGTGACCCAGGCGACCTGGGGATCGAAGCCCTCGACGTGATCGGCCTCACGGTCCAGCAGCGACTTGGGCACGAAGACCGGGAAGTAGACGTTGTCATGCCCGGTGGCCTTGATGTAGCGGTCGAGTTCGTCGCGCATCGACTCCCAGATGGCGAAGCCATAGGGGCGGATGATCATGCAGCCCCGCACCGGTGAGTTGCTGGCCAGCTCCGCCTTGCGGACGACGTCGTTGTACCAGCCGGGGAAATCCTCTGACTGACGTGTCAGCTCACTGACGAAACCGGACTTGGACACAGAGCCTCCTGATGGGATCGAGGGGTGCGGGCGTTGCGAATCGTAGCGTAGCCGCCCGCCGTCGGTGGCTACGCGGGTGGCGACCCATAGCGGCGCTCGACGTAGCCCTCGAGGATGCCGATGAACTCATCGACGAGGCCGTCACCCTTGAGCGTGTCGTGTAGCTCGCCGTCGATGAAGACCGGCGCCTTGGGCTCCTCGAAGGTGCCCGGCAGGCTGATGCCGATGTCCGCGTGCTTGGACTCGCCCGGGCCGTTGACGACGCAGCCCATCACCGCCACCGACATGTCCTCCACGCCCGGGTAGGCCTCCGACCACTGGGGCATGCGCTCGGCGATGTGGCCCTCGATGGCCTGGGCCATCTCCTGGAAGAACGTGCTGGTGGTACGACCACAACCGGGGCAGGCGCTGACCTGGGGCCGGAACGAACGCAGACCCATCGACTGCAGCACCTGCATGGCCACGAGCACCTCCTCGGTGCGGTCGCCGCCAGGCTCCGGTGTGAGCGAGACCCGGATGGTGTCGCCGATACCCTGCTCGAGCAGGATGGCCAGGCCGGCGGTCGAGGCGACCGTGCCCTTCATCCCCATGCCGGCCTCGGTGAGGCCGACGTGCAGCGGGTAGTCGCAGCGCTCGGCCAGCGCGCGATAGACGTCGACGAGGTCGCGGACGCCCGACACCTTGGCGCTGATGATGATGCGGTCATGACCCAGGCCGACGGACTCGGCCAGCTCCGCCGAGCGCAGCGCCGACGCATTCATGGCCTCGATCATCACCTCCCGCGTGTCGAGCGGGTCCGCCGAGCGGGCGTTGGCGTCCATCATCTCGGTCAGCAGGTCCTGATCCAGCGAGCCCCAGTTGACCCCGATGCGCACAGGCTTGTCGTGCTCGATGGCGGTCTCGACGATGGTGCTGAAGTTCTCATCCCGGCGCTTGGATCCGACGTTGCCAGGGTTGATGCGGTACTTGGCCAGGGCTGCCGCCATCTCCGGGAAGCCCGGCAGCAGCAGATGGCCGTTGTAGTGGAAGTCGCCGATGAGCGGCACCTCGATACCGAGGTCGTCCAGCTTGCGCCGGATCTCGGGCACGGCGCGCGCCGCCTCCTCGTTGTTGACGGTGATGCGAACGAGCTCCGAGCCGGCGTGCGCCAGGGCCGCCACCTGCAGCGCCGTGGCATCGATGTCCGCGGTGTCGGTGTTGGTCATCGACTGCACCACCACCGGCTCCTCGGCGCCCATGGCCACGCCGCCGACGTCCACTCGCGTGGTGGCGCGACGCTGCGTCACTCGAATAACCCCTGGATGTCGCTGATGGTGACGATGGCGATGAACACCATCAGGACGACCCAGCCGGTGAAGTAGACGAGTCGCTCGGTAGCCGCGCTGATGCGATCGCCGCTGAGCCGCTGGACCACGGCCATCACCATCCTGCTGCCGTCGAGCGGCGGGATGGGCAGGGCGTTGAGTACGGCCAGGTTGGCCGAGATGAGGCCCACGAACCAGAGCAGGAAGATCGGTGGCAGCAAGGTCCGCACGTCGCCCACGACGCTGACCATGCCGACCGGCCCGGCCACGTCTTCGAGGCCCTCCGCGGAGCCGCTGAAGAGGCCGACCACGATGCCGCCGACCGCACGCAGGATGAGCGTCGAGGTCTCGACCGTGCGCTCGAGGCCGATGACCATCGAGTCGATGAGCCCGTTCTGCTGGTAATCGAACTCGTACGCTTGGACCTGGAAGCCGAGTGCGCCCATCTCAGCCTCGATCTCCTGGGCCGTGCGGGTCGTGGCTTCGAGGTCCTCGAGCGTGCCATCCGCGCGCTCGACGGTGACGGTCAGGGTCTCCGAGGGTCGGTCGCTCACGTACACCAACAGGCCGGGCCGTGTCGCGCCGGTGCTGGATTCCACGCTAGCCATGTCGTCGAAGACCGGGAAGGCCATACCGTTCACGGCCACGATGGCATCGCCGCTGGCGTCGAAGAGGTCGAGGTCCTCCTCGTAAGCGACCCCGTCGGCATCCACACCGCTGAGGGTCACGGTCTCCAAGTACTCGCCGCCGACGAGCCCCGCCGCAGCAGCGGGCGAATCGGGCTGGACGTCAGCCACGCGGACCTTCCAGATGGGCTGGGCCAGCATCGCTACCAGCGTGAAGATGAGCCAGGCGAGCACGAAGTTCACGGCCACGCCAGCGAAGAGGATCCAGAGGCGGGTGCGGAGAGGCTGATTGACGAAGGCACGCGGGTCGGCAGCATCCGGGTGCGATGGCTCGCCCGCCGGCTCTTCGTCGACGGTGCCATCGGCCGGGCTGCGTTCCTCACCCTCCAGGCGCACGAAGCCACCGATGGGCAGCCAGTTGAGCGTGTAGATGGTGTCGCCGCGCTTGAACAGGACCTTGGCTCGCGGGGGGAAACCGATACCGAACTCGTGGACCGTGACCCCGGCGCGGCGCGCAGCGACGAAGTGGCCCAGCTCGTGCAGGAGGACGAGGACCGACAGCAGGACCAGGAGCAGAACGAGGTTGATGATGGCGTCCATCAGGCCAGCGCCTCCTCACGGACGTCACGCGCCCAAGCGCGGACGTCGGCGTCGATGGCTTCGAGCTCTTCGAGCGGCGGCGCCTGGCCGACACTGAAGCGCTCGATGGCGGTGGCGACCATCCGGGCCATGCCGGGATAGGTGAGTCCACCGGCGAGGAATCGCTCGACGGCGATGTCGTCAGCGGCGATGAGAGCGGCCGTGGCGCCGGGGCCGGCTTCGCCCGCGGCCCGCGCGATGGGGACCGCCGGGAAGCGCTCGAGGTCGGGTGCCTGGAAGGTCATCTGGGAGTGCTCCATGAGGTCGAGCCGAGGTGCCGGACCGGCCGTTCGATGGGGATAGGTGACGGAGTATTGGATGGGGATGCGCATGTCGGGAAGGCCGAGCTGGGCCTTGAGCGAGCCGTCCACGAACTCGACGAACGAGTGGACCAGGCTCTGCGGATGGACGACGACGTCCACCCGCTCGTAGGGCACATCGTATAGCCAGTGCGCCTCGATGACCTCCAGGCCCTTGTTCATCAGCGTGGCCGAGTCGATGGTGATCTTGGCGCCCATCGTCCAGTTCGGGTGCCTGAGGGCATCCTCGGGACGAGCCGCAGCCATGCGCTTGGCGGACCACTCCCGGAACGGTCCGCCCGACGCGGTCAGGATGAGACGTCCGACTTCGGACAGGCTCTCGCCGGTGAGGCACTGCCAGATGGCCGAGTGCTCCGAGTCGATGGGCCGGACCCAGGCCAGCGGCGAGCCCATGGGGTCAGTGGGGTCGGCCGAGGCCGCGACGGCCGCACGGGCCTTGGCCAGCGGCATGACCAGATGGCCGGCCGAGACGAGCGTCTCCTTGTTGGCCGTGGCCACGACCTTGCCCGCCTCGAGCGCAGCCAGCACCGGTCGCAGGCTGACCACGCCGCCGGTCGCCACGATGACGAGGTCGACATCGTCACGCACGGCCATCTGTGTGAGCGCGTCGTCAGCATCGAGCCGTTCGGTGCCGGCGGGCAGGTCGAGCGATGCGGCCGCGTCGCGGTCGGCCAACGAGACCACGCTGGGTCGCAGCCGATCCGCTTGCTCGGAGATCGTCTTGGCGTCCCGGCCGGCCGCGAGGGCCACCACATCGAAGGCACCGGCTTCGCCCGAGGTCAGGACGTCGACCGTCTGGCGGCCGATGGAGCCGGTCGAGCCGAGCAGCGCCACACCGGTGCTGCCGCGCTCCCCTGCCGGGGACCTCATCAAGCCCCGACGATGAGCAGGTAGGCGTAGACGACCGGTGCCGCGAAGAGGAACGAGTCGGTGCGGTCAAGGATGCCGCCATGCCCGGGGATGAGGTTGCTGGAGTCCTTGGCGCCGGCTGTCCGCTTGAGCATCGACTCGGCCACGTCGCCGGCCTGACCGGCGATGGCCACGAGCAGGCCCAGGACCAGGCCGCCCCACAGCTCCTGCCCGGCAGCCCAGGCGAGCGCACCAGCCACGACGATCGCGGCCGCGGTGCCACCGATGACACCGCTCCAGGTCTTGTTGGGCGAGATGTGGTTGAGGAAGCGGCCCCGCTTGAACGTGCGGCCAGAGAGGTAGGCGAAGGTGTCGAACGACCACACCGTCAACACCAGCACCAGCAACCAAGTCTGGCTGGCACTCAGGAACGTGTCGCCCAGCAGCGCGTCGTCGGGCACCTCTGGTGCGACCGCGAGGACGCCCGCCATGAAGGCCAGCATCGCGGCGTAGACGGCGCCGAAGCTGCCGCCCATCCAGACGAGGAAGCCGTCACGAACCTCCGGGCGGCGGAAGGCATCGATGGCCAGGATGATCAGCACCGCCGCGACGTAGACCGCCAGCCAACCGGCATCGACGACCTCGAGGCCCATGGCCAGCACGAGGATCGGCGGCAGGATCGCGCCTGGCAGGACGGCTACCGGGAAGCCCGCCGCCGGAAGCAGGCGGAAGACCTCGATGGCGGCGAGCGCTGAGAGCGCGGCGAGGCCGAAGGTCAGCCACGGCTGGCCCAGCAGGAAGAAGACGATGACGACCGCGGCGATGACGGCAGCGGAGATCGCGCGCTCACGCATGTCCCAGAGGCTCCTAGCGCCCGAAGCGCCGCGACCGGCGCCCGAACTCGTCGATGGCGGCCTCGAGCTCGTCGGTCCCGAAGTCCGGCCAGTAGCAGTCGCAGAAGTAGAGCTCGGCGTAGGCTGCCTGCCACAGCAGGAAGTTGCTCACGCGCTGATCGCCACCGGTGCGGATGAGCAGGTCAGGGTCAGGCAGGCCGGCGGTGTAGAGGTAGTCGGACAGCGCCTCCTCGTCCAGCGCGGCCACGGCGTTGCCTTCGTCGACGTAGTCCCGGACGGCATCCACGATCTCCGACCGCGAGGAGTAGTTGAAGGCCACGTTGAGGACCATGCGGCGGCCGTTCGCGGTCGCTGTCACGGCCTGCTCGATCGAGGCGCGCGTCTCCGCTCCGAGCTCGCTGAGGCGGCCGGCCAGGCGCACCTGGATGCCCTGCTCGATGAGCTCGGGGGTCTCGTCGCGGATGGCCGCCTCCAGCAGCCCGATGAGCGTGTCGACCTCTGCGCTCGAGCGCTGCCAGTTCTCGCGAGAGAACGCGTAGATGCTCAGCGCCTCCACACCGAGGTCCGAAGCACGGCGCACGATGGGCCGGATAGCCTCGACGCCGGCAGCATGGCCCTGGGCCTCGGGCAGGCCGCGGGAGCGCGCCCAGCGGCGGTTGCCATCCATGATGATGGCGATGTGGCGTGGGATCATCCGCTCAGCCGGGTCCACGGCGTGCTCGCCGTCGTCTCGTCGCTCGGTCACCGACGGTGCCGACACCTAGACCTCGAGGACCTCAGCCTCCTTGGCGGCGCCCACGCGATCGACCTCGTCGGTCCACTTGTGGGTCAGCTTCTCCAGCGCTTCCTGCTCGCGATGAGCCTCGTCGTTGCCCAGCTCGCCGTCCTTCTCGCGCTTCTTGATGCTGTCCATCGCATCACGCCGGTGGTTGCGGATCTCGACCTTGGTGTCCTCCATCCGCTGGTGGACCTGCTTGACGAGGTCCTTGCGGCGCTCCTCGGTGAGAGGCGGGATGTTGAGGCGCACGACGGTGCCGTCGTTGTTGGGCGTGATGCCGACGTCGGACTTCTGGATGGCCTTCTCCACGGCCCCCAGCACGCCGCGGTCCCATGGCTGGATGACCAGCGTCGTCGATTCCGGGACGCTGATGCTGGCCAGCTGGTTCAGCGGGGTCTGTGTGCCGTAGTAGTCGACCGAGATGCGTTCGACGAGGGATGTCGAGGCGCGACCGGTGCGGATGTGGTTGAAGTCCTTGTCCATCGCTTCGACGGCATCGGACATCTTGGCTTCGACGGACTTGGCGTCGCTCATGCGTCGGTCCCTCCATGGATGAGCGTTCCGACGGGCTCGCCCAGCGCGGCCCGCCTGATGTTGCCCTGCTTGTTGATATCGAACACGAGGATCGGCATCTCATTGTCCATGCACAGGCTGGTCGCCGTCGAGTCGAGCACGGCCAGGCGCTTGGCCAGCACCTCGGTGTAGGTGAGCTGGTCGAAGCGCTCGGCGCTGCTGTCCTTGACGGGGTCGGCGGTGTAGACGCCGTCGACCTTGGTGGCCTTGAGCAGCACGGAAGCGCCGATCTCCACGGCGCGCAGCGCGGCGGCGGTATCGGTGGTGAAGTAGGGGTTGCCCGTACCGGCAGCCAGGATGACCACGCGCCCCTTGTCGAGGTGGCGCACGGCACGGCGACGGATATACGGCTCCGCGACCTCGTTCATGCCGATGGCGGTCATGACGCGGGTCTCGATGCCGGCCGACTCCATGGCGTCCTGCAGTGCCAGGCCGTTCATGACCGTGGCCAGCATGCCCATGTAGTCGCCGGTGGCTCGGTCCATGCCCTTGGCGGATGCGGCCAAGCCCCGGAAGATGTTGCCGCCACCGACGACGATGGCGACCTGCACGCCGCGATCGACCGCGGCGCGGACCTGCTCCGCGATGAACACGCACTTCTCCGGGTCTACGCCGTACTGACGCGAGCCCAGCAGCGCCTCACCCGAGAGCTTGAGCAGGATGCGGCCGAATCGGGCGCCCTCGCCGGGCGCCCCGACCTCAACGGCTCGGGCGGAGCCGTCGGTCATAGCGCTTCGCCGAGCTGGTAGCGGACGAAGCGGCGGACCCTGATGTTCTCGCCGATGCGGGCAACGGCTTCGGTCACGAGCTCGCCCACGGTGATCTCGGTGTCGCGGAAGGTCTGCTCGTAGAGCACGACCTCCTTGTACCACTTGTTGAGCTGACCCTCGACGATCCGCTCGCGGATCTCCTCGGGCTTGCCCTGCGTGGCCTCGTCGGCGAGCAGTTCGGACTTCTTGGCCTCGAGGGCCTCGGTGGGGATGCTGTCGATGGTCACGTACTGGGGGGCCATGCCGGCGACCTGCATGGCGATGTCCCTGACGAGCTTCTGGAAGTCCTCGTTGCGGGCCACGAAGTCGGTCTCGGAGTTGACCTCGATGAGCACGCCGAGCTTGCCGCCGGCGTGGATATACGAAGCGACCAGACCGTCACGCGCGTCGCGGCCGGCCTTGCCGGCGGCCTTGGCGACGCCCTTCTGCTTGAGGTACTCGATGGCCGCGTCGATGTCGCCATCGGTCTCGGCCAACGCCTTCTTGCAGTCCATGAAGCCTGCACCGGTGCGGTCGCGGAGGTCCTTGACCAGTGCGGCGGTGATCTCTGCCATGCCTTTGGCTTTCCCTTTCGTCTTGTCTGGGCTAGGAGGTGGCCTTCTCGGCAGCCTCGTCCTTCTTGTCGTCATCAGCGGCGGCAGCCGGCTCGGCCGCAGCCTCGGGGGCCTTCTCGGCAGGGGCTTCCGCCGGGGTCTCGTCGGACTTGGCAGCGGGAGCCTCAGCGGCAGGGGTCTCGGCAGCCGAAGCTTCCGCCGGGGCCTCATCGGCCTTGGCAGCGGGGGCCTCATCGGCCTTGGCAGCGGGGGCCTCATCGACCTTGGCAGCGGGGGCCTCATCGGCCTTGGCGCCTTCGGCAGGGGCGTCGGCGACATCCTCACCCGGCAGCACTGCCTCGTCCTCGTCGGGCTCGGGCGCGAAGCTGTAGGTACCACCCGCGGCGACCTTGGCCACCATCTCGTCACTGGCAGTCTCGGCGTCGCTCACGTCGGCGACGATGGGGGTCTCGTCAGCCGTGCGTGCCTGGCGCTGATCCATGCCCTCGATAGCGGCATCGGCGACCATCTTGCACAGCAGGCGGATGGAGCGGATAGCGTCGTCGTTGGCGGGGATGATGTAGTCGATCATGTCCGGGTCGACGTTGGTGTCGCCGGTGGCGATGACCGGGATCTCGAGACGACGGGCCTCGGTCACGGCGATCTTCTCGCGTTGCGGGTCGACGACGAAGACGGCACCGGGGAGGCGGCGCATCTTGCGCACACCACCGAGCTTGAGCTGCAGGCGGGCCATCTCGTCGGTCAGCCGCGAGGCCTCCTTCTTCGAGAGGCGATCGAGGTCGCCGCTGGTCTGGCGTGCCTCCAGCTGATCGAGCAGACCGACGCGCTTGCGGATGGTCACGAAGTTGGTGAGCATGCCACCCAGCCAGCGGTGGTTGACGTAGGGCTGCTCGGCGCGGGTGGCCTCGTCGTGGATCGGCTCTTGGGCCTGCTTCTTGGTACCCACGAAGAGGACGTAGTCGCCGTGCGCGACGGTCTCGGTGACGAAGTCGAGCGCTTCACGGAGCAGGCTGGCCGTCTGGGCCAGGTCGATGATGTGGATGCCGTTGCGCTCGGCGAAGATGTACGGCTTCATCTTCGGGTTCCAGCGGCGGGTCTGGTGGCCGAAGTGGACACCGGCCTCGAGCAGCTGGCGCATCGAGATCTGGGGCATGGGGCAGGGACCTCCTGTACGGTTCTTCCTCCGCGTTGCCTCGTGGCCTGCGGACCGGCGGCCATGACTGGTCGTCGGCACCTCCACAGGGAGCGGCACGCGTGTGTGATACGCAGCGGACGCTGCGCTCGGGTGGACTCGTCAGACGAGCCCGCGACAATCTACCATGAACACCGGATTTGGCCCCGTGCTGGGGCCCACTCGTCGCTCATCCTCCTGCGGCTGAAGCCGACCAGCCTGCAGCCGAAGTGCACGATCTCAGCCTGCTGGAGGCCAGGCGTGACGTTCCCAGCCTCCCGGAGGCTCGAACCAAGCACTTCGCCGTCGATGTCGCCGAGTCCAGCCACCACGGGATCGGCGGCGAGCGAGGCTGGCCCTGGGCCGGCATCAGCCCGGCGGCTCAAGACCCTGCAGGTGCTGCTCGACTTCCCACTCGCCCGATGGTGTTCGTCGCAGCGCCATCAGGTCGACCCGCGACGCATCGGTGGCACGCCCGAGCCTGAGCGCCGCCCGATAGAGCCGGGCCACCTTGCGGCCGTCGACCGACTCGAGCGCCGACCCGAAGCCGGGGCCACTCCGCGCCCGAACCTCCACGATGACCAGGCACGACTCCGGCTCCGGAGGCCGTCCCACGATATCGAGCTCCACGCCATCGACACGCAGGTTGCGACCGAGGACGACCCAACCGAGCGCCTCGAGGTGGGCCGCAGCAGCAGCCTCGGCCGAAGCACCCGTTCGTCCCCGTGGTCCGGAAGGTAGTCGTCCTTGGGGCAGCATGCACGCATCGTGCTCGCGGGCGCTTAGGCGCCGCTCACCTTCGGCTGCACCGCGGCTTCGTCCTCCCCTGCCCCGGACGCATCGACCGGTCCGCCACCGAGCTCGAAGGCGAGCTGGTCGCCCTCGAGGATGCCGCGGATGCGCTGGAACGTCCGGCGGTGATGTGGGCTGACGCCGTGCTCCAGGAGCCCAGCCACGTGGTCGCGAGTGGCGTAGCCGGCGTTGTGCTCCCAGCCATACCCGGGGTAGCGGATGGCGAGGTTGCCCATCAGCCGGTCACGAGTGACCTTGGCCAGGACCGAGGCGCAGGCGATGGCGTAGGAGGACGCGTCGCCCTTCACGATGGGCGTGTACGGCCCGATGTGCTCTTCGATGCCAGTGATCTTCTGACCGTCGATGAGCACGTGGTCGTACGGCGGCAGCCGACGCAGCGCGCGACGCATGGCCAGGGCCGCGGCGTTGCGGATGTTGAGGCGCTCGATCTCGGCGACCGAGGCTGCACCGATACCCCAGGCCAAGGCGCGCTCCTTGATCTGCTCGACGACACGGTCGCGTTGGGCTGCGCTCAGGGTCTTGGAGTCTCGCACTCCCTTGATCTTGCGGGTGTGCGGCTTGACCAGCACTGCGGCGGCCACGACCGGACCGCACAGCGGCCCGGTGCCGACCTCGTCCACGCCCACGACCAGGCGCTTGCCGGCGCTCCAGAGCGCGTATTCGGCCTTGAGGTGGGGCACTCGGGGTGGCACGACCCGATGCTAGCGCCGGGCATGCCGCGGCGCGGGGTGTGGTCGGTGGAGATGTGCTGGCGGCCTCGAAGATCGCCGGCGAGATCCTAGGCGCGGCGCTCGCGTAGGGAAGCGGCCTTGCCCACGCGCTTGCGCAGGAAGTAGAGCTGCTTACGGCGGACGACGCCGTGGCGCACGACCTCGATCCTGTCGATACGAGGCGAGTTGACCTTGAAGGTTCGCTCGACACCCACGCCGCTGCGCAGGGCGCGAACGGTGATGGAGCGCGTGATGCCGCCGCCACGCATACGCATGACGGTGCCCTCGAAGACCTGGATGCGCTCGCGATTGCCCTCGACGACCTTGACGGCGACACGCACGGTGTCACCGGGCTGGATCTCCGGGAGGTCGGTACGGATCTGATCGGCGACGATCTCGTCGAGGACGGTCACGGTGGTCACTTCCTGGCGTGCTGTTGCCTGCGCCGCGCCGTGCGGCGGGCATGCATAGGCGGGGTCGGCTATCTGGGTCGATGGCGGAGTATAGCAGGCTCCTCGAGAGTGGCTGCCAGAGCCTGCGAGCGGTTGCCTACTCGCTTGCCACGCGCGAGACAATCCAGAGGCACAGGCGGACCTTCGTCCGGCTGGGCGCACAGCAGGGGGTAGAAGCGTGACCGGCAGACGGACCATCACCATCATCGTCTCCACGGTCCTCACCGCGGCACTGGCGACCAACTCCCTCGCCGCCGACCCCGAGGTCGCCGCCAACAAGGAACGCGTGGTCAAGTGCGACGGCAAGGTGGCCACGAAGGTCGGTACCGCCAGGGCCGACGTCATCCGCGGCACCGCGCGGCGGGACATCATCGCCGGGCTCGGGGGCAGCGACATCATCATCGGCCGTGGCGGCAACGACGTCATCTGCGGTGGCGCGGGCAACGACCGCATCGCCGGTGGCGCCGGACACGACAAGCTGCTCGGCCAGACGGGCCGGGACCGCCTCTTCGGCCAGGCCGGTGTGGACCGGCTCTTCGGGGGTCAGCAGAACGACGTCCTCGCAGGACAGGCCGGACCGGACATCCTCTTCGGTGGTGCCGGCTCCGACAAGCTCGATGGTGGCGTCGGCGTCGATGCCTGCTACCAGAACACCGGCCATGGCCCGCTCGTCCGCTGCGAGCTGCCGACGGCGGTGTACTCCCCGCCGGCACCCAGGACCCTTGCTATCGCCTATGCCGACCTCGTGCGCGATCACCAGTACGGCGAGGGCGACGTGCTCATCGCCAAGCTCGTCGACACCGATGGCAACGGCGTGGACGCCGGTGACCAGATCATCATGGGCAAGTTCCCGCTTCACTTCTCGCCGGGACCCGAGGACTTCGGAGAGTGGGGCAGGAAGACCCACACAGTCGTATCCGACGACACCGTCCCGCAGCCCGCGAGGACGGTGACCGTTACCTCCGACCTCGGCTACGAACACACGTGGCACCAGAGTGAGACCAGGTACGAGGGTTACACCGAGAGCGGCGTCCTGTTCGCCGAAATCACCGATGCGGGGCCTCCCGGGGATGGGACTGATGACCTCTTCGTCAAAGAGTCCGCGAGCGACCCGGACCCGGCCTATAGGATCGAGATGTCGCTGGCACAGAGACCGGCCATCGATGACTTCTTCATCGACGTGGAGTTCCTCGACTGATCGACGGACCGGCCGCACCTAGCGGCCACGAGCAGAGCCCGGGGGTGGAGTCGTCGCCGGCCGCGCCGACCAGACCCATGGTCGGGTAGGGCCGGTCAGGCGTGTGATCGCTCAGTCGCTCGTGAGATCGTCCTCGCTGAGCAGGTCCGGACGGCTCCTACGGGTGCGCTCGAACGCCTGCTCATGGCGCCACGCATCGACCGCACCGTGGTCGCCGCTGGTCAGGATCTCCGGCACCGACAGGCCCCGGAACTCCGGCGGACGGGTCCACTGCGGGTACTCCAGCAGACCGGCGCTGAACGACTCGTCCTCGGTCGAATCATCCTCGATGGCGCCGGGTAGGAGTCGCAGCACGGCATCGATGACGATGAGCGCGGGGATCTCGCCGCCGGAGACGACGAAATCGCCCACCGACAGCTCGAGGTCGACGAACGAGCGCACGCGGTCGTCGATGCCCTCGTAGCGGGGGCAGATGAAGACGAGGTGCTCGCGCTCCGAGAGATCCTGGGCTCGCGCCTGGCGGAAGGGCTCACCCCCGGGATCGAGCAGGATGCGGAAGGCACCGGAGTCCGACGGCGCGACCGCGTCAAGCGCCTCGGCCACCGGCTCGGGACGCAAGACCATGCCGGCACCTCCGCCATAGGGGTAGTCGTCGACGGAGCGGTGCTTGCCGATGCCCCATGCGCGCAGGTCGTGGGCATGCAGCTCCGCCAGCCCCTGAGCGAGGGCACGGCCGGGGATGGATTCGGCCAAGGGGCCCGGGAAGACCGAGGGGAAGAGACTGATCACGTCGATACGCATCAGCTCCCCTCCTCTGGCGCGTCGGAGTCCGATGTGACGGAGTCCGACGGCGCAGTCGAGTCAGCGCGAGGCTTGGCCTTCGTTCTGGCCTTGGCGGTACGCGCTTCCTTGCGCGAGCGGCGGGTGACCTCGTGGCGTCGGCGCCGTCGGGGCGGCTTCGTGGGCAGATCGAGCGCGACCGCATCGACCACGAGTCGACCAGCGTCGACGTCCAGCTCGACGACCACGCTCGAGACTGCGGGAATCAGGACCTCGCCCAGCGTCCCGCCGCGCACGACATAGACCTCGCCGTCACCTGCGCGGAAGACATCGACGACCGTACCCAGGTCGACGCCCTCGGTGGTCACCGCCGCCATGCCCTTGATCTGGTGCCAGTAGTACGTGCCCTCGGGCAGCGGCTCCTGGGCGACTTCGAGGTAGCGACGGCGCAGATGCTCCACGGACTCGCGAGTCGAGAGACCCTCGAAACGCACCAGCAGGCCCGGCTTGGCCGGGCCTGTCCAGGCGATGGTCAGAGGCTGGTCGTCACCCTCGACGAACAGCACCGAGCCGACGTCGAAGCGATGGGGCTCGTCGGAGAGGACTTCGATACGGACCGCGCCCCGCAGCCCGTGAAATCCATGCACGAGCCCGACCGCGACGCGCTCCTCGGCGGGCGTCGTCACGTCTGGCTAGACGATCTCCAAACTGATGGGCTGGCCGTCGCGCGTGGCGACGACCTTCAGCAGCGTGCGCAGGGCCTTCGCCACAGAGCCGTTGCGGCCGATGACCTTGCCCATATCGTCCTCGGCCACCGAAAGCTCGATGACCTGGCCGCCGTCTTCTTCATGGACCTCGACGCTGACCGCATCGGGGTCATCGACAAGGGACTTGGCCACGTACGTGACCAGCTCGACTGCAGCCATCGTTACTTGGCGTCAGGCAGGATGCCGACCTGGCGAAAGAGGCGCTCGACGGTGGCGGAGGGCTTGGCGCCCTGCGACATCCACTTCGTTGCCTTCTCGGCGTCGACGTTGATCTCGACCGGCTCGGAGCGGGGATTGTAGTGACCGAGCGTGTCGATGTTGTGGCCGTCACGGGCGGCACGGCTATCGGCGACGACGAAGCGGTAGCTGGGCTGCTTGGTCGCGCCGACTCTGGTGAGACGGATTCGGACTGCCAAGGTGTTCGGAGACCTCCTATGGGGCGATGGCGTTGCCGCGATGGTGATGTCCCGCGGGCATGGAACGCCGGGCACCGCTCTGCGATGCCCGGCGAATGGTACCGCGTTTTGGATGGTTACTGGCCGACGATCACCTGGATACGCACGCCGTCGAGGTCATCGTCGCCGATACCCACCGCCATGATCCGATCCAGACCGGCGGCGAAGGGCTGGATCGCAGCCCACTCGGGCGTCATCGCCCCGACCATGGGATCGAGGACGGTGAGGAGCGAACCGAGGTTCACGTAGGCCACACCGCTGTTGGGAACCTGGTCCCCAAGGGCGTCGACGTAGCCGGCGCTGGTGCCGAGCGAGTCTGTGCCCTCAGCGAGAAGCGCCGACTGGACGAAGTCACCCAAGCCGATCAGGAGCGTATCGTCGGTGAGCGCCACACTGATGGTGTCGCCGACCTCCATCGGGACACCGCCCTGCGAGAGCGCGTCATCCAGCGGCAAGGTGATGCTGGTGACTTCGACGTCACCGATCATCTCTCTCTCGACCACCACGGTGCTCGTCTCGTCCATGGCCGTCAGGAACGTGAGCAGCCCCAGGATCATGCCGACGCGGTCATCCGCCGCGGCAGCGTCGTTGACCTCACCGGCGATGCCCAGCCAGGCCCCATCGGAGCTCAGGCCGACACCGACGGCGGCGTCAGAAACGAAGTCGAGGAGCTGAGGCAGCGGGGCTCCGAGCTGAGCAGCGATCGGGCTGTCCTCACCGAACAGCGCCTCCGGGTCCGTGAACATGGCCATCGGGTCGCTGGGATCGACCGTGCCCTCGGCCATCGCCTGAGCGGCCAGCAGTTCCGCGACGCCATCGAGGGCCATCTCGACCGACGCGCCGAACTCGCGCGTCTCGAAGTAGATCTGCGTGTCAGCGGGGAAGCTCAGTGCAAGATCCGAGTCACTCATCGTCTGGGGCGGGGCCATCGCACCGGGCGTCACGATGGCTTCCAGCGTCAGGCGATCGGTGTCTGCCACGAGCGCAGCGGTGAGGTCGACCGGCAGGATGCCAGCGATGTCTGCAGTCGGCAAGTCCATACCGGTCTCGCCAGCCGCCATCATCGTGGCCATGTCCAGCAGTCCCGCGAAGGGTGCGAAGTCGATGTAGGCGGCGGCCAGGCGGGCATCGGGCAGGCGGTCCCAGGCCGCGGCGAAGTCAGGCTCATCGGCCAGACCGGGGGCCGCGCCATCGAGGACATCGATGGAGCTCTGGACCATGGCCTCACCCGTGCCCATGATCATCCAGCCGGCGTGCATGGCCACGCTCATCGGCGGGGTCGAGCTGGTGTCGGTGTGGATGGTGACGTCGTTGTAGGAGGACTCGGTCACGGTCTCCGGGCTGTTGGCCATGAGGGCCTCCATGACGCCGCCAGCGGCTTCCGCGTCAGCCAGCGCGAGTCCGATGACCATGGAGGGGTCGCCACCCATCATGAGCGTGTCAAGGTCGGCGAGTGCGAGTCCGATCTCGCCGGTCAATACATCGCCGAAGAGGTCGCCTTCGGGCAGGGCTACACCCAGCTGTGAGCTGAACCCGCCGAGAAGCTCGTCGACCTTCATGTCGAAGCTGCCGGGATCGGCGAACCCGGGGAAGGCCGTCATCATCTCGGCCAAGGCCTCGGCCTGGCCGCCGGGCATATCCAGACGCACCTCGACGTACCCGGCCGCATCGGCTGGCACGAAAGCGGGACCCTGGGACTCACCGGCGCCACTCTGGGCGAAGGCGACGAGCCCCGATCCCGAGACGACGAGTGCGCCGGTGGCGATGGCGGCGACGGTCCAGCGCGCGACGCTGCGCCGGCTCGTACTAGCCGCTGAAGAGGTGGACATGCGTTCCTCCGAGGCTCTGTGTGATCTGTTGGACGATCTCAACACGGCCAGTATCTCACCGATGCCGCGAGATTCACACCTAGCCCAGCGGTCCCATGGGCAGACCCGGCATACGGCCTCCCCTGCCCCGCATCATCTTCATCACCCTCTGCATCTCACCGAACTGTTTCACCAGCCGGTTGACCTGCGGCAACGAGGTGCCGGAGCCCTTGGCGATGCGTCGCCGACGTGAGGCATTGAGGATCCCGGGATCTGCCCGCTCGGCCGGGGTCATGGAGCGGATGATGGCCTCCACTTGGGCCAGCTCGCCGCGGTCGATGGCGTCCTGCGCATCCTTGGCCGCGCCGCCGAGTCCGGGGATCATGCTGATCACGTTGCTCAGTGGGCCCATCTTCTTGACCTGTTGCATCTGCTCGAGGAAGTCCTCCAGCGTGAAGGCGTCCTTCTCGAGCTTCTGGGCCAGCTGGGCCGCTTCCTTCTCGTCATAGGCCTCCTGCGCCCGCTCGACGAGGCTGACCACGTCGCCCATACCCAGGATCCGGCCGGCGAGGCGGTCGGGGTGGAAGACCTCGAACTCATCGGCCTTCTCGCCGGTGCCCATGAACTTGACCGCGAGGCCGCTGACGGCCGCGATCGAGAGGGCCGCGCCACCGCGGGCGTCGCCGTCGATCTTGGTCAGGACGAGGCCGCTGACCGGGGTGTTCTCGTGGAAGGCCTCAGCCACCGCGACTGCCTCCTGGCCGACCATGGCATCGACGACCAGCAGCGTCTCCTTCGGAGCCAGCGCCGTGTGCACACCGCGGATCTCGGCCATCAACTCTTCGTCGATCTGCAGCCGACCGGCGGTGTCGAGGATGACCACGTCGCGGCCGGTCAGCTTGGCCTGGGCTACCGCATCGGTGGCGATCTGCACGACGGGTGTGCCGGCCGGTGCGCTGTAGACCGGGATCTCGAGGTTGGCACCGAGCGTCTTGAGCTGGTCGATGGCCGCGGGGCGGTAGATGTCCGCTGCAACCAGCATCGGCTGGCGGCCCTGGCGCACGATCCAGCGCGCGAGCTTGGCCGCGGATGTCGTCTTTCCCGAGCCCTGTAGGCCGACCATCATCACCACCGCGGGTGAGCCGTCGTAGCGGAAGGTGCGGTCGCCTTCGCCGAGGATGGCCGTCAGCTCCTCGTGGACGATCTTGACGATCATCTGGCCGGCGTTGACGTTCTCGATGACGTCGGCGCCGACCGCACGCTCCTTGACGCGCTTGACGAAGTCCTTGACGACCTTGTAGTTGACGTCGGCCTCGAGCAGGGCCATGCGCACCTCGCGCATGGCGACGTTGACATCTTCCTCGGAGATCCGGCCGCGGCCGGTGAGGCTGCCGAGGGCAGCTTGGAGTCGATCGGAGAGTGCGTCGAACATGCGGTCAGTCTAGCGGCGGTCGCAGATGTGGCTGGTGGGCGCCTCAGCCCGCCCCATGTTCAGCCCATGGGCGATCTCGACGTGCCGGCGCTCGTTCCGGTCGATCCTGCCCACTCCGCGAGCGCGGCTGACACTACGGTCCACCCCGCGAACCGAACCTCCAGGGATCACTGCAGTCGCGTCAAGATCGCTCGCTGGGTGTGCAGCAGGCAAGCAGGCCTTCGACTACTCGGCGTTCTCGCCCTCCACGGCGAAGAGGGCGGCCACGAAGGCGTTGGGGTCGAAGTCGCGCAGGTCGGTGACCTTCTCGCCCAGGCCCACGAAGAGCACGGGCACGTCCATCTGGCGCTCGATGGCGAAGGCCACGCCGCCCTTGGCCGTGCTGTCGAGCTTGGTCAGCGCGATGGCCGTGAGTCCGGAGGACTCGTTGAAGGCCTTCGCCTGCATCAGCCCGTTCTGGCCGGTGGTGGCATCGAGCACGAAGAGCACCTCCGGCTGGGCTTCGGGGATGCGCTTGCCGATGGTGCGACGGATCTTGGCCAGTTCCTCCATGAGGTTGGTCTTCGTGTGGAGCCGGCCGGCGGTGTCGATGATGATGACGTCCATGCCGCGCGCCTTGGCCGCGTCCATGGCATCGAAGACCACGGCCGATGGATCGGCGCCTGCGGCGTGCGAGACGACCGGGACATCGATGCGCTCGGCCCAGGTCTCGATCTGCTCGACGGCCGCGGCCCGGAAGGTATCGGCAGCGGCGAGCAAGACCTTGGCGCCCAGGGACTTGAAGCGGTAGGCCAGCTTGGCGATGGTGGTGGTCTTGCCGGTGCCGTTGACACCGACGACGAGGATGACCGCGGGGATGCCTGGACCCGGGATCCGCGGCCAGGGCACGGCTTTGCGTTCGGCGAAGAGGGCGAGCAGCTCCAGCTGCAGCGCCTTCTGGGGACCGATGTCCGTGCGGGCGCGAGCTCGGTCACAGACCTCGATGGCGATCTCGGCACCGAGGTCGGCCGAGATGAGCGCTTCCTCGACCTCCTCCCACGTCTCATCGTCCGGATCGCCCGCTCCGAGCAGGCTGCGCACGCGCTCGGCGAAGCCCAGGCGCGTCGGCTCCAGGGCGTCCTGGAGCAGGATCCGTTCGGGGGCGGGGGTTCGGCCCTCAGGTGCGCTCACCTCGCGGCCTTGCCGACGAGGCGGGGGTCATCCTCTGGCAGATCGGCCAACCTGAGCGAGACGACGCGGCTGACCGCATCGTCCCCGACGGTCACGCCGTACAGCGCGTCGGCGACCTCGATGGTGCCGCGGTTATGGGTGATGACCACGAATTGGATCTCCTCGGCGAGGGAGCGAAGGGCTGAGCCGAATTGCCCGATGTTGGCTTCGTCCAGGGCGGCGTCGACCTCGTCGAGCACGCAGAAAGGTACCGGCCGGACCTCCAGCATGGCCATCAGCAGGGCTACGGCCGTGAGCGTCCGCTCCCCGCCCGAGAGCATGGCCAGCGGCTGCTTCTTCTTGCCCGGCGGACGCGCGGTGATCTCCACCCCGGTCGAGGCCAGGTCTGACGGATCGGTCAGCGAGAGCACGGCCTCGCCACCGCCGAAGAGCTGGTGGAAGCGGCGGCCGAAAGCGCCCTCGAGCTGCTCGAAGGTGGAGCGGAACTGCTCCGTCATGAGGGTCTCGAGGCGAAGGATCATCTCACGCGTGTCACGGATGGCCTTCTCCAGGTCCTCGCGCTGCGCCTCGAGCGACTCCAGGCGCTCCTTGACCTCGGCCAGCTCCTGCACCGCGAAGGGGTTGCTGGCACCGACATCGTTGAAGCGGCGTCGGAGCGCTGCGATGCGGTTGCGGGTCGGCGGCTCCGGTGCCTCCGCGCCGGCGGCACTCGCGCTACGCCAGGCGTCGAGGGCACCGTCGAGCGCATGCTCCAGCATCTCCGGCAGCTCTTCCGCACCGGGCACGTCGCCAGGCGGATCCTGCTCGCTCTGGCTCAGCAGCGTCTTGAGTCCGTCCTCACCGATCGAGGCCAGCTCCACCAACAGGCCCTCGCGAGCGGCGTCGACCTGCAGGCGCGCCTCCATCTCGGCGACCTCGCTCTGGCGGCTGTGGTTCTCGGCCAGGCGCAGGCGTTCGCGGGCCGCACTGGCATCGTTCTCCGCTCGGATCAGCGCCTCGCGTTCACCGCGCGCGGAAGCGACCGAGGCCTCGAAGGCCTGGTTCTCGCGCTGCAGCACGCCCTGGGCGCTGGCCAGCTCGCCCGCGAAGCGCTCTCGTTCGGTGACGAGGTCGGCATCACGACCGCTGAGTGCGACCTCATCGCGGTCGAGTTCCTCGATGCGCGATTCGGCCAGACCCAACGAGACCTCCGCCCGGCGGCGATCCTCCAACGCGCGGTCTCGGGCGGCACGGGCCTCTCCGGCCACGTCGGCGGCGGCCTCCCGCTCGCTGCGCAGGGCGGCGATGCGCGTCTCGAGCGCCTCCAGTGCGGCCTTGGCCTCGTCGCTGGCGCCGTCTCCGGTCTGGCTCTCGTCGAAGGCGGTCAGCTCGGCGGCGCGCTGCTCCGCCTCCCCGGTCGCTGTCGCGACTTCGGTCTGCGCGCGCTCCAGCAGGGCCTCCTGCCAAGCCAGCTCACGAGCCGCGTTCTCGGCCGCCGAGGCGGCGGAACGGTCGGCCTCATCGGCGATACGCCGTTCACGACGGGCCGCATCGAGCACATCTCGGGCGGCCCCGACGACAGCCTCCGCCTCGGCCCGAGCGGCCTTGGTCTCCTCGGCACGCGCTGTGGCAGCCTCGAGATCGGCGGTCACCCGCTCGGCACGGCGAGCGACCTCATCGCGAGTGGCTCGGCGCTCCAGCGTGGACACGCCCGGAGCCGGGCGCACGATGCCGATATCATCGACGACGATGCCGTCGCGGGTCACGAGGCGCCAGCCCGGCGGCAGGAGCTCGCGGAGGGCGAAGGCATCATCGAGCGAGGGCACCCACTGCACACGCGAAACGAGGCGCGCGGCATGGGACTCGGGATCGAGTCGGAACGCGGATGACAGCGCGCCACCACCGACCTCGGTGACCCGATCGGTCAGCTTCTGGGCGGCGCGGTCACCGGCCCGGCTGCGGCCGTCACCACCATCCCGCAGGACCATGACCGATGAAGCTTCGGCCAGTGCCCGCGCGTCATCGGGGTCGACCACCAGACCCGCGAGCACCTCGCCCAGGGCGGCCTCCACGGCGAGCCGCAGGTCGGGCTCCACCTCGAGGCCGTCGGTGAAGCGGCGGCCACCTCGAGCGCGGGCAGAACGCAGCACGGACTCCTCTGGTCCGGTCTCGAGCTGAGCGTCGAGGGCCTCGCGTCGAGCGTTCAGCCCTTCCAGCTCGGCGCGAAGGCGGCTTGACGCCTCGTTGGCGGCACCAGCGGCGGAGTCGGCCTCGCTGGCACTGACGCGCGCAGCCTGTGCTTCGCTCTCGGCGCGCTCCTCCGCGGCGTGCGCCTTGGCACGCGCCTCCGCGGCGCCCTCGGCCCGCTCGGCGGTGGTGGCCGCGGTCTCGGTGACGCTGGCGACCTGGTCCTGCTGTGCGGTCAGGCGGCGCTGACCTTCGGCCGCACGACGTGCGGCTCGCTCGGAATCGCTGGCCAGGCGGTGGCGGGCAGAACGCGCGGTGGCGGCACGCTCCTCGTCGGCGCGATCGGCGGCACGCAGCTCGTCCGCGTCGCGCGTGGCCTCCGCCAAGCGCTGCTCGGCCTGCTCGAGCGCGTCCTCCGCACCACGATCGGGCTCGGGCAGGACCGCGGCCATGCGCCGGCGCGCTTCTTCGGCACGTGCGCTCGCGGCGGTGCGTTCCTCGGCGATGCGCTGGCGGTCACGAACCAGTGCCGCGGCATCGCTGGCGGAGCGGGTCTGGGCCAGCTCGATGCGCTGGACGGCACCACGCGCAGCATCGAGCCGGTCACGCAGCTTCTGCTCGGCGTCGGCGCGCTCGGACAGGGCTCGGGTCAAGCCGGCTGCCTGCTCCTCAGCGTCGCGCAGGGCTCCGAGCGCGGCGTCGGCATCGCGCCGGGAAGCAGCGAGGGACTGGGCGTGGCGCTGGGACTCGACCTCGGCCGCCGCCAGCCGTGCGCGAGCACCGGCCACGAGCGCCTCGGCCAATTCGGCACCCGCTACCATGCGCGCTTCCTGCTGCTCGGCCTGAGCGGCCAGGCGGCGGGCCTGCGGTCGCAGCTCGGCGAGCAGGTCACGCACTCGCTCCAGGTTGGACTCGGCCTCGGAGAGCTCGTTCTCCGCCTTCTTGCGACGACGCTGGTGCTTGCGGATGCCGGCGGCTTCCTCGAACAGCGGTCGGCGTTCCTCCGGTCGCAGCGCGAGCGCCTGGTC
Source organism: uncultured Chloroflexia bacterium (assembly GCA_963752475.1). Lineage (GTDB taxonomy): Bacteria > Chloroflexota > Limnocylindria > Limnocylindrales > CSP1-4 > JAFMJV01. Next base: position 548,428 of record CAVVYR010000007.1, on the reverse strand, counting down.
GACCATGCCCTGGCCGATGAAGAGGAAGGCGTTGTCGGCGATATTGGCGTCGTCAAGCAGCTCCACCAGGTCACGCAGGCGGATCCGCTGGCGGTTGAGCAGGTACTCGTTCTCGCCCGACCGGAAGAGCCGGCGCGAGAGCTCGACCTCCTCGAAATCGACCGAGAGCAGGCGGTCCTCGTTGTCGATGACGAGGCTGACGTCGGCCATGCCCACGGCACGGCGGTTGGCGGAGCCCGCGAAGATCAGGTCCTCGGCGCGCCGGCTGCGAAGCGCGCGACCCTGCTCGCCGAGCGCCCAGCGCAGGGCATCCGCGAGGTTGGACTTGCCGCTGCCGTTGGGGCCGACCACGGCCGAGATGCCCGGCCCGAACTCCACGGTCGTGCGTTCGGCGAAGGACTTGAAGCCGACCATGCGGAGCTCACGCAGTCGGGCCAGGCTCACGTGGTCACCACCGTCGTGGCCTTGGTATCGATGCGCTCGAGCGCGGCTTCGGCGGCGTGCGTCTCCGCCTCTCGGCGACTGCGGCCCTCGCCGGAGCCGAGGACGTCACCGTTGACCGAGACCTCGACGATGAAGTGGCGATCGTGATCGGGTCCCTCGCTGCTGACGATGCGGTAGGCGGGTGCGCGCCCGGTAGTCGAGAAGGCGTATTCCTGGAGGCGGCTCTTGGGTGCCTTCAGCGCGTCAGCCGAGACGGCCGAGTCGAGCTCGGTCGCAGCGGCATCGAGGATGAAGTCACGAGCCGCATCGAGCCCCTGGTCGAGGTAGATGGCAGCCACGATGGATTCGAAGAGACCCGCCAGGACCGAGCTACGACCACGTTCGCCTGAGTTCTCGGCACCCTGGCCGAGGACGAGCGCGTCACCGATCTCGAGTCGGCGGGCGATACGGGCGAGGCCCTGTGTGGACACGATGGCAGCCCGCCTGGTGGTGAGGATCCCCTCTGGTTCGTCCCGGTGGCGCTTGAACAGTGCCTCCGACATGACCAGCGAGAGGACAGCGTCCCCGAGGAACTCGAGTCGTTCGTTGGACTCGCTCGTGCCCTCGGGGTGCTCGTTCACATAGCTGGAATGGACGAGCGCTTCGGTCAGAAGCGCGGGGTCGCGGAATCGCAGCCCGAGACGCTCGGCGAGGTCGCCGGCGCTCGTTGGCATCGACCCCGGTGGGACTTACTGGTTGAGGTGCTCGTCGACGTAGTCGACAGCGTCCTGGACGGTGCGGATCTTCTCCGCATCCTCGTCCGAGATCTCGGTTCCGAACTCCTCTTCGAGGCTCATGACGAGCTCGACGAGGTCAAGCGAGTCGGCGTTCAGGTCATCCACGAACGACGCCTCCGGCTTGATTTCGGCCTCGTCCACACCGAGCTGCTCGACGATGATCTTCTTGAGTCGCTCGTAGGTCGAAGCGGTCACTCTGCTGGTCCCTCCCTATGGGCTTGGGTCACTGTATCGGTGGTGCTCTCAGAACCAGCCGGGGACCCTACGTCCCGTTCGGTCACCTCTGCTTCAGTCGCCTGTCGAGCGACACGCCCGAGAGCTCCGTTCATGAGCCGCCGGGTGGGCTCTCCGCTGTAGGTACGAGCAAGCTCGACCCACTCCGATATCGCGACCCGGGCTGGCGTCGTCGGGCAGTGTAGCAGTTCACCAACCCCGCATCTGAGCAGCGAGCGGTCGATACGGGCCAGCTGCACCACGGGGTACGTCGGCGCCACCTCCTCGATGCGCTCGTCGATGGTGACGCGGTGCGTCACGACGGCGTCGACGATCCGCGCAGCATGCGTTCCGGCACGCTCGCCGATGTCTCCGTCCGATAGTCGTCGGCGGAGCGCGTCGGTGGCGGTGCGCTGTCCGAACTCAGCCTCGAAGATGGCGGCAAGCGCCACCTGCCGGCCCTCGCGCTCGGGTTCGTGGACGGTGGGCGCCGGCGATGGCGCGGTGTCAGCCATCCTCTCCAGCCTCATCGACGGTGATCAGCAGCGAGTCGCCGGCCTGGTGCAGTCCGGCGGTCTTGCGTTGGGCGGTGGACTTGTCGACACCCTCTTCGAGCAGCTTCTCCTTGATGCGCTCGGGGATGCGGGCGCGAGCGGCCGCGGCGGTGACTTCCACGGCGTAGCCGATCATGCGTCGCTTGGCGCTGCCGTGGGTCACGAGCACGGTCCCGTTGACGCCCAGCAGCGGCGAACCGCCGAGCTTCTCGTAGTCGAAGCGCTCGCGGATACGGCTGATGCCGGGGCGCATGAAGAGGTAGCCCATGGGTCCCCAGGGCGGTCGGCGGAACTCCTCCTCGACCATGCCGAAGATGACCTGGGCGAGGCCTTCGAAGAACTTCATCACCACGTTGCCCACCGAGGCGTCGCAGACCACGACGTCGGCAGGGTGGTGGGGCACATCACGGCCCTCCACGTTGCCGATGAAGTTGAGGTGGCCGTCGGCAAGGAGGACGGTGGCCTCCTGCACTCGGATCTCACCCTTGCCCTGCTCGCCGCCGATGGAGAGCAAGGCCACGCTGGGGTCGGTCACGCCCAGCACCTGCTCGCTGAAGATCGAACCCATGTGGGCGTACTGAGCGAGGTTGACGCCGGTGGAGTCGGTGGTGGCGCCGATGTCGAGCAGGGTCAGCGGTCCGGTCTCGGTGATCATCTGCACGGCCAGAGCCGGACGGTCGACGCCGGGCAGGCGCTTCAGGTGCAGGATGGCCGAGGCCACGCCGGCTCCGGTATGGCCGGCCGTCACGACCGCATCAGCCTGGCCATCGCGCACCAGGCGCATGGCCACGTTGATGCTGGCGTCCTTCTTGCGGCGCACGGCCACGGCCGGGCTCTCATCCATGCCCACGGCCTCACCGGCGTGGACGATGGACACGTGCGAGGGCAGCGGCTCATCGATGAAGCGCGTGATGCGCGCTTCATCGCCCACGAGGATGACGTCGACATCGTCGTGTTCGCGAGCCCAGTCGACGGCGCCGCGAACGACTTCCTCGGGAGCGTGGTCACCACCCATGGCGTCCATCGCTACGCGTGGCCGCTCCAGGTATTCGCTGGCGGTGTCCCGGGTCAGCGCTTCGACGTCCATCTCAGGCGCCTCGCTCGGTCAGGTGGTGGACGAGGCTAGGCCTGCTGCTCGGGCGTGGACTTCTCGCGGATCTTCACGGCCTCACGACCGCCGTACCAACCGCAGTTGGGGCAGGCGTGATGCGGACGCTTGGGCTGGTGGCAGTGCGAGCACTCCTCCAGGCTCGGGACCGTGAGCGCGTGGTGCGAGCGCCGTTCGCGCTTGCGGGTGCTCGAGACACGTCGCTTGGGGACTCCCATCGGATTACCTCTTCTCCTTCTTGGACTAGTTCAGCTGTTCGCGGATGCCGACGAGGGCGGCCAGCCGCGGATCGATGTCTTCATCGAGGTGCTCGTGCCCCGGGTTCTCGGTCAGGTCCACGCCGCAGGTCTCACACAGGCCCGGGCAGTCGGGCCGGCAGAGGGGTGCGATCGGCTCGGCCAGCGAGATGGCGTCCCGCACGACCGGCTCGAGGTCCAGCTCATGGTGGTCAGTGAGGCGAAGTGCATCCGGCTCCTCCTCCTCGGCGAGTGGGCTGCCGCTCTCGAGGTCGATCGAGGGAAGCGCCTCTTCCTCGAACGCCGCACGGACGATGGCCTTGGCCGGACGGAGACAGCGCGAGCACTGCTCCGTGAGCGCCGTCTGCACCAGTCCCTGAACCAGGATGCTCCGCCCGGTGTTGGTCAGACGGACATCACCCGCGACCGGGTCCGCCAGCTCGACACCATCCGCGACCGGCAGCGCGGCTACCGCGACGTCGTGGCGTTCGCTGGTACCGGGCGCCGAGCGCAGCAGGTCGGTGACGTTATAGCTGAGCATGGGTCCGCTCGTCAGGCGCGGACTCCGGGTCTGCTTCGCTGGGCTCACTGCCATCAGGCGGGTAGCGCTCATCGAGCGCGGAGAGGCCGCGCCGGATGGACTGGAGCGCCTTGACCACCTCACCCTCGAGCTTGACGAGGACGTTGGCGGCGTAGGCGTCCGCACCCTGCTGGATCTCCGCGGCCTGGCCCTTGGCCTCGTCCACGATCTCCTCTGAACGCTGCTCGGCGGCCCGGGTCAACTCACGCTCCTCGATGAGGAAGGCGGCCTGCTCCTGGGCTCGGGCGATGACGCGCTCGGCCTCATCCTGCGCACGCTCGACGAGCCGTGACGACTCCTCGTTGATGCGCTTGGCCTGACGCACCTCTTCAGGTACGGCCACACGCAGCTGCTCGATGAGGTCGGTGGCAGCCACCTTGTCGACCATCACGGCGTTGGTGCCGGGGAATCGGCGACCCTGCTCGATGAGAGCATCGAGTCGCTCGATGAGGAACATGAGGTCTATGGCACGGACTCCTGCTGGACAGGGAAGGACGACTGAGCATCTTAGCCCACTTCGCCTGCTCCCCTACTGTAACGGACGCGTCGAGAACAGCCCTACTCGGTGCGCTGTTCTCTCAGCCGGCGCGCGACGACATCGGGCACCATCGCGCTGAGGTCACCGCCGAACGCCGCGATCTCTCGCACCAGGCTGGAGCTGAGGTAGGCGTACTCGATGCCGGTCATGAAGAAGACCGTGTCCACCTCCGGTGCCAGCTGACGATTGAGATGGGCGATGGCCTGCTCGCTCTCGAAATCGGAGACCGCTCGCAGGCCGCGGACGATGGAGGCCGCGTCACGCTCACGAGCCAGCTCCACGGTAAGACCCTCGTAGGTCACGACCTCCACGCTTGCGGCTGCCTCCGGACCGAGCTCCTCGGCGATGGCCTGGCGGATGAGGTCGGCTCGCTCGTCGACCGGGATGGAGGGCGTCTTGCGCGTGTTGATGAGCACGGCCACGACGAGACGGTCGAATACGCTCCGGGCGCGGTCGATGACGTCGATGTGGCCGCGTGTGATGGGGTCGAACGATCCGGGATAGACGGCCACTCGCATCAGCGGCCTCCCTCTGCGTGTTCCGGTCCTCGACGATACACGCTCAGGGCGGTCTCACCGAAGCGCCTGTCGCGTTCGCGCACCAAGTCGCCGATGCGCTCAGGCGGAGCGTCCTTCCAGAAGTGCTTGGCCACGACTACGGCATCAGCGTCCAGCCAGCCGCTGCTCGATGCTCCGAGCGACCCGAGGGCAGCGAGCAGGTCGGCGGCCTGCGGATAGGGCGGATCGAGCACGACGCAGCCGAAGGGAGCCGGCGAGGCAGGTCCGGCCGCGAGCCAGCTGGGCACGTCCTTGCGCACCACGATCGCGTCGGCAGACAGGCGTGTGCGCTCGAGGTTGCGCCGGATGACAGCGATCGCTCGACGGTCCTTCTCGACCAGCACCGCCGTTGGCGCACCGCGGCTGAGGGCTTCGATGCCGGCGGCTCCGGAGCCGGCGAAGAGATCGAGCATCGGTCGGTCCCAGACATCCTCTTGCTCAGCCTCGACCATCGAGAAGAGGGCCTGCTTGACCTTGTCGGAGAGCGGACGCGTCCCCGGTCCCGGAGCCTCCAGCCGCAGACCGCCCGCGACGCCGGTCACGACGCGTCCGGCGTCAGGCACCGATCGACTCCTCGTCGCTACCCTCGCCGGCGGCGACCTGTGCCAGCCACCCGTCGGTGAGCGCGCGTTCGAGGCCCGGGTAGGTCGGCTCGAGGCGACCATGAACGTCGACGATCCGTTCGGCCAGCCTCCGGCAGTGCACGGCCAGCTCACGATCCGCCTCGTTCGTCAACGAAGCCAGACGCATCCGCGGCAGACCACTCTGGCTCAGGCCCAGGACGTCACCCTCGCGGCGTAGACGCCAGTCCTCCTCGGCCAGCGCGAAGCCGTCGCTGGAGTCGTGGATGGCCTTGAGCCGGGCACGAGCGGTGGTGTCCTCGCCGATGTCGGCTACCAGGACGCAGAACGACTCGGCCGTGCCACGACCGACGCGACCGCGCAGCTGGTGCAGCTGCGAGAGGCCGAAGCGGTCGGCGTTGAGCACGATCATCAGCGTCGCCTCGGGTACATCCACGCCGACCTCGACCACGGTCGTGCCTACGAGCACGTCGACCTCGCCGTCGCGGAAGCGGGACATCTCGGCGTCACGCTCGTCGGCCCGCATGCGGCCGTGCACGAGCCCCACGCGAGCCGGTGCCAGCTGCCGCGAGCAGACGCTCGTGGACCTCCTCCGCTCCCCTCGCCTCCTCATAGCCCTCGGCGGCCGGCAGTGACGGCGGCAGCTCGGCACTGTCGTCCCCGTCCTCGGAGCCCTGCGGGTCGATGTGCGGCACGACCACGAAGGTGCGGTGGCCCGCCGCGGCCTCGGCGCGAACCCGCTGCCACGTGCTCGCGAGATCGCCTGGCGCCTTGACGCCGGTGACGATCTCGGGCCGGCCCGAAGGCGCTGAGCGCAGGTCGGAGACGTCAAGGTCGGCGTAGAGCACCTGGCCCAGCGTGCGCGGGATGGGCGTGGCCGTCATCAGCAGCACGTGCGGGCTGACGCCCTTGGCCGCGAGCGCCTCGCGCTGGGCCACGCCGAAGCGGTGCTGCTCGTCGATGACGACAAGGTCGAGGCGCGCGTACGAGACCGACGCCTGCAGCAGGGCATGCGTGCCGATCACGACCTGCGCCTGCCCCGTGGCCACAGCTTCGTTGGCGGTCTTGCGACCAGCGCTGCTGAGCGAGCCGGTGAGCAGGGTCACCGCGATGCCCGCGTCATCGAGCAGGTCCGCGACGGTCTCGGCGAGCTGGCGTGCCAGCAGGTCGGTCGGTGCCAGCAGCGCTCCCTGTCCGCCGCTCATCGCGGCCACTCCGAGGGCGTACGCGGCGACGGCGGTCTTGCCCGACCCCACGTCACCCTGGACGAGCCGCAGCATGGGCACGCTGCCGGCGACGTCCTCGCGGATCGTGCGCATGGCGGCCTGCTGGTCATCGGTCAGTTCGAGCGGGCGGCCGACGCGGCGGGTGAGGCCGGTCACGATCGAGGCCATCAGCCGCCCGCTTCCGGCCTCGTCCACCTGGAGTGGGGCGCGCGTGGTCTCCTCATCGCGCTGCCGCCGACGCTGGACCATGCCGATCTGGAGGGCCAACAGCTCGTCGTGGGCGAGGCGCCGCACCGCCGCGTCGCGTTGGTCGAAGTCGTCAGGGAAGTGGGCCGCGGTGATGGCCTCGCGGATGCTCGGGTATGCGCCGCGCAGTTCGTCCGGCAGGTAGTCGGGCTCCAGGTGGCGGCCGTAGTCATCGAGCCCGCTACGGATGGCCGTGCGCAAGGACTTGGCCGTGACCCCACGCGTCAAGCGGTAGATGGGCACGATGCGCCCGGCGTGCAGCAGGTCTCCACCGTCGTCGCGCTGGAACTCGGGGTTGTCCAGCTGGGCTTGCCAGCCGCGCAGCTTGACCTTGCCGCTGAGGATGAGCTTGTCGCCCTCCTTGATCTGACGCTCGATGAAGCGACGGCCGAACCAGACGGCCTCGCACTCGGCACCGTCCTGCTCCAGGACGGCGATCGTGCGCTGTACCCTCCGGCGGAACGTCTTCTCGACGCGCAGCGAGGCCACCGTGACTCGCACGGTCACGGGCGTCTTGGGCTCGAGCTTGGCCAGGTGGCTGACGTGCGTGAACTCGCGCAGGTCCTCGTAGCGACGCGGGAACGTCGTGAGCAGGTCGCCCACGGTGGCGATGCCCAGCCGTCGTCCGTGACGCTTCAACGCGGTGATGCCGGGCAGACCCGAGCGACCGATGGGCGTGCTCAGGTCACGTGGTCCGTCGGCTCCGCCGGCCGCTCGCCCCACGCGCTACTCGACCGCGACCAGCAGGTGGTCGTGCGGCTGGCCGCCGTTGATGATCTCGACCTCCGCGCCGAACCCGCTGAGCTCGATGCGCTCGCAGAGCTGGGAGCTGGCGCCGGCGCCCTCGCTGTCACCGCAGTAGAGCGTGACCAACTCGAAGTCCTGATAGGTCGAGAGCGCCCTGACGGTCACGTCCTCGACGTCCTCCCCGGCGGCCAGCAGGCGGCGGCCAGCATCGATGGCCAGGATCTGACCCTGCTCGACGTCCGCGCCATCGACGACCGAGTCCTTGGCAGCCGTGATGACACGGAATGAGCGCAGCGCCTCCGCTTCGGCGCGCATGGCCTCGACGTTGTCCTCCAGGGAGGCGTCGGCGTCGAAGGCGAAGGCGGCCGCGATCCCCTCCGCCGCGTTGCGCGTGGGTACGACCTCGACACCGACCAGAGGCGTCAGCGCGGAGGCCTGGTTGGCAGCCAGGATGGCGTCACGGTCGTTGGGCAGGACGATGACCTCCTTGGCACCGCAGGCCAGGATGCCCTCGGCGATCTCGCCCACCGAGGGCCGGCTGCCGTGACCGGGGACGACGACACGCGCACCGAAGGAGGCCAGGACGTCGCCGATGCCGGAAGCGCCGGTGACCGCGACGATGGCGATGGCGGGGGTCTCGGCCGGCGTCACTGCCGTGCTTGCGGAGTCGTGCGCGTCATTGTCGTGGTCGTGGTCGTGGGCGGTGTTGTGCGCCACCTGGTCGTCGAGGTCGAGGACCTCCACGCTGCTGAGCCGACCCCACCGCAGGCCCACCGCGATGGCCATGTCGGGTCGCTCGCCGTGCACGTGGACACGCGCAAGCTTCTCGTCACCCGCGACCACGACCGAGTCGCCCACGGCCTGGACGGCTTCTCGCAGAGCGGCGATGTCGATGTCGGCCTCGGGCGAGTTGACGATGTACTGGGTCTCGTACCCGTGTTCGCCGACCGCCGCGTCGGTGGGGGCGTGGACGATGTGCCCCGTAGCGGTGGCGACGACCTCCGAGGCCGGAGCTTCGCGCGGTCGTGGAGGTCGCGGTCGTCGGGCGCCGCCCTGGACCTGCAACATGCCCTCGAGCACGCGGTAGAGGCCCTGGCCGCCCGAGTCCACGACACCGGCATCCTCGAGCACGGGCAGGAGTGTGGGTGTGCGCCGTACGGAGCTGGCGGCAGCCTCGATGGTCTCGGCCAACACCGCTTCCACGTGGGGCTGGCGGCCGGCGGCCGTCTCGGCCGCATCGGCGGCGTCGCGGATGACCGTGAGGATCGTGCCCTCGACCGGCGTGAGCACCGACTCGTAGGCCACCTCCGAGCCCTTGCGCAGGCCTTCCGCCAGCTCGACGCCACTGGCGCGACGCTTGCCGTCGGCGCCATGGGTCATACCGCGGATGATCTGGGAGAGGATGACGCCGCTGTTGCCTCGGGCGCCAGTGAGGGCGCCCTGGCTGAGGGCATCGGCCACGGAGTCCAGGTCCCGCTGGCCGTCCGGCAACGCCTCTGCCTCGGCCAGCGCGGCCTTCATCGTGGCCAGCATGTTGGAGCCGGTATCGCCGTCGGGTACGGGGAACACGTTGAGCGAGTCGACCTCATCGACGTGTCGCTCGAGGTTCCGCGTGGCAGCGCGAACGGCCCGGATGAGCGTGGGGCCATCGACTGTCAGGCGCGTCATCGGGTGGTGTTCGCCGCTGGGCGCGGGCGCCGCGACCTGGCCTCGAAGTAGCGTGCTATGGCTCGGTTTCCTCCGTTCTCGCGGGGCCGATGGTATAGTACGCGGCCGTGCGGTCGTAGTTCCGACCGTCCCCTTTTCATGTACTCCTGAGGAAGATCATGGCTCGCTCCTGCACGAAGTGCGGCAAGTCCTCGATGGGCGGCTTCAATCCCCAGTCTTCTGGGATGAACCGCGTTCGAGCCAAGCGCCGCTACAACGTCAACCTGCAGCAGCTCAAGGTCTACGAGAATGGCAAGGTCACGCGCACGCTCATCTGCACGCGCTGCCGCCGGACGATGATGAAGGCCGCCTCCTAGGCGAGACCGCTCAGCGCTCGTAGCCCAGCTCACGCAGCTGCGGCCCACACAGCCGCTCCACCTCGGCCTGCTCGTCAGCGCTGAGGTCCGTACGCCAACGCCCCACCGAGACAGCGCTCACCGCGCCCTCGTAGTCGGGGCGTTTCGTCTGCTCATCGTCAGGTCCATCGGGGGGCTCGGTCCGTGCCACCTGCTCCAACCACGTCGCCTCGTGCCCAGCACCGATGCCGTCGCAGATGGAGCGCAGCACCGTGCGCGGATCCGCCACCAGGTCCTCGTAGCGCACCTCCACGTAGCGCGGGTCTTCGCGCCAGGCCAGGCCGGCAGCCACGTCTGCCAGCCAGCGACGAGCGTATGACTCCACCGACCGCGGCACCATCACCTTCTGCCACTTCCCGTCGATCCAACGCCAGTCGGGGTGCTGACGCATGGAGCAGACCACGTCGCGGCCGTCGCGGATGATGTGGATGATCGAGACCTGCGGGAAGCGCTCGGTGATCCAGTCGAGGTTGCGGATGTTCTGCGGCGTCTTCTCGGCCCACCGGACCTTGCCGGCATCGGCGCGGACCCGCGCCGCGAAGGCATCGATGAAGGCCGCCTGTGAGGCTGCTCCGTCGAGCATGGCGGTCATGTCCGCGAGCGGGATATCGTACGCCTGGGCCAGCCACTCGAGGTTGTAGGCCGCCGGCACGAACAGCTTGGTCTCAGCGCCGGAACAGATCTCGGGATGGCGGTCGAAGAGTCGGCGCAGGACGGTCGTGCCGCTACGCGGCGCGCCGCCCATGACGATGTGGCGTTCTCCGGAGGCGTACGGCGCCATGCGCCAGCGTCGCTGTCGGAGCCGCCCGACGCGGTTGCGCACGCGGGTCAGCAGCGGGCTGACAGCCATGCGCTAGGCGGCGCTGTCGAGCCAGATGGTCATGGGCCCGTCGTTGACGAGCTCGACGGCCATCTCCGCTCCGAATCGGCCACGGCCCACCTCGATGTCACGCGACTCCACGGCCTCGGCGAAGAGCTCGACCAGCTCTGCTGCGAGGTCCGGTGGAGCGGCGCCGATGAACGAGGGCCGGCGGCCCTTGCGGGTGTCGCCATAGAGCGTGAACTGGCTGATCACGAGCATGGCCCCGCCGGTGTCGACAAGGGAGCGATTGGTGCGACCGTCCTGGTCTCGGAAGATGCGTAGATCGCATGACTTGTTCGCCAGCGTGGTGGCGATCTCGGCGGTGTCGTCAGGACCCACGCCGACGAGCGCCACGGTCCCGGGGCCGATCGAGCCGACGACCTCGCCGTCGACCGTGACCTGGGCGCGGGTCACTCGCTGGAGCAGGACGCGCATGGCGCTAGCGGGCGCCGACAGCGGCGCCGTAGGCCTCGAGCGCTCGCTCCTTGACCAGCTCCACCTCCTGCGAGGCGTCACTGCCACGCTGGAACAGGGCCGAGCCCACGATGCAGACGTCGATGCCCTCCGCGCCGACGACATCGGCGGTCTTGCTGTTGACGCCACCGTCGACGTGCACGAGGCCGCCCCGGCCGGCCTGGGCCAGCTTGGCTCGAGCTTCGGCGATCTTCGGCGCGGTCTCGGGGATGAAGCCCTGTCCGCCCCAACCGGGGTAGACGCTCATGATCATGATCACGTCGAGCTCGCTGAGCCAGGGGTCGACGGCCGAGACCGGCGTGTCCGGGCTGACCGCGAGGCCGGCGCCCTGGCCGGCCTCATGGATGGCGGCGATGGCTTCGGTCTTGCGCTCGTGGGGCTCCGTCGTCTCGACGTGGAAGCTGATGGTCTGCGGCCCGGCCTCGATGAAGCGGTCCATGTAGCGCGCGGGCTGCGAGATCATGAGGTGGACGTCGAGGGGCATGTCGGTCAGGCGGCGGAAGGCAGCCACGACGTCCGGTCCGAAGGTGATGTTGTCGACGAAGTTCCCGTCCATGACATCGAGATGCAGGCGATCCGCGCCGGCCCGCTCCATCTTGTGCACGACGCGATCCAGGCGGCTGAAGTCGGCATTGAGGATGCTGGCCGAGACCAGGACCTGGTGGGCGTCTGTCATGGGCTCCTCTCCTATGGTCCGCTAGCGGCGCCATCGTTCAAGGCCGCCGCACTTCGTCGTTCGATGACGTCGCGTCGTCGCTGGACCGCGGCCGGTGCGGGCTCGCCGGCCATCTCCGCGGCCAGCTGGCCGCAGGCGGCGCCGATGTCGATACCGCGATTGCGACGCACGGTGGCGTGCAGGCCCACCGCTCGGAGCACCGAGGCGAAACCTTCGACGCGATCCGGAGGTGAGGGCTGCCAGGGCGTGTGGGCCACGGGATTCATGGGGATGAGGTTGACATGCGCCAGCCGGCCACGCAGCAGCTCTGCGGTGGCTCGCGCGTCAGCGGGCGTGTCGTTGATGCGGTCGATCATGACCATCTCGTAGGTCACCCGACGGCCGGTGGCATCGCTGTAGTCGGTGGCCGCGGCCACGACGTCCTCGAGCGGGTGCTTGCGGTTGAGCGGGACGAGCACGTCGCGCAGGTCGGGGCGCGCCGCGTGCAGCGACACGGCCAGTTTGTACTGGCGGCGCAGCGAGGTCATGCGCTCGATGCCCGGGATGACGCCACTGGTCGAGACCGTGATGTGGCGCTGGCCCATCCCGAAGCGGTTGCCGTCGCTGAGCGCGGCACATGCCGCCAGCACGGCGTCCGGGTTCAGCAGCGGCTCGCCCATGCCCATGAAGACGATGTTCGAGAGGCGCCGGCCTTCCGCCGCCAGCTCGTTGCGCCAGAAGCGTGCCTGGTCGATGATCTCCGAGGTGCGCAGGTCTCGCCACAGGCCGAGCTCGCCGGTGGCGCAGAAGGGGCAGCCGACGGCGCAGCCAGCCTGGCTGGAGATGCACAGCGTGGTGCGCTCACGGCGTGAGCCGCGGGCGGGATAGCGCATCAGGACCGACTCCACCACGCGCCCGTCGTCGAGCTTGTGCAGTGCCTTGTCGGTCAGGCCGCCATCGGCCGAGCGGCGCTCGGTGTCGGTCAGCGTGCAGAAGCGGTAGGTCTGCTCGAGGTCGGCGCGCAACGGCGCCGGGAGCGTGTGGATGTCGTCGAACGACTGCGCTCGGCCGGACCAGACATGGTCGGCCAGCTGGCGAGCACGGAAGGCAGCCTCGCCGCGATCGGCGAACCACGACAGCAGCTCCTGGGGCGAGGCGTCACTGATGCCCGGGCGCTCGTCCCGCGGTCCGCTCGCAGGCAGGTCGAGGATGGGGAGTGCCCCATCAGCGCCGTTGGGCGGCGGAATGGCGGGGTCGGGCACAGGAGCAGGATCGGGATTGGGCATCGAGGCGTGATGGTAGCCCGGAACGGCGGATGTAGCCGGGCACGAGGTGACGGAGGCCCTGTCCGGGGCCATCCGACCGTTCCGGCCCTCGACAGCGCGGAGTCTGCCGGTCGGGTCCTACAGGCGCTTGCCGCGACGGTACTCGGCACCGCTCATGCGCCGCTTGCCGGCCGGCTGCACCTCGTCGAGCCGGAGCACGCCGTCGACCGCGCCCAGACCCAGCGTGCCCTCGGTGAGGATGATGGCGCCGGGCTCGACGGCCACGTTCTGATCCAGCACGCTCGCGGCCCAGACCTTCAGGCGCGCCCCGTCATGTTGGAGGAACGAACCCGGCCATGGCTGATATGCCCGCACCTGGCGCTCGAGGTCGGCGACCGGCTTGCTCGGATCGAGCCGGCCGTCCTCCCGCCGCAGCAGGCGCGTGAGGGTGGCACCGGCGGTCGGCTGCGGCGTGCGACGTCACCGATCCCTCGAGCCAACCGGGCAACACTTCGACGAGCAGCTCGGCGCCCATCTCGGCCAGACGCGCTTCCAGCTCCGGAGCCACCTCCGACCCGTCGAGCGTGACCTTGCGCTGCGCCACGATGGGTCCGGTGTCGAGCCCCTCGTCCATGCGCATGACGGTCACCCCGCCGATGTCGTCACCCTCGAGGATGGTGCCTACGACCGGCGCCGCCCCCCGGTGGCGCGGCAGCAACGACGGGTGGATGTTGAGGGCCCCGTGGCGAGGCATGTCGAGGACCGCGCCGGGGATGATGCGGCCATAGTCGGCGAGCACGATGAGCTCGGCCCCGACGGCGCCCAGCTCCTCCTGCACGGCTACTTCACGCAACGTGCGCGGCGTGCGGATGGGCAGTCCCAGCTCGGCCGCCAGGTCGGCCACGGGCGTGGGCGTGAGGACGCCCTTGCGCCCAGCGGGACGCGGTGGCGCGGTGACGACCGAATCGATCTCGACGAGGCCGCTTGCGTGCAGCCGCGACAGGGCCGGCAGTGCGACCGTGCCGCTGCCGAAGAAGAGCGTCCGGACCGGGGGCGCGATGGCGCTCAACCGAGGGCCGGCATCTCCTCGCCGGACTGCTCCAACTCCTCCTCGAGCTTGCTGACCGGGATGAGGTCGTCGAGGGACTCGAGGTAGTCGATGTAGAGGATGCCCTTGAGGTGGTCGAGCTCGTGCTGCATCGCGCGCGCGAGCAGTCCGGCGCCGTGCTCCTTGATCTTGCGGCCGGTGCGGTCCTGGGCCTCGACCCAGACCTTCTCCTTGCGCGGCACGTAGGCCACGTAGCCCGGCACCGAGAGGCAGCCCTCGATGTCGTTGTCCTCACCGCTGGAGCGCGTGATGACCGGGTTGACCAGCTCGTACAGGCGGCCCTCGATCTCGATGACGCAGACCTGCAGCGCCTCGCCGATCTGGGGCGCGGCCAGGCCGACGCCGGGTGCGTCACGCATCGTGTGCGTGAGGTCGTCGAGGAGCTCGCCGAGATAGGGGGCGAAGCTGTCGACAGGCTCGCCCTTGAGGCGTAGCAGGGGGTCACCGAGGGTGAGGATGGGCTTCACGGTCATGGCGCGAGTATACGGCGCTCTCGAGCGTGGCTCTAGAGCAGGCTCTCAGGGTCGACGTCGACCGACCAGGGCGTGCCCGGATCGCCGCCCAGCACCGCCGCGGGGTCCGACCCGCGCAGGACGACGTGGAAGCGCCAGCGACCGCCACGCCGAGCGATGTAGGCCGGGACCGGGCCGAGCACATCCACGCGGATACGCAGCTCGGTCGCACGGGCGCGCAACTCGGCCACCTTGTCCTTGGCCACCGACTCGGCGGCATCTCGGTCGGGCAGGGCCGCGGTGAGCTTGATGAGACGCCCGAAGGGCGGGGAGCCGAAGCGGCGTCTGCGCTCCAGTTCGGCCTCGATGAAGGGGCCGGCGTCGCCGGCGGCCACGGCCTCGATGGCGGGATGGTCGGGCTGGTAGGTCTGGACGATGGCGCGCCCGGGCCGCTCCCCTCGCCCGGCCCGTCCGACCGCCTGCGTCAGCAGCTGCCATGTCCGTTCGGCGGCACGCTCGTCAGGCAGGTTGAGCGCGATATCGGCACTGACCACACCCACGAGCGTGACCTCGGGGACGTCGAGACCCTTGGCCACGAGGCTCGTGCCCACGAGCACGTCAGAGGCGCCGCTGGTGAAGTCGTCGATGACCCGAGCGGCCTCGCCCTTGCGCTCCGCCACGTCACGATCGAGACGAGCGACACGCAGCGCCGGGAACCGGACGCGGAGCTCCTGCTCTACGCGCTCGGTGCCGCCACCCAGGTAGCGGATGCGCACCGAGTCGCAGGACGGGCAGCGCCTGGCCACCGGGGCGCTGGCCCCGCAGTGGTGGCAGCGCAAGGCTACCGCCCGGGCATGGAAGACGAGTGGCCGCTGGCACTCGGGGCAGATCTGGACGTAGCCGCAGTCGCGGCAGAGCACCACGCTGGCCGCCCCGCGACGGTTGATGACCAGGATGGCGCGATCGCCGGCGGTGGTATCGAGCGTCTCGAGCGCAGCAGCGAGCGACACCGACAGCAACCCCCGATTGCCCTCTGCCAGCTCCTCGCGCATGTCGGCGATCTCGACGGTCACCGGGGCGCCCGAGCGGCGGCCGCGAAGCCGCAGATGACGCGCCTCTCCCGCGCGGGCGCGGCCCAGGCTGACGATGTCCGGTGTGGCCGAGCCGAGGATGACCGGCACCTCGGCCAGCCCGCCGAGTGCCACGGCCGTGTCCCGGGCCTGGTATCCGCGGCGTGCGATCGGACTTGTAGGCCGCGTCGTGCTCCTCGTCCACGACGATGAGGCCCAGCGGCTCGGGGGGCGACAGGACGGCCACTCGCGTACCCACCACCACGCGTGCCCCCCCAGCGCGGATGCGCCGCCATTCGTCAGCACGTTCGCCGTCGCTCATGCTGCTGTGGAGCATGGCCACGTCCTCGCCGAGGTCGTGCCGCAGTCGGTCGATGAGGGGCGTGGCCAGGGCGATCTCCGGCACCAGCACGAGCGCGCCACGACCAGCCGCCAGGGCGGCCGCGATGGCCTCGGCGTAGACGGCGGTCTTGCCGCTGGCCGTGTCGCCGTCGAGCAGAAGGGTCTCGTGGCGTCCGGCTTCGATGGCCGAGCTGACGACCATGAAGGCGGCTTGCTGCTCCGCGTCGAGCTCACTCCCGACCGGGCGGCTGCCACGGCTCGGCTCGGCTCGCCCGGCCAGCGGCCGGCGCGCCTCCGTGCGGACCTCGAGCTCGAGCAGGCCACGCTTGGTCAGCCCACTCACGGCCGATCGCTCCGTGTCGCTCGGCCAGGCGCGCGGCCACCTCGGCTCCGTCGTTCCCGGGCTCGGTCAGCTCCGCGAGCAGGGCCTGCTGGCGTGGCCCCAGGCGCGGACCCGGCGGCGAGTCACCGGACCCGAGGGCGGTGGCCGCCTCCCGTCCGACATCGGTGATGACGGCCCAGCGTCGCTGCTTCGGTCGGACCGTCGCCGCGCACGACGCGCCACTCGAGGCGCAGGGCGCCTTCGTCCTCCAGGGCGCGTAGCGAGCGCAGCAGGGTGGCGCGGCTGGAGGCCGGCGGAAGGTCATCCACCGGTACACCGGCCTCACCTCCGGCGATCACGGCCGCCAGCAGCGGGTCCGGCGCCAGCACCAGTCCAGCGGTCGAGTCCGCGACGGCGAAGAGCGCGATACGCTCGAGCGTCCCAGGCGGCAGCATCGCGCGCACCACCAGCCCGGGCGGTGCGAGGTAGTGCTCCGAGACGTGAAGGGCCAGCCGCCGCCCCAGCGGGCCCAGCAGCGCGCCTTCCGAGCGCACGCGTGCCAGCAGCGGCTTGGCCTCCACCGGCGGCTCGACGCCATCGGCCAGGACCAGGCCCACCGCCCGTCGTCGCCCGAACTCGACCATCACGGCCTCGCCCAGCTCGATGTCGGCCAGGCTGGCCGGGCACGCGATAGCTGAAGGTCCGGCCACCGGGAACGCCTGGTGCGTCCACCGCGACCTCGACGAAGCGCGGCTCCGTCATCGGGTGCTAGACGCGGATGCGGCGGTCGGCGTACCTGCGGTGCTCGGCGGCGATGATGCCGTCGATGGCCTCGGCCGTCGCGTCGACCTTGTCGGTCTCGTTGACCACGACGTGATCGAACTCGCCCGTGCGGGCCATCTCGATACGAGCATTGCGCAGCCGTAGCTCGGTCTGCTCGCGGGACTCGGTGCGACGCTCGCGCAAGCGCCGCTCCAGCTCCTCGATCGAGGGCGGCACGACGAAGATGAGCAGGGCCTCGGGGATCCTGGCACGCACCTTGTCCGCGCCCTGGACGTCGATCTTGAGGATGGCGTCACGCCCGCTGCCGATGGCCGACTGGACCTGATCGCGCGGCGTGCCGTACCAATGGTCGTGGACGAGGCTGGCCTCGAGCAACCCCTCGCTGGCCACCAGGCGCTGGTAGTCGTCGACGGAGTAGAAGTGATAGTGCACACCGTCGGTCTCGTTCTCGCGCAGTTCGCGCGTGGTGACGGTGATGACGTAGCGGCGCGGATGCTCCGGCTCCCGCCGCTTCATGGCCTCGATGATCGTGTCCTTGCCCACACCGGACGGGCCGGAGATGATGATCACCTGGGCTCCCGGCTGCCCTTCGGTCTCGCGAATCGTCAACTCCTTCGCTCGTCGCTGGCTCGCAGCCCATCCAGCACGGACTCGAGCTCGTCCGGCAATGGTGCCTCACATCGGACGAGCCGACCGGACCCGGGCGACACGAACTCCAGCTTCCAGGCGTGGAGGAAGAGGCGCTCGAGCCGATCGGGGCCCTTGCGCACCGCACCGGTGGCGTAGACGGTGTCACCGGCCACGGCATGGCCGATGGACGCAAGGTGGACGCGGATCTGGTGCGTTCGTCCGGTGATGAGATCGAGCTCGAGCATCGTCCACTCCGCGAAGCGCTCGCGGACGCGGTAGCCGGTGGTGGCCGCCTTGCCCTGCGCGGTCACGGCCTGGCGCATGCGGTTGCGCGGATCACGCCCGATGGGCTTCTCGATGCGGCCGACCTGGGCATTGACGACGCCGCCGGCCAGCGCGAGGTAGGTCTTGCGCACGCGACGCGCCTTGAGCTGTGCCTGCAGCGAGACCTGGGCCGCGTCGTTGCGGGCGACGACGATGAGACCGGAGGTATCACGGTCGAGCCGGTGCACGATGCCGGGACGTCCCGCGCCGGCGGCGGTGCCCAGGCCGCCCTCACCTGCCTCCATCGCGAGCAGGGCGTTGACGAGGGTGCCGCGGTCGTGGCCCGGCGCGGGGTGTGTCACCAACCCCGCCGGCTTGTCCACGACGATGACGTCGTCGTCCCGATAGACCACGTCGAGGGGGATGTCCTCGGGCACCAGCTCATCGGCCTGCACCTCCGGCACATCGAGCTGCAGGACCTGGCCGGGACGCACCGGGTCTCGCGATCGGACGCGCTGTCCATCGCAGGTCAGGCGGCCGTCGGCGATGAGCCGTTGGACAAGGGCGCGCGAGAGGCCGACGGCATCAGCCACGAACCGATCGGCGCGGCTGCCATCCGCTCCGGCCGGGACCTCGACGCGCGTGATCCCGCTCATGTGGACCCCTGCTGTCGGACGCCGGGAGCGCGATCGCCCAGCAGGGCCGCGAGGAAGAGAGCCACGATGCCCAGGAAGACCGCGGCGTCACTGATGTTCCAGGCGTACCAGCGGGTGTCGCCGATGCCCATGTCCACGAAGTCGATGACGTGCCCGAAGCGCAGTCGGTCGATGAGGTTGCCGATGGCGCCGCCGGTGAGCAGGCCGAGACCGACGGTCACCAGCGGCCCGAGGCCCGCGCCGTGACGCCACTCGTACCACAGGACCGCAGCCACGACGAAGACCGTGAGCAGGGCCATGAGCATGGCCGAGGCGTCGAGGAAGCCGAAGATGGCGCCGTCGTTGTAGACCTTGGAGATGCGCACGAGGTCGCCGATGAGCTCTGTCGAGCCGCCCTCGGCCGCACGCGCGAAGCTGGCGTCGACCCAGGTCTTGGTGAGCTGGTCGAGGACCACGATCGCGATGGCAGTCCCCCCGAACAGCGCCCAGCGCCGGCGCCGCCCCTGCGGCGTCTCGCGGGCTTCCTCCGATGCGGCCGAGGCGGACGCCTCAGCCATCCACGGCCTGCAGCGCGATACGGACGGTGCCCTCGGTCAGGGCCACCTCCGCCACGCCTGCGTCATCGGACGCAGCCTCTCGGCGAACGTCGTCAGCGAGGACATCGGCGGCCACGCCATCGAAGTAGGGCGTGAGTCGCTCGACGATCTCGGCCGGGCCGTCGACCCAGAGCGTGATGCGGGCGTCGAGCGCCAGCTCCG
The DNA here is from genome assembly GCA_963752475.1 of uncultured Chloroflexia bacterium. Classification (GTDB taxonomy): domain Bacteria; phylum Chloroflexota; class Limnocylindria; order Limnocylindrales; family CSP1-4; genus JAFMJV01. The sequence goes on along the minus strand of CAVVYR010000007.1, from coordinate 528,918 downwards.
CCTGCTTGCGCAGGTCCTGCACGGCCCGGGTCAGCTCGCGCGCGTCGCCCTCTGCCACCAGCTCCGGCGTGAGCTCGGTGTCGATGACGACGACGATGCCCTCATCGTGCGCCACGGCCGTACCCGGGCGCGGGGTGGCCAGGATCTCGACCTCGTCGGGTGCCAGCGTCAGGTCGGCCAGGCTGACCGAGCCGTCGTCGTGGTACTCGACCTCGTTGGCGCGGGCGGCGGCCATGATGGCCGGGATCCGCTGGCCGTACTTCTTGCCGATGACCGGCAGCAGCGGCTTCACGCGCCGGTCCACGAGGTCGGACTCGTCACCGATGACCTCCACGGTCTTGACGTTGAGCTCCTCGGCCAGCTGGGCCAGCAGCTCGTCGGCGGTCTCATCGGTGGGCCAGTCGGGCGGCATCGCCAGCCAGAGCGTACCCAGCGGCTGGCGGACCTTGATGCCGGCCTGGCTGCGCAGGGTGCGACCCAGCTCCACGGCCCGTCGCAGGTCGGCCATGGCGGCCTCGAGCGCTTCGTCGCGCAGCGGCGCCAGGTCGGGCGTGGGCCAGGCGGTGAGGTGGACCGACTCGGGCGCCTCCTCGCTCGTCGAGGCCACCAGCACCTGGTGGAACTCCTCGGCCAGGAACGGCAGCAGCGGTGCGATCGTGCGGGCGACGGCCATCAGGGCCAGGTGCATCGTGCCGAACGCGACGTCTCGGTCGGTCGCGTCATCGCCGCGTGAGAGGCGACGGCGTGAGCGGCGGAGCCACCACTGCGAGAGATCGTCGACGAACTCGCTGATGGCGCGGGTGGCGCCGCGGGTGTCGTAGACGTCCATGGACGAGCCCGCGCTCGCGGCCATCTCCGCCGCGCGCGAAAGGATCCAGCGATCGAGCAGCGAGCGATCCGCATCGGCCGACTGCTGACCGATGACCGCTCGGCTCGGCCTCCAGTCACTCAGTCGGGCATACGTCGTGAAGAACGCGAGCGTGTTCCAGAGGACGAGCAGCTCGCGACGGGCCTCGTCCGCGGTGTGGTAGCCGAAGAGGATGTTGTCCTCGGGCCGGGCGGTGGCGTACATCCAGCGCATGACGTCGACGCCCATGCGCTCCGCGGCCTCGTTGAACTCGATGGCGTTGCCCCACGACTTGTGCATGGGTCGGCCGTCCTCGCCATAGAGCGTGGCATAGCCGAAGAGCGACTTGAAGGGGCGCTCGCGGCGCAGCACGGTGCCCATCGCCAGCATCGAGTAGAACCAGTTGCGGAACTGGCCGGGGAAGGACTCGCTGACCCAGTCGGCCGGGAACCACTTCTCCCAGTAGTCGCGGTCGGTGCGGTAGTGGAGTGTCGAGAAGGGCACGATGCCGGCGTCGAGCCAGGGGTTGCCCACGTCCTTGATACGACGCGACTCGGCACCGCAGGTCTTGCACGGCACGACGACCTCGTCGACCCAGGGGCGGTGCGGCGTGCGGCCGTCGAGCGCTTCGAATCCGGCCGACGCGGCTTCGCCCAGCTCCTCGCGCCCGCCGATGACCTGGTAGCCATCGCAGTCCTCGGCCGTGCACTCCCAGATGGGCAGGGCCAGGCCCCAGTAGCGCTTCTTGGAGATCATCCAGTCGCCCATCGTGAAGAGCCAGTCGAGCTCGCGCTCGTAGCCGAAGCTCGGGTACCAGTCGATCTGGTCCACGATCTCCATGATCTGGTAGCGCAGGCTGGCGTCGACCTGCTCACGGGACAGCGTCTCGCGCGGCTGGTCGTAGACCTGGCCCATGGAGATGTACCACTCGTCCACGACGCGGAAGAGCAGCGCCGTGCCGCAACGCCAGCAGTGTGGATAGCGGTGCGTGTACGGCTCGAGGTGGTAGTAGAAGTCGAGCGCCTCGAGCTCCTCGATGATCTCGGCTGCGACACCCGCCGCGTCCATGCCCTCGAACTTGCCGAAGCCCTTGAGGTAATGCCCAGCCTCGTCGAGTGGCGCGATGACCGGCAGGTCCAGCTGCTTGCCCAGCTGGAAGTCCTCGGCGCCACCGCCCGGTGCGATGTGCACGATCGACGTGCCCTCGTCCTCGCCGACCTGGTCCCACTCGATGACGCGATGGACGTAGGGTGAGGCGCCGTTCTCGTCACGGCCGCCCGCGAAGGCCTCCTGCACGACCGGCAGGACATCGAAGGCGAAGGTGTAGTGGAGTCCCAGCAGGAACGACCCGGGTCGCGTATCGACGACCTTGAAGTCGCCCTGCACCGCGGTCTTGAGCGCAGCCTTGCCGACCCAGAACCGCTCGTCCCCACCCTGGTCGATGAGCACGTATTCGAGGTCGGGGTGCACTGCCGCGGCCACGTTGGCCGTCATCGTCCACGGCGTGGTCGTCCACACCAGCAGCGACTCGCCCGGCCGCTCCACGAGCTTGAAGCGCACGGTCAGGCCCGGGTCCTCGCGGTCCTGATAGCCCTCGTTCATCTCCATCTGGCTCATGCCCGTGCCGCAGCGGGTGCACCAGGGCATCGAGTCGATGCCGCGGTAGAGCCAGCCGCGCTTGTCGCACTCGGCCAGGAAGGCCCAGATGAGGTCGTTGTTCTCGTTGCTGAAGGTGAAGTAGGAGCCGCCCATCTCCGGCAGACCCAGGCGGCCGACGATCATCTCGACCGTGTCGGTGACCGGTCCGTCAGGGCCATCGACGGTGATGACCTGCGACGGATCCTGCTCCAGCAGGTCGCGCAGGCGGCGAAGCTCCTCGGGATCGTTCCAGTCCATCCAGTAGCCGAGGCGGATCGATTGCTCCGTCTGGACCGCGGCGTACGTCAGCACGCGCTGCTTGCATAGGCGTACGAAGTCGGCGATGCCGAAGGTCTCGATGTCCTTCTTGCTGGTGAAGCCCAGCTCACGCTCGACGTTGACCTCTACCCACAGTCCCTGGCAATCGAAGCCTTGCTGGAAGCGCAGCTCCTGGCCGAGCATGGCGTGGTAGCGGTTGAAGGCGTCCTTGTACGTGCGGCCCCAGGCGTGGTGCACACCCATGGGGTTGTTGGCCGTGATGGGGCCGTCGACGAAGGACCAGTGTTCGTGATCCGCGTTCTGGGCGCGGAGCTTGCTGAAGATGGACCGCTCGCGCCAGAAGTCGAGCGTGCGGTGTTCCTGGGCAGCGAGGTCAGGCTGCGCTGCGACAGCCGGGAATGGGCTTTGTGTCATCGGTCGGCCCAGTCTAGCCGAGCGCCAACCAGCACCGGGTGGTGCCCCGACGCACCACCATGTCGCGCATGGGCGGGTTTCGAGAAGAGCGGCTACGATGCCCGACGTGGCCCCAGCAGACGTAGCCGTGCGTCCAAGGCGAAGCGCATTCGCCGCGGCGTTCCTCTCGTTCATCTTCCCCGGCCTCGGCCATGCCTATCTGCATCGCTGGCTGAGGGCGTTGCTGTGGGCGGCGTTGCCCATCTTCGGCATCGCCGCGAGCGCGGGTCTCGCACTCAGCTACACGCGCGACGAGCTCATCGAGCAGGTGGTCGACCCGGACTTCCTCACCTTCGTCCTGGTCTTCCTCGTCTTCGACCTCATCTACCGCCTCGTCGCGGTCCTCGACGCGTATCGCCTGGCCACCGACAGGAGCATCGGCAACGGCTCCACACGCATCCTCTCCACCGCCGGTCTGGTCGCGTTGGTGGTGGTGCTGGTCGCCAGCCATATCGCCATCGCCCGCCCGGTGATGTACGCGACGGACCTCTACGCCGCGCTGGAAGGCAACGCCGGTGATGACAGCGAGGTCATCGCGGCGGAGGAGCTCGTCGAGCTCGGCGGTGAGGACTTCGAACTGATCACGGAGGAGCTGTCCCAACAGGAGACGCCCGACCCGAGGGCGACGGAGGGCCCGGACGCCACCGATGGCGCGACGGACGAACCGACCGAGGAGCCGACGGACGAAGCGACCCCAGAGCCCACGCCCGAAGCGACCGAAGAGCCCACCGCGACGCCCAAGACGGCCGATTGGGACGGCAAGGACCGCCTCAACATCCTGCTCATCGGCCAGGACGGCGGACGCCAGGGCATCAACAACGCCAGCCTGCTGACGGACACGATGATCACCATCAGCATCGACCCCACGACGGGACGGCTGGCCTTCATCTCACTGCCGCGAGACGCGAGCAACATCCCGCTGCCCAGGGAGTGGCCCGCCCACAACGCGCTCGGCGGCAAGTGGAACAACAAGATCAACACGCTCTACACCGTGGCGCGCTCGCGCTCGGACCTCTTCCCCGGCAATGACAAGCAGCGCGGCTACAAGGCGCTCATGGGCACGCTGGGCGAGCTGTACGGGCTGGATATCAAGTACTACATGGCCGTCGACCTCAACAGCTTCCGCTCGGTCGTGAACACGCTCGATGGTGTCGTCGTGGACGTGCAGCTGCCGGTCATGGACACCTCCTACTCGACCGGTGACGGGCGTGGCAAGCTCAAGCTCTACGTGCCGCCGGGCATGACCACGATGAACGGCCAGGAGGCCCTCGCCTACGCGCGCTCACGCCATGGCTCGTCGGACTTCGATCGCTCCGCTCGCCAGCAGCGCGTCATCACCTCGGTCCGCGACCAGACGGACATCGGCGAGCTCCTCGGCAACCCCTCGCGCATCACCGAGCTCATCAACCAGCTGTCCAAGGACGTCAAGACCAACATCCCGCCCAAGCTCGTGCCCAAGATGCTGACGCTGGCCCAGGACCTGGATCTCGACGGTCGCGAGAACCTCGTGCTCAGCAGCGTCAGGTACGTGAGCGAGTGCTACCCCTGCGGCAGCTCCGGCCTGTGGATGCTCAAGGCTAAGCCGGCCGCCATCAAGTCCGCGGTGAAGAACATCTTCAGCACGCCCAAGGGCAAGCAGCGGGAGATCAACAGGATCCGCGACGAAGAGGCCATCGTCTACGTGCTCAACGGCCAGGGCGGCAAGAACGCCAAGGCCATCGACGCCGCCTCCAACCTCAGCCGCAAGGGCATGGACGCCATCGTTCCCCCGGTCAACGGCGGGAAGGCGGAAGGCAACGACTTCACGAGCACCGTGATCCGTGTCTACAACGGCGCCGACGAAGCCATGCCGGAGACGTTCAAGAAGATCCGAAGCACGCTGAACAGCGAGGGGCGCACGATCGAGCGCATCGACGACCCCGACTCTCAGGCCGACTTCATCGTCATCGTGGGGAGCGGATCGAAGTCGCTGAAGCCGTAGCTCCAGCGTCGTTGGGGGCGGTTTGGCGGGCGGCAGCGCGACCGCGGTGATGCCGTTCTAGTAGACCGGGACGACCCAGCCGCGATAGTCCTCCCGCTGGCCCTTCACGGCCGCGAAGTAGGTATCCATGATCCGTTGCGTGATGGGCCCGATGCCGCCGTCCCCGATGGGCCGATGGTCGATCGACGCCACTGCTGAGATCTGACCGCCGGTCCCACAGAGGAAGACCTCGTCGGCCACATACAGCTCGCTGCGATCGATCGGTCGCACCAGCGTCTCGAGGCCCAGCTCCTTCTGCGCGATCTCCACGATGCCGGCCCGGGTGATGCCCTCGAGGATGTCGTTGGTCACGCCGGGCGTGACGAACTGGCCCTTGCGCACCATGAACAGGTTCTCCGCACTGCCTTCGGAGACCTTGCCGTCATGCGTAAGCACGATGGCCTCCTCATGGCCGTTGAGCGCGGCCTCCGTCTTGGAGAACGCCGGGTTCACATAGGAGCCGGTGATCTTGGCGCGGGAGGGGATGTTGAGGTCCCCGGTCCGGCGCCACGAGACGGTGCCGCAGCTGATGGGCTCGTCCACGGAGATGTAGTCGCCGAATGGGAGCGAAAGCAGGTTCAGCTTCGACTCGAGGCCGTGCAGCTTGACGCCGATGGCCTCGTCCGACTTGTAGACCGTGGCGCGGACGTAGCAGTCCTCGCGATAGCGGTTCTGGCGCAGCAGCTCGACGGTCAGGTCGACCATCTCGTCGACGCTGTAGTGCGGATCCATCATCAGGATCTTCGATGAGTCGATGATGCGCTCGAAGTGTTCGCGTGCCTTCAGCAGGTAGAGCTGCTCCTCGTCCGCATTCCAGTAGGCGCGGATACCTTCGAAGACCGCCGTGCCATAGAGGAAGGCGTGGGTCATCACGCTGACCTTGGCCTCCGCCAGCGGCGTCCACGCGTCCTCGAACCAACATACCGTGGCGTCCTGGGGGCGCGCGCCAGGGCGCGCAGCCTGGGATTCGGCAGTGGTCTCGGGCGTGGTCTGGGCGGGCTTCTGGTCCAACATGCTCGGGAGTATACGCGGAGCGCCGTCGTCGTCGACCTGGGCTGGTCTTGACGCCCGTGCGGTGCCACCGTGGGTGCGGAACGCGGAGTAGAAGGGTCGCCGCGATGCCACTCGGGCGCCACCAGTCGATGCCTTCAGGGCCCGCGTGAGCCCTCGAACCTAGCGAGCTACCCAGTCAGCGGGTCACCGGGCCAAGCAGCTGTCCTGAAGCGACCACCTCCTACGCGCAGCGGGTGACACAGCCAAGCAGCTGGCCATCCGACCCGCCACCAGGGCCAGGCGGCCAGGTCCTGGCCGATCTACCTGCACGCCGGGTCGATCGGCGACGCTTGGCGAACCGCTTGGCCCAGTGGCCCAGCTGGTGGGTAGCGGCAGGCTGGCAGCCGCAGTTCGCGCGCGGGGAGCCGTGGGTCGCAGGCCGGCAGTTCGCTCGCGGGTAGCCGTGAGCCCGCGGTCAGCACCCAGCTCGCAGGTAGCGGCAGGCTGGCGGTTGCAGTTCGCTCGCTGGTGGGTCCGCGGTCAGCTCCCAGCTCGCAGGTAGCGCCAGGCCGACAGATAGCAGACGACCCGGTCTCTCGACCGGGTCGTTCGTGCGGCGAGCTCGGCGCGGAAGCCGAGCGGCGGCTAGGCCTACGGGCGCATGTGCTGCGGCGCGTACGGCAGCAAAGCTACGTGGCGGGCGCGCTTCAGGGCCACTGCCAGCGCACGCTGGTGCTGGGCACAGGTGCCGGTCTTGCGACGCGGCTCGATCTTGGCGCGCTCGCTGATGTAGCGGCGGAGGCGGTTGACCTCCTTGTAGTCGATGGTCTTGGACTTATCGGCGCAGAAGGCACAGACCTTGCGGCGACGGCGGTCGCGATAGTAGTCGTCGCGGCGCTTGCGAGGAGGCATTGGCGGGTTCCTTTCTCGTCGGTGTCGGTATCGCTAGCCGGGTAGGGCTAGAAGGGAAGGTCGTCGAAATCCTCGGCCGAGCTGGTCGTGCCGGAGGACGATGAGCTGGAGCCGGAGCCACTCTGGGCGCTGCCGGAGCCACTCTGGGCGCTGCCGGAGCCGCCCGAGCCCGAGCTCGAGCCACCAGCCGAGGTGTCGCCCGGGAACGGCGGCTCGCCATCACGATCGCGTCGCTCGAGCGACGTTGCGCGGTTGGCGATGAGCTCGGTCGTGTAGCGCTTGTTGCCACTCTGGTCTTCCCACTGGCGGGTCTGGATGCGACCCTCCACGTAGACCTTGTGACCCTTGCGCAGGTACTCGGCCACGCGCTCGCCCTGGTCACCCCAGACGACGACGCGGAACCACTCGGTCTCGCTCTGCCACTCGCCCTGCGGATCGCGGAAGTTGCGGTTGGTGGCCACGCTGAACTGCGTGACGGCCTGCCCGCTGGGCGTGTAGCGCATCTCGGGATCTCGGCCGAGGTTGCCGATGATCATGCACTTGTTCAGCGACATGCTGATCCTCCCTGGAGGGACGTCCTAGACGGCCTTGGGTGCGGCTTCGCTCTCGGACTCGTCGATGATCTCGCCCTCGAGCTCAGGCTCATCGTCGACCGGCGGCGCATCGTCCGTGTCGGCCGACTCGGCCTCTTCGGGCTCGGCCTCGGCCTCAGCCTCGGCCTCCGCAGCCTCCTCGTCAGCCTTCTCGGGACGACGGGGAGCTGGGCGCTCGATGCGCGTGACGAGGTGCCGCATGACCTCTTCGGTGATGTTCAGGCTGCGCTCGAGCTCGTCGATGGCTTCGCTGGGCGCGTCGAAGACGACGATGAAGTAGGAACCCTCGCGGTAGCCCGAGATGGGATAGGCAAGGCGGCGGCGGCCCCAGGGGCTGACCTTGACGATCTGGCCGTCGCCCGCAGCGATGCCACGGGTGGTTCGGTCGAGGATCTGCTGGACGCGGTCATCGGCGGTATCCGGCCGCAGGACCAGCATGAGTTCGTAGCGACGCATAGGCGTTCACTCCTCCCAACGGGTTCGTCCCGCTCGTGTGCCGGGCGTGGTCGCCCCACGGCGGAACTGAAAGGACCGATGAAGGATAGCACGCGGACCAGGGATCGCCCGCTCTAGAACATGGTGTTGCACCAGGGCTCGCGGCCCGCAGTCAAGAGCGCGTGGGCTCGAGCGACGGCGCCGGCAGTGAGCTCCTCGATACGACCCGCCGCGGCGAGGTCGAGCATTCTCGCTCCCCCGAGGTAGGCCGCGGCCAGGTCGGTCGTGTCGAGCGCCAGATCTGCGGGATCGGTCGTGGTCTCGACGCTCGCCTCCGCCTCGCCGGGCTTGCCGTTCGTCCGGATGCGCCAGCGACCCTCATTCCAGGGGCAATAGCGATCCGCAACCTCGATCACCAGTTCATCCGTCGTGGTGTACCGGCGCGCCCGCAGCGCCTCGGGCAGGTCCACCAGTCGGGCCCAGATGCCGTCGGAGATGTTGAAGCCGAGCGCTCGCGGCTCAGCCAGCATGTGCTGGAGCGGGTTCGGCACGGCCACGTGACGCGCCTTGACCGTCTTGACCAGGTCGACGTCGAAGAGATACCGCCAGATCGCGCGCTGCGCCCGTGGCGTCGTGGCCACCGCGTCGCGCACCTCCAGCATCCCTTTCGGGCCGAGGTGGTCCCAGTCCTGCTTGACACGATAGATGGCGTAGCCCTCGGCCTTGCCCTCGGCCTCATACACGACCCGGTACTTCTCGCTCATGCCCTGCCGGCTGTACTCCGGGTCGGCCAGGACGCCGATGTTCCACCAGTCCTCGCTGCGAGTGATAGCGCCGGGCGTGCTCGTGCGCATGGCCTCGTAGACGGGCGGGAAGAGACGGCGCGACTCCTCCTCGGTGACCATGCAAACGCGGCCCTCGGGTGCTGGCCCACGCGTGAAGGCGGTGCGGGGAGCGGCCGCCTCGAAGCCACCGTCGAAGGTGGCAAGGCCGTAGCCGAAGCGCTGGTAGATGGCGCCCTCCGAGGCCCACAGGATGGCTACCGGCTCTGCACCCGCGTGGACGTCGTCAAGCTGGCGCCGCATCAGTGCGCTCAGCACGCCGCGACGCCGGTGGTCAGGCCGGACACCAACGGCCGTGATGGCAGCGGCGGGGACCTCCCCACCGGGCACGGTCAGGCGCACGCTGAGTGCGGTAGCCGCACCGACCGGCACATCGCTCTCGGGGTCCTCGAAGGCGCCCAGCCATCGATCGGGCTCGATGAGCTTGGCCCAGTCGTCGACCTCCGGGCCGCTCGTGGCCTCGGCGAAGGCCATCTGTGTCGGTGCCATCCACGGCTTCAGCTGCTCGGCGGTGGGCACGCGCAGGTCCCATTCGTGTCGGGTTCGATCGTCGCTCATGCCCGAATCGTGACACGACCCGCCGAAGAGCATCGCCGAGCCCGGATTCACCATCGTCACCGCTGCGGTGCCCGTATGCACCGGGCCACTGGTGCGTCGAGGCAACGACCCTCCGGGGCTACGCGGCCGAGGCCCTCGGCTGCTCCGTCGGCAGCGCCAGGATCGCCTCCAGCGCTGGCCTTCCCTGCTCGAAGGCCAGCTCCGCCCGCTCGCCGGGATCACCGCCGGAGTCATCGGCCAGCCAGCCCGCGACCGCGGCACGCATCATCGTCACCGCCGTGTGCGCCAGGATCCGCGGACGCGGATCGAGCCGCTCGTCGGTCTCCATGTCGATGGCCAGCTCGTGGGCGAGCGATCCGATGTAGCGCACCTGGAAGGCCATCGCCGCAGCCATCATCTTCGGTTCTTGCTCCAACAGCCTGATGATGGTCCGCGAGAGCTCCGGATCCCAGTAGGCGGCCATCATCGCCAACGCCCCACGGCGCAGGGCGTCGAGGGTCGGCTCCTCCGGTGGACCGTCACGCAGGGCGATGCGCATGGCCGCGAGCTTGCCCTCGGGATCGACGGCGATCACGTCGTCCTTCGTATCGAAATAGCGGAAGAACGTGCGCCGCGAAACGTTGGCAGCAGCCGCGATGTCGTCGACCGTGACCGCGTCGTAGCCGTGCTGCTCGAACAGCGCCATGGCCGCTCGGGCGAGATCGATGCGCGTCTGGCGCTTCTTGCGTTCACGCAACCCCTGAGGGAGTGGGTCCATGGGTGCAGCATGCTCTACGCGTCTCACGGTGTCAAATGGCACTATGTGCCACTTGGCACTATCCCGGATGTGACACCGAGTGTCACTCTGGGGCAGTTGTATTCACCCTGAGGAGATGACCGATGGGACCCCGTCCCGTTTCGACGACTCGGCCGACCGAGCCGGATCGACCCCACCACGACCTGTCAGCCGCGGCCGTTCGCGGCGTGATGGTCAGCCTCGCACTCATCCTGCTGGCCGCCTCGCTCGACTCGACGGCGGTCGGTACCGCCCTCCCCCGCATCGTGGCCGATGTCGGGAACAGCGACCTCTACACCTGGATCTTCACCATCTACCTGCTCACGATGACGGCGACGATGCCGATCTTCGGTTCGCTCTCCGACCGCATCGGACGTAAGCCGGTGATCTTCGCCGGCGCGACCCTTTTCGTCATCGGCTCCGTCCTCTGTGGGCTGGCGGCCGAGATGTGGCAACTCGTCCTCTTCCGTGGACTGCAGGGCGTCGGCGCCGGGGCCATCGTGCCGGTGACGCTGGCCGTCATCGGTGATCTCTACCCCGCGGCTGAACGAGCCCGGGTGCAGGCGCTCTTCGGCTCGCTCTTCGTGCTGGCGTTCCTCATCGGCCCCACGCTCGGCGGGGTCTTCACCGACACCATCGGCTGGCGTTGGGTCTTCTGGATCAACCTGCCCATCAGCCTTGCGTCGTTGCTCGTGATCTGGCGGCTGATGCCGTCTTTGCGCACAGACGCCCCGGTCAAGCGCTTCGATGTCGCGGGTGTGGTCACGTTCGTGCTTGCGGTCGTGCCCTTCCTCGTCGGTGTGCGCAACCTGCCCACCGGTTCGCTCACCGATCTCGACGTTGGCGGCTTCATGATCCTCGGCCTCGCGATCGGGCTAGTCTTCCTCATCATCGAGGCCTACGCGGAGGACCCCATCGTGCCCGTGCGGCTCTTCGCTGAGCGCACGTTCGCGGTCGCGAGCGCAGTGGTCTTCCTCTCGGTCGCGGGCCTCTTCATCGGCGTGGTCTTCCTGCCGCGCTACTTCCAGCTGGTCCACGGCGCGAGCGCGACCGAATCCGGCTGGCAGATCATGACGCTGTTGGGCGGCCTCATCGTGGGCGCCATCGCCGGCGGCATGTTGGTGGCGCGAACGGGACGATGGAAGATGCTCCTGCTCGGCGCGATGCTCACCGGCATCACCGGTATGGTCTTGCTCACCAGGCTGGAGGCCGACTCCGAGCTGCCGTTGGTGTGGGGCGCGATGTTCCTCACCGGTATCGGGCTGGGACCCATCACGTCGATCCTGACGGCAGTCGTCCAGTCGACCTCGCCGCCCGAGACGATGGGCACGGCCACCAGCTCGCTGACCACGTTCCGCCAGCTGGGCGCCTCGATCTGGCTGGCCATCGCGGGCTCGTGGTTCACGGGCGTCTTCGACGACCGCCTGCCCGGACAGCTCCGCGAGGCCGGCGTGCCCGGCGAGCTCGTGGTCGGTCTGACCGAAGGCGGAACCGCCATCGGCTCCGATGAGACCACGGCCGTCGATGACCTCGGGGCGTCCCTCCTGGCCGCCCTACCGGCCGATGCCCGCGCCACCCTCGAGCCCTGGCTCGGTGCCATCGTCGAGGGCGTCCACGAGGCCGTGAGCGTCGCCACGGGCGACGTCTTCTGGATCGGCATCGGCGCGGTGGCCGTGGCCTTCGTGGTCCTGCTGCCACTGCGCGAGGTGCCGCTACCGACGCGGTCCCGTGCCCGCACCGGCGAGGGCGTCGACGAGATCGAGGAGGCTGGTGAAGGCCTGACGGTCGAGCCGGTCTAGGCGTTCTTCGCTCGGTCACCGGCACGCTTGGCAAGCCGGACGGCCTAGCCCGCCTGCCGCAGCGCGGGGCGACTCGGTGCAAGGCTGCGTCATGGTGGCCATGGGTCGAGCCCCGTGTCGTCCCCGGCTATGCGCGCGGCGGCCCGACGTACGCGTAGGTGACCGTGAGCGTGCCCTTGTTGCGCCCGAGGAAGACGAAGGGCAGCAGCAGGATACCGATGATGCTGATGAGCAGGATGATGATCAGTGCGCAGCTGAAGCAGCCCCAGCGCGGTCCCTGGCCCACCCAGTCCTGAGTCGTCGGCTGATAGCCGGCAGGGCCATGGCGGGCGGCGGCCTCACGGAAGGCGGCGTGGGCCTGTTGGTACGTGCCACGGTACGACTCTACGAACACTGCGTTCTGATGGGTCATACGCCCATCGTGCCACGCTCGTCAGTTCGGTTCCGGAGGCGTTGGCAGGTCGCCCTTGACGATGCCGGTAGTGAACGAGCGCCCGGCGTCCTGGTCCATGACGAAACGGTCATCAAGCCCTCGTACGCGCCTTCGCCGTGAGCGACACGATCGCGACGTTGGCCAGCGCCTCGCCGCCCACGAAGGTGAACTCACCGCTCCAGCGACCCTCGGCCGTCTCGAGCTTGCTGTGGCCGTCCGCCACGTAGACACCCAGATCCTCGTAGAAGATGAGATCGAAGACCGAGAGCAACGCGCCGCTGAGTCGCGGGTCGCTGGCTTCCAAGGTCCACACCTCGTACTGGTCAATGCCGACGACCCGTGTGCCATCCCACTGACGCGAAGCGCCGGCCGAAGAGAGGGGGTGGCCGGCCGTGCCGGTCACGACCGCCGGCTCACGGTCGACGACGGGAACCCTCGTCGGTTGGCGCCGGGGACGTGGGCGCCGGGGTAGCGGCCGCCCCGGCGAGGTGCTCGGGCATCTCGCCGGGGAAGACGGCGGCCCGGAACCTGGGTGGTTCGTCATCGTCCTCGACTACCGCGACGTAGGCCGACAGTCCCTCGTACTCGTCCGTGCTGGTGAGTAGCATCGTGGTCGGGTGAGGCGGAGGTGGCTAGGTCCCGTCACCGAGCTTGCTCAGGACGAGCTCGACTGTAGCCTCGCTGGCAGCCTCCATCACCGTGCCGTCGAATGACACCGCCGTGACGACGACGATGAGGGTGTCTTCTCTGTAGACGATGAAGGAGGCGTCGAAGTCGTCCGACGGGAACGTCTGTGTGAGCACGTAGTCGCCGTCCAAGTCGGTCTCGAAGCCTTTGGGGTAGTCGGCGAACTTGTCGTCGGCATGCCGCACGGCGTCCTCCACGGTGACGAACTCGGCGACATCGATCGTGACCCCAGCGAGCGGCTCTCCCGCCCCATACGGAGGCGCCACATAGATCCCGATCATGGCGCGCGGTAACTCCTGCCAGTCGAACTCGATGCCCTCCCACAGCTGGCTCAGGCCGGGTTCGACACCTCGGATCCCGACCTCGTGGCCCAGCACCCCGCTGACCTCTTCGGCGGTCGGGAACGGGCTGGGGACCTCGGCGTCAACCAGCACGCTCGGCTCGGGCTCGGGATCAGGCTCTTGGGCTAGAGCGCCACTCCCCGCTGCCGTCGCAGCCAGGGCACCGAGGAGGACGGCGACCCATCGCAGGCGTGCCCCATCGCTGGGTATCATGCGGCCCATCCTGACTGCTTCCTCTATGCCGTCAAGTTCGACGCGACCGTGTCATCGTCACAGAAATCGAAGCCGGGATGGCTGAGGCGGAGATCGGTCACTCGCGGAGTCGATCCGGTGGTCGCGGCACCGGCAAGTTGCGACGCAGCAGGTAGTCGTGGACGCCCGCGAGACAATGGCACGTAGCGGGAGGCGATGACGCACGGCCCCAGCACTGGCCGCCTGGCCCGTGCCGAGCCACTGGCGAACCCGGCCCGCGCATGGGAGGGGATGTCATGCGTCCGTTGCGAGTGCCCCTTGGCGGGGCGGTCATCCTGCTGTTGGCCATCGGCTTGTCCGTGGCCGTAGCCGCGCAGGACGAAGCCGACCCGATGGCCCCGGCCTACTTCACGTTCCAAACAGAGTCGTCCGGGGCGTTCGACGAAGGTCAGGTCACCGCTGTCGACGGCACCACGACCGAGATACGTGGTGGGATCTGGGTCGACCAACCGGTCGAGGCGACCGATCCCCGCGCGTCGGGCCTGATGACGTACGCAGACAACGCCGACACCTTCACGTTCGGCGACAGTGCCGCCACGACCGTCACGTCGAGGGTGCGACTCGTCAACGACGGCGGGACGTGGTCGGGGACCGGCCTGAGCATGGTCGCGTTCACCAGCGAGATGGCGCTCAGTGATGAGGTGCCGCGTACGACGGGGTTGATCGTGCTGACCGGGGCGGGTGGCTATCAGGGCTTGACCCTCATCATGAGTGCGCCCGACGACTTCGACAACGCGGCGAACTGGGGCGTCATCATCCCGACTGGCGGCATGCCGCCAGTGCCCGACCCGATGGAGCCACCTGCCGAGTAGCCCCATCGTGCCGCGCCGACTGCCCGCCCCCCTGATCCGGCCAGCGACCCTCCCGCCGTTCTCCGAAGCGACGTGCCACTCCCCTGACGCATTCCAGCTCGGTGCGACCGACCGTGACCCATTCGCGCGACCGCTTCCCGACGATGGGCGTTTCGGAGGGATCGAAGGCGTGTCGCCACCACTGGTTGTGCCGCTCCTCGTGGCCCGCTCGGCCCGCGTACCAGCCCTCGGGCGTGGTTTCATCGACGGCGGCCCTGGCGTTCTCGAGGTCGGTCATGCAGGGAGAGTGGCGTTGTGCCTTGCGGGATAATGCACTCGTGGTCGAGCCTCGATCTGGGGCTCCCCACCGCGAAGGGGGTACGCGATGACGGCACATCCCATCCGTCGAGTTGTGGCCGTGCTTGCCGCTGCCACGTTGACCGCCGCGCTCGCGACGAGCGCGCTCGCGGTGGATGTGGAGGGTGCGGCCAAGAAGCCGAAGCCCAAGTGCCAAGGCAAGGTGGCCACGATCGTCGGGACCAAGAAGGCCGACATCCTCAAGGGCACCGCCAAGCGCGACGTCATCGTGGCCAGGGGCGGGGCCGACCGCATCTACGCCAAGGGCGGCAGCGACCTCATCTGTGCGGGCAAGGGCAACGACGTCGTCTTCGGGGGTCCCGGCGCCGACACCATCTGGGGTCAGCTCGGCCGCGACACGCTCAATGGCAACGTCGGTCCCGACTTCCTCGCGGGCCAGATCGGCAACGACATCATCAATGGTGGCATCGGCGTGGACACCTGCTTCCAGGGCACGGGGTCGGGTCCGGTCGTTCGCTGTGAGCGCCCGGCACCGCCGCCGCCCGGTCCCTCGCTCATCCCGCTGACGGGCATCCTCGCGGTCGCCTACAGCGACATCGACGGCCTCGACGGATACAGCACCGGTGACGTGCTCATCGCCCGGCTCATGGACACCGACGGCAATGGCCCCGACGCCGGTGACACCATCGAGATGGGCCGGTACCCGACGAACTTCGACGCCTCGGCGTTCGGTGACTGGACCACAACGAGCCATGTCGGTGGCAAGCATTAGCGGCCGAGAGCACCACCACTCTCCTTCACGCGTGACGTCCACTGCCAACGCCAGCCACACCTGGTACAGACTCGGTCTGGGGGAGCTCTACGGTGAGGACGGAGGCATCGAGGCAACCTTCCTGGACGGGTTCGACGGCACCAGCCCTGATGTGATCGGGGTTCAGGCGGGTAGCCCGAGCGGTCCCCAGACCCCGGTACTCGTTCAAGCGTCGGGGCCGAGCAGCACCGATGACGCGTTCATCGATGTAGTGCTGAACTACTAGGGCATCTCGGCCGTGATGCACCCAGCTTGCTCAAGACGAGCTCGACTGTGGCCTCACTGGCAGCCTCCATCACCGTGCCGTCGAATGACACCGCCGTGACGACGACGATGAGGGTGTCTTCTCTGTAGACGATGAAGGAGGCGTCGAAGTCGTCCGACGGGAACGTCTGTGTGAGCACGTAGTCGCCGTCCAAGTCGGTCTCGAAGCCTTCGGGGTAGTCGGCGAACTTGTCGTCGGCATGCCGCACGGCGTCCTCCACGGTGACGAACTCGGCGACATCGATCGTGACCCCAGCGAGCGGCTCTCCCGCCCCATACGGAGGCGCCACATAGATCCCGATCATGGCGCGCGGCAACTCCTGCCAGTCGAACTCGATGCCCTCCCACAGCTGGCTCAGGCCGGGTTCGATACCTCGGATCCCGACCTCATGGCCCAGCACCCCGCTGACCTCTTCGGCGGTCGGGAACGGGCTGGGGACCTCGGCGTCGACCAGCACGCTTGGCTCGGGCTCTGGATCAGACTCTTGGGCCAGAGTGCCACCTCCGGCTGCCGTCGCAGCCAGGGCACCGAGGAGGACGGCGACCCATCGCAGGCGTGCCCTATCGCTGGGTATCATGCGGCCCATCCTGACTGCTTCCTCTATGCCGTCAAGTTCGACGCGACCGTGTCATCGTCACAGAAGTCGAAGCCAGGATGGCTGAGGCGGAGATCGGTCACTCGCGGAGTCGATCCGGTGGTCGCGGCACCGGCAAGTTGCGACGCAGCAGGTAGTCGTGGACGCCCGCGAGACAATGGCACGTAGCGGGAGGCGATGACGCACGGCCCCAGCACTGGCCGCCTGGACCGTGCCGAGCCACTGGCGAACCCGGCCCGCGGATGGGAGGGGATGTCATGCGTCCGTTGCGGGTGCCCCTTGGCGGGGCGGTCATCCTGCTGTTGGCCATCAGCTTGTCCGTGGCCGTAGCCGCGCAGGACGAAGCCGACCCGATGGCCCCGGCCTACTTCACGTTCCAAACAGAGTCGTCCGGGGCGTTCGACGAAGGTCAGGTCACCGCTGTCGACGGCACCACGACCGAGATACGTGGTGGGATCTGGGTCGACCAACCGGTCGAGGCGACCGATCCCCGCGCGTCGGGCCTGATGACGTACGTAGACAACGCCGACACCTTCACGTTCGGCGACAGTGCCGCCACGACCGTCACGTCGAGCGTGCGACTCGTCAACGACGGCGGGACGTGGTCGGGGACCGGCCTGAGCATGGTCGCATTCACCAGCGAGATGGCGCTCAGTGATGAGGTGCCGCGTACGACGGGGTTGATCGTGCTGACCGGGGCGGGTGGCTATCAGGGCTTGACCCTCATCATGAGTGCGCCCGACGACTTCGACAACGCGGCGAACTGGGGCGTCATCATCCCGACTGGCGGCATGCCGCCAGTGCCCGACCCGATGGAGCCACCTGCCGAGTAGCCCCATCGTGCCGCGCCGACTGCCCGCCCCCCTGATCCGGCCAGCGACCCTCCCGCCGTTCTCCGAAGCGACGTGCCACCCCCCTGACGCATTCCAGCTCGGTGCGACCGACCGTGACCCATTCGCGCGACCGCTTGCCGACGATGGGCGTTTCGGAGGGATCGAAGGCGTGTCGCCACCACTGGTTGTGCCGCTCCTCGTGGCCCGCTCGGCCCGCGTACCAGCCCTCGGGCGTGGTTTCATCGACGGCGGCCCTGGCGTTCTCGAGGTCGGTCATGCAGGGAGAGTGGCGTTGTGCCTTGCGGGATAATGCACTCGTGGTCGAGCCTCGATCTGGGGCTCCCCACCGCGAAGGGGGTACGCGATGACGGCACATCCCATCCGTCGAGTTGTGGCCGTGCTTGCCGCTGCCACGTTGACCGCCGCGCTCGCGACGAGCGCGCTCGCGGTGGATGTGGAGGGTGCGGCCAAGAAGCCGAAGCCCAAGTGCCAAGGCAAGGTGGCCACGATCGTCGGGACCAAGAAGGCCGACATCCTCAAGGGCACCGCCAAGCGCGACGTCATCGTGGCCAGGGGCGGGGCCGACCGCATCTACGCCAAGGGCGGCAGCGACCTCATCTGTGCGGGCAAGGGCAACGACGTCGTCTTCGGGGGTCCCGGCGCCGACACCATCTGGGGTCAGCTCGGCCGCGACACGCTCAATGGCAACGTCGGTCCCGACTTCCTCGCGGGCCAGATCGGCAACGACATCATCAATGGTGGCATCGGCGTGGACACCTGCTTCCAGGGCACGGGGTCGGGTCCGGTCGTTCGCTGTGAGCGCCCGGCACCGCCGCCGCCCGGTCCCTCGCTCATCCCGCTGACGGGCATCCTCGCGGTCGCCTACAGCGACATCGACGGCCTCGACGGATACAGCACCGGTGACGTGCTCATCGCCCGGCTCATGGACACCGACGGCAATGGCCCCGACGCCGGTGACACCATCGAGATGGGCCGGTACCCGACGAACTTCGACGCCTCGGCGTTCGGTGACTGGACCACAACGAGCCATGACGTGGCGAGCATCAGCGGCCAGAGCACCGCCACTCTCCTTCACGCGTGGTCCACTGCCAACGCCGGCCACACCTGGTACAGACTCGGTCTGGGGGAGCTCTACGGTGAGGACGGAGGCATCGAGGCAACCTTCCTGGACGGGTTCGACGGCACCAGCCCTGATGTGATCGGGGTTCAGGCGGGTAGCCCGAGCGGTCCCCAGACCCCGGTACTCGTTCAAGCGTCGGGGCCGAGCAGCACCGATGACGCGTTCATCGATGTAGTGCTGAACTACTAGGGCATCTCGGCCGTGATGCACCGTGTTGCGGCTCCCTCTCACGAGTCGTAGCGGTCCGACTGTGACGCTTCGGACAGAGCCAGGAAGCGCCCCCGACTCCAGCGACGGAGCTGACCACCCGCAGTTCCGCCCCGGCTGGGGCACGACGACGATGGCAACGTGAGGCTCCACCACAAGTGGCTCTTGGACCTCTGGAAGCCGAGTCCCACCGACCCAGAGAAGGACGAGAACGTCGGGTGCTTGAAGGCGAGCATCACGGCCGTAGCCGTTTCTTCTTTGGGGCTGGTGCTATTCATCGCAGCGACCCTTGTATTCGACCCGCTGGAAGCAGTACTGAGCGAAGAACTGATGGCAGCTGTGCTACTCACGTCACTTGCCATCGGGATCGTGCTCGGTGTGCGTTCAGAACACCTCCATGGCGCCGCCTGGTTCAAGGTCGGCGCGGGCACCCTGCTCCTGGCATGCCCGATCTACTCCGTCATCGTGTTTCTGCTGGTGTTCGAAGGCATCAGCGGCGAGGGGCCTTGATCGTGGTCCGACTTGAGCGCGAGTGTGGTCCCGGAGGTGGGGGTCGAACCCACACGAGGGCATAGCCCTCAGCGGTGTTTAAGACCGCCGCGTCTGCCGTTCCGCCACTCCGGGCCGGACGCACCGCGCCACTGTAGCGCTCCTCGGCACGCCGATCGCCCGTCCGACACTCCGATCGCTCCGGCTACGCTCGGTGGGACGCTGCCACAGGATGTGTTGAGCGCGGAGCGGCCAACACGACTGGTGGCTGGATGAGCAGGAGTACTACGAGATCTCCGCCGGGACACCGACTTCTCGTTTCTCGGTCGGGCTGGCTCGGGGACTCGGAGCTACGGCGAGGTTGGCGACATCGTCCGGATCATCGTCGTATCACCAGGATCGATGCGCCGGGCTCGGGAGACGACGACTTCACCGACGTCGAGATCTTCCTGCCGTAGGACCGCCTCGGTCCACTGATGAGGCCGCCGACCGGAGTCGGTGCATCCACGCGGAGCGACGCAGGGAAGGACTGGTCACAATCGAGGAAGATCGTCGAGTGACGCCATCCGGCTCGGCATGCGGCAGTGGGTCCTCGATGACTGGACGCTCCATCCGACGAGCCGTGGCCGTGTTGGCGGCTGCCGCACTCACCGCCTCGTTCGCGGCCGTCACCGCCGCAGCCGATGACGTCGAGCCCGCGAAGGCGCTCGGGGCCAAGCGCCTCGTCAAGTGCGACGGCAAGGTGGCCACGAAGGTCGGCACTCCGAAGAAGGACGTCATCATCGGCACCGCCAGGCGCGACATCATCGCCGGGCTCGGGGGCAACGACATCATCCTCGGCCGTGGCGGCAACGACGTCATCTGCGGTGGCGCGGGCAACGACCGCATCGCCGGTGGTGCCGGACACGACAAGCTCCTGGGCCAGACGGGGCGCGACCGGCTGTTCGGCCTGGCCGGTGTGGACCGGCTCTTCGGGGGCCAGCAGAACGACTTCCTCGCAGGACAGGCCGGACCCGACGTCCTCTTCGGTGGTGCTGGCTTCGACAGGCTCGATGGTGGCATCGGTGTCGACGCCTGCTACCAGAACACCGGCCATGGCCCGCACGTCCGATGCGAGCTGCCGAAGTCCGTGTTCGCGCCACCCGCGCCACCGGCGCCACCGGCACCGACGCCCAAGACCCTCGCGATCGCCTACTCCGACCTCGTCCAGGACGGCCAGTTCGGTAGCGGCGACGTGCTCATCGCCAAACTCGTCGACACCGACCTCGACGGCACCCCCAGTCCCGGCGACACGATCGTCATGGACCGATACCCCGAGGATACCGACGCCGCGACGTTCGGGAAGTGGGATGTCACGAGCCACGTCATCACGTCGGTCAAGAAGGCACGGGCCGACCACCTGCTGGTGAAGGCGGAGAGTGGCTGGCACGGGTGGTGGACGGCAGTGAACGGGATAGAGCAGTACCGGGAGGCTGTGGAACTCTCCGACATCTACCCCGCGTCCGCCGGCGCGTTGAGCTACATCAAGGACGCGATCATCAGCCCGGACCGCGACTCCATCCGAATCCAGGACGGTTCACCAAGCCAACCGCCCACGAGCTACCACACCGACCATGAGACGACGGCCGATGGAACCGACGATCCCTTCGTCGACGTGGACCTCTTCTACACCCCCTAGACCACGGGTGCGTCACCCAACGCATCGAAAGCAACCCGTGAATCAGCGAAGCCGCCCGGATCAGCCGAGCGGCTTCGTCGTGTTTCGCGGAGTTGGAGGTGACGACCGGATTCGAACCGGTGAATGCTGGTTTTGCAGACCAGTGCGTTAAGCCTCTTCGCCACGTCACCTCGTGCGGGCAGATGCTACCAGCCCTGTCGGAGTGGCTGCCCCTCGAGGATTCGAACCTCGGTTCTCGGATCCAAAGTCCGGTGTCCTACCACTAGACGAAGGGGCAACGAATCCCGCGGACAGTCTACGAGGTGAGAAGGGAGGGAGTGGAGCGGAAGAAGGGACTCGAACCCTCGACCCTCACCTTGGCAAGGTGATGCTCTACCAAACTGAGCTACTTCCGCCGGATCTCGAGCGCTGGGATAGCGCCGTGTAGTGGTGCCGAGAGCCAGATTCGAACTGGCGACCGCACGATTTTCAGTCGTGTGCTCTACCAACTGAGCTATCTCGGCCCGCCGCTGCGGTCAGGACATTACACCACATCTTGGCCGCGACGCACAAACAGCTGACGGCCGGGTCCGATCCAGGCTTGACCGTTGCGCTTTCTTCACCATCCGCCGACCGAAGGAAACGTTTGCGCCCGCTACGCTGGGGGCAGGCCGAACCCCCACGCTCGGGGGACGGGGGAACCAACCTCTCCTTGGGGCGAACCGCGGACCGTCCGCGCAGGCCACCACGCTGGTGGCCGAGCCCGACAGCTCACCTCGCAGGCCAAGCCGTTTCGTTTCGAGGTGTTCTCGTGGCTTGGCCCCAGCCCCCAGCCTTCCGACCGGGCACGTATCCGGCCGCTTCGCTTCCGCGTCCATCGACGCTCGTGCGCAACCTGTCGCTCGACCTCTCGTCCGCGGTCGGCACCGGCACGACCATGGCAGTCGTCAGCGTCCTGCTGCCCTCGGTCGCTCGCCGCGAGGGACTCGATGCCATGGGTCTGGCCACCCTCGCCGCACTGCCCTTCCTGGCTACCCTGCTGACGATGTTCGCCGGGCGTATCGGCCCGCGCTCCCCTGCCCGGCTGGCCATCCTTCGCTCTGCCGGCGCACTTGGCCTGCTGCTCGTGCTGGTGGCACCGCACCCGCTGCTCATCGCCGGAGCGACGTTCGTCTTCTGGGTCACGTTCGCACTGGGCGCCCCGCTGCAGCAGCGCATCTGGGCCACGATCTACCCGTCGGAGGACCGGGGCCGCCTGCTCGGGATCGTCGGCACCGGCCGCTTCACCGCCGGCACGCTGGCACTGCTGGCCATCACGGTCGCGGCCTCGGCCGACGGCTGGGTACCGATCGTGGCCATCGTCGCCGCGGTCGGTGCCATCAGCAGCCTGGCTGTCGGGCGCATGGAGGTCCCCGGCATCGCCTCGGGCCAGTCCTTCAGCGCCAGGGGCGCGCTGCGCGCGGTCGTGGCGACACCGATGGTGCGACGCATCGCCGGGGCCCAGCTGCTCTTCGGCGCCGGCACCATGGCCGCGCCGGCCTTCATCGCCATGGTCCACGTCGACCGGCTCGGCCTCTCGATCGGCGACATCGCGCTGGCCGGCCTGCTCAGCTACGGCAGTACCGCTGTGACCATCGGGATCTGGGGCCGGATCGCAGGTCGCTTCGGTCCGCTGCCGACCATCTTCGGAGGCACGCTGATCGGCGCGTTCGCCCTGGGTGCCTTCGCGTTCGCACCCTCGCTCGAGGCCATCATCGTGGCCACGGTGCTGCTGGGGACGAGCAACGCCGCGGTCAACGCTGCCTGGCCGCTGCTCATCGCGAACCACTCGCCCGAAGGCGAACAAGCAGCCGTGGCCGCGGGGCTCAACTCGATCATGGGCCTGCGTGGCCTGGTCGTGCCCTTCGTGCTGATGGCCCCGGTGCATATCGGCCTCATGGGCGAGACCGGAGGGCTGGTGCTGTGTCTCCTCGTCGCCGGCGCGGGCGCCTTGCTCTACGGACGCATCATCGGCGTCGTGCGACTGCCCGACGGCACGGCCGAGCGCATCCGGGCGTTCGAGACGGGTGCGATGGAAGTCGCCGCGTCTCAGCGCAGGCCGGCGATCTCTCCGATCCCGCTCTCGTCGATCTCCGGCTGGCCAGTCAGCTTCCGCAACCGGTTGATGCGGTCGACGATGGCCGGATGGGTGCTGAACAAGCCCCTCGCGCTGTGCTCGAGCTTCTTCACGGGGTTGACGAAGTAGAGGTGCTGGGTGGCCTTATTGGCCCCGTCGAGTTTCTCGGTGTCGGTGGCCAGCTTGGCCAGTGCGCGCTCCAGTCCATACGGGTTCCGCGTGAGCTCGACGCTGGTGGCGTCGGCGAGGTACTCACGCTGCCGGTTGACGGCCATCTGCACGAGGCGCGCAAAGAGCGGCGCCAGGATGGCCACGATCAGGCCGATGGCGAGGATGATGACCTGTCCGCCGCCACCGCCACTGCGGTTGCTGCCGCGGCCGCGGGTCATGGAGCCCCAGATGGTCATGCGAGCGAGCAGGTCGGCCATCAGCGCGATCGAGCCCACGAGCACGCCCACGAGCAGGCTGAAGCGGATGTCGTAGTTGGCCACGTGGGCCAGCTCGTGCCCGACCACGCCCTGCAGCTCCTCCCGATCCAGCCGCTCGAGCAGGCCACGCGTGACCGCTACGCTCGCGTGCTCGGGATCGCGCCCGGTGGCGAAGGCGTTGAGCGCGGTGTCTTCGATGACGTAGACCTTGGGCTCGGGCAGGTTGGCCGCCAGCGAGAGCTCGCGCACCACGTTCATCAGCTGTGGCTCGTCGGTGTCGGTGACCTGCCGCGCGCGGGAGATGCCCAGGATCATGCCGTCGCCACCGAACAGCGCGCCCAGGCTGATGACCACGGCGATGATGCCGCCGACCGGCACGAACCAGATGGCGTTGGCCGGGTCGCCCGCGAGGTAGAAGCCGAAGAACCAGGCCAGCACGCAGAAGAGCAGCACGACCGCGCCCATCAGCAGGATGGAGCGTCGCTTGTTCTGACTGATCTGCTGGTGGAACGTCTGGCGTTCGACCGTCATGGCGTCGTGCTACCGGCTGGCGTGGTCGCGGGAGCTTCCGTGGGCTAGCTCCGCTGCTGGGGCGGCGGTGGGGGTGGAGCCTGGCGCGGAGGAGGCGGCGGGGCCTGCTGCGGGGGAGGCGGAGGCGCGCTCTGGGCCGGTGCCGCAGGTGCGGTCGGCTGGTCGTCATCGTCATCCCTGCCGAAGCCGAGGTTGACCTCCGGCACCTGTTCGGCCTCCGGCTCGGCATCGAAGAACTCGCGCTTGTCGAAGCCCAACGGTCCGGCGATGAGGACGTTGGGGAACGTGGCGATCGAGGTGTTGTAGTCGAGCACGGTGGCGTTGTAGTGCTGCCGCGCGAAACTGATCTGGTTCTCGGTCGTCGTCAGCTGTTCCTGCAGCTCGAGCACGTTCTGGTTGGCCTTGAGCTCGGGATAGTTCTCGACCGTGGCGAACAGCGAGCGCAACGTGCCGGTGAGCATGTTCTCAGCCTGGGCTTGCTCGTGCGGACCCTTGGCGCCAGCGGCAACGGCGTTGGCTCGCGCCTCCGTCACCTGTGTCAGAACGGACTCCTCGAAGCCCATGTAGCCCTTGACCGCGTCGACCAGATTGGGGATGAGGTCCCAGCGTCGCTTGAGCTGGACCTCGATCTGGGCGAACGCTTCATCGATGCGCAGGCGCCGCTGCACCAAACCGTTGTAGATCAGGATGCCGGCGGCGAACACGATCACCACGACGATCCCGACGATCAACAAGATCTCCATCAAACCCTCCGATCGAAGCCAGGGGTCATTCGACCGACCTGCAGCACCAAGGGTACCCGCATGTGGCGCCCGGGCGCATCATCCGCACCTCCCGCCCCGGCCGGGACCATCGGCCGTTCAGCGGCAGACGACGCAGTGGACGTCGTCCGGTGTGCCGCCCGCCACGAGTTCGGTGATCCAGTCGATGAGCCGAACACCTTCGACCTCGATCTCGTAGACGAGGTCACGCCAGAGGAGCGTGTGCTCGTCCCCTGGCGCGGTGTAGCTCGCGACGGGCACGCCCTCTGCCTCGATCTCTGCCTCGTTTCCGTCCATGTACGCGACCAGCTCATCGTCACCCATACCCAGCATCGCGATGTAGCCGACCTGCGCCCCATCGAACGCGAAGTCGAAGCGAGCGAAGGTGATCTGTGGTGCGCGCCGCCCACCGTGGACGTAGAGACTGGGAGCGCTCCAGTCATCGACGCTCAGGTCAGCGGTCTCAGGCCAGTCCGGGGCGGCATCGAGCACGCCCCACATGAAGCTCAGGAAGGCGTTGACGACGGGCTCGTCGGGGTAGCCTCCGGAGCCGTCGCCGAGGGTCACGATGCGAGCCTCCGGGAAGCTGTCGGCCACGAGCGCGGCATACAGCGGCGTCGGGACCGAACCGGCGCTGACGCCGGCGACGACGAGTTCCGTAGCGTCGGGGAATTGCTCGACGAGGTGGTCGAGCGCGGCGCCGGCGTTGACCGCTCCCCGATGCTCGATGACGAGGTCGCCGTATGTCCGCGTCATGTCGCCCAGGTGCAGGTCACCGGTGCAATAGGGCGCGTACACCCAGGAGTGATCGGCCAGCGGGTTCTCCGGATTCTGGAAGTCGAAGATGCCGCCACGCTCAGACATCGACTCGGCCGTGTAGTCGCTCGAGTAGCGGTAGGGCTGGTCGGGGTTGTCGAAGGCGCACGTCTCCTCGCTCCAGCAGGCGCCACCACCCTCGAAGTAGAGGACGACGCGCTGCGGATCGGCGGTGCGTTCGAAGAAGGAAGGCTCGCTGCCATCCGCGCAGATGGTCCCGGGGCCGCCGTCGAACGCGACCCACTCATCTGCGGCCACAGCCGGCGCGGCCGCGGCGACGACGAAGGGAACGATGGTGGCTAGACGTACGAGTGATGTGGCTGCTGACATGACTCCCCCTCTGGCGACCGGGCCTGGTCGCCCTAGCGTACCCACCAGGTCTAGGCAGCGAGCGCACCCTGCCCTGATCGACCGCCGATCGACCGGGTACACCGGCCCGAACACGCTCGTGCTCTCGAACAACGCGCACACCGGTAGCACCGGCTTCGGTGACTCGGGCGACCCGACTTCATCCAGCCATTCCTGGATCGACCTACTCGATCGGCGCCCCGGCCCTGGCCAGGTCCGCCAGGCCGGCTGCGTCGGTGATGTCGGTGAAGCCGGCCGCCGCCATCTGCTGCGCGGCCAGGTCGCTGCGGCGGCCGCTGCGGCAGTACAGCAGGTGTGGCTCGTCCGGGTCGAGCTCGGTGATACGGTCGACGAAGTCGGGTGACTCCACATCGATGTTGACGGCACCGACGATGTGCGCCTGGTCGTACTCGGCCGGGGAACGCACGTCGATGATCGTGTGGGTCCCGGCCTCGATGATGTCGACCGCTTCCTCCGGCGGGACGCTGAAGTCGACGCTCGGCTCGATCGTGGTCTCGTCGGTGGTCTCGTCCGCACTGGCGTCGGGTGCAGCGCCCTCGGCCTGGGCCAGGGTCTGCTTGCACAGCTCGAGCTCCTCCGGCAGGACCATGCTGGGGCCGACCGTGCCGAAGAACGTGGTGACCTCTTCACCTTCGCCGCCGAACCAGGCCAGCATCACGCCGCCATCGGACTCGGCATACACGCAGGGTGCGGCCGAGCGCTCGCCGTCGGACTGCCACTTGTTGCCCAGGAACCAGACGACCT
This sequence comes from uncultured Chloroflexia bacterium, assembly GCA_963752475.1. Taxonomy (GTDB): domain Bacteria; phylum Chloroflexota; class Limnocylindria; order Limnocylindrales; family CSP1-4; genus JAFMJV01. The sequence continues at coordinate 502,189 of CAVVYR010000007.1, read as the reverse complement.
CATCGAGGCCGTTGCCGTCTGGCAGCCGGGATTCGATCTCCATCAGCGTCGTGGCGATGGTCGCGATCTCACCGTCGCCCTCATCTGCGCTCGTGGCGGCGAAGAGCAAGTGCGCGTCGCCACTGCCGTCGTCGATGAGCTGGAGCGTGAACGGGGCCAGGCCCTGTCCGTCAGGCAGTTCGTCGCCGTCGAGCGCGGGCTCGGTCAGGGTCCACAGCGCGGGCAGCTCAGGACGGAACTCGGGCAGCTGTGCGCGGCCCGCGCCGTCGAAAGTGAATTCGAAGCCGATGGCCTGGAGCTCGGCACGAAGCTCGTCGGCCGAGGGCCAAGCGGTCTCTTCGGTGGGTTCCTGCGCCAGCACGACGGCCGGCAGGGCAAGGGTGAGGGCCAGAGCGATAGCGAGCGAGCGGATGAGTCAGTCCTCCGATGGTTTCATGCGGCCATCGTAGACCTCATCGCTGCGGTCGGGTGGCTCCCGAGATACGGCGAGGCCCGCCTCCCAAGGAGGGATGGACGCCGGTGATGACGACGTGCTCGTGGGCGGCCATGTGGTGGGCGGTGAGGGACTCGAACCCCCGACTTCCTCGGTGTAAGCGAGGCGCTCTGACCAACTGAGCTAACCGCCCGATGTGCCGATGGTAGCGCCGAGCACGGCCTCACGCGGGGTGAGCATCAGGGAAGGAGGAGTGGTGCCCAGGCCGGGACTTGAACCCGGATGAGTTGCCTCACACGCCCCTCAAACGTGCGCGTATACCAATTCCGCCACCTGGGCAGGTGTACGTCCGTGATCGTGAGTGGTACCGCGGGAGGGACTTGAACCCACACGAGCTGTAATGCTCACTAGGTCCTGAACCTAGCGCGTCTGCCTATTCCGCCACCGCGGCCCGTCGACGATCACACGCTCCATCGAGCGAGAGAAGATGGTAGCACGAAGGCTTGGAACGCCCTCGGGTCCCATCGGTGTATCAGAGCAGGTAGTGGGCCTACTCCGCGATGTAGATGAGCATGCTCACGGTCACAAAAAGGACCGACAGCACGATCGTGAACTGATAGAGACGCTGCTCCACCCCACGGCGAGTGCGGAAGCTGGACGTGTCACCACCACCGAAGGTGGCGCCCAGGCCCGAGCCACGCGACTGCATGAGGATCGAAGCGATCAGGCCGATGGCCGTGACCAGCAGCGCGAAGAAAAGAAAGATGTCCAAGGTGGGAGTCGACTCCTGTCGTTGGTTCGACCGAGAGGGTAGCACGGCTTTGGGCGCCACCTCCTCTCAGGGGCGGCACCCGAGCTCGGCTAATCCTCCAGCAGCGGCCGTCCGCTCATGCCCTCGGCCGGCGAGACGCCGGTGAGCGCCATGAGCGTGGGTGTGACGTCAGCCAAGACGCCGTCAGCCAGGGACTTGCCCTTGACGGGAGTGCCCAGCAGCAAGAACGGCACCAGGCTCAGCGAGTGCTTGGTGACGGGATTGCCGTCAGCGTCCTTCATCACGTCGGCGTTGCCGTGGTCGGCGGTGACGGCAAGGATCGCGCCCTGACCACCTTCGGCGATCGACCTCGCGTCGGCTGCCAGGACCGCGTCGGCGACCTCACCGAGGCGCCCGTCGAGGAACGTGCAGGCCTCCACCGTCGCGTCCCACACTCCCGTGTGGCCGACCATGTCGGGATTGGCGAAGTTGGCGATGATGAGGTCGTACTTGCTGGACTCGACCGCCTTGACGATCTCGTCGGCCACGCCCTGCGCACTCATCTCAGGCTCAAGGTCGTACGTGGCCACCTTGGGTGAGGGCACGAGCTTGCGGTCCTCGCCCGGCCAGGCCGTCTCCACGCCGCCGTTCATGAAGTACGTGACGTGCGCGTACTTCTCGGTCTCGGCCACGTGGAACTGCTTCCAGCCAAGGCCCGAGACGACCTCCGCGAGGCTGGCCACGACCATCGGCGGATAGGCCACCTCGACGGGCAGGCCACCCTCGTACTCGGTCAGCGTGACCACCGTCGGGAAGACGGGCTCACCACGATCGAAGGACTCGAAGTCCCGGTCGACCAGGGCGTGGGTCAGCTGGCGCGCGCGGTCGGCGCGGAAGTTGAAGTGGATGACGACGTCGCCGTCGCGGACGGTGCCGTCGACGCCGTCGATGAGCGTGGGCTTGACGAACTCGTCGTTCTCACCACGCTCGTAGGCGGCAGCCAGGGCGGCCTCGGCGGAGTCGGCGGCCTCGGTCCCATAGCCGATGCCGTGGACCATGGCGTCGTACCAGGCCTTGGTCCGCTCCCAACGCTTGTCGCGGTCCATGCCGTAGTAGCGGCCGCCGATCATGGCGAAGCGTGCGCTCGGGTGGACGGCGGACAACCGGCGCTCGAAGTCGGGGATGAAGCCGTCGGCCGAGCGAGGCGGGGTGTCGCGACCGTCGAGCAGTCCATGGACGACGACGTCCTCGGCGCCGGCCTCGCGAGCCAGCTCCGCGATGGCCACGGCGTGACCGTCGGTGGAGTGGACGCCGCCGGGACCGATGAGCCCGACCAGATGGAGACGAGCGCCAGGCGCGGCAGCCTTCTTGACCGCCGCCAGCAAGACCTCGTTCGCCTTGAACGTGCCGTCAGCGATCTCGGCGTCGATGCGCGGCAGGTCCTGCAGCACGGGTCGGCCGGCGCCGATGTTGAGATGGCCGACCTCGCTGTTGCCCATCTGCCCCTCGGGCAGACCGACGGCCAGCGCGGAGGCATCGAGCTTGGAGTGGGGCCATTCGTCGAGCAGCGCTCGCCAGCGAGGCATATCGGCAGCGGCGATGGCATCGACAGCGGGCTCGGGTCCGTACCCGAAGCCGTCGACGACGACGAGCACGACCGGGCAGGGTCGCTCGGTCCTGGTGGTCACGTAGGGTTCCTCCCTTTCAGCAGGGCGCCCGAAGCGTTGCCGCTCCGGGCTGTGTGGCGCGAGGGGGCGCGAGGCGGTGGGCTAGGCGGTGGCGCGAGCGGCGGCAGCCTCTGCTGCCAGCGCGGCGATGACGGACATCTGATCGGGTTTGAGGCCCGCGCCACCGATGAGCGCGCCATCGATCGACGGCTCGGCGATGAACTCGCCGAAGGAATCGGCCGTGACGGAACCGCCGTAGAGGATGGGCACGGACTCAGCGTACTCGGCGCCGGCGAGGTCGGCGATGGTAGCGCGGATGGCGGTGGCCATCTCGGCCGCGTCGGCACCCGTGGCGGTCTTGCCGGTACCGATGGCCCACACGGGCTCATAGGCGATGACGAGGTCGGACGGGAGGCCGTTTCCGGCAGCCAGGACGGTCTCGAGCGAGGCCTTCACCTGGGCTTGCACGGTCTCGAGCGCCTTTCCTGCCTCACGGTCTTCGAGCTGCTCACCGCAGCACATCATGGGGCTGATGCCAGCCTCGACGAGGCGGATGACCTTCTGACCCACGAGCTCGTCCGACTCGAACTGGTCTCGACGACGCTCGGAGTGCCCGATGATGCACCAGGGCACGAGGCCCTTGAGCATGTCCGCGGAGATCTCGCCGGTATAGGCACCCTTGGCCTCAGCATGGACGTTCTGGGCGCCGACGAGCATGCCGGTGCCATCGACCGCGTCCGAGACCGCGGAGATGTTGGTGTAGGGCGGGCAGATGATGCGCGTGACGTTGGCCACGTCGGTGGCCTTCGCGATGTCGGCGGCCAACGGGCCGGCATCCGCGGGTGTGGTGTTCATCTTCCAGTTGGCAGTGATGATGACGGGTCGCATGACCCCAGTCTAGTCGGCGGCCACCCTTGACGGCCGAGCCAGACGTCACCAATCCGGCCCGCCGGACGCACCCTGATGACGACCCCCCAGGGATCTGCCCGTCGAGGGTGCCGTGGCTCGGCCATCACCTGCTGGCTGAACTCGACCAGTCTGGGCCCCGAGTGCAAGGCCTCAGCCCGGTGGAGGCTCGGACTGACGACCTGAGCCTGCTGGAGGCTGAGATGGAGCACTTCCCCGTCGATGACGTCGAGTTCAGCCAACAGGGAATGGCCGATAGCGTGGTGGGCAGAGCTGACGCTAGTAGTAGAGCTCCACGTCGACGAGCAGGTCGTCACCGAGGCCTTTGTGGGTCCACGAGTCGGTCCTGGACGGCCGACTCGGAGAGCCTACCTCGACGTCGACCCTGTCCTCTTCGTCGTACCCCCGCCAGTCATCGACCTCGGAGCTGCCGGTCGCACTCTCTTCGTCGTATTGGTCGCGGTACGACCCCGATGTCTTGGTCCACGTGTGAAAGCCACCCGCCTCATTCGTAACGACCACGTACTCCGATGTCTGGTTGACGATCGAGGCCACGACGTGCCTGCTCTCGCGCCAGGCGAGGTACTGAGCCGGGCTGGTCGGGTTGGCAGTGACGGGGTGTGCACCCATCTCGATCGTGTCGCCCTTGCTGGGGATCTCGTCACCGTTCGTGTCGACGAGCTTGGCGATCATCACGTCACCGTCACCATAGACATAGTCACGATTGAGGTCTGACCACGCGATGGCGAGCACCTTTGCCGCCGGTGCCGGTGGCGGTGGTGCCGGTGTCGCGAACACCGCCTTGGGCAGCTCGCAGCGCATCATCGGCCCATGCCCGGTGCCCTGGCTGCAGAGGTCGACGCCGACCCCGCCGTCGAGCCGGTCGCGCCCGGCACCCCCGCCGAGGACATCGGGTCCGGCCTGGCCGGCGAGGACGTCGTTGTGTAGGCCGCCGAAGAGGCGATCGACCCCACCCCCGCCGAAGAGGCGGTCACGGCCGGTCTGGCCGAGCAGCTTGTCGTGGCCGGCGCCACCGACGAGACGGTCGTTGCCCGCACCACCGCAGATGATGTCGTTGCCGCCACGGCCGATGATGATGTCGTTGCCGCCGAGCCCAGCGATGATGTCGCGTCCCGCGGTGCCACGGATGACGTCAGCCTTGGCGGTGCCGACCTTCGTGGCCACCACCCCGTCGCACCGGGCCTTCTTCTTCGCGGCCCGCTCGACATCGGCCCCGATCACCACTCCGGCGAGCGTGGCGGTCAGAGTGGCAGCCGCCAGCACGGCCATGATTTGTGAGATGGAGCGTCCAGTCATCGGGTACCCCCTGACTACGTGTGGAGCCGGGGGAAGTGGCTCGACTGGCCTGGAGCCATTGTCCCTCGGGGCACAAGGCCGTGACCGCCGTGCATCCCCGGAACGAAGGGGTGCGGTCACGCTCGCCAGGATGCGACCTGAGTCGGTGGCGTTCGGGCAGTAGCGACCGCCGATCCCGGGTCAGTCGGCGGTCGCGCTCCCGGCAATGGCCGCCGACTCGATGCGACCGAAGGCGCGCTGCACACGTGCACGAGAGAGCCCCAGCGTCGCCGCGAGCTCCGTGAACGACGCCTCCGGTGCGGCCTTGCGAGCTTTCGCCACCGACTGATCCACGGCCGACAGCCCGCCCAGCCCGCCCTCGGCCTCGAGCTGATCGATGATCGCGATCTGACGGGCGCTCGAGGCCACGGTCCGCTCGAGGTTCGCGGTCTCGGCGTTGAGCACACGGTTGAGGTGACCCTGCAGCTGCCGCATCACCAGGCGCGACTCGATCTCGAGCACGCTGGCACCAGCGCCGCAATAGCGCAGGAGAGCCAGGATCGTGTCCGTGCGCTTGCTCGTGAGCACCGCGCGACCACGACGCGTCCGCACCGAGGTCGCGAAGCCCACTTCATCGAGCCGGCGTCGCAACGCCTCGCCCTCATCCGAACCGACCACGAACTCGAGGTGCGCACCGCGTGCACCCAGGCTCAGCGATCCGGACGAGAGGAAGCGACCTCGCAGCCAGGAGGCACGGCAATGGTCCCGCGCGCCGGCCCAGTCGAACTCTCGTGGCTCGCTCCCCTCCCCCAGCGCATCTTCGGTCAGTCGGACGGCGAGACGAGCGATGACCGGCGAGCGGGCATGGCCGTGGGCAGCGGCACCGAGTCCGGAGCGCTCGGCCTCGCGGCAGCAGGCACGTGGTGGGTCGATGGCGGCAAGCTCGGCGCGGATGGTCTGTGCCAGCTCGCGCTCGCGTGATTCGGCCATCTGGACGGCTGGCTCAGGCGCTCCGCACCGGCGCCACCGGGCGGGCAGCCGGCCGCTCGTCGATGAGGCGCACCAACGCCCGCGTCAGTCGCTGTGGATCGTGGCGGTGGGCGTTCGACGGGTCGACCACCGGGGCCAGCTCCAGGCGCGGCCGGGCATCGCTCTGCGGGAGGTCGATGCGCACCGGCTCGGCGGGGTAGCCGCTGGGTACGCGGGCGCTGGTGTCGTCGTTGGCCAGGACCACATCGATGAGATGGCCCACGTCATGCGCCGAGAGCGCGGCCACGTGCTCCGAGAGGGTGTAGCCCTCGGTCTCGCCGAGCTGGGTGGCCACGTTCGCGACGTAGACGCGCGTCCCACGCGCCGCCTCGAGCGCGGAGCGGATACCCGGTACCAGCAGGCTCGGCAGCAGGCTGGTGTAGAGCGAACCCGGCCCAAGCACGATGAGGTCCGCTTCGCGGATCGCCTCCACGGCCTCACGGCTGGCCGCGACCGAAGCCGGGCTGAGCCAGACCCGGCGGATCCCGCGTGAGCGGCCGATGCTCGACTGACCCTGGAGCACGGAGCCGTCGGCCAGCTCGGCGTTGAGGTTGAGCGCCTCGCCCGCGACGGGCACGACCTGCCCACGCACCGCGAGCACGTGGTTGGCCCCACGGACGCCCTCCTCGAAGTCGCCCCTGATGTCGGCCATGGCCGCGATGAGCAGGTTGCCCAGGGCGTGGCCGGCGACACCGGGCTCGGCCTCACGCGTGGGGAAGCGGTACTGCATCAGGCGGTTCATGTCCGGCTCCGCATCGGCGAGGGCGGCGATGCAGTTGCGGATGTCCCCCACCGGCGGCACGCCCAGCTCCTCGCGCAGCTTGCCGCTCGAGCCACCGTCGTCGGCCACGGTCACGACAGCGGTGATGTTGCTGCTGACCTCCTTGAGGCCGCGCAGGAGCGTGGACTGGCCGGTACCGCCACCGATGGCCACGATGCGCGGGCCGCGAGCCAGCGAGCGCTTCTGGTAGACCAGCTCCACGAGCGGCTCCCGCCGCGCAGGGAATGGCTCGAGCAAGGCGTTCAGCAGGCGCCAGAGGCCGTAGAGGAAGACGACCGCTCCGAGGAAGACGACCACGATCGGCCGCAGCGGGTCGGGCAGGAAGTTGAGGCTGACGAGCTCGAAGAGCCGGCCCGCGACGCTGTCCGCCGGGACCTCGCGGAAGAGGATGCGGATGAAGAGCGCGCCGGCCGTGGCCAGGATGGTCAGGCCCACGAGCATCAGCAGCAGCCAGCGCTTGACGCCCATGCCGGGCCGCAGCCAGCGCTTCAGGCGGCTCAGGCGGCCCTCACCCCCCGGCCGCGTCATCGGCGTTTCTCGAGCTCGCGGTGCCACACGTTGACCGGCCCCATGTGCAGCTCCTCGAGCTGCTTGGCGAGGGCCTCGCCGATGGCCACCGACCGGTGGAAGCCGCCCGTGCACCCGATGGCGATGGTCAGGCGGGTCTTGCCCTCGGCCAGGTAGGCCGGGATGACGGTGGCGAAGAAGCCGTCGAGGTGCGCAAGGAACTGCTCGGTGATGGGCTGGCCCAGGACGAACTCGCGGACGTCCTCCGTCTGGCCGGAGTGCTCCCGCAGCTCGGGCCGGTAGAACGGGTTCTCCATGAAGCGCACGTCGAAGACGAGGTCCGCCTCCAGCGGCACACCGTACTTGAAGCCGAACGTGAGCACCTGCAGCGAGAGCTGCTCCGGTCCCGGCTGCGCCCCGAGCGCGATGATGATGCGCTCGCGCAACTGCTTGAAGGCGAGGTCGGAGGTGTCGATGGTCGTCTGGGCCATGTCGCGGATCTCGTCGAGCATGATCCGCTCGCGCATGATGGCCGACTGCACGCCGTCGTTCTGGTCGTCGAGCGGATGGCGATGGCGGGTCTCCGAGTAGCGCCGCACCAGCACTTCGTCGGTAGCCTCCAGGAAGACGATCTGGGGCTCGATGCCGCGGCCGTGGAGGGCGCCCATGGCGGCCGCCAGCGCCATCGGAGCATCACCAGCGCGGACGTCGAGCACGATGGCCACGCGGTCGTAGCGCGCGGGGTCGCTGGCGACCAGCTCTGCGAGGTCACGCAGGAGCTCAGCGGGCACGTTGTCGACGACGGTGTAGCCGAGATCCTCGAAGATCTTGGAGGCGGCGGTCTTCCCGGCGCCCGAGAGCCCCGTGATGATGGCGACGTGCTGGTTGCCGGGGTCCGGCAGCACTGGCTGATCAGGCATCGCGTTCGATCCTCCGTTGGCGTCGCTGCATCATGAAGATCGTGAACTCGTAGAGCACGTACATCGTGCCCGATAGGACGATGGGGCTGATGGGGTCGCCGCCGGGCGTGACGACGACCGCGAAGATGACCACGCCCAGGAGCACATAGCGGCGCATCGCGCGCAACTGGTCGACGCTCAGGATCCCGAGGCGATCGAGGAAGATGAGCACGATCGGAAACTGCATGACCAGGCCGAACAGCAGGAACATGATGGTCACGAAGCTGAAGTAGGCCTCCGCGCTGGGCAGCGCGGTCAGCGAGCCCTCGATCTCGAAGCCGATAAGGAAGCCCACGGCATACGGCAGCGTGATCCAGGCCACGGCGGTGCCGATGAGGAAGAAGACGACCGTCATCGGGATCCAGGGCAGGGCCGCCCGCCGCTCTTCCGGCAGGAGCCCGGGTGCGACGAAGGCCCACAGTTGGTAGAGGACGACCGGTAGCGCCAGCAGGACGCCCACGATCAGCGCGACGCGCAGGAAGACGAAGAAGCCGCCACCGACGGTGAGGAACACGACCTCGCCATCAGGCAACGGGGTCAGCAGTAGCTTGATGATGGGCTCGGCGAGGATGAAGCCGATGACCGCACCGATGCCGACGGCCACGATGCTGATGGCGATGCGGCGACGCAGCTCCGAGAGGTGGTCGACGAGCGTCATCGTCGAGGGCGTGGGCGACGGCTCCGGATCCTCGATCACCGGGGGCTTGGACGCGACCGGACCCGGCTCCACCGCCTCACTCATGGTCGTTGCCGGTCACGGACGTGCCGGTCTCTGCCGCACGTCGCGCTGATCAGGCGTCGTCGGACTTGGGGTCGGCCGGGCTGGCCTCCGCCGTCTCGGCGGGCTCGGCGGGCGCGGGCTCGGCGGACGAGGGTTCCGCTGCCGCGGCCTGCGAGGGGGCCGGTGCTGCTGCAGAGGCAGCCGCGGTGGTGGCGGTCGCCTGCTGGGCGGCCGGCTTGGACTCCGGCTCGAGCGATACGGCGTCAGTCACATCCGTCGAGGCGTTGCGGAACTCCCGGATGGTCTTGCCCAGGGAATTGCCCATCTCAGGCAGGCGCTTGGGCCCGATGACGAGCAGCGCGATGACGAGCACGATGACGAGTTCGAGAGGCCCTACGTTGAAGGGCATGTGATCCTCCGAGGAGTGTGGATCAGACCCGAGCATCCTAGCACCCCGACCGGGGCGGATCGGATGACGGTCCTATGACCCAGGCGGCGGGGGTGGGGCTTCTTCGAGGGCCGCGTCGGACTCCTCGCTGGCATCGGGTTCGGCAGCGTCGACCGAGCCGGCGCTGTCCAGCTGGTTCGCCGGGATGGCCCAGGAGACACCGGATTCACCGTCGACGGTGCCATCGCTCGTGACGGCCTTGTCCGAAACGAGCGTGATCGTGCCCTTGTCATCGATCTCCAGCGTCATGACCCGCACGTCGATGTCCTGGCCGTCGCGCTTGAGGTAGGCGATCTGGTCGCCGTTGGGCGAGAACTCCGGCGCGAAGCTGTCACCGTCGTTGGTCAGCTGGACCCGCTCGAGGCCCTTGGCCGAGGTGATGAGCGCGATGTCTCGGCCGGCGCCGTCAGTGGTCTCGACCGCCAGCAGCTTGCCGTCCGGTGACCACGAGGGGTTCGCATAGCCGTTCTTGAGGTACTTGGTCTTGCCCCTGGTGCACTTGCTCTTCGTCTGGCAGGTGAAGATGGCGATCTTGGGATCGGCCTCCGTGCCCGCGTTCTCGTTGTAGGTGAAGGCGATCCTGGTGCCGTCACGGTTGAAATCGGGGTCGTTGTGCCCGAGCGCGGCGTTGTTGTAGACCTCGTAGGGCGTGTTCACACGGTTCAGCCGCCCTGACTTGGAGTTGAGGATGTACAACGCGACCACGTCGTTGGAGCCGTCTGGACCGTCGCTGACGACGGCGATGTTGTTGCCCGCAGGGCTCACCGACGGCTGCAGCACGGTCGAGAACCAGGCGCCCCGGCCGTCGTTGACGAGCGAGTTGTAGACCTTCTTCTTGTTGGCGCCGTTCGTATTCATGCGCATGACGTCGGTGGGGTAGAGCGTGTACTTGCCGTCGTAGCGGGCCTTGCCGTCCTTGACCGTCTTCTTGGCGCTGCGGATGAAGTAGATGTGCTTGCTATCCGGTGACCACACCGGCGTCGAGTCGGACTTGGTCGAGTTGCTGTCGGTGAGCGAGTCGAGCGTGGTGCCCGAAGCGGACCAGACGTCGCCACCGAGGCGGGTGAAGACGAGCGAGCCGGTGATGTCCGCACGCTCGTCCGACGGCGGAACCACGAGGATCGGCTCCGCCGTGGTCTCCGGCTCGGGCTCCGGGGTCTCCTCGAAGGCATCGTCGGTCGCCTCCGGCTCCGAGCCGTCGTCGGTCGCCACTGGCTCCCCGGCGGCAGGCGCCTCGGTGACCTCGACCGGGGGCGTCTCCTCGACGGCGGCGACCACGGCCGGCTCCTCGGTGGCATCCGCGGCGGCGCTGTCGAGGTTGGTGTCGATGTAGTTGACGAGGAAGTAGCTGGCAGCACCCACGATGATGAGGGCGATGAAAGCCAGCACCGGGGCGATCATGGGCGACGAGCGACGCGGCTCCCGCGGCTGGATGGGCTCCTGGCCGGGCGGATACGGCGGCGGCAGATAGCCCGGATCCTGCGGGTAACCGGGCGGATAGCCGCGAGGTGGCCCCTGGGGTGGCTGCGTCATCGAGTATTCGCCTCCGTCGAGGTCATCGCTCGGAGCCAGCCGGCCGGGGCGACGTCGCGGACCTCCAACTGGAGCGTCTCCATTCCGGCGAAGGTGCGGCTGGCGAGTCGTGCCACGACGTCGATCTCGGAACCCTCCGTCAGTTGCTCCGCGAGATCGGCACGGCCGAAGGCGATGCCATCGACCACCTCACGCCCGCGACGCAACGTGAGCTGTGTATGCCCACCGTTCGCGGCACGGACCCGGTTCACGGCAAGGCCCGCGATGCCGACGAGCGGCGGTGCGTCTCCGGCGCCGTCGAGCGGCGCCAACTCGCGCAAGAGTACGTAATCCGCGGCATCTGCGCTCTGGACGAGATCCAGCGAGAGGGTGGGCCGCGCGTCAGCCGCTGGATGGCCTTCCACGAAGGCCACGAGACGGGACCGCAGCTCGTCGAGGTGACGGGCCTCGATGTGGCAACCGGCCGCCGCAGGATGGCCTCCGAAACGCTCGAAGAGGTCGCTGACGGAGGCGAACGCGGCTGCCAGGTCCACACCTCCGGCGCTACGAGCCGAGCCACGCCAGGGCTCGACGCCCGTGGAGAGAACGAGCGTGGGTCGACCCTGGTCCTCCGCCAGTCGCCCGGCCACGAGGCCGATGATGCCCACCGGCCAATCGCCCTCGAGCACGAGGAACGGCGTATCAGGCAGGGTCGTCAGCCGCTCACGGGCCTCCGACATGGCCTCAGCCGTCAGCTCGCGACGACGCTTGTTGGCCGCTTCCAGCTCCGCCGCCAGACCGAAGGCGGTGGTCTCGTCCGGAGCAAGCAGCAGCGACGCCGCCACGCTGGGGTCACCGATCCGGCCCATGGCGTTGATGCGTGGCGCCAGGCCGAAGGCGATGTCATCGACGGAGACGCCGTCGCGGTCGATGCGGGCGTTGGTCATGAGCGCAGCGAAGCCCGGTCGCGGGGACCGTTCCAGCCGTGCCAGGCCCAGTCGCACGATGGAACGGTTCTCGCCGAGGATGGGCACGACATCCGCGACGGAGCCCACCGCGGCGAGGTCGGCCAGCCCCAGCGCCTCCTCCGGCCCACCCGGCTCATCCGCCAGGAGTAGCTGAGCCACCTTGAAGGCCACGCCGGCACCCGACAGCCGCGCGTCCGGATAGCCGCTGTCCGGCCGCTGGGCGTTGACGAGCGCGACCGCGGCAGGGCGCTCCGGGCCCAGGACGTGGTGATCGGTCACGATGACGTCGATGCCGGCCGCCTTGGCGCCGGCGATCTCCTCGATGCTGGTCGATCCGGTGTCGGCCGTGACGATGAGGCCGTGACCGGCCGTGACCGCTTGTTCCACGGCGTCTGCGGAGAGCCCGTGGCCCTCGCCCGTGCGGTCAGGCACGTACGGCTCCACGTTCAACCCCAGTCGGCGCAGCGCCAGCGTGAGGATGGCCAGGCCGGTGAGCCCGTCGGCGTCGAAGTCGCCCAGCACCATGACCGACTCCCCTGCCCGCCGAGCGGCCGCGACGCGCTCGCGCACGACGTCCGCGTCCGGCAACCGCGCAGGATCATGGAGGCCGGCCTGGGGATCGTCGAAGCGCGAGGCCAGCTCGGCCGGGTCGACCGGTCCGCGACGCGTCAGGACGCGTAGGGCTCGGGCTGACAGACCACGCCGCTTGGCGTCTTCGATGGTGGCCGCCGAGACGGGGTTCGCCTCGGGGATGATCCAGTGGTAGTGGGGTGTCAGCTCCGGCATCGAGCCCCAGTCTGACGGGCCGGACTCACTCCCGGCTTATGCGCCGATCGTCTCGGTCTTGGCCTCGGCCGGCTGGTCCGCCTTGCGCTTGTCGGCCCAGAGGTGCCAGTCGAGGAACAGCGGCGTAGCCACGAAGATCGACGAGTACGTTCCGGCGATGACGCCGATGAGCAGCGCCAGGGTGAATGGGCGGATGGCCTCACCGCCGAACAGCAGCAGCGTCAGCAGCGTGAACACCAGCGTCAACGAGGTCGTGAACGAGCGGCCGACGGTCTGCACCAGGCTGTGGTTGACGATCTGCTTCAGCGGCTCGCCCAGGTAGCGTTGGCGGTTCTCACGGATGCGGTCGAAGACGACGATGGTGTCGTGGACGGAGTAGCCGATGACCGTGAGCATGGCGGTCACGAAGAGGCTGTCGACCTGGAGTCCGATGACCGTGCCCAGGACGGCGAAGATGCCGACCACGATGACGACGTCATGGAGCAGGGCCGCGAGCGCGGTCACGCCCATGCGGAAGTCGCGGAAGCGGTAGGCCACCCAGACCATGATGGCAGCAGCCGCGATGAGCACGAGCAGGAAGGTCTGGTAGATGAGCTCCTGGCTCACGACGGGACCGACGGAGTTCTCCTGGCGGACCTCGTCGATGGGGCCGAACTCGTCCTGCAGCGCGGTGGCCAGCTCGCCGAACGTGCCCTCGGTGGGCAGGATCGGGCCGGAACCGGTGTCCTCGGCGGCCACGACCGCCTCGTCGGCTGCGGGCGACGCCTCGGGGTCGGCGGATGCCTCCGGTTCGGCGGCCTCGGCCGGCTCCGCGGACTCGGCAGGTTCGTCGGTGGCGGCAGGAGTCTCTGCCGGTTCGTCAGTGGTTTCGGGCGCCTCGCTCTGGGCCGGCACTGCGGAGGCCTCAGCGGATGCCTCGCCCTCGTCGGCAGCGACGGCGGCAGCGGCTGATCCCTCGGCCAGCTCGGGCGCCTGCAGCGACAGCGCCTCGGTGCGGATGAGCACGAACTCGCGGTCGTTGGCTTCGGTGATGGCGACCTCGCCGCTGAGGCCGACATCGTCGAGCACGGCGCGCACGTCGTTGGGGTCGGGCGTGCCGTCCTCGAAGTGGATCTCCCAGACGGTACCGCCGGTGTAGGCGATGGAGAACTGCAGGCCCACGTTCCCGTTGGGGATGAGCGTGGCCAGGATGAAGATGGCGCCGACGATCATGGCGACGCCACTGAGGATGTAGCCGTAGCGGCGCTTGCCGATGATGTCGATCATCAGGCCTTCACCTCACGATGGCCGCGGGCATCGACCGAGAGTTCGGAGTCCTTGATGCCGAAGAGGTGCGCCTGCCGGGCCCAGCTCCGCTGCACGATCCAGCGCAGCATCATGCGGCTGAGCACGATGGCGGTGAACATCGAGAGCAGCACGCCGATACCGAGCACCAGCGCGAAGCCCTTCACCACCGAGGTCCCGAAGTAGTACAGGATCAGGGCGGTGATGAGCGTGGAGATGTTGGCGTCGAAGATCGAGGTCCAGGCACGGTTGAAGCCGGACTCGACCGCGCCCGAGAGGTTCTTGCCGCTGCGCAGCTCTTCCTTGGTGCGCTCGAAGATGAGGATGTTGGCGTCTACGGCCATGCCCACGGACAGGATGAAGGCGGCGATACCAGCCAGCGTCAGGGTGATGGGCACGATCTCGAAGATGGCCAACGCGAACACGCCGTAGGCGATGAGCGCGAGGCAGGCCACGATGCCCGGCACGCGGTAGTACAGCAACATGAAGGCGAACACCAGGGCGATGCCGATGATGCCCGCGAGGATCGTCTGGTTCAGGAAGTCGAGGCCGAGCGTGGCGCTGATGCTGCTGAAGCCGACCTCGCGGATCTCGAGGGGCAGCGAGCCGAAGCGCAGCACGGTCACGAGGTTGGTGGCCTCGTCCACGGTGAAGTTGCCGCTGATGGTGGCCTGGCCGCCGAAGCGAGTGGCGTTGATCGAAGGGGCCGACTCGACGATGCCGTCGAGGACGATGGCGAACTGCTCGAGGTAGTGCTCTTCGGCGTGCTCGTCGAAGAGCCGGGCGCCGGTGTCCTTGAGCTCGAGGTTGACCACGATCTCACCGGTCTGCTGATCCTGGCCGATGCGAGCCGCGGCGATCTCGGTGCCGTTGAAGAGCGGCTCGACCTCGGCGAGGCACTCGGGCATCTGCGCGTCCTGGATGACCTCCGGCGCGCAAGACGTGGGCACGGGCGTGAACTCGAGCACGCCGGTGGTGCCGATGAGGTTGCGGATGTCGGCCTCGTCGTCGACACCGGGAAGCTCGACCGAGATGCGGTCCTCACCCTGGGTGACGACGATGGGCTCGGCCACGCCAGTGAAGTTGACGCGCTGCTCGATGATCGTGCGCGTCTGCTCCAGGATCTCCGGGGTGACCTCCTGCTCATCGGTGGCCACCACCTGATACTCACCGCGTAGGCCGCCGACGAGGTCGAGTCCCAGCTTGACTTCGATACTCCCGCCATCGTCCTGCCAGAAGCGAGGCACGGGCGCAACCGCCACCACGAAGGCGACGACGAACAAGATCAGGACAAGGATCGGGGCGACGCGTTGCATCGCTCGTGACGTTAGCAGAGGCACGTGCACTCTGCCGATGGACCACGACGACGGTCACCGGGTGCCGGCACGGGCGGCTGGCCGGCAGGCGACTCGACCTCCCGTGGGTGCCCGTGTAGCTCAGCTGTCAAGGTGCTCTCGGATCCGCTCGGCCATGCCGCGTCCGATGCCGGGCACGGCAGCGATCTCCTCGGTACTCGCGCGCTGGAGGGCACGCCCGCTCCCGAAGACTCGCAGCAGGGCCCGTTTGCGTGCGGGGCCGACGCCGCGAAGGTCGTCCAGCACCGACTTGGTGGCAGCCTTCCCGCGAAGCTGCCGGTGATAGGTGATGGCGAAGCGGTGGGCCTCGTCGCGGAGCCGCTGCAGCAGGTACAGCGCCTGCGAGGTCGCCGGCAACACGACCGGATCGGACCGGCCGGGTGTGAACAGCTCCTCACGCTCCTTGGCCAGGCCGGCCATGGGCAGGTCGTGAAGCCCCAGCTCGTCGAGGACCTCGCGAGCGGCGCTGACCTGGCCCTTGCCGCCATCGATGATCACGAGATCGGGCATGCGCCAGCGCAGCTGCTCGGCGCCACCCTCCTCGGCATCGAGGGCTCGTCGGAAGCGGCGTCGCAAGACCTCCTGGTGGCTGGCGAAGTCGTCCTGACCCTTCACGTCCTTGATACGGAAGCGACGGTACTCGCCGGTCCGCGGCTGTCCGTCCTCGAAGACGACCATGCTGCCGACGGAGTTGGATCCCCCGATGGTGCTGATGTCGTAGCACTCGATCCGCTCCGGGGGCGTCGGCAAGGCGAGGGCCTCGGCCAGCTCACGCAGCGCCCGCTCGGTCTTGCCCTGGTCGGCCAGCCAGCGCGCCTGCTCGCGTTCGAGCGTCTCGGCCGCGTTGCGTCCGGCCAGGGCCATCAGCTTCCGGCCCTCGCCGCGCTGGGGCACACGGATCTCGACCTGCCGCCCGGCTCGGGCCACGAGGAAGGCCTCCAGCTCATCGACCTCGGGCAGGGCGAAGGGCAGCAGCACCTGTGGCGGGATCGAGCCCGCTCGGGCGTAGTACTGCTTGACGAACGAGGTCAATGCTTCCTCGTCGGTACCGCCGGCGACGTTCTCGAGTACGAAGATGTCTCGGGAGAGCGTCTTGCCCTGACGGATGGCGAAGAGCTGGACCGCCGCCTCCTTGCCCGACCGCGCGTAGCCGAGCACATCGAGCACTCGCTTGGCGAAGCCGGCCATCTTCTGGCTTTCGGTCGTGCGCTCGATGGCGCGGACCTTGTCGCGCAGCGCTGCCGCTCGCTCGAACTCGAGGTTCTCGGCGGCCGCCTCCATGTCCTCGCGCAGGGCCCGGCTCACCTGCTCCTGGTGCCCCTCGAGGAAGAGCATCACCTGCTCGATGTCGGCGGCGTAGTCCTCCTTGCTGATGACATCGATGCAGGGACCCTGACAGCGCTTGATGTGATAGAGCAGGCATGGACGGTCGAGGGCTCGCTTCCCTTCGCGGATCTCGATGGTGCAGGTGCGGAAAGGGAAGATGCGCCGGATCAGGTTCATCGACTCGTCGACCGAGCTGGCCGAGGCGTAGGGGCCGAAGTAGCGCGAGCCGTCGTTGGGCAGCTTGCGCGTGCGCTCGATGCGGGGGAAGTCGTCCGCCAGCGTGACCTTGATGAAGGGGTACGACTTGTCGTCCTTGAGGCGCACGTTGAAGCGGGGCTGGTAGCGCTTGATGAGGTTGGCTTCGAGGAGCAGCGCCTCGCTGACCGTGTCGGTCATGGTGTATTCGAGGTCGGCCACCTGGTCGATGGCCGATTCGATGCGCAGCGGGGCTGCGGAGCGCGAAGCCTGCCAGTACTGGCGTACGCGGTTGCGCAGACTCTGGGCCTTGCCCACGTACAGGACGCGCCCGGCGTTGTCCTTCATGAGGTAGACGCCGGGCGAATCGGGCAGTCGTGCCAGGGTCGCCTTGATGCGAGGGTCGGGGATCACCCCACGATGCTAGCGCGAGGACGCGCGGCTCAGCTCTCGCTCTGGGCGGGCTGGGAGTCTTTCCAGTGCGGCTCGTCGGTGGCAGTCTGCTGCGGCGTGGCGGGCGAGCCACCACCCCAGATGAGGTCGTCGCCCTTGCCCATGCCTGGCGGGCTCTGATCGCGGATCTGGCGATAGACGACCATCACGCCCAAGGCGAGGCCGCCGAGCACGACGGCGATGATGAGCATCAGGGCGGTGTCGCTGCCACTGTTGCCTTCGGGGGTGGCGGTCGCGGCCGAGCCGGCGGCGCTCAGGGCGGGTTTCGCATCCACCGCGGCATCGGGCGAGGTCACGAAGGCGAACGTCGAGGTCGCACCGTCAGCGGCGGTCGCACGTAGCTCCCAGGCGCCTTCGGTGATGGCGAGAGGCAGGGTCAGGATCTGGCGGAAGTCACCTTCCGCGCCCGTGGTCGCGGTGGTCAGCGGCTGTGTGCCGTCCGGCGTGGCCAGCTGCACCTCGACCACACGTTCGGGCGGGAAGTCGATGCCCGTGATCTCGACGGTGGAGCCCGGACCGGCGGTCTCTGGATACATCGAGATGGCGGGCGCGCCCGACTGCGCCATCGCGGCGAGCGGGATGACCAGCAGCGAGACGACCGTCAGCGCCAGCACGGATGGGAGCAGGGTCTGAAGTCTCGTGCGCATACACCCGAGCCTATGCCCGTGGTGCGGTCACGTCACTGCACACCGATACCGTGGGAGGGGGTCTGATGGTCAGGGTGGCAGGACCATCGGGTAGGGTGCGAGGGAGGCCATCCTCGCCGGTGGCCTCCCTCGTGTGTCGGAAGTGCGTCGGCTGTTCAGCCGTCGACCGTTCAGCCGTCGACGAGCGTGATGCGGCCGTCGCTCAGCTCATCGGCATAGACCGGGTCGTCAGCGCTGACGACGGGGATGCCGTCGTCACCCGCGGGCAGGGCTTCGAGGTACTCGCGGAAGGCCCGCTCGTAGTGGATCTGCGAGTCGTCGTCGGCGCGCAGCGAGACATTCTCCGCGGCCCCGAAGGCGTCGTAGCCGTCGCCGCCACCGGCGGTGAAGGAGTTGGTGATGACATCGACCGTGCCCACCGAGGTGTCCACGGTGCCCTCGGCGTCGACGACGGTGACGGTCGCGCCGTCGCCGGTGTCGATCATCGCGTCGCGCAGGACGATGCCGGAGACGACCCCTTCGTCATCGACCGCGGCCGCGCTGTAGTCGCAGGTATAGCTCACACCGGCGGCCTGCATGAAGCCACCGCCGCCGCGGTTCTCACAGGCGGTCTGGAGCGTGGCCGCGAAGTCCTCGGCGGTCAGGTCCTGGACGACCACGACCATGTTCAGGAAAGGCAACACGTTCATCGTGTCGAGCTGGGTGATGGGATCACCGGCGATGCCACCGACCGGCAGGACCGGGCCGGCGTTCTGGCGGATGCCACCACCGTTCTGCAGCGTCACGACGAGGTTGTCCGCGCTGCGAGGCTCGAGGCCCGAGTTCTCGGCGTAGGCATCGTAGGCCGCCAGGAACGAGTCGGCGATGATCGTGCCGCCGTTGGTCTGGCTGGTGCGCACGCCAGGAGCGAAGACTCCGTCCGCCAGGCTGTACTGACCGCGATCGACGTTGAGTACGACGTCCGAGATGGCCACCGGGGTCTCACCCAGGATGTCGAGGCACTCACCGAGCGGCGCCACCACGGAGTCGACGATGGCCTGGTCACTGGCCACAGCGTCCTCGACGCCGAGCTCCTCGAGGAGGCCCTCCTCGGCCTGCTCGGCAGGGATCACGCGGCGTGGATAGCTGTTCTCGCTGTTGATGGCGAAGAGAGCTCCATCGCCATCGAAGACGGCATCGAGCCGGCCCACGTACTTGTAGTTGCCGGCGGTCGTGACGATCGGGACCTCCATCCCGTCGAGGTCGGTGACGTACAGCGGGTAGGTGCCGTAGACGTCCTCGGGATCCTCACCGGGGAGCAACTGCGATTCGTCGTTGACGAGCAGCTCGTCACCGCCGCCGGCCACGGCGATATCGACACCGGAGAGCTGGGCGAGGATCTCAGCGTCGGTCTCCACGCCCTGCAGGTGGCTGACGAAGATGATCTTGTTGACGCCCGCCTCGGTCAGCGCATCGACGCCGGCCTGGATGGCGGGAACGGCCTCGTTGACGACCACGTCGCGCGGGGAGCTGATGAGGGGCAGCCGCTCGGTCGTGGCGCTGACCACGCCGAACCGCTCGCCGGTCGTCTCGTCGGTGATGATGGCGGCCTCGCCGATGATGCGGCCGTCAGCCGCGGGCGCCTCGATGATGCCGTCCTCGTCGATCCAGTCGACGAAGCCGGCCTCAGCGGAGAAGTCGAGGTTGGCCGAGATGAACGGCTGGTCGAGGCCCATGTCCCCACCGAAGGCGCTGATGTAGCGCGCGAGGAAGTCGGGGCCATAGTCGAACTCGTGATTGCCGAAGACGTGCACGTCATAGGGCATCTGGGCCTGGGCGACGGCGTCGTAGACGGTGGCGTCACTCATGGCGTCTTCGGGAGCGCTGCAGGTCAGGAGCGCCGAGGCCAGGAAGGAGTCCCCGGCATAGACGTTGAGCACGGCGTTGCCGACCTCTTGCGCTGACGCGATCTCGCGGTCGAGCACGGCTTTGAAGGCAGGTGCTCCGCCGACCTCGAGGGTGGACTCCTCGCCCACGCCGTAACCGAGGGTGGCGAGCGACGACTCGCCGTCGTTGTTGTGCAGGAGCGTCAGGGTGACGCCCCCTTCGAGCATGTCGGCCGACACGGCCGCGGACATGGGGATGGTCGCGGCGAACGCGAGCGCGGTCGCGGCGCCACCGATCCTGGTACGCATAGGGGTGCATCCTCCTCTGATGTAGTGGACGCCCCCGAGCGTCTGGAATTGCTCGCGGCGCCCCCATGCACACGATGGTAGTACCGCATCGACTCCGTTCCAAGCCCTGCGGCATCCTTGCCTCGACGATGCCTGTGTCAGGCTGGGCGCCTTCATGCGTGACCTCGTCCTCAAGCTCGGCTTCGCAGCCATCGCCCTCGGGCTGTTCGGCCTGCTCGTGAGCTCGGGCCTGCCCGATTCCGCTCTCATCGGTGGTCGGGTTCGCCGTGGCGGCCGGCGCCATCCTGGTGGGCCTCCGCCTGCGTCCGGACGAGCCGGACGACGAAGAGGGATAAGCGAGCGCTAAGGGCCGCTCGCCACCCTTGCGGCCATGGCATCGGTTCACCTGCCAGCACCCGTCGAGGCACGGCTCGAGCGATTGGCGCCGGACCAGCGAGCGGCCGCGACAGCGGACCCTGGTCCGGTGCTGTGCGTGGCACCGGCGGGGTCGGGCAAGACCACGACCGTCGTCGCCCGGTTGGCGTGGCGGGTAGCCACAGGCGCGGAACCGGCCACCATCTGCGCGCTCACGTTCAACCGAGCGGCAGCCGAGGAGTTGCAGGAGCGTGCCGACGCCGCGCTCGAGGAGCTGGGTCGCGAGGCGGGCACGGCGCGGGTGCGGACGTTCCATGCTCTCGGCCGGGAGATCCTCGCCGATGCCGGCACGGACGTCTCGCGCATCGCGGAGCGCCACGCCGTCCTTGCCGAGCTGGCCGGAGGCGAGCTGCCGCCAGCCCAGCTCCGCCACCTCGACGACAGCTTCACCAGGCTCAAGCTCGACCCTGAGCGCGGTCCGCCCGGCGACGACCACGAGACACACGCAGCGTTCGAGGCCTACCAGGGACGCCTGCGGGACACCGGCTCGATCGACCTCGACGATCTGGTGGCCCTGGCGGGTCCGGCACTGAGGGCGGATGCCGCGCTCCTCCATCGATGGCGAGGGCGAGCCGCCGTGCTCTTCGTCGACGAGGCACAGGATCTCGACCGCACCCAGCTCGAGCTGGCCCTGCTGCTCAGCGGTGAACGTCGCGACATCTTCCTCGTCGGGGATGACGACCAGACCATCTACGCATGGCGGCTCGCCGATGTGCGACGCGTCCTCGGCCTGGCCGCGCGGCTGCCGGGGCTGCGCCGCGTCGACCTCGAGACCAACCACCGCTGTGCTCCGGAGGTGGTGCATCGCGCCGCTCGGCTCGTGGAACACAACGAGGAGCGCTTCGCCAAACGCATCCGATCGTCTCCGCGCAACTCCGGCTCGGTCCACCTGCTGCCCGACCCGGGCGACGAGGTGGCCCGGGCACGGCTGCTGCTCATGACCTGGGCGAGACAGCCGGCTGACGAGCGGCACGCGGTGCTGGCCCGCACGAACCGCGAGCTGGTGCCGTTCGCTGCCGTGGCCCTTGAGCTGGGACTGCCCTTCCGCGTGGAGGAGGACGGTCTGCGCTGGCCGGAGGCCTCGGTCGAGGAAGCGCTCGCACGCGTCGCACCCGCGCTACCGTTGCTCCCGGCCATCGCCCGTGCCGCCTTCGAGCACGACCTGGACCAGGACGTCACGACCGACCTGCTGGGCTGGGCCGCCGGCTTCGAGCACCTCGATGCACTCCTGGCTGCCATCGCGGCACGGAAGACAGCCATCGCGGAGCTCCGGCGCGACGATGCCTCGCTCACCCTCGCCACGGCTCACGGGACCAAGGGCCTGGAGTGGGAGCACGTCGCCTGCATCGGCCACGACGACGGTGCCTTCCCGTCAGGCCGCGCGCTTCGCGAGGCAGACGACCCGCGACGCGTGCTCGAGGAAGAACGCCGGCTCGCGTACGTCGCGTGGACCCGAGCTCGCAAGACCCTCACGATCGTCTACGACCCCGGCGCACCGTCGACCTTCGTACTCGAGGCCTTCGACCCGGCCGAGCTCGACTGACCACGGCGGGGCTACCATCGAGCGATGAGCAAGCAGCGCGTCCTCATCGCAGGCGAATCCTGGGTCACGCACAGCATCCACCAGAAGGGCTTCGACTCCTTCACCACCACCGCGTACGAGGAGGGCGTCGGTCCCCTGAGTGCCGCGCTCGAAGCTGGCGGCTTCGAGGTCGTATACCTACCCAACCATGTCGCAGCCACGGACTTCCCCGACACGGCCGCGGCCCTGGCTGACTACGCCGCGGTGGTCCTCAGCGACATCGGGGCCAACACGCTGCTGTTGCATCCGGAGACGTTCGCGCGCTCGGCCCCACGCCCCGATCGGATCGCCGCCATCGCCGAGTACGTCGAGGCCGGCGGCGGTCTCCTCATGGTCGGCGGCTACCTCACCTTCGCCGGCATCGAAGGCAAGGCGCGCTGGGCGGGCACGCCCGTCGAGGAGGCCCTGCCTGTGACCATCGCCACGACCGACGATCGCGCAGAGTCACCCGCGGGGGTGAAGCCGGCTGTGCGCCAGCCCGACCATCCCATCGTGGTCGGCTTGCCGTCGGCATGGCCCGACCTGCTCGGCTACAACCGGGTCTCGCCCAAGGACGGCGCGGACCTCGTCGTGACCGTCGGAGACGATCCGCTCATCGTGGCCGGCACGTTCGGCAGCGGTCGCGGTGCCGCCTTCACCTCGGATTGCGGACCGCACTGGTGCCCGCCACCGTTCGTGGGATGGGAGGGCTACGAGCCCATGTGGCAGCAGCTCGTCGGCTGGGTCGCCGGCGCGCGCTGAGGTCATCGGATGGTCACACTCCGCGGCACTCACAGGAGTCCGTGACACAGGACCGTCACGGACGACGCCGTAGGCTGGGCCTCGACCTCAGCCAAGGAGACCCGTTCGTGAACCGTATCCCCGCGCCTTCCCGCCGCCTGCTGGGTGTGCTCGTCGCCGCACCCTTCATCGTCGCCGCCTGCACGACCGCCGCCAACGAGACGGCCGAGCCGGCGCCGGAGGAGACCGTCGCCGCCACCCAGGAGGCCGTGACCGAGGCCGCACCCGAGGCCACCGCAGCCGCCGAGCCGGAAGCTGAAGCGGAGGCCGAAGCCGATGTCGAGCGGGCGGCCTTCCTCGACATCGAGCTCACCGACGCCGCGAGCGGCGAGACCTTCACCCTGGCCAGCCTTGCCGGTGACGTCGTGGCCATCGAGCCCATGGCCATCTGGTGCAGCAACTGCAAGGCGCAGCAGAACAACGTGAAGGACGCCTACGCCGACATCGCCGACGCCGGTGTGACCTACATCAGCTTGGGCATCGACCCTGGCGAGAACGCCGGAGCTCTGGCCAAGTACGCCGAGCGCAACGGTTTCGACTGGACGTTCGCGAAGTCGTCGACCGAGCTGTCGCGTGAGTTCAGCGACCTCTTCGGTCCGCAGATCCTGTCGGCACCCTCGACGCCGCTGATCGTGCTGGACGCGAACGGCGAAGTCTTCACCCAGGAGTGGGGCTTCCACGGTCCGGACAGCCTGCTCGAGATCCTCGACGAGGCCGCCGCGGCCGCCTGAGCCAGACCGACTCGGTAGGGCGTTGACCGTACGCAACAGTACCTATGGTGCGCTCAGGCACCACCCGTCCAGGCTGAGTCTGCCGCAGTCCATCGGGACACGGTTCCTCCTCGACGCCCGCGCACTCGGCTCCTCCGGCGCGGGCGTGAAACCGTGGGGCTGGACGCTGACCGTGGGGCTCGACGCTGAGACGCGATCGACGCGCCCGGTCGAGTGCTGGTCGGGACCCGCTAGCGCTCCCTGCGCAGGTCGACCGAGTAGTCGACCGAGGCCCGTAGCTGCGTCAGCGCGGCGGCCCAGATCTCGATGGCGCGCGCGTACTCGTCGAGGATGGCCTCGTCGCTGACGTCGTACGGCCCGTCGCTCAGGGAGACGTTCGAGCCGTAGCCGATCGGCGTGATGACGACCGTGACCTCGGTCGCGATGCCATCGTCGAGCGGGTGTGTCCAGCGGAACTTGAAGCGTGAGTTGGGATCCGCTTCCAGCACATCGACATCGATGCGGTGCCGCGGGAAGATGAGCGACGATCGCAACCCGGGCACGAGAGAGCCCTCGACGGACGACGCCAGCCATTGGCGCACGGTCTCGGCGTCCGACCATGCCCGGTACACGCGCTCGGGCGGCGCATCCACGACGCGCGACATCTGGATCATGCGGGTGTTCATCGACACCTCCTGGCTGATTGGCTCATGTTGCCGCAGACCTCGCTCGCTTGCGCGGACGCTTGGTCTTGGCCTTGGGCTTGGCCGGCGTGCGGCCGTTCGAGGTCGTGGGCAGCTCGACATCTGACAATGGCAGCACCGGCTCACCCTTGAGCACGTGGGCCAGGTACTCACCCGTGGCCGACTCCTTGATCGCCGCGATGTCCTCCGGTGTGCCCTCGGCCACGATCCGCCCGCCCCGTGCGCCACCCTCCGGACCCAGATCGATGATCCAGTCGGCCGTCTTGATGACGTCGAGGTTGTGCTCGATGACGATGATGCTGTTGCCGGCGTCGACGAGGCGGTGCAAGACCTCCAGCAGCTTCTCGACATCGGCGAAGTGGAGCCCCGTGGTGGGCTCGTCGAGGATGTAGACGGTGCGCCCGGTGGCCCGCTTGGACAGCTCGGTGGCGAGTTTCACGCGCTGGGCCTCGCCGCCGGACAAGGTCGTCGCCGGCTGGCCCAGGCGGATGTAGCCGAGGCCCACGTCGACCAGCGTCTTGAGCTTGTTGCGCACCTTGGGTACGGCACTGAAGACCTCCAGCGCCTCTTCCGCGGTCATGGCCAGCACGTCCGCGATGGAGTGCCCGCGGTAGTGGATCTCGAGGGCCTCGCGGTTGTAGCGCTTGCCCCCACAGATCTCGCACGGGACGTACACATCAGGCAGGAACTGCATCTCGATCTTGAGGATGCCGTCACCCTTGCAGTTCTCACAGCGCCCACCCTTGACGTTGAAGCTGAAACGGCCGGGCCCATAGCCCCGGACACGTGCTTCCGGTACGCCCGCGAAGAGCTCGCGGATGGGCCCGAAGAGCCCGGTATACGTGGCCGGGTTGGAGCGCGGGGTACGGCCGATGGGGCTCTGGTCGATCTCCACGATCTTGTCGACCGCCTCGGTACCGTCGAGCGCATCGTGCGCACCGGGCTCGACGCGGGCGCCACTGACGGCGCGCGCCAGGGCGGCATAGAGGACGTCCGTCACGAGCGTGGACTTGCCCGACCCGGAGACGCCGGTGACGGCCGTGAAGGCACCCAGCGGGAAGCGCACATCGAGGTCCTTGAGGTTGTGCTCGCGGGCGCCGCGCACCACGAGCGACTTGCCGTTGCCCTCGCGTCGCGTCTCGGGCACCGCCACCATCTGCTCGCCACGCAGGTAGGCGCCGGTGAGCGAGCGCTTCTCCTTGAGCACCGTCGTGAGCGGGCCGCTGGCGATGACTTCACCGCCGTGCTCACCCGCGGCCGGCCCGATGTCCACGACCCAGTCCGCCACCCGGATGGTCTCCTCATCGTGCTCGACGACGATGAGCGTGTTGCCCAGGTCGCGCAGCCGCACCAGCGTGGAGATGAGCTTGGCGTTGTCCTTCTGATGCAGACCGATGGTGGGCTCGTCGAGGATGTAGAGCACGCCCACGAGGCTCGAACCGATCTGCGTGGCCAGCCGGATGCGCTGTGCCTCACCACCGCTGAGCGTGGAGCTGGTGCGGTCGATGGTGAGGTAGTCGAGGCCCACGTCAGCCAGGAATCCGAGGCGCTCGCCGATCTCCTTGTTGACCATGCTGGCGATGGTCATCTCGCGCTCGCTGAGCACCTCCGGCAGCGCCTTCACCCAGGCCAACGCGTCCGACACCGCCATGGCTGCGATGTCGCTGATGTTCAGCTTCTCGATGGTCACGCCCAGTGCATCGGGCTTCAGGCGCGCCCCGTCGCAGGTCGGGCAGTGACGCTCGACCATGTACTTCTCGAGCTCGGTGCGGATGTAGTCCGACTCCGTCTCGCGGTAGCGCCGCTCGAGGTTGGTGACGACACCCTCGAAGGTGGCCACGTACGAGTTCTCGCCTCGCTCGTGCCGGTAGCGGACCTCCACCTTTTCGCTCTTCTTGGCGTAGAGGAGGTACTGCAGTGCTTCCTCCGGCAGGTCATCGATGCGCGCGTCGTAGTCCCAACCGTGGGCGTCCATGATCGCCTTCGTCGTCTTCAGTCGCCACGAGAGCTCGGTGGGCACGGTCCGCCACGGCACCATCGCACCATCGGGGATGGACTTGCTGCGGTCCGGGATGATGCGGTCGACCGCGAACTCGAGGCGGATGCCGAGGCCGGTGCAGTCCGGACAGGCACCGTGCGGTGAGTTGAACGAGAAGGAGCGTGGCTCCAGCTCGTCGATGGTGGTGCCGTCGTAGGCGCAGCTGTAGCGCTCCGAGTAGCGCTGCTCGTCGAAGGTGCCCTCGTCCGCGGGGGCCACGAGCATGACGCCCTCCCCCAGGCGCAGGGCGGTCTCGACCGAGTCGGCCAGTCGGGCGGCGTCCGGGTCCGGGTTGTCCGGACCGAAGGCCTTACCTTCGGCATCGGTGCGGCGAACGACGAGGCGGTCGACCACGACCTCGATCGAGTGACGTTTGTACTTGTCCAGCGAAGGCGCTTCGTCGAGGTCCATGAGCTCACCGTCGACACGGACACGCACGAAACCCTGGCGACGGGCGGCGGCGAAGACGCGCTCACCCTCCGTCTTGCGGTCCTTGATGAGCGGGCCGAGCACGAGGATGCGTGAGCCGTCCGGCAGCTTGCGGATGCGGTCGGCGATCTGCTGCACGGTCATGCGCGCGATCTCCCGGCCGCACTCGGGACAGTGAGGGTGCCCGACGCGCGCGAACAGCAGGCGCAGATGGTCGTAGATCTCCGTGACCGTGCCGACCGTGGAGCGCGGGTTGCGCGACGCGCCCTTCTGGTCGATGGAGATGGCGGGCGAGAGACCGTCGATCTGATCGACGTCCGGCTTTTCCATCTGGCCCAGGAACTGCCGGGCATACGCAGACAGCGACTCGACGTAGCGCCGCTGGCCTTCCGCATAGATGGTGTCGAAGGCCAGGCTGGACTTGCCGCTGCCGGAGAGGCCGGTGATGACGATCAGCCGATCACGGGGCAACTCGACATCGATGTCCTTGAGGTTGTGTTCGCGGGCACCGCGAACGATGAGTCGATCCTGGGGCACGGCACCAGTCTAGTGCAGACTGCCTACATAGACCAGATGTTCTAAAACGCTGCCCTCACGTCGCAGGCACAGGGCGTTGAGATCCGCCGCTCACGCTTCGCCGCCGGAGGCGACGCCTGGCTCGGTGCTGGCCTGCGGCTCCGCTTCCAGCTCTGCGTCCGCCGCGTGCACGTCCGCGGGCGACAGGAAGGCGTTGGCCAGGAAGCCGGTCAGAGTGCCGAACACGCCCACACCCACGACGATGATGAGCACGCCGAAGACCCGCCCCAGCTGCGTCACCGGGTATTGATCGCCATAGCCGACCGTCGACATCGTCACGATGGTGTACCAGAGGGCGTCGCCGGCAGTGGTGATGTTGGCCTCGGGGTTCGGGCGCTCGGCCGCCAAGACCGACAGGCTCCCGAACTCGAGCACGAGGATGGCGATGAACACCACCAGCAGCAGGCCGCCAGTGGCCCGATTCCGAAAGAAGATGACCAGTGCCCGTTCGAGTCCACCCATGCGACCGACGATGCGCGTCACGCGCAGGATCCGCAGGATGCGCGCGATGCGCAGCGCCGGGATGATGCTCACGAGGTCGAGCCACCCACGTCCCTGCACCAGATAGGCGCGGTCGTCGTTCGCGACCCTGATCCTTCGCGCGAAGTCGATCGCGAAGACGATGATCAGGATCCCGTCCATGACGGTCACGACCTGGGTCAGGTCATCGGTGCGCAAGATGATCGCCAGCACCAGGTTGAAGATCGACATCAGCGCACAACCCAGCACGAAGATCTCCCAAGGCATCCCGAGCAGGACCTGACCGTCCTCGGTCTGGCTGTTCCAGGGGATCGCGGCGGCTTCATAGTCGGCGGTCATGCGTGGCCTCCTTGTGCTGCGGGGACGTTGCCTTGCCTACGGTACCGAGGCCGCGGTGGCCCGGGTCGGCCGTCAGCGCTCCGTCGCACAGCCGGCGACCCATCAGGGACCGAACCCAGCGCGAAGCAGAGCGAGCCGACCATGAAGAGCACGGCGATCCGCCAACCACGTCGTTGTGGCGCCCACCAGGGGATGCCACCGATCCACTCGCGCGCGGTCGTATCGAGGAGGCCGTGGCCCGTGCGATGGCGCCACGCGGTGGAGACCGTTTGTGTTCCATGCTGCCGTACGCACGATCGAAGCACGGCGGAAGGCGGCTGCTACCGGTGCAGGTACTGATGCCGGTGAAGCGTCCGCCGCCGACCGGAGTGGGGAAGAAGGCTAGACCGAGGCCCCACCCGCCGGTCGATGCGGCCCTTCCGGCCACCCTGCACCGTCACGCGCTCGCTACCATGCGCGGATGAGCCGCCTGAAGCTGCCCGAATTCGTTCGCGAGGTAGTCGACGACCCTCGTCAGCGCGGGATCCTCATCGCCGGCGCGCTGGCGCTCTTCGCCGTCGGGCTGGTCCCACGCGTGCTCTCCCCCGGCTTGCCCACGGCGCAGGAGGCGCTGCGGGCGCAGCCGGAACTGCAGAACCTGCTCCTGCTGTTGGCTTTCGCCTCGACCGCCACCATCATCCTCGGCGGCCTCGCCAGCGACGTCCTGCGCCAGCGGTGGCTGCTGGTGGGTGGCCTCGCGACGATCGCGGCCAGCTCGCTGGTGGCCATCGTGTTCGACAGCGGACCCATCTTCTACGCGACGAACTTCATCGGCGTCGCAGCCTCGGGGCTCGTGCTGACGTACGGCATCGGCTCGGTAGCCATCGCCTACGACGGCATCCCGCGAGCGACCGCTCTCGGCTTCGTGTACGCCGCGTTCGGCGCCGGAACGGCTGCATCACCGGCGGTCCTCACGCTCTTCCCGCGCCTGATCCCGAGCCAGCAGCCGGGTGTGCCCTCGACGTTCGTGTTCGATACGTGGCTGGCCTACAGCCTCACGGTCGTGGCCGCGGGTGTGGCCCTCTGGGCCGCCTACCGCTACATCCCGCGCATCCCCGGCAGCCTGCCCGCGAGTCCGCTGCTCGTGGCCGGCGTGGCCATCTGGTCGATGTCCGTGCTCGCCATCGTCAGCGGCATCGTGGCCATCGGCGGGGAAGGCGGCCTGGCCATCCCGCTCGTGCTCATCGTGGCCGGCGCCCTCGGCCTTGCCACGCTCGGCTGGCGGCGAGCGCGGACGGCTGAGGCGGTCGAGGCCCTGCGCCTGGACCGACGGGCCCTTGGAGCGGCGCTCGCGGTGGGCGTGGCCATCGGCTTCGCGCAGGCGGTCCCGCTCATGCTGCTGCCGGTCGTCTTCGAATACCCGCTCGACTACGGCACGCTCTTCGCCATCTTCGCCATCGCACCCTTCGCCGTCGCGCTCCTTGTCGCAGGTCCCATCGCGGGCATCCTGCTCCGCCGCTTCGGTCCACGCGGGATCATGGCCTCGGGGACGCTGGCCGTGGGCGTCGCCAACGTCCTCCTCGCGGGCGTGCTCCTCATCATCGTCGGCTTCACCCGCGAGTTCTACCAGGACAACCCCTCCACGGCTCGAGCCGTGCTCAACGCTGCACACTACCTGCTCTTCATCGGCCCGCTCGTGCTCATCGGCGCAGGCTTCGTGCTCGGGACCACGGTCCGCACCGCCATCGTCTTCGCCAGCACCCCTCGCGGTCTGCCGGCCTCGGCCGCGGCCATCAACGAGGCATCAGTAGGTCTGGGCTCTCGCATCGGCATCGTGGCCGCGACGACCCTGCTGGCCACCACCGCCGTGGCGAGCGCCAGAGGGATCGCTGAGCGAAGGGAGCCGGCGAACGCGGATGCGCTCGTGGCCGAGTTCGAGCTCACGCTGCAGTCGCTGGGCACGCCCCGCTTCCGCGAGGTCTACGCCGCCACGCTGGAGGGCGCCGAACCCATCAAGGGCGCGGCCTACTCGGTGGCCTATCTCGATGGCGTGATCGCGGCGCTGATCCTGAGCGGTATCGTCGGCATCCTCGGAGCGGTCCTGGCCTGGTTCCTCATCGGCCGGCGCGATCCCATCCAGACGGTCTTCGACATGCAAGAGGAGCGCGCGGCCGCCGGCGATCGATCGACCACAGACCCGGCGCCGGACGCCGCGACCGGCCCCTAGCCCGAGGTCCGAGGCGGTGGTATCGACGTCCTTGACGCCACGCGCCACGGTCGCGAAAGCGCTGACACACCTAGAATCGACGCCATCGACCCGCCCCCATAGCGAATGGAGTACAGATGAGCGAAGAGCAGAAGCAGGCCGGCTCGGCCGACGAGCCGGCTTCCGAGTCCGAAGTCTCGGAGCAGACCGTCGGCGCCGTGGTCGCCGGAGAGGCCGACCCGCACGGTGCGACCGTGGTCGCAGCCGTCGGTGACGAGACCGGCGTGAAGGCCGTCGCGGCCATGGATACCGACTACTTCAACACGGTGTTGGTGGCCGACTTCGCAGATGACCAGGCGGCCAACGCGGCCTACCTCGCACTGCTCGAGGCAGACGTCCAGGGCATCCTGCGCATCGACGGCGTGCTCACCGCCCATGCCGACGACCAGGGCAAGATCAACATCGACAAGCTCACCGAGCACAGCACCAAGACCGGCGTGAAGTGGGGCGCGGCCGCCGGCCTCGCGGTGGGCATCCTCTTCCCGCCCGCCATCATCGGCTCCGTCGTGGGCTGGGGTGTCGCTGGTGGCGTGCTGGGCAAGCTGCGGAACCTGCACCATCGACACCAGGTCTCGAACGTGCTCGACGGCGCGCTCGAGCCCAACCACTCCGGCATCATCGCCCTCGTCCACAGGGTCGACGTTGAGGCGGTGAAGGCGCAGGTCCCCGAGGCCACCAAGGTGACCACCGCGGACGTCGATGAGGAGACCGCCAAGGACATCACCGAAGCGGCCAAGCAGGCCGACGGAGACACGGCCAAGGACTAGGCTCTACTCAGACCTCGATCGAGACCCAACGGGGGCCGCGGAGACGCGGCCCCCGCTTCTCGTGCGGCGCCGCGTGCTGCTCATCGTCGCCTCCTGGGTCGCGCCCCTGTCCGCTTGATGACGTTGGGCGTCACCCGGCGGTCCCAGGTGGGCTTCTCCAGCCAGCGCGCCATCCAGCCCTCGTCGTCATCCTCGTGCGCATCCTTGATGCCGGGGAAGACGTCCGCCGCGGTGCCCTCGTCGATCTCGACGGGCTCTTCACCAGCCGGCAGGACCTTGACCTCGGTCACTTCCAGCGCCGACTCCTCTGCGGCCTCTCGTCGTCCTCGCCGTTCGCCGGCCTTCCGCGCAGCCGCACGCTCTGACGGCTTGGCCGTGGGCGTCGAGCGCTTCTCCGTGGTGGCGGCCTTCTCCGCCTTCTTGAGCACGGCCACCGAGGCGTCCTCTTCCAGCACGCGCAGGCGGATGTCCTGGATCTCGTCACGCAACGCGGCGGCCCGCTCGAACTCGAGTTGCTTGGCCGCGTTCTTCATCTCTGCCTCGAGCTGAGCAGACCATCTTCTCGATCTGTGACTGGCTCAGCTCGGAAAGCTCCTTCTCGCCGCCGCCCGAGGCTCCCGAAGACTGCGCCACAGCAGCCAGCCGGTCGTTGATATCGCGGATCTCCTTGACGATCGTCTGCGGCTCGATGCCGTGTTCCTCGTTGTAGGCCTGCTGGATCCCACGACGACGGTCGGTCTCGTCGATGGCCACCCGCATCGACTCGGTGACCCGGTCGGCGTACATCACGACCTCGCCGCTGGTGTTGCGGGCAGCGCGCCCGATGACCTGGATGAGCGACCAGGCACTGCGCAGGAAGCCTTCCTTGTCCGCATCGAGGATGGCCACCAGCGTGACCTCCGGCAGGTCGATGCCCTCGCGCAGCAGGTTGATGCCCACGAGCACGTCATAGACGCCGAGGCGCAGGTCGCGCAGGATCTGCACCCGCTCGAGCGTGTCCACCTCGCTGTGCAGGTACGACACCTTCACGCCCATCTCGTGGAGGTAGTCGGCGAGGTCCTCGGCCATGCGCTTGGTGAGGGTGGTGGCCAGCACGCGCTCGCCGCGATCGACGCGCTCCTTGATGCGGTCGATGAGGTCGTCGATCTGACCCTCCGTGGGCCGGACCTCGATCGACGGGTCGATGATGCCGGTGGGGCGGATGAGCTGCTCCACCACGCCCTCCGATCGCTGCAGCTCCCACGGGCCGGGAGTGGCGCTCATGTGCACGACCTGGTCGAGATGGGCTTCCCACTCCTCGAACGTCAGCGGCCGGTTGTCCAGCGCCGAGGGCAGCCGGAAACCGAAGTCGACGAGGACCTCCTTGCGCGTTCGGTCGTTCTTGTACATGCCGGCGACCTGGGGGATGGTCATGTGGCTTTCGTCCACGACCAGCAGCCAGTCGGGTGGGAAGTAGTCGAGCAGCGTCCACGGACGCGAACCGGCCTCGCGACGGGCGAGGTGCCGGGAGTAGTTCTCGATGCCGGAGCAGAAGCCCAGCTCGCGCATCATCTCGAGGTCGAAGGTCGTGCGCTGGCGCAGCCGCTCCGCCTCCAGCACCATGCCCTTCTTCTCGAGCTCCGCGGTGCGCCCCTCCATCTCCTTGTCGATGTCATCGATGGCCAGGACCAGCTTCTCCTGCGGCGTGACGTAGTGGGACGCGGGGTAGACGTTGAGCTCGTTGCGTTCGGCCAGCACCTCGCCGGTCAGCGGGTCCAGCTCCGTCACCCGCTCGACCTCGTCGCCGAAGAACTCGACGCGGGCGATGAAGTCGTCGTAGGCCGGTTGCAGCTCCAGGGTGTCACCACGGACACGGAACTTGGCCCTCGAGAGCGCCTGATCGTTGCGCGAGTACTGCAGGTCCACCAGCTGACGCAGCACGCCGTCACGGCGATAGCGCCCACCGACCCGCAGCCGCAGGACCGTGGCGCCGTAGTCGACCGGCGCGCCCAGGCCGTAGATGCACGAGACCGAGGCCACGATGATCACGTCCTTGCGCTCGAACAGCGCCCGGGTCGCCGCGTGGCGCAGCTTGTCGATCTCGTCGTTGCGGCTGGAGTCCTTCTCGATGTACGTGTCGCTGCGCGGGAGGTAGGCCTCCGGCTGGTAGTAGTCGAAGTAGCTGACGAAGTACTCGACGGCGTTGTCCGGGAAGAACTCCCGGAACTCGCTGTACAGCTGGGCCGCGAGCGTCTTGTTGTGCGCCAGCACCAGCGTGGGCTTGTTGACCTGCTCGATGAGCCAGGATGCGCTGGCGGTCTTGCCTGTGCCGGTCGCGCCCAGGAGGACCTGGTGCTTCTTGCCAGCGCGGATACCCTGCGCCAGGGCCTCGATGGCCTGCGGCTGGTCGCCGGTCGGCTGATATGGCGCGTGCATCCGGAAGTCGGGCATGGGTCGAGATGATACCCGAATCGCGATCGAACAGAACGCGTGTTCGAACCAGACGGGCGCTCAGGCACCGTCTGTGGGTCCTATTCTTGTGCCGTCCACGGCGGTCTGGTGGGGTGTAGGGCAGAAAAGAGTCCTATGGACCGTTACCCGATGGGTCCATGGCAGGTGCGGTCGGCGGCACGGATGCTGACGGCTGCACGGGTAGGGCGCAGCGCGTCCTCCAGCTGTCCCATAGACCCGCGACTTGCGCACAGGAGCCTGCCACCATGGAGATGGAGTTCAAGGACAACAGCCGGCGTCGAACGCTGGTTCTTGTCGTCGGAGTACTGCTCGCCCTCGGAGCCGGTGCTGCCGCGTTCATGCTCAGCAGCCAGGGCCAGGAAGAGCCAGAGACCGTCTTGCCGACGCGCGAGGTCGTCGTAGCTTCTGCCCCTATCGCCGACCGTGCCACGATCGAGCTGAACATGATCGAACTGCGCGAGGTCCCGCTCGATGACTCCAACGCCAGCGCCTTCTCCACGCGTGAGGAGGTCGCCAGCAAGGTCGCGGCTATCCCCATCCTTGAGAACCAGCCCATCACGCCGAACATGCTGGCCCGCGCGCAGGGCACCGGCGCACTCAATATCCTGCCCTCGGACGACCCCATCACACCCGAGTCCCCGGTGTTGCGAGCCGTCAGCATGAGCGTGCCCAACGACCGCGCGGTGGGCGGCCTGATCACGGCCGGCCAGCGCGTCGACATCATCGCCACGTTCCCCTTCACCAACGTGAGCCTGCCGGTCGACGCAGAGACCGGCCAGCCCGGCGGCGCGGCCGCGGATCTCGACTACATCGTCGGCGGTAGCGCGACCAAGCTCATGTGGCTCGATATGCCGGTCCTGTACCGCCCCGCGGACAGCAGCGAATACATCGTCCGCGCCGACCTGCAGACGGCGGAGGAGATCGCTCACGCCCAGAACCAGGGCGCGCAGTTCACGTTGGCCCTGCGACCCGCTCCGGACACCCGCGACGTGGACCGCTCGAACTACGGCGAGACCACCGAGCTGATACTCGAGCGCTACAACTTCCCCATTCCCGAGCGGATCGACGGCGTGGAATACCCTCAGCCGATCGCCTTCCCCACCCCGTTCCCGAACGAGCCATACCTCGACCTGACCGCCTCGCCGTCACCGTCGCCTGATCCCGAGATCATCGAGATCGACATCGATGATGCTGGGACCGACGAAGGTCTCGAAGGCGAGGAGAACGACAGCCTGGCCGACGAAGGCACGCTGCTGGAGGAGACGCCCGCTCCCTAGCGGCGCTCTACCGGCCCCCAGATGGGGCCGCCGAACCTCGGCGCAAGCACACCCGCGAGTGCGTCCTCGACGCGCTCGCGGGTCTTCTCTATGGGCCCGCTGGTATCGAGGCGGAGCGTGGCGTGCGTTGCCAGGCGCTCGGCCAGATCGGTCCCCTGCGCAGCGAGGCGGCGCTCGACGTCATCGTCGCTCATGCCGCGACCCGCGAGGCGCTGACGCTGGACGGCGCCCGAGCACTCGACGAGCCAGACCTCGTCACAGCGCTCCGCGAGGCCACCCTCGACCAACTTGATGGCCTCGACCACCACGAAGGGGTCGCCCTCGCGTGCGGCCCGTTCGAACCGCTCTTGCACCAGCGACCGCACGCCTGGATGGACGATCGCTTCGAGGTCACGCAGTGCGTCAGGGTCGCTGAAGACGACGGTCCCCAGGGCGGCGCGATCGAGCACGCCCGACCCTTCGAACACACCGTCCCCGAACCGATCGCGGATGGCCGTCAGCGCCGGCTGCCCAGGGGCGGTCACGTCACGGCTCAGCGCGTCCGCATCGATGACGCTGCCGCCGAGCTCACGGAGCATCGCGGCTACGGTCGACTTGCCGCAGCCGATCGGGCCGGTCAGCCCGATGATCAGTGGCCGCCCGTCACGCATGATCCCCTGCCCTGGCTCGTTCATCTCGCTCATGCCGGTGCTCGCTCCTCGAGGGTCAGCCAGGCATCCTCGGCCTGGTTGAGAGCGCCGTCGATCTCGGCCAGCTCGCTGCCCAGACGGCGTAGCTCGACGAAGTTCGACTGCACGGCCGGGTCCTCCAGCGCCGCCTCCAGGGCGGCCTTGCGCTCGCTCAGGCGCTCCAGATCGGCCTCGATACGCTGGCTCTCGCGACGATACGCATCCTTCGACAGCCGCGGCAGGCCGCTCGAGGTCCGCGACGCCTTCGGCGCCGACGTGGGTGCGGATCGCTTGCGTGGCGGTGTCGGCGCCGGCACCTGACCCAGGCTGCGCGCCAGCGCGTCCGTCGCGGTCCAGCCGTCGGCCACGGCCGCACGCCACTCGCGATAGCCACGCTCGAACGGCGCCACGATCGCCGGGCCGCCTGCCGTCGCCGGCTCCACCACCCACAGTCGCTCGCACGTCTGCTCCAGCAGACGCCGGTCGTGCGAGACGACGATGAGCGTGGCGTCGGACTCACGCAGGAAGGCCTCGAGCGCCTCGCGAGCGGCGATGTCGAGGTGGTTGGTGGGCTCGTCGAGGAGCAGCAGGTTGGTGGCCCCCACGCCCAGCAGCGCCAGCTCCAGCCGCGACCGCTCGCCACCAGAGAGCTCGCTCACCGACTTGAGCACATCGTCCCCGCGGAAGAGGAAGCGCGCCAGGTACGAGCGGGCGGCCCCGGGCGTCACCGGCGCCACCGACGTCAGCGCGTCGAGCACGTCGAGCCCCGCGAACGACCGGTCACGCAGCTGGGAGAGGTACCCCGGCATGACGTTGCGTCCGATGCGCACGAAGCCCTCGAGCGTCCGCAGCTCACCGGCGATCGTGCGCAGGAGGGTCGACTTGCCGGCACCGTTGGGCCCGACCAGCCCGATCCGGTCCCCCCGGCCGACGTCGAGCCGCTCGACCCTGGTGATGGGCACGGCCGCCTGATCCTCGTCCGCCGGATAGCCACAAAGCACGCCTTCGAGCGAGACGACGATCTCGGCCGAGCGCGCAGGCGCGGCACCCATGAGGCCCGAACCGGGCAGGCTCAGTCTGGCGGTCGCCTTGGGCACCTCGGCCTTCGCCGCCCGTAGCGCCTCGAGGCGTCGCTCGTGCTCGTGCATCTTCACGTGCTTGCGCTGGCTGCGGTAGCGCTGCACCAGCTCCTCCTCCCGCTTGATGGCGGAGTCGGTGGAACCGGCCACCGAGCGCGCACGGGCATCGGACGCCTCGCGCTGCAGCAGGTAGGCCGAGTAGGCACCACGGAAGGTGGCCAGCCGTCGGTCTCGCAACTCCCAGACGCGCTCGACGACGTTGTCCAGGAAGGCCCGGTCGTGCGAGGCCACCAGCAGCGCGCGATCGCGCTTCACGAGCGTCATCTCGAGCCACTCGAGCGCGGCGATGTCGAGGTGGTTGGTGGGCTCGTCGAGCATGAGCAGGTCGGGGTCGGCCACCAGCAGTCGCGCCAGCGCCACCCGCGTCTGCTCACCACCGGAAAGCTCGGCCGGCTTGTGACCCCACAGCTCCTTGGCGATGCCCAGGCCACCGAGCGCCTCGGCCACGTGCTGATCGAGGTGGTAGCCGTCACGCGCCTCGAAGCGGTCGCGCAGGGCGGCGTACCGGGGCGACTGCACGCCCTCCGCGCCCTTGGCCTCCAGCTCAGCCAGCTCATGTTCCATGCGCTCGACCTCGACCGCGCCGCCGCGCACGACGGCCTGCACCGTGGGCGCCTCGATGAAGCGCCGGTCCAGGTTGGCTTCCTGCTTCAGCAGGCCGATGCGCATGCCCTTGGCGGTGTGGACCCGCCCGCCATCGGCCTCCTCACGGCCGGCGATGATCTCCAGCAGCGTCGTCTTGCCTGCGCCGTTGCCGCCGACCAACCCGACGCGTTCGCCACGCGCCAGCGCGGCCGTGACCGAGTCGAGGATGACGAAGTCGCCGATCTCACGGCGCACTCCGTCGAGGCGAAGGATGGACATCGCTCTAGTGTGCCTTCACTCCGCCGCCTCGGGTCCACCGAGCTCCGACCAGTTCCTGCCGCGACGGGCCGAGCGACGTGACCTGCGCGCGAGGGCGAGGTTGGAGGCGGTGCGATCGGCGGAAGGCAATCGCTGGCACCAGGAACAGAAGTGGGTGCCACGGGCGTTGAGCTCGAAGCGACGGATCGGCCGGCCGCATCGGTGACACGGCAGCCCGGTGCGCTGATAGACGTCGAGGTGCTCCTGCATCGCGCCGTCGCCCTCGGGTGCGGTGTACTCGTCGACCGAAGAACCGCGCCGCTCGATGGCCTCGCCCATGACCCCGCGCACGGCCTCGTACAGCCGGCGCTCCTGGTCGGTGTTGAGCGAGTCGGCCGAGCGCAGGGGGTGCAATCGAGATCGCCACAGCGACTCGTCGGCATAGATGTTGCCCACGCCGGAGATGAAGGACTGATCCAACAGCGTCGTCTTCAGCCGCCCTCGCCGGCGCCGCAGGCGATCGCGGAACCGGCGCACGCTGAAATCATCGTCGAGCGGTTCCGGACCATGCTCGCCGAAGAGCTCGCCCTCGTCGTCTTCACCCAGGATGGTGCCGTCGTCCGCTCGCCGGTACAGCCCCACGCGGCCGAACTTGCGCACATCGCGGAAGAGCAACCAGCGCGGACCATCGACACGACCGCCTCCGGCCACCGGTCCGCCGTCGAGCGTCAGGCGCAGGTGGACGTGCTTGTCGTGAGCCGTGCCTGCCGGTAGCACGAAGAGCTGACCGGTCATCTTCACCTGCACCGCAAGCACCAGCGAGCCGGTGAGGTCGAGCACCAACCACTTCGCCCGCCGGTCGACGCGCTCGACCCGGCGGCCACGGATCTCGCGCGCGAAGGCCTCGTGGTCGGGATAACGCACGACCTTGTCCCAGTCCCACCAGGCACCTTCGATGGTGGCGCCTTCGACGAGGGGCGCGAGGTCACGCGCCATGGTCTCGACCTCGGGCAGCTCGGGCATCGCTGGCTAGGAGTGCTCCAGCGGGGTCATCGACTCCCAGTCATCGCCGACCTTGACGTCGACATCGAGCGGAACGTCCAGCTTCAGCGCGCCCTCCAGCACCTCGCGCACGATCGGCGCCAGCACCTCGACATCGCCGCGCGGCACCTCCAGCAGGACCTCGTCGTGCACCGACAGCAGCATGCGCGCCGGCGCCTGCTCGGCCGAGAGGCGCTCGTGCAGCCGGATCAGCGCGATCTTCATGATGTCCGCGGCGGTGCCCTGGATGGGCATGTTGATGGCCATGCGCTCGCCGGCCTGGCGCAGCTGCGCGTTCCTGGCCGACAGCTCCGGGATCCAGCGCCGTCGCCCGAGCAGCGTCTCGACGTAGCCCTGCTCGGCGGCGATCTGCTTGATGTGGACCATGTAGCGGCTGATGCCGCCGTAGGCCCCGAAGTACGAGTCGATGAACGAGCGAGCCTCGTCGCGCGGGATGCCGGCGCGCGTGGCCAGGCCGTAGTCGCTCATGCCGTAGGCCAGCCCGAAGTTGACCATCTTGGCCATCGAGCGCTCGTCGGGGGTGACGTCCGCGGGCTCCTTGTGGAGCACGCGCGCAGCAGTCTCGCGGTGGATGTCGGCC
Organism: uncultured Chloroflexia bacterium; assembly: GCA_963752475.1. GTDB lineage: Bacteria > Chloroflexota > Limnocylindria > Limnocylindrales > CSP1-4 > JAFMJV01. Next base: position 462,907 of record CAVVYR010000007.1, on the reverse strand, counting down.
CGCCGCTCGAAGGCCTCCTTGAGATGCTCATCGCCCGAGACGTGAGCGATGACGCGCAATTCGATCTGCGAGTAATCGGCGGCCAGCAGCACGAGATCATCGCCACCGGCCACGAAGGCCGAGCGGATCTTGCGACCGAGCTCGCTGCGCACGGGGATGTTCTGCAGGTTCGGGTCGGCCGAGGAGAGCCGTCCGGTCGACGCCACCGCCTGCTGGAAGGTCGTGTGCAATCGCGACGTCCGCTCATCGATCATCGTCGGCAACGCATCGACATACGTCGACTTGAGTTTGGTGTAGACGCGCCAGTCGAGCAGCATGGGCACCATCGGATGGGCCTCGCGCAGACCTTCCAGCACCGTCGCCGCGGTCGAGAAGCCGGTCTTGGTACGCTTGCCCTTGGGCAGGTCCAGCTCGTAGAACAGCACCTGTTCGAGCTGCTTGGGGCTGCCCAGGTTGAACTCGTGGCCGACCGAGGCGTAGATGTCCTCCTGCAATCGGTCGATGGTCTGGCCGAAGGTCTCCGCCAGCGCATCGAGTGAGCCGCGGTCAAGGGCCACGCCCGTGGCCTCGAGGTCCGCCAGCACCGTCACCAGCGGCAGCTCCAGCTCGTCGAGGATGCGCCGCAGCTCCGGCTGCTCCTCGAAGGCGGTATCGAGCGCCTCCTGTGCCGCGGCTACGGCGGCAGCCTGCACGGCGGCAGAGCCGGCCAGGTCCAGTTCGCCGGCCTCCGGCAACGTCACCTCCAGGCGCTCGGCGCAGATGTCCGTCAGGGACTGGCTGCGCAGGGCGGCGTTGAGGATGTAGGCCGCGATCTGCGTGTCGAACGCCACCGGCGAGAGCGATGTGCCGGACGAGCTCAGCGAGGAGGTGGCCTCGGGATCGCGTCGGGCCAGCTGCCACACCAGCAGCGTCTTGATCTCGTGGCCCACGAGCGGCCGCCCGGAGGCAAAGACCACATCGCCCAGCTCCAGGGCCTGGTCACCGGCAGCAGCGATGATCCGTCCGTCCTCGCCGGCCACAGCCAGTGCCTCCGGTGAGCCGCGACGCGGCCGAGCGTCATCGAAGACGACGCCGACCACGAGCTCCGACTGGCCCGCCAGCCAGGCTTCGAGGTCGTCGACCGCCGCCGGCGGTTCGACGATGGCAGGGTCAGCCAGCACCGCCGTCAGGCGTGCGAGTGGGTCGAGCCCCTCGGTGGAGGTCACGCCCGCGACCTCTTGCGCGATCTTGGCGGCAGCGCCGGCCACGGCCCCGAAGTCGAGGGTCAGCTGCAGGCCGCTGCCAGTTCCCTTCGACGGCGTCCCCTTGGGCGCCCGGCCGGCGACCTGTGCCGCTGGGATGGGGCCGCCCTTGTCAGCCTCCTTGAGCAGCTCGCCAGGCGCCGGCGCGTCCTCGCCTTCGACGCCGGGCAGCCGCTCCACGAGCGAGCGGAACTCGTACTCGCGGAAGAGCCGGATGACCTCGTTCCGGTCGTAGTCGCCCAGGCGCGCGGACTCGAGGTCCAGTTCGATGGGAGCGTCGCGGTCGATGGTCACGAGCTCACGCCAGAGCTTCACGTCGTCGTGGTTGTCGATGAGCTTCTGGCGCAGCTTGTCGGGCTTGACCTCGTCGATGTGTTCGTAGACGCCGTCGAGCGAACCCCAGCCGGTGAGCAGCTTGGCCGCGGTCTTGTCGCCCACCCCGGCGAGCCCGGGGATGTTGTCGGTCGAGTCGCCCTTGAGCGCCTTGAAGTCGATCATCTGTGCGGGCGCGAGGCCGTATCGCTCCTCGATGCGAGCAGGATCGTAGATGACGGTCGAGTTCACGCCCATGCGCGTGGTCATCAGCTTGGTCTGCTCGGTGACCAGCTGGAGCATGTCGAGGTCGCCCGAGACGATGAGCGTCTCGAGACCTTCGTCCTCCGACTGGCGCGACAGTGAGCCGATGAGGTCGTCGGCCTCGAAGCCCTCCATGGCGAAGACCGGGATACCGAAGGCCTCGAGCGTCTCGCGCACGATGGGGAACTGGTCGCGCAGGTCGTCGGGCGTGGGCTTGCGCGTGGCCTTGTAGCCCTCGTAGCGGTCGGCGCGGAACGAGCGGCCGACATCGAAGCAGCAGATGACGTGGTCCGGCTGCATGTCGGCGAACCCGCGCAGCACGATGGACCAGAAGCCGAAGGCCGCGTTCACGAGCTGTCCCTTGCTCGTCGTCAGCGGGGTCTCGTACAGCGCGAACCAGGCTCGATAGATGAGGCTGTGCGCGTCGAGCAGCATGAGTCGTTCCACGGCTCCGAGTGTAGCCGTGGGTGCGACGGCCAGAGCGGACGGGCGGGTGCGGCGACGTGCGCGGATGTTCTCGGTCGATGAACACGATCGCGCGATCACTTGTGGCCAGGCGTCGACCCCGGCGACGGTATCGGCGTGTCGGGCCGTCTCACATGACCCGCGTCGCCCCCACCGACGCTATCGGCGCTTCAGGCCACTTCCTGTGGACATCGGTCGCCCAGGTCGACCGTAGGCCCACAGATGGCCTGCCATGCAGATGCTTCGCGGCACTGAGTGTCAGCGGATATGCCCGTCCACGCTCAACAGCTGTGGCAGTGGGCCGCCGGGCGGCTTCGTCGGTGGCTACGAGCAGGTCTACGGTCGACGGAGACGACAGACGTCCACAAGAGCGACACGGATCCGCCGCTAGGGTGCCAGCGGGTCCCTCGCTCGGCGCGCCACCCAGCCCAACACCAGCAATCCACCCCCGCTCAGCACGAGCAGCCCGCCCAACACGAGCAGCAAGTCCTCGAGCTGCACCGCGTCGGCGGGCGATGACGCGGCCTCGGTGGTGAGCCCGGTCTCGTCGGTGGGCGCCTGGACGACGTCAGCAGCGAGCGTGTCATCCTCGGTGGCTCCGATCGTGGCCTCCGACTCAGGCGAGACGATCTCCCCGGGTGCGATCTCGGCCTCCGGCTCGGATACCACGGTCCCCGGATCCTGCCTGCTGGCAGGCTCCTCGGTGACTGCATCGAGTTGTGCGATTCCGTCGAGCGCATCGCTCGAACCGAGGCTCTCCTCGACGGATGCAGCATCCACCGGGTCTTGCGCCCGGTACTCGGAGTCCTCGGCTGCTTCTTCGGTTACGACGTCGGCGGTCTCCCCGAGGGCACCACCGAGAGCCGCATCCGGGGCCCTGTCAGCGTCGGCCGCCCGCGCGGAAACCTCATCGCCAGGTGGCGAGGGCGCCGCCGCCCGTGGCGACACCGACTCCTCGACCATCATCTCGAGCGCACCGGCTTCTGGCGCCTCGGCCTCGCTGGCGACGGACTTCTGGCTGGTACGATCGAGGTCGCCGGCCTGGGACTCGGGCAGCGTTTCGAAGAACCCGGCGGCGGCGTCGACGTCGGTGTCCCCCGCCGCGGCGCCATCATCCACGTCCGACGCTGCCGGCGGCTGGGCCACGTCGGCGTCGGGCTCCACCGACACGGACGCGGGGGCGGACGGGCTCCAGTCGACGTAGTTGGGTGCGGACTGCACGGTGATGGTGCCGCCGTCGGGCCAGGCGTAGCCGGCGACCACGAAGAGGAGGCCGATGGAGAGCACCCCGGCGGCGGCCGGCTGGAAGGCCCGGGCCGAGGGCAGCGAAAGCCGGCGCAGGAAGCGCGTCACGGGATTACCCGAAAGGGCCTCGGCCTGCTCGGGCGAGAGCCGGAAGTCACGACGCCGGGGCGGGACGGGCTCCTGAGCCACGGCCGCGGAGACGACACGCAGGTCCGCAGCCAGAGCCGCGCAGGCACCGCAGCTCGTGACCAGACGCTGGGCCTCCGCCTGCTGCTCCGGTGCGAGCTGGTCACCTGCCACGAGCTGCCCCACGAGCATCGAGTCATGATGCTCGTGGTCAGCGGCGGGAGGCATGGCGTGGCGCTGTTTCATGTCGCTCATGAGACGTCCCTACCCACGGAACAGTTCCATCAGCGGCCCGAGGCAGTCACGCAAAGCCAGCCGCCCGCGGTGGATGCGCGACTTGACCGTGCCCACGCTGACCTCGGTCATGGCTGCGATCTCCGGATAGCCGTAGCCCTGCACGTCGTAGAGCACGATGGCCGCTCGCTGGTCGTCGCTGATGCCCTCCATGCAGCGCGCGATCGCTGCCCGTTGCTGCTGTGCCAACGAGACCTGCTCGGGACCTTCGGACTCCGGCGCCGGCGGCTGCCAGGAGTCGTCCTCCCATTCGGGATAGGGCTCGCTCGGGCGGCGCTTGCGTTTGCGCAGCAGGTCGCGCGCGGCGTTGATGGCGATGCGCGTGAGCCAGGCTCGGAACGACGGTCCGTTGAAGCGCTCGAGGTTGCGATAGGCGCTGAAGAACGCCTCCTGTACCGCTTCCTCCGCGATGTCCTGGTCGCGCACCACGCGCACGGTCATGGAATAGAGGTAGTCCTGGTAGGACGCGACGAGCTGGTTGAAGGCCTCGAGCTCCCCTCCCAGCGCGGCTTCGACGAGCGCCTGGTCGCGGGCGTTGTCGGCCGCGCGGTCCATCGTCAGGTCAGAGCCAGCCGCGGCGACGGAAGAGGAGGACCATGCCCACGAGCACCGCGGTCATGGCGCCCATGATCAGCCAGAACGCCTGGCCGGTGCCCTCCCCCGGGAAGACGACGTTCATGCCGAAGAGGCTCGCCAGCAGGGTCAGCGGCAGGACGATGACGGTGATCGAGGTGAGCACGCGCAAGGTGTCATTGGTGCGGTGGCTGATGATCGACTCGTTCGACTCCTCCAGGCCGGCGATGACCTCCTTGTAGTTCTCGAGGGTGTCCCAGATGCGCTCCGAGGCGTCGATGACGTCGTCGAAGTAGACATCCAGCTCCTCGGGCGCGACGACGTCCATGGCCCGCTCCAGGTCGCGGAAGGCGACGCGCTGTGGCCGCACGATACGCCTGAAGGTGATGATCTCCTGCTTGGCGTTGGAGATGTCGCGCACGACCTCGTCCGACTTGCCCTCGAAGATGTCGTCTTCGATGCGCTCCATCTTCTGGCCCATCTTGCGCAGCATCGGGAACGAGGCGTCGACGGCGTGGTCGACGATCTTGTAGAGCAGGAAGGGGGCGCCCTTCTCGAAGTAGCCCTCACGTACCTCGTCGCTCTCCCAGCAGCGGGCGAAGAGCGAGTCGATGGGCTCGAGATCGTTGTTGGGCAGGGTGATGACATAGTCGGGACCGACGAAGAGGTCGAGCTCCACCACGTTGAGGCGCTCGCGGTCGCGGTCATAGCGCGGGAACTGGAGCACCACGAAGAGGTAGTCGTCGTAGCGGTCGACCTTGGGGCGCTGGTTGCGCGAGTAGATGTCCTCGTAGTCGAGGGGGTGGAACTCGAAGTTGCGCTCGAGCCACTCCTGCGCGTAGTGCCGCGGCTTGGGGATGTGGATCCAGCGCAGCCCGTTCGCCTCGATGACCGACGGCTCGGGCATGACCTCTTCGGGGGTCACCGACGCCGCATGGCCCCGTCGGACTGGTCGCACCTTCAACCTCGGCGTGCGAATGGCCGGCATCTCAGCCGCCTCCGAATTGGCAGCGGGACGTGACGGTCATGTATCGGGCGTGATTCCGGTCGATCACGACGACTCCCTCCCGGTGCCCTGCAGGTCGTGGCGAGTCTACACGGGGGCGATGGGGGTCGTCGTCCGTGGAGGTCTACAATCCGCGAGCGAGCCGAAGTGGCGGAATGGCAGACGCGGAGGTCTCAAAAACCTCTACTCGCAAGGGTGTGTGGGTTCGAATCCCACCTTCGGCACCAGCGTGGCCCGCGCTCGAGCGGGATGGGCTCGGGAATCCCCAGTTGGCTGAACTCGACCAGCCTGGGCCTTGCCTGCACGGTCTCAGCCCGGTGGAGGCTGGGACTGACGATCCGAGCCTGCTGGAGGCTGAGATGCAGCACTCCTCCTTCGATGTCGTCGAGTTCAGCCATCAGGGGATGATCGCTGGAGCCGTGAAGGAGTCGCACGGATCGACGAGCCCACGGAGCCGACGGGCCCACGGAGCCGACGGCTAACAACGTCGAAAACCGCCTTCGGCACCGAGCTTGACGACGCATGGCCCCCGACGCGGTTGCAGCGCAGCGCATACTGGCCGTGGGACCGGCCCGCCCCGGGCGGTGCAAGCGGGGGTAGCAGCCATGACGCGTGTGCTCGTCGTCCACCACGACATCGACCTGGCTGATCAGGAGATCGACTCGCTGCGGCGACTCGGCTACGACCCCGTCGGATGTGCCGGGCCCGCAGGGTCGCCCTGCCCGGTCCTGCGCGGGGAGCACTGTCCCGACGTTCACGAGGCGGATGTGCTCCTCTACGACGTCTGGTCCACGACCGAATTGGGCGGTGGCCGGAACCTCATCGAGTTCCTGCGCGAGATGCACCCGGAGACGCCGATCGTGCTCACTGCTCCCGGCATGGAGCTCGACTGGGTCGAGACCGAGGGCATCCACAAGGTCGTGCCGCTCGTAGGCCCACCCACGGCAGAGAAGCTCGACGCCGCCATCAAGGAGGCGCTGGCCTCCTAGGCCGGTCGGCGGTACCGCTCCAGGGTCGTCAGCTCCAGTTCCAGCGCCTCGGTCGGAGCGGCGGCCGCCTCGTATTCGGCGAGCGCACGACGTCGCTCATCGATCTCAACGCGCACGATGGCGGCGATGTCGGCCGCGGACAGCACGCGCCGCGGCACGTCGGCACGCCCCTTCACGACCTCGTACGGCCGGTCCTCGACCGGCACGGCCTCCGCATTGGCCAACGCGGTCTTGAGCGAGCGGAGGGCGGCGACCTCCGGCGCGCTGCGGCGCTTGCGGGCATCGAGCAGGTCACGGTCGAGTCGCGTGCGCATGCCGTTCATGGAGACATCGTGGTGCTCGCCCTCGAGGTGCTCATCCATCCAGCGCGTCCCGAAGGACACCAGATCGGCGGCCTCGATGAGCTCCGATCGAGCATCGCCGACGGTCCCGCTCAGGGCCCTGCCGGCGGCAAGGTAGTCGCGGAGCAGGTCGGCGAAGTAGTCCTCGCCGGCGTAGTCGACGATGCCGTGCTCGTCATCGAGGCACTCCACGATGCGGATGCGTGGCCCGTCGGGCGTCGCGATGCGCCGATAGCGCCTCACGCGGCGCTTGGGCCAGACCGAGCATCGATACTCGGCGAAGTGCAGAGCGGTGACGGTATCGAGGTCGGCACCGAGGCGCAGGATCCGTCCACCCTCGGTCAGGCGCTCGAGCGGTGAGCCCGGTCCGTAGTAGTCGTTCCAGGGCGTGTCGTCGAGGAGCTCGTGGGCCAGGGCCCCCTGGGCCGCGAAGCGTCCCTCGGGGTGGTCGTTGACGACCGACCCCGGATGCTGCCGCAGGACCTCGGCCAGCGTCCCGACGTCCGATAGCGCCGGCGTGACCGCCGAGTCGAAGGGCTCGGCATCCGCCAGCAGTGCTTCCCGCTCGGCCTCGGGGCGCTCGTTGACCCAGGCGTGGGCGTCTTCGGCGCCCAGCACCATGAGCATCGTACCGCCGGGTGACACGGCGTCGAGGATGGCCCCGATGACGCCGTTGGCCCGGCCCTCGACCGGCCCCAGCTTGCGTAGCGAGGCGTGGACCATGACGAGGTCGCCGGCGCGCAGCCCCAGGTCTCGCAGGTCCTGGGCGATCGCTCCGAGGGTCCTCACCGTGCCAGTCATGTCGCTGATGCTGCCACGCCGAGGGTACTGTTCGTGGCGCCACCAGCGCGCCTCGCTCCGCACTGCAGCACACCCCCGGGCGGCGACGCGCGGGTCCACCGCAGCGACCTTCGTACCGCTGACGGATGCCGACCCGGCCGGCACTATCTGCTTTGGCTCCGACGACGAGCCCGCACCGGAAGCCCAACGCGAGGCCCGTCGAGGAGGCGGGCCTCGCCCCATTTCGTCTCCGGATCCGTCTCGCCCCACAGACTCCGGTTCGCTAGCATTGAGCGCCCGTGCAGACCCGTCCGTACGTCTTCGTGAACATGGCCATGACCGCCGACGGCAAGATCGACACCGTCGAGCGTCAGGGCGCGCGTATCTCCGGCCCCGCAGACACGGCCCGCGTCGACCGCCTGCGCGCCGAGTCCGACGCCATCATGGTCGGGGGGCAAACGCTGCTCGCCGAGGACCCGCGGCTGACCGTGCGCGACGACGCCCTCATCACCGAGCGCATCAAGACCGGCAGGTCCGCCCAGCCGATGAAGGTCGGGATCGCCTCGAGGCTGGGGTCGGTCGACCTCGCGCTGCTGGGTGCGTTCCTGCGTGAAGGGGGCGGGCGCGTCCTGTTGTGCACCAGCGAGCGCACGAGCGAGACGGCGCTGGCGGAGTTCCGCTCCGCAGGTGCCGAGGTCGTGGTCGCCGGCAGGCAAGGGGTCGACCTGGGGGCATCGCTGGCAGCCATCGCCGGGATGGGCGTCGAGCGGCTGATGGTCGAGGGTGGCGGCACGCTCGTGGCCGCGCTGCTCGAGGCCGGCCTAGTCGATGAGATCCAGTTGGCCGTGGCTCCCCTCCTCTTCGGCGGCGAAGACGCCCCGACCCCGGTGGGCGGCGCCGGCTGGGCACGACGTGACGCCCTCTCGCTGGAGCTCCTCGAAACCACGACGAGCGGGGACGGCGATGTGATCTCGCGCTACCGCGTACGGCAGGGTCCGCCGTCATGACCGACCGCACCACGACCGACGTCATTGCCGCCCTGCCGCCGACACCCGACACCGGGCTGAGCGACGCCGAGGCCGACGAGCGACGCGGGCAGGGGCTGGGCAACAGCGCTCCCCCGGCGACGACCCGGACCTACTGGGCGATCGTTCGCGAGAACGTCTTCACCTTCATCAACAACGTCCTCTTCGTCATGGGCGCGCTGCTGGTCATCGTGGGCCGGCCCTTCGACGCCTTCGTCTCGATCCTGGTCATCGGCACCAACATCGTCGTCGGCATCTACCAGGAGGTGCGCGCCAAGCAGGCCCTCGACGAGATCGCCCTGCTCACCCGACCGACAGCCTCGGTCGTCCGAGACGGCGAAGTTCGCACGGTGGGTCCGGAGGAGATCGTCGTGGGCGACCTGCTCGAGGTCAGACCTGGCGATCAGATCATCGTCGACGGCGAGCTGACCGAAGGGCGCATGGAGGTCGACGAATCGCAGCTGACGGGCGAATCGGACATGGTCCCCAAGCGCGTCGGCGACGAGGTCTTCTCCGGTAGCTACCCGACGTCGGGTCGCGGCCGCTACGTGGCCAGGACCGTGGGTGAAGCCAGCCTCGCCGGGCGCATCACGGCCGGGGCCAAGACGTTCCGCCGCACGCTCACCCCGCTGCAGCGCCAGATCCAGACCGTCATCCGCGTGACGCTCGGCGTGGTGATCTACCTGCAGCTGCTGCTGATCGTCAAGAACGTGGTCGAGGACACGCCACTCGACGAGGCCATCGTGGAGGCCACCGTGCTCGTCGGGCTCGTGCCCAACGGGCTCTTCGTGTCGATCGCCATCGCCTATGCCCTGGCCGCGGTGCGCATGTCGCGCTTCGGCGCGCTCGTCCAGCAGGCCAACGCGGTCGAGTCGCTCTCGCACGTGGATACGCTCTGCGTCGACAAGACCGGCACGCTCACGGCCAACCAGCTCGAGCTGGACCAGGTCCTGCCGCTCGAGGGTGACGAGACCTCGGCACGTGCCAAGGTCGGCCTGATGGTGGCCAGCGGTCGCGCCACCAACACCACCAGCGAGGCCATCGGCGAGGCGGTCCACGGCATCGCTCGCGAGCCGTTGATGGAGGTGCCGTTCTCGTCCAAGCGCAAGTGGAGCGCCGTTGCCGTACCTGCCGGCGTCTCACCAAGCCACCCTGCGCTCGGTACCTACTCGATGGGCGCGCCGACCTTCATCCGCCAGTACCTCGACATCAGCGACGCGCAGTGGCGCAACATCCAGGCGCTCGTGGCGCACCATGCGGCGCGCGGGATGCGCGTGCTGCTGGCGGCCTACAGCCCCTCGACCACGATCGAGGACGAGGGTGACGACTCCACCCTGCCGGCAGACTCCAGGCCCTACGCCATCGTCGTCCTGCGTGACCTGCTGCGCCCCGAGGCGGCCGAGACGCTCACGCGCTTCCGTGAGATGGGCGTGGACGTCCGCGTCATCTCCGGCGACGATCCGGAGACCGTATCCACGCTGGCGCACCAGGCGGGGCTCGACACCAGCGGCGGGGTCGTCTCCGGGCCCGAGCTCGAGGCCATGGACGAACCGCACTTCGATGCCGCCGTCGAGAACACCACCATCTTCGGACGCGTCACGCCGGAGCTCAAGGAGCGGCTCGTCGGGGCCTTGCGAGACCAGGGTCGCTATGTGGCCATGACCGGTGATGGCGTCAACGACGTCCTCTCACTCAAGCGCTCCAATCTGGCCATCGCCATGGGCAGCGGCACGCAGGCGGCACGTGGCGTGTCCGATCTCATCCTCATCGACGACGGCTTCAGCGCACTGGCCTCGGCCATCGGCGAGGGCCAGCGCATCCTCAACGGCATGCAGGACATCCTGCGCGTGTTCCTGACCCGCATCCTCACCTTGGGCATGCTCATCCTCGTGCTCATGACCAGCGGCTTCTTCCCGGTCGACCTGCGCAACGCCTCGGCCATCACGCTGTTCACGGTCGGCATCCCGACCGCGATGCTGGCCATCTGGGCCCGCCCGGGTCCGTTCCCCGGCGAATCGTTGCTGCGGACGCTGGCCAAGTTCGTGCTGCCGGCGGCGGCGCTGGCCTCGATCGTCGGACTGCTCGTGGTGACCGGGATCTTCCTCATCGGCGACGCCGACTTCGAGGCGGGCCTGGTGACCGAGCAGATGGTCGAGGAGTCGGCAAAGACCTCCGTGACCGTCTTCCTCATCCTCGTCGGCATGATGGTCGTGGTCTTCGTGGAGCCCCCGGTCAAGTGGCTGGCGGTGATCGAGCCGCTGTCGCCCGATTGGCGCCCGACGTGGTTGGCCCTGAGCCTGACCGCTGCCCTCGGGATCGTGCTCCTGGTGCCGCCGTTCCGCGTCTTCTTCAACCTCTACCCGCTATCGGTCCGTGACCTGGCCATCGTCTTCAGCGGCGTCCTGGCCTGGACCGTGCTGGTCTGGATCTTCTGGCGCTGGCGCTTCATCGAGCGCTTCCTTGGTGTCGACACCAAGGGCTGAATCCCGGCGCCGGGGAACCGGAGGCACGTATCCTGCGTCTAGCCAGCAACGGAAGCGTTCATACGGGCGTGCCCGCATGGGCCCGCCATCCTGTCGGAGGTGTACACACGATGAAGAATCTGCGTGCGACCATGGCCGCGGTCGCAGCCCTTGCCCTTACCGCCAGCCTGGCCGCCGCGGCCGTAGCCGAAGACGAGCCCGAGCCGGTCGGCGTCTACTCGATCGAAGGCATGACCTGGTTGCTGACCAGTCAAATGGTCGACGGCGAGATGGCCTCGGTCCCCGACGGCGTCAGCATCTCACTGCGCATGGAAGGCGGCGACGCCGGCGGGAACGGCGGCTGCAACAGCTACTTCACGAGCTACGAGCTCGATGGGTTCGAGCTCGAGTTCGGCCCGGTCGGCTCCACGATGATGGCCTGCGTGCCCCCGCTGATGGAGGCCGAACAGAGTTACTTCGCGAACCTGGGCCAGGTCGCCGCATATCAGTCCGGCGGGATCCAGATGGCCCTGCTCGATGCCAACGGCGACTTCCTGCTCGAATTCGACCTCGCGCCAGAGGCCACGGTCGTGGGTTCGTGGGTGGCCCAGGGACTCAACAACGGCAGGGGTGCGGTGGAGACCAATGAGTTCACCCCGATGATCACGGCGGTCTTCGATGCCGATGGCCAGCTCTCCGGCGTGGACGGCTGCAACGACTACTTCACCAGCTATGAGGTCGATGGCGACGCCATCACCATCGCGCCCGAGATCGCGACCACGATGATGGCCTGCGAGGAGCCGGGGCTTGCTGAACTCTCGCAGCAATACTTCGCGGCGCTCACCGCGGCCACGACATGGTCGACAGATGGCTCCGGCTCGCTCGAGCTGCGAGACGACGATGGCGCCTTGCAGGTCAGGTATCTCCCGGCCGAATAGCAAGTACCCCCGCGACTCCTTCCCGCGTTTCCAGGAGGCACGCCCATGACAAGGGTCCGCACCACGGTCGCTGCGTTTGCAGCCCTCGCGCTCTCGGCAACACTGGCGGTCGGCGCCATCGCCCAGGATGAGCCCGAGCCCAGCGGTCCTTTGGATGAGACCGTGCCGATCGGTGACTTCTCGATCGAGGACCAGAACTGGCTGCTCAGCGCACAGGTCGTGGACGGCGAGTTGAGGCCGCTCGATGAGGATGTCCTGATCTCGCTGCGGATGGTCGGCGGTCGTCTAGCCGGCACTGGCGGCTGCAACGGCTACGGTGCGCGCTATGAGATCGACGGCTTCGACCTCAGCCTGCAGGGGCTCGGCCACACGCTGATCGGCTGCGGGCTGCCCCACGGGCCAGCCGAGGCCGCCTACTTCGCCAACCTCGAGCGGGTGGCCTCCTATCGGTCGCGTGGCCTCGGGATGGCACTGGAGGATGAGGCTGACGAAGTCCTGCTCGAGTTCCGTCTGACGCCGGCCTCCATGGTCGAAGGCTCTTGGCAGGTCGGCATGATCAGTGATGGCAAGAGGAGCCTGGAGGGCAACCAGCACACCTCGAAGATCAAGGCGACGTTCGCAGAGGACGGCACGCTCACAGGCACTGACGGCTGCAGCGACTACTCCGCCATCTATGAGGTCGACGGCCAGAACATGCGCATCGGTCGCATAGAGATCCAGAAGAAGGACTGCAAGAAACCGCATCGCAAGAACGCTCGGCGCTACTACGCGGCGCTCAGGGCGACCAGCGCGTGGTCGGTCAGCATGTTCGGTCTCACGCTGCTCGATGAGGACGACGTGTTCCAGGTGACGTTCGGCCCGACTGAGTAGCACCGGTCCTCGCGTCGTCGCGGACGCTTCGGCGTCGATCCATGTGATGTTGCGATACGATCGGCTCCGCCGTAGTCGTCGTCGTCGGGCTGCTCCGCCCGAACCAACAGGAGGAAACCGGGTGACCTCGTCCAGGGACAACGAGCCAGCCATCATCGCGGCCGAAGAGCCGCGATCCCGCCGCCAGCTACTGACCGCTGGCGGGGTCGCCGCCATCGCTGCTGCACTGGGCGCGGTCGGCATCTCGACGAGCACAGAGGCCAGGGACGGCCAGTGGTTGCGGATCGGTCAGAAGAACACCGGCGCCAAGTCCACGACCCTGCAGAACAAGCGCAGCCCGGGCTTCCTGGCACGCATGACCGGCGCCGGCGCTGCCATCCGTGGGTACGCCAGCGCCCAGAAGGGCGTCGGTGTGCAGGGCTGGGCCGATGCCAAGAAGGGCCAGACCATCGGCGTCCAGGGCAAGACGGCCTCGCCCAAGGGCACGGCCGGCGAGTTCGTGGCGACGGGCGGTGGGACCGGCCTGGTCGCACGCTCGACCGAGAAGAACGGCACGGCACTGCAGACCGAGGGCAAGCTCAAGTTCGGTCGCCGGTCTGGCGTAGCGCAGACGTCCGGTGGCGCTGAGTTCGTCTTCGAGGTCGGCGGCGGGGTGAACGAGAACTCGCTCGTGCTGGCCACGCTGCAGGATCACTTCCCCGGCGTCCACGTGGAAGCCGCGCAGGTGCTCGATGCCAAGGAGAACCTCATCCTCGTCCGCCTCAACCAGGCGGTCCCTGAGCCTGCCCGCGTCGCCTGGCTGATCCTCGACTGAGGCGTGGCCGCGTCGGGTGGTGGCCGCGGACGCGCGCCGAACCAACGGCTGGCGGTAGCTCGCGGCGCTGGCGGTAGCTCGTGGACTCGGTCGTGGCTCGCAGCGCTGGCGGTAGCTCGTGGACTCGGTCGTGGCTCGCAGCGCTGGCGGTAGCTCGCGGACTCGGTCGTGTCGTCCCCATCGACGCTACCGGTCGCTCGTGGCCGGTCGTCGCCCCCATCGACGCTACCGGCCCATCCGTCCGATTCTTGTAGTCATCCGTCGTGGGAGTCGACCGTAGTCGCACGCCACGGCCATCTCACGCCTCCGGGCCACCAGGACCCGGCGTCGGCCATGCCCGTCCACGCTCAGCGCTGCTGGCCGACTGTCCCAGCGACCCCGATCCGGTGGCTACGAGGGTGACTACGGTCGGCTCGGGCGACATCTGTCCACATGCGAGTGGAGCCGGCGTCGGCCGGCGGCGTCGGCAGCGGCGACATCTGCCTTCAAACGGCTCCGTCACGGCTCGCTGAGCGCGCCGCGCGTCGCCCGACCGCGTCCACCGCCCGATCAGTCGAGCGCTACACCAGCGACAACTGCAGCAGTCCGTCGGACTACCGGGCGACGACCGAACCGTGTCTACACCAGCGACAGCTGGAGCAGCCCGTCGAAGCGACGGTGCACTCGGCCACGAGTTCCGCGTCGTAGGCGATCCCGACGCCCAGCCGCATCTCCTGCGTACGCCCGGCGCCGGCAGGGATGTGCAATACGACCGGCGTCTCACCACGGCGAGACTTGATCACGCCCTTGAGCTCCTCGAACGCGGCCACCATGCGCTCGTCCGATGCCAGCGAGAAGCGGATGTGCAGGACCTGACCCGGCCCGGCGGCGACAGGGACCGTGCCCGCGCCGGCAGCCGAGGCCACCGCCGCACCCACCTCTTCCGGCAGCGGCGGCTCCTCGGGCGCGTCCGCGTTGATGCCCTCGAAGGCCGGCGGTGAGCTGGGCCCACTGACCGGCTCCACCGGCTCCTGTGGCGGGATGTCGAGTGGCGGCGCTGCCTCAGCAGGGGCAGCGACCGGCGGGCCACCCACCGGTGCCGGACGGCGCTCCGCGGCACCACCGATGGTCACCGTGATCGTGCCCTCGGGCTGGCTACCGCGGAGCGGCGAGACGCGCGGGATGACCAGCGTCTCGGCCGGTTTGGGCGCCTCGGCCGTGGGGGCGGCACCGCCAGGTGCACTCCTCCCGTTCGAACCGTTGCCGGCGCCTCCCCTGCCCCGGCCGTTGCCATTGCGCCTCCGGCGGCCGCGCCCTCGGTCACCTGCCGCGACCTCCTGGCCAAAGACGGACACGCCCTTTTCGGTGGCCTCATCCCAGGTCCAGACCGAATCGGCCAACACGACGGTCTCGTCGCCCTTGTGATCGACCCGACCGGCGACCAGCAGCACCGCGTCGTCGGTCAGCTTCTCGGCCACACCGGCCTCGGCATACGTGCGCGGGAAGATGACGACGTCGGTCGAGCCCTGCATGTCCTCCAGGGTCACGACCGCCATCGACTCCTTGTTGCGCGTGATGACACGCCGGATGCCCACGGCCATGCCGCCCACGACCACGCGCTCCTGGTCGAGGTCGGCCCCGATGTCGCCGGTCCAGGTGTTGACGTAGCCACCCATCTCCTCGGCCAGCTCGCTCAGCGGATGGTCGGAGAGGTACAACCCCAGGAGCTCCTTCTCCCAGCGCAGCCGCTCGCGCGAGGGCGCCTCGGTCACCGTCGGCAGCCGCTGCGTGAGGCCCGAGTCCTCCGCTGAGCCGAGCATGTCGAACAGCGAGCCCTGGCCGGTCACTCGGTCGCGCGCCTGCGCCTGGCCGTAGGCCATGGCCTCGTCGAGCCCGGCCATCAGCTGCGCGGGATGCCCCAGGAAGGCGAGGGCGTTGACCTTGATGAGCGCCTCCATCACGCGCTTGTTGACGAGCCGCAGGTCGACCCGGGCGCAGAGGTCCGCCAGCGAACCGAACTCGCCACCGTCCTCGCGCGCGGCGATGATCGACTTGATCGCGTTCTCGCCCACGTTCTTGACCGCCAGCAGCCCGAAGCGGATGGAGTCGCCCTCGACGGTGAAGTCGACGAAGCTGTTGCGGACGTCCGGTCCCAGCACCTCGATGCCCAGGCGGTTGCACTCGGCGATGGCACCGGCGACCTTCTCGGTCTTGTCCCGGAAGGCGGTGAGCACGCTGGTCATGTACTCGACCGGGTAGTTGGCCTTCAGATACGCGGTCTGGTAGGCGATGAGGCCGTAGCAGGTGGCATGGGCCTTGTTGAAGCCGTAGCGCTCGAAGGGCTCGAAGGCCTTGAAGATGGACTCGATGACGCCGGCTTCGATGCCGCGCTCGGCGGCCTGGCGGAAGAACTTCTCCTTCTGCGCCTGGAGCACGTCCGACTTCTTCTTGCGGATGGCGTAGCCGAGCGTGTCCGCCTCCGGGCCGGTGAAGCCACCGAGGGCGATGGCCGCGGACATGATGTCCTCCTGGTAGACGAAGATCCCGTAGGTCTTCTCCAGGTACGGCTCGAGCAGGGGGTGCGGATAGCTGACCTTCTCCTGCCCATGCTTGCGGCGGATGTAGGCGGGGATGTTGTCCATGGGGCCGGGGCGGAAGAGCGCCACCATGGCCGCGAGGTCGTAGACCGACGTCGGCCGCAACTCCTTGATGTAGCGGCGCATGCCCGCCGACTCCAGCTGGAACACGCCGGTCGTTTCGCCCTGGCTCAGGAGCTTGAACGTCTTGGCGTCGTCGAGCGGGATCTCGTCGAGGTCGATATCGACGCCGGCGTGATCGCGGATGAGGTCGACCGCCTGGCGCAGGATGGTCAGGTTCGAGAGACCCAGGAAGTCGAACTTCAGCAGGCCCAGCGCCTCGACCCCGTGCATCTCGTACTGGGTCATGAGGGCTTCGCTGTTGGTCGCGCGCTGCAGCGGCATGAGCTCGGTCAGTGGCTCGCGGCTGATGACGATGCCGGCAGCGTGCGTGGAGGCGTTGCGGGCCACACCCTCCAGCTGCTTGGCGATGTCGATCATCTTGTGGATGCCCTGGTCGCCCTCGTACATCTCGCGCAGGGGCGGCGCCTGGACCAGGGCCTCGTCGAGCGTGATGCCGAGCTGGTCCGGGACGGCCTTGGCGATGCGGTCCACCTCGCCGTAGCCGTAGCCCATGACGCGGCCAACGTCACGGATGGCGGCCTTGGCCAGCATCGTGCCGAAGGTGATGATCTGAGCCACGTGGTCCTGGCCGTACTTGCGCGTGACGTAGTTGATGACCTCGTCGCGACGGGCGTCTTCGAAGTCGACATCGATGTCGGGCATCGTCACGCGGTCGGGGTTGAGGAACCGCTCGAAGGGCAGGCCGTAGTGGATAGGGTCGACCGGCGTGATGCCCAGCGTGTAGGTCACGATCGAGCCCGGCGCGGAGCCTCGGCAGGTGGTGGCGATGCCCTCGTCCTTGGCGTAGCGCACGAAATCGGCCACGATCAGGAAGTAGGCGGCATAGCCCATCGAGATGATGATCCCCAGCTCGTAGTCGAGGCGCTCCTGGAGCACGTCGGTGATCTCGCCGTAGCGCTGCCGAAGCCCGCGCTCGCACTCCTCGCGCAGCCATGACTCGACCGAGTGGCCATCGGGCACCGGGAAGTGCGGCAGGCGCAGCTCGCCGAAGGTGATCTGGAGGTCGGTCATCTCCGCGATGCGCTTGCTGTTGGCGATGGCCTCCGGCACGTCCCTGAAGAGCTGCTCCATCTCCGCCGCGGTCTTGAGGTAGAACTGATCCGACTCGAACCGCAGCCGGTTGGGCGTGTCGAGGTTGCTGCCCGTGCCGATGCAGAGCAGCGCGTCGTGCGCCTCGTGCTGGTCCTGGCGCACGTAGTGGAGGTCGTGGGTGGCGACGACACCGGCGCCGGTCTCCTGGCTCAGGCGCAGGAGCTTGGGGTTCAACGCCTGTTGCTCTTTGAGGCCGTCGTCCATCATCTCCAGCCAGAAGCCCTCCGGGCCGAGGATGTCGCGGTACTCGCCGACGACCTTGCGCGCACGCTCGAAGTCGTCGACCTCGAGGAGCTTGGCGATCTCGCCGCCCAGACAGGCGGAACCGGCGAGGATGCCCTGGCGGTACTTGTTCAGGAGCTGGCGGTCGAGGCGCGGCTTGTAGTAGTAGCCGTCGAGGTGGGCCTCGGTGATGATGCGGCAGAGGTTCTGGTAGCCGCCCCAGTCCTGGGCCCAGAGCGTGATGTGCGTGTAGTTCTGCTCCGAACGTCCTTCACGGTCGTACATCGACTTGCGCGCGACGTAGGCCTCGACGCCGATGATCGGCTTGATCTGCTTCTTCTTGCAGGCCTGGTAGAAGGCCATGGCGCCGTACAGGGAGCCGTGGTCGGTCAGCGCGAGGGCGTCGAATCCGTGCGCCGAGGCTTCACTGACGAGGTCGTTGATGCGGCCGAGCCCATCGAGCAAGCTGAACTCGGAGTGGACGTGCAGATGGACGAAATCATTGGGAGCGATGGGCACGAGAGGCATGGTAGCCGGTGCGTGGAGTGGCGCGCCGCGCGCGAGTGCTTGCGCGCGGCGCTGATCCGGCTGGTGCGCTGAGTCAACAGCGGCAGGTGCAGCCACGAGCACGCCGGGTGTGAAACACGACAAGGTGTCGTACACTCGCCGTCGATGCCCAGCCGTGACCCTGAGGGCTGGACCGAAGGGAGGGCATGCTTGTTGCCCACGCGCGTGTCGCGCTCGCTGTCCCACGCCTCCGAGGCTCCGCTTCAGCCTGCCTCGGGTCGGCGCGTGCCCCGAGCCTCCGATGTGGCCTTGGCGCACCAGGCGCTCCGTGGCGAAGGCACCGGCGAGACGCCGCACGGAGCACCCCCTGATCGGACTCACATCGAGACGCCGCAGGTTGGTCGAGGACGGGCTTCCCGCTTGCGCGAGGCTCGGCGGTGGCTGCGTACGCCGCGAGTCCACGCGTTCATGGCCCTGCTCGTGTCCCTCGTCCTCGTGGCAGGCAGCACAGGCTTCGCGCCCCTGCTCGCCCAGGACGGCCACCACTCCCAGGTCGACCTGGCCGAGGACATCGTCAAGGCCAACGCCGATCACCCCAAGGGCAGCCTCGGGGACCGCGGATTCAAGCTCCGCCTCTTCCCCCAGCAGCCCAAGGTCGCGGTCGGCGGCAAGGTCGTCGTGTCCGCCTGGGTCTGCCCCGGCTGGGACAAGACCCCCTTCGGCGGCCCCAAGGGTGACGGCAAGCCCGGTGGCGATGACACCTGCAAGCCGATCAAGGCCGAGTGGTCCGTCGAGGGCCCTGCCACGCTCGCCAACCACAAGGCCCTCAAGACCCGCCTCGTGCTCAATGCCGACGGTGCCGTCCGCCTCACGGCCGAAGTCGATGACCTCAAGCAGTCCACGAAGATCACCGTCAAGGAGACGGCCGCCAAGAACCGCGGCTCCGATGCCGCCGCGATCGTGAAGAAGGCCGCCCAGAAGGAGGCCAAGGCCGCCAAGGTCAAGGCCCAGAAGGCCGCCGCCAGGCAGGCCGCCGCCGAGCAGGCCGCCAAGGCCGCTGCCGCTGCCGCCAAGGCCGCGAGCACCGCCGAAGCTGCTGCCGCTGCCGCCGCCCCGGCCGCTGACGAGCCCCTGCCGAAGGAGCCCGCTGCTGAGGAACCCGTGGAGACTGCGCCCGAGGCATCTGCGACCGAGGAGCCCAGCACGGACCCTGCGGCCGAGACGCCGAGGGCCGAGGAGTCCGAAACCGAAGGACCGACCGCGGAGCCGAGCGAGGAGCCCCTGGCCGAGGAGACCACCACCGCAGAGCCCGCTACCGAGGAACCGGGCGACGAAGGCCTCGCTGCCGTGGCGCCAGGCACCGAGGTGCCAGCGGTTCCCGACGAGCCGAAGCCGACGGCATCGGCAGCCGTGACCGAAACGGTCGAGCCGGAAGCGGCATCGGCCGGTCCCGACACGCCCGAAGCGTCGGTCGAGCCGGAAGTGGCGTCGGCCGCGCCCGACGAACCGGAGCCCACGATCGAATCGGGGACCGTCGAACCCGAAGACGACCCGTCGGAGGAGCCGGATGTGGTCGAAACGGTGACGACGACCCCAGAAGCACAGCCCGCGCCGACGCCAGAGCCGGGGACCCCGCAGCCCAGTGGCGAGCCTACGCCGGAGCCTCAGAGCACGCCCTCGACAGCCGACCTCGGTCCGACCGACGAGTACATCGTCACTTTCAAGTCCGGCACCGGAAACGCCAAGCGAGCAGGCGCCATCACGACCGCAGGAGCCGGCAACGACAAGGCCATCGGCCGGCTCGACATGCAGGTCGTTGACGTCCCCAGGAAGGACCGCGCCAAGGTCATCGATCGCCTCAAGGCCGATCCCGCCGTCAGGAGTGTCGATCGCAACTACGCCCGGACCGTCAACGCTGCTTCCAACGACCCGCTCTACGAGAACCAGTGGCACCTCCCACACATCGGCTGGGAGGCCCTGCACGGAGTCAAGACATTCAGTAGCAGCGCCACTGTGGCGATCATCGACACGGGCGTCGATACCGCGCTCGAGGACCTTGCCGGCAAGGCTATCGGTACGAGCAGCGACCCTCACGGCCACGGCACGTGGATGGCCACCATCATGGCCGCGAACACGAACAACGCACGGGACATTGCCGGTGTCGCCTGGACCAATGTCTCGGTCCTGCCGATCACGGCTATCGGTGCCGACGGTGTGGGCTACGACGCGGACATCATCGCCGCGATCGGCACAGCCATGGCAGCGAACGTCGACGTCATCCTCATGGCGTTCAGCGGTCCGAACAGGTCGACTGCACTCAAGGACCAGATCGACCTCGCGATGGCCGCCGGCATCGTCGTGGTGGCGTCCGTGGGCAACGAAGGTGTGACCACGCCGACCTATCCGGCGGCGTACCCCGGCGTCATCGGCGTCGCCGCCACGCGGAAGGACGACGTGGTGGCGCTCTGGAGCGACGACGGTCCAAGCGCCTACATCGCGGCGCCGGGCGTGGACATCACGGCGCTGAACCCCGGCGGCACCAACCGCACGATCAGGGGCACCTCGGCCGCCGCGGCTCAGGTCGCCGGCGCTGCCGCCCTGCTGATCGCCGACGGGATCACCTCGAACAACGTTGCCGGCCGGCTCTCGACGAGCGCCGCTGCCACGAACATGGCCATCGGGCGTCTCGACTTGGCGGCTGCCTTCGGCGTCGCGGACGTCGAGGACACCCCGCCCGGCGACGACACCGGACCCGACGGAGATGGCTACATCGTCGAGCCAGAACCGACGCCGACGCCGACGCCGGAGCCGCCGCCCTGGTCCACCCCGGATGGCATCCTGGGGCTGGACGTGAGCCACTGGAACGGCCTGCCCGACTTCAAGGCGCTCCGAGCCCAGGACCAGCGCTTCGTCTTCTCCAAGGCGACCCAGGGCACGTCGTTCGTCGACAACACGTTCCAGCAGCACACCTCCGACGCACGCGCTGCAGGCCTGCTCGCCGGGGCCTACCACTTCTTCGACTACCGGGTCGACGGCACGAAACAGGCGCAGCACTTCCTGTCGATCGTGCGCAAGACCAGCGGGCTCAACCGGCTGCTGCCGCTGGTGGTCGACGTCGAGACGCTCACGTCGCTCGGGACCCCCAACAAGGCCCAGGCCAAGGCACGCCTCCACGCCATGCTCGACGAGCTCTATCGGCAGACCGGCCGGTATCCGATGATCTACACCAGCCGCTACATGTGGGAGAAGGTGGTCGGCGCGCCGGGCGGCTTCGGCACCTACCCGCTCTGGGTCGCCTGCTGGGAGTGCGACACGATGATCCTGCCGAACGGCTGGAGCGACTGGACGTTCTGGCAGTGGGGCCTCGCCAGGTTCGACGGCGGCGTCAAGCTCGACGGGAACGTGTACTCGGCCGGCCTGGGCCAGCTGAACCTGGAGCTCTCGCGGCAGATGAAGCTCAAGAAGGGCGCGGCCTGGACCGGGATCGAGGACCGTGCAGGCCGACCTGCGCGGATTCGACGGGGTCCAGGTGCGCTACGCCGTCGGCAAGGGCAAGTTCACCAAGTGGATGCCCTACAAGAAGCGGTTCAACGTCAAGCTCGGCCGGCGCCAGGGCAACTACGACGTGCGCATGCAGCTGCGCGCTCCGAACAAGGTCAAGTCGCCGATCCTGCGCGACGGCATCAAGCTCGACAAGACGAAGCCGAAGCTGACCCGCCCGCGCCTCAGCATCCGCCAGGGCGGCCGCGTGGCCGCGTCCGGCAAGCGCGTGCCGATCAAGGCCACGATCAGCGCCAAGGACGGGCGCTCAGGGCTGAAGAACGCGGCGGTCCGAGTCATCTGTGGCCGCAAGGTCATGGCCACCAAGACCGGCAAGGGTCCTCTCGTGACCGCCGGCGCCCCCGTGGCCCGAGCGGGCTGCTCGGTCCACGGCCCCGCGAAGGACCGTCGCCGGAAACGACCAGCAGGAAGTCGATCAGCCCCAAGCTGCGGACCATCGATCTGCCGTCGCAGCTCGAAGAACGTGAAGCTCCGCGGTTCGTGGAAGGCGACGAGGAACAAGGACGCGCTCGGAAAGACGCCTCGCACGGACGTCCTCGACGGGGCGCACAGGCGAAGGTCTCGTTCAAGGGCCAGCAGTTCGCGGTCGTCGTCCGCCGTGGGCCGACCGGTGGTCGCGTCAAGGTCATCGTGGACGGCAAGCACGTCGACACCATCGACCTCTACGCCAGCCGAGCCCGATGACCGGCGCATCGTCTACGTGCGCAATGTCTCGAAGGGCAAGCACGTGGTCAAACTCCGTGCGACCGGCACGGCGAGTGGCAAGTCCGTCAGGCACGACCGTCTGGCTCGACGCCATCGTGGTCCTCGACAAGCGCAGGTAGCCGCCGACTAGCGCTCCGTCCGGGCTCCTCGTCCAGCCAGGGTCGGTCGTTGAAAGCCTCTGAGATGGTGCGTCCCAGCCAGCCGGGCGGTTCGCGCTCCTCGACGCCCTCCAGCAGGGCCCCGAGACGACGTTCGACCTCGTCGGTCATGTCGCGAGCGCCAGACCTGCCGCCGGCGTAGTCATCGGGGTAGACGGCCTCTCCGACGCGCAGTGTCACCCGGCTGCCGAACGAGATCCAGCGGGTCCCGATGACGGCAACGGGCAGGATCGGGGCCGTGGCCATCTTGGCGAAGTGCGCGAGGCCCGTCTCCAGCGGAAGGATGCGGCCTTCGTGGTCGCTCAAGCGCCCCTCCCCCGCGATGGCCAGGCAGGCGCCGGTCCTGAGCACCCCCACCGCACGACGGGTGGTGTCGACGACGTCCTGGGCCTCGGGCTGGAAGGGCACGCCGCGGCGGGTCCAGGTGATGAGCGCATTGCGCACGCCAGTGCTCATGTCCTGTTCGCGCGGCCCGAAGATGTAGAGGTCGCGATCGGGGTCGGGCCAGTAGGCCGCGAAGAAGACCGGGTCCAGCCACGAAGGGTGGTTGAAGCAGATGATGTACGGGCCCGACTCGGGGATACGCTCGGCGCCGACCACACGGGTGCGCACGTAGGCGCTGGTCACGGCCTTCAGCACGAGCCGGACCGCGTGGTAGCGGATGCGGCTTGGCGGAAGCTGGGTGTCGGTCATCCGGCTCGCTTCCGAGCGCGACGGGTCAGGCGACGCGGGCGGGCGCGGCTCCACTTGGCGCGCCCGTCACGATCGGCGCTTCCTGGGCCAACAGGGCCACGCGCGGCAACTCCACGCTGGGGGCGATGCCGGCGCCATCACGGTCCGTCTCTTCGATGAAGAGCGGAACCAGGCCCGGGTCGAACTGGCCCCCCGAGTGCTTGCGCAGCTCATCGAACGCTTCCTCGACCGTGCGGGCGGCGCGGTACGGGCGGCCGCGGACGATGGCGTCGAAGGCATCGGCGAGGGCCACGATACGGGCTCCGAGCGGGATGGCCTCCCCCTTCAGGCCGTCGGGGTAGCCCGTACCGTCCCAGCGCTCGTGGTGGTGGCGGATGATGGGTGTGAAGTCGCGCGACATGCGCAACGGATCGCAGATGCGCTCGCCGATCTCGGGGTGTTCGCGCATGACGCGGAACTCGTCGTCGGTGAGCGGCCCGGGCTTGTGCAACACGTGCTCGCTGATGCCGATCTTGCCGATGTCGTGGAGCAGCGCGCCGTAGGCCACGCCCTCCAGCTCGCCGTCCCGCAGGCCGACGTAGGCGGCGAGGCGCGCGGAGCGGTAGGCCAGGTAGCGGCAGTGATCCTTGAGCCCGAGGTCCTTGGCTTCGACCGCGTTGGCCAGGGCCACGACGATGTCGTGCGCCTGCTCCATGCGGCGGATGACCTCACGCGTGCGGAACGAGCTGCGCAGGCGCGCCAGGAGCTCGACCTGCTGGAAGGGCTTGGTCACGAAGTCGTCGGCGCCGGCATCGAGCGCGGCCACCATGTCGCTGGTCGAAGTGTGCGCGGTAAGGACGATGATGGGCAGCGCCACGGTGCGGCTGTCGGCACGCAGCCGGCGGCAGATCTCGAGGCCGTCCATGCGTGGCAAGGTCAGGTCGAGGATGAGCATGTCCGGGTGGTGCTCCTTGACCACGCGCAGGCCGAGCTCACCGTCGGGGGCGGCGATGACGGCATAGCCGGCGTCATCAAGGATGCGGCTCAGGACACGTCTGACCGCGGCATCATCCTCGATGACTGCCACGCGCGGACGCGTATCCATCCGCTGGGCAGGGTCCTGCAAGCGATCTCCCTCCGCTGCGCCACGACGACTTGACGCGGGTCCGCGGTGAGTATAGCGAGCGTTGACAGTTGTCACCACGCGGCGGCGCGAGGCCGCCTGCCGACCGAGACTGCCCTACGCGAACAGACCGGAGCAGCCAGAAGGCGGAAGTACCGGCATCTGACCGTCAGCCGGCCCGGTGAGCGAACCTCGATGGAGTGCTAGCGTCTGGCGATGCTCACCTTCCCTCGGTCAGCAGCCACAGCGTCGAGCGCGCGGCGGATCCTCACGGTCGTGTCCACGCTCGGTCTTGCCGTGCATGCTGACGCTCGGACTCCCGGGATCCGATGCGGCCGCCCAGGAAGACCCCACCACTCCCACGGCCCGGCCGGTGCCTCTCGACGAGGGCTCGCGGCCAGTACGCGTACGAGTCCCCTACTTCGACATCGACCTGCCGGTCGTGTGGGAAGGGCGGAAGGTCGCCGGCAACCCCGCCGGCTATCCGCTCTGCGATGTGGCCCAGTACCTGACCTCCAGGGAGCAGGAGCTGGTGCTGCCGGGGCAGCCCGGGACGGCCTGGCTCTACGGTCACGCCCAACCGGGCATGCTCCTGCCCCTGACCGAGAGCTACTTCGCGTCCGGGCGGACCGAGCTGATGGGCAAGCTCATCAAGCTGCAGCTGCGCGACGGCCGACTCCTGACCTACCGCATCTCCGAGGTCGACGTGGCCTTCGACTACGACATCGCGGACCGACCGAATGAGCGCCAGCAACGGGTCGTGCTCCAGACGAGCACCGGCACGACCGGCGCCTCGCCACGCCTGATGGTCGCGGGCCGGCTCATCGATGCTGCGTGGACCGACGAGCCACGGCCGGAGGCCCAAGCCACGTGCCTGCTGGCAGCCGCCCCCGGCACCGACAGCGAAGGCCAAGGGCAACAAGAACAGGAACGCGAGCAACAACGCGAACCGGCAGGCAGCGGCGACGGCCGCGCCGGTGACCGAGCCCCAAGAGGAGCTCGACGCCATGGCGCTGGTACTCGGCAGTGGCGCGATCCTTCTCGGCGCCACCGTCGTAGCCGTCTACATCGTCCGCCGCCCGTAGCTCCCTCCCCCGACCGCCAGGCGCCGGACAGAGACGAAGGCCGGGCCCCTCTCCGAGCCCGGCCTTCGTGGTGGATGCGGTCTGGGATCGACCGTGGGTGCTAGCGGCGGGTCTTGACCTCCGCGTAGCGCTCGCGGCGGATGATCGCGGCGGTGCCCACGATGAGCAGCGCGCTGAGCGCGAGCCAGAGGGCCCAGTTGAACAGGGCACCCATGGGATCGCCGTCATCGGCCGGACCGATGGTGTCGGTCGTGAACAGCATGTCCGTGGGCTTCAGGGACTCGGTCGGGAGCGGGGTGGACTCGACCTCGACCTCGATGCCGAAGTAGTGGCTCTTGTCGCTGTCGCTCGGGGCCACGCCGACCGGCGGGGTGCCGGTGGCGGTGCCGGTGTTGACGTACTGGCCGGCCGTGGCCGTACCGCTCGCGGTACAGGTCATCGATTCGCCGGCGACGAGCGTGCTCTTCGGACAGGAGACCACCACACCCTGGTCGTCGGTGACGGTCACGCCGGTGAGCGTGACGTTGCCGGTGTTGGTGACCTCATAGGTCCAGGTGATGGGCTCACCGACCTGCACGCCCGGACCGGTCGGGTTGTCGGCGTCGAAGCCGTTGGTGAGCTTCTCGATGTCGATGCCGGGAGCGGCACCGAAGTAGTGGCTCGGGTCGGAGTCCGCCGGCTGGCTCGCCCTCGGGCGGCGTGCCGGTGGCCGAGCCCGTGTTGGCGTACTGGCCCGCGACGGCGGTGCCCGTGGCCGTGCAGGTCACGGACGCGTTCGGCGCCAGGGACGCGATGACGTTGGTGCCACTGCCGTCGCACACGATGGCGCTGGCGGCGAGCTTGTTGTCGGTGACGGTCACGTCGCTCAGGGCGACGTTGCCGGTGTTGGTGACCACGTAGGTCCAGGTGATGGGATCACCCACGGCCACGACCGGTCCGGTCGGGGCGTCGGCGTCCTGGCCGTTGGTGGCCTTCTCGATGTCGATGCCGGGCACGGCACCGAAGTAGTGGCTCGGATCGGTGTCGGTCGGCGGCTCGCCCTCGCCGGGCGGGGTGCCGATGACGGAGCCGGTGTTGGCGTACTGGCCGGCCTCGGCGGTGCCGGTGGCCGTGCAGTTCGCACTGGCGCCCGGCAGCAGGGACGCGATGACGTTGGTGCCGTCGCCGCAGTCGATGGCGCTGTCGGCGAGCTTGTCGTCGGTGACGGTCACGTCGTTCAGGACGACGTTGCCGGTGTTGGTGACGATGTAGGCCCAGTTGACGGTGCTGCCGACGGCGATGAAGGGTCCGGTCGGGCGTGTCGGCGTCACTGCCGTTGGTGGACTTCTCGATGTCGATGCTGGCGTCCGCGCCGAAGTAGTGGCTCGGATCCTCATCGTCGACGGGCGGGCCGGCCGGCGGGGTGCCGGTGGCGGTGCCGAGGTTGTCGTACTGGCCGGCCGTGGCCGTGCCGTTGGCGGTGCAGGTCATCGACTCGCCGGCGGCGAGCGTGTCCTGCGGGCAGGTCACCGTCACACCCTGGTCGTCGGTGACGGACACGTTGGTGAGCGCGACGTTGCCGGTGTTCTCGACCTCATAGGTCCAGTTGACCGGGTCACCCACCGCGATGAAGGGTCCGGTGGGGCTGTCGGCGTCGGCGCCGTTGGTGGCCTTCTCGATGTCGATGCTGGCGTCCGCGCCGAAGTAGTGGCTCGGATCCTCATCGTCGACGGGCGGGCCGGCCGGCGGGGTGCCGGTGGCGGTGCCGAGGTTGTCGTACTGGCCGGCCGTGGCCGTGCCGTTGGCGGTGCAGGTCATCGACTCGCCGGCGGCGAGCGTGTCCTGCGGGCAGGTCACCGTCACACCCTGGTCGTCGGTGACGGACACGTTGGTGAGCGCGACGTTGCCGGTGTTCTCGACCTCATAGGTCCAGTTGACCGGGTCACCCACCGCGATGAAGGGTCCGGTGGGGCTGTCGGCGTCGGCGCCGTTGGTGGCCTTCTCGATGTCGATGCTGGCGTCCGCGCCGAAGTAGTGGCTCGGATCCTCATCGTCGACGGGCGGGCCGGCCGGCGGGGTGCCGGTGGCGGTGCCGAGGTTGTCGTACTGGCCGGCCGTGGCCGTGCCGTTGGCGGTGCAGGTCATCGACTCGCCGGCGGCGAGCGTGTCCTGCGGGCAGGTCACCGTCACACCCTGGTCGTCGGTGACGGACACGTTGGTGAGCGCGACGTTGCCGGTGTTCTCGACCTCATAGGTCCAGTTGACCGGGTCACCCACCGCGATGAAGGGTCCGGTGGGGCTGTCGGCGTCGGCGCCGTTGGTGGCCTTCTCGATGTCGATGCTGGCGTCCGCGCCGAAGTAGTGGCTCGGATCCTCATCGTCGACGGGCGGGCCGGCCGGCGGGGTGCCGGTGGCGGTGCCGAGGTTGTCGTACTGGCCGGCCGTGGCCGTGCCGTTGGCGGTGCAGGTCATCGACTCGCCGGCGGCGAGCGTGTCCTGCGGGCAGGTCACCGTCACACCCTGGTCGTCGGTGACGGACACGTTGGTGAGCGCGACGTTGCCGGTGTTCTCGACCTCATAGGTCCAGTTGACCGGGTCACCCACCGCGATGAAGGGTCCGGTGGGGCTGTCGGCGTCGGCGCCGTTGGTGGCCTTCTCGATGTCGATGCTGGCGTCCGCGCCGAAGTAGTGGCTCGGATCCTCATCGTCGACGGGCGGGCCGGCCGGCGGGGTGCCGGTGGCGGTGCCGAGGTTGTCGTACTGGCCGGCCGTGGCCGTGCCGTTGGCGGTGCAGGTCATCGACTCGCCGGCGGCGAGCGTGTCCTGCGGGCAGGTCACCGTCACACCCTGGTCGTCGGTGACGGACACGTTGGTGAGCGCGACGTTGCCGGTGTTCTCGACCTCATAGGTCCAGTTGACCGGGTCACCCACCGCGATGAAGGGTCCGGTGGGGCTGTCGGCGTCGGCGCCGTTGGTGGCCTTCTCGATGTCGATGCTGGCGTCCGCGCCGAAGTAGTGGCTCGGGTCCTCATCGTCGACGGGCGGGCCGGCCGGCGGGGTGCCGGTGGCGGTGCCGAGGTTGTCGTACTGGCCGGCCGTGGCCGTGCCGTTGGCGGTGCAGGTCATCGACTCGCCGGCGGCGAGCGTGTCCTGCGGGCAGGTCACCGTCACACCCTGGTCGTCGGTGACGGACACGTTGGTGAGCGCGACGTTGCCGGTGTTCTCGACCTCATAGGTCCAGTTGACCGGGTTGCCCACCGCGATGAAGGGTCCGGTGGGGCTGTCGGCGTCGGCGCCGTTGGTGGCCTTCTCGATGTCGATGCTGGCCTTCTTGTTGGTGAAGGTGCAGGTGACGGTCTCGCCGGGCTTCAGCTCGAAGGCCTCGCCGTTCTCGTCGGCCAGGACCTGCTCGCCCTGCTTGCACTCCACCTTGGTCAGGACCCAGTGGGTGGGGATGTTGATCTCGGAGACCGAGTACTCCACGCCAGCGGGCAGGTCGGTGAAGGTCTTGCTGTCGTTGTGGAACAGGTTGAAGTTCGGCTCGCTGTTCCATGACGGATCGAACGTGAAGGGCGTACCGTCGTCCGGGACGGCCTTCTTCTTGACGATGATGGTGCCACTATCGCGCTCGTTCTTGAAGGTACACGTCACCATCAGCGCGTCTGCCTTGTTGGACTCGGGGATGTTGTTCAGGACGAGCTTGCCCGTACCCTTATTCAGGGTGTAGTGGGTGCCCTGGGTGTAGGTCGTGTACTTGTCCGAGCAGACGACGTCCTTGAGGATCCAGCCATTCGGGATGCTCTCGGTGATCGTCACGTCCTCTTCGGTCGAGAGGAACGTCTTCGGACCCCAGGAGTCGTTGACTCCGTCGTCCTTGAGCGTCTTGCCACCGTTGCTGCTGTCCCACGGGCTGTCGGTGCCGAAGGAACTGCTGGAGGTGAAGGGGAAGCCCTTGTTGGGCGCCGGAGCGCCGAGGACCTCCTTGACGATCTTGAGGGCGCGCTTCTCTGTCAGCTCGGCGTACAGGCAGCCGTAGCTGGTCGTGTCCTCGGCGGTCCACCAGTTGTCGGTGGGAGTGCCGGACGGCGTCCCGGGGCAGCTGCCATCAACGTCGCTCCTGAAGCCGATGATCACCAACTGGTACGGGATACCACCACTAGTGATGGTCGTGTCGTCGATGGTGTTGTTGAACCAGGTCTTGTCCGCGCACGGCTCGTTGCCGAACTCGCAGACGCCACTGTTGGGGTAGTTGTTTGTCTCGTTGAAGCCCCAGTTGTAGGTGAGGGTGCTCGTGTTGTCGGCGGTGAGGCGAATCTTCAGGTCACCCGTGTAAAGGCTGTCAACACCGGTGATGACGTTGTTGTCATGCGTGAACCTACCGAGCAGGAAGGGGCTACCCGTGGGGACATCGTTGGGCGCATAGGCAGCGGGCGTGAAACCGATGGAGCTTTGCTCGTCCAGATTGATGGACGGGTCCGGTGGGCAGACCGATCCCTGCTGGTTCGGGACCGTGTACCGACCGTGGGCGGTCCAGGCGGTGTCGGGGTTGCTGTTGGCATCGACCCAGGTCGTCTCGGTCTGGTTGGGGGCCGCGTTCGGGATCGGGGTATAGCGGATGCAGTTCTCGGCGTTGCTTCCGCCGTTGTTCTCTGCGCTCGTGTGGTTCGCGAGCTTGGCGTCGATGGCGAGGCTGGTGAGGCCAGCCGTTCCGATCTGCAGGGGATCAGCCTGGACGGTGACGGCCTGAGCTGCAGCCTGAGCCTTGGGCTCCTTGGCGGCGGGCTCTTCAGCGGCCGGGGCCTCGGCAGCGGGCTCTTCAGCCGGGGCCTCGATGGGCTCCTCGGCAGCAGGCTCCTCGGCGGCAGGCTCTTCGGCGGCGGGCTGCTCCTCCTCGGCGGCGGGCTGCTCCTCCTCGGCGGCGGGCTGCTCCTCCTCGGCGGCGGGCTGCTCCTCCTCGGCGGCGGGCTGCTCCTCCTCGGCGGCGGGCTGCTCCTCCTCGGCGGCGGGCTGCTCCTCCTCGGCGGCGGGCTGCTCCTCCTCGGCGGCGGGCTGCTCCTCCTCGGCGGCGGGCTGCTCCTCCTCGGCGGCGGGCTGCTCCTCCTCGGCGGCGGGCTGCTCCTCCTCGGCGGCGGGCTGCTCCTCCTCGGCGGCGGGCTGCTCCTCCTCGGCGGCGGGCTGCTCGGCGGCCCTGCTCTCCTCGGCGGCGGGCTGCTCCTCCTCGGCGGCGGGCTGCTCCTCCTCGGCGGCGGGCTGCTCGTTCTTGGGCTCTTCGGCGGGAGCCTCAGGGACAGATTCCTCCACCGGGGCCTCTGCGGGCTCCTCGGCCGCAGGCTCTTCGGCCTTGGGCTCGTCGGCCTTGGGCTCCTCGGCCGCAGGCTCTTCGGCCTTGGGCTCGTCGGCCTTGGGCTCGTCGGCCGCAGGCTCTTCGCTCTTGGGCTCTTCGGCGGCCGGCGCTTCAGCAGGCTCCTCGGCCGGGACGGAGTCCTCCACCGGGGCCTGGGCGGGCTCCTCGGCGGCGGGCTCTTCGTTGATGGGTGCTTCGACGGCGGGCTCGGCAGCAGGAGAGGCGACCTGCGCGGGCTCGGCGGCGGGGGCGGCCGGCTTGGCAGCAGCAGCAGCGGCCTGGGCAGCAGCGGCCTGCTCAGCAGCGGCCTGCTCGGCGGCAGCGGCCTGCCTGGCGGCGGCCTGCCTGGCGGCGGCCTTCTGGGCCTTGACCTTGGCGGCCTTGGCCTCCTTCTGGGCGGCCTTCTTCACGATCGCGGCGGCATCGGAGCCGCGGTTCTTGGCGGCCGTCCCCTTGACGGTGATCTTCGTGGACTGCTTGAGGTCATCGACTTCGGCCGTGAGGCGGACGGCACCGTCGGCATTGAGCACGAGGCGGGTCTTGAGGGCCTTGTGGTTGGCGAGCGTGGCAGGGCCCTCGACGGACCACTCGGCCTTGATCGGCTTGCAGGTGTCATCGCCACCGGGCTTGCCGTCACCCTTGGGGCCGCCGAAGGGGGTCTTGTCCCAGCCGGGGCAGACCCAGGCGGACACGACGACCTTGCCGCCGACCGCGACCTTGGGCTGCTGGGGGAACAGGCGGAGCTTGAATCCGCGGTCCCCGAGGCTGCCCTTGGGGTGATCGGCGTTGGCCTTGACGATGTCCTCGGCCAGGTCGACCTGGGAGTGGTGGCCGTCCTGGGCGATGGCTGATGCTGGCACCAGCACCAGCGCGGTCAGTAGTAGTAGTGACTGCAGGACGGCAAGGAACGCGGTGCCCTTGCCACGACGCTTGGTCGAGTACATCGATGCCTCTCCTTCGGTTCGGACCCACGATTTCGCCTCTGGGTCCCGTTCGCCGATAGATACCTACTCCGCTCGGAGTGAATAAGTACGCCGGGATGAATCCGGCCATCCACGGCCTGAGCCGCGAAGGCTAAGTCTCACTCTCGCCATGACCTTTGGCAAGCGGTCCTAGTACCAATCGGCCATATGCGGTGCGCACTAGCACCGTTCCACAACGTCGTGGCGAGGCGCGACCTCACCGTTCTTCACAGCCCGGCATGCACCGCAGACGGCGACTGTCCGCCGCCCGTAGCTCCCTCCTCCGACCCCGGGCCGGACAGAGACGAAGGCCGGGCCCCTCTCCGAGCCCGGCCTTCGTGGTGGATGCGGTCTGGGATCGACCGTGGGTGCTAGCGGCGGGTCTTGACCTCCGCGTAGCGCTCGCGGCGGATGATCGCGGCGGTGCCCACGATGAGCAGCGCACTGAGCGCGAGCCAGAGGGCCCAGTTGAACAGGGCACCCATGGGATCGCCGTCATCGGCCGGACCGATGGTGTCGGTCGTGAACAGCATGTCCGTGGGCTTCAGGGACTCGGTCGGGAGCGGGGTGGACTCGACCTCGACCTCGATGCCGAAGTAGTGGCTCTTGTCGCTGTCGCTCGGGGCCACGCCGACCGGCGGGGTGCCGGTGGCGGTGCCGGTGTTGACGTACTGGCCGGCCGTGGCCGTACCGCTCGCGGTGCAGGTCATCGACTCGCCGGCGACGAGCGTGCTCTTCGGACAGGAGACCACCACACCCTGGTCGTCGGTGACGGTCACGCCGGTGAGCGTGACGTTGCCGGTGTTGGTGACCTCATAGGTCCAGGTGATGGACTCACCGACCTGCACGCCCGGACCCGTCGGGTTGTCGGCGTCGAAGCCATTGGTGGACTTCTCGATGTCGATGCCGGGAGCGGCACCGAAGTAGTGGCTCGGGTCGGAGTCCGCCGGTGGCTCACCCTCCGGCGGCGTGCCGGTGGCGGAGCCCGTGTTGGCGTACTGGCCCGCGACGGCGGTACCCGTGGCCTTGCAGGTCACGGACGCCTTCGGCGCCAGGGACGCGATGACGTTGGTGCCACTGCCGTCGCACGCGATGGCGCTGGCGGCAAGCTTGTTGTCGGTGACGGTCACGTCGCTCAGGGCGACGTTGCCGGTGTTGGTGACCACGTAGGTCCAGGTGATGGGATCACCCACGGCCACGACCGGTCCGGTCGGGGCGTCGGCGTCCTGGCCGTTGGTGGCCTTCTGGATGTCGATGCCGGGCACGGCACCGAAGTAGTGGCTCGGATCGGTCATCGGTCGGCGGGTCGCCGGCCGGCGGGGTGCCGGTGGCGGTGCCGATGTTGTCGTACTGGCCGGCCACGGCGGTGCCGGTGGCCGCGCAGTTCGCACTGGCGCCCGGCAACAGGGACGGGATGACGTTGTCGTCGGAGCCGTCGCACACGATATCAGTGGGGGCCAGCTCGTCGTCGGTGACGGTCACGTCGCTCAGGGCGACGTTGCCGGTGTTGGTGACGATGTAGGCCCAGTTGACGGTGCTGCCCACCGCGATGAAGGGTCCGGTGGGGCTGTCGGCGTCGGCGCCGTTGGTGGCCTTCTCGATGTCGATGCTGGCGTCCGCGCCGAAGTAGTGGCTCGGATCGTCATCGTCGACGGGCGGGCCGGCCGGCGGGGTGCCGGTGGCGGTGCCGAGGTTGTCGTACTGGCCGGCCGTGGCCGTGCCGTTGGCGGTGCAGGTCATCGACTCGCCGGCGGCGAGCGTGTCCTGCGGGCAGGTCACCGTCACACCCTGGTCGTCGGTGACGGACACGTTGGTGAGCGCGACGTTGCCGGTGTTCTCGACCTCATAGGTCCAGTTGACCGGGTCACCCACCGCGATGAAGGGTCCGGTGGGGCTGTCGGCGTCGGCGCCGTTGGTGGCCTTCTCGATGTCGATGCTGGCGTCCGCGCCGAAGTAGTGGCTCGGATCCTCATCGTCGACGGGCGGGCCGGCCGGCGGGGTGCCGGTGGCGGTGCCGAGGTTGTCGTACTGGCCGGCCGTGGCCGTGCCGTTGGCGGTGCAGGTCATCGACTCGCCGGCGGCGAGCGTGTCCTGCGGGCAGGTCACCGTCACACCCTGGTCGTCGGTGACGGACACGTTGGTGAGCGCGACGTTGCCGGTGTTCTCGACCTCATAGGTCCAGTTGACGGTGCTGCCCACCGCGATGAAGGGTCCGGTGGGGCTGTCGGCGTCGGCGCCGTTGGTGGCCTTCTCGATGTCGATGCTGGCGTCCGCGCCGAAGTAGTGGCTCGGATCCTCATCGTCGACGGGCGGGCCGGCCGGCGGGGTGCCGGTGGCGGTGCCGAGGTTGTCGTACTGGCCGGCCGTGGCCGTGCCGTTGGCGGTGCAGGTCATCGACTCGCCGGCGGCGAGCGTGTCCTGCGGGCAGGTCACCGTCACACCCTGGTCGTCGGTGACGGACACGTTGGTGAGCGCGACGTTGCCGGTGTTCTCGACCTCATAGGTCCAGTTGACCGGGTCACCCACCGCGATGAAGGGTCCGGTGGGGCTGTCGGCGTCGGCGCCGTTGGTGGCCTTCTCGATGTCGATGCTGGCGTCCGCGCCGAAGTAGTGGCTCGGATCCTCATCGTCGACGGGCGGGCCGGCCGGCGGGGTGCCGGTGGCGGTGCCGAGGTTGTCGTACTGGCCGGCCGTGGCCGTGCCGTTGGCGGTGCAGGTCATCGACTCGCCGGCGGCGAGCGTGTCCTGCGGGCAGGTCACCGTCACACCCTGGTCGTCGGTGACGGACACGTTGGTGAGCGCGACGTTGCCGGTGTTCTCGACCTCATAGGTCCAGTTGACCGGGTTGCCCACCGCGATGAAGGGTCCGGTGGGGCTGTCGGCGTCGGCGCCGTTGGTGGCCTTCTCGATGTCGATGCTGGCGTCCGCGCCGAAGTAGTGGCTCGGATCCTCATCGTCGACGGGCGGGCCGGCCGGCGGGGTGCCGGTGGCGGTGCCGAGGTTGTCGTACTGGCCGGCCGTGGCCGTGCCCGTGGCCTCACAGGTCACGGTCTGGCCCACCGCCAGGCTCTCGATGACGTTGTCGTTGTCGGGAGCACCGCAGTCGATGGCGCTGGCGGCCACGTCGCTGTCGGTGACCTCCACGTCGGTGAGGTCGACGTTGCCGTCGTTGGTGACCTCGTATTCCCAGTTGACCGGGTCACCCACCGCGATGAAGGGTCCGGTGGGGCTGTCGGCGTCGGCGCCGTTGGTGGCCTTCTCGATGTCGATGCTGGCGTCCGCGCCGAAGTAGTGGCTCGGATCCTCATCGTCGACGGGCGGGCCGGCCGGCGGGGTGCCGGTGGCGGTGCCGAGGTTGTCGTACTGGCCGGCCGTGGCCGTGCCGTTGGCGGTGCAGGTCATCGACTCGCCGGCGGCGAGCGTGTCCTGCGGGCAGGTCACCGTCACACCCTGGTCGTCGGTGACGGACACGTTGGTGAGCGCGACGTTGCCGGTGTTCTCGACCTCATAGGTCCAGTTGACCGGGTCACCCACCGCGATGAAGGGTCCGGTGGGGCTGTCGGCGTCGGCGCCGTTGGTGGCCTTCTCGATGTCGATGCTGGCGTCCGCGCCGAAGTAGTGGCTCGGATCCTCATCGTCGACGGGCGGGCCGGCCGGCGGGGTGCCGGTGGCGGTGCCGAGGTTGTCGTACTGGCCGGCCGTGGCCGTGCCGTTGGCGGTGCAGGTCATCGACTCGCCGGCGGCGAGCGTGTCCTGCGGGCAGGTCACCGTCACACCCTGGTCGTCGGTGACGGACACGTTGGTGAGCGCGACGTTGCCGGTGTTCTCGACCTCATAGGTCCAGTTGACCGGGTTGCCCACCGCGATGAAGGGTCCGGTGGGGCTGTCGGCGTCGGCGCCGTT
This sequence comes from uncultured Chloroflexia bacterium, assembly GCA_963752475.1. Classification (GTDB taxonomy): domain Bacteria; phylum Chloroflexota; class Limnocylindria; order Limnocylindrales; family CSP1-4; genus JAFMJV01. The sequence goes on along the minus strand of CAVVYR010000007.1, from coordinate 427,150 downwards.
GGTGGCCTTCTCGATGTCGATGCTGGCGTCCGCGCCGAAGTAGTGGCTCGGATCCTCATCGTCGACGGGCGGGCCGGCCGGCGGGGTGCCGGTGGCGGTGCCGAGGTTGTCGTACTGGCCGGCCGTGGCCGTGCCCGTGGCCTCACAGGTCACGGTCTGGCCCACCGCCAGGCTCTCGATGACGTTGTCGTTGTCGGGAGCACCGCAGTCGATGGCGCTGGCGGCCACGTCGCTGTCGGTGACCTCCACGTCGGTGAGGTCGACGTTGCCGTCGTTGGTGACCTCGTATTCCCAGGTGACCGTGGCACCCACCGCGATGAAGGGTCCGGTGGGGCTGTCGGCGTCGGCGCCGTTGGTGGCCTTCTCGATGTCGATGCTGGCGTCCGCGCCGAAGTAGTGGCTCGGATCCTCATCGTCGACGGGCGGGCCGGCCGGCGGGGTGCCGGTGGCGGTGCCGAGGTTGTCGTACTGGCCGGCCGTGGCCGTGCCCGTGGCCTCACAGGTCACGGTCTGGCCCACCGCCAGGCTCTCGATGACGTTGTCGTTGTCGGGAGCACCGCAGTCGATGGCGCTGGCGGCCACGTCGCTGTCGGTGACCTCCACGTCGGTGAGGTCGACGTTGCCGTCGTTGGTGACCTCGTATTCCCAGTTGACCGGGTCACCCACCGCGATGAAGGGTCCGGTGGGGCTGTCGGCGTCGGCGCCGTTGGTGGCCTTCTCGATGTCGATGCTGGCGTCCGCGCCGAAGTAGTGGCTCGGATCCTCATCGTCGACGGGCGGGCCGGCCGGCGGGGTGCCGGTGGCGGTGCCGAGGTTGTCGTACTGGCCGGCCGTGGCCGTGCCGTTGGCGGTGCAGGTCATCGACTCGCCGGCGGCGAGCGTGTCCTGCGGGCAGGTCACCGTCACACCCTGGTCGTCGGTGACGGACACGTTGGTGAGCGCGACGTTGCCGGTGTTCTCGACCTCATAGGTCCAGTTGACCGGGTCACCCACCGCGATGAAGGGTCCGGTGGGGCTGTCGGCGTCGGCGCCGTTGGTGGCCTTCTCGATGTCGATGCTGGCGTCCGCGCCGAAGTAGTGGCTCGGATCCTCATCGTCGACGGGCGGGCCGGCCGGCGGGGTGCCGGTGGCGGTGCCGAGGTTGTCGTACTGGCCGGCCGTGGCCGTGCCGTTGGCGGTGCAGGTCATCGACTCGCCGGCGGCGAGCGTGTCCTGCGGGCAGGTCACCGTCACACCCTGGTCGTCGGTGACGGACACGTTGGTGAGCGCGACGTTGCCGGTGTTCTCGACCTCATAGGTCCAGTTGACCGGGTCACCCACCGCGATGAAGGGTCCGGTGGGGCTGTCGGCGTCGGCGCCGTTGGTGGCCTTCTCGATGTCGATGCTGGCGTCCGCGCCGAAGTAGTGGCTCGGTACTCATCGTCGACGGGCGGGCCGGCCGGCGGGGTGCCGGTGGCGGTGCCGAGGTTGTCGTACTGGCCGGCCGTGGCCGTGCCGTTGGCGGTGCAGGTCATCGACTCGCCGGCGGCGAGCGTGTCCTGCGGGCAGGTCACCGTCACACCCTGGTCGTCGGTGACGGACACGTTGGTGAGCGCGACGTTGCCGGTGTTCTCGACCTCATAGGTCCAGTTGACCGGGTTGCCCACCGCGATGAAGGGTCCGGTGGGGCTGTCGGCGTCGGCGCCGTTGGTGGCCTTCTCGATGTCGATGCTGGCCTTCTTGTTGGTGAAGGTGCAGGTGACGGTCTCGCCGGGCTTCAGCTCGAAGGCCTCGCCGTTCTCGTCGGCCAGGACCTGCTCGCCCTGCTTGCACTCCACCTTGGTCAGGACCCAGTGGGTGGGGATGTTGATCTCGGAGACCGAGTACTCCACGCCAGCGGGCAGGTCGGTGAAGGTCTTGCTGTCGTTGTGGAACAGGTTGAAGTTCGGCTCGCTGTTCCATGACGGATCGAACGTGAAGGGCGTACCGTCGTCCGGGACGGCCTTCTTCTTGACGATGATGGTGCCACTATCGCGCTCGTTCTTGAAGGTACACGTCACCATCAGCGCGTCTGCCTTGTTGGACTCGGGGATGTTGTTCAGGACGAGCTTGCCCGTACCCTTATTCAGGGTGTAGTGGGTGCCCTGGGTGTAGGTCGTGTACTTGTCCGAGCAGACGACGTCCTTGAGGATCCAGCCATTCGGGATGCTCTCGGTGATCGTCACGTCCTCTTCGGTCGAGAGGAACGTCTTCGGACCCCAGGAGTCGTTGACTCCGTCGTCCTTGAGCGTCTTGCCACCGTTGCTGCTGTCCCACGGGCTGTCGGTGCCGAAGGAACTGCTGGAGGTGAAGGGGAAGCCCTTGTTGGGCGCCGGAGCGCCGAGGACCTCCTTGACGATCTTGAGGGCGCGCTTCTCTGTCAGCTCGGCGTACAGGCAGCCGTAGCTGGTCGTGTCCTCGGCGGTCCACCAGTTGTCGGTGGGAGTGCCGGACGGCGTCCCGGGGCAGCTGCCATCAACGTCGCTCCTGAAGCCGATGATCACCAACTGGTACGGGATACCACCACTAGTGATGGTCGTGTCGTCGATGGTGTTGTTGAACCAGGTCTTGTCCGCGCACGGCTCGTTGCCGAACTCGCAGACGCCACTGTTGGGGTAGTTGTTTGTCTCGTTGAAGCCCCAGTTGTAGGTGAGGGTGCTCGTGTTGTCGGCGGTGAGGCGAATCTTCAGGTCACCCGTGTAAAGGCTGTCAACACCGGTGATGACGTTGTTGTCATGCGTGAACCTACCGAGCAGGAAGGGGCTACCCGTGGGGACATCGTTGGGCGCATAGGCAGCGGGCGTGAAACCGATGGAGCTTTGCTCGTCCAGATTGATGGACGGGTCCGGTGGGCAGACCGATCCCTGCTGGTTCGGGACCGTGTACCGACCGTGGGCGGTCCAGGCGGTGTCGGGGTTGCTGTTGGCATCGACCCAGGTCGTCTCGGTCTGGTTGGGGGCCGCGTTCGGGATCGGGGTATAGCGGATGCAGTTCTCGGCGTTGCTTCCGCCGTTGTTCTCTGCGCTCGTGTGGTTCGCGAGCTTGGCGTCGATGGCGAGGCTGGTGAGGCCAGCCGTTCCGATCTGCAGGGGATCAGCCTGGACGGTGACGGCCTGAGCTGCAGCCTGAGCCTTGGGCTCCTTGGCGGCGGGCTCTTCAGCGGCCGGGGCCTCGGCAGCGGGCTCTTCAGCCGGGGCCTCGATGGGCTCCTCGGCAGCAGGCTCCTCGGCGGCAGGCTCTTCGGCGGCGGGCTGCTCCTCCTCGGCGGCGGGCTCTCCTCCTCGGCGGCGGGCTGCTCCTCCTCGGCGGCGGGCTCTCCTCCTCGGCGGCGGGCTGCTCCTCCTCGGCGGCGGGCTCTCCTCCTCGGCGGCGGGCTGCTCCTCCTCGGCGGCGGGCTCTCCTCCTCGGCGGCGGGCTCTCCTCCTCGGCGGCGGGCTCGCTGGCTCCTCGGCAGCGGGCTGCTCCTCCTCGGCGGCGGGCTCTTCAGCAGGCTCCTCGGCAGCGGGCTGCTCGTCGGCTCGGGCTCTTCAGCGGGCTCCTCGGCAGCGGGCTCCTCGGCGGCCGGGGCCTCAGCGGGCTCCTCGGCCGCGGGCTCCTCGGCGGCCGGGCTCTTCGGCATGGGCTCCTCGGCAGCGGGCTCCTCGGCCTCGGGCTCGTCGGCATTGGGCTCCTCGGCCGCAGGCTCCTCGGCGGCTCGGGCTCCTCGGCGGCCGGCTCTTCAGCGGGCTCCTCGGCCGGGACGGATTCCTCCACCGGGGCCTGGGCGGGCTCCTCGGCGGCGGGCTCTTCGATGATGGGCGCTTCGACGGCGGGCTCGGCGGCAGGAGAGGCGACCTGCGCGGGCTCGGCGGCGGGGGCGGCCGGCTTGGCAGCAGCAGCAGCGGCCTGGGCAGCAGCGGCCTGCTCGGCAGCGGCCTGCTCGGCGGCGCGGCCTGCTCGGCGGCGGCCTGCCTGGCGGCGGCCTTCTGGGCCTTGACCTTGGCGGCCTTGGCCTCCTTCTGGGCGGCCTTCTTCACGATCGCGGCGGCATCGGAGCCGCGGTTCTTGGCGGCCGTCCCCTTGACGGTGATCTTCGTGGACTGCTTGAGGTCATCGACTTCGGCCGTGAGGCGGACGGCACCGTCGGCATTGAGCACGAGGCGGGTCTTGAGGGCCTTGTGGTTGGCGAGCGTGGCAGGGCCCTCGACGGACCACTCGGCCTTGATCGGCTTGCAGGTGTCATCGCCACCGGGCTTGCCGTCACCCTTGGGGCCGCCGAAGGGGGTCTTGTCCCAGCCGGGGCAGACCCAGGCGGACACGACGACCTTGCCGCCGACCGCGACCTTGGGCTGCTGGGGGAAGAGGCGGAGCTTGAATCCGCGGTCCCCGAGGCTGCCCTTGGGGTGATCGGCGTTGGCCTTGACGATGTCCTCGGCCAGGTCGACCTGGGAGTGGTGGCCGTCCTGGGCGATGGCTGATGCTGGCACCAGCACCAGCGCGGTCAGTAGTAGTAGTGACTGCAGGACGGCAAGGAACGCGGTGCCCTTGCCACGACGCTTGGTCGAGTACATCGATGCCTCTCCTTCGGTTCGGACCCACGATTTCGCCTCTGGGTCCCGTTCGCCGATAGATACCTACTCCGCTCGGAGTGAATAAGTACGCCGGGATGAATCCGGCCATCCACGGCCTATGCCGCAGGTCGCCGATAGTCACCCATCGACATGACCTTTGGCAAGCGGTACTAGTACCAATCGGCCATGTGCGGTGTCGGGTGTCACCACTCGTTGGATCGCCGAGTCCACGCCAGCGGCCCGAACCGCACACCACTACCACGGACCGCACACAGGACCGACGGCGGGTCGCGGACCAGTACCACCACCCATACCTGAGCGACCCTCTACCATCTGCATCGATGCGTTCCGCCCTGACCATCGCCATCGCCCTGGCCGTGCTCCTCAGCGCTGCGCTGCCCGTCCTCGGCGCCTCGTATCCAGCCAAGGATTCGGGCTACCACTCGTACCCGGAGATGGTCAGCCACATCCAGCGGGTCGCCGCCAGGCACCCGGGCATCGTGCGCGTCTTCTCCATCGGGCAGAGCTACCAGGGCCGCAAGCTGTGGGCCGCGGAGATCAGCGACAACGTGGGCACCGACGAAGGCGAGCCAGAGGTGCTCTTCGATGGGCTCCATCACGCTCGTGAGCACCTGAGTGCCGAGATGCCCATCTACATCCTCGACCTGCTGACGAGCAACTACGGCAAGAAGTCCCCGCTGGGCAAGCGCATCACGAGCCTCGTCGACAAGCGCCGCACCTGGATCGTCTTCATGGTCAATCCCGACGGCCTGCAGCACGACCTCACCGGCGCGCCCTACCGCTCGTGGCGGAAGAACCGCCAACCCACGCCGGGCACGAGCAACGTGGGAACGGACCTCAACCGCAACTACGGCTACAGGTTCGGGTGCTGCGGCGGCTCATCCGGCCGGCCGAACGCATTCGACTACCGCGGCCCCAGGGCCTGGTCGGCGCCGGAGGTCCGAGCCGTGCGCGACTTCGTCAACAGCCGCGTGCTGAACGGCAAACAGCGCATCCGCACGCACATCACGTTCCATACCGCCGGCAAGCTCGTGCTCTGGCCGTATGCCTACACGCACAAGGACCTCCCGCCCGACATGACCGCGGTCGACCTCGCCACGTTTCGAACGATGGGCAGGACGATGGCCCGCACCAACGGCTATCGGGCGAAGCAGTCCAGTGCGCTCTATCCAAGCGATGGCGACATGATCGACTGGATGTACGCGCGCCATCGCATCTTCTCGTTCACCTTCGAGCTGTACCCGAGGGGCGGCGGCACACCCGCCCATTGGTATCCGCCCGACGAGGTCATCGCCCGCGAGACCAGCCGCAACCGCGAAGCGGTCCTCTATCTCATGGCCCGCGCGGTCTGCCCGTACGCGGCGCTGGGGGCCAAGGCCGTCAAGACCTACTGTGGTCCGCTCTACGATGACTTCGAGCTGGCCCGGGGCTGGATGGTCAACGCGCGGGGCACCGATACCGCCGGCGACGGCCGCTGGCAGCGGGGCGACCCGCTAAAGGACGCGTTCCAGCTGGGCTCGGCGGCATCGGGTCAAGCGGTGCTCGTCACCGGGCGCCAGCCGGGGCACGACGTGGACGGCGGCAGCACCACCATCCGCTCGCCGTACTTCACCGTCCCGGCCAACGGCAAGGGCCGGGTCAAGCTGCGCTACTGGGTGGGCCTGAGTGCCAAAGCGCGAGCAAACGACGGCCTGGCCGTCCGACTGGTGGATACCAAGGGCAAACGGGTCAAGGTGCTGCACAAGGTCAGTGGCAACGGTCGCAAGCACCGCCCGGTCTGGCGCTCACTCGACAAGGCCATCCCACGCGCGTTCACAGGACAGCGCCTGGCCATCGAGATCGAGGCTGTGGATGCCGGCACCAACGCCATGGTCGAGGCTGGCATCGACCAGGTCCGCGTGACCCGCGGGTAGGCCTCCGCTTCCAGCCGCGATTGTCGTCCCGCGTGTTCTCCTTCCATGCCCGGACAAGAGGCGGTACGATGCCAGCAGTGCCCGTCCCCACGGTGTGGTGTAGGACGGATAGACACGTCCGGGCGTGCTTGTGCAGGCGTCTCGGACCAGAGGAGGAATGCATGCGCAGGTTCACTACCGCAACCCTGGCGCTCACGCTGGCGGCCACCGGAGCCCTCGCGGGCGCAGCCGTCGTCGCGGCCCAGGACGGCTCCGACCTGAAGATCGGTCTCGTCACGGACGTCGGGACGATCAACGACCGCAACTTCAACCAGTACTCGTGGGAAGGCACGCAGACAGGCGCCGAGGCCGTGGGCGCAGGCGAGCCGCAGTACGCCATCAGCCAAGCGTCCGCTGACATCGCGCCCAACATCCAGGCGTTCGTCGACCAGGACTACGACATCATCGTGACCGTCGGCTTCGCCGCTGGCGAGGACACCCTCAAGGCCGCCGAGGCCAACCCCGACATCTGGTTCGTCGGTGTCGACCAGGGACCGCCGCCCGAGAGCGAGAACTACATCGGCATCTACTGGCGCGAGGCGGAACCGGGTTATCTTGCCGGCGTCGTCGCGGCGTCGCTCAGCGAGACGGGCCACATCGCCACCGTCGGTGGCACCGCGGTCATCCCGCCCGTCGTGAACTACATCGAGGGCTACGCCAACGGCGCGCTCTCGGTCAACCCCGACATCGACGTCACGGTCGCCTACGTCTCCGAGGCAGCGGATGCAGCCGCGTTCGCCGATCCGGCCGGCGGCGCCACCTTCACGCAGCAGCTGCTGGCGCAGGACCCCGATATCGACGTCGTGTTCCAGGTCGCCGGCCTCACCGGCAACGGCGTGCTGCAGGCCGCCTGCGACGCCGGCATCAAGGCCATCGGCGTGGACGTCGACCAGTACATCTCCACCCCCGAGACCGCTGAGTGCACCATCGTGAGCGCTGAGAAGAAGCTCTCCAAGAACGTGAACGACGCCATCGTCTCGATCGTCGAGGGCAACCCCAGCCCGGGCATCAACGTCCTCGGACTTGACACCGGAGACGTGGGCCTGTCCTCGTTCCACGAGTTCGAGGACCTCATCAGCGACGAGACCCGCGAAGCCATCGCGGCCGCCGAGGCCGGTATCGTGGACGGCTCCATCCAGCCCTGCGAGACGAACGACGTGGGCCTGTGCGTCCAGACGCTTCCGTAGCCCACAGGTAAGTCCTCGATATGTCGAGTCAGCGGGCCGGCCGGTAGGTCGGCCCGCTACTCTTAGGCACCACCAAGCACTCAGTTGGCACCACCAAGCACCCAGTTCGACGATAGCGACTCATATGAGGGACCCGACCAGGGAGGCCAGAACGACGTGACGGCCCCATCAGCGGACCTGCCACCGGCGAAGGTCACGGCGCCTGCGCTCGAGATGCGCGGGATCACCAAGCGCTATCCCGGCGTCGTCGCCAACGACGGCATCGACCTCGAGATCAAGCCTGGAGAGATCCACGCCCTGCTGGGTGAGAACGGCGCGGGCAAGTCGACCCTCATGAACGTGCTCTACGGTCTGGCCAAGCCGGACGAGGGGCAGATCCTGCTCGACGGCGAGGTCGTCGAGATCGCCGATCCCACCGACGCCATCGACCGAGGCATCAGCATGGTCCACCAGCACTTCATGCTCGTGCCCGTCCTGACCGTCGCGGACAACGTGCTCCTGGGCAAGGAAGCCATGCGCGACCGCATCTTCCTCGACAGGGGCGAGGCCAACCGCCGCATCATCGAGCTGGGCCAACGCTTCGGCTTCGAGCTCGACCCGAACCAGAAGGTGGGCGACCTCTCGGTCGGCTGGCAGCAGCGCGTCGAGATCCTCAAGGCGCTGTACCGCGAAGCCCGGATCCTGGTGCTCGACGAGCCCACGGCCGTGCTGACCCCACAGGAGACCGTCGAGATCTTCGCCGTCCTGCGACGGCTCGCCTCCGAGGGCCACAGCATCATCTTCATCAGCCACAAGCTGTACGAGGTCCTTGAGATCGCCGACCGCATCACCGTCATCCGACGGGGCAAGGTCGTCGGCAGCCGCATTCCCAGCGAGACCGACGAGGACGATCTGGCCGAGTTGATGGTGGGTCGCGAGGTCCAGCTGACGGTCGATCGCGGTGAGAGTCACCCTGCGGAGCCCATGCTCCAGGTCGAGGACCTGCGCGTGGCCGGAGGTCACGGCGGTGATGTCGTGGACGGCGTGAGCCTGGAGGTCCGCGCCGGCGAGATCCTCGGCATCGCCGGCGTCGCGGGCAATGGACAGGACGAGCTCGTCGAGGCCATCACCGGCCTGCGCCAGCCACGGTCCGGCACCATCATGCTCGATGGTGAGGACGTGACCAGCGACGGCACGCGTGACCTGCACGGCAAGAACGTGGCCTATGTCCCGGCCGATCGGCACCGCTTCGGGCTGGTGCTGTCGTTCCCGATCACCGACAACGCGGTCCTGACCGACTACTACATGGAGCCGTACTCACGCGGCGTGATCCGCGACGAGGGTGCCATCGCGAAGCGAGCGGATGAGGCCATCGCGCAATACGACGTGCGCACGCCGGCTGCGACCGTCACTGCCGGCACGCTCTCGGGTGGCAACCAGCAGAAGCTGATCGTCGCGCGCGAGTTCGATCGCGAGCTCAAGCTGCTCGTGCTGGATCAGCCTACCCGTGGCCTCGACGTGGGCAGCATCGAGTTCATCCACAGGCAGGTCATCGACAAACGTGACGCGGGGACAGCCGTCCTGCTCGTGAGCGCCGAGCTTGACGAGGTGCTCGAGCTCTCCGACCGCATCGCGGTCATGTACCGCGGCAAGCTCGTGGCCGTGGTCGACGGCCGTACGGCCAACAAGGAGGAGGTCGGCCTGCTCATGGCGACCGGTGGGCGTGCGGAGGGCACGTCCAGCCAAGGGGCCGCCTCATGATCAACAGGCTGCTCAGCCGCTCGCTGCGTGCTCAGCTCGCCATCACCGCGGGCGCAGTGCTGCTCGCCTTCATGGTGGGTGCGGTGATCATGGTGCTGACCAGCCCCATCATCACTGGCAGCTTCGACCCGTGGCTGTGGGTCGATGCCTACCTCGCGCTCATCCAGGGCGCCACCGGCATCGCCATCTCGCTCAGCCCCTTCTCTATCGAGTTCCTGGGCCTCAATGGCGTCATCGACACGCTTGTCCGCGCCACGCCGTACATCCTGGCTGGCCTGGCGGTGGGTATCGGCTTCAAGGCCGGACTCTTCAACATCGGCGCGCAGGGTCAGTTCCTGATGGGCGCTCTGGGTGCCGTCACGGTGGCGGTCCTCCTGGCCGAGGCGTCTCCCTTTGTCGCCGTCCCGCTGGCCCTGCTGGGCGGCGTCGTTGCCGGCGCGGCCTACGGCTTCATCCCCGGCTGGCTGAAGGCCAACACCGGGGCCCACGAGGTCGTGGTCACGATCATGCTCAACTACGTGGCCCTGGCCATCGTCTCCTGGGCCGTGACCGGGCCCTTGCGCGACTCCACGGCGACATTCGCGCGGACGGCGGAGGTCGGCAACGCAGCCCTGCCGTTCCTGGCCTTCGGCAGCCGTGAGCTGCACCTGGGTGTGCTCATCGCCTTCATCGCGGTGCCCATCACCTGGTGGATCCTCTACCGCACCACCATCGGCTTCGAAGTCCGGACGGTCGGTGCCAACCCCGACGCTGCCCGCTACGCGGGCATGCGGCCGAAGCTGCTGATCTCGGGCACGATGGCCGCCGCCGGTCTGCTGGCCGGGCTCGCCGGCGCCATCGAGATCCTGGGCGTGCAGGGCAACCTGCCCGCGACGTACGCCACCACCGTCGGGTTCGACGCCATCACCGTCGCGCTCCTCGGTCGTGCCAACCCGTTCGGCATCCTCTTCGGCGGCATCCTGCTGGGCGCGCTCCGCGCCGGTGCCCCGCTGATGCAGATCCAGGCCGGCGTGCCCATCCAGATGGTCGATATCCTCCAGGGCGTCATCCTCTTCTTCCTGGCCGCCGACCTCATCGTGCGCTGGGTCTTCCGCATCCGCGGCGATCAGGGCGTCGAGGTGGACGAGCTCAAGACGGTCACCAGCAGCTACGGCGGATCGTCCGCCTCGGGTTCGTGAGGAGTCAGCCGTGGATCTGACGCCCCTGTTCGACATCCCCATCCTGGGCATCGTCTTCCAGTTGGCCGACTACATGATCCAGGTGCTTACGCTCAACGGCGCGGTCATCCTCGCGCTGGCGGCGCCGATCGCCTTGGGCTCCTACTGCGGCTTCATGAACGAGCGCTCCGGCGTGGTCAACATCGGCATCGAAGGCATGATGATCTCATCGGCCTTCGCAGGCTGGTTCGTCGCCATCCTGGTCGTGCAGGCCTTCCCCGACCAGCCCACGGCCGACTTCCTCTTCGGCGCGACACCGGCCCTCGTCATCGGCGTGCTGGCAGCCATCGTCACCGGCATGGTCGTGTCGGCGGTTCACGCCTGGCTGTCGATCACGGTCAAGGCCGACCAGATCATCAGTGGCGTCGTCATCAACATCGTGGCCCTCGGCGTGACCGGCTATCTCATCATCATCATCAGCCGCACCGCGCCGATCTCGGCGGGCAAGTTCACCCCGTACACCCCGCCCGAATTCCTGACCGATCTGCCCTTCGTGGGTTGGATCTTCAACATGTTCCTGAACCACGGGCCGATCACGATGAGCGTGATCATCCTCGCGATCGTGCTGCAGATCCTGCTCTTCCGGTCCCGCTGGGGTCTCCGTACCCGGTCGGTGGGTGAACACCCCAAGGCAGCCGAGACGGTGGGCATCGATGTCATCAAGCTGCGCTATCGCAACGTCATCCTTGGCGGCATCTTCGCGGGACTCGCGGGCGCCTGGTTCACGCTCGATTTCGGCAACTCCTTCCAGGCGAACATGACCGCGGGGCGCGGCTTCATCGCCCTCGCCGCCCTCATCTTCGGGCGCTGGATGCCGCTGGGCGCGTTCGGCGCTGCCCTGCTCTTCGCCGGCGCGAGCTCGCTCAGCATCGCGCTGCGCACGATCCCGCCGACGGGTGAGCTGGGCGACATCCTGACCGCGGTGCCCAACCAGTTCTGGGCGGCCTTGCCGTACCTCGTGACCATCGTCATCCTCGCCGGCGCCGTCGGCCGGAGCGTGGCCCCCGCGGCGGTGGGCAAACCGTACGAACGAGAGAGCGCTTCGTAGCGACGGCAACGTGTGCGATGTCGGTCACGACGCTGATCTGGGTGCGGCGCTAGCCTGATGGTCATGGAACCCGAACGCCGCGCCATCGAGTTGTTCGACGAGCCACCGAACGACGCGCTGCCGCTGCTGAGCGATGCGGAGGCAATCGAGCTGCTGCGGGACGCTCGACGCATCGCGGTCGTGGGCGCCTCGGCGCTGCCGTGGCGGGCCTCGAACTCGGTCCTGCGCTACCTGCTCGACCAGGGCTACGAGTGTGTGCCGGTCAACCCCAAGATCAGCGAGGTCCACGGATCGGCCGCATATCCGTCGCTCGAGATGGCAGTGGCCGCGACGGGGCCGTTCGACATCGTGGATGTCTTCCGCCGCCCCGAGTACACGCCGGCCATCGCCCGTTCCGCTGTGGCCACCGACAGCGGTGCGCTGTGGCTGCAGCAGGGCGTGATCTCAGCCGAGGCGGTCCGCATCGCACACGCGGGTGGGCTCGACGTGGTCATGGATCGCTGCACGGCCGTGCTGCACCGGTACATCCACGAGTAGCTACACCCAGGCAAGGTGTTCGGGCCCAGCCGCGTCCGACCGCAACAGCCGCGACGCGCCGCCGGACCGTACCAGACCCCACCGGACCGCACGAAGGTCCGACAGGCGGCCGCCCCGATGGTCCTGCAGCACAGAGCGCCCATCGCTCGTACCATGCAGTCGTCGTCGACGAGCCTGCCGAGAAAGGGATCCCATGCGCGCCTACCCCGTGCTCCGAGCCATCACCGCCGCGACGGCCCTGACGCTGGCTGCCTCCAGCGTGGTCGTGGGCCAGACGCCGGGGATCGACACGCGCTTCCCGAACGAAGCGGGTCCGAGCCTGCTGACCGCCGTCCTTACTAGTGCCCTCGATGACGCCGACCTCAATGCTCTCGTCCTTCGCGCGGCGCGCGGCTACCAGGACCAGCTCGGCGGCAAGACGAGCGCCCCCGAGCAGCCCAAGAAGGACTCCAAGAAGGGGGCGGCGCCCGGCGGTTTCATCTCATCGGACCCCTTCGCGGAGACCGACGCGATCACCCAGGCGGCCCTCGATCTCGCGGGCGAGCTCAATCCTCGGCTCATGATCATCTCCGGCGGCGACTGGAAGGCCAACGTGGGCATCGCCCGCGCCAATCCCGAAACCACCATCGTCGACCTCGACCAGCCGTTGCCCTGTCTCGACGAGAACGGCCAGCCTGACCTCACGCGTCAATGCCTCGGCGCCGAGGGCACGATGCCCGGGAACTATGCGGCCATCGAGTTCGCGGTAGAGGAAGCCGCCTACCTCGCCGGTGTCGTGGCTGCACGCGAAAGCCGCGGAGGCTCGCTGGGCATCATCACCGGCAGCTTCGACTGCATAGCATGCGACCGCTACATCACCGGGTTCGTGAACGGCGCCCGCAGCGTCGAGCCGGAGATCGAGATCGAGCTCGGCTACATCTCCGAGGACGAGGTCGGCGGATTCAGCGACGAGGCCAGCGCCAAGACGTTCGCCGAGGCCTTCCTCGACGTGCACCAGCCGACGGTGCTGTTGCCGGTGGGTCGCGGCGCGACGATGGGCATGGTCGAGGCGGCCTGCGAAGCCGGCGTCAAGGTCATCGGCACCGGCATGGACATCACTGCCGCCCGTCCTGATCTCGACGATGAGTGCGTGATGGCTTCCATCACCACGGACGTGGCTCGGGCCGTCGAGGAAGCGATGTTCTTCTTCTCGCAGGGCAGCAACCCGTCGGTCACGACCTTCGACCTCCAGGGTGGCGGCGTTGGTATCACCGATGAGTGGCGCCTGTCCTCGACCAAGCGCGTCGACACCAACGACTTCTACGCGGAGGCGGAGCTCGCCATCCAGACCGGTCAGGTGGAGGCCTGTCCGGACGGCTGCGGCGTCTTCATCAACGACCCCGACGAGCCCTTCACCGCCGCCGTCGAGGAAGTCGCGGCCGATTGACGTCGACTCTCCGCCTCGAGCCGAGGCGAGCCTAGGCGGCGATCAGCCCCACGAAGATCGAGACCACGCCCGCACCCGCGACGACACCCCAGACGATCAGGCGCTGGCGCATCTGCGCGCGCATGACATCGGCGCCGGTCGGTCCATCGGCCTGCGGACCGGTCTGCTTGCCGCGCCAGGACTCGTAGCGATCGATGTTGGCCTGGGTCTCGTCGAGCCGGCGGACCGTAGCGAGCGGACCACGCATCTGCGACGCGGCCACGATGATGGCCACGATGCCGCCGGCGATGAGCACGAGGCTGAGTGCTTCCATCTCCCCTACTCGACCTCCAGGCTCTCGCGGATGAGCTGCTGCACGACGCCGGCGTTGGCCTGACCTCGCGTCTTCTTCATGATCTGACCGGTGAGGAATCCGATGGCCTTCTTCTCACCAGCGCGGATATCGGCTACGGCTGCGGGGTTGTCGGCGATGACCTCGTCGACGGCCGCCTGCAGCGCACCGGTGTCGCTGATCTGCTTGAAGCCCGACTGGGCCACGATGTCGGCCACTGGTCGACCGTCGCGACCGACCCGCAGCAGGACCTCCTTGGCGTTGGTGCCGCTGATCTGGCCATCCTCGACGAGGCGCACGAGCGCGGCCAGCTGCTGACCGTCGATGCGACCGACATCGACGCCCTCCTCCTCGCCCTTGGCCAGCCGCAGGTACTCGCCGCTGACCCAATTGGAAAGCTTCTTCGGCGGCAGCGTCGGGTCGGCCGCACGCGCAGCCTCGAAGACCGCGCTGGCGCCGGCATCGGCCACGAGCACGTCAGCGTCGTAGGCGGAGAGGCCCAACTCCTCCTCGTAGCGCGCGCGGCGAGCCGCGGGCAGCTCGGGCAGCCCGGCGGCGATCTCCTCGAGCCAGGCCGCGTCGACGTGCAGCGGCGGCAGGTCGGGATCAGGGAAGTAACGGTAGTCGTCCGAGGTCTCCTTGGTGCGCATGTGATACGTCACGCCTCGGTCGTCATCCCAGCCGCGGGTCTCCTGGATGAGCGGTTCACCCGCCCGCAGCGCTGCCTCCTGGCGAGCGATCTCGAAGTCGATAGCGCGCTCGACCGAGCGGAACGAGTTCATGTTCTTGACCTCGACGCGCGTGCCGAAGGGCTCCGTGCCAACAGGCCGCAACGAGACATTGGCCTCCACGCGCATCTGGCCGCTCTCCATGGCCGCGTCCGAAGCGCCGATGGTCACCAGCAGCAGGCGCAGCTCCTCCGCGTATCGACGCGCGGTCTCGGCATCGTGGATGACGGGGTCGGTCACGATCTCGAGCAGGGGCACGCCGGAGCGGTCGAAATCGAGCAGGCTGACGGGGCGGTCGCCGAGGCGCGTGTGCTGGGAGCGGGCGGTGTCCTCTTCGAGGTGCGCGCGCGTGATGCCGACCGTCTCGGGCCCGTGCGATGTCTCCACCGTGAGCGAGCCGCGCGCCGCCAGCGGCAGCTCGTACTGGCTGATCTGGTAGCCCTTGGGCAGGTCCGGGTAGAAGTAGTTCTTGCGATCCCAGCGGGTGACGTCGGGCGTGGTCGCACCGATGGCGATGCCGACCGCGAGCACGTGTCGCACCGCCTCGCGGTTGATGACCGGCAGCGCTCCGGGCATGGCCAGACACACCGGACAGGTCAGCTCGTTGGGTGGGGCATCAGAGATGTCGCCCGAACAGCCGCAGAACATCTTCGAGGCGGTCTTGAGCTCGACGTGGATCTCGATGCCGATGACCGGCTCGTAGGTGGCGTCGGCGGCGACCGCTGCTGTCGCCCCCATCAGAGGCTACCGACGAAGCGCTCGATACGGACGAGGGCTTCCTCCAGCTTCCCGTACGAGGTCGCGATCGACGCTCGCACGTAGCCTTCACCGCTGGCGCCGAAGGCGTCTCCGGGGATGATCGCGACCTCCTGCTCGCGCAGCAGTCGCTCCGCGAACTCCGCGCTCGAGAGGCCGGTGGCGCCGATGTCCGGGAAGGCGTAGAACGCGCCGCGGGGCTCGACCGTGGCCAGCCCGATGCGGTTCAGGCCGTCGACGAATAGCCGCCGGCGCCGATCGTACTCGGCGACCATGCGCGCGACATCCGCATCCGCCTTCTGCAGGCCCGCGAGAGCCGCGTCCTGGGCCACCGTCGGCGCCGACATGATGATGTACTGGTGGATCTTGACGATGCCGTCGAGCAGGTCCGCGGGCGCACACGCGTAGCCCACGCGCCAGCCGGTCATGGCGTATGACTTGGAGAAGCCGCCGAGCAGGACCGTCCGATCACGCATGCCCGGCAGCGCACTGAAGGCCTCGTGCTGATGACCGCCATAGACGAGCCGGTCATAGATCTCGTCGCTGATGACGAGGAGGTCGTGACGCTCCGCTACCTCCGCGATGGCCCGGATGCGATCGGGGTCGAGGACGGCTCCGGTGGGGTTGTTGGGGAAGCCCAGGAAGATGGCCTTGGTGCGTGGCGTGATGGCGGCCTCGACCGCGTCGGGATCCAGCTGCCAGCCATCGCTCGGGCTGCAGGGCACGAAGACCGGCTGGCCACCGCTGAAGATGATGTCCGGCACGTAGGCCACGTACGTGGGCTCCGCGACCACGACCTCGTCTCCAGGATCGATGAGCGCCGCCAACGTGACCGCCAACGCCTCCGAGGCGCCGACGGTGATGACCATCTCGGTGGCCGGGTCGTAGGCCACCTCGTACCGGCGCTGCAGGTGGCTGCTCAGGGCCTCACGCAGCTCGAGCGTGCCGTAGTTGCTGGTGTAGTGCGTGCGCCCGGAGCGCAGTGCCTCCACGCCCGCCTCGACGACGACGCGGGGCGTGTCGAAGTCTGGCTCACCGACGCCCAGGCTGATCACGTCCGGCATCGATGCCAGCACGTCGAAGAACTTGCGGATGCCGCTGGGCGGCACGTCCTTGACGCGCTGGGACAGACGCGAACGAGTCGTCGGTTCGATGGTCATCTCGGCCTCTGGTCGAGCGGTAGCAGATGGGTGGATGAGAGTATAGGCGAGGCCCGCCGCGCGACGGCGTGTGGGACACTACGCGCATCAACCCTCGCCTAGCAACTTGGAGGATGAAGGCGCTGTGGCCTCATCGCACTTGAAGGATCTCCTCGGTACGACTGAGGTCGTGCTCATCGACACCCGCCAGCACTGGATGGCGGCCGTCCGCTTCGCCTTGCGCCCGATCGTCGTCGGGCTCATCGGCCTTGGCCTGCTGGCGCTGAACAGCATCTTCGAGTTCAACGACGACCAGTTCTTCAGCTTCATCAACGATCTCATCCGGTGGGTCGTGGTCATCCTCTTCCTGGTCACCATCGTGTGGCTGCCCGTCGACCTCATCCGCTGGGACAGCCGTCACTACGTGCTCACCAACCGGCGCGCCCTGCGCATGGAGGGCGTGCTGCGGAGGACATCGATCGACTCATCGATCGAGCAGATCACCGACGTCGCGCTCACGGAATCGACGTTGGGACGCTTCTTCGGCTATGCCGACCTGGTCCTCTATACGGCCTCGGACACAGCCAACGAGGAGTATCGCCAGCTGCTCGACGGACTGCAGTTCAAGAAGGCCGTGATGGACGCCAAGGAAGCCATCCGGACCGGCAACCCCCTGACCGAGCTCGCCGAGGGCTTCGTGGTCAAGGGCGGCACCAACGAAGCCTCTATGCGCGCCGACGGCAAGATCGTCGATGAGCCTGATGAGCAGCAGCCGGTCGCCCCGACGCCTGCGCCGCCTGTGGCCGAGCCGACGCCGGAGCCTGCGCCCGCCGTGGCTGCGGCACCCAAGCCCGTTACGCCGGAGCCTGTGCCTGAGGCTGAACCGATTTCGGCGGAGCCCGAGCCTGAACCCGCGGCGCTGCAGCCGGAGCCTGAGGTCGAACCGGGCTTGCCCGAACCCGAGGCTGAGCCTGTGAGCGCGCCGACGCCGGTCACCGAGCCGGCACTCGTGGTCGAGCCTGAGCCTGAGCCGGAGCCCGAAGCGGAGCCTGAGCCTGAGCCGGAGCCCGAAGCGGAGCCTGAGCCGGAGCCTGAGCCGGAGCCCGAAGCGGAGCCTGAGCCTGAGCCTGAAGCGGAGCCTGAGCCGGAGCCCAGGGCGGACGACGACGGCCCCAAGACCGTCTAGTCGAGCCTAGGCGCCGCGCGTGGGTGCCCCCATGGACGGATCGGCAGCCCGATCGAGGGCCGCGGGTTCGAGCCTGCGCCAATCGGCCGTCGCGGTGATGGCTTCATAGGCGCGCCCGAGCTGTAGCAGTCGGGCCTCGTCCCAGGCCTTGCCGATGAGCTGTAGCCCGACGGGCAGGCCCTCGGAAAGGCCGGCAGGGACCGAGAGTCCGGGCAGCCCGGCGACGCTGACCGGCAGCGTGCAGGCATCCATCAGGTACATGGCCACGGGGTCGTCGAGCCGCTCGCCGAGAGGGAATGCGACCGACGGGCTCACCGGCGCGACGAGTGCATCGACCTGTTCGAAGGCAGTATCGAAGTCGCCCTTGATGAGCGTGCGCACCTTCTGGGCCTTGATGTAGTAGGCATCTCGGTAGCCGGCCGAGAGCGCGTAGGTGCCCAGCATCAGCCGGCGCTTGACCTCCGGCCCGAAGCCGGTGTCGCGCGTCGACTTGTAGTTGGCGATGACGTCGCCGTCCCGAACGGCATGACCGAAGCGGATGCCGTCGTACCGGGCGAGGTTGGCCGAAGCCTCGGCCGGAGCCACGATGTAGTAGGTCGCGAGGCCGTAGTCGGTGTGCGGCATCTCGACTTCGACGATCTCAGCACCGGCACCCTCGAGTGCCGCGACCGCCTCACGCACGCGAGACTCGACGCCCGGCTCCATGCCCTCGACGAAGTACTGGCGGGGCAGACCCAGGCGCACACCGTGCAAGCCGGCCGCGGCCTCGTCGCCGCCGGCTGGCAGGGCCCCCGCGAAATCAGGCACCTCGAGCGGCGCGGACGTGGAGTCGCGCTCGTCGTGACCGGCGACCGCGCCCAGCAACAGGGCCGCGTCACGCACGTCGCGCCCGAAGGGCCCGACCTGGTCGAGCGACGAAGCGAAGGCGATGATGCCGTAGCGGCTGACGCGTCCGTACGTGGGCTTGATGCCGACGGTGCCGGTCAGCGAGGCTGGCTGGCGGATGGAGCCACCGGTATCGGTGCCGATGGCCACGGGCACGTGGAAGGCGGCGACCGCGGCGGCAGAGCCGCCGGACGACCCACCGGGCACGCGCGCGAGGTCCCACGGGTTGGCTGTCGGTCCATAGCCGGAGTGCTCGGTGGACGAACCCATGGCGAACTCGTCCATGTTGGTCTTGCCCACGATGACGGCGCCGGCCGCATCGAGCCGCTCCACGATGTGTGCGTCATAGGGCGAGGCAAAGCCCTCGAGGATGCGGCTGCCGGCCGTCGCCTGGCGACCGCGGGCGAGGACGAGATCCTTGAGACCGACCGGGACACCCAGCAGCGGCGGGAGCGTCGCGAGCGCCTCCGGACCCTCGGCACGCGCGGCAGCGAGCCGCCCATCGGCAGCCTCGGCCGCTGACCGGGCCGGTCCGTCGTCGACGGCGAGCCAGGCATGGATCGCCGTATCGGTCGCAGCGATGGACGCGAGATGGGCTTCGAGCAACTCGACGCTGCTGACGTCTCCGGCCCGCAGGCGGTCGACCATCTCGTGGGCATGCAGGCGCGTCAGCGCCCGATCGCTGGTCACCGGCTAGCCGTCGCTCTCGGTGTCGAGCACGGCCGGCACCACGAAGTGCTCGTCGGTCCGCTCGGGCGCATTGGCCAGCGCGGTCTCGCGCTCGAATCCCGGACGCACAGCATCGTCGCGGAGGACGTTCTCCAACTCGATGACGCGGGCGGTCGGCGGGATGGCCTCGGTGTCGAGCTCGGAGAGCACGGCGAACTGCTCGAGGATGTGGTTGAGCTGGCCTTCCAACTCGGTCACTTCCTCTTCGGTCAACCCGAGGCGTGCGAGGTGAGCGACGTGTTCGACGTCGCGACGGGAGAGTGTGGCCACGGGCCAAGGATACCGAGCCTGCGTGGGCTCAGTCGGCGGCGTCCGTCTTGCCCTCGACCAGGGCCCGGAACGCGTCTTCGTCGAGCACCACGACTCCGAGCTCCTGGGCCTTGGCCAGCTTGGAGCCGGCGTTCTCACCGGCCACGACGAAGTCGGTCTTCTTGCTCACCGAGCCGGCGGCCTTGCCACCGGCCGCACGGATCGCGGCCTGGGCCGACTTGCGGTCGTAGCCCTCGAGCGTGCCCGTGACGACGACGGTCTTGCCCTCCAGCGGTCCGGCTTCGACGCCAGCCTCGGGCACCTGCGGGGGGATGGCCACGACGCCGACATCGGCCAGCTCGCGCAGGATCCCCGACGTGTTCTCATCGTCGAAGAAGCGGCCGATCGAGGCAGCCACCACACCGCCGATGCCGGGCACGGCCTCGAAACGCTCGGCCTCGGTCCCGGCGAGGGCATCGGCGATCCGCGTCGTCCACTCGGCCTCGGTCTCGCCTTGGGCCGGCGGCCAGGTCGTGGCGATCCAGAGCGACAGGTCGATGGCCGTCTGTTCGCCCACGTGTCGGATGCCGAGCGCGGCCAGGATGCGCGACAAGGGGCGGCGTCGCGAGCGGTCGATGGCGCTGATGAGGTTGTCCGCGCTCTTCTGCCCGAACCGATCGAGCTCGACAAGGTCCTCGGCACGAAGGCGGAAGAAATCGGCCGGGCCCCTGACCAGCTCGCGGCGCAGCAGCTGCTCGAGGACGGCGAAGCCGGCGCCCTCGATGTCCATGCCGCCACGTCCCACGAAGTGCGAGAGACCCTGGATGACCTGGGCCGGACAGAAGGGATTGCTGCAGCGATGGCGGACCTCACCCTCGTCCTGCACGACCGGCGCGCCGCACTCGGGGCAGACCTGGGGCATGACGAACTCGCGCTCCGATCCGTCGCGCATGTCGGTGATGACACGCACGACCTCGGGGATGACGTCGCCGGCCTTGTGCAACACGACTCGATCGCCGATGCGCACGTCCTTGCGCCGCACCTCGTCGAGGTTGTGCAGCGTGGCCCGCGCCACCGTGGAACCGGCCACCAGCACTGGTTGAAGATGCGCCACCGGCGTCAGCGTTCCCGTGCGCCCGACGTACGGGACGATGTCCTCGACGACCGTCTCCACCTGCTCGGGCGGGTACTTGTAGGCGATGGCCCAGCGTGGCGCCCGGCTGACCATGCCCAGCCGTGCCTGCAGGTCGGTGCGGTCGACCTTGACCACCACGCCATCGGTCTCGTAGGGCAGGTCGTGGCGCGGCTCTCGCCAGCGCTCGGCGAAGTCGATGACGCCTTCGATGTCAAGCCCGGACTCGTGATCCGGCTGGACCGGAAAGCCCAGGGCCCCGAGCCGATCGAGCGCTGCCGACTGGGTCTCGCCTGCCGGTCCGTCCTCCTCGAGCAGGATGTAGCACCACAGCGCCAGCTTGCGCGACGCGGCGACCGATGGGTCTTGCTGACGCAGCGAGCCGGCACCGCTATTGCGAGGGTTGGCGTAGAGCGGCAGGCCGGCCTCCTCACGCTCGGCGTTGATGCGCGCGAACTCGGCCTTGGGCATGTAGACCTCACCACGGACCTCGAGCGTGAGCGGCTCGGACAGCCGATCGGGGATGGCCTCGATAGTACGGAGGTTGGCGGTCACGTCCTCGCCCGTGCGGCCGTCGCCACGGGTGGCGCCGAGGACGAAGCGGCCGTCCTCGTAGCGCAACGAGATGGCCAGCCCATCGATCTTCAGCTCGGTCACGTAGCGCGGTGGTTCATCGTCCTCGACCAGGCCCAGACCCTTGCGCACACGGGCGTCGAAGGCCCGCAGCTCGTCGTGGTCGAAGGCGTTGGCGAGCGAGAGCATCGGCACCCGGTGCTCGACATCGCCCAGCGGCCCACCCGACGGCGCTCCCACCCGTTGGGTCGGCGAGTCGGGCGTGACCAGCTCCGGATGTGCCGCCTCCAGCTCGGTCAGCTCGCGGAAGAGGCGGTCGTACTCGGCATCGGGCATCTCCGGCGCGTCCTGCTCGTGGTAGAGCCGGTTGGCGCGGGTGAGGATCTCGCGCAGCTCAGCGGCGCGTGTTCGGGTCTGCTCGTCCATCGCCTCCGAGGATAGGTGAGGCGCTATCCCTGGGTCAGCGAGCGTCGCAGCGCCACGATGCCGAGACCCACGAGTGCGGCCGCGAACACGAGCAGCACAGCCACCTGCGTCAAGATGTCCTCCAGGCCGGCGCCGTAGAAGACGAGCTGACGGAAGGCATCGAGCGCCCAGTAGTGCGGCGTCAGTTGCGCGATCGTGGACATCGGCTCCTGGAACAGCTCGCCGGGCACCATGGCGCCACCGAGAGCCGCGAGGACCATGCCCACGACCACACCCACCGTCCCGGCCTGATCGGGGTTGCGCGCGAAGACGCCGACGAGCACGGCGGCGCCGGTGCCGACGAGCGCGAAGGCGACGATGACCACCGAGGCCGCGACGAGGTCACCCCAGTCGACGTCGAAGAGGAACGTGGACGCGATGACGATGAACAGGCCCTGCATCATGGCGATGCCGAAGCGACCGAGCAGCTCGCCCAGCAGGATCGAGCCGACCGGCGTGGGGGTGGACAGCATGCGGCGCGATACACCCAGCTGTCGGGTGAGGACCAGCTGCGTCGCCGCGGTCATCGAGGTCAGGAACATGAAGAGCACGGTCATGGACTGTGCACCCAGCGCGAACGGGTTGCCGATGTTGGGGAAGAGGGACTCTCCGACCGTGATCTCCTCGACGGTGATGCCCTCGAGGGAGCCCTGTGCCGTCGTCGCCGTCTCGAGGGCGGTGTCGAAGTCGACCCCGGCATGGTCGGCCGCGACGACGGCGGCCCGGATCCGAGCCGACTGCTCCGCGACCGCACTGTCGAGACCCTGGCCCAGCGCCGCGAAGAACGACTCGGGCTTGGACACGACCGACAGCTCGACCGGCTCGCCAGCACGCAGCGCAGCGTCGTAGCCCGGTGGGATGACCAGGCCGAACTCGAGCTCGCCATCTTCGACACCGGCCTGCAGTTCCTCGACCGAGTCACGGTGGCGAACCTCGACGTCGATGTCACCCGCTTCGACGATGGCTACGAGCTCATCAGCCAACGGACCGGCATCAGCGCTGACCACGCCAAGGCGGCTGACGCCGGCCCCGCCGAAGGCCGCGCCCATGGCGATGATGATGATGAGCGGCAGGAGGAAGACGAAGAAGAGGTCATTGCGTTGGCGTAGCGTCCGCAGCAGGTTGACGCGAGCGATCTCGAGCATCGCTCTCATGCGAACACCATCCGCTTGGCGCGGAGCAGGCCCAACCCGCCGGTCACCAGGCCGATGGTCGCGAGCACCGCGACCGAGCTGACCGATGAGGTGATGTCGCCGCCGGTGGAGATGTCATCGATAGCCGTCAGGAACCATGCGTGAGGCGTCAGCTGACTGAGCACGGACAGCAGCTCGGGACCCTGGTTCGCCGGGAAGAACGCACCTCCGAGCACAGCCAGCGTGAGCGAGACGATGGCGATGGCCGAGCCGGCCTGCTCCTCGTTCCGGGTGAAGGCCACGGTGAGCAGCGAGATGCCGGTCGCGGCCAACGCCGACGCCAGCACCAGCACGACAAGCGCCACGGGATCGCCCCACTCGGCTCCGAGCAGCAGGCTGGTGCCGATGATGATCACACCCATCGAGACGAGTGCGAGCACCATCGAGACGATGATCTTGCCGGCCAGGATGGACCACCACGCCACGGGTGAGGCGAGCATGCGTGCGAGCGTCTTGGTGCGCCGCTCGGCATGGATGCTGACGATGCCGAACTGGGCCGCGAGGAAGACGAAGAGGATGGCCATCGCGGCGGCGTAGTAGGTGGCCCATCCAGCCGTACGGTCAGCCACCGCGAGGTCGACGATGGTGATGGGGTCGGTGGTGGCGGTCGCGAGCTCGGTCAAGGCGGCGGTCGTCTCGGCGTCGGGCAGGCTGCCCTCGGCGATGAGCGCCGTCGCTACCGAGAGCCCGACGGCGTCGATCTGGCTGGCGAAGCCCGAGAGGACCGAGCGGGCGACCTGGCTGCTGATGACGGCATCGGCGTCGGCGAGCAGCTCGACCGTGCTGCCGGCGCCCGCCATGGTGGCCTCACTGAAGCCTTCCGGTACGACGATGGCCGTATCGATCTCGCCGGCCTCGATGGCTGCCCGCGCACCCTCGGCATCGGAGTAGCGACTGACATCCACGATGCCGGCGGCCTCCATGCCACCGAGTGGTCCCTCCTCGAAGGCCGCGGCGATCTCGCCGCCATCGAGGTCGACGTAGCCCCAGCTGGCGTTGAAGTCCTCGTCGAGGCCGCCGAGGATCATCGAGAACAACGCCGCCAGCACGAACGGGGCGACGATGCTGATGAGCAGCGCGGAGCGGTCACGGACCTTCTGCTTGAGGTCCTTGAGGGCGATGTCGAGGGCAGCGCGCACGGACGTGGCCTAGTCCCTGAGGGCCTTGCCGGTGAGGTGCAGGAAGACAGCCTCCAGATCCGGTTCGACGACCTCCACCGACTTGATCTCGACGCCCGCGTTGGCCGCCACGCGGATGATCTCCGGCAGCAAGGTGCGTGCGCCCTCCGCGGTGATCTCGATGGCGCCTTCGCTCGATGTCGCGGCCTGCACGCGCTCGATACCCGTGAGCGCCTGGGTCGCTGCCGGTAGGTCGCCGGTCACCGTCAGGCTGACGCGGTCGAGCTGTCCGACCAGATCGACCAGCTGACGCCGGGTGCCCTCGGCCAGGATCACGCCCTCGTCGATGATGGCGATGCGGTCGCAGAGACGCTCGGCCTCTTCCATGTAGTGCGTGGTGTAGAGGATGGACATGCCTTCGGCGCGTAGCCCGTCGACGGCTTCGAGGATGGCGTTGCGGCTCTGGGGGTCGACGCCCACGGTGGGCTCGTCGAGGACCAGCAGCTGAGGCTCGTGCAGCAGGCCGATGCCGATGTTGAGCCTGCGCTTCATGCCGCCCGAGTAGTCGTCGGTCTTGTCGTCGGCACGCTCGGCCAGGCCGGTCAGCTCGAGCACCGCGTCCACGCGCTCATCGAGCGCCTTGCCCGACAGCCGCTGCAGCTTGCCGAAGAAGCGCAGGTTCTCGCGGGCCGAGAGGTCGGGATAGATGGCCAGGTCCTGGGGCACGTAGCCGATGGCCGACTTGGCATCCACAGCCGACACATCAAGCGACCGCCCGGCCACGGTGACCGTCCCGCCATCGCGCTCCAGCAAGCCGCAGATCATGGAGATGCTGGTGGTCTTGCCCGCGCCGTTGGGCCCGAGCAGGCCGTAGGTCTCGCCACGCCCGATGTGGAAGCTGACGCCGTCGACGGCTGTGCGTTCGCCGAAGGCCTTGCGCAGGTCGCTACAGACGAGCAGCTGCTCGACGTCGGTCATGATCTCTCCCCGGCTCGTGGATCCGGCCAGCCGCTGTCAAGTCAGCCTGACACCTCAAGGTTAGCAAGGCTGGCCATCAGTTTCTTGATGCCCTGCTTGGGGAAGGCGACCGTGACTTCTTCGTCGTCGCGCGTCAGCTTCGACGATACGACCTGGCCCTCACCGAAGATCTGGTGGCGGACCTTCTGGCCGTCCTTGTAGCGATGCTCGCCCGGAACCTGGGTCTCCGGCGGCAGGCGCCATTCGTCGGCCGCTGGCGCTGCCGGCTCGTCGACGGTCTCATCCTCGGGCGGCCGGCCGTAGTAGGCCTCGCGCCGAGCGGCGAGGTCCCGCGAGGCGCGGAAGGTCTGGCCAGCCCGCGGTGCTCCGGGCGTGGGCGTGTAGCCGCCACCCGGCGGCAGCCGCTTGCCGCCCTTGGGTCCCACCGGCGCACGACCGACGAGGCGAGACTCGCCCGCACGACGCCCGATGACCGCCCCAAGGTCGTAGCCCTCCATGCGTTCGTCATAGGGCCGCTGGTCATCGTCCTCGTCACGCGAGACCAGGCGCGGGCCGTGCATCAGGCCCTCGGGGATCTCGATGAGGAAACGACTTGGCACGCTGAAACCCGACCGACCCCAAGTCGCGCGCTGTGCGGCGTGGGTGAGGTAGAGCCGCTTGCGGGCACGGGTGAGCCCGACGTAGGCGAGCCGGCGCTCCTCCTCCATCTGACGCGGATCGTCGAGCGCTCGGGCGTGGGGGAAGACGCCTTCCTCGAGCCCGGAGATGAAGACGACGTCGAACTCGAGGCCCTTGGCCGCGTGCAGCGTGATGAGCGTGACCTTGTCGGCATCGCCGGTGTAGGCATCCTGGTCCGCCACCAGGGCCGTCTCCTCGAGCAGTCGGTCGAGCGCGTCGATGGGATCGAGATCACCGTAGCGGTCCACCACCTCGCGCAGCTCGATGAGGTTGCCCCAGCGGTCCTCGCCATCCTGCGAGCCGTCCATGAGCATGGCCCGGTAGCCACTCTCCTCCAGTACCGTGTCGAGCAGCTCAGGCAGCGGCAGCAGGCCCACGCGCGCGCGCAGCTTCGTGATGATCGTGTGGAAGCCGGTGAACGCGTTGCGGGCGCGGCTGTTCAACTCAGCAGCACCCTCGACCACGGCCCCCAGTGCGCCCCAGTAGTCCGAGTCACGGTCCTCCGCCAGCGTTCGCAAGCGTTCGAGCGACTTCTGGCCGATGCCTCGTGGCGGCACGTTGATGACGCGCTCGAAGGCGGCCACGTCGTGGTCGTTGCGCAGGCAGCGCAGATAGGCCAACGCGTCCTTGATCTCGCGCCGCTGGTAGAAGCGTGTGCCGCCGACGAGCTGGTAGCGCAGGCCGTATCGCAGGAACGCTTCCTCGATGGCGCGGCTCTGGGCGTTGGTGCGATACATGACCGCGATGTCCTGGAGGCGGTACTCCTCGTCGTCGCCGTCGTCGGCCCTCCGCGCGAGGATCGAGCCGGCACTCCCCCGCCCTGCCGCGAGCGCCTCGACCTGGCGCGCGACCCACTCGGCCTCCTCGTCCTCACGGTCGGCCTCGAAGCGCTCGATGAGCTGGCCGCGCGGGTTGTCGGTCCAGAGCTTCTTGTCCTTGCGGTCCTCGTTGCGCTCCACGACCGCATGAGCGGCGTCGAGGATGAGCTGGGTGGAACGATAGTTCTGCTCCAGCTTCACCACCGTGGCTTCGGGGTAGTCGGCCTCGAAGTCGAGGATGTTGCGCAGGTCGGCGCCACGCCAGCTGTAGATCGACTGGTCGTCGTCGCCCACGACCGCGAGGTTGCGGTGCTCCCGCGCGAGGGACTTGACCCACAGGTATTGGGCCCGGTTCGTGTCCTGGTACTCGTCGATGTGGAGGTAGCGCCAGCGCTGCTGGTAGTGGGCCAGCACCGCCGGTGCTTCCTCGAACAGCCGCACGGCCTCGATGAGCAGATCGTCGAAATCGAGCGCGTTGGCAGCCTTGAGTCGCCGGGAGTAGCGGGCGTAGGCCGTGGCGTACTGGCTCTCGAGGTAGCCGCGGGCCTCGTCGTCGGCCTCGGCGGGCGTGACCATGTCGTTCTTCCAGCGGCTGATGGCGCTGAGCACGGCCGCCGGGCGAAGCTCACCGGTGCCCTGCAGCTCGAGGTCTCGGAGGACGGCCTTGACGATACCGGTCTGGTCATCGGTGTCGTAGATGGCGAAGCGGGGGTCGATGCCGATGGCCGCACCGTCGCGGCGCAGGACGCGGGCACACAGCGCATGGAACGTACCCATCGCGACCTTGGCCCCGTCGTCGCCGACGAGCGCGAGGATGCGCTCACGCATCTCGGCCGCGGCCTTGTTGGTGAAGGTCACGGCCAGGATCTGCCATGGCTTCACGCCCTCGACGCCGACGAGGTAGGCGATGCGGTGGGCCAGCACGCGGGTCTTGCCCGAGCCGGCACCTGCCAGGATGAGCAGCGGGCCGTCGGTCGTGGACACCGCGCGGGCCTGCTCGGGGTTCAGGCGCTTGACGATGGACTTGGCCAGCTTCCTGGCTTCGGCCTCGCGCTTCGTCGCGTCCTCGGACGATGGAGTCGTTCGGGCTGGAGCCGATTCGCCGGCGGTGGCGGCGACCATCGAGAACCACTCGGCGTCGTCGCCGGGTTCGGGGGCCGGAGCAGCTGCCCTGGGGGCGGCCCCAGCGGCGTCGATGTCGATGTCGAGTCCGTCAGCGGGCGGCGGGGCCGACGGAGGTGGAGCAGCATCGTCGACGGGCGGCGGCGCAAGCTCGTGGGGCGCGAAGAAGCCGTCGGTGGTGGGGGCTTGGGGGTCGTTGGGCTTGGGCACGGAGCCCGATTCTAGGGCCGTCGGCGGAAGGCATCAGAAACGGCCGTGGCACGGGGCCACGGCCGTTCGTTGCGTCTGTTCGGGCCCGCCCGGAGTGAGGGCCCGGCGAGCGCCCTAGTGGGCGGGTTCGGCGGCCTCGAAGGTGTCCGCGACGTTGACGGTGCGCTGGTTCGCCACCTCGGTGCCCGTCAGCTCCGCCTTGATCTCGGCGCGGTTGAGGTACCAGACGCCGGCGACAGCGGCTGCCAGCGGCAGGACCGTCGAGGTGAAGTTGGTCGAGAGGACCGAGAGCGCCATGCTCGCGACGACGAGCGTGATGACGAGGGCGATGCCACCGGCCCAGGACCAGTCCTTGCGGGTCCAGAAGCCATAGGCCAGGAAGTAGGCGGCGAAGGTCAAGCCGAAGAACAGCGAGCCGATGATGAGCGCGAATCCCGCGTACACCGATCCACTGGCACTGAAGACGGAGCCGGTGAGGATGAGTGCGACAGCCGCGAACTGGCAGTAGATGCCGATCAGCACCGAGCTGAACGCCAGGATTGCGATCCCGCTAGAGCGGTTCTTCATGTCTGTACCTCCGGTCAGGCGGTGGTCCGCCGTCGTGGACATACTCTGCCGTTCGTCAGCCCCGGTTACCACTCGCCCAACGGTCCTAGCCCATTGGGGGCACCGACTGTCCGGGGGGGTGCGTTCGGGACCGATGCGGTGTGGTTCGTCTCGTCGGCGAACCCCTGATACGACTCGGCGGCTACTCGTAGGCGGTGGGGAGGTTCTCCCAGATGGGGGACGATGTCGCGCCTCGAGCGGTGCCGATGACGTGGTGTGACCGGCAGCGAGCCTCGTAGCGGTCGTCGTTCATGCCACCCACCACGATGAGCGGGTCATCGGCCGCAGCCGGCCGACCGCCGACCATGCGCTGGGTGCGGGTCGCTTCGGCGCCACAGACGGTGCAGATGGCGGTGAGCTTGGTGACCTGGTCGGCCAAGGCCAGCAGCGTGGGCATCGAGTTGAAGGGCCGGCCCAGGAAATCCTGGTCGAGGCCACTCACGAGTA
This sequence comes from uncultured Chloroflexia bacterium, assembly GCA_963752475.1. Classification (GTDB taxonomy): domain Bacteria; phylum Chloroflexota; class Limnocylindria; order Limnocylindrales; family CSP1-4; genus JAFMJV01. The sequence continues at coordinate 398,111 of CAVVYR010000007.1, read as the reverse complement.
CCGAACGCCCCTCCGCGGCCAGCAGCTCCGCGATCTCGGGCAGGCCCTCGTCGAAGAACTGCGCCTCGTCGATGGCCACGACCGACGCGCGCTCGGAGCTCACGAGCGGCGGGATCTCACTGCTATCGGCGACCGACTCCGCTCGCCAGGTCACACCCGACCGTGACTCGACGGCACCTGCCGTGGTTCGGTCATCGACCGCGGGTCGGACCAGCAGCACGCGTCGCCCGGCGATCTCCGCGCGCCGGATGAGGCGCAGCATCTCGTCGGTCTTGCCGCTGAACATGCAGCCCGTGATGAGGTGGATCCAACCGCTGGTCATTCGGGACAGTCTAGAGAGTGTTCGGGCTGCGCTCAGGAGCTGAGTGCAGCACCATCCTCGGTCGGGGCGATCGAGTCCTCGGGCAGGCTGGAGGCCTCCGACGTCGGCTGTGGCTCGGGCTCCGGCTCCACCGGCATCGCGATCCAGGGGACGCAGGAACCGATGCCCTCCCCCACGAGCAGCCCACTCTTCTTGTTCAGGCGGAACGGTGGCATGGTCACACGCAGGGCATCGGTGGCGCGCTCGATCCAGTCGTCGAGCCGGTCGTCGCCCGTCGATGCTGGCTCGAAGTCACGCAGGACGTTGTAGCCGCGTCGCGTCAGGCCGAGCTCGAGCGCCATGATGACCTCGTCGCCATCAAGGGCGATCTCCAGGTCCGGCCGCTGACGCAGCACGATGCCGTCCTCGAAGAGGTTGACCCAGGTTCGGACTCCGACGCGCCCGTCTCCGTCCTCGTCGTTGGCGGTGATGAAGGCCTCGAGGGCTGGCCGGATGTCTTGGACCACCGGGATCCTCGCGCCGCCGCGCCACGATGCCTGAGCCTCCACATCACGCACGGTCTGGCCGCCCTCCTTGAGGCGACCGATGATGAACGGTTCGGCCGAGATCGAGGCCTCGTGACAGACGGGGACGAGCCCGACGGTGCCATCGGTCGGCACATCGGCCGGACCCCAGCTCACGGTGTCGTAGCCACCCTGTTCGCCGTCAGCGTGCGTGATGACGCGGAAGTCGTCGCCGAACGACTTGGGCGCCAACAGGAAGTCGAGCACGGTCGTCTCGGCCCAGCTGGCGGCGAAGGGCGTGCTGTCCTTGTACCAGGCCTTGGCCAGGTCGCTCGCGTGCAGCTTCGTCTTGCCCGTGGTCGAGGCCCACGTCAGCGAGTAGACGTTCTCGGTACCGGCGAAGGGGTAGTCCGGCCGGGCGATACCGGCCGGAACGTTGTTGCTGCGCGAACCGTCGACGTCGGTCGCGAGGTGGACGCTGGCATGACCGCCGGCCACGTCGCTGGGCGCCTTGTCGAGCAGCACGCGCACGAGGATGCCCTCGCCCGATGGCACGGCCTTCTTGGCCTTGCCCTGTTTGAGCAGCCCGTCCGCGCCGCGGACATCAGCCGGCTCGTCGATCGACACGCGCCCGACGCCCACACCGAGGATGTCGAGCCCGTCCTCCGGTGCATCGCCCCGGTCATCCTCGATCCAGCTCACGCCGTCGACCTCGCCGAACAGGCTGGGGACGTCACCCACGGGCGATCCGGACCAGGCAGGCAGGACGCACTCGCTCACACGTCCGCTGTCGCACAGCGGCAGGTCCTGCGCTGCGACGGAGGTGGTGACGGCGGACGCCAGCAGGCCCAGGGACAGGGCAAGGCTGATGGCCCGCCGGGCGCTGGGGCGCTCGGGGATGACGACTCGGCTCATCGGAACGGAGCCTACCCCGGGCGCACAGAAACTGCCCACGGCGCAGCCGTCGGCGCTTGCTGCCCGCGAGACAATGCTCGTGTCTCATGACCATGACACGACTCCGTGGGGGGCAGGTACGTGACCGCACCGATGTCGGAAAGAGGCTTCGCCTACGGAGAGGACGATCGTCTCAGGCAGGTGATCCACGTGGTCGAGCCGGTGACTCACTCCGAACCGCGACCGGCGGTCGTCCTGTTCCACGGCGGTGGCCCGACCGGCGGGACGCCGCTCCAGGACATGGACTGGGCCGAGCCGCTGGCTGAGCAGGGCTACGTGACCTTCATGGCCGGCTACCGGTTGTTCGACGAGGCGACCGGTGAGAACCCATGGCCGACGCAGTTGGAGGATGCCCGCCGTGCGGTCCGCTGGGTCCGCGCCCACGCTGCCGAGCTCGGGGTCGACCCTGCTCGGGTCTGCGCCATGGGCCACTCATCCGGCGGGCACCTCGCCAGCCTCCTGGGTGTCACCGACTCACCGACCGACTCGGATGCGAGACCGACCGGTATCTCGAGTCGGGTGGACTGCGTCGTGACCATGTCCGGCGACACCGACCTCCTGGTCCCGTATCCGGATGCCGGGCTGCGGCGCACGGTCGGCGCTTGGCTCGGCGGGACGGTCGAGGAGCTTCCGCAGGTCTGGCGTCAGGCTTCGCCCGCTCATCAGGTCGACGATCAGACCGTGCCCTTTCTCGTCGTCCACGGGACCCACGACGAGGGCGTTCCCGTCGAGATGGCCCGGAACCTCGTCGCCGCGCTATCCGAAGCGGCGGTCGAGCATACCTACGCAGAGCTTCCGGCGGGGCACATGGACATCTGCGCGCTCGATGAGCCGCGCGCTCTGTGGGACGCGTTCCTCGCCCACCATCTGCATCCGAAGCGGTAGACGCAGCCGGACCAACGGAAGTGGTGGACGCCCGCGAGAGAATCATGGATAGCGGGAGGCGATGAGGCGCGACTCGCGTACGTTGGCCGCCTGAGCCGCTCCGAGCCACTGGCGAACCCGGCCCGCCGAGCAAAGGGAGTAGAAGATGCAGCACATGCATCAGGAGGTCCGGATCGAGGCACCCGTCGAGCAGGTCTGGGAGTTCTACTGCGACACATCGCGCTGGCACGACTGGATGCCGCGAGGCGAGTTCTCGGACTTCAGCGGGCCGGTGGACAAGGTCGGGACGTCGTACACCTCGATCGTGCGGCTCATGGGCTCCGAGCTGAAGACGACCCAGGAGATCGTCGAGGTCGAGCCGCGGCGGCTCATCCACGAGCACACCGACGACGGCCCGATGGACGCGTACTTCCGGTTCGAGCCTGATGGAGATGCGACCAAGTTCACCATCGACTCCGACTTCGAGATCCCGGGCAGGGTGCCGGGATTCATCAAGGACTTCGTAAGCAAGGGCTGGATCGAGCGGAACCACCGCAACTCGATCGCTGACTTCAAGACGCTCGCCGAGGCCAAGGTCTCGGCCCACCCGTAGCGACGTTCGCGAGAGGCCCGTTCGACCAAGGGCGGGTCTCTGGCTCTGTCACCGCAGGCCTCGCGGCGTCGTCACAACGCCACCCTGGGTCGGGTGGATGAGTAGGTCGATACGGTTGGACGCCTGCGGCGTAACCTCATGATGAAGACGGAGAGGCTGACGATGAGATCTAGCGAACGGACCTCTTGGGTGACTGCGATCGCGGTCGCCGTCGTGATGGTCGCGGCACCGGTCGCGGCGTCGCCGGCGCTTGGTGCCGCCGAGACATCTGATACGGAAGGAGCGCGCGTCACCGGCGCCAGTGACATGGCCGTGGCCTTCCACGGCTCTGCCCTCATCCCAGCTGCCTCGTTCCGCCCGTCCGAGAAGATGCTGCTCCGGATGATCCCCAAGAGGATCCGTCGAACGTGCGTCCCCAGGCGTTCGGCTCTCCCGCCCGGCACCGTCGCTGCGGTCCAGTGTCGTCCTGCCGCTCGGGTGGTCCGGGATATGGCCTACTACCTCCTCGACGGCGGACCGGCCGATCGGGTCTTCGAGAAGCGACGCAAGGATGCCGGCGTGACCAAGGGTCGCCGATGCGCAACCGGAAGACCCGGGGTCTCGTACTGGATCGGCGGGATGCCCACGAGCGAAGTCTGCTACCGGAATGCCGACCGCCGGGCGAACCTCCGCTTCCTCGAACCGGCCACACGCTGCCGGCAACTGAAGGTCGCCGGGCGGACGCTCAAGACCCCGACCGTCTATGTCGCCGTCCTCGGCCGCGATCGCAACATCGCGAGACTGGCGCGATGGGCTACCGATGACGGACGTGCACGTCCGAGCGTACTCACGCGCACGATCAGCCAGCCGGGCAGCCGCCCGTCGCCGGCCTGCCCACGCTAGCGCTCGGAGACACCGACCCAGCCACACACGGTGACCCGTGAGCCGCTCACGCGACCTTGATGGACGGCCGCGAGAGAATTGTAGATAACGGGAGGTGATGACGCCCGGTCCGCAACCATGGCCGCCTGGACCGCGCCGAGCCACTGGCGAACCCGGCCCGCGCATGCAAGGGGGATGCCATGCATAGGCTGTGGGTCGCCGCGGTAGCGGCCATGCTCTGTCTGGCGCTCGGCGCAGAGGCAGTGGACGGGGCGGCCAGGACTCCGCTCAACTCCAACATCTCGTGGGACTCGGGCGCAGAACAGGCGCGGGCCGGGAGCGGCAAGGTCGTCCGCATCCCAGGCTGGAGGACCACCTCCACCATGACGGCCGTGAGGTACGGCAGCCCCGGATTACCGAGCCGGGCCGAATCTCGGGCCAGCTTCGGCGAACGGAACCTCTTCTACTGCGGCCGCGATACGGCGGGTTCGATGGCCCACCAGAAGATCCCGATCAACGGGCGCAACCGGCTCATCGACCGTGGGCGTCTGAACTTGAGGCTCACCGTGCGCATCGGCTCCAACAGCAGCGACGGGGACTCGGGCCGGATGATCATCTGGTACTTCGACCGAGCCGGTCGCGTGATCGGCCAGGCGGCGACGAAGGCCGTCACTGACACCAGCGGCAAGATGCGCAAGCTCAAGCGCTTCGCGGCCGTACCGTCGGGCACGCGCTCGCTCCGGGTCACCCTCAAGGGCACGGGCACAGCGGGAACCGACTGCGATGTCTTCTTCGACAACGTGAGCGTGAGGCTCGTGCTCAGGAAGCGATGACCCGTCGACACCGAGCCGCGGTCCTTCGACCACGAAGGCGGCTCGCTGACTGACCTCCCAGCGTCAGGCCCGGAATTGAAGAGCCCAGGCCTCATGGCCCGGGCTCCCCGGCGTTGGGTATGAAGGCTGGCCGACGACTGGCCAGCGGCTATCGACTAGTAGTCGTGGGAGTGGCCTCCGGCAGCGGCCGGCTTCTCGTCCTCCGGCAGGTCGGTGACCAGCGTCTCGGTGGTCAGGACCATGCCCGCGATGGACGCGGCGTGCTGGAGCGCGGAGCGGGTGACCTTGGCGGCATCGACGATGCCCTTGTCGAACATGTTCCCGTACTCGCCCTTGAGCGCATCGTAGCCCTCTCCGAGCGGCAGGTCGCGGACGGCCGCCACGATGACGGAGCCCTCCTTGCCGGCGTTCTCGGCGATCTGGCGGATGGGCGCCTCGAGGGCGCGGCGGAGGATGGCGATGCCGATCTGCGCGTCACCCTCGACCTTGACGTCATCGAGTGCCGGCAGGGCCTGTAGCAGCGCGGTGCCGCCGCCGGCGACGAGACCTTCCTCGACCGCGGCGCGGGTCGTGGAGAGGGCGTCCTCGATGCGGTGCTTGCGCTCCTTGAGCTCGACCTCGGTCGCGGCGCCGACCTTGATGACGGCGACGCCGCCGGCCAGCTTGGCGAGCCGCTCCTGCAGCTTCTCGCGGTCGTAGTCAGAGGTGGTCTCCTCGACCTGCGCCTTGATCTGCGTCATGCGCGCCTTGATGGCCCCGCCGTCGCCGGTGCCGTCCACGATGGTGGTGTCGTCCTTGGTCGAGACGATGCGGCGGGCGCCGCCGAAGTCCTCAGGCGTGACGGAGTCGAGCTTGCGGCCGACCTCCTCGCTGATGACGTTGGCGCCGGTCAGGATGGCGATGTCGCGCAGCATCTCCTTGCGGCGGTCGCCGAAGCCCGGGGCCTTCACGGCCAGGACGTTGACGGTGCCACGGAGCTTGTTCACGACCAGCGTGGCCAGGGCCTCGCCGTCGATGTCCTCGGCGATGACGAAGACCGGGCGGCCCAGCTGGACGCCCTTCTCGAGCGCCGGGAGCAGCTCGTTGATGCTGGAGATCTTCTTGTCGGTGATGAGGACCGCGGGGTTCTCCATGACCGCTTCCATGCGGTCGGCGTTCGTCACGAAGTACGGGCTGATGTACCCGCGATCGAACTGCATGCCCTCGGTGTATTCCTTGTCGAGACCGATCGACTGGCCTTCTTCGACGGTGATGACGCCGTCCTTGCCGACCTTGTCCATGACCTCGGCGATGAGCTCGCCGACGTTGGGGTCCGCCGCGGAGATCGCTGCCACGGCCGCGATCTGCTCGTTGGTCTCGACCTGCACGGCGTTGGCCTTGAGCCGCTCGACGATGGCGTCGACGCCCTTGTCCAGGCCGCGCTTGACGATCATCGGGTTGGCACCCGCGGTGACGTTCTTGAGGCCCTCGTTGACGAGCGCCTGGCCGAGTACGACAGCGGTGGTGGTGCCGTCGCCGGCGACGTCGTCGGTCTTGGTCGCGACTTCCTTCAGAAGCTGCGCGCCCATGTTCTCGAAGGGCTCCTCGAGCTCCACCTCACGGGCGATGGTGACGCCATCGTTGGTGATGGTGGGGGCACCGAACTTCTTGTCGAGGACGACATTGCGGCCCTTGGGGCCGATGGTGACCTTGACGGCATCGGCGAGGCCGTCGACGCCCTTCTTCAGCGAACGACGAGCGGTCTCGTCGAAGATCAGCTGCTTAGCCACGGTGTGGTGTTTCCTCCTTGCAAGCGACGGCCGAACCCCCTGCGAGGGCCCGGCCGGGCTGCGTTACGTGCGTGTGTGCGGCCTAGCCCTCGACGACGGCGAGGATGTCCTTCTGGCTGATGATCAGCAGCTCTTCGTCGCCGATCTTGAACTCGGTACCGGCGTACTTGGCGTAGAGGACCTTGTCCCCCACCTTGACGTCCATCGGCTCACGTTCGCCATCTTCGAGACGACCGGGGCCGGCGGCGATGATCTCGCCTTCCTGCGGCTTCTCCTTGTTGGCGGTGTCCGGCAGGACGATGCCGCTGGAGGTCATCTCCTCGCGGGCCATGGGCTGGACGACGACGCGGTCGCCGAGGGGGCGGAGCTTGGTGGCAGTCGCCAACGCGATTCCCTCCTGGTGTTGTGTGTTCTCTCGCGGCGGGGGGCTGGCTTCCGGTGTCCCGAGCGCCCGGTCGGCCCGCATCGCTTACTGATTAGCACTCTCGAGTGGAGAGTGCCAGAACTGTATGTCAGACCGACCCACTATGTCAAGCCGGAGCGTGGGATGGGCTACTCGCGCGTCGAGGTGGCGGTCGCGGCGGCGGGCTCCAACCAGCGCGTCTCGGGCAACGGACCCAGCAACGGGTGCATGCCGATGCGCTCGGTGATGGCCAGGGCGTGATCCAGCGCGGCCGACTTGCGGCCGGCCCTGGCGGCCAGGAGCGCGGCATCTGCCCACGCATCGGCGGCCGCGGTGAGCAGCCCCAACTCCTCGAGTCCCTGTGCGGCGGCCTCCACGGTGCGCCCCCTGGAGCCGTCGGAGAGCCCAGCGATCCAGTCACGTTGGGCGAGCTGGCTAGACGTGGACCGGTCACTGAAGGCCTCCGCGATCGAGACCGCCCAGGCCACACCGTCATCATCACCGAGACGGAGGCTGCCACGGGCGTACCAGAGGGCGATCTTGCCGTGCTCATCGATCGAATCCGGCTCGGCCGATATGGAGTCCGCCAGCATGCCCAGCGCGCCCTTCGGATCGCTCGCCCACCGTTCCGCGACGCGGGCGAAGAGATGGTGCGCCTTGACTTGCGGCTCGACCGCCAGATCGAGCTCCGCGACCCGCGACTCGTCCCTGCGCGCCGCTGGCAACTCGCCACGAAGGCGATGCAGGGAGGCCCGGTCTGACAGAGTCATGGCCAGGTTCCCGGGCACGTGGGCCTCGGTCGTGACCACGGCTTCGTCGGCGTAGTCAAGGGCCTCGTCGAGACGGCCCAGCTCCCGCAGGAAGCCGGAGACATTGCCGGCCAGCCAACAGACGACGCTGCCGGCCGCAGCTCGACGGGCGTGGCCGATGCCATCGATGGCCATCTCGACCAACGGCCGGATGTCATCGCCCCGAGCCGAGCACATCGCCGGCAGGTTGATGTAGCAGCGCATGACGAGGTTCAGGTCGCCGGCCTCCCGAGCCAGCCGCATCGATTCTTCCACCCGGGTGACCGCGGCATCGTGGTCGCCGAGCATGCCCAGCGCCACGCCCAAGTCGTGGCTGGCCCAGCGCAAGGTCTGGGCGTCGTCGACCGCCTCGGCTTCGGCCACGGCTTCCTCCAACAGGGGCACGGCCTCATCCACCGGTCCGGCCCGCCAGTAGGTCCAGCCGAGAGTGGCCTTGAGGTGCGCCCGCACGCTCGTGGGCGGGCCCTCGCCCAGGGCCTCGAGCGCCTTCCGCAGCGTCTGTCTGGAGCCATCGACATCGCCGGCGTGGAACTGCGAGGCGCCCTTCATGTTGCGCAGCAGCGAGATCGTGTCCCGGTCGTCCGCTGCCAGGTCCGGCAGCGCCTCCATGGCCTCGAGCGCGCGCCGCGCGATGGTGACCTGTTCGGTCTCACCGCCGACCATGAAGGCGATCTCGTCGTATTCGAGCGCCAGTGCCGCGACCTGGCGCGCCGGCAGATCGGTCTTCCAGGCCAGCTCCATGGCCAGGCGCAGCCAGCGACTGGCTTCACCCGACTGGCTCATGGACCAGGCGCGGCGGGCGGCGCGGATGGCCGCGTCTCGGGCCTGGACTCGAAGTCCCTGCAGTCGCGGTCCACCCACGAGGTCGAACTCCTCCTCGTAGGCCACGGCCGCGGCGAAGTGGCTGGCGACGAGCTCGGCGAACTCATCGAGCCGGTCTGCCAGCTCGCGCTCGGCCCACTCGCCGATCTCGCGATGGAGTGCGGCACGGTCACGTTTGGGCAGCGACTCGTAGGCCACGTCGCGGATGAGCACGTGACGGAAACCGAACTCGGCCGCCCCGGTCATCGACGACGGCTCGCGCGGCACGACGAGGTCCTTGACGCGGAGGCGGCGGATGCGCTCGCTGGTCTTGTCGACGTCGTCGCGCGCGATGTGCGCCACCAGCTGATCCCAGAAGACCCGGCCGATGACCGCGGCGTCCTGCGCCACCCGCTTCTCGTTCTCCGGCAGTGCATCGAGCCGGGCGGCCAGCACGGCCTGCACGGAGCTCGGGATCTCGACCTCATCGACCGGCCGCGCGAGCTGCCAACGGCCATCGTTGAAGCGCAGCGTCCCGCGGTCCACGAGCATTCGCACCATCTCCTCAGCGAACAGCGGATTGCCTTCGGTCAGCGCGGTGATGCGCTCGCCCAGCACCGGCGGCACACCTCCATCGAGGAGCCCTTCCATCAGCGCCGAGGCCTCGTCACGAGCAAGTGGTTCGAGCTCGATGGTGGAGGCGTTGCGCAGTCCCCCGCCCCAGCTGGCGTGCGATTCGAGCAGCTCGTGACGGGCGAGTCCGAGGATGACCATGGGGCCCTCACCCCAGCGAGCGAGGAAGTCGAGGAAACCGAGGACGCCCTCGTCGGCCCAATGCAGGTCCTCCACGACGAGCACGAGCGGCGCCACGCGGGAGATGGCGGCGAAGTAGCGACGCCAGGCTTCGAACAGCACCTCCCGGGCCCGCTCGCGATCGTCGCCGATGGCCAGCACGGCCTCGAGTGCATCGCGCACCGCAACTTCGTCGGCACCGAGGTCGAGCTCGCGCAGGCGGGTGGCCAGCTTGCCTCGGGCCACCGTCGGTGGGTCGTCATCGAGGATGCGGGCGTCGGTCTTGGCGACCTCGGCGATGGGCCCAAAGCTGGCGCTCGAATAGGCCACACAGCGGCCCTTGCGCCAGACGTAGCGCTCGGGCAGGCCATCGAGGTACTTCTCCAGCTCCCAGGCGAGCCGGCTCTTGCCCACGCCGGCGCCGCCGATGACGGTCACGAGATGTGGTCGGCCATCCTCGATGGTCCGGCGCACGGTCTCCTTCAGCAGCGTCAGCTCACTGGCCCGACCGACCATCGGCGACTCCATGCCCAAGCGCGTGTGCCGACCACCGCGGCCGGACCTGACCGAGACCGCGCGCCAGGCCGCGACCGAGCACTTCTTGCCCTTGAGCTCCTGCGGCTCCAGCTCGTCGAAGTCGACCGATTCGCGGGTGGCGGCATACGTCGATGGGCCGACCACGACGGTGCCCGGCTGGGCCACGTCCTGTAGCCGGGACGCCACGTTGACCGCGTCGCCCGTGACGAACAGGTCGCGCTCGGAAGCAGCGCGTGCGCGGTCGACGAGGACTTCACCGGTCTCGACGCCGATGCGTAGCTTGAGGGCCGGCCCCCCGCGCGCGTCCGAGGCCATGGTCTGCGCCACCGACTGCATCTCGAGCGCGGCTCGGACGGCACGCTCGGGGTCGTCCTCGTGGGTGGCGGGCACGCCGAAGACCGCGAGGATGGCATCGCCGGCGAACTTCTCGATGGTGCCCTCGTAGCGTTCGACCTCGCGTGCGAGGCGCTCGAAGGTGGCGCCTACGAGCCCGGAGACGAGCTCGGGGTCCTGTGCCTCGTTGAGCGCGGTGAAGTCGACGATGTCGGCGAAGAGGAGCGTGGCCAGCTTGCGCTCACGGCCAGGATCGCGAGTGCCGCTGATGGTCACCGTGCGGACCTCATCGGAGGGTGGTGCTACCTCGTCGGCGGCGGCGCCACAGGCCGGGCAGAAGCGCGCGCCCTGCGGCAGCTCGGCACCGCAGCCGCCACATCCGGCAGACACGGGCGCACCACAGGACGCACAGAAACGCGCGCCTGCGGTCAGAGCCGTGCCACAGGACCGGCAATCCACGGACGGCATCGTACGGGAACGGCACCGCGCGTGGCTGTCGAATCGCCGACAACGTGGCATCGGCGCGATCCGCCATACACTCGAGGCATGGAACCCAGGCTCCGCATCGAGCATGAGTACCGCGTTCGCTTCGACGAGGCCGACGCGGATGGATGGCTGCGCCCATCGGGCCTGCTGCGCTACGCCCAGGACATGGCCTGGCGGCACAGCACCGAGGCCGGTTTCGACCGCGGCCTGGTACGGGACCCGAGGCATGAACTGGCTCGTGCGAAACGTGCATGTCTCGCTGATGCAGCCGATCACCTACGGCGACGTGCTCTCGATCAGCACGCAGGTCATCGGCTGGCGGCACGTGTGGGCGCGGCGGCACACTGAGGTTCGGCGTATCGGCTCGGAGGATGGACGTGGGGGCGACGGCCTGATGGCCACGGTCGATACCGACTGGGTGCTCCTGACCGTCGAAGGCCGGCCCGCCAAGGTGCCCGAGGAGATCGCTCACTACTTCTCGGTCGACACCCAGTTCGCGCGCGACAGGATCACGCTGCCCGAGCCTGAGGTCGAACCGGCGAAGCTCTCGACCCGCGTCCGCCCGCTGGACGTGGACCCGATGCGGCACATGAACAATGCCGCCTACGTGGACATGATCGAAGACGGGATCGGCCGGCTGCCCGAGGACCAACGGCTCGAGAGGGCGGACTGCTATCGCATCGGCTACGTACTGCCGGCGCTGCCCGGTACCCCCATCGAAGTCAGTAGCTGGCGTGTCAGCGACACGCAGGTGGCCTGCCGCATCAGCACCGCCGATGGCACCGAGCTGACGAAGGCCCTGGTCAGCCGACACGACTGACGGGAGGAGCCCCGGCGGCTCAGGCGCCACCGAGGCCCGACCAGGAGGAGTCGATGAGATCTGGATCGTCAGTCGGTGGCCGGTGCCGGGAGGACCAACGGCGGAAGCTCACCCTCGTAGACAAGCCCGGCGATATCGAGGTCCATGCCGGCACTGGCCAGTTCCTCAGTCAGCTGCTCGAGGAAGACCAGCCCTTCGTAGTCGCCGGCGCCCTCGTACCAGCCGAAGTGGTGATGCACTCCGCTCTCGTCGACGAACCCTATCGATGGCCCATGCCAGGAGCCGTCGTCGTTCGTGATCGTGACCAAGCTCCAGAGCGTGGAGTTGAGCCCGGAATCGTCGACCGAGGACATACCCTCTTCGTAGGTGATGCGGACCTCGCCTTCGAGACGAGGGTCGCTCATGTCGCGTGTTGCGCCCGACCACCGATCCTCCGCTGGCACCGCCGAGGCTCTGCGTCCCGGTCACCGTGACCCAGGCCTCACCGGAAGACGCCCCGGGTGCCGGTGCGCCGTCATCCGGCACCCCGACCTGGACCGCCAGGAATGTGGAACCCAAGGCGATGGCGGCGACCACCGCGGCGATGCGTGTTGCAGTCAACATGTTTCCTGCTCCTCTTATCTGTGTCCCGCCGGGCCCGACGTGTCGCGTCGCGTCGGACCGAAAGCGATGCCACCAGCGCCGGCGCTCCGGCTCAGCCATGGCGGGGATGGAATGCACGCGCTCGACGAGCGCACCCGGGTCTGCCTGTGCGGCTTCGGTGCGATAGGTGTCGCGAAGCCGGGTCTCGAGGCCGCGCTCGTTCATCTCGTGGCCTCCGTCTGGTCTTCATCGAGGATGTGGCGCAGCCGCTCGAGCGCCCGATGCAGGCGCGAGGTCGCCGCGCGCGGCCGGATGCCCATGGCCGTGGCGATGTCGTCCACCTTCATGTCGCGGTAGAAGCGCAGGGCGAGCACGATGCGATCGTCGGGTCCCAGCTGCCGCAACGCGCGCTGGATGATGAGCTCGTCGGGGATCGATCCGGTCGTGTCGACACCCGGGACGTCGGGTCCGATCGAGATGTCACGGACTTGGAGCCGGCGGGCATGGCGCATCCGGTCGCGGCAGGTATTGACCACGATGCGATCGAACCAGGCCTCGAAGCGGGACGCATCGCGCAGTGAGTCGTACTTGCGCCAAGCGGTCAGGAACGCATCATGGACGGCATCCTGCGCCTCGGTCCTGTCATGCAGCACGACGGCAGCCAGTCGGTAGGCCCGATCGAGATGCTCATCGACCAGACGATGGAAGGCGGCCTCGCGCGCGGCGTCCTGAGACGTCGCGTCGCGTACCCCTTCCACGGTCGAGTCCCGGAGCTGGTTGCCCAGCACTTCGATGCCTCCCATCACGACCACTAGACGATCGCGAACAAGAGAATCATTCACCTCTCGTCAAACGAGGTCGAGCGGTGCTCCCTTTGCCGCGTGGCGCATAATCGGAAGCCAGGATCGCCTCCAGAGTGGTCGCGCCGGCCGTTCCCGATGGCACTGGGTGATCCGGCACGTAGGGGGTCGCTCATGATGGCGCGCAGCGGTCAGCGGACATCCACCATCCTCGTCAGTGCGGCCCTGGCCGCGGCACTCGCGATCGCCGCCATCGCCGCACCCGCTGCCGCGGCCAAGAAGCCCAAGTGCATGGGCCACAGAGCCACCATCGTGGGCACCGACAAGGCCGACGTCCTCAAGGGCACGGCCAAGCGTGACGTCATCGTGGCCAAGGGCGGGGCCGACATCATCGTCGGCCGTGGTGGCAACGACATCATCTGCGCCGGCCCGGGCAACGACCGCGTCGCGGGCCAGGCCGGCCACGACCGCATCGCCGGACAGGCCGGTGCCGACCGCCTCTTCGGCGGCGGTGGGGTCGACCGACTCATGGGCGGGCTGCACGGCGACCTTCTCGCGGGCGGCCCGGGACCAGATGTGCTCTTCGGCCAGGGCGGCAACGACCGCCTCCACGGCGGGGTCGGTATCGACCGCTGCATCCAGGGTGTGGGCACGGGTCCAAAGGCCCGCTGCGAGCCGCCGGTGGTGCCGGTGGAGCCAGTACCCAAGGACCTCATCGTGGCCTACGCCGACCTGGACGGGAACAAGGCCTTCGGCGTCGGTGACGTGCTCATCAGCAAGCTCGTCGATTCCGACCTCGACGGTATCCCCAGCGTCGGCGACACCATCGTCATGGACCGGTACCCCACCAAGTGGGACCCCAAGGTGGCTGCGGACTTCGCCGACTGGAACAAGGAGACCCATCTGGTCACCTACGCCGACCACTGCCAGCCGGCCTCGGCGGAGATGCACACCGCGGCCGGGCGCCACACCTGGTACACCTCCGACCTCCAGGGTGACACCTACTGGGAGGGCGCCGGGGGCAGCGCCTTTGCCGAGATCGCGGACCGTGTCGATGGGATGCCGGATGTGATCAAGGCCGATCCGGGCGTGGCTTCGCCCAGTCAGCCGAGCGTGCCGGTGTGGAAGTCCGCGGTGAACGGCAGCGATGCCCGTTTCCTCGAGATCTACATCGACTGTCCGGGATCGGGTATCTGAGGAGATCCGGTCAGCCGACCCCGACGAAGCGGTCGAAGTTGTCGACGAGAGCCTGACCGAACGCGTCGCGATCGTCGTCTCGCAGGTCGAAGAGCCAGTTGGCCGTGACCGCCACGTTGAGCGGCTGGTTGCGGCTGCCCTTGACCTTCCTCGGCTTGAGGTAGGGCGAGTCGGTCTCGGTCAGGATCCGGTCGAGCGGGGTGATCCGGGCGACGTCTGCGCTGGGCTCCTCGCCGCGACGGAAGACGAGCCCACCGAAGGCGATGAGGAAGCCCATCTCCAGCGCCGCCTCCGCGTAGTCCACCGGCCCGCTGTACGAGTGGAGCACACCCGGCGGTCGGTCGCCGAAGCGTTCTTGCCACTCAGCGCTGCCCGCGCCACCATCACGCAGGAGACGGATGAGGTCGTCCTGTGCGTCACGCTCACCGGGCTTGGAGCGGCAGTGCAGGGTCAGCGACTCGCCGGTCTCGTAGGCCAGCGTGATATGCCGCTCGCAGGTTGCGCAGCTGGTCCTCACGCGGGCTGAAGCCGCGGTCGTAGTCGAGGCCGGTCTCGCCGATGCCCACGACGTCGTCGAGCGTGCCGCCAGCTCGCGCACCTGTTCCCACATCGCGTCGTCGACGGTGGAGGCGATGTGCGGGTGGATGCCGACGGTCGTCTTGAGACCGTGGCGTCGCCCGAACTCGAGCCCCTGGTGGGTGGTGGGGATGTCGAAGCCGGGCACGAGGATGCGCTCGACCCCGGCAGCGATCGCGGCGGCGAGGACCTCGTCGCCGTCCTCTTCGAAGGCCTGCGTCTGGATATGGGCGTGGGAGTCGACCAGGCGTAGCCCGGCCGGGTTCAGCTCAGGCAGGCGCGGCCTCCCACAGGCCGATCTCGTTGCCCTCGGTATCGATCACCGCGGCGTAGCGGCCCTGCCCGGGCACGTCGGTGATCTCGACGGCGACGCTGCCACCGAGCTCCATGACCTTGGCCACGCTCACATCGAGCGACTCGACCTCGACGTAGAGGCGCAGCGGTCGGGGGCGCTCACGCCGCGCTTCCCGATGGCTCCGCCGAATTCGCCCGGCCCGCTCTGGAACATGGTGTAGTCCGGCATCCCCTCGACCTGCCGCATGGGCCAGCCGAACAGCTCGGAGTAGAAGGTCTGGGCGCGCTCGGGGTCGTCGCTGGGGAGCTCGATGTGGGTGATCTCGCCGATGGCCATGGGAGCCTCCTCTACGCCCCGCGCCTCCCCCTCCGCCTCGTCGGTCTCGAGTCGCGGGAACAGGGGCTCTGCCGCACCGATGCTACCGCCGGGCTCAAGCGCGCCCCAGGACGCGAGCTCCTGCAGGGCCGGGCCGCCGTTGCCGTCGTCGTCGTAGTCGTAGCCCACGCCCAGCTGGGAGGCGGCTCGCGCGGCTGCCGCTGGCATGAAGGGTGCGGCCGCGAAGGCGATGACGCGGCAGGCCTCGAGCAGGTCGCCGAGCACACCTGTCAGCTGCTCATCGGCCTCGGTGTCGCCGTTCTTGGCGGCCTTGGCCAGCGTCCACGGCTGTTCGGCCTCGACGAACTTGTTGGCCTCACCGACGAAGCTCCAGAGCGTCTCGAGCGCCTCGTGCAGCAGGCAGGCCTCGAGCTTCTCGCCGTAGGTGGCGAAGGTGGTGCTCCAGGTTGCGGCGAGATCGCCCGTCGGTGGGCGCAGAGCGCTCCCCTCCCCGGTAGCGCATGGTCATCGACAGCGAGCGATTGAGGAGGTTGCCGAAGTCGTTGGCCAGATCGGCGTTGTAGCGACGAACGAAGGAGTCCCACGATACGTCGCTGTCCTTGTCGAAGGCGACTTCGGACAGCACGGTGTAGCGCGTGCCGTCGCGCCCCAGTGTCGCTACGACGTCGTTGGGATCGAGGAAGTTCCCGCGGCTCTTACTCATGCGCTCGCCCTGGGTCAGCAACCAGCCGTGGACCCAGACCTTGCGCGGCAGCGGCAGGCCGGCGCTCATGAGCATGGCCGGCCAGAAGATGGTGTGGAAACGGTTGATGTCCTTGCCGATGACGTGCAGGTCGACGGGCCACCACTTCTCGAACATCTCCATATCGCCCGGGAAGCCGGCACCGGTGATGTAGTTGATGACCGCGTCGTACCAGACGTAGACGGTGCCGGCCGCGGGATCCCACGTGCCGTCGTCGCGCTGGGCACTGGAGCCGTCGGGCATGAGCGGGAACGGGATGCCCCAGCTGGCGCCTTCGCGGCTGACGCTGAAGTCCTCCAGGCCCTGGCGGATGAAGCCGAGCATCTCGTTCTTGCGGTATTCGGGCTCGACCCAGTCGGGATGATCGGCGTAGTACTGCTCGAGGCGTTCCTGGTAGGCGCTGAGCCGGAAGAACCAGTTGTTCTCGCTGAGCCACTGCAGCTCGACGTCGGGGTGGTTGGGGCAGTGCGTGCCCGACTCGTCCTCGACAAGGTCGCTGTTGGCGCGAAAGCCCTCGTTGGGGCAGTACCAACCCTCGTACTTGCCGAGGTAGATGTCTCCGACCTCATAGGCGCGGCGGATCATCTCGTGTGCGGCGTCGGTGTGGTCGGGGTCCGTCGTGCGGATGAAGCGGTCGGGGCTGATGCCCAGCGCGTCCTCAGCAGCCTGGAAGAGGGCCACGTTGCCGTCGACGAACGCCTTGGGCGAGAGGCCCTGCTCGGCGGCGGTGGTAGCGATGTTCACCGAGTACTCGTCGGTGCCGGTGAGGAATTGGGTCTCGTCGCCGATCATGCGATGCCAGCGGGCGATGACGTCGGCACCTACGACCTCGTAGAGGGTGTGCAGGCCCGGCTTGTTGTTGGCGTAGGCGATGGCGGTGGTCAGGTAGAAACGGCGTCGGTCGGTCATGGGTGACCCGATGCTACCTGAGGCGCGAGCACGGCGACTGATGCACGCGAAACGGCGGGGTCCGGTTCGTCAGGACCCCGCCGCTAGCGGATCGGACCCAGGGCATCGCACCGGAGCGCAGTGCTCAGTGATGCGGTCGCAGGTGGAACGGTGAGTGCATCGCGTGCAGGTGCATGCGCAGGGCACGCAACCTTGTACGCATCGAGTGATGGTGGTGATAGTGGTGCGGGCGCGTGAGCCGCTTGGGACGATTCGCCTTGGAGAGCCGGGAGAGATGATCGACCTCGGCCCACCGACGAGCTTCTGCCTGACGGCTCTGGGCGCGCTCGCGGTACTCGTCGTTGTGCTGGAGCATTCCACTCATGACGTTGACCTCGCGCTGCGTGACATCACCGTACGACGCTCTGCGCGCGATGTCTGTCAAGCAGGCGACAGTTCAGTCCGCGGGCAGCAGGCGCTCGAGCGATCCGATCAACGTGCCGCTCGCGACCTGTCGGGCCGCATCCTGACCGATGCGCTGCTCGAGCCGCGCACCGAGGGCTGGCAGGTCGGCCGGTCGTTCCAGTCCGTCGATGAAGAAGCCGGGCTCGGGCTGGGCCGAGGCGGGCAGCGAGTGCGCTTCCGTGTCGGCCAGGAAGTCGAGGCCCAGGCCCACATGCTCAGCGCCGATGAGGCGCAGCGCGTGTTCGACGTGATCGAGGAACGTGTCGACCGTCGAACCCTCGCCCACGAAATCGCTCATCGCGTTCATGGCCACGAAGCCACCGGACTCGGCGATGGTGCGCAGCTGGTCGTCACGCAGGTTGCGGGGGTGGTCGAAGACGTCGCGGCAGGACGAGTGGCTGGCCACGAACGGCCGCGTCGCCACCCTCGCGACGTCGTCGAAGCCAGGGTCGGAGAGGTGGCTGACATCGACGATCATGCCCAGGCGCTCCATGCGTTCGACTGCCTTCTCGCCGAGGTTGGTCAGGCCCGCACCGGTGCGTCGCTCGCCGAGACCATCGGCGAAGGGCGTGCGGCGGTTCCAGGTCAGCGAGGCCATGCGCACGCCGAGGTGCCAGAAGGTGTCGAGGAGGTCGAGGTCGGCACCCACGGGTTCCATACCCTCGAAGGCCAGGACGAGCGCGATGCGACCGTTGTCGAGGGCGGCTCGGAGCTCGCCGGCGGTCGCGACCAGAGCCACCTCCTCGCCATGGCGCTGGGCCATCTGGCGAGCAGTCTCGACCGTGGTCAGCGCTCGTCGAAGAGCGGCCTCGCCGGTGAACCAGTCCTCGGTGTAGACCGGCAGCACCACCAGACGCACGTTCCCGGCGCGCAGCTGCGGCAGCCAGAAGTCACCGAAGAGGTCGTCGTTCCCAAGATCGCGCTGGCAGGTCACGCCCAGCAGCAGGTCGTTGTGGCAGTCGGCGAAGTAGAGGTTGGAGGCCATGCTCCGAGAGTAGCGCCCGGCTAGACGACCGAGGCCCCGCTCTCGTCTTTCGCCGGCTCCAGCCAGCGCGTCTCCGGCAGCGGGCCGAGCCAGGGGCGGATGCCCATCTCGTCGACGAGCTCGGTGGCCCGGGAAGCGGCCTCGGACTCGACCCCGGCGCGCGCGGCCAGCAACGCCGCATCTGCCCAGGCCTCCGATGCCTGGAGCTTCAAGCCAAGTCCCTCGAGCTCGGCGGCCGCGTTCGCCACCGCCCCTGAGTCGCCGTCCACCAGCCCCTGGACCCAGGCGCCCCTGGCCAGCTGCGGCGGGATGGACCGGAACTCGGTGTGCAGTTCGGTCAACCGCGCCGCGGCATCGAGGGTCGCCCTATCGTCCAGCCGCAGAGCCATGCGGGCGAGCTCGACCACGAGCAAGTAGGTGCTGGCCTGGCCGTCGACGTGCTCCGTGGCCCACGCGAGCAGCCCGCTAGCCGCCTCCCGAGGGTCCTCGTCCCAGCCATTCATGGCCACGACGAAGGGATAGCCCCAAGCGACCTGCGCCTCTGAGGAGATGCCGATTTGCTCTGCGGCCTCGATGTCCGTGGCTGCACCTTCCCGATCGCCGAGCAACAGCCGGTACGCTGCCCGACCACAGCGGTGGGCACCGAGGTGCATGAAGGAGATGGCCTCCGCGTGCGCGATAGCCTCGCTCAGATGCTCCACGGCCTCCGCCACGCGTCCCAGATCCGCGAGATGGTCAGCTCGGTTGCTCCCGAGCCAGGTGATGTATTGGCTCGCCGCCAACCGTCGGGCCAGTTGCAGGCCCTCGAGGGACATCTCAGCGAGCGGCTCGAGCCGATCACCGCGCGCCTCACGCGTCGCGGGCACGTTGACGTAGCAACGGAGCAGCAACTCGCGGTCGCCGGAAGTGCGCGCCAGCTCGAGCGACTCCTCCAGCAGGGCCACGCCCTCGTTCTCACGACCAAGGATGGCGAGGGTCACCCCCAGATCGTGCTTGGCCCAGCGAAGAACGTCATCCGCGTCGCTGGCCTCCGCTTCGGAGATCGCCCGCTCGATGATGGGGATGGCGTCCGCGGTAGGCCCGGCGCGCCAGTAGGTCCAGCCGAGGCGATTGAGCAGCAGTGCCCGTGCCTTCGACGGCAGCCCTGGCTCGAGCTCGGCGATGGCATCGCGAAGCTCCTCTCGCGCAGGCTCGACGTTACCCTGCCCGAAGAGTGCGTTGCCTCGCAGGTCCCGAAGCCTAGCCATGACCTGCCGGTCACCGTCGCTGTCGCCCATGGCGGGACGCCAGACGTCGATGGCTCGTGTCAGTGCCTGCTCGGCCTCGGCCGGATCGGCCGTCTGCCAGGCGACATCGGCAAACTTGACCGTGAGTTCAGCCATCTCCCGGGCGGGGGCTTCGATCTTCCAGCCCAAGTCGAGCGCAAGCCGCAACCAGCGGTCCGAGGCATCGAACTGGCTCATGGCGTGCGCCCGCTGAGCCGCGCGCTTGGCAGCGGCGTAGGTCGTCTCGCGGATGGCGCGCAGCTCGGCCGAATCCTCGGTGAACTCCTCGTCGTAGGCCAACGCGGCTGCGAGGTGGCTGGCGATGAGCTCGCTGAACTCATCGACGCGATCGGCCAGCTCCGACTCGGCCCACAGCGCGATGTCACGGTGGAGCCGGGAGCGGTCGCGCTTGGGCAGCGAGTCGTAGGCCACGTCGCGGATGAGCACGTGGCGGAAGCCGAACTCAGCGGCGTCGGCCAACGACGAGGGGCTGCGCTGCACCACCAGGTCCTTGACGCGCAGGCGGCGGATAAGCTCGTGTGTGGGGTGGCGCTCGCTGCCCGACAGGTGGGCCACGATGACGTCCCAGAAGATGCGGCCCACGACCGCCGCGTCCTGCGCCACCCGCTTCTCCTCCGGCGGCAGGGTGTCGAGGCGGGCAGCCAGCACGGCCTGCACCGAGTCGGGGATCTCCAGCTGATCGACCGCGCCGGCCACCTCCCAGTGGCCCTCGGAGAAGCGCAGCACGCCGCGGTCCACGAGCATGCGCACGATCTCCTCCACGAAGAGCGGGTTGCCCTCCGCCAGCTCCACGAGGCGAGCGCCCAGCTCATCGGGTAGGTCGCCGTCCAGCAGTCCGCCCACGAGGGCGCTACTGGCTTCGGCGCCGAGTGGCTCGAGCACGATGGCGGACGCGTTGGGCAGACCCCCTCCCCAGGTGCCGCGCTTCTCGAGCAGCTCGTGGCGTGCGAGGCAGACGATGACGATAGGGCCTTCACCCCAGCGGGCCAGGAACTCGATGAAGGCAAGCGCGCCCTCGTCGGCCCAGTGGATGTCTTCGATGACCAGTAGCAGTGGTGCCACCGCGGCCACAGCGCCGAGATAGCGGCGCCAGGCCTCGAAGAGCTCGTCCCGGGGTCGCTCGTCCCCGTCACCGATGGCCAGCACCGCCTCGAGCGCTCGACGTACCTCCTCGTCGTCCGCCACGGGCCCGAGCTCGGCGAGGCGGCCGACAAGCTTCTTGCGAGCGACCGGCGGCGGGTCGTCGTCGGCGATGCGGGCGTCGGCCTTGGCTACGTCCGCGATGGGTCCGAAGCTGAGACCGGAGTAGGCCAGGCAACGGCCCTTGCGCCAGTGGTAGATGTCAGGCAGGCCGTCGAGGTACTTCTCCAGCTCCCACGCGATGCGGCTCTTGCCCACGCCGGCGCTGCCCATGACGGTCACGAGATGCGGCCGACCCTCGTCTACGGTGCGGCGCACGGTCTCCTTCAGCAGCGACAGCTCCCCGTCGCGACCCACCAGCGGCGACTGCAGCCCCAGCCGGCCGCGACGGCCACCGCGGCCGGCCTTGACCGAGTCCGCGCGCCAGATGGCCACCGGCAGCCCCTTGCCCTTGAGCGTGACCGGCGGTAGCTCCTCGTAGTCGATGGCCTCGCGCGTGGCAGCGTAGGTCGAGGGGCCGACCACGACGGTGCCCGGCTCGGCCGCTGTCTGCAGGCGGGAGGCGGTGTTGACGGCATCGCCGGTGACGAAGAGGTCACGCTCGGCCGAGGCGCGCGAACGGTCGGCGAGCACCTCACCCGTGGCGATCCCGATGCGCAGCCGCAGCTCCGGGCCGGACGCGGTCTGTGCCATGGTCGAGAGCGCCGTCTGCATCTCGAGGGCCGCTCGGACCGCTCGTTCGGGGTCGTCCTCGTGTGTGGTGGGTACACCGAAGACCGCCAGCATGGCGTCGCCGGCGAACTTCTCGACCGTGCCTTCGTAGCGGCGCACTTCCTCGGCCAGCCGCTCGAAGGTCGCGGACACGACGGACGAGACGAGCTCGGGATCGTGGGCTTCGTTCATGGCGGTGAAGCCGACAAGGTCGGCGAAGAGCAGCGTGGCGATCTTGCGTTCGCGAGCCGTCTCCCGCGCCTCGGAGGCTGCCGGGGTAGTCGCCTCCCGAGAGGCGGAGTCTGTCGCCGCAGGTTCGCCGGCCACCGCCTCGGTGGGCTGACCACAGCGGCGGCAGAAGCGCGCGTCGGCCTCCAGCTCCGTCCCGCAGGCGGCACAGGCACGCACGATCGCCGCTCCGCAGCCGGAACAGAAGCGGGCGTCGTGGGGGAGCGCACGGCCGCACGCGTGGCACGTCATTCGCGGCATGGTACGCGACGCACCAAGGCACAGGCGGCCTATCGGACATGGGGAAGCGGCGGGATCCGCCTGCGTCCAGGACCCCGCCGCTGGGAGTGGGCCTAGATGATGATCGCGAGCATGCCCAGCACCAGCGCCACCGGCGTGGCCAGGGCGATGAAGCCGGAGCGCCGCGGTTGCTCCTGCGACTGCTCGCGGACGCTGCTGGCAAGCCGGCCCAGCATGCCCGCCTCGGCCCATCGTCGGGACTCGAGCTGGTGCCGCTCGATCTCCTGGGTGTAGAACTCCGGGTGCTGAAGCATGTCGCCCATGTCCATGACCTCGCGCTGCGTGCCATCAAGGTAGGCGGAGACGCCCGCGAGGACTGTCAGACAGCCGACAACGGCTGGGTCAATCGGGTGCTGACAGGTCTGCTGTGGCGGCGAGGACGGCCTTGACCTCGAAGGGGGTGAGGCCCGGGTGCTTCGAGCGCAGCAGGGCCGCGAGCGCGGCGATCTGCGGTGCCGCGAAGGAGTTGCCCGTGGCCACCGACGAGCCGCCGTCCTTCCAGGCGATGGGCACGTTCACGCCCCAGGCCCCGAACTCCACGGGCGGACGCGGGTTGTAGTACCAGCGCCAGCGGTCGGGCTCCTCGTGAGCCGCGACCGAGACGACCGACGAGAAGAGCGAGGGGTACGAGGCACCGGGTGCGTTGTTGGCCGCGCTCACGAGCGTCACTCCGGCGAAGTAGGCCCGGTCGACGACCTCATGGAAGTCGGCGAAGAGGACCTCGCTCTTGGAGGAGAGCGAGAGGTTGACCACATCCACCTCATGCTCGATGGCCCACTCGAGCCCCCCGAGGAACGCCGCTCCCCTGCCCCGCAGGTCGGAGCCGAGGACACGCACCGAGACCAGCTCGACGTCGGGCGCGAGGTCCGTGATGAGCCCGCCACAGGCGGTGCCGTGGCCGAAGAGATCGCCGCACTCGTCATCGACCACGACCGGGTCGCCGTCCTGCAGCTCGACCGCCACCTGTCGGCGCACGCGGCCCGAGACCGCCGGGTGATCGGCCTCGATGCCGCTGTCGATGATGGCCACCGTCACACCCTTGCCGGTCGCGCCCTCGAACGCCCACTCGCGGTCGATGCGGTCGAGGCGCGCTGCTCGCGCCAGCTCGGCCACGGCCTCGCCGACGAACGGCTCAGACCAGGCCGGCCGTAGCGTCGAGGCCTCGCTCACCGGGGCCGGCGACCGTAGCGACCGAGGCGGTGCGAGCGATGCCGGGACACGACCTCGAGGATCTCTTCCACCAACTCGAGATCGACGTCGTTGGTGTCGCGCAGCTGCGCCACCTGGTCCACCAGCCGCCAGAACGGTGCCTCGTCGTCACGGTCGAGCTCCTCGGCCGCAGCGGCCATGAGCGCATCCAGCGCCTCCGTGTCGAGCGCCTCACCACCGATGGCCACCAGCGCGTTGCGCAGCAGCCGCTCGGAGTCACGGCCCACGCGCGCGGCTTCGATGGCTGCCGCTGCCTGCCGGGCGAAGACACCCAGCAGGTCCATGTCGCGCAGTGAGAACGACTCCTCGGAGTGCTTGTCGAGCACCTGCAACACGCCGACCGTGGCTCCGGCATCGATGAGCGGCACGGCGGCGATGCTGCGCGGCATGTAGCCGGTCTTCTCTGCCGTGCCCTTGTCGAAGCGCGGGTCCGAGCCGACGTCGGTGAGCGCGATGGGCTCGCCGGTCGAGAAGACGTAGCCCACGATGCCGTGCGTCGGCGCGACCGAGATGCCGACGACGCCGTCGCCCTGTTCGCCGCCCGCGACGCGGAAGACGAGCCGGTCAGGATCGGGTTCGAAGAGCGCGATCGACGACGCTTCGGCATCGAAGATGGTCGCGGCCGCATCCACCACCGACTGCAGCAACGCAGTCTCGGTGTCACCGCCGATGCGCCGCGCGGTGGCCGTCTCGCGGGCGGCGCGGAGGAGGACCTGCAGGGCGGCGTCGGTCGCCTCGGTCACCGCTCGGCCTCGAGCTCCAGTGCCTGCGACGTCGGGGATGATGAGCGTGTCCTTCTCGATGATCACGAGGTCGCGAGTCGACGAGGTCGGACAGCAGCTTGTTAACGGACTGCCGGGTACCGCCGATCATCGAGGCCAGGTCCGACTGCGTATAGGGCCAGTCGAGGCGGACCTCGTTGGCCTCGGGCTCGGCCTCACGCGCCAGCCGCGCCAGGCGGCTGGCCAGCCGTCCGGCGAGGTCGAGGAAGTGGAGCTCCTCCACGTGTCCGGTGACGCGCCGGATCTCTCGCGCGAGGCCGGACAGCAACGACTCCCGCAGAGACTTGTCGCGATCGAGCATCTCGAGGAAGGCCTCACGCGGGAGCGTCAGCGTCTCGGTCGTTTCCAAGGCCACGGCCGTGGCCGAGCGCGGAGCCCCGTCGAGCAGCGCCAGCTCGCCGAAGAAGTCACCGCTGCGCAGGGTGGCGATGATGGCCTCCTCACCCTCGAGGCTGGGCAGCACGATCTTGACCGCGCCCGAGCTCACGACGTGAAGGGCGTCGCCGGGATCACCCTGATGCATGATGGTCTCGTTGCGCCGGAAGCGGCGCCGCCGCATGTGGCGCGCGATGGCCGTGAGAGCGTCATCGTCGGCACGCTCGAAGAGGTACGAGTCACGCAGGCTGGTGATGATCAACTGCTGGTCCACGTCGCAACCATGGCGGGGCGACATCCGCCACGTCAAGCCGAGTCGACGTCGGATGCCGGGTGTCGGCCATTTGACAAGCGCAGTGTCGCGAGTCCGAGGGTGTGGCCGGGCCTCGACGGGCACGCTACAGTCACGCTTCGACGACAGCGTCCAAGTCGCCGAACCGGTCAAGAGATGGAGCGACAAACATGACTGAGAACAAGGGCAAGGAGAGCCCTCAGAACCGCCCGGCCGACGACGATGACGTCGAAGGCCACATGATGATCAACCCCACGCTGGCCAGCGACGTGGCCCGCGTGCGCAGCAAGGACGTCGACCGCGCGGCCCAGCAGCGCAATCGCGCCAAGGAAGCCAAGCGCTAGTTCGGATCCCCAGGACGCCGGTCGGCGACACCGTCGCGGTGCCTCCGGCCGGTGTTCTTCTATGTCCGGCTGGTGCATGGCCATGGGCAGGTGGATCATCCGGCCGGGGCTGAACTCGACCGCTACGGCCGGCGGGCTGTCGCATCTCAGCCGTGGCGAGGCTCGGATCGTCAACCTGAGTCTCGACGGAGCTGGAATCATGCAGTCGGCGCGTCGAGTGGTCGAGTTCAGCCAGCGTGGGATGGCATGGCTGGGCCTAGCGGCCCGGCCTAGTGCTTGAAGTGGCGTCGGCCGGTGAAGACCATGGCGGCGCCGGCGGCGTCGACGGCGGCGATGACGTCGTCATCCTTGCGTGCACCGCCGGGCTCCACCACCGCGGTGACGCCCGCCGCGAGACAGGTCTCGACACCATCGGGGAACGGGAAGAAGGCGTCGCTGGCACAGACGGCGCCGCGCGCTTTCTCTCCTGCCTGCTCCACCGCGAGCCGGGCGCTCTGGACGCGATTCATCTGACCGGCACCGACGCCGACGATGGCGCCGCCACGAGCGAGCACGATGGCATTGGACTTCACGTGCCGGGCGATGCGCCAGCCGAAGGCCAGGTCGGCCATCTCGGACTCGCTGGGTTTTCGCTTGGTGACCGTGCGCCAGGTCGACGCATCATCGGGCTCGACGTCCGAGGTCATGAGCAGCACGCCGCCACCGGCCGCGCGAGCCTCGAGGGCCACGGTCGTAGGCTGCGCGATGGTGGGATCCTCGAGCAGCCGCAGGTCGGGCTTGGCGGCGAGCACCTTGCGAGCGCCAGCGTCGAAGCCCTCGGCCACGACGACCTCGAGGAACAGGCTCGTCAGGCGTTCCGCGAGGGTCTCGTCGACGATGCCGCGGACACCGACCACGCCGCCGAAGGCGCTGACCGGATCGGCTTCGAGCGCTCGGTCCCAGGCGGTCAGGAGGTCGTCGGCCTCGGCCGCGCCACAGGGGTTGCCGTGCTTGACGATGACGACCGCCTGGCCAACGAGGTCGCGAGCCATCGCCGCCGCAGCCGAGGCATCGAGCAGATTGTTGTAGCTCAGCGGCTTGCCCTGCAGCGGCTCTGCCCCGGCCACGAAGGGCCCGACCGCGGGATCGGCACCGACGACCGAGTAGAGCGCAGCCTGCTGATGTGGATTCTCGCCATAGCGCAGCTCCAGCGATCGCTTGAGCGCCAGCGGTACGACCTCGGGGGTCGCGTCCTCGGGCGTCCAGCGCGTCGCCAGCTCCGAGACGATGGCTGCGTCGTAGGCCGCGGTCCGTCGGTAGGCCTTCAGTGCGAGCAGCTGCCGCGTACGTAGCGGGACCTGCCCGTGCTCGTCGATCTCGGCGAGGATCGCGTCGTAGTCGGCCGGGTCGGTGACGATGGCCACGTTGGCGTGGTTCTTGGCACCCGCGCGCACCAGCGTAGGTCCGCCGATGTCGATCTCCTCGATGAGCTCGTCATCCGACAGGTTCCCCGCGGCCGCGGCCTGCTCGAACTGGTAGAGGTTCACGACCACGACCGAGAACGGCTCGATGCCCTGATCGGCCAGCTGCTCACGGTGCGAGGGGTCGTTGAGGTTGGCCAGCACCCCGCCGTGGATGCGCGGGTGCAGCGTCTTGACGCGCCCGTCGAGCATCTCCGGCGCGCCGGTGACCTCGGCCACATCGGTGACCGCCACGCCGGCATCGCGGATGGTGCGCGCGGTACCGCCGGTGGACACCAGCGCGAAGCCGCGCTCGGCCAGTCCGCGGGCCAGCTCGACGAGGCCGGTCTTGTCGGAGACCGAAAGCAGCGCTCGTGGTCGGGGCGTGTCGGTCATGGGTCCAGGCGCTCCAGTCGTGCGATGACGCCCTGCACGTGGCTCAGCCAAGCGCGGTCGTCGAAGCAGTGCTCGATGGCTTCGGGTGTGAGGGTGGCGGTGACATCGGGGTCGGCCTCGATGAGCTCGCGAAAGCTGACCCGCTCATCGAAGGCGCGCAGAGCGTTGCGCTGCACGATCGGGTAGGCCTCAGTGCGGGCGAGACCGGCATCGACGAGCGACGTGAGCACGCGCGAGGAGCAGTGCAGGCCCAGGCCGCGCTCGATGTTCTGGGCCATGCGCTCCGGCCGCACGACGAGTCCGTCCACGAGCCGGCGGAAACGACCGAGCATGTAGTGCAGCAGCGTCGTCGCACCCGGCAGCGCCACGCGCTCGACCGATGAGTGGCTGATGTCGCGCTCGTGCCATAGGGCTTGGTCCTCCATGCCCGCGACGGCATAGCCGCGGAGCAGGCGGGACATGCCCGTGAGACGTTCCGAGAGGATCGGATTGCGCTTGTGGGGCATGGCCGAGGAGCCGGTCTGGCCACGCTTGAAGGGCTCGCCGACCTCAGCCAGCTCGGTGTGCTGGAGGTTGCGGATCTCGACCGCGAATCGCTCGATGGAGCCGCCGGTGACGGCGATGGCCGCGAGGAAGGCCGCGTGCCGGTCGCGCTGCACGATCTGGGTGGAGGCGTCGTCCGCCTTGAGGCCCAATCGGCCGAGCGCCCTGGCCTCGATCGACGGCGGCAGCTGTGAGTACGTCCCGACCGGACCGGAGATCTTGCCTGTGGCGAGGTCATCGGCGGCGGCACGCAGACGGGTGCGCGCCCGGTCGAGCTCGAAGGCCCAGGTGGTGAGCTTCAGCCCGAACGTCAGCGGCTCCGCGTGGACGCCATGGGTGCGGCCCATCTGCAGCGTCTCGGCATGCTCGCGCGCCTTGGTCACGACCACGGCGATGGTCTCGTCGAGCGCGGCCAGGATGAGGTCGGCGGCGGCCCGACACTGCAGCGCGAGCGCGGTGTCGACGACGTCGCTGCTGGTCAGGCCGAAGTGGATCCAGCGGCCCTCCTCACCGACGGTCTCGGCGACCTGCGTGACGAAGGCCACGACATCGTGGTCGGTGGTGGCCTCGATCTCGTTGATGCGGTCGATATCGACGACCGCACGCGCCTCGACCGCGGCCACGGCTTCCGGTGGCACCTGGCCTTCCTCAGCGAGCGCCCCGAGTACGGCGATCTCCACCTGCAGCATGTGCTCGAAGCGAGCCGCATCCGACCACAGCGCCCCCATCTCGGGGGTCGTGTAGCGCCCGATCATGACTACGCTCGCGGTCGCTGGTGGAAGGGCTGGCGGTGGATCGTCTGGGTCCGCTCGGGCCCGACGCTGACGATGGCCACCGGCGCGCCCGCGGCCTGCTCGATGGCATCGACGAAGGCCACCGCGTTGGCCGGCAGTTCCTCTATCGAGCGCGCGCCGGAGATGTCTTCCTCCCAGCCCGGGAGCACCTCGTAGACCGGTTCGGCGTGCTCCAGATCGGCCAATGAGAGCGGCCAGCGACGCTCCTCGCCCTTGACCACGTAGCTCGTGGCGATGCGCAGCTCTTCGAGGCCGCTGAGGATGTCGAGCTTGTTGACCATCAGGTCGCTGACCGAGTTGACGGCGACCGAGTAGCGCAACGGCACCGCATCGAGCCAGCCGCAGCGTCGCTGCCGGCCGGTAGTGGTACCGAACTCGTGACCCTTCTCGAGCAGGTAGCGGCCGGCTTCGTCATCGAGCTCGGTGGGGAACGGGCCCGCACCGACGCGCGTGGAATAGGCCTTGATGATGCCGAGGATGTGGTCGATCTGGAGCGGGCCGACGCCGCCGCCAGTGGTGGCGCCACCGGCGATGGGGTTGCTCGAGGTCACGAACGGATAGGTGCCGTGGTCGAGGTCCAGGAGCGTGCCCTGGGCGCCCTCGAGGATGACGTGCTCGCCCTTCGCAAGAGCGTCCTGCACGAGGTTCGTGGTATCGACGATATGTGGACCCAGCCGTTCGGCCCAGCTCGCGGCTTGCGCGAGAAGCTCGTCCATCTCGAATCCGTGCTGGCCGTAGGACTCGTGCAGGATGGCGTTGCGCTCGGGCAGGACCAGGGACAGGCGCCGCTTCAGCGCATCCGGGTCGAGCAGGTCCTCCATGCGCACGCCGGCGCGTGAGGCGCGGTCCGCGTACGTGGGGCCGATGCCTCGCCGGGTGGTGCCGATCTCGTTGCCCGAGAGATGGGCCTCGATGGCTTCGTCGAGGGCGATGTGATACGGCATGATCACGTGCGCCGCGCGGCTCACGCGGATACGCGAGACATCGATGCCGCGCTGGGCGAGCATGTCCATCTCGGTGATGAGCGTCCGGGGGTTGACCACCACGCCGTTGCCGATGACCGGTGTGATGTGCGGATGCAGGACACCCGACGGTACGAGGTGCAGCTTGAAGACCTCGTCACCCACGATGACCGTGTGGCCGGCGTTATCCCCACCCTGGAAGCGAACGACCATCGAGACCGACTCCGAGAGCAGGTCGACGGCCTTGCCCTTGCCCTCGTCGCCCCATTGGAGGCCGACGATCACGCTGGCGGGCATCAGGCGGTCCCTCGCGCTATGGGTACACCAGCCCCCTGGTTCCCCGCGGGGACGTTGACAGGTGCCGATGGCCGTCCGGTCCGGACGGCCACTCCGATGCTGGTGATGACTCCTCTCCCTTGCGGCGGACTGCGGCCCGCGGCGCGATTACCGACAGATGATAGACGGCCGTGTCCCTGCGAGGGGTCACGGCCGTCTTGTGTCGTGGTTGCGGGAGCGTTGCGCCCAAAGGCTAGGCCTCCTTGGCCTCCTCCGCGGCGTCCTCGGCTTCCTCGACTGCTTCGTCAGCCTTCTCGACGAGTTCGTCGGCGACGTCTTCCGCAGCCGCGGCAGACTCTTCCGCCTTCTCGGCGGCAGCTTGCTGGACCTCGGCGAAGCGCTCTTCGAGGTTGACCTGCAGTTCCTTGAAGCGCTCCTCGAGATGGGCGCCGAGGGCGTCGAAGTTGCGCTCCTGCAGGTCGTTGCGGATGCGGTCGAACTCAGCGCGCAGGTCCTGGCCGGACTGGCCCTGACTCACGCTGGCGGCGGCGGCACCGATGGCCACACCACTGACCAGGCCGATGATGAAACGAAACATGACCCCTCCTTCGCGGGACCCCCAGTATCGTGATCGACGGACCCTGGGGATCGTCCGCTCGATGCTCGTGTCGTTCGCGGCTGTGCCGCCGACACAAGGATACTCGCCAAGGGTCGAATCCCACTTCCATCGAACGGACACGCGCACGCTCGTACCTCGCGCCCGCTGGTGATGGTCTCGACGATGTCGCTAGCTCGTGGAGAGGCCGAGGATGTTGCCTTCCGAATCCTGCATCCAGGCCAGCTTCGTTCCCGTCGGCGTGGTGAGGATGTGGTCGACCGTACGGAAGTCATCGCCGAAGTCGTAGTCCTGGAACTTCGCGCCCCGAGAGCTGAACTCGGCGACAGCAGCCGCGACGTCCTCGACCTCGATGCCGGCAGCCGTGGCCTGGTTGGTCCCGGCGAACCGTGAGGCGTAGACGAGGAACCGGATACCGTCGAGCTCGAACCAGTAGGAACCGTCCTCGGTCTGTTCGATCGGTTCGATCTGGAAGATCCTGGCGTACCAGTCCTTCGCACGCTCGATGTCGGAAGCTGGCAGGGTGGCGGCGATGCGCATGGTTCTCTCCCTCGTGCCCCCCGGTGTGGGTCACGAAGCGACGTGTCCTTGTCCGCCTCGCGCTCGGACAGTCTAGGACGCATGGCAAGCCGGGACGGCCGGCGCCGGAGGGGAGGACGGCGCCGGCCGCTCGGTCAGGGATGAGCGTCAGGCAGCGACGGCCTCGGGCTCTGCTGGCTCGACGGTGTCGGAGTCATCGACGTCCTCGGCCTCGATGTAGTCGTCGGGTCCGACCGGGTCGAGGCCCATGACCTCCGCCTGGGTCTCGAGCGCCTGGGCCGCGGACTCCGCCGCATAGTCCTTCTTGCGACGGCCCGAGAGCATCTCCACGGTGTTGGCCACGATCTCGGTGCGGTAGTGCTTGATCTTGTGGTCATCCTCCCAGCGACGCGTTTGGAGCCGCCCTTCGAGCGACACCATCTGGCCCTTGCCCAAGAACTGGCCGCAGATCTCCGCGAGGCGCTCCCACGTGACCACGGAGTGGTACTCGGTGTACTCCTCTCCCTTGCGGTACTCGTTGGTGGCTACCGAGAAGTTGGTGACGGTCTTGCCACTCGGCAGCGAGCGCATCTCGGGATCGCGCGTCAACCGTCCGGTCAACAGGACACGGTTCATAGGACCTCCTTGCCGGACGAATGCACACAGCGTCCGGCCATCTACAGAACCGGCGGGTTCGGCTTCGGCGGGTCCTCGGCGGTGGATGTGGGCACAGTAGCGAGCGCCCCTTAGCTCAGCCTTCGTCCGGTTTGCATCCCCGCTTCACCTGGCTCGGCACCCCTTGTCCCCACGCACCACCTCAGGGTACGATTCATCGGAACGATCCGACTTCCGGTTCGGAAGACCCTTGACAAGGGACGCCGTGTGACCGACCTGGACATGACGAGATCGGGAGAATTGCGGCTGCGCAATGAGCGGCTGCTGCTGTTGGGGCTGGCGTGCTATGCGCTCCTCATCGGGGCCCTGATCTTCAAGAACTCCGCCGCCATCACCCCCGACGTCGTCGTCGTGGCCGTCGCGCTGGGTGGTGTCTTGATGCTGCGCGGACGCACCTGGCTCTCCGACTGGACGCCCATCGTGGCCCTGCTCCTGGCGTACGAGCTGATGCGCGGCCTGGCCGACGACGCCGGCTTCCCGCTGCAGATGGCGTCGCTCATCGAGGCCGAACGCATGCTCGGACTGGGAGCTCTGCCCACGCAGGTGCTCCAGGATGCGATCCGCCCGCTCGCCGGCTTCGACTGGGTGGCCCTGCTTTCGACCGCGGTCTATATGTTCCACTTCCTCATCCCGATCGCCACTGGCGTACTCCTGTGGAAGTGGCGCCGTGAGCAGTTCCACGACTACATGGCCGCGCTCATCGTGCTCAGCATGGCCGCCTTCACGACGTACCTGCTCATGCCGGCCGCCCCGCCCTGGTACGCGGCCAACGAGGGCCTGCTGAACGGTCCCGACGGCCTGCCGGTCATCGCCTATCTGAAGCCGGAGACGTTCGCCGACCTCGGCGCCGCGATGGGCCTCGACGGCAACAACGTCTACGAGAACATCTTCTACGCGGCCGGTCCCAACGATGTGGCCGCTTGGCCGTCGCTCCACGTGGCCTACCCATTCCTGGCCTTCCTGGTGCTGCGGCGCGCGTTCGGGCGCGTGGCCTGGATCGTGGCCGGCTACGCAGCCGTGGTGGCCCTTTCGGTCGTCTACACCGGCGACCACTGGCTGCACGACTGCATCGCCGGCGCGGCCTACGCCTACGTCGCCTACTACATCGTGGTCCACACGCCGCCGGCGGTCCGAGAGTGGTTCGACCGGGTCTTCCTGCCTGGCGAGTCGGCCGAGCCGGTGCCCGCGCGCTCGCAGATCCGCGAAGCAGACTAGGCCTTGGGTGGAGTCCACTCCCCTGGCCCGGTGACCCCCGGGGTGGGTACCCCGCCTGTCGATGTGGACATCCGTCGCTCCAGTCGACGCAAGTCACACTCGTAGTCAGCGGATCCCGTCGGAGTCGAACCAGGGGCACCTGCGCTGAGCGTGGCGGGGCATACCGGCGAGCGCCCAGCATCGCGGATGGCGCCCTGCTCGACCGATTCGTGGGGCTAGCGTCGGTTCGAGCGACACATGACCATCGAAACCCGCCGAGTGGCTCCATAGCGTCGGTGGGGGCGACGAGTGGCTACAAGCACGGGCTAGCGTCGGTGGGGGCGACGAGTGGCTACAAGCGCGGGCTAGCGTCGATGGGGGCGACGAGCGGCTACAAGCGCGGGCTCGCGTCGGTGGGGGCGACGAGCGGCTACGAGCGCGGGCTCGCGTCGATGGGGGCGACGAGTGACTACGGCCGCGGGCGAGCGTCGGTGGGGGCGACGACTGGCTACGAGCGCGGGGCCCTCGATGACGACGTCCGCGGGATGGGGATCAGCTCCGGTCCCGTCGAAGACCCTGGCCCCGCTGAAGACGGTTCGAGACTTGGGCAGAGGATAGAACGCCGAGCGGTGCCAGAATGGGCGGTCCGATGACACGCCGAACCCCTGTGATCGTGGCGTTGATGGCCCTGCTGGTCATGCTCCCGACCCCGGGCGCCGCTGCCCAGGCCCCGAGTCCGGAACCCCCAGCTTCGGCAGAGCCCATCCCTGTGCTCCAAGACGCCGGCGAGACCGACCGCGTGGCCGAGATCATGGCCGGCATGTCCCGCCGACAGAAGGTGGGGCAGCTGTTCATGAGCCGCGTCTATGGCTTCCGGGCGAAGTCCCCGGCCCCGGGAGCGGTCGGCAACAACGAGGCGCACCTCGGCGTCGCGGACGCGCGCGAGCTGTTCGAGCGGTTCCCGGTCGGAGCCATCGTCTACTTCGAATACGCCGGCAACCTCCAGAACCCGCGGCAGATCGCCCGGCTCTCGAACGGCATCCAACGGGCAGCCATCGACGCCGGGACCGTGCCCGTCCTCATCAGCACCGACCAGGAGCACGGGGTCGTCGAGCGGCTGGGGCCACCGGCAGCCCGCTTCCCGGGCGCGATGGCGCTGGGCGCGACCCGTGACGAGACGCTCGCGCGCGAGGCCGCCCGTGTCACCGGCGAGGACCTGCGCGCGGTCGGCATCAATCAGCAGCTGGCGCCCGTCGCCGACGTCAACAACAACCCGCTCAACCCCGTCATCGGGGTCCGCTCGCTCGGCTCCAAGCCCGCGCTCGTCTCGAGGATGACGGCGGCCCAGGTCGCCGGATTCGAGGAGGATGCGGCGGTCGCCGCCACGGTCAAGCACTTCCCGGGTCACGGCGACACCAGCATCGACAGCCACGACGGCCTGCCCACCATCCGCCACAGCAAGGCCACCTGGTGGGAGCTCGACGCGCCGCCGTTCGAGGCGGCCATCGAGGCTGGTGCGGACGTGATCATGACGGCCCATGTGCGCGTGCCTTCGCTCGATCCCGGCGGGCGCCCCGCGACGCTCTCGCGGCCGATCCTGACCGGTGTCCTGCGCGAGCAGCTGGGCTACGACGGCGTGGTCATGACCGACTCCCTGACGATGGCGGCCATCCGGGACGGCTACGGGGATGCCCGCGCGCCGGTGTTGGCGCTCAAGGCCGGGGCCGACATCCTGGCCGACCCACCGCACCTGCCGACCGCCTTCCAGGGTGTCCTGCGGGCCGTCGAGGCCGGCGAGATCAGTGAGAAGCGGCTCGATCGATCGGTCGAGCGCATCCTCCGCCTGAAGGAACGCCTGGGTCTGCTCGACGACCCCTACGTCGATGTCGATGCGGTCGAGGCCGCCCTGGGCACGCCCGAAGATGTCGAGGTCGCACGAGCCGTGGGCGGATCGGCCGTGACGGTGCTGCGCGACCGCCAACGGTGGCTGCCACTCGAAGCGAGCTGGGACATCGCCCTGACGGGTGTCCGACCAGAAGGCGCGGGCGCGCTCGAGCGGACGCTGGAGGACACCGGCCGGAAGGTGACCACTGCCTGGACCGGCAGCGACCCGGGTGCGAAGGAGGCCCGCAAGGCACAGCGCCTCGCGGACTCCGGCGATCTCACCATCGTGATCACCGAGCACCTCGGCGCGTTTCCGCGACAGCGCTCGCTCGTGAAGCGGCTGGTCGATTCAAGGGGGCGCGTGCTGGTCGTGTATGCCGGCTCACCCTATGACGCGGCCTGGTTCCCGTCAGCGCCCGCGCAGGTCGCGACCTACTCGGATGTGCCGGTCTCGATGCGCGGTCTCGCTCGCGCCATCACCGGCAACGCACCCGTGGGCGGCTCTCTCCCGGTACGGATCCCGAAGCTGGGCGGCGGCACCCTCTACCCCTTCGGCCACGGCCTCGCGCGCTAGCGACCACCGACCCCGGGCGAGGGTGAGACGATGCCCCCCATGAGCGAGACACTGCCCGGCCCGGTCGAACGCTGGCTCCAGGCACTCGAAGGCACCATGCAGCCGACCAACAGCGCGGTGATCGAGGGGCGAACGCGCTTCCGCCGAGACGGCCGCGGCTTCTGGCTGCCCATCGAGGCTGTGATGTGGCACGAGCTGGGGCAGCACCACCTCGCGGACCTGCGCGTGGGTATCGGGCCGCTCACCTTCATCCGTGGCATGGACGGCTACGTCGACGGGCGCGGCTTCAGCCGCATCAGCCACACGCTCGACATCGGGCCCGAGATCGACCAGGCGGCGGCGCTCTTCATGTGGGCCGAGGCGATCCTCTTCCCCGCGGCCTGGCGCGAACGCGAAGAGGTCGAGTGGTCGACGGTCGATGACGAGACCACGGACGTGGCCCTGCCCTATGGCCACGAGCGTGTGTCGGCCCGCCTGGCCTTCGACCCCGAGAGCGGCTATCCGACGGACTTCACCGCCGAGCGCCACAAGGGCCCCGGCGGCCGGCCGGTCGAGTGGTCGGTCGGGTACTCGGACTGGCGCACGACGATCGACGGCGTGCTCCTCCCCGGCCTGGCCACGGCCACCTGGTCGGACGACCCGGGCCCGTGGTTCCGGATGTGGATCGAGCGCGCGAACCCAGACGCCGACGTCTCGGAGGCGATGGCCCGGGGACGGGACTTGCTGGCAGGGGTCGACGCGGACCCGACCCGCTGAGCCATCTCAGCCCTCGGTCGCGAACAGCTCCCGTCGAGGCAGGCCGGTCTCCTCGGCCACGATCTTCGCGGCCGCGGAACGCCTGACGCCTTCGGCCGCCAGACGATCGACGCGCGCACGGCCGGCTTCGAGGCTGACCTCCGCCACATCCTCGGGCGTGGCGCCGGCGACGACGATGACGACCTCGCCCTTGAGCGGCGACGCCTCGGCCGTGGCGGCCAGCTCCTCGAGCGTGCCCCGGCGAACCTCTTCGTGGAGCTTGGTCAGCTCGCGGGCAACGGCGGCGGGGCGCTCGGCACCGCAGGCAGCAGCGAGGTCCCGCAGGGTGGCCGCCGTCCGTCCATGGGCCTCGTAGATGACGGTGGCCCGATCATCGGCCGCGATCCGGGCGATGCGCTCCTTGCGCTCCCGGCCCTTGCGCGGCAGGAAGCCCTCGAACCCCCAGCGCGCGGCAGGGAGGGCACTGGCCACCAGCGCCGCCAGGACGGCCGAGGCACCCGGGATGGGCACGACCGTTCCGCCACGCTCGGCCCAAGCGCTCACGAGGATCTCGCCGGGGTCGCTGACCAGCGGAGTGCCGGCGTCGGTCACGAGGGCCACGTCCTCGCCCCCTTCGAGCCGCTCGATGAGCTGCGCGGTGCGGCGGTCGTCGCTGTGGGCGTGGTAGCTCACGAGCGGCGTCTCGATGTCGAAGCGGGACCACAGCTTGCGGGTCACGCGCGTGTCCTCCGCGGCCACCACGGCGACGGCACGCAGCACCTCGAGCGCACGCAGGGTGATGTCGCCGAGGTTGCCGATGGGCGTAGCCACGACGTAGAGCGTGCCGCGGCCGCACTCGGTGACCACGTCAGTCACGCGCCGAGCGCGGTCGGCGGCGCGGGTAGAGGTAGTCGATGCCGGCGGTGCGCGGCCCGATCTTGGCGATGGGCGGGACCTGGCGCTTGAACTCGGAACCGGCGACCATGCGGTCGACGCGTTCGACCAGCTCGCGCTCGAAGCCATCGGCCACGACCTCGTCGAGGCTCAGGCGCCGGTCCACCAGCCGGAACAGGATGCGATCGACCTCGGCGTAGCTGAAGCCGACCTCGTCCTCGTCGGTCTGGCCCGGCCAGAGGTCGGCCGAAGGCGCCTTGTTGATGACGGCCTCCGGCACACCGAGGGCCGCCGAGAGCTGGCGCACCTGCGACTTGTAGATGTCCCCGATGGGGTTGAATGCGCTGGCGCTATCACCCCACAGCGTGGAGTAGCCGATGAGCGCCTCGGTCTTGTTGCCAGTACCGATGACGAGACCGCCCCAGGTCACCGAGTGGTCGTAGAGCACGCACATGCGCGCCCGGGCCATGAAGTTGCCTCGGCGCAGCGGGGCCGCGTCCTGCCGCGTCTCGTCGAAGTAGCCGTCGACGATGGGGCTGATGTCGACCAGCTCGTGGGGCAGACCCAGGTCAGCGACGATGGTCTCGGCATCGCCCCGGGACTCCGGCGAGGACGTCTTGTACGGCATCAGGATCGCGAGCACGTTCTGCGGCCCGATGGCCTCGGCGGCGAGGTAGGCCACGAGCCCCGAGTCGATGCCGCCCGACAACCCCAGCAGGACCTTGCCGAAGCCGGCCTGCGACAGCTGCGCGCGGATGAACTCACCGATGATGCGACGCGCGGCGTCGGTGTCGATGCTGAGCTCCTCAGGGAGTTCGAACGCGGGCGTCGCCGGATCGGTCCTGGTCACGGTCGCTTGGCGCTGCGGGCGTTGCGCTCGAGGCGCTCGCCGATGATCTGGTCGAGCTGGCGGATGACGACCTCCGGGCGCTCATCGCGGAGCAACGGTGAGGCGATGCGCTCACGTCGCAGCTGAGCCGGGTCGATCTGGGTCACGTACAGGCCCTCGTCGTGGGTGGGTGCCCGGAAGATGCTGCCGCCGTCCGGGCCGACGACTTCGGAGCCGCCCCAGAAGGTGATCGACTCGTCGACACCGACACGGTTGACGAAGATGACGTAACTCGTCGTCAGCTGGGCGTAGGTGCGGTTGAGCGAGCGCCACGACTCGGCCGTGCCCAAGCCGTGCTCCTTGACCGCGGCCACATCTCGACCCGGCGAGGAGGAGACGTTGATGAGCAGCTGCGCGCCATCGAGGGCCAGCAGCTGGGGCGTGGCCAGGTGCCAGAAGTCCTCGCACACGCTGATGCCCAGCCGAAGGTCCAGCCGCTCCGAACTGGCTGCACGGATGGTCGAGCCGGGGGCGAAGAAGCGTCGCTCGTCGAAGAGGCCGTAGGTGGGCAGGAAGACCTTGCGGTGGACGTGGCGCACAGCCTGGTTCTCGAGCAGCGCGGCGCTGATGAAGAGCTTGTGGTCCGACGACTCCTCCACGAACGAGACCACGACGCTCATCTCGCCCGCGGCCCGTGCCAGCTCGAGGATGCGCGGGTCGTTGCGGCGCATGGCCACTTCGGCGTTGAGGTCCTGCAGCAGGTAGCCGGTCAGCCCCAGCTCGGGGAAGACCACGAGATCAGCCCCGTGCGACTCGGCCTCGGCGATGAGCTCGTGATGGCGCGCGAGGTTGTCGTCGAGCGCACCGAGACGTGGTGCGATCTGGGCCAGCGCGACGCGGAGTGATGCCATGGCCGTGAGTGTATGCGCTGTCCGTCACGCGGTCGCGCCCGGTCAGTACGTCTCGACGCGGACCGGCGTGAGTGCGAAGTCCTTGACGTTGCGGGTCAGCACC
Source organism: uncultured Chloroflexia bacterium (assembly GCA_963752475.1). GTDB lineage: Bacteria > Chloroflexota > Limnocylindria > Limnocylindrales > CSP1-4 > JAFMJV01. Next base: position 359,534 of record CAVVYR010000007.1, on the reverse strand, counting down.
GCGGCATCGACCGCGTCGGCTGCAGCCGCGATGAGCGAGTCAGCGAGACTCAGTCGGCGCCCGCGGCCGTGTGCCGCCTCGCGCCAACTCCCTGCTACCAGTGCGGTCTCGGGGCCGGGCTGGATGAACTCGACCGGTTCGAGTAGCCGCTCGAACCGCTTCACACCCTCGCCACGCAGCCCCGCGCGCACCTCGCACACGACGATCTCGTTGACCATCAGATCGTCTCCGACCTCGTACATGCGCGCCTGCCGGGCGATGGCCTCGGGCAAGCCGTTCATCAGGTCGATGACGAATGCTGAGTCCAGCAGCAGCCTCACGTCTTGTCCGGCTCCGTGGACGTCTCCTCGGCTCGCATCATGCGCACCCACTCGACGACATCCTCTGAGGTCTGCCAGTACGGGTAGTCCTCAGGATCGAGCGAGCCCGCGACCTCCTCGGCGACGATGCGGAACTGCTCGCGCTTGATGGCTCGACGCAGCGCCTCCTCCGCGAAGGCGCTGCGCTTGCGTGGGCCGGCGACCTTGTCGAGATCGGCCACGAGATCTTCCGGGAGGCTCAGATTGACGGGGATCCGCTGGGGCTCCGGCGCGGGCTCATAGGTCCGGTCGATGGGGTAGCGGGTCGTCTTCCTGCGCACAGCCATGCGCATATCTTAGCGCATAGACCTACGCATACCAAGGCGCAGGGCCTCGATACTCGACTCGAACCGAAACCCGGATGCCGGACGACGGTTGTGCGGCGGTGCTAGGGTGTACGGACGCCGCGAAGGGTGCGAGCGCTGTGCCGCGCTGTGCACCCACGGGTTGGCTGAGGAGGAGTCCAGACCCAACGGTCCCTCTGTGAGAGAGCGGCCGCCCGAATCCGTCGCGGAGAGAAAGAAGGAGAACCGGATGACCCGACGACCTACTTGGTTGTCCGCGGCCGCCGTTGGCGGCGCGATGGCGCTCCTGGCCACCTCAGCAGCTCCCGTCTTCGCACAGGCGGAGCAGGGCGAGATGCCCGAGGGTGGCTGGACGTCGTATCCCGTGACCGAAGCTGTCGACTGTGAAGCCGGCACGTTCGCAGGCCTGCCCTACACCGGCAGCCTTGCCAGCATCGAGGCGGTCGATGATCTGACCGTCAAGTTCAACCTCTGCGCGCCGGACCCGGCGTTCCTGTCGAAGGTCGCCTTCTCGGCGTTCGCGGCGCAGGATTCGGACTACCTCGCGTCTGCCGGCACCGACGGCACCATCGTGGCCGAGCCCAACGGCACCGGCCCGTACATGCTCGGTGAGTGGCGCCGCGGCTCCGAGATCATCCTCGAGGCCAACCCGGACTACTGGGGCGAGCCCGTCCTGTCCGAGACCGTGGTCATGCGCTGGTCCAGCGAGCCCGGCCAGAAGCTGCTCGAGCTTCAGTCCGGCACCGTCGACGGTATCGACAACCCCAGCGTCGACGACATCGAGACGCTGGAAGCGGACCCGAACTTCCAGGTGCTCCCGCGCGAAGGCATGAACGTCTTCTACGTGGGCATGAACAACACCTACGAGCCCTTCGGCAACCAGAAGGTTCGCCAGGCCATCGCTCAGGGCATCGACCGCGAGCGCATCCTGAACAACTTCTACCCGGCCGGCTCCAATGTGGCCAGCCACTTCACGCCGTGCTCGATCCCCTTCGCCTGTGAGGGCGAGGACTGGTACGAGTACGATCCCGAGGCCGCGGCTGCGCTGCTGGCCGAGGGCCTGGCCGAGGTCGGCATGGACGAGATGCCCGAGATCCCGATCTCGCTGCGCGTCGTCGACCGCACGTACCTGCCCTTCCCGGAGCAGGTCGCTGTCGACATCCAGGATCAGCTGGCCGAGAACCTCGGCATCACCGCCACCATCGACGTCCAGGAGTCGGGCACGTTCATCGACAACGCCGACGCCGGTGCGCTGAGCGGCCTGCACCTCCTCGGTTGGGGCGCTGACTACCCCGATCCGACCAACTTCCTCGACTTCCACTTCGGCCCCGGCGCCTCCGCCCAGTTCGGCGATGGCTTCCAGGACATCTGGGACGCCCTCGGTGTGGGCGCGACCAACTCGGACGCCGAGGTTCGTGCTGCGGCCTATGCCGATGCCAACAACGCCGTCAAGGCCAACATCCCGATGGTGCCGATCGCGGCCGGTGGTTCCGCCACCGCCTGGGCGGCAGACATCGAGGGTGCGCACTCGTCGCCCCTCGGCAACGAGGAGTTCCGTGTCATCACCCCGGGCGCTGACGACGTCCTCGTGTGGATGCAGAACGCCGAGCCCATCGGCCTGTACTGCGCCGACGAGACCGACGGCGAGTCCCTGCGCGCCTGCGAGCAGATCAACGAGTCGCTCTACGGCTACGAGATCGGCGGCGCCGAAGCCTACCCGCGGCTGGCCACCGAGTGCACCTCGAACGAGGACCTGACCGAGTGGACCTGCAGCCTCCGCGAGGGCATCAAGTTCCACGACGGCGCTGACCTCACCGCCAGCGACATCGTGTCCTCGTACGCGGTCCAGTGGGACCTGCTGAACCCGCTCCACATCGGACGTGACGGCAGCTTCACGTACTTCCCCGGTCTCTGGGGTGGTTTCCTGAACAACGTCCCGGCCGAATAGGCCTCGACCTCGAAGCGTAAGGGTGAGGGGCGTCACCGCGGAGGTGGCGCCCTTCATCTACTATCTCCCCCGGCCCAGCATCCGAATCCGCACTAGCAGCTCGACTTGACCCAGTACATCATCCGGCGGCTGCTGCTGAGTATCCCCACGCTGCTCGGCATCATCTTCATCGTCTTCGTCATCGCCCGCCTGCTCCCCGGCGACCCCTGCCTGTCGGCCCTGGGTGAGCGCGCGACCGCGGAGATCTGCGACGCGTTCAACGAGCGCTTCGGGCTCAACGAGCCCATCATCGTCCAGTTCTTCCTCTACATCGGACAGCTGCTCCGGGGCGATCTGGGTGAGTCCATCCGATACGGGCGTCCTGTCACCGACATCCTCATCGAGCGCCTGCCCACGACCGTCGAGCTGGCCGTCTACGCACTCCTCTTCGCCTCCGTGAGCGGCGTGCTGCTGGGCCTGCTGGCAGCGCTTCGCCGAAACTCCAAGACCGACGTGACCACGATGTTCGTGGCCATCCTCGGCGTGTCCATCCCCATCTTCGTGCTGGCCCTGATGCTGCAGTTCGCCTTCGCGGTGTGGCTGCCGGGCTTGACCGAGGACATATTCGGCGTGCGTATCGGGTTACCACCATCAGGCCGGCTCTCGCCGGGCCTGCAGTTCGACACGCTCGTCGAGGCCTGGGGCCTGGAGAACCTCGGTGGACTGCCACGCGCGATGCTGGACTTCGTCAGTGGCCTGTACACCTTCAGCTTCCTGGTGACGTTCCAGTTCGAGCAGTGGCTCGACGCGGTCAAGCACCTCATCCTGCCGGTCATCGCGCTGGGCACGATCAGCCTGGCCATCATCGCGCGCATCACGCGCTCGTCGCTGCTGGAGGTCCTCGGCCTCGACTACATCCGCACCGCCCGAGCCAAGGGCGTGAGCGACCGGAGCGTCCTGCGCAAGCATGCGTTCCGCAACGCCATGCTGCCGGTGGTCACGATCATCGGCCTGCAGCTGGGCCTGCTGCTCGCGGGAGCGGTGCTCACCGAGACCGTCTTCAACCTGACCGGCGTGGGCCGCACGATGTACGACTCCATCGTGGGCCGCGACTACATCGTGGTCCAGGCCTTCACCCTGATCATCGCGCTCATCTACCTGACGGTGAACCTCATCGTGGACATCTCGTATGCCTTCCTCGATCCGCGGATCCGACTCAAGTGAGAGGCGCTAGATGAAGATGCAGATGAGTGGTAACCGCAAGGGCGAGGCAGATGTCGTCGCGGGCAAGAGCGCGCAGACCTCCGGCTCTGCGCGCGGCGCACGCATCAAGGAGACGCTCCGCAACATCCTCGCGCAACGAAGCGCAGTGGTGGGTCTCATCCTCCTCGGCGTGCTGGCCTTCACGGCCATCTTCGCCGACTTCATCGCTCCGTATGGCGCGTTCGACAACCTCAACGGGCCCGGCGAGCCAGGGCGACGAGCCGAGCCCTGCATCCATGCCTTCTACGAGCTGCCCGTCCTGGGGGCGTGGGGATGCCCGGAAGACCAGCCGCAGACGTACCTCGGCACCGACGGCAACAGCCGTGACATCTTCAGCCGCGTCGTCTACGGAGCTCGCATCTCGCTGCCCATCGGGCCTGCCGTGGTCGGCATCGCCATCCTCATCGGGGCCATCATCGGGGCCATCGCTGGCTACGCGGGTGGCTGGCCGGACATGGGCCTCATGCGCATCATGGATATCGTCCTCTCCTTCCCGGCACTCGTCCTGGCCATCGCCATCGTGACCGGACTGCGTTCCCTCGACCTCTCGCTGCCGGGGGTGTGGAACCTGCTATGGCCGGTCGCCGCTGTCGTCATCGTGTCCATCCCGTTGTACGCGCGCCTGACCCGGTCGGCTGTGCTCACCACCCGTGAGAGTGACTACGTCACGGCCTCGCGCGCCTTGGGTGAGTCGGGCGCCGGCATCCTGCGCCGGCGCATCCTTCCGAACTCGCTGACGCCTCTCATCGTGGCCGGCTCGCTGGGCATCGCCACGGCCGTGCTGGAGGTGGCCGCTCTGTCGTTCCTCGGCCTCGGCCTGAGCGAACCCTGGCCAGAGTGGGGCGCGATGATCGGACGCGACTTCAACTCGATCTTCTCGCGTCCGCTGCTGGTGCTGTCGCCAGCCTTCATGCTGACCGTGCTGGTGCTGGGCTTCAACCTGCTCGGCGACGGCATCCGTGACGCCCTCGACCCGAGGCTCAACAGGTGACCGATACCGTGATCACTCCCGTCACTAGCGACGAGACCCAGCAGCATGTGCTCGAGGTCAAGGGCCTGCGCACGTCCTTCTACACGCGCGCTGGTGTCATCAAGGCCGTCACCGGCGTCGACTTCCACGTCAACAAGGGTGAGATCCTGGGCATCGTGGGCGAGTCGGGCTGCGGCAAGTCGGTGACGTCGCTCACGATCCTCGGACTCGTGGGCGAGCCTGGCAAGGTCGAGGGCGGCGAGGTCCTCTTCGGCGGGCAGGACCTGCTGCAGATCTCGAACGATGAGATGCGCAAGATCCGCGGCGACCGCATCGCCATGATCTTCCAGCAGCCGCAGTCTTCGCTCAACCCGGTGATGAAGGTCGGGCCACAGATCGCGGAATCACTTCAGATCCACCGAGACATGGACGAGAAGGCCGCGCGCGTTCGCAGCCTCGAGCTGATGGACATGGTCGGTATCCCCGACGCCAAGCGACGCTACGAGGCCTACCCGCACGAGATGTCGGGCGGCATGGCCCAGCGCGTGATGATCGCCATCGCCCTCTCCTGCGAGCCGGAGCTACTCATCGCGGACGAGCCCACGACCGCGCTGGACGTGACCATCCAGGCCCAGATCCTGGACCTCATGCGCGTGCTCCAGAAGGAGACCGGCACAGCCATCATCCTCATCACGCACGACCTCGGCGTCGTGGCCGAGATGTGCGACCGGGCCGCGGTGATGTACGCCGGCGAGATCGTCGAGCAGACCGATGTGCGCACGCTCTTCGCCGAGCCCAAGCACCCCTACACCCGCGGCCTCATCGGCGCGGTCCCGGTGCCCGGCGAGATCCTCGACGAGCTGGCCACCATCCCGGGCTCGGTGCCGAACCTCATCGAGCTGCCCGATGGCTGCCGTTTCGCTCCACGTTGCACGGCCCGCGAGGAGCATGGCAACGTGCTCGCCGAGAGGGCCCACCCCGAGCTGCTCGCGGCCGGCGGCGATCACCTGGTGCGCTGCTGGCTGTACCACCACGAGGACGGCTCACCACGACCGGACCCTGACACCTGGCCGGAGGCGGGCACATGACCGACACGACCACCACGACGCCCGAGACGCCGGGCGTCACGACTCGGCTGGACGACCCACTCATCCGCCTCGAAGGGCTGAAGAAGGCCTTTCCCATCAAGGCTGGCGTGCTCCAGCGCACGGTGGCCGAGGTGCGGGCCGTGGACGGCGTCGACCTCGACATCGGCCGGGGCGAGACGCTCGGTCTCGTGGGTGAGTCGGGCTGTGGCAAGACGACCATCGGGCGGCTGGTGCTGCGGCTCATCGACCCCACTGGCGGCAGGATCACCTTCGACGGGGTGGACATCACGAGCCTCTCGGGCAAGGACCTGCAGCCCTATCGCAAGCGCATGCAGATCGTGTTCCAGGACCCGTTCGCCTCGCTCGATCCCCGCCAGCTCGTGGGCGACAGCATCGGCGAGGGCCTGCGCATCCACGGCCTCGGGACCACCTCCGAGCGGCGCAAGAAGGTCGCCGACATGATGGACCTCGTGGGCCTGCAGCCGTATCACGCGGACCGCTACCCACACGAGTTCTCCGGTGGCCAGCGCCAGCGCATCGGCATCGCCCGCGCCCTGGTGATGGAGCCGGACATCATCGTCTGCGATGAGCCGGTCTCCGCGCTCGATGTGTCGATCCAGGCGCAGGTGCTGAACCTGCTCAAGTCGCTCCAGGAAGAGTTCGGGCTGACCTACCTCTTCATCGCCCACAACCTCGGTGTGGTCGAGCACATCAGCGATCGCGTGGCCGTGATGTACCTGGGCCGCGTGGCCGAGCTGACCAACCGCGAGCAGCTATACCGAGACCCACGTCATCCGTACACGATGGCGCTGATGAGCGCGATCCCCCTCCCCGACCCAACGCTCGAGCGCAAGCGCATCATCCTCACCGGTGACGTGCCCAGCCCGGTCAACCCGCCAGAAGGCTGCAACTTCCATCCGCGCTGCTGGCTCCGGGATCACCTCGGCCAGCCGGAGATCTGCGCGACCGAACTGCCGCAGCTCATCGACCCCACGCCGAACGATGGCAAGGACCAGCTGGTGGCCTGCCACTTCCGCGAGTCGAGCGCCATCGAGCTCGACAAGGCCACCAAGGAAGAGGGCGTCGTCGTCAGCTAGATCGTCGAGTCGCTGAGCGTGGCGCCCACACAGGAGCCAGAAGACGACGAGCCAGCTCCATAGCCGGCCGTACCTCAGATGCGACCGCGCGGGCGCTGAGTCGCATGCGGAGAGGTGCTAGGCTGCCGCTCACTGATCATCCGCACTGGAGGGGGATATGAGGCTTTCCGCAGCCGCTGCATCGATCCTCGCCATCGGTCTCGTCGCCGCTGCCTGCGGCGGAGACGATGCCACGCCCGAGCCCGCCGACGAGGCCACCACGGCCCCGGCTACCGAGGAGACGGTTGAGGAGGCCACCGAAGCCCCTGCCGAGGAAGAGGAGGCATCTGAGGAAGAGGCCGCCGTCTCGGAGTTCCTGACCAAGGCGCAGGTCGACCAGGACGCCGACCCCGAGGCCACCTACGCACTCGCGAGCGGCCGCTACCGCATGCAGTGGTCCACGACCGACTGCGAGGCCATCGACCTCCTGATCAAGCAGGTCGACGGTGACTTCGAATACCCCAGGCCGTCGACCGCATCGTTCGCCTCAGCCACCATCAACGACGTGCCGGAAGGGATGTACACCATCGAGCAGCTCGACGACAGCTGCGGCACGTGGTCCGTGCGCATCGACCGGATGTCGGCCTAGGCTAGCCTCGACGCCGCGTCAGACACGAGGAAGCGCCTCGGCCCGCTCGGCTGAGGCACTTTCGTCGTTCCCTGAATCAGTCCTTCTTCGAGCGGCCGCCGCGGAGCAGGGTTCCGGCGCCGAGCGGGAGACGACGCTTGCCGGAGCTGCCGGCGCCGGCGTCACCAGCATCGTCCGACCCATCAGCCGGGTCCGAGCTGGCCACGGCCGCGATCGCGGCATCGTGCGCCCGCTGCTGCGCCTCGGCGGCCTTGGCCACCGTCTCGGGCGTGACGTCCTCGGCGAAGTGACAGGCGCTCATGTGCCCGCTGCCGATGTCACGCAGCTCCGGGACCTCCGTCTCGCAGCGCTCCGGATCGCCCAGCTGCTCCTTGAGCCAGCAACGTGTGTTGAAGCGACAGCCGGGTGGCGGCGCCACGGGGCTGGGCACGTCGCCCTTGAGCACCAGGCGCTTCTTGCGTCGGCGCGGATCGGCTTCCGGCACCGCTGAGAGCAGCGCGACCGAGTACGGGTGGCGCGCCTGCCGATACAGGCTGTCCACCTCGGCCAGCTCGACGAGCTTGCCCAGGTACATCACGCCCACGCGGTCACTGATGTGCTGTACGACCGCGAGGTTGTGGGCGATGAAGAGGTAGGTCAGCCCGAACTCCTCCTGCAGGTCCGCGAGGAGGTTGAGCACCTGACTCTGGATCGACACGTCGAGCGCGGAGACCGGCTCGTCGAGCACGATGAAGTCCGGGTTCAGCGCGAGGGCGCGGGCGATGCCGATGCGCTGGCGCTGGCCGCCGGAGAACTCGTGAGGGTAGCGACCGGCGTGGCTCTGGTTGAGGCCGACCTTGGCCAGCAGCTCCCGAACGTTCTGCTCGCGCTCCTTCTTGTCGGACTGACCGTTGACCATGGGGCCCTCGCCCACGATCTCGCCCACGGTCATGCGGGGATTGAGGCTGGCGTAAGGGTCCTGGAAGACCACCTGCATCTGCTTGGGGATCTCCGCGCGCTCCGCCTTGGTCATGGTGGCGATGTTCTTGCCGTGGAGCTCGACGTCGCCTTCGGTGGCCTCCAGGAGCTGGAGGATGACCTTGCCCAGCGTGGTCTTGCCGCAACCGGACTCGCCCACCAGACCAAGGGTCTCCCCCTGGCGCACTTCGAAGGAGACGCCATCGACGGCATGCACATGGGCCACCGTCTGGAGGCCCAGTAGGCCGCCCTTGACAGGGAAGTACTTGTAGAGGTCCTCGACCTTCAGGAGTACCTCGGGCTTGCCGTTCGACGACCTGGGGGCGCGGTCCTTTGCCTGCTGGTCCGTCACGAGCCGAGCTCCTCGCGCGGCTCGTCGCCATCGGTGCGCGGGTCGGGCAGGGCGATGGGCTCGATGGAGATCTCCTCCGCCGCGCGCTGGGCCTGCGCCGGTCCGGCATCGGCACCGATCGCGGGCACCGAGCCATCCGGCTCCAACCAGCAGCGCGAGATGTGGCCGTCCTCGAGCTGACGCATCGGCGGCATCGAGTCGCACACGGGCATGGCCGCGGCACAGCGGCGCTTGAACATGCAGCCGGCGGGCAGGTTGAGCGGGTTGGGCACGACACCCTTGATGACATCGAGCCGCTTGCGCCGCTCGCCGAGCTTCGGGATCGAGGCCAGGAGGCCCTTGGTGTAGGGGTGGTGCGGCCGCTCGTAGATGGTCATCGCGTCAGCACGCTCGACGACCTTGCCGCCGTACATGACCACGACCTCGTCCGCCATCTCGGCCACGACGCCAAGGTCGTGGGTGATGAGCATGATGGCCATGTCGTTCTGCTCGCGCAGGCCCTTCATCAGCTCCAGGATCTGCGCCTGGATGGTGACGTCGAGCGCGGTGGTGGGCTCATCAGCGATGAGCAGCTCTGGCTCGGTCGACAGCGCCATCGCGATCATCACGCGCTGGCGCATGCCACCGGAGAGCTCGTGCGGATACTGTTTGGCCCGCTGCTTCGGCTCAGGGATCCCGACCCTCGCAAGCATCTCGATGGCCCGCTCACGCGCGGCTCCGCGACCCATGCCCATGTGCAGTGTCAGCGCCTCCGCGATCTGGTCGCCGCAGGTGTAGACCGGGTTCAGCGAGGTCATGGGCTCCTGGAAGATCATGGCCATTCGGTCACCGCGCGTGGACTCCATCTCGCGATCGCTCAGCGCCAGCAGGTCCGTGCCACTGAGCGTGACCGAGCCAGACACGATCCGGCCGGGTCGCTCGATGAGGCGCATGACCGACATGGCCGTGACGCTCTTGCCGCAGCCGGACTCACCGACCACGCCGAGCGTCTGCCCGCGCTTGATCTCGAAGCTCACGCCATCGACGGCCTTGACCGTCCCGTCGATGGTGCCGAAGTGCGTGCGCAGGCCCTTGATCTCGAGGACGTTCTCCGTGCTCACAGCCGTCCTGGTCGGGTCCGGGGTACGGGACTCGGTCTGGGTCGTCATCAGGCGTCGAGCTTCTGGCGCGGGTCGAGCGCGTCACGGAGGCCGTCGCCGAGGAAGCTCGCCGAGAGGACCATGAGGATGAGGATGAGGCCCGGCCAGACCACCATCAGGGGCGCGCGGATGAAGTAGTCCTGCGCATTGGTGAGCATGTTGCCCAGGCTGGCCTCCGGCCGGCTGATGCCGAACCCGAGGAACGAGAGTGCAGCCTCGACCACGACCGCGTCGGCCACGCCGATGGCGGCGGCCACGATGAGCGGGCTCATGGCCGGCGGCAGCATGTGTCGCCCGATGATGCGGCGATGGCCTGCGCCCAGCGCCTTGGCGGCGTGGACGAAGTCCATCTCTCGCAGCATCAGGAACTCACCGCGGATCAACCTCGCGGCCAGCGTCCAGCCCGTGATGCCGATGGCGATGATGACCACTGCGCGGTTGCCCTGGCCGAAGAAGCCCACGATCATGAGGATGATGAAGAGGATGGGCAGCGTCAGCACGATGTCGACGAAGCGCATCAGGGCGTTGTCGACCCAGCCGCCGACGTATCCGGCGATGGAGCCGACGAAGCTGCCGATGCCCACGATGATGAGCACGGCCGCGAAGCCGATGACCAGCGACGTCTGCGTGGCCTTGGCCAGGCGCACGAAGACGTTCTGGCCGATCTCGTCGTAGCCCAGCGGCGCTTCCGGGAAGGACGGCTCACCCCAGATGTTCTGCAGGCTGGCGGTCTTGTAGAGGTCGCCCGTGAGCCAGGGCACGATGAAGCCGTAGGCGATGAGGACGGACAGGACGATGAGTGAGAGCACCGCCAGGCGATGGCGCAGGAAACGCTGTCGGACGAGCTGCCAGTAGGTCCGGACGGGCGTCTTGTCGATCTCGTCGAACTCGTCCGCCCCTCCGCCACTGGCAGGCGTCGCCGCGATGGGGCTCGCGGTCTCCTGGGGCTTTGCCGTAGCTATGACGTCACTCCTAGTACTTGATGCGCGGATCGACCACGCCGTAGAGCCCGTCGGCAACGAGGTTGCCCACGATGACGGCGATGCCCGAGAGCATGGCCACGGCCATGATCACCGGGTAGTCCTTGGCGCCCACGGCGTCGATGAACAGCGAACCGATGCCGGGCCAACTGAAGATGGTCTCGGTGATGGCCGCACCCGCGATGAGCGTGGGGATCGACAGGCCCAGCAGGGTCACGATGGGGATGAGCGCGTTGCGCAGGGCGTGCTTGAAGATGACCGTGCGGCGCGGCAGGCCCTTGGCCTTGGCCGTGCGCACGTAGTCCTGGTGCAGCACGTCGAGCATCGCCGAACGCGTGTAGCGGCTCCAGGCAGCGATGCTCAGGATCGCCAGCGAGGTCACCGGCAGGATCATGTGCATCGCGATGTCCACCGGGTCGCCGCGTTTGCCAAGGCTCTCCATGCCGAAGGTCGGGAAGCCCAGCGCGCCGTCGGTCCACGTCTTGAGGAGCACGCCTCCGAGATAGAGGATGTACGTGCCCAGCAGGAACGAGGGGATGGCGTAGCCGAACGTGGCCGCGGTGGTGATGATCTTGTCCGTCCAGCTGTACTGGCGAACGGCAGCGAGGATGCCGATGGGGATGGCGAAGATGATGGTGACGATCAGCGCCGTGCCCATGAGCAGGATCGTCGGGGGCAGGCGCAAGAAGACCTTCTCCATCACCTCGCGTCCGTCGGTGAAGCTATAGCCCCAGGCGTCCCAGTTCATGGTCCACACCCGCGGGTCGAAGCTGGCGTTGAAGTCGATGATCCTGAAGAACGTGGACGCCCACGAGAGGTACTGCTCGGGCAGCGGGCGGTCGAGGCCGTACTGGCGGATGAGCGCCTCGATCTGCTCCGGGGGCACGCGCGGCGTGCGGAAGCGGTCGGTGGGGTCACCCGGGGAGGCATAGACGATCAGGAACACGATCATCGAGACGCCGATGAGGATGGGGATCGCCTGGATGACCCGGCGAAGCAGGTACTGCGCCATCTAGCGCACTACCTGGCGGGGCATACAGGTGAAGGAGGGTACACGCACGTGGAACCGGTGATGCGGGAGGGGGTGCTCTGGGGGCCGCCCGGCGTCTGGCGCGGAGCGGCCCCCTGACGTGGCCTAGGCCACGTTCGATGCACTAGGTACGGTCGAAGCTAGTCCTGGACGGTCGCGCCGCCCTTGGAGATCTTCTCGAGCTCCCAGAACCAGGTCGGGGTGCTCATGACGGACTCGTCCCACTCGACGTCGCCGGTCACGGTGGCGGTCAGGCCCTCGCGGGCCTCGTCGGACCAGGCCCACAGGGCCGGGAGCTCCTCAGCCATGATGGCCTCGAACTCCTGGTAGATCTCGGCACGCTTGGCCTGATCGAGCTCGGCCAGGCCAGCCTCGATCAGCTCATCGGCACGCTCGTTGCTGAAGCCGATGTAGTTGTAGGCGTCAGGCAGATCCTCGGTCACGATGTTGTTGCTGTGATACAGGCTGTAGGGATCGGGATCGTAGCTGGTGCCCCAGCCGCCGAAGTAGGCCTGCCACTGCTCGTCCTGGCCGGCCATGACGAGCGGCCACTCGAGACCCGGCAGGAGGACCGTACCGAAGTCGGCCTCTTCGAGGGTCAGGTTGAAGCCACACTCCTTGGCCTGGCTGGCGGTGAGCTGCATGAACTTGCTGCGGTCGGGCTTGCCGGCGCGCAGGAGGATGTGGGTCTCGAGGCGATCGCCGTCCACGTTCATGCGAACGCCGTCGTCAGCGACCTCGGTCCAGCCGGCCTCCTCGAGAAGGGAGATGGCCTTGTCGACGTCGAGCTCGTAGCGCTTGACGTCGGGGTTGTAGGCCCAGCTCGCGGGCGGGATGTCGGCGTAGATGGGCACGCCCTGGCCGTCGGTCGCGGCCTCGACGGTGGCTTCCTTGTCGATGCAGTGGGCCAGCGCCTGGCGCACGTTCTTGTCGGCGAACATGTTGCCTTCACGCAGGTTGAACTGCAGGTTGAAGTAGCCGAAGTCGGGGTAGAGGGCGAACTTGACGCCGGCGTTGTCCCTCAGCTGCTCGTAGCCGTCGGCGGTCAGGCTGTACTTCCAGTCGATGTCGCCACCGGCGAGAGCGGCGGACGCAGCGACGTCGTCCTTGATGATGGGCATGTACAGCGTCTCGAAAGCGCTGGGGCCCCAGTGGTAGGTCGGGTTGCGCTGGGCCGTGATGTCCTGGCCGGGGCGGAACTCGGTGACGTAGAACGGGCCGGTGCCGACGGGCATGCGGGCCGTATCGATGAGCTTGTAGGCCGCGGCGATCTGGTCGATCTCGCTGGCGTTGAGGATCGTGCTCAGGCTGGTCAGCTCGGTCTGCAGCGCGGTGGCGTAGCTCTCCTCGTTGAGGGAGCCATCCTCGCTCTGGTGCAGGGCCTGGTCGGGGATCGCGAACTCGGCGGAGCTCAGCAGTGCCTCGGCGTCGGCGATGAAGGTCTCGGAATCGGTGGCGGCGAGAAGGCCGTCCACGTCAGCCGCGGTGACCGCACCCAGGCCCTCCTGGAAGTCGGCGAAGGCAGCCTCGGTGGCGGTCTTGCTGTCGATGGCCAGGCCCGGCAGCGAGACGGTGGTGAAGGGTGCGTACTTGTCGGCCAGCACGAACTCGACGGTGAAGTCGTCGAGCGCGGTGGCGCTCTGCAGCACCTTCATGGGCTCCTCGGCACCCTCGGGGGTGACGGTCACGAAGGCCAGACAGCTGTCCGGGTTGAACGTGCAGTTGTCGCTGTTGGCGAGCTCGTACGTGAAGACGACGTCCTCAGCGGTGACCTGCTCGCCGGTCGGCTGGAAGTAGACATCCTCGCGGAGCTTGATGGTCCAGGTCAGGCCATCCTCGCTGATCTCAGCGAGATCGGCGGCGATGTCGGGGACGGGCGTCAGGCTCTCATCGAGCGTGTACAGGCCGTTGTGCAGCCAGGTGTTCGCCTCGTCGGTGGGGACGTCGTCAGCGCCATTGTTCAGCGCGCTGATCTCACCGTCGATGGCGTAGACGAGCGCGGTCTCGTCCTGGGCGGCGACGGGGCCGGAGAGCAGCGCAGTGGCTGTCAGGGCCGCGGCCGCACCAAAGGCGATCCCGGTGCGAGTCCGATGACTCATCAGAGAGGTTCCTCCTCTTTGGCGCGTCCCTGGCCTAGATGGCCGAGGGATCGCGATTGGGGCTCTCGACTGCGGACCATCCCTATCCGTGCACGCAGGCGCACGTCTCCCATGGAGGGTCGCAGGCATCGTTGGATTGTATAGAGCCTCTACGAAAGCGTCGACCACAGAGCCAGAGGTCCTTGGGACGGACGACCTTGTACCCGCGGCTGACTCAGCGCACCCGCGGCTCACTCAGCCTCGCCGGTGAACGACCAGCTCGAGACGTCCCAGTGGTAGCGTGAGACCGCGGGGTCCACTGGACCCTCCCTGTCCTTCAGGCGAGCCGAGACGGCGCTGGTCTGGGACTCGTACCAGAGCGGCCAGTACGGGATGAGCTTCTCGATCTCCTCGTTGACCGAGGCGTACGACGCGGCTCGCTCTTCCTCCGACATGGTCTCGCGCGCGTTGGCCACGTGCAGGTCGACCAGCTCCGAGGTGAAGCCGCTGGCGTTCTCGTCGGCGACATGGTCCTCGGTCGTGATGCGCGACGACTCGAAGGCGCGCACGGCCGTGTCCGGATCGGCTCCGAGCCAGCGCGTCCACATCAGGGTGTCGAAGTCGTTCGGATAGCGCAGCTGGTTGAGCATGTCGCCGCCGGTGAGATCGAGCTCGTCGACGACCAGCTCGATGCCGCACTCGGCCAGCTGCTCGGTGGCAGCGGTGGCGAACCTGAACAGCTCCACGTTGGTGGGACGCACCGCGATCGAGGTCGACAACCGGGTGCCGTCCTCCCGCACGCGCACCCCATCGGCCGCCATCTGCCAGCCGGCCATGTCCAGCCACTGGTTGGCAGACTCGACGTTGCGAGGGGTCAGCTCCACGCCTTCGGGTATGGCCCACGACGTGGCCGTGTAGGGCGTGGTCGCCAGCGGCTGATCCTCCTCGAGGACGGTGGCCAGACCTTCGTGGTCGATGCACTCGACGAAGGCGCGACGGGTCTGGATGTCGAAGTAGACCTTGTCCGGTCGAACGTTGAAGAGCACGCCGTACTGGACGTCGGTGGGGCGGGCGGCAGCACGGTAGCCCTCGGCCGCCTCGATGATGTCAGCCTGGTCGTCGCGCACTTCGAGCACCCAGTCCGCGGCACCGTTGAGCAGCTGCGCGGTGGCCACCTCCGGATCCTGCTCGATGCGCACCTCCATGCGCCCGATGTTGGCCACGTTGCGGGTGTGTTTCTGATTGGCCTTGAGCACGTAGGTCCCGTCCCTGCGGATGTTCACGAGCTCGTAGGGGCCGCCACCGAAGGGCGTGACCGAGGCGTCGAGCAGACCCAGCGCGGCCGAGTTCTTGTCCTGGTCCTCGCTGTCGAAGACCTGCGCCAGCGCGGCCAGGCGGTCGAGCAGATCGCCGAGGTAGGTGTCCTCGTCGAAGTAGCCCGTGCTGTCGGTATAGGGCGCCTCCGCGGGTAGCTCGATCTCGGCACGCCGGAAGACCTGCTCAAGCTGCCTGCGGTAGTCGGTCAGGCGGCAGCCCCTGGGCGGATCGGCCTCGGAGCACTCGTCGCTGAGGACGGCGTCGTAGATATCGGCGATGAGCTTGTCCGGCCGGTTCTCGTTGAGCCGGTCGGCGGCGCTGATGAGGTCGCGCGTGGCGTCCTTGACGTCCTCCTGCGAGAGGATCGGTAGCTGCGCGAGGACCTCGGTCAGGAACGGTGCGTACGGCTCCGAGAGCGTGAAGGTCACGACGTTGTCGTCGCGGACGGGGTCCTCGGTCATGTAAGTGCGCACGGTCTCACACAGGTTTCGGCCCAGCGGACAGGAGTGCGAGGCGGCCATGCGCAACGAGAACAGCACATCGCTGGCCTTGAGCTTCTGGCCGCTGTGGAAGCGGGCATCGATCTTGATGGGGATCGTCCACTCGTAGCCGTCGTCGGTCTTCTTGATCTGGGGGAAGTCCTTGGCCAGCTCCGGCACCGGCCGCATGTCCTTGTCCAGCCGGTACAGCGGGTCGTAGAGCACGTCGACGAGGAGCTGCTCGGTGGCGTTGAGGTTGTCGCCCGGCAGCAGGCGCGTGGGGTGCTCGGGCGCGATGACGACGAGCCTGTCGTCGGTGGTCGGTCGGATCGTCGGCGCCGGCGTCGGCGCCGGCGTAGCGGTGGGTTCGGTCGTCTCCTCGCCGCCCTCCTCGGTGCTCGCGGCCACTTCGGTGGGGCCCGCCGTCGCCGTCTCCTCCGGTGGGGGCGTGGCGGGGTCGGTCAGGCAGGCGCTGACCACGAAGAGGCCCGCGAGCGCGGCCGCAGGCAGCTTCAGGCGCGATGGGTTCACTGGGGGCATGGACGCTCCGATCCGGTCATCGGCTGCCAATGCAGGTCCGGCTTGCGGGCCGCGGTGGTCTCATCGAGCCGTCGCACCGGTGCATCATGGGGCGCGGAGGTCAGCAGCTCGGGGTCCTCGTAGGCCTCACGAGCGACGGCGATGAGGGCGTCGGCGAAAGCGTCCAGCGTCTCGAGCGACTCGGTCTCGGTCGGCTCGATGAGCAGGCACTCGTCGACGATGAGCGGGAAGTAGATCGTAGGTGGGTGATAGCCGTGGTCGATGAGGCGCTTGGCGATGTCGAGCGTGCGCACGCCCGTCTCCTCCTTGATGGTGCTGGCGCTGGCCACGAACTCGTGCTTGCAGAGACCATCGACGGGCAGGACGTAGGCCTCACCGACGCGAGCGCGCAGGTAGTTGGCCGCCAGCACCGCGTCCTCACTCACCTCGCGCAGGCCCGATCCGCCGTGGGCCCGGATGTAGGCATAGGCACGGACCAGCACGCCGACGCTGCCCCCGTAGGCGCGCATGCGGCCGATCGAGCCGGGGCGCTCCCCTGGCGCCTCGAGCCGGAACGAACCGTCGTCTTCACGGACCACGAGAGGCTCGGGCAGGTAGGGCAGCAGGTGTTCCGCGACCGCGATGGGGCCGGCACCCGGACCGCCACCGCCGTGGGGCGTCGAGAACGTCTTGTGCAGGTTGAAGTGCATGACGTCGAAGCCGGCCTCACCCGGACGGAAGTGGCCCAGCACCGCGTTCATGTTGGCGCCGTCCATGTAGGCCAGCGCGCCGGCCTCGTGGACCGCGTCGAGCAGCTCGACCACGTGGTGCTCGAAGAGCCCGAGCGTGGATGGGTTCGTGAGCATCACCGCGGCCGTGCTGGGACCCAGCGCCTCACGCAGGGCCTCGATGTCGACGAGCCCGTCAGCGGTGGACTTGATGGTCACGGTCTTGAACCCGGCCATCGAGGCCGTGGCTGGGTTGGTGCCATGCGAGGAGTCGGGCACGATGACCTCGTCACGCTCGACCTCGCCGCGCTCGAGATGGTAGGCGCGGATGACGAGGATGCCCGCGAGCTCACCGTGGGCCCCGGCCGCCGGCTGCAGGGAGACCGCGTCGAAGCCGCCGATCTCGGCCAGCTGCCGCTGCAGCGTCCACATCAGCTCCAGGCTGCCCTGCGCCAGGGCGTCTGGGGCCAGCGGGTGGAGGCCGGCGAAACCGGGCAGGCGGGCAGCCTGCTCGTTGATCTTGGGGTTGTACTTCATGGTGCACGAGCCCAGCGGATAGAGGCCGCTGTCGACCGAGTAGTTGAGGTGCGAGAGGCGCACGAAGTGGTGCACGACCGTGGGCTCGTCGATCTCCGGCAGTGCCAGCGGTGAGGTGCGCACATGCTCCGGAGGCACACCCTCCAGCGCGTCGGCCGGGGTGTGAGGCACCTTGAACGAGGAGCGACCCGGGGCGTGGAGCTCGGAGAGCAGCGGCTGCAGGTCCGGACCCACGGCCGAACGCCGGGTGTTCTCCGGCTGCAGGATAGGGCGCGGTCGGTTGGTGGCGAGGTTCGGCTCGGTCATGCCGCCACCTCCGTCAGTCCCGCCACGAGGCGCTCGATGTCGTCGTCGGTGGTCAACTCCGTGGTGCACAGCAGCAGCGCATCGGTCAGCGCGGGGTCATCGGGATACCAGGTGCTCAGCGGCAGACCCGCGAGCACATCGCGTTCGAGCAACCGGGCATGGGTCGAGGCAGCGTCAGGCACGCGCACGGCGAACTCGTTGAGGTATGACGCCGAGTGGACGCGCTCGAAGCCGGCCGTAGACAGGGCCGCTTCGAGCCGGTGGGCGGCGGCCGCACCGGCCGCGGCTACATCACGCAACCCGTGGGGGCCGAGCGTGGCCAGGTACGTCGTCGCCGCCAGCGCACAGAGCGCCTGGTTGGTGCAGATGTTGGAGGCGGCCTTGTCACGGCGGATGTCCTGCTCTCGCGCGCGCAACGTCATGACGAAGGCGCGGCGGCCCTCGATGTCGGTGGTCTTGCCCACGAGCCGGCCGGGGATCTGACGCATCAACTCCTTGGTGCAGGCGAGCAGGCCCAGGTAGGGACCGCCGTACTGGGGCGCGATGCCCAGCGGTTGCCCCTCCCCCGCGGCGATGTCGGCGCCGTAGTCCGAGGGCGGTGCCAGCACGGCCAGCGACGTGGGCTCGACCACGGCCACGAAGAGCGCGCCGGCCGTGTGTGCCAGCTGAGCCGCCCGTGCCATCGGTTCCAGCAGCCCGAAGGCGTTGGGCTGACCCAGGATGACGCCGGCGACCGGCCGGTCAGGGTCCGCCAGGGCCGCTTCTAGGGCTTCGAGATCGGTGAGGCCATCGGGCGTCGTGGGCAGCTCCTCGAGCTCGCGGGTGCCGGCCGCGAAGTACGTGCGCGCGGTCTCGATGTAGTGGCGATGGAGAGCACGGCTCACGAGCACGCGATCACGTCGCGTGGCGCGCACGGTCATCAGTGCCGCCTCCGCGGTGGCAGTTGCCCCGTCGTAGTGCGAGGCCGAGACGACGGGCAGGCCCGTCAGCTGGCCCAGCAACGACTGGAACTCGTAGATCGTCTGAAGCGTGCCCTGGCTGATCTCGGGCTGGTAGGGCGTGTAGGCGGTGTAGAACTCGCCCCGCGAGAGCACGGCGTCCACGGCCGAGGGGATGTGGTGCTGGTACACGCCGGCGCCGAGGAAGGAGGCCAGGTCGACGCGGTTGGCGCCGGCCAGCGCCGCCAGCTCGCGGCTGAGATCGAGCTCGGAGATCGGCTCGGGCAGCGCCAGGCCGTCCGCTCGGACGGGTCCGGGGATGTCGTCGAACAGCCGCTCCACCGCATCAAGGCCGAGCGTGGCCAGCATCTGCGCGCGGGTCTCGGGGGTATGGGGGCCGTAGACCATGATGCTTAGCCGGCGAGGCTCTCGCGGTAGGCAGCGGCGTCCATCAAGGACTCGGCGGCGGACACATCGTCGAGCTTGAGGCGGACCATCCAGCCGCCTTCGTAGGGCTCGCTGTTGACCAGCTCGGGCGCGTCAGCGAGGGCCTCGTTGACGGCCACGACCTCGCCGGCCACGGGCGCGAAGAGGTCGCTCGCGGTCTTGACCAATTCGATGACGCCGAGCGTCTCATCCTTGGTCAGCACCCGGCCGACCTCTGGCAGCTCGACGAAGACGATATCGCCCAGCTCCTCGGCGGCATAGGCGGTGATGCCGACCACGGCTTCGTGGCCCTCGGTCCGCAGCCACTCGTGATCCTTGCTGTAGCGCAGGCTCTCGGGTACATCCACGTCACGGTCCTCCAACGATCAACGACAGCCCGACGTTCGCCCGGCGGGCCTCACAGGCCGGGCTCAACGGCCCGGTCGGCGATAGAACGGCAGCGGCACCACCTCCGCGGGTACGGCAGCTCCGCGAACGGCGATGTCGAGCATGGTACCCGCGGCCGCGTCTTCGGGCGGAACGTAGGCCATGGCGATAGCCTGGCCGAGCGTGGGCGACTGGCTGCCGCTGGTGACGACACCGATGAACTCCGAGCCGCCGGCGCATGTCACCGGATAGCCATGGCGGGCGATGCCTCGTGCCCGCAGCATGAGCCCGACGAGCCGCTTGCGTGGGTGCTCGGCGCTCTTGGCGAGGGACTCCCGGCCGATGAAGTCGCGCTCGAGCGTGACGGCCCAGCCGAGGCCAGCCTCGAACGGCGTGGTCTCGCGATCGAGTTCGTTGCCGTACAGCGGCATGCCGGCCTCGAGGCGCAGCGTGTCGCGGGCACCGAGGCCACAGGGCCTCACGCCGGCCCCGTCGCCGGCATCCGCGAGTGCCGCCCAGAGCGCGGGCGCATCGCCCCAGGCGCAGAAGAGCTCGAAGCCGTCTTCGCCGGTGTAGCCGGTGCGGGCCAGGAACACGTCAAGCCCGGCGACGACCGCCGCGGCCGCGCCGTAGTTGCGGATAGCAGTCGAGCGGCTGGTCGGTGACGCGGGCCAGGACACCCGACGCTGCCGGACCCTGGATGGCGACCAGCGAGGTCTCCAGTGTCTCGTCGGTCAGTCGCGCGTCGTGGCCCGCCAGCCGGTGGGCCAGCTCCGCTGCCACGACCTCACGGTTGGAGGCGTTGGGTACGACCAGGTAGCGCTCGTCGGCGAGCCGATAGACGATCAGATCGTCGATGACCCCACCATCGGGCTGGCACAGCAGCGAGTAGCCCGCCCGCCCGACAGCCAACCGCGAGGGGTCGTTGACCAGCGCGGCAGCGAGCCCTTCTCCCGCTCCACGCCCCTCAACGCGCAGCTCACCCATGTGCGAGAGGTCGAAGAGCCCGGCCGCGGTTCGCACGGCCACGTGCTCGTCGATGATCGAGCCGTAGCGCACGGGCATGTCCCAGCCGCCGAACTCGGTGAAGCGGGCGCCCAGCCCGGCATGGACCTCATGGAGCGCGGTGCGACGGAGCTCGTCCTCAGGCAAGGCCGGCCACCGGTAGGGCCCGGGCCAGGATGTCGCGCTCGGTCGGGAAGCGCATGAGCGTCTCGGCTTCGGCGACCTCGACCCAGCGCACGTCCTCGAACTCGTGGTCGTGGTCCGCCAGATCGCCGCCGGTGGCCTCCATCAGGTAGTAGTGGACGGTCTTGTCGATACGCCGACCGTCGCGCACGAAGCGGTAGTGGATGTCGCCGATGGTGTCGAGGATGCGGACCTGGAGGCCGGTCTCCTCGTTGACCTCGCGCAGGGCCGTCTGCTCGGGCGTCTCGTCCCCGTCGGGTGTGCCCTTGGGCAGCGACCAGATGGCTCGGCGGCCATCATGGCGACGCAGGCCGAGCACGAGCTCCGGACCGTCGTGCCCGTGGCGGATGACCACGCCTCCAGCACTGAAGGCGTGCTCGATGGGAAGACCGGCATCGGGCCTCGATCTGCCCACGTCAGCGGGGCCGGGTCACCGCGCGGAACGAACGCGGGTCGCGGAGCGCCCGGTGGGGGGAAGACCAGTGGATCGATGCGGGCCGGATGGTGGCCGCCGGGGTCGAGGCGGTTGCGCGCTCAGGCGTCAGACTGCGTGCCGAGCGACGGATGGCCCCGACCGGATCGCGCACGACCGCGGCGCGGATGGCCGAGGGCACCCGCGGGGTGATGCGCGAGTGGCTGCGCGAGAGCGGATGCGGTGCACGAGCGGAGCCGGACCGCGACACGAACCTCGTCCCTCGGTGTGTCACGCGGATGGAGCCGACGCCTCGCTGCATGTGCCGATGGTACCGCCTATTCCTCTTCCAGCAGTCGCCGCAGTGGCAGCGCCTGCTCCTCGCTGATGGCGCCTCTGGCGACGGCCAGGTCCAGCTCGCGAGCGGCCGTGGCGCGGTACATCTCGACGGCGCCGGGCGCCAGGCGGCGCATGGTCTCGAGGTGGTTGCGGATGGTGCCGACGTCGCCACGCACGAACGGGCCGGTGAGGGCATCACCGATGCCCATGGCCTCGGCGTTGGTCAGCGCCTGTCGGATGAGCGGCACGTAGATGGCCAACGCGCCGGCTTCGTCAAGACCGGCAGCGCGTGCGACCTCGGCCACGCCATCGAGCAGGCCGATGACGCCGCCGCCCGCGAGCACCGCTGCGGCGTGGTAGGCGGTCTTGCCGGTGGGCGGCAGGCGCACGGGCTGAGCGCCGATGTCCGTCGCGAGCTGACCCAGCAGGGCCACGAGCTCGTCGTCGCCCTCGAGCGCGATGGTGCTGTTCGGTAGCGCGCGCACGGCGGCCTCCTGGTTGGCGAAGGCGACCATCGGATGGAACGAACCCAGCTGGGTCCCCGCTGCGCGTGCCGGCTCCAGCACCGTCACGTCCAGCGCTCCGGAGGTATGGACGGCGGCCTGGCCGGCGTAGAGGCGCAGCTCGGCGGCCACGTCGGCGATGGCGTCATCGGGCACGGTCACGAAGATGAGATCGACGTCGTCGGTGGCGGCCGCGATCGAGGAGACCGCGTGGGCGCTCGGCACGAGCTCGAGGAAGCGCGCCGCGTTGGCCTCATCTCGGGTGGCGACCGCGGCCACCGGCCAGCCGGCCCGGGTGAAGACGACGCCCAGGGCCTTGGCCACGCGGCCGGCTCCTACGAACCCGATGCGGGGGTGGCCGCTGGGATCTTCCGGCGGGTGCGGGTGTCGGTGGCCCGGTGCGCCGCCGTGGTCCTCGTTCATGGTCCAAGCGTATCGGCCCCAGGCGTCGCACGTATACTTGGGTCCGCAACTCGAACGACCCGAGGCGGGCACTCCCGTCAGGTGCCGACATCACGAGCGCGCCCGCCGCGCCCTATCGGAGACCGCCTCATGGCTTCCCTGTCTTCCTCCCCTGCCGCCGACGCTCGCGCGCGCCTGAACGTCGGCGATCGCGAAGCGGTCATCTACCGTCTCGACGCGGTCAGCGACCGACTCGCGCAGCTGCCCTTCACGGTCAAGGTCCTGCTCGAGAACGTGCTGCGCTCGTCGGCGTCCGGCACGGCCACCGCCGACGATGTCGCGGCCCTCGCAGGGTGGCGCCCCAACTCCGGCTCCGACGTCGAGATCCCGTTCATGCCCGGGCGCGTGCTGCTGCAGGACTTCACCGGCGTGCCCGCGGTCGTCGATTTCGCGGCCATGCGCGACGCCATGGACGAACTCGGCGGCGACCCCGCCCTGGTCAACCCGCTCGTGCCCGCCAGCCTCGTCATCGACCACAGCGTGCAGATCGACCGGTTCGGCTCATCCGAGGCATTCGCGTTCAACGTGGCCAAGGAGTACGAACGCAACGGCGAGCGCTATCAGCTGCTGCGCTGGGCCCAGACCGCCCTCCGTGGCTTCCGCGTCGTACCGCCCGGCACCGGCATCGTCCACCAGGTCAACCTCGAGTTCCTCGGCGATGTCGTCAGCCTGCGCGAGGACGAGCAGGGCGAGACCGTGGCCTTCCCTGACTCGCTCGTGGGCACCGACTCGCACACCACCATGATCAGCGGCCTGGGCATCCTGGGCTACGGCGTCGGCGGCATCGAGGCGGAGGCCGTGATGCTGGGCCAGCCGCTGTACCAGCCGCTGCCGAAGGTCGTGGGCGTCCGACTCCACGGCGCCCTGCCCCGCGGTAGCACTGCCACCGACCTCGTGCTCGTCATCAGTCAGCTGCTCCGTGCCCACGGCGTGGTGGGCAAGTTCGTCGAGTACTACGGCGATGGACTCGCCAGCCTCAGCCTCGCCGACCGCGCCACGCTGGCCAACATGGCGCCCGAGTACGGCGCCACCACCGGCATCTTCCCCATCGACGAGGAGACCCTGGCCTACCTGCGGCTCACCGGACGCGACGATCGCGTCGCCCGCGTCGAGACCTACGCCAAGGCGCAGGGTCTGTGGCGAGAGCCCGGTGCCGCACCTGAGTTCGACGAGACGCTCGAGCTGGACCTGGCCTCAGTGACGCCGTCGGTGGCCGGCCCGCGCCGTCCCCAGGACCGCATCGTCCTGTCCGATCTGCGCGACTCCTTCGAGGCCGACTTCCCGCCGCCAGGTGACAACGGTTCGGGCTACCCGGACGTGCCCGTCACTGCTGGCGGTCGCGAGGCTGCCATCAGCACAGGCTCCGTGGCCATCGCAGCCATCACCAGCTGCACCAACACGTCCAATCCGAGCGTCATGGTCGGCGCCGGCCTGCTCGCGCGGAACGCCGTCGAGAAGGGCCTGACGGTGGAGCCCACGGTCAAGACCAGCCTCGCTCCCGGCTCACGCGCGGTCACCGAGTACCTCCGCGGCGCCGGCCTGTTGCCGCACCTTGAGAGCCTCGGCTTCGACGTCGTGGGCTACGGCTGCACCACCTGCATCGGCAACTCCGGTCCGCTCGACAGCGCCATCGACGAGGCCATCGAAGAGCACGACCTCATCGTGGCTGCTGTGCTCAGCGGCAACCGCAACTTCGAGGGTCGCATCCACCCGCTGGTCAAGGCCTCGTATCTGGCCTCGCCACCGCTGGTCGTGGCCTTCGCGCTGGCCGGTCGCGTCGACATCGACCTCGAGTCCGAACCCCTCGGCACAGGGTCGGATGGCGAGCCCGTGTTCCTGGCCGACATCTGGCCGTCGGCCGAAGAGATCAAGGCCGCCATCGGCGATGCCGTCACGCCCGAGCTCTTCCGCTCGACGTACGCGAGCGTCTTCGAGGGTGACGAGCGCTGGCGCGCGCTGCCGGTGCCGCAGGGTGATCGCTATGCGTGGGACCCCGAGTCGAACTACATCGCGGCGCCGCCGTTCTTCGCCGGGCTGACCAAGGAGCCCGCGCCCATCGCCGGCATCAGCGGCGCCCGCGCGCTGGCTGTGCTCGGAGACTCCGTCACGACCGATCACATCTCACCGGCGGGCGTCATCCCGCCATGGAGCCCGGCCGGACAGTGGCTGCAGGAGCAGGGCGTGGAGCCGGTCGCGTTCAACTCGTTCGGGGCCCGTCGCGGCCATCACGAGGTGATGATGCGCGGCACCTTCGGCAACATCCGGCTGAAGAACGCGCTGGCCGAGCAGGAAGGTCCGTACACCAGCTTCCAGCCCGGTGGCGAGCCGATGTTCATCTACGACGCGGCCATGCGCTATGCCTCTGAGGGCACGCCGCTGATGATCCTCGCTGGCAGGGAGTACGGCAGTGGCTCCTCGCGTGACTGGGCCGCCAAGGGCACCCGCCTGTTGGGCGTGAAGGCCGTGCTGGCGGAGTCGTTCGAGCGCATCCACCGCTCCAACCTCGTGGGCATGGGTGTGCTGCCATTGCAGTTCCGCGCTGGCGATAGCGTGGCCTCACTGGGCCTCACCGGCACCGAGTCGTTCGACCTCGTGGGACTCGATGACGAGATCCAGCCGCGCTCGACGATCACGGTCGTGGCCCACGGCGATGGTGGCGACACCACCTTCGAAGTTGACGTCCGGCTCGACGGCGGCATCGAGGTCGACTACTACCGCAACGGCGGCATCCTGCCGACGGTGCTGCGCCGCCTGGCCATCGGATAGCGGCGCGCACCGCCTGGCTGTCGGCTAGCGGCACTCACGCCCGCCTGGCTGCCGGCTAGCGGCGCTCACGCCCGCCTGGCCGCCGGCTAGGGGCGCGCACCGCGTGGCCGCCGGATAGCGGCACTCACGCCCGCCTGGCCGCCGGCTAGTCATCAAGGGCATATCCGAGTGCCGTCTGGCTGCCGATGTAGTCACGTGTCGCCTGGGTCGACCATAGTCCTGGTCGTAGTCGCTCGAACGATCGCACCCGAGCGCGCTCCGCGCGGCGACGAGCGTGTCCGGGCATATCCGCCGACACTCAGTGTCACGAACCCTCGGCATGGCGGACCATCTGTGGGCCTACCGTCGACCCGGGCGACGGATGTCCACATCAGGCGGCCTCGAGCGCCGATAACGTCGGTGGGGGCGACGGGGGCTACAGCAGGCGGCCTGGAGCGCTGATAACGTCGGTGGGGGCGACGCGGGCTACAGCAGGCGGCCTGGAGCGCCGATAACGTCGGTGGGGGCGACAGGGCTACAGCAGGCGGCCTGGAGCGCTGATAACGTCGGTGGACGCGCCCGGCGGAGGCGACACCCCGGGAGCGACAGGGGCGACACCCGGACCGACGGCGGCATCGAGGTCGACTACTACCGCAACGGCGGCATCCTGCCGACGGTGCTGCATCGCCTGGCCGCCGGCTGGCCGCCGATAGCATCGGCGTGGGCGACACCCGGCGACGGAGCCGCGATCAGCCAGGGCCGGCCTCGGTGATGCCCACGACATAGCCGGCGTTGGTGAGCAGGTAGAGCTCGCCGTCGTCGTCGATCCCGAATGATTGGGGCTGACCCAGCTTGGCCGGTACCTGTCCGACTACGGCTGGCTCCGGTCGTCCGTTTCGCAGCTGCGCTCCGTCCACGCCCCAGATCGTGCCGCTGCAGTAGTCGGTGTAGAGGTACGTGTCCTCCGGCAGCGTGCCAGCCGCCCCACGGTAGCTGTAGCCGCCGATGACGCTGCAGTGGCCCACGTCGCCATCCACGTGTGGATAGGCGATGGCCGGCGCGATGTGGTCGGCCGGGTCGCAGTCGCGACCGAAGAAGCAGTCATCGCCTTCCATCACCGACCAACCGAACGAGGGGCCACGCGTGTCGGGAGCGAGCACGTCGATCTCCTCCCACTCGCTCTGCCCGACGTCGCCGATGTAGACGTGGCCGGTCTCGCTGTCGACGCTGAAGCGCCACGGGTTGCGCAGGCCGATGGCGTGGATCTCGCCGCGCGCCTCACGGTCGCCGGCGAAGCCGTTGTCCGGCGGGACGGCATACGGGAAGCCACGATCGACGTCGAGGCGTAGCAGCGTCGAGAGCAGCGAGGCGCGGTCCTGGCCGTTGCCCTCGGTGTCGTTGCCGGTGCTGCCATCGCCGATACCCGCGAGGAGCATGCCCTCGGTATCGAAGGCCAGCATGCCGCCCTTGTGCATCGTGCTGAACGAGGGGATCGTCAGCAGCGACCGCTCGGTCGACTCGACGAGGGTGTCCTCGGTGACGGTGAACTCGCTGATCGACGTCGCGCCGTCGGCGTCCTTCTGTGAGTAGAGCACGTAGAAGCTGCCGTTCTCCTCGAACCGGGGATGGAAGGCCAGCCCCAGCAGACCGCGCTCGTGGTGGTGGAGCACGCGGTCGCGGATGTCGAGGAACGGGTCGGCTTCGATGCCCCCGTCGTCGGCCAGGGTGCGGATGGTGCCACGCTGCTCGACGACATAGCGCACGCCCGAGCCATCGCCGGCGCCGGTCAGGAAGACCGGCGACTCGAGCCCAGAGGCCACGGCCGTGAGCTCGACCGACAGGTCGATGGGGCCTGCGGCTTCCTCCTCCCCCAGGAACGTCCGACCGATGAGCAGAATGATGATGCCGGCGATGCCGAGGACGATGATGGCGATGTTGAAGACGACGCCCGAGCCGACGGTCCGCTTCTGCCGGGTCACTCCTCCGCTTCGGGCACGCGGATGAGGTCCACGAGCGGCTCATCGAAGCCGTCAAGGAGCGTCAGCGCAGCGCCCGTTTGTCGCCAGTACACGACCTCGCCAAGCGCCCGTAGCAGTTGACGCTCCGCCCTGGCAAGAGGACCGTCGCACGCCTCCCCGTCGGCCTCGAGCGGGCCCAGCGTGATTCCGGCGCCATCGAGGGCATAGGCCCCTACGAGCGGCCGGCAGCCGGTGTCGCCGCCGATGACGTCGTCGCCGAGCGTCACGGTCATGGGGCCATCGGCGCGCGGTTCGCGCATCTCGCCGTTCGGTCGCTGGAAGCGGACGATGTCCCACTCCCCGATCGGATCGCCAGCGCTGTCGGTCCCGAGCACCACGCGGGTGGCCCCGAACGCATCGCGGAGCTCGATCGCGTCGTCGATCGCCTCCCAGGTCGCGACGGCAGCCAGCGCGGTCGACAGCCCGATGGCCTCGGCGGTCGGCTCCTGGGCACAGCCGAGGTTGCCGGTGGGGGCGACGCCCATGAACAGCTCAGCGCCTTCGGCCGACCAGCCACCCGTGAAGCGGCCGCAAGCGGTCTCGCCGTCGAGCGTCCCGTCGTCGAGCAGGCTGAGGCGCAGTGTGCTGCCGGGCAATGGCTCGGCCAGCCCCTGCTCCCAGGCGTCGAACGCCGTCACCACCCAATCGCCCGCCGGACTCGTGATCGGCTCGGCCGAGGGCGACGGCCCGGGGGTCTCGTCCTGGGCCAGGCTGGCACCAGGAGCCAGCGCGAGGGCGCAGGTGAGGGCGATGGCGAGCAGGCCACGCGTGGTGATGGTCACGGACACGCCAGACAGCGTACCGCCGATGCCACTCGTCCGGTGTATTCGCTACCCTCGGTTCATGCCCGATGACCTGGATCTCGCACCCAAGGTCGAGCTCCACCTCCATCTCGAGGGCGCGATCCCGCCCGAGGCGCTGTGGCGAGCTGGTGCAGGCGTACGGCGATCCCGAGACACCCACGCTCGAAGCCATGACGTCGCGCTTCGAGTACCGCGACTTCCCCCACTTCATCGAGACCTGGCAGTGGATGCTGCCGTTCATCAGGACGGCCGACGACTGGACCGCGGTCGCCGAGGCGGTCGCGCGCTCGCTGGCCGCGCAGCACATCGTCTATGCCGAGGCCTCGATCTCGCCCACCGACTTCCGCCAGCACGAGCTGCCGGTGGCTGAGATCGCCGTGGCCGTCCGGCGCGGGCTCGATCGCGTCGAGGGCACGCAGGTGAACCTGCTGGTGGACCTTGTGCGTGACACCGGGCCCGCCTGGTGCGCGCGGACGCTCGAAGAGATCATCGAGGTCGCCGATGAGGCGGGCATCGTGGGCATCACCATCGGCGGCTCCGAGCACGACTTCCCACCCGGGCCGTATGCCGAGGTCTACCGCCGTGCAGGCGAGGCTGGCCTGGGGCGAACCGTGCATGCCGGCGAGGCCGGCGGCCCTGAGAACGTGTGGACGGCGTTGCGTGAGCTGGGCGTCGATCGCATCGGCCATGGCGTGCGCGCGGTGGAGGATCCGAAGCTGGTGGAGCACCTCGTGGCCGAGCAGGTACCGCTGGAGGTCTGCCCCACCTCCAATATCCGCACCGGCGTGGTCTCATCGTGGGCCGAGCATCCGGTGGTCGAGCTCATCGAGCGTGGCGCCCGCGTGACCATCAACAGCGACGACCCGACGTACTTCGGGTGTTCGGTCGCCGGCGACCTGCGCCAGGTGGCAGCGCTCATCGAACTCGACGTCGAGCGCCACACCCGCTACGCCATCGCCGCCTCCTTCGCCGACGAGGACACGAAGCGTCGTCTCGCCGACATGGTCAGGAACTTCTGGGCACGCTCGGACGCGAGCTGAGGGTCACTCGCAGGTCGGCCAGCCCTTGGGCGGATCGCCGGCCAGACCAGCCAGAAGATCTCCGCCGACCTGGCCGAAGCCGAGCTCCGACCCGCTCTTCTCGATGAAGCCCTTCGACATCTTGGCCAGGACCATGCAGACCGGACCATCCGGCCCCTCCGCGGTCGCCTGCCAGCAAGCTGAGCGGATGAAGCCCCTGGGCATCTTCGGACAGGCAGAGCGACGCTCGATCGAGATCTCGCCCCCACTCGACTCCCGCACGGCCCGATTCGATCTCGAGAGGTTGTCCACGAAGGTCTCCGCCGCGCCGCGGCACTTGTCCTCCTTCACGAAGTCGCAGTCCGCGACCCACGAGTCACCCCCATCCTCGACCGTGACCTGGCCGAGCTCGAGCCATTCCTCTGAAAACGGCTCCTGACCGGGCGTGGCCGGATACCGTGGCTTCAGCCCCTCGCGCTCGAGGAGGTAGTTCACGAGGGTGTCCCGCGTGGTCTCGGGGTCGTCGAAGTACTGCAGGGCATATGCCCGGCCTTCTGAGGTGAAGCGGAAGTCCTCTCGGCCCAGCTCGTCGGTGACGAATCGGATGGTGCCCGGCATCACGTCAGCCAACTGGTGGATGGCGGCCAGCTTGATCTCGCGGACCTCGTCCTGCCACTCGCGCCAGGCCTCATCGCGTTCCCTGCTGCTGCCGAAGGCGATGGGGTCGGTGAGGTCGACCGTCGTGACCCAGCTGTGCAGCACCGCGGGGCAGGCCATACCCTCTGCGGGCGGGTATGAGCCGACGAATACGCCGACGTCGAGTCCCGCCTCGCCGACCGTGACTTCGACTCGGTCGAGCGCCTTGCAACTGGGCACGCCGGCGCTGAAGTACACGTCCAGCTTCCGACCGCCGTCGCGAAAGACCAGTTCGGACCATCTCGCCCGGCCGATGTCGACGAGGCCTTCGACCGGCACCGCCACCGTCGGCTTGCGTTGCCGACCGCACGATCCGCCGGCGCCGATGACGTCGGCGTTGCCGGCCATCACCTCCTCGGCTACGGCCTCGTCGGTGTCGCCGAAGGCGTACAGGGCATCCTGCTGTCCCTCGACCGTGAGGCAGGCATCGAAGACCCAGTTCTCCGTGTCAGCAGCGGTCGCCGGTCCGGCCAGCATGGCCCCGACCAGTGCCGCGAGCGTGATGCCGGTCGCCACTCGTCTCATCGTGTTCCCCCTATCGCACCAGTGGTGCCCACACAGCCTCCCGCATGTCGCGAGCTCCGGGCAAGGGAAGTGAAGGAAACCTCACCAGGAATCACGAAAGCGGAGCCGTCATGGACTCCGCTTCGGTCTTGGGGTCACTCGCGCCTCCGAGCCGTCAGATCGGCTGGAGCCGTACGCCGCGCTTCGATCTGCGACTGCCGGCTGGCTAGTGCCTCGATTCATAATGTCCGGTAGGTAATCGCACTGTCGCAAGGGTCGATCCTCGGCCCGTCGTCGCAGGGAGGTGCAGATGGCCCGCCGGCCCGAGTTGTTCATCCGTGAGCTCAGCGATGGGGAGGCGATGCACCTGCTCAGGCTCGCTCGTCGCAGTACGAACCCGACCACGCAGCACCGGGCGATGCTCCTCTTCGCCTCGTTCCAGGGCCAGAGCGTGCCCGAGATCGCGCGGCTGCACCGCGCCAGCGCGACGCACGTGGCCGAACTCATCCACGCCTTCGACGAGCGGGGCTTCGCGGCCCTGGACCCTCGGAAGGGCGGGGGCCGACCACGCCGGATCGATGAGGCCCAGCGCGCGGCCATCGTGAAGGTGGCTCTCGCCCGTCCCCGAGACCTCGGTGAGCCCTTCACCGACTGGAGTCTGACCAAGCTGCGCGACCACCTGCTCCGGACGCGAGTGGTGCCGACCATCAGCGGGAGCCAGCTCCGGCGCATCCTGCGTGAGCATGGCATCCGCTTCCTGCACCACAAGACCTGGAAGGCCTCGCCCGATCCGGACTTCGAGGCCAAGAAGAACCGCGTGCTCGACCTCTACGCCCATCCGCCCGCGGGCAGCCGGGTGCTCTGCCTCGACGAGTTCGGCCCCTTGAACCTGCAGCCACGCCTCGGAGCGGGCTGGCATCCGAGCAAGCACCCGGCCCGCCTCCGGGCCACCTACACGCGCACCGCGGGCGTGCGCCAGCTGCTCGCGGCCTACGATCCCGCGAGCGGCAAGCTCTACGGCCACATCCGCGCGACCAAGACCTGGCGCGAGGTGCGCGAGCTGCTGCGCTCGCTGCGGGCCCGCTTCGACGAGCACCTCATCGTGGTGCTCGACAACTTCAGCCCGCATCTCAAGAAGGAACTCCGCGAGTGGGCCGACGCGCACGACATCGAACTCGTGTACCTGCCCACCTACGCGAGCTGGCTCAACCTCATCGAGTGCCAGTTCCAGGCCCTCCGGCGCTTCGCGCTCAACGGCAGCGACCACGCCAGCCACGACGAGCAGGGTGCGGCCATCCATGCCTACCTCCGCTGGCACAACCGGAACTGCCGCCCAGCCAAGCCCTGGCGCATCAAGGCCGAGGTCCATCATTCGCTCCCCGCCATTGCGGCATGAGGCACTAGTTCGCTGGGCAGGCGACCGTGGCTGGCCAGCGTTCGAAACGGTCTCCGACCTGCACGATGAGCCATTCGTCGCCGAGCTTCTCGCTCGTCCAGATCGTGCCGTGGCCGTTGGTGATGCCGGTCGAGATCGCGTCCTTGGGCGGGCGGAAGTCGCGCCGGTAGCGATCTCCGTCTGGAGACGTTCCGCGTTGGGTCCCGGACGTACTCGCGGACGTTGCCGAAGCCGATCGGTGTCCCGGGTGGCAGGCCGAGCATGATCGAGTGTGCTCCGGCCCAGCATGTCACCTTGCCGATGGCGAGTTCGCCACCGGGCTTGCCTCGCCACTCGAAGACCTTACGACCGTCGCCGTTGGCTGTGCACCAGGGCTCCAGGTTCCATGGGTCAGCCGCACGTGCCGTGTTCTTCAGTCCCGGACAGGGTTTGGCCGGACGCGGCTGGACATACCGAGGCCAGTGAAGGCCTTCTGACACATCATCGACCAGCCATGCCTGCGTCTCGGGCTCCCGAACGAACGTGAGGCTGAGGGTTCGTCGTTGACCACCCTCGACCGCTTCCACGACCCTGCCGCTCGAGGTCGAGGGTGTTCGTGCACCGGGTGCGATGTCGTAGACCGGTGCGATATCCAGCTGCACGCGCTTCCTGCGATCTACGCACCACTCGTGCCAATCGTCGAACTCGACGATCTCGGCCGACTCCTCGAATTGAACGCGACCGTCACGCACCGCTCGGAAGCGCCAATCGAATGCGTCGAGTCGTTCGAGCCCGTTGGGTGTACTCAGCGCCTCGAGCGCGGAGGCATCGCCGGTCGCGTAGAAGGATGAGAGGCCCTCGACCCAGGGACGGGTCAGCTCGAGGCGGTCGGCATTCGTCAGCTCACCCCGAGGGCATCGCTCGGGCTCGTCGTCCTGTCCTGCGACTCCGCCTGGCAGCAGCAGTGCCACGGCCAGGGCCGCGGCCATGGATCGCATCATCTCGGTCACTTCCTCACGTTCACTTCGGTCAGGAAGAACAGCTGCCCAGGGCAGGAGCGATGTGGCTCCTGCAGCCAGTCGTCCTCGTTCACGGCTGTCCACCAGATGCTCACGCCACCGCCCTCGATGCGATGGCCGTCGGAGAGGCGGGCGGTCCGACCCTTGCGGTCCGTGAAGACGATCCGCTCCTGCCCCGGGCGCCAGTCGACGTGGTTGCCCTCCCACACGAGCGTCATCGCCCGCCCGCCCCTGATCGACTTCGCGGTGACACACCGGTCGCTGATCCGCAGCGTCACCGGTCCCAGCCCGACACCCGGACCGAAGCCCTGCGGGCGGTAGACGACCGCGAGCGGACCCCACGCCTCGGGCTCGGCCGATGGGCGGGGCGGGGCCACGGTGACATCGAGGGCGACGTCGGCTCGCAGGTCCTCTGGCACGAAGGCGAGGATGCCGTCGCGATCGGCCGGGAGATCGCCCATCTGCTGGACCCACACCGGGATGACCCCGCCGCCGATGATGTCGGTCGCGGTGGCCACGTTCGGATAGCCCGCGTCGACGAGTGCCTGATGGACGCGCTCGGCGCGCTCCTCGAGCTCCGCCCGGTCGTACGGCTGCTCGTCAACGATGTCGATGGGGTAGCCGGTGTCCGCGATGAGGTCGTGCAGCATCCGCGGAGCGGGACCCTTGACGTAGACCGACGGCGCGCCACCGGGCGCGCTCGAGACCGCGCCGCCGATGTAGATGTCCGGCCGCTCGTCGGCGAGGATGCCGTTGATCGTGCCGCTGGCTCGGTCGGCCCGGTTCTGCTCCCGCTTGCCCAGTGGCTCGATCGACCGGATCCCCAGTTCGTCAAGGTCGGCATACCACGTCGATCCGTTCCAGGCTGACGACGACTCGCTCGTCGCCGACGCCCCATGCCCTGATCTCCGAGCCTCTCCCGTTCGGCCATCCAGTCGGCGTGAAGCTCCCACTCCTCTCCATCGGGCGAAGTCGCGACCCAGACGGTGCCGCCGTCGCGGTCGTCCCACTCGGCCTCACCCACGACGACGATGCCGCCGCCCGCGCTCTCGATACCCATGGCGCCGGGCGCCCAGCCCTCGCCATCCCACGTCTCGGGCAGTCGATAGACCTCCTCCCAGGTGCGCAGGTCGTCGCTCGCGAGCACGACATCGGTGGCGTCGTCGACGGCTGCGTTGGCGAGCGCGTAGTAGCGCGCGCTCAGGACATCGAAGGTGATGTCCTGCAGGCCGCACATCGGCCTGGCGCCCTTGACCCGCGTCCACTCGCGACCGTCAGCGGAGCCGAGGAGCCGGTTGGCCGAGTCGCCGTAGAGGCAGTCGATCGGCCTGTTCGTGTCGACGATGCCGATGAAGGACCGCGGCAGCACGGCGAGGTTCCAGACCGCGTTGTCCGGTGGTGGCAGGGTTGGGTAGGTTCGCCGCCAGCGGCGTTCGCCGTCGTACGTCCAGATGACCGGCTCGACCGCCGGATCCGGGTCACGTGTCCAGTAGTCCCCCGAGACGACGAGTTGGCCGAGCCCGGTGGCCACGTCGCTGATGTCGATGAAGAACCGGTTGCCGGTCCCTGGCGGGTTCGCCTCGAACGACGCTCGACCGTTCAGGCGACGCCACCACTCGCCGTCGGGTGATCGCCAGACGACCAAGCGTCGACCCTCGGTGCCGATGACGAAGAGCTTGCCGTCGAGCTCGACGATATGACTCGCGCGTGTCCGCTTCCGGGGCAACGTGATGGACCCGGTCTCCCGCCATTCGGCCCCGTCGTCCGTCAGCCACACCGGCACCGTGACAGCCTCCCCCCGCCAGCGGGAGCCCTGAGGCCAGCCGAGCGCGGCGAACCCATCGCCCCAGGTCGTGAGACCGCTGAACCCGAGTCTGGTCCCGTCCGTCGACTCGGCGCGTTGCCAGATCTCCGCAGCAGCTTCCACGGCCATGTCATCGCCGCGGTCCTCGACCGCCGGAACGGACGACAGGGGTATCGCCATCATGGCCAGGACCAGCGCGGCGGCCAGCACTCGAGGGACCCACGCAGTCCGCTGTCGCGTCTTCATGATTCGCTCGCGGCCCCGGGCAGCGCCTCAAGGACCAGCCGCGGCATCGTGGCCGGATCGGCGACGCTGCCGACGAGGAGGAGCACGACATCGCCGACCGGGCAGGCGAACCCCCAGTCATCGGAGGCGTCGGGGCCGATGGACCGCTCATTGATCCGCCCCGTGGGCACGAGATGTCGCGGCAGGGTCCAGGTCTTGATGGCATCGAAGCCCTCGCCCGTGAAGGCGAGGACGATCGCCTCGTCGGTGGCCGCGACCGACCGTAGCCCGGCCAGTCGCATGTCCGGGTGGCCCACGCTCACGGTCCAGGTCGAGCCGCCGTCCTCGGAGAGCGCGATCCAGCTCCAGGCGTTGCTGTCGGTGTCGTCCCACACATCGAAGATCCAGACCAGCGCGCCGTCAACCTCGAAGAGCGTGCCCGACGGGTGCCTCGGGGGCAGGAGCCACGCGAACCGCGGGGCTCCATGTCTCGTCATCGGTGGAGGCCTGGAACTCGCGGCTGATCCAGCCATCGCCGTAGACACTGGATTGGGCCAACACGCGATCACGGACAGGGTCAGGGACCACCGACCGGCTGTCGTCGGGAAGAACGCCGAGCTCCTGCCAGCGGCGACCGTCTGTCGAGGTGATGAGTCGGCCCGCCCGCCGGGCTCCGGAGATGTGTTCCTCGCGGTTGGCCAGGAACCGCCGGCCATCCGAGACGAGGCCGAAGTCGACCACGCCCTCGAGGCCACCGCGGATGCGACGCCAGCCGCGCTCGTCGAGGGTCCAGGCCCACCGCCGGTACGGGATCATCTCGCCGGCCTGGGTCCCGAGCACGAGCAACGTGTCGTCGGTGGCCACACCACGCACGAAGTCGAGCGAGAGGGCCTTCCGACCGACCGAGAACACCGGGCGGTCGCGCAGGCGCCCCCACGTCTCGCCGCAGTCGCGCGAACGCCACACCACGAGGCGCCGACCCTCAGCACCGAGCGCAAGAAGCTCACCCCCGTACTCCACGAGGTCGAAGACCGCCCACTCGTCCTCGATGGGGTCGTTGCTCGGTCGGAGGGTCCCGGCACGCGACCACTCGAAGCCATCGGACGAGGTCCACACGAGTCCACGCGACCGGTACCGTTGCCCGGCGAGCTTGTCGTGCACGCAGCCCAGCAGCGTGAAGCCACCCTCGCAGGCGACGAGGTCGACGTCGCCCACGTTCCAGAACGAGCGCTCGAGGCCGACCTGCCAGGCTGGGCCGATCGGTGGCGACGGGGCAGGACCGCGTGGGTCGGGCCCGACGATCTCGACGAACCCGGCGTCCGGGTCCGAGGGCGACGGCGACTGGGCCATGACAGCGGCCGGCAGCGCGAGCAACGCGACGAGGGACAGAGCCGCGACGATACGTCGTCGGTCGGTCATGGGCCAGACTCCTCGCGGACCACGACGGACTCCGTCCTCGGGCAACCTGGGGAGACGCTCGACGTGACCGTCCGGTTCCCAGCCGGGTCGTCCGGGTGTCTCAGGCGCTTCCGTGTGTGCTTCATCCACCGGTACCCGTGTTGCCCTCGCACGTCTCGCCTCCGCGGAAGCGCACCGCGCCGGTGGAGTCGGTGATCGAGAGCTTCGGTCCGAACCGAGCGTGCCAGCCATCGGGGAGCCGGAGCGGCTCGGTGCGAGCGCCCTGCTGCATCCACACGCGCGGCCGGGACCGGGGATCGCCCCGGAGCGTCCAGGTGCCCGGCTCGCCCACGTAGTAGCAGGTGCCCGCATCCGTCTTCCACAGCGGCATCGGGCCGATGGGCAGGGTGTACGTGCCCTTGGGCAGCCGCGGCGTGAACGAGCGGAGAGTCGGAGCGCATCGTGCCGTCGGGGGCCACGCCGCCGAGGACCCAGAGCCGGCCACGATCCCACCACGTCGCCGCACCGGTCGGCGTGGCGAAGCTCGCCCGGCGGTGGAGCTCGGGCAGCCGTAGCCAGCGCTCGTCGGCGAGATCGTAGACGGCCCGGTCGCTGAGGC
This sequence comes from uncultured Chloroflexia bacterium, assembly GCA_963752475.1. Classification (GTDB taxonomy): domain Bacteria; phylum Chloroflexota; class Limnocylindria; order Limnocylindrales; family CSP1-4; genus JAFMJV01. The sequence goes on along the minus strand of CAVVYR010000007.1, from coordinate 322,595 downwards.
TGATGAGGTGCCGCGGCGAGAGCACCAGGCCCGAGGCGACGCCGAGCCGACCCGGCGACGGCGCGGTTCGCCATTGCTCCTCTTGGCCGTAGCCGACCTGCCGCAGGACCGCGACCGATCCATCGCCGGCGTCCGCCGGTGCGGGGTCCACGGGGCTCACCCATGCCGCGAGCTGCTGTTCGATGGCGCGACCCACGACCGGCGCGCCGACCGGAGCCGGGATCGTGCCCAGCTGCGTCCACTCCCCGCCGATGAAGTCGGGAGCCCGGGCGGCGCCGATGTTCCAGCTCGCAGCCACCGCGGAGCCATCGGGCATGATGCTGAAGACGATGAGCTCGTTGACCTCGTCGCCACAGCAGCCGGCGACCTCGTAGCGCTCACCCGAAGGCAGCGGCACGTCCGCCACCAGGCCCCAGCTCGCGCCGTCCTCGATACCCACGCCCATGGATTCGATCTTGGCGAGCCCGGTGTCAGGGTCCGTCGCGACGACCCACAGTCGATAGTCCGCGACGGCCATCGAAGCTGGGCCGCCCGGCATTCGGCTCTGTGGCAGCGACATCCAGCCGTGCTGGAACAGCGCCCCGTCATCGAGTGGTCGACCGTCCTCGTCGACGCCGCCCCAGACGAGGACGCGGTCGCCGACCGAGGCCCAACCGTAGTCGCGGCGCGGGGCGAGCGGGGACTCGGGCATGACCCGCCAGTGGGATGGGTCGGCCGAGTCGATGAGCAGGCCATCGTTCAAGAGCCGCCCGTCCTGCGCGACTCCGCCCCACACCACCACGCCATGTGGGGTGCCGGCTGCCACCGCCACGGATCCGTCGGTCCGCGGCTCGATCGTGAGCTCGGCCTCGGTGTTCCAGCGGCCGCGCCAGGCCGGTATCTCATCGGCATCGGCTCCGGCGGCCCCCATCGACGCGTATGCGCTGAGCGTGACGAGGGCGAGCACCACGGCCACCGAGCGCAGCACGCCCGAGTGGAGGGGTCTGTCCATCGAACGAACCGCCATCCTCAGGTACCCCCGGCCTGGGTCTCGAGCGTGGTCACGTATGTCGAGGCTGCATCCGGCGTGGCACAGGCAGCGTCGAGCGTCACGGTCGGACCGTTGGCGGTGAGCGACTCGAAGCACCACTCGGAGTCACCGACCCAGGTGTCGTTCTCGTCCCACGTCCGGCCGCCGTCGTCCGAGACCAGCAGCCACGGGAGCTCGTGGCCCGTGCCACGCGAGTAGCCGTCGTTGCCGGCGACGATGACCGAGCTGCCGCTCGACACGATCGACGTGGCTCGGCCGCCGAACCGTGCGAACGTCTGCTGCCATCGCTCCGCGTCGCTACTTCGCCAGAGGGTCATGCGTGCCCGTGCGCGTCCCTCCACCTCGACGCGGTCACCGAGCACGAAGCCGTCATCGGTCCGGACCAGCAGTGACGGCGAGTAGACGTCGAACCCGTCGGGAAGAGCGCCGATCGTCCGCCAGCGGGCCCCGTCGGTCGTGCGCCCGATCGTCCGGTCCGCCCCGCCCCAGCGCCCGAGCAGTTCGCCGTCGCCCTGGGTGACGAGATAACCGAACGAGTCCACCGTGTCCTTGGGAATGCCTCGCGTGCGCTGCCGCTTCCAGCGCTTGCCGTTCGAGCTGGTCCAGGCGAAGGTGACGTCGGACGCGCGTCGGTCGTTCGCGACGACGGTCCAACCGGACGATCGGCCACAGCAAGGTGTGGTCGTGTACGTCGCGAGCGCCACGATCCGGTCGCCCAATGACCAGAAGCCCTGGACGTTCCGCCGGTAGCCGTCGAAGCGGTCCGGCTGCGGGACCCGCTGGCGCGACACGCGACGCCAGGACAGGCCGTCGGAGGATCTCCCAGACCTCGTAGGTCCAGGGCTCGTCGAAGCGCAGCTCGTTGGCGATGAGCACGAGGCCATCACGTAGCGGCAGCAGCGCCGAGACCGTCGCGATGCCGGTCGGCAGCTCGGTGCCTTCCCAGCTGCGGCCGTCGGACGAGACCCACGACGACATCACGCGGTCGCGACCCAGATGGACCGATGCGAAACCGCCGTCCCAGGCCGTCGAGTCGAGCGACCAGCCGTCGGCCGGCGGTTGCCGGTCCATGCCCGGCTGCCAGTCGAGCCCGCCCGGGCGGGCGATGTCGGCACGATCGGCCGGCGGGGTGACGTCCGGGACGTTGATCGGCCCGAGGCGCCCGATGACCAGCCACGCGCGTGCCGAGGTGGCACCGTCGATCGGGTTCACCACGTGGCGCAGCAGGAAACTCGCCGGCCCCGGGACCGGCTGCTCGTCCTTCTGACGCCCATACCGCTCGAGCGCGCCGGATTGGACCGGGATGCCGAAGGCGAGCGGACTGGTCGGGTCGTCGGGGTCGAGCTCGACCACCTCGCCGGCGGTCAGCCAGCCGCCGGGACAGCGCACGAAGGGCGAGTCACGACCACCGGTGTCGTGCGGGTCGAGCGCGCTGGGGACTTCCGGGCAGGCCTCGCTCGATGGAAGACTGGAGAGCCACCCTCGGACCACGATGAGGGCCCCGCCGGGCAAGGCGTCGGCGTCGGCGATGGCCGACGTCTCGACGGGGGTGAGATATGTGCCAGCAGGCATCTCGACGGTGCCCTGCAAGCGCAACGCGTCGGACCGGCTGTCGGAGATAGCGAGGAGGCCGCGGACGGGACCGTCGTCGGCCGGGAGCCGTGCGGTCACGGTCCTGGAAGCCAGTACGAGCGGATCTCCCGGGTGGACTTCGTCGCGCGGCAAGGCGCCGAACGCCGGACCCTCACCCGACCACTGGTCGCCGCCGCGCAGCGGCCGGTCGCGTTCGAGGACGGTCTCGGCCACGAGCATGGCGGAGCCCCACGTCGCGGAGCGCTCGCGTTCACCCCGGATCATCAGCAGTTCCTCGTGGGTGAGCGGCCGCTCCGCGTTGGGTCTGAGATCGGTGGCTTCGGACTCTGCCGCGGCGGCAGGCTGACCCTCGGCGATCATCCCGGTAAGTAGGACCACCACGACGGCAGCCATCGCGAGTGGCGCTCTCATGACCTGAACAGGCAGGCGAGCATGGCCAAGCGAAGCCGAGCGAACACGATACTTCTCATCTGGGCTCGCCCTCCAGCGGTACTCGGTACGTTACGCCGTCCTCGAGCACGGCCCCGGTGGCCGGGTCCACCCCACCCCAGGCGAAGATGCGATCTCCTGCCCACACGAACGGCGTCTCGGTGCGAGCCGCGCGATCGTCTGCCGGCATCGCCAGCCATCGGTCGGCGTCAGGGTCGTAGGCCAAGCCTTCGCGACCGGCGAACACCGCCAGCTCCCCGGTCCACGACGGTGCCGAGGCGACGGAATGCGTCGGTATCGCTGTTGAGACGCTGCGCCAGCACGAGCCGGATGGGTCGTAGGCGGCACTCGCCGGCAGATCGATCCCCGCCGAGCCGGATACTCGGGCGCAAGAGCAGCAGCTCAGCGCCGGTCCAGATGGGTGACGCCGGGGCCCGTCCAGAGATTCCAGGCTCGGCGATGGCATGCCACTGCTCGGTGGAGACCTCGTAGACCGCCATCTCGGGCCGCTCGCCACCGCCGTAGCTGACGGCGAAGACGAACTCCCCGTCACCGGCGAGGCCATCAGGTCCCCAGCGCCGGAACAGTGGCGACCGATCTCCGTACCAGTCGTCGGTCGAAGGGTCGTACGCGAGCATGACGTCATCTCGCCAATAGCGACTGCCGCTCGGCCCGATGCCGCTCCAGATGAGCATCTGCTTGCCCGTCCAGAAGGCATGATGCGAGCGGCGTCGGAGGCCGCTCTCGAGCGTGGGGATCTGACGCCATGTGTCCGTTGTCGGGAAGTACGCGGCACCATCGCCCCGAAGCCGGTCTCCTCGTCGGCCACCGAAGATGATGAGCTGATCACCGGTCCACACCGCCGTGTGCCCGATCCGGCCCCTGATCGGCGCCTCGCTGATCGGTCGCCACGTATCGGTTGCGGGGTCATAGGCAGCGCCGTCGGCCGGCATGCTCGTGGAGCCGTCTTCGGCGGTCTCGATGCCGCCCCAGACGATGACCTCTTCGCCGGTCCAGGTGACCGTGTGGGAGTGCCGCCCAGGGATCGGCGCGGTCGCGATGCTCGACCACTCCCCCGCCAGGACGCCCGGCTCCTCGACGATCCGATCACGAGGTTCCTCGCACACGTACGGTGATGCGGCTGCGCTCGCGACTTGCGCCGCCAGCGCGGACGTCGTCACATCACCGCTGACTTCGCCGCAGCGCCACGAACCCTCGATCCGCAGACCGTCGCTATCCGCCGAGAAGGGTCCGAAGCTATGGACCGTCTCGGAGGGCATGTCGAGGTTCTCGAGGCTCGGCGAGCGCACGTACCACTCCGACCCGACGGGCACATCGACCGTGCGCACCTCCCGGCCGAACAGCCGCTCGGTCTCGTCGAAGGCGATGTCACCAGTGGCGTTCATCAGGCTCCAGCCCAGGCAGTCGCCCGCGTCCACGTCGAGCTGGAACGGGACGCTTTCGGGAATCTGGCTCTCGTCCCCCTTCTGCCGGATACGCTCGGTGATGCGAAGCACCGGCTCGTACCGGACCTCGCGAGGGAGGTTCGCCAGCCAGCGCTCGCCCTGCTCGAGCGGGAACGCACCGAAGTAGCGGGTGTGCGCCTTGAACGTGCCGGGGTCCGAAACCGTACCGACGCGTCCCGTGAGCCCGCGTCCCTCGAGCGGGAGCACCTGGACCCACGTCCCCTGGCCGAAGGTGCGAACGAGTGTCAGGTTCACGCCGAGTGCATGCCAAGTGGCCGGATGTCGAACGCCGGCAGCGGCCGACTCCAGCCGGTGCGTCGGAAGCACGACGTTCGCACGCATCTCGCATCGCTGTGAGCCTCGACAAGGACGTGTGGTCACGTGCACTGGCTTGCCGACTCGCGCCCCGAGGCCGACGCTGCCGCCGTCGCCGGACAGGTGGGCAGATGCGAAGAGGACCGCGGGTCCAGGGTCGAGAGGCACGGTCGTTTCGATCGGATCGATCGCCAGGTGCAGCGTGAGGCGACCGTCCGGGCGGAGGTTGGCGCGTTCGACCCACCACTCACCTCCGGATCCCTGCTCCCACCAGTAGCCGAGCGGCCGTGTGATGCGGCCATCCCAGCCCCTGTAGTCGAGTGTTAGCTCATCTGTGTCCACCGGAGCCTTGGCCACGATCGGCGGCGACATCAGAGCGTTCACTGTCGCCAGGCACAGGACCATCGCGATCGATGCGATCCACGGCCGAGCTCGGGCGCCGATCACGCGAGCCATGGATCACGCTCGGTGGCGCGGTTCGCCGGACCGATCATGCCGCTCTCACTCACAGGACGGCCGGTCCGCGTCAGGGCCACGTTGGCAGCTGGCTGGCGTCATCCCTGGACCTCTTCGTCGAAGAACACGAAGGCGTGGCCGTTGTGGCGGTATGGGTCCGGTTGCCCCTCCTCCGCGCCACCGCCGGACCAGTAGATGACGCGATCGCCGGTCCAGACGACGGCGTTGGAGTTCATCGTGCGATCGCGCCCGGTGAAGCGATAGCAGGTGCCAGTGTCAGGGTCGAGCGAGTAGCGGCTCGACTCGCTGACGAGGAGCTCGCCAGTCCAGATCGCCTCGCGTGTACCGACGGGGCAGACGTAGTCCTCCTCCGTCCAAGTCATCGTGACCGGGTCGAACGAGGCGTCACTCGGCCCATGATCGCCGCCGCCCGTGAAGAGGAGCCGGTCACCGATCCAGACCCCGTGCCGATACCACCAGCTCAGAGGCCCGGTGAGGGGTTCGCTCCATTCGCGGTCGTCGAGGTCAAGGACAGTGACCTGGACGAGGTCTTCGTACTCGTCCGTCGTCACGGCCAGGATGACTGATCCGGTCCAATGCAGGCCGACGAGCTGGCTCGGGGCCTCGGGTGCCGGCAGCTCGGTCCACTCGCCGGTATCGAGGTCCAGTAGGGCGAGGGACCGTTCGATGTCGACCTCGCTCTCGGTCTCGATGTCCGCCACGACCAACCGCCCGTCGGCCCAGACCACGGCGTCAGGACCCGAAAGCGGTGATGGCGGGAGCTTGCGCGTACGCCACCTGTCAGCAGTGGGGTCGTACGTCGCGATCCGACTGGCGTCCTTCGTGTGCGGCAGGATCAGCTCGCTGCCGGTCCCGATCGACGCGCCGTACGACCGGAATGGCTTCGGCGCACGGGCGCCGCGCATCCAGGTGTTCCTTTCCGGATCGAACCGCAGGACCCGCCCAGTCTCACGGTCGAGCACGAGCATGTCCCCATCGATGGCGACCGCGACGGCGTTGGCTGCACCCCACGGAGCGTCGGGCAGCTTCACCCACGCTCCGGCGCGCGGTATCGACGGCACGATCTCCTCGCGCCAGATGTAGACCGGCACACCCAGCGCCCGCTCCCACTTGCGTTCAGCCGACGCCAAGTCAGCCCGCTCGAGGGCGCCGCGCTCGAAACGCAGGCCGACCCGGTTCTTCTCGACATCGACCCAGGCTGATCCCAACTGCCCGGCACCGGGCAGTCCCGACCTGGTCCGGTGTGCCTCGTGCGTCGCTCGACTCAACTCCGTCCAGGTGTAGCGCGCGTCCTCCGAGCCTGCCGCCTGCGTGGCGGCGGCCGACGACAGCACCAGGCAGATCGCCAGCGCCGCGATCAGTCGCATCGCTCGATGTTCTCGAGGTGCTCGTCGAAGGTCTGGGCGAACACGTGCGTGGTCGAGCCCGGACAAGCGAAGAAGAAGAGGCTGCCGTCGCCGGTATCCGGATCCAGCGCTGCCGCCATCGAGGCTGCGCCCGGGGTCACGATGGGCCACTCGGGCAGCCCCTTCGTGCGATACGTCTGGAAGGACGCGTACTCGGGGTCGACCTCGACGACGCTGTAGTCATCGATCCCGAGCAGGTCCCAGAAGCGATAGCCGTCCCAGTCCTCGACCGGCAGATCCTCGAGCGCCATCGAGTCGGTCGCGTAGACCACGGCCGGGTCGGCGTTCAGGAGGCCGCCGGTCTGATCGCCGTAGACGTCGGGGTCGAGCCGGTTCCAGTAGACGCCGGCGATCCTCGCACGGTCGGCGTCGTCGCGGGCCTGCCGCTCGACGAGACTGGCGACGATGAGCGCATCGTAGAAGTCGATACCTCTCCGCTCCGCCTCCGCGACGTACGGCGACATCCGTTCGTCCCACTCCTCGAGCATCCGCGCGACGAGGTCCTCGGCGGCGATGTCCGACGGTCCCTCGTACGTGCCGGAGGCGAGGAAACCCTCCAGGCTGCTGCCCTCCGGGGCTTCCTTCAGGAACGGGTACTGCTCACGCCAGTGGTCGCCCGGGTCGCGGGCGAGTCGGAGGAAGGCCTCGGGGTCGAGCCCGAGGTCGGTCTGTTCGCTCTGGCGCTGGAGATACGCCACGACCTGCTCGAGCCGGCGGCTGGGCCGCAGGTCGAGCACCACTCGTCCGGGAGGGACCTGGTCATCGGCCGTGACCGGACCCGCCGCCTCGGGCCACGCGGTCGGGTCGAGCAGATGCAGGCCTGACCAACCCGCGGCCCACACCCGCCCATCGGGCGTTGCCGCGAAGTCGTCGAACGCGACATCGGCCGCCACCCTCGAGGCACGGCCGTCGTAGCGGAGCAACCCCGAGGAGCCCGTGTCAGCGTAGACGTCGACGGGAGCGACCAGCACGGCGCCATCGGAGAGCACAGCGGCGATGCCATCCGGGAAGGCCCATGACCGCTGGGCATCGTCGGGCAACCCGGCAACCACGTCGTCCCAGACGTGCAGGGACCACGTCGTGCCGTCGAAACGCCCGAGATACTGCCCGGCGTGGTCCTCGAGCAGGGCCCAGACCACCCCGTTCGTGCTGGCGGCAAGATCGAGGACATGCTGCCCGGCCTCATACGTTCCGAACGGTTCGTGCATCTCATCGATCGCGCCCCGGTCCTCGCCATCGAATCGCCTGATGGCGCCTCCAGGGCCGGTCGCGACCCAGACCGAACCGTCCGCGAGGGCCACGATCGACCCCGCGGCTGCACCGTCCTCGAGGTCGACGGGCGACCCATCAGCGAGCGCCATGCCGCTGGTCGTCATCGTGCCCAGGGCATCGATCCGTCCGAACATCTCTCCGGCTTCGCTCGTGACGCCCCAGAGCGAACCGTCCGCGCTGATCACGGCCTCGTCGAAGGACGCCGATCCCGACCACGCCGACTCGAGCCACGAGTGGCCATCCGTCGGCAGCCACCCGCCACCGTCCGCGGGCAGAAGCAGGCGATCGTCCGCCCCTGCAGCCAGCCCCTCGATCGTACGCGGCCCACCGTCGATCGCGCGCAAGCCGCCCTCGACGCCCAGCTCGTAGATGTGGGTGGTCGTGGCCGCCCAAGCGCGCCCGTCGGGGGTCACGGCGACGTGCAACACGCTCTCGAGGCCATGACTCGTGCCGTCGTCGACGACACGCAGTACCCCTGGGCCGACGGTATCGCCGGTCGCGGTCACACGTCCGACTTCCGTGGCCACGCGGTCGACACCGGTGCCGGGCTCGAACGCTCGAAGCACCAGCCCATCGATCTCCAGCTCGACGGGTCCGGTCTGGGCGCTGTCGCCGTCCGGCGTCCCGGTGAGTCGGAGATCCGTGGTCAACGCGCTTCCGATCGTGGTCCGAGGCAGGCGCGTGGTATCGAAGGTGACCGTGCTGGTGGCTTCGGTGCCATGGCTGGTGAAGAGCTCGCTGATCCACCAGTGCGTGTCGTCCGCGGCGAGGTACAGCTGCAGGTGCTGCCACGTGTCGTTCTCTTGCCAGTCGACTGCCAGCTCTCGCTGGCGAGCCTGGTCTCCGGAGCCCTCGACGGACGCTTCGGCCACAGCTGTCACGACGATGTCGCCGACGTGGAGCCGTAGCGCGTCCGCCTCGAGGCTGACCGGCTCGGTGATCCAGCTGATGGCCTTGCTCGGCTCGGCGGACTCCTCGGCTCCCGGGAGTGGGGCGACACCGCGCTGCTCGGTCCGCGCCGGGTCGAGCAGGAGCAGGTTGGCGGTCAGTAGCACGACCAGCGCAGCAAGCATCGCGATGACGATCGAGAACCGACTCGGCAGCCAGTGGACTTGTCGGTCTCGAGCGGGGTGGACGCCGAGTCCTGGGCCGTCCGTGGTCGGCTCGACCTCCGGGACGAGGGCCTCCGGCGGCCAGTGGCGCCCGAGTTGACGCGTGGAACGGACGCGGGCCATCACGCGGTCAGTGCGCTCGAGCGGCTCGGGCGGCACGGTGTCATTCGAGCGCAGCCAGGACTGGATGACCGGGGTGAACTGCTCGTCGTTCATGAGCGTCCCTCCGACTCGGCGTGCAAGGGCTCAGTGCGGTCGCCGGCCTCGACGCTCGCGCGCAGGACCTCGAGCGCACGATGGAGCCGCGAGCCGACCGTGCCGACCGGGATGTCGAGCGCCTGGGCCACCTGCTCGAGGGGCAGGTCCAGCAGGTAGCGCAGGACGATGACCGCGCGATGGTCCACGCTCAGGGCGCCGAACGCTCGCTCCAGTTGGTCCTGGTCGAGCACGGCGCCGAAAGGATCGGCGGCGCGAGGCTCGTTCGAGCGCGTGATGGCTTCGTCGGGCAGCCATTTCGGCCGGCGCTTGACCTCGGCGTAGCAGATGCGCACGAGCAGCCGGTAGGACCAGCCGTCGAACCTCTCGGGGTCACGCAGGCGCGGGAGCCGGCGCCAGATATCGACGAGCGCGGTCTGGGCGGCATCATCGGCGGCACCATGCTCGCGCAGGATGCCGTGGGCGATGCGATAGAGCCGCGGGTAGGCGGCGACGGTGATCGACTCGAATGCGGCCTCGTCCCCGTGTTGCGCTCGCACCACGACCTCCGGATCCATACCCCTCCCGTTCCGTCCGGCCTGCGTCCGTGCTAGTGAAGCACGCGGCACCGACCTCTATGTGCACGAGGGGTTGAGTCGAGGAGTCTTTTCCGATTCCGCTGTCAGGTGCTGTCGATGGTGGCGTCGGTGGCCGCCCATACGCCCGCAACACGAAAGCGGAGCCGTCATCGACTCCGCCTTCGTTCTTGGGTCACGGTGGTGGGCGATACTGGATTCGAACCAGTGACCTCACGGATGTGAACCGTGCGCTCTAACCAACTGAGCCAATCGCCCGTGGGAGTGAAGAGTATAGCCCGACGGCGACGATGCGCCTGCAAGCGATCTGGCGCTGTCAGGTTGGGCTGCTCCGTGACTCGATCATCCCTGGCGGGCTGAACTCGACCAGCCTGGGGCCCTGGGTGCGCGCCATCAGCCCGATGGGGACTCGGACTGTCGATCCGAGCCTGCCGGAGGCTGAGATGCGGCAACTTGGCCATCGAGCACGTCGGGTTCAGCCATCAGGGGATAGCCGCTGGTCGCGAAGCACAGCCTGGAACGAGGATCCACAGAACGGTCGACTGACGGCGTCCGATCGGCGACTGATGTGCTTCTAGCGCTCCTTGAAGCTCACGCCCGGCCAACGCGCCCGCAGCTCGGCCGCGTCCACGCCTTCGATCCGCAGGCGCTTGTGTCGGCTCGTGCTGCCGGAGGCCACGCTCACCGCGCTCCTGGGCAGGCGCAGCTCCTTGGCCATCAGCTTGATGACCGCGGCGTTGGCGGCACCGTCGGCCGGTGGCGCGGTCACGCGCACGCGCAACTCGCCAGCGTCATCGACTCCCTCGATGGCTTCGCGGCTCGACCGCGGCGCCACGCGCACCGCGATCACGGCGCTCACAGGTACCAGGTCACCCGCATCAGCATGCCCAGACCGATCAGCAGCACCAGCGGGCTGAAGTCGAACATGCCTGTTTGCGGCAGGATGTTGCGGATCGGCGCCAGGAACGGCTCGGTGAGGCTGTACAGGAACTGGCCCAGCGGCTTCTCGAATTGCGGGTCGATCCAGCTCATCAGGACACGTCCCAGCATGACCACCCAGGCGGTGGTGACGAGCGACTGCAGCAGGATGCGTAGGAAGTCTTCCACTCGATTCGGGTTCCCCTCGGACTAGACGGGCTTGGGTCGCTCCCCGAAGAGCGCCCGACCCACGCGTACCAGCGTACTGCCTTCCTCGATCGCGACCTCGTAGTCGTCGGTCATGCCCATCGAGAGCTCGGGGCCGAGCCGCTCATCGGCTGCGCGCAGACGCTCGGACAGCTCGCGGAGTCGGACGAAGGTCGGCCGCGCCACATCCCCGCCCCCGGTGTGGAAGCCGACGGTCATGAGCCCATCGACGCGCACGTTCGATAGCACCAGGACGTCTTCGAGCTCCCGCTCCAGCGGCTCGGGCTCGAAGCCGGCCTTGGCCGGGTCAGCATCGACGTTGACCTGCAGCAGGATGGGCAGCGGACCGCCCGAGCGCGAACCACGCTCCCCCACCAGCCGGTCCAGCCGAGCGGCCAGCGCGACCGAGTCGACCGATTCGATGACGTCGAAGAGTTCGACCGCCTTGGCCGCCTTGTTCTTCTGCAGGTGTCCCACCAGGTGCCAAGTCGCCGGGCCCAGCTCCGGGATCTTGCCGGCCGCCTCCTGCACCCGGTTCTCGCCCAGCACGTCGTGCCCGGCCGCCTGGATCAACCGCAGCCGCTCGACCGGCCAGGTCTTGGAGATCGCTACCAGGACGGCGGCGTCGGGCGAGCGCCCGGAACGCACGCAGGCCGCCGCCATGCGCTCGAGTACCTCGGCGCGGGCAGCGGCCAACTCGGAGATGGCCCCCTCGTCGAGCGGGCCGGCTTCAGTGTTCGTGGGCGTGGATCAGCGGCTGCGGCGCAGGAACGCCGGGATGTCGAGATCCTCCTCCTTGGCAGCGGTCTTCTCGCCGGCGGCGACGGGCTCGCCGCTCGACACCGGGACGGCCACGGCCTGCTTGGCCTCGGTCTCGCCCTCGGTCCTGGCCTGGTCGCCGGCGGCAGTGCGCTGGCGCGCGAGCTCCTGCATGAAATCGCGGTTCTCGAGACCCGCCTGCACGCCGGCACCCTCGTCCACCTGCGCCTCGAGGCCCGGATAGGCATTGGCGCGGTTGTGGTCGAAGCCGGTGGCGATGACGGTGATCTGGAGATCGTCGCCCATGCGCTCGTCGATGACGGTGCCGAAGATGATGTTGGCCTCCGGGTCCGCCATCTCCTTGATGATCTCGGCTGCTTCGTCGACCTCGAAGAGGCCGAGGCTGGGACCGCCGGTCACGTTGAAGAGGATGCCCTGGGCGCCGCTGATGCTGACCTCGAGCAGCGGGCTGCTGATGGCCTCGCGGGCGGCCTCGGCGGCACGGTCCGTACCGCTGGCGCGGCCGATGCCCATGAGGGCCGAGCCGGCCGAGCGCATGACCGCGCGCACATCGGCGAAGTCGAGGTTGATGAGGCCGGGCACGGTGATGAGGTCGCTGATGCCTTGCACACCCTGGCGCAGGACGTCGTCCACCACGCGGAAGGCGTCGACGATCGACGTCTCCTCGGTGACGACTTCCTTGAGGCGATCGTTGGGGATGGTGATGAGGGTGTCGACCTTGTCCCGCAGCAGCTCGGCCGACTTCTCGGCGTTGAGACGGCGGCGCGCGCCCTCCCACGCGAAGGGCTTGGTCACGACGCCGATGGTGAGGGAACCCATATCGCGCGCGATCTCAGCGATGACGGGTGCGGCACCCGAACCGGTCCCACCACCCATGCCGGCGGTGATGAAGACCATGTCGGAGTCACGAAGGGCGTCGGCGATCTTCTCGGAGTCTTCCTCAGCGGCGCGCTGGCCGATGGAGGGGTCACCGCCGGCGCCGAGGCCACGGGTGATCTTGTCGCCGATACGGATCTTGTTGGGGGCGTCCGACTGCAGCAGGGCCTGGGCGTCGGTATTGACAGCGATGAACTCGACGCCCATCAGCTCGGCTCGGATCATGCGGTTGACGGCGTTGCTGCCACCACCGCCGACTCCGATGACCCTGATCAGGGCGAAGTTCTCTGAGTCTGAACGCAACGGCATGTACTGAACCCTCCAAAGATCGCGCACCAGGCATCTGCAGCCCGTTGGCCACCCGCACGGTCAGGGTGGCTCATCAGAGCACCTGGTCTGCGGGCGAGTATATCGTCGCTGCTCGACTGAGGGATAGTGCGGCCATGGCCTGAATCGTGCGTAAGCGTCCGCCGAGCGCGGCTATGTGTCGCATTCTGTCAACGGCCACCCCTCGCGGCACCTCACCATCCTTAGCGTGCCTACCCCACACATAGCGGACCAGCACGGCGCGGCACGGGCGACCGCCGTGGAGTCGGACACCTAGGGGAAGAAGCGACGAACGGCCTCGCGCAGCTTGTCCCAGCTCTGGGTCCGCGGTGGCGGCTCGTAGCGCTGCAGGTCCTCGGTGGTGACGACGTGGGCGGCCCACTCGAGCAGGCCGATGGCGGTGGCGTACTGCGGCGAGAGCAGGTGGTCGGTCAATCCCCCCACGCCCTCCGGCGAGGCCACGCGCACGGGGATGTCGAGTACATCGCGTGCCAGCTCGGCGGCGTTGGCCAACTGCGCGGCACCGCCGGTGAGTACCAAGCCGGCCGGCAGCCGGTGGGCGCTGGCATTCTCGTTCACCTCGTCGCCGATCTTCTCGTAGAGCTCGCGCATGCGGGCGTCGATGATCTCGGTCACGTCGGACTTGCGGGCGGGGCGAGCCACGCCGTCGTCGATGATCTCGACGGGCGCCTCGGCGTCATCGGCTGCACCCTTGGCGTCCTCGGAGCCGAACTGCATCTTCAGCTCCTCGGCCGCAGTGAGGTTCGTGCGCAGCCCGATGGCGATGTCGTTGGTGACGTTGACGCCGCCGAGCGGGATGACCGAGGTGTGGAAGGGCGAGCCCTCGGCATAGAGCGCAAGGTCGGTGGTGCCGGCACCGATGTCGGCCACGGCGACACCCAGCTCTCGCTCGGTCTCGGTCAGGACAGCCTCACCGGAGGCGATGGCGGAGACCACCAGCTCATCGGGCCGGACGCCGGCCTGGCGGACGCACTTGGTCAGGTTCTGCAGGGCCGTCGCGCCACCGTGGACGATATGGGTCGTGACCTCGAGGCGGATGGCACTCATGCCCTCCGGATCCTTGACACCCTCCTGGCCGTCGACGGTGAAGTCGCGGGGCAGGACGTGGAGCACCTCGCGGTTCGAGGGGATGGTCACCGCGCGGGCGACCTCCGTGGCGCGCTCGATGTCCTCGCGCGTGATCTCGCGATGGGCGCCGCTGACCGCGACCGTGCCGCGGGAGTTGAGCGATTCGAGGTGGTCGCCACCGACGCCGACGAAGGCGGCTTCGAGACGCAGGCCGGAGAGACGTTCCGCCTGCTCGATGGCGCCGTGGATGGAGCTGACCGTCTGGTCGATGTTGTTGACGAGCCCCTTCTTGACTCCGGTCGTGGGCATGGCGCCCTTGCCGATGATGTCCAGCGCGCCATCGTTGGTGACTTCGCCGACGAGCACGACGACCTTGCTCGTCCCGACGTCAAGCGCCACCAGGATCGCTTCGTACTCCAAGTGTTTCCCTTCCTCGACCTCTTGGGCCTGCCCTCTGGCCCGGTGCGTCGACGCACCACGGCTCCTACATTGTGGGCGATGCGGCGCGGTCGCGCAGGACCCGGCGCGGCGCTCGTCCGACTATCTCACCCGTACTTCGTGAAGGTCCCGCAAGTCTCCTCCGACAGCGCCAGCCGGACGGTCTCGAGCTTGCGTTCCTCGTTCGCGAGCAACCACTGCAGGCACTGCACCTGTCGAGGGATGACCTCCGGCGGCTGCAGCGTGGGCGTGTAGTAGCCGAAGAGCGCGCGCCAGCTGCGATCCTGGCTCTCGAGCACGTAGCCACCGGCCTCGTCGACGCGCAGGTGCAGGTCCTTGGAGAGGCTGCCCAGCAGCTCCGGCGTCACCGCCAGCAGCTGTCGCATCACGGCCAGGTCGGAGGGTGGCAGGTACGTCCCCACCGTCGGAGGCTCCGGCGGCATGCGGCCATCCTCGACGACCGGCAGGGCAGCACGTGCCGCCAGCGTCGGGTCGAGCCCGACCTCGTCGTCGGCCGCCCCATCGGCAGCGGCGCCCCCGTCGGCGGCCGTCTCCTCGACTGGAGCCGGCGTGGCGGGCGAACCGCCGTCGACGGCGTCGCGCACGGCCGTGGCCGTGGCCTCGTCGGCAGGTGCGAAGAGCATGCCCTCCTCGTCCACCAGCCAGGAGAGCGCGCCGTTGCTCCAGATGAACACGGGGTCGCGCTCGTCGAGCTCGACGGTGACCTCGGCCGGCAGCGTGACCCGCGCGGAGGCGGCGTCCACTTCGGTCAGCGTCGAGAGCTCGCTGACGATCTCCGAGGTCCGAACCCGGAAGGCGTTGGGGCCGCGCTCGAGATCGGAAAGCAGCTCACGCACCGCGGCTTCCTCGGCGTGCGCAAGGCCCTCGAACCGGACGCTGTCCTCGGTCACGCTGAAGGCGTCGTCGGTGAGCATCCAGAAGAGCAGCGAGGTCAGCAGCACCAGCCCGATGGCGCCGACCAGGCGCGCGAAGGCCGTGTGTCGCCGCCGCGGAGGTTCCGCATCCCGAGGCGCGATGGCGCCGGCGCGATCCGGGCGGGCGTAGGTCACGGCAGCTCGTCTGGCGTCAGTTCGTGGCTGGGGCGGTCGGCAGCACGCTCGAGGGCCAGCTCCACGATGCGCTCACAGGTGCTCGCGAAGTCATGGCCGCCGAGCGCGGTCATGCGCGGGAAGAGGCTGATGGGCGTGAAGCCGGGCAACGTGTTGATCTCGCTGATGTAGGGGATGCCATCGGTGCTCAGGAGCATATCCACGCGTGCGAAGCCGGTCCCACCGATGACCAGGAAGACCTCCACGGACGCGCTGCGGATGGACTCGACCAGCTCCGGGTCGAGATCGGCGGACGCGGTGACCTCGCTCTCGGCCGAGTGGTACTTGGCCTCGTAGTCGTAGAACTCGTTGCCGGGCCGGACCTCGCCGGGGCCGTAGGCCACGGCATCGATGCGGCTGTTGCCCATGACCGCGGTCTCGAGCTCGCGCGGGTGGTCGAGGTATGGCTCGACGAGCAGCAGGTCGTCGTAGCGCAGGGCCGTCTCGATGGCCGAGGCCAGATCGGACCCGCCGACCTCATGGACGATGGTGATCCCGATGCTCGACCCGAGCCGAGCCGGCTTGACGATGAGGCGCGGATCGGCGAAGCCAGCCGCGAACCGCCGCAGGCCGTCGATGACGCTATCGGGGTCGGCGCGATATTCCGCGGCGCGGACCTCCGCCCAGGGCAGGACCGGCAGCTCGAGCGTGCCCACGACGCGCTTGAAGAGCGTCTTGTCCATACCCACCGCTGAAGCCGCGGGACCGGCGCCGCAATAGGTGAGGTCAGCCGACTCGAGCAGCGCCTGGACCTGGCCGTCCTCACCGAACGGACCGTGCAGCGCGGGGAACACGACCGGCGTGGGGTCGGCACCGGCGATGGCCTCGAGCGCCGCCGAGGCAGCGTAAGGACCGTCCGCTCCGAGCCGGGCCGGTGCGCGGAAGGCATCGAGGGGCAACGTCGGATCGAGGGCCTCGGGCGGCAGCCGCCACCAGACGCCGTCGAGCGTCAGGAGCCAGCCGGTGACGTCATGTCCGGCACCGCTGAGCGCGCCCGCGATGGCTCGTCCCGAAACGAGCGAGACATCGTGCTCGGCGGAGGGCCCACCGAGGAGGACCGCGATGGCGGTCGGCGGCAAGCTCATGCGCTCGTGCCCAGCTCGATGCAGATGGCGGTCATGTCCCCTCCTCCTGGGCTGGCCAGTCGCCGACGAACTCGACCTCGTAGGCCAGATCGATCCCGCGCTCACGACGCACGGTCTCGCGAACGTGGTCGCCCAGCGCGCGCACGTCGGCAGCGGTGGCGCCACCGGTGTTGACGATGAAGTTGGCGTGCTTGGGGCTCACCTGGGCGCCGCCCACGCGGTGCTCCTTGAGCCCGAGCTCGTCGATGAGGCGCCCGGCCGAGTCCCCCTCGGGATTGCGGAAGACGCTACCGGCCGACTTCTGGCCGATCGGTTGATGCTCCTGGCGCCAGCGACGGATGGCGGCGAGGCGCTCGGCGATGGTATCGGCTTCGGCGGGCTGCAGTGCGAACGACGCCTCGAGTACGACGTCGGGCCGGCCCGGGACACTGTGCTTCAGGCGCGTTTCACGATAGGCCATGCCCAGCTCGTCGGGTCCGAGCTTTCGCTCCTCGCCCTCGGCGTCGACGACGAGGGCGGTGGTGAGCACGCCGCTGACATCCGAGCCGTGGGCGCCGGCGTTGGCCCACACGGCGCCACCGACCGAGCCTGGGATGGCTAGCCCGAACTCGAGACCGGAGAGCCCGTTCTGCTTGCCGATGGTGGCCAGCTTGGCCATCTGCACGCCGGCCTCCGCACTGACACGCTCGTCTGTGACGCGCAGGCCCGCGGCACGCACGACCACGACCAGGCCGCCGATACCGGCGTCGCTGATGACGAGGTCGGAGCCGCGGCCGATGAGGAACAGCGGGATGTCGCGCTGGCGGGCGAAGCGCACGATGCCGCGCAGCTCGAAGAGGTTGCGCACCTCGGCGAAGAGGTCGGCCGGGCCACCGACGCGCATCGTCGAGAACCGCTCCAGCGGCTCATCGCGTGAGGTCTTGATACCCAGGCGCCTTTGGATGTCGCCGCCGAGCTTGAGCTGCTCGTCGTGTGTCAGGCGCCTCATGTGCCGCTCGCGCTGCGCGTCAGGACGTCGAGCTCGTCCTGCGTGGGCAGGGGCTCGCCGGCGGCGAGGACCTCCAGCAGCCGGACGCCGGCAGCGGCAGCCCCGGGTCGCGCGATACGCAGGGCCGCCTCGGACATCTCGGCCAGACGGTCGTCGTACAGCAGGTCGCAGGCCTCGAGCAGCGTGCCGCCATCGAGGTTCTCGTCGTCGATGAGGATGGCCGCCCCAGCGTCGACCATCTCGGCCGCGTTGGCCTTCTGGTGAGCCGCGGCGTGCGGATACGGCACCACCACCATGGGCAGTCCGGCAGCGGTAGCCTCCGCCAGTGTCGAGGACCCGGCCCGACCGATGAGCAGGTCGGCCGAGGTCACCGCGGCGTCCATGTCCTCGTGCAGGAAGGCGAAGGGCCGGTAACGCTCCTGTCGGTCCTGCGGCAACGTCGCGCGCAGCGCCTCGGCCTCGTCGATGGCCGCGCTGCCGGTGATGTGCACGACGCAACAGCGATCGACGAGGTCGCCGATCGATCCGGCCACCGCGTCGCTGAGACGGCGCACGGCCTGCGACCCACCGAAGATGAGCATCACGGGCACATCGCCCGGCAGGCCCAGCCGCGAGCGGGCCGCGGCCTTGTCGCCACCACCGAGATCACGGATGGGCGTGCCGGTGACGAACGTCGGGGCCGGCAGCCGGTCCCTGGTGACGGCGTAGGAGACGGACCGCAGCGTGGCCATCCGAGCCGACAGGCGCACGCTGCGACCGGGGGTCTCATTGCCCTCCCACAGCAGCGTGGGGATCCGCAGCAGCGCGGCCGCGGCCAGCACCGGGATGGCCACGTAGCCACCGGTGGTGTAGATGACGTCCGGCCGCCAGCGGATGAGCTTCCAGATGGCCTGGGGCACCGATGCCCCCAGGCGCAGCGGGTCGAGGATCGTGTTCAGCGAAGCATCGACGGTGCGCAGCGACCGCAGCCATAGCCGGTCGAGGCGGATGTCCGCGGCGGGCACGATCTCCGATTCGAGGCCACGGCGTCCGCCCAGCCAGCGCAGGTGGAGATCAGGCTGGCGAGTCTGCAGCTGGGTCACGACGGCCAGGGCGGGATAGATGTGGCCGCCGGTGCCCCCGGCTGCGATGAGGATCCTCATGCGCGCTGGCACCTCGGGTAACGGTCTCTCGGGAGATGGATAGAAGGATACCGACGGCCGCGAGAACGACCACGAGCGAGGTCCCGCCCTTGCTCAGGAACGGCAACGGCATGCCGGTCATGGGGATGAGGCTCACGACCACGGCGATGTTGATGAAGGCCTGGAAGGTGAGCCAGGCGGTGATGCCCAGGGCCATCAGGCCGCCGAACGTGTCGGGTGCGTTCATGGCCACCTGCATGCCTCGCCAGGCGAGCACGAGGAAGAGGCCGATGACGAGGAGCCCGCCGAAGAGGCCGAACTCCTGGCCCACGACGGCGAAGATGAAGTCGTTCTCCGCGGCCGGGACCGAGAGGCCGGCCGGCTGCTGGCTGACGCCGAGGCCCTTGCCGGTGATGCCGCCGTAGGCCAGCGAGTAGATGCCGCGCACGGTCTGGTAACCGGCGTTGGCCGGATCGGCGAACGGATCGAGGAAGATCGTCACGCGCTGGAGCATGTACGGCTTCATCAGGACCACGCCGGCCACGGCCGCGACACCCAGCGGGAGCATCAGCATCAGCTGCCAGATGCTGCAGCCGGCGACGAAGAACATGGTGAAGGCGGTGAGCACGATAACGCCGGTCGTGCCCAGGTCGGGCTCCAGCAGGATCAGTCCCGCGAAGACCGAGATGAGCAGCACGAACGGGACGAGCCCGCCTCGGAACGAGCCGACCGACTTGCCCTTGAGGCTGAGCCAGTGGGCCAGGAAGATGACCAGCGCGATCTTGGCGATCTCGGTCGGCTGGAACGAGGGCAGGCCGCCGATCTTCAACCAGCGCGTGGCGCCGTTGGCGTCGATGGGTTGAAGTAGCGGCGGGAGGCTGGGTCCGATCACGAGGATCAGCAACACGATCGAGATGGCGATGCCGAGGATCGAGAACGAGCGCCAGTAGCGGTAGTCGATGCGCATCATGAGGAAGAGCACGAGACCGCCGAGCAGGCCCCAGCCGAGCTGCTCGCTGACAGCATCGAAGACGCTGCCCTCGAGCGCGGCGCTGTGGCCGCCGCTGGAATAGACCATGAGGATGCCGATGGCCGAGAGCGCCGCGGCCACGGCCATGAGCACGTAGTCGGGCTCGTGGCGCTCGCGCTGCGGGCCCTTGACCACACGTCCGGCCGTGCGGTCGCGCGCAGCCTCGCGAGAGGCGTGACTGGTGCCCACCCGCGTCGTCGCCTCGGGCAGGGGCAGGGTGGCGGCGGTGCGCGAGACACTGGGCCGGCGTCGGGTCGAAGGCTTGCGTGGCTGGCGGCTGGCCTGTGAGCGGCTCGACTTGCGGCGCGAGCGCGGCCGGAAGGCGCTGGGCGCGACCTCGCGCCGCCTGTCGTCGTCCCAAGGGAAGCGCAGGGCCTCCATCATCGGGTCCCCTCCCCCGGGACAGCGATCGCGGCCACGGCAGCCTTGAAGGCCCGTCCGCGAGCCTCGTAGTCGATGAACATGTCGAACGAAGCGGCAGCCGGACTCAGCAGCACGGTCGCCGGTGTCGCCTCGCCCGCGATCCTGGTGGCCAGGGCGACCGCGTCGTCCATGGAGCCGGCACGCTCGATGCGCTCGAGCCCTGCCGCGCTGAAGGCAGCGGCCAGCTCCTCGGCCGTCTCGCCGATGAGCACCGCGGCCGTGGCACGTTCCGCGACGGCTGCCGCGAGTGACTCGATGGGGTTCCCCTTGGAGCGACCGCCGGCGATGAGCACGAGCGGCTGCTCGAAGGCACGAACGGCCGCGATGACGGCGTCGGGCTGCGTACCCTGGGAGTCGTTGATGTAGGTCACGCCGGCGATCTCGTCGACGCGTTCGAGCCGATGCTCGACGCCGCCGAACCCGCGCACCGCGTCGGCGATGGCGTCGGGCACCACGCCGTAGAGCAGGCCCACGGCCACCGCCGCGAGCACGTTGGAGACGTTGTGCTCTCCGGGGATGGGGATGTCGGCCAGTGGCAGGACCCGGCCGTCGTGCCCCGCAGGAACCATGGCCGAGCCGGCCACGACCCAGTCATCGGCGATGCCCACCGACGCGGCTTCGGGAGCGGATCGGGCATAGGTGACCGTGCGAGCGCGCTCGGGCGCGGCGTATGCCGAGACCACCGGGTCGTCGTCGTTGCGCACGAGCACGCCGCCGGTCGGCAGCAGCTCGACCAGCCGCTGCTTGACCGCGCGATAGGCCTCGAGGGAGCCGTGGCGATCGAGGTGATCGGAGGTGACGTGGGTGTAGACCGCGATGTCGGTGCCGCGCGAGAGCGTGGGCAGCTGCAGCTCCGAGAGCTCAAGCACCACGCGATGGTTCGAGGTCAGCTCCGGCAGGCGCTCGATGAGCGGGACCCCGATGTTGCCGCCGAGCAGGACGGGCGGCTCGCCGGCGGCGAGGACCGCGGCCGTGAGCGATGAGGTCGTGGTCTTGCCCTTGGTGCCGGTGACACCGACGGTGGCCGCGGGGCACAGGCGCAGGAAGAGGTCGACCTCGCTGACCACCGCGACCCGCCCCTCGGCCTCGACCGCGGCGAGCGCGGCGCGCAGGCGCGGCTCGGTCGTGGGATAGCGGCTGCTGACCGAGGGCGAGGTGCAGATGAGCGCCTGGCCCGCGAGCGCCTCGGCCGGATCGACATCGGGACCCAACAGCAAGCGGAGCTGTCGGTCGCCGAGCCCAGCGATGGCGTCGGCCAACTGGTCGGCGGTGCGGGTGTCATAGACGGTGACCCGGGCCCCGTGGTCGGCCAGGAAGCGCGTCAGGGCGGTGCCGCTGCGCGCCAACCCGAGCACGGCCACCGGCTGGTCGCGGAAGGCCTCCAGGCCCAGTCCCTCCAGATCGATGGCGGACGCCGGTGGGGTCTCCATCGCCGTCAATTCAGGAGCCCGACGGTGGCCATGTAGAAGGCCACGCCGATGAGTGCCGAAAGGGCGCCGATGATCCAGAAGCGGAGGGTGATCTTCTCCTCATCCCAGCCTGACAGCTCGAAGTGGTGATGCAGCGGCGACATCCTGAAGATGCGCTTGCCGCGGAGCTTCACCGAGGCCACCTGCAGGATGACCGAGAGGGTCTCGACCGCGAAGATGAGGCCGATCAGCGGCAGCAGCAGGACCTGGCCCGAGATCACGGCGGTGACCGCCAGCGTGGCGCCCAGCGCAAGCGAGCCGGAGTCACCCATGAAGATCTGCGCCGGGTGGACGTTGAACCAGAGGAACGCGAGGAGGGCGCCGATGATGAGCGCGCAGACCTCGGCCAGGTTGGGCTGACCGAAGGTGTAGGCGATGATCATGTAGCCCACGAAGGCGAAGATGAGCGTGCCGCCTGCGAGGCCGTCGAGGCCGTCGGTGATGTTGACCGCGTTGCTCGTGGCCACGATAGCGAAGGCCGCGATGAGGATGAACAGGGACGGGTGGATGTCGACCGCGCCGACGAACGGCACCGCCAGCTGGTCGATGCCATAGGTGTTCTGGATCTGCCACGCCGCAGCCCCGGCCACGACCGTCTGCCACAGCAGCTTCTGGGTCGCGCTGATGCCGTCGCCAGTGCGGGCGTTGAGCCAGTCGTCGACCGTGCCCAGCCCACCCACCAGCGCCAGCGTGGCCAGTGGCGCGATGGTGGAGCCGTCGAGGAAGTTGCCGGTCATGAGCTCGATGACGCCCGCGATGCCCAGGACCACGAGCACGATGAGCAGGCCGCCCATGGCCGGCGTGCCTTCCTTGGTGTAGTGCGTCTGCGGCCCCTCGAGGCGGATGCGCTTGCCCATGCCCACACGCTTGAGCAGCCGGATGAACGCCGGCATGAGCACGACCACGATGGCGAACGAGACAAGGACGCCGTAGACGATGGACTCGCCGCCGATCATGCGCTCCCCCCTGCTGCCTCAGCGGCCAGCACCAGGCGCTCGACGAGAAGGTCGAGCGCAGCCCCACGTGAGGCCTTGACGAGGACCGAGTCACCCCCTTGCAGCTGTGCCAGCAGCATCGCGAGCGCCTCCTCGCGATCGGCGGCCATGTGAACGCGGTCGGCATCGAGGCCACGCTCGACCGCGGCGTCCGCGATGCCGCGCGCGCCTTCGCCCACGACGACCAGCCCGTCGGCGACGGCCGCGGCGTACTCGCCGACACGACGATGCTCGGCCTCGGCGCTGTCACCCAGCTCGAGCATCTCTCCGAGCACCGCGAAGTGCCGCCCCGGCAGCTCTGAGAGGAGGTCCAGAGCTGCCAGGACAGCGTCAGGAGACGCGTTGTAGGAGTCGTCGAGGATGCGCCACGGACCGGCCGTCACGAGTTGCGAGCGGTGGGGCATCCGGAGCGGCCGTGCCAGCCCGCTGATGACCTCGGCGATGTCCATGCCGGCACGCTCCGCCACGGCCACCGCGGCCAGCGCGTTGTGCACGCCGTGCCGACCGAGGACGGGCGTGCTGACCTCGTAGGCCTCGCCATCGATGTGCAGCGTGAAGCGCATGCCCTCGGTGCCCAGCGAGACGACGTTGGTGGCGCGGACGTCGGCATCGTCGGCGAAGCCGTAGGTGCGCACACCGGCAGCGGTGTGATCGGCCATGCGGCGGACGCGATCGTCGTCGGCGTTGAGGATGGCCCAGCCGTCGGCCGGCAGCGCCTCGACCAGCTCGCGCTTGCCGGTCTCGATGGCCTCGATGGAGCCGGCGCGTGAGAGGTGTACACCGCGCACGGCCGTGACCACGCCGACCGACGGTCGCGCCAGGCGCGCGAGGAGGGCGATCTCGCCGGTGGTGTAGAGGCCCATCTCGAGGACCGCGACCTGATGCTCGGGACGCAGGCGCAGGAGCGTCATGGGCAGGCCGATCTCGTTGTTCCAGTTGGCCGGGTTGCGCAGGACCTCGAAGCCCTCCTCGAGGACCTCGGCGATCTGCTCCTTGGTCGAGGTCTTGGCCAGCGAGCCGGTGATGCCCACGACGAGCGGCGTGAAGCGGTCGCGGTAGGCGGCCGAGACGGCCCGCAGCGCGACCTTGGTGTCCGCTACGCGCACGATCGTGACGCGCCCATCGGCGCTGAGGGACTCGATGCGCACCGGCGTCAGCTCGTCGCTGACCACGAGCGCTGCCGCGCCCGCCTCCACGGCCTGCTCCAGGAACGCATGGCCGTCAGTGCGCTCGCCCGGCAGGGCGAAGAAGACCACGCCCTCGGTCACCAGACGCGAGTCGATGGCGCCACCGCTGATGGCAGCTCCTCCCGCCATCAGGAGTCGGCCGTCGGCTGCGGCTGCGAGCGAGGGCGCATCGAATCGCGTCGCGGCGTCGTTCATCGACGCCGCGTCTGGTGTCATCCGCCTCGCCTCATCACGCACCGACGTCCATCCCGTCACCCCTACGTGCCCTGATCGGAGGCGGGTGGTTCCGTCGCGACGGGCATGCCGGCGGACTGCACGTTCCGGCCGACCGAGGCTGCCGGTCCGCTCGCGGACTGCTTCTTGGTCGTCTGCTTCTTGCCCGCAGGAGCCGATGTCCTCTCCACGGAGGCCTGCTCCTGGGCGTTCTGGACGACGGCGCGGTTGCGAACGGGGCTCAGCTTCTTGGCGGCGTCGGTGCCGAGGATGGGTAGCCCGGCTCTGGGGTCCTTGGACTTCTTCATCTTCATCTGCTTGATGGTCGAACGCGCGATCATCTGGAAGAGTTCGTAGGACTCGATGCGCAGCGGGATGGCACCCTGCTCGATCTTGATCGGCTTGGGTTCCTCCAGCCGCACCGCGATGACGTACTCCTGGTGCCTGCCGCCGACGTAGCCGATGAAGCTGTGGTTGAAGCGCCGCTCCTTCCACTGGCCCTTCTTGACGTCCCAGATCTGGGCCGTGCCGGTCTTGCCGCCGATCTCGTAGCCGGGGATGAGCGAGCCCTTCGCGTACCACGGCACCGAGCCGGTGACGTGCTGCAGGATCTCCCGCCCCTGCTTGGCGGTCTTGGCCTTGAGCACCCGCTCGGGCTCAGCCAGGGCGTCGTCGGTGTCGGAGTTGAAATGCGGCTGCACCAGGAAGCCGCCGTTGATGATGGTCGAGAAGCCGCGGGCCAGCTGTGGCAACGTCACCGACACGCCCTGGCCGAAGGCGCGGTTGGCCAGGTCGACCGGCGCCCACTGGTAGTCCCTGGGGTCGTACCAGGCGCCGCTGGCCTCGCCTGAGATGTCGACACCGGTGCGGCCGGTCATGCCCACCTTGTCCCACAGGTTGTAGAGCCGCTTGGCGGCCTTCTGCGTGTTGTTGGGCCCCAGCTTGCGCGCGATCTTGGCCGTGGCTACGTTCCGCGAGAGGGCGATGACGTCCTTGACCTTCAGGTTGCCCTTCGACTTGTGATCGGCGTTGCGTACCGTGTACTTCCAGAACTCGAGCTCGCGCTGATCCTTGATGACCGTGTTGAGCGTGACCAGCCCCAGGTCGAGCGCGGCCGTGGCGGTGAAGATCTTCATCACCGAACCGGGCTCGTACGCGTGCTGGAAGACGCGGTTCACGAGCGTGCTCATGTCGTCGTTGGCGATGGCCGCGTAGTCCTCGGCATCGTAGGCCGGCACCGTGGCCGCCGCGAGGATGGCGCCTGTGTGCGGGTCCATGACGATGGCGCTGGCGCTCTCGGCCTGGTTCGCGAGATACGCGGTGTGGAGCTCCTTCTCCATGGCCCGCTGGAGCTTGGCGTCGATGGTCAGCCGCAGCGGATCAGGCTCGATGCCGCGAAGCGTGACGGCCGTGCCGTCGAGCGTGGCCAGGTCCACGAGCTCGGGGTCGACCGTCGTGAGCTCCTCGTCGTAGTAGCGCTCGACGCCCTCGCCGCCACGGCCGTCGGCACGGACGAAGCCCAGGATGTGGCTCGCGAGCGAGGTGTTTGGCTCGCCGCCCTTGCGCGGGTAGTAGCGCACGTCCATGGCCTCGAGCCCATATCCCGGCAGGAGCCTATCCTCCATCGCGTCACGCACCTTCTCGCTCTGGGCCAGCGAAAGCTTGGTGTCGAGCGTGACGAAACGCGATCCGTCCTCGAGACCCTTGGTCAGGATGTCCACGTACTCGAGGCGCCGGCGAGTGTCGAGGTCGAGCAACGCCGCGAGCAGTTCCACGGCCGGCTCGAGGTCGTCAGCGACGATGATGTCGGGGTAGGCCACGAGCTTGTCGAACGACGAGGTCTTGGCCAGGACCACGCCATCGCGATCCACGATGTCGGCCCGCACGACCTTCTGCGACGCGGCCTCGCTGCGTGCCTTGACCTCATCGATCTGGGCCGTCAGCTCGTCGGAGGCGACGACCTGCCAGTAGCCCAGGCGCAGCCCGGCGGCTGTGCCGATGACGGCGAACACGAGGAGGATGGCCACCATGCGTAGCCGGCTGTCGGTGCGACCGAGAGCTGGCATATCAGGGCGCGGACAGGACGACGGGATCGCCCAGCCGCTTGAGCTTCTGATCGCGGGCCTTGGGCTCCACGACCTCAGCCTGGGTCATGTCCAGCGCCACGATCTCGTGTCGCTTGATCTCGGTGATGAGCTTGTTGCGCTGCACCTCGAGCCGATCGATCTCGGTCGAGGCGGCATTGGTACCCAGAGTCTGCGTCAGGTACACCATGCCCACGATCGTGGCGGCCACGATGGCAGCCATGAGGAGGCCCACGGGACGGACCCGTGCGGCGGCACCGACGCTCGCCGGCGCAGCCGCGCGCGGCGGACGGGCCGATGCCTCGGCCGCCGGCAGTGCGTTCGTGCGCAGGCGTGCACCCTGGTAGACAGCCATCAGCGGGCGCGAGCGCTCGAGCTGCTGCTGTCGACGTCGAGGGCGCCGCTATGGAGTGACCGGTCGCTGTCCCAAGATCCACCCCGGTTCCAGCCATTGGGACCCTCGAGATCGACCTCGAAGTCCGAGCTGCGACGGGTGCGCAGATCCTTCATGCGGCGGCCATACGCCTGGCGCCGCGAGTTGCCGTGACGGCTGCTCATGCTGGAAGCCTCCTGGCGGCCCGCAGCTTGGCGCTGCGCGCACGGGGATTGGACGCCACCTCCGCCTCACTTGGCGTCTGTGGCTGAGCACCCACGTTCGCGACGCGCGGCTCCTTGCCGCAGACGCACACGGGGAACTCGGGTGGACAGATGCAACCGCGCCGTTCCCGCGCCAGGAGGCGCTTCACGATGCGGTCCTCGAGGGAGTGGTAGCTGATGACGCAGAGGCGTCCGTCGGGCTTGAGCAGGTCGATCGCCTTCTCCAGCGCGGCCGGCAGCGTCTCGAGCTCACGGTTGACCTCGATGCGCAGTGCCTGGAACACGCGGGTGGCAGGGTGGATGCGTCGCCGGCGCGGGTTCCGGGGACGCGGCGTGGCCCTGGTCACGATCTCGGCCAGCCGGGCCGGGCTCTCGATGGGCTCCATCGCGCGTTCGGCCACGATGGCGCGGGCGATGCGGCGTGCGTGCGGTTCCTCACCGTGGCGCTTGAAGACCCCGGCCAACTCGGCTTCGCTGTAGGTGGCTACGACCGCGCTGGCCGGGATGCCCGAGCGTGTGTCGAAACGCATGTCCAGGTCGTCGTCAGAGCGGAAGCTGAAACCGCGGTCGTCATCGTCGAGCTGCTGGGAGCTGACGCCCAGGTCCATGAGGATTCCGTCGACGGCCTCGAAGCCGTTGTCGACGGCCACGTCGGCGATCGACTCGAAGTTAGCTTGCCTAACGACCGCGCGCTCGCCGTAGGGTGCGAGTCGCCGGGTGGATCGTTCGACCGCGCGAGCATCGGCGTCGATGCCCAGCAGCCGGCCGCCGGGTGTGGCGGCCTCCAGGATCCGAACAGCGTGCCCTCCGCCGCCGACAGTCGCATCGATCTGGAAGCTGCCCGGGTGCGGCGAGAGAGCCAAGATGACCTCCTCAAGCATCACGGGCAGGTGCCCTACTTCCTGTTCCATCACCGATTCGACTGCCCCGACGGTCCATCCAGACCCTGGAGGCTCATATGGTTCAGATACCCAACCCGTCGAGCGACTCGGCTAGAGCCTCGGGCTGATCCATCTGCTCGCTGAACTCGCGCCACCGCTCGGGTGACCACAGCTCGATGCGGCTTCCCGCACCGACCAGGACGACCTCTGCCTCGATGCCCGCGTATTCGCGAAGCTTCTGCGGCAGGACGAACCGGCCCTGTCGATCGAGCTTGGCCTCGTAGGCCGAGCCATAGAGCAAGCGCCGTAGCTTCCGTGCCGGTTCGGCGGTGAACGGAAGGGCATCGACCTTGGAGGTCATCTGCTCCCACTCGTCCTTCGGATGGAGTGCGACGCACCCATCCATCCAGGCGCTGACCTGACCGCCCTCGGCGAGCTGCGCACGGAGACGCGTCGGGATCGCGAGACGTCCCTTGTCGTCGACCGTGTGTCGATACTCACCAGTGAACACGGGGCTTGGGCTGGCTCCGACTAGTGACATCGACGACGCTTCAGTGGCCGGGTCTCTCCCGACTCCCTCACTGACGGTGAAGCTGGTTTCCCTGGTCCGTCTTCCCCACCACGGCGGTGGTTCTACGTCCCCGGTTCTCCCTTCTTCCCCACTTTGCACCACTTTGTGCCACTTGGATGGGCATCATACCCAATCCGTGGGCCTCGTCAAGGGTCGTTTCGCAGAAATCGGCCCACCGTCACGAATTCATCGAGGAAACGTGGGCCCGGGGTGATTCCGGTGGTTCTTGCCGGGGTACCTATCGGTCATGGTGGGAGCGGTTCCACTGGCCTAGGTTCGGATTCCCAGCCGACTGCAGAGGACCTGCCAGTGACGATCGCTCGGCGCCGACCCGGCGCCCTCGATGCCATCGCCCCCATGCCGACCAGCCCCGTGGTGCGCCCACCCGCGCCCGAGATCGGTGTCCCGGTGCCACTCGGCGACGCGCCCGCGCCCGAGTCAGTGACACCGGTCGGTCGTCTACGCCGCTGCACCTTCCGACGCATCGACCAGGTCTCGGCCCTGCCCGGCCGCCCGCAGCGAACGAGCTATGAGGTCATGTGCCTCTACGGCACCGACGAGCCGCTAGCCCTGGGTGACGTCGGCGAGGCCCGCGGCGTGTGCGAGGCCTGCACCGCCACGGGCATCTTCCGTCCCGACGAGGACTAGCCGAACCCACTTCGACCCACGGACAGCAGGACGCCCGCCCCTTGCAGGGACGGGCGTCGCTTCGTCTGGTGCCGGCTGAGTGGCCGGCAAGAGGCGGCCTACTCGCCGTCGTCCTCCTCGGCCATGTCGTCGTCTTCCATGCCCTCCTCGGCCATGTCGTCGTCGCTCA
Organism: uncultured Chloroflexia bacterium; assembly: GCA_963752475.1. Lineage (GTDB taxonomy): Bacteria > Chloroflexota > Limnocylindria > Limnocylindrales > CSP1-4 > JAFMJV01. The sequence goes on along the minus strand of CAVVYR010000007.1, from coordinate 293,499 downwards.
TGTCATCGGACATCTCGTCGTCCACGGAGTCGTCGGCCATGTCCTCTTCCATCATGTCGTCGCCCCCGAAGTCGAGGTCGCTGCAGATGACCCAGCCGGCATCGCCGGGGACGAGGGTGACGTCGCCGTCGAGGTCCTGGGCCTCAGCCTCGAACTCGGACGCGACGATGTCCATGAACATCGCCAGCGTGGCCTCGTCGGCCTCCATGCCACTCATCTCGATGATGACTTCGACGAAGGGTACGAGCGCATCCTGGTCGAGATCCATGGCCATGCTGCCTGCGACGCGCACGACGGCCTCGGTCTCGGACTCGCTGATGACCTCGAGCGAGTCGAGCGTGACATCAAAGACCACAGCATCCAGCAGGGACTGGACGTCGATCCCGTCGGGCATCTCGCCGGCGGCGGCGGCGATATCGAAGTTGGCTGCCTGCCCGGCCTGTTCCTCGCAGAAGAAACCAGGGAGGGCTTCGAAGTCCTTGGCGGCGACAGCGTCGAGGAAGCTCTCGATGGTGGCCTCAGGGCCGTCCTGCGCCATCGCCGCCGGAGCCAGCGCCAGCGACATCGAGAGGGCCATGCTGCCGGCGACGGCGGCCATGCGCCTGCGGGGGTTGGTCATGAGTTCGACGACTCCTTCTCGTGTGTTGGCACCTCGGGTGGTGCCTGGGCGCTGAAGTCTAGCGGCACTGCTGAGCGCCGCGGTGGACCGATGATCCGGACGTGGGCCCATCCGGAGGTGGGCCTAGCCGTCGGTCGGGGCGGGCACGTCGACCCGGCTCATCCAGTAGGACGTTTCGGGCGTCACCTCGATACCGAATCGTGCGTTGACGACCCACAGGTCGTCGCCGAGCGCTGCCACGGTGGTGGGCACCGCGAAGTCATCGGAGGTCGCAGAGCCGGTGACCATGCCGGTCGTCAGCTCGGCGTCCAGCTCGACCGCCACGATCTCTCCAGCGCGGTTGCGCATGACGTAGAGCGTCTGGTCGACGAGCTCGAGGCCGTCGCCGGCGGTGAGATCCGCGTCGCCGGTGTCGATGAGGCTCGATTCGCCGGTCTCAGGGTCCACGCGGTAGAGCTGGCCCTGGCCCGAGTGCACGAGCACGAGCCCGGCGGGAGCGGCGACGATGCCGTTCGCGTTGAAGCCTTCGCCGTATTCGAGGTCACCGCTGATGGGCAGGGTGAAGGCGTCGGCCGGGTCCGGCAGCGCGCCATCCTCGCCCAACGGGATGACCGCTACCTGCGGCACGAAGGAGTCGCTGACGTACACCGCGTCTTGCGTCACCGCGACGTCGTTGAGGAAACCGGACTCGAAGGGATAGGACGCCAGCAGCTCGCCGCTCGCGGCATCATAGGCACGGACCTCACCAGTGGTCGCGCCGGCGGTCCAGAGCCGACCGGCGCCGTCATGGTCGAGCCCGGCGACGATGTCGCCCTCAGCGCCCTCGATGAGTACCTCCGTCGCGCCAGTCTCCGGATCGGCCACGAGGATGGCACCGTTGGCCAGTGAGCCGGCGAAGAGGGACTCGCCGTCGGTGGTGATGCCTTCGGGCTCCCAGGCGTTCGGCATCTCGATCCGGTCGAGGGCTGCGTCCTGCGCCGCCGCGGGGACGGCGAGGGCCACGAGCAGGAAGCTGGCTGTCAGCGCGGAAGTAGTGGATCGCATCGGGGTTTACCTCATGAGGGTCGGGGCGTTTGGGGTAGATGGAACGAATCTGCGACGTTCGTGCGACGAGTCGATGACGACGCCCGAAGTGACACCAGCGAGGTGGCCTGTAAGCCGAGTTCTGTCCCGCTCGCGCGGGGATGGTCATCCATCTGGGACGCCGGTTGCCCGACGCCTCTTGCAGCCGACCCGAAGGCAGGGCGACGCACCCCTGTGCGGCTTTCGCCGGCACATGCCCTCCTATTTGGCCTTGCACCAGGTAGAGCTTGCCCGTTTCACCCGGCCGGCCGAAGCCGAACCGACTCGTCTCTGTGGCGCTGGTCCGCGCCTCGCGGCGGACGGGAGTTACCCGCTACCCTGCGTCGTGGTGCTCGGACTTTCCTCGGGTGACGGGTCGCCCCGCCACACGCGACCATCCGGCCACCTCACTGGCCGACGGACTCTACCACCAGCGCCCGTGCACGGCAGGCGGCCTGCTCGGCCCGTCCCGGCCACGATGTGCACCCCGCAGACGATCTCGACCAGCCTGACCCGGAATCTGCTGATCCTGCCCGCCCCACGAGCACGAACGTCATCGCCGCACGCCACGTGCACGAGACCAGCAAGAACGAGGGCAGACGGGTCGAGTTTGCTCGCTCGGCGCACAGCGCTCTCGCCACGGTTTCGCGGCCACGCCCAATGCCCGCCCCACGCAAACCGGCAGGACCGCGCGTCACTCGGCGGTGATAGGCCGCGAGCCGCTGTTGCCGACCACGGCCACCGTTGCGGCAGGCCCATGCCCTACTCCCGGTACTTGGCCTCCAGCTCGGCGGCGGCGGCAGGATCGTCCAGGGCCAGGTTGGCCAGCGCATCGGCAGCCTTGTTGGTGGCGCGTGGCTCATGCGTCGCGTCCCACGAGTCGAAACCCGCCAGCAGTGACTTCGCCTCCGTCCAGAACTCGCGCATCTTGGCGTCCTTCACCCGCCAGCGGCCGTGCAGCTGCTCCACGATGAGCTTCGAGTCCAGGCGCAGGTCGATGGATGAGGCACCCAGTCGCTGCGCCTCACGCAGCGCCAGCACGAGCGCGGTGTACTCGGCCACGTTGTTGGTCTGGACCCCCAGCGGTCGCGAGACCACCGACAGCACCGGCGCGTCCACCGCCGTCGCGTTGGGCAGGGCCGCGTCGATGAGTACGGCGCCAGCCGAAGCCGGCCCGGGGTTGGAGCGCGACGCACCGTCGGTGCGGATCAGGAGTCGGTCGGCCATCTAGTCGTCGGAGCCAGGCTTCTCGTCGAGTGCCTTCGCCTCGTCGCTGACCTCGATGCCCGCACCATCGGCCGAGGACCCATAGCGACCGCCGCGGATCTTGTTCCAGAGCCAGCGGATGGGGTCGTAGTAGTCGTCGGCCACCCGCTCCTTGAGCGGGATGATGGCGTTGTCGGTGATCTTGATGTGCTCGGGGCAGACCTCGGTGCAGCACTTGTTGATGTTGCAGTACCCGATGCCACCGTCGTACTTGAGCTGTTCCTTCCGATCGGCCTGGTCGAGCGGATGCATCTCGAGCGACGCGGCTCGAACCAGGAACCGCGGCCCGAAGAACTCGAAGTCGGTCTCGTGGTTGCGCAGCACGTGGCACGTGTCCATGCACAGGAAGCACTCGATGCACTTGCGGAACTCCTGGCTCCGCTCGCCGTCCTCCTGCTGCCAGCGCCATTCGGATTGCGGAGCAGCGGGAGGCGTGAACGGCGTCAGCTTGGCGTTGATGGAGTAGTTCCAGGACACGTCCGTGACGAGGTCGCGGATGCGCGGGAACGTGCGCATGGGTTCGACCGTGATGGCCTCGCCCTCCTCGAAGTCCGACAGGCGCGTCTTGCACATCAAGCCCGGCTTGCCGTTGATCTCCGCCGAGCACGAGCCGCACTTGGCGGCCTTGCAGTTCCAGCGGGCGGCCAGGTCCGGCTCGACGTTCTGCTGGATCCAGTGGATGGCGTCGAGGACGACCATGCCCTCCCCCGCCGGCACCACGTACTCGAAGAACTCGCCCTCGTCGTTCTCCTCGCCCCGGTTGACCCAGAGCTTCGCCTGATCTGCCATGCGCTACGCCTTCTTCACGAAGTGCTCGGCCAGCTCCTCGGGGAGCTCCACGACCGGTCGCTGCTCCACGACCATGTCGTCGCCGTCTCGATGGGTGTGCACGTTGACCTGGTCCCAGCCCTCCTGCGGGCCGACGAAGTCGAGGCGCGAATGCGCACCACGGCTCTCCTGCCGCTCCAGGGCCGAGCGCGCGATGGCCTCCGACACGACGAGCATGTTGCGTAGCTCGAAGACGAGGTCCCAGGCGGGGTTGAAGCGGCGTGGCCCGGTGACCCGCAGGCCGTCCCAGCGCGCCTTGTAGCCCTCGATGCGCTCGAGCGCCTGCTCCAGGTCCGACTCCAGCCGGAAGATGCCGACCAGCGACGACATCGTCTGCTGCAGCTCGGCATGGAGCACGTTGGGATCCTCGCCGGTCTCGCGCTCGAAGGGCGCGAACATGGCCTCGACCGACTCGTCGATGAAGGCCTGCTCGAAGTCCGGCATGGCCGTGGTGGATGCTGCGGCCTCCGAGGCTGCCTCGCCGGCGCGCCGCCCGAAGACGAGCAGGTCGGTCAGCGAGTTGCCACCGAGGCGGTTCGAGCCGTGGAGCCCGGCCGCGACCTCGCCCGCGGCATAGAGGCCGGGGGTCGTGGTCTGGCCGACCTCGGCGTCGACCTTGATGCCGCCCATGATGTAGTGCATCGTCGGCCCGACCTCCATCGGCCCGGCGGTGATGTCGACGTCGGCCAGCTCCTTGAACTGCTCGTACATCGAGGGCAGCTTGGCCCGTACGCGCTCGGCCGGCAGGTAGCTGATGTCCAGGAACACACCGCCGTGGGGTGAGCCGCGGCCCTCCTTGACCTCGGTGTAGATGGCACGAGCCACGTTGTCACGGGTGGACAGCTCGGGCGGACGGCGGTGCTGGCTCTGACGGCCCTCGGTCAGGTCGTCGACCCAGGCACGTGCCTCTTCGTCGGTGGCGGCGTACTCGTCGCGGCGGGCTTCAGGCAGGTAGTCCCACATGAAGCGCACCCCCTCGGAGTTGCGCAGGATGCCGCCCTCGCCGCGCACGGCCTCGGTCACGAGCAGGCCCTTGACGCCCGCGGGGTGGACCATGCCGGTGGGGTGGAATTGGACGAACTCCATGTCGATGAACTCGGCGCCGGCGCGATAGGCCAGGCCCTGGCCGTCGCCCGAGGACTCCCACGAGTTCGAGGTCACGGCGAAGGCGCGGCCGACACCGCCCGAGGCGAGCACGACGGCTTTGGCCGGGAAGGCCATGGGCTCGCCGTCGATGCGGCTGTAGCCGATGGCACCGTTCACCTTCCCGTCCTTCATCGAGAGGCGGGTGATGATGACCTCCTGGTAGACCTGTGCGCCCACGGCCACGCTGCGGTCCTGCAGCGTGCGGATGAGCTCGAGGCCGGTGCGATCGCCGACGTGCGCGAGGCGCGGGTAGGTGTGGCCGCCGAAGGGCCGCTGCAGGATCCGACCGTCGCGGGTGCGGTCGAAGACGGCGCCCCACTCCTCGAGCTCGCGGACGCGGTCGGGCGCCTCCTTGGCGTGGAGCTCGGCCATGCGCGGGTTGTTCAGCCGGTAGCCGCCGACCATCGTGTCGCGGAAGTGGGTGGTCCAGCCGTCGCGATCGTCGACGTGGGCCAGCGAGGCGGCCATGCCGCCCTCGGCCATGACCGTGTGGGCCTTGCCCAGCAGCGACTTGCACACCACGCCCACGGACAGGCCGGCCTCGATACAGGCGACCGCGGCACGCAGGCCGGCGCCGCCGGCGCCGATGATGAGGACGTCGTGCGGTCGGGTCTCGATACCGGCCACTACAGGAAGCCTCCGATGATGGGGGTGGCCTCGTTGATGATGTCCAGTGCGAGCGCGCGCACGTAGAGATCCACCAGCACGATGCTGAAGAGGCTCAGCCAGGCCCAGGTGCCATGGCGCACGTTGATACGGCTGACCCACTTCCAGATGCCGTGGCGCGTCTCGGTGTAGGCCGTGCAGCTGAAGCAGTCCATGGAGCCGCCGACGAGGTGCCGGAACGAGTGGCAGGAGCCCACGTAGAGCGTGACCAGGATCGCGTCTGCGGCGATGAGGAAGACGCCCAGGCCGAGTCGGAACTGACCGTCGTGGACCATCGAGACGACGAGGTCCCACCACAGCACGACCAACGGGATGAAGGCGAGGTAGAGCGCGAAGCGGTGCGCGTTCATGAGGATGAACGGGAACTTGTTCTCCATCGCGAAGCGACGATGGATCTTGGGCTCACCGACCGCGCAACTGGGCGGATCGAGGAAGAAGGCCTTGTAGTACGCGCCGCGGAAGTAGTAGCAGGTGGCGCGGAAGAAGACCTGGATCCAGAGCACGAGGATGGCCGCGCTGAACCAGGCCGGCAGGTTCAGCGCTCCGCCGAGGTCGATACCGAAGAAGGGCGAGTGATAGCCGTTGGCCGCGTAGTCGAAGCCGAAGTACGGGATGCCGAAGATCGACGACCAGGTCGCGTAGAGGATGAAGGCGATGAGGCCGCCGGCGATGAGCGCAGGCTTGATGATCCAGCGGTCCAGGCGGAACGTGTCACCGAAGCCACGGCTTGCTGAGCCCTGCGGCTTGGTCGCTGGCGCCGGCTCGACCTTGCGGCCCTGCTGGACCTCCGGGGTCACGGTCATGGGCGGCGGTCTGGCTGCTTCATGGGCGCGGGCGTCATCGCTGTCCTGTGTTCCCCTTGCGGTGTCGATCGTTCGGGCGGTGGACGGTGCCAGTCAATGTAACGCATCACCGGTGCTTGACTTGCGACCCATGTGTCACCGTGCCGCCTCCACGGGCCCTGCTTGGTCACGCTATCCTCGAGCACGAGCATGAAACTACAAGAATTCCACGCCAAGTCCCTGCTCCAACGAGCTGGGCTACCCGTTCCCGCCTACTCGGTCGCCGGCACTTCGGCCGAAGCTCGAGAGCAGGCTGCGTCCTACCTCGAGGGCGGCTCGTCCGCGGTCGTGGTCAAGGCGCAGGTGCTCGTCGGCGGTCGTGGCAAGGCCGGCGGGGTCAAGCTGGCCCGTTCGGCCGAAGAGGCAGAGGCCGCGGCCGAAGCCATCCTCGGCATGGACATCAAGGGCATCACCGTCCGCCGCGTGCTCGTCGCGCCCGGCGCGGACATCGTGCGTGAGCTCTACCTCGCGGCGGTCCTCGACCGCACCGAGCAGCGCATCATGCTCATGGGCTCCGCCGAAGGCGGCGTCGAGATCGAGACGCTGGCGGAGGAGGACCCCGACGCCATCGCCAAGGTCCACGCTCATCCACAGCTGGGCCTGCAGCCGTTCCAGGCACGCGAGATGGCCTTCGCACTGGGGCTCGGCGACCACCTCAGGCAGGCAACAGCCATCTGCGCCGGGCTCGTGCAGGTGGCGATCGACGAGGATGCGGACCTCGTCGAGATCAACCCGCTCGCGGTCGTGCGCGAGGATGGCCCCGATGGGCCGGTCGAGACGCTGCAGCTGCTCGACGCCAAGATCACCCTCGATGACTCCGCGCTGGGCCGGCATCCGGGCCACGAGGAGATGCGCGACCTCGACGAGGAGGACCCCACGGACGTGGCCGCGCGCGAGGCGAACCTCTCGTTCATCCGGCTCGACGGCAACATCGGCTGCATGGTCAACGGGGCTGGCCTGGCCATGACCACCATGGACCTCGTCAAGCGCGCCGGCGGCGAACCGGCCAACTTCCTCGATATCGGTGGCGGTGCTCGGTCGGACAAGGTGGCCGAAGCCATGCGCCTCATCCTCACGGATCAGAACGTGAAGGCCATCCTCGTGAACATCTTCGGCGGCATCGCCCGTGGCGATGAGGTCGCCCGTGGACTTGTCGAGGCCCGAGAGAAGCAGACTCGCTCGGTGCCCATGGTCGTGCGCATCGTCGGCACCAACGCGGATATCGCGGCGGAGATCCTCGCCGACTCGGGCGCGGACATCGTCACCGCCGAGACGCTCGATGAAGCGGTCGAGAAGGCCGTCGAGCTGGCGGGAGGTGCCGCATGAGCATCCTCGTGAACAAGGACACGCGCCTCATCGTCCAGGGCATCACCGGGCGCGAAGGTGGTTTCCACGCCAGCCAGATGCTGGCCTATGGCACCAACGTCGTCGCCGGTGTGACGCCCAGGAAGGGCGGCCAGACCGCGCTCGATGGCGCCGTGCCGGTGTTCGACACCTGCGCGCGGGCGGTCGACGCGACCGGGGCCAACGCATCGGTCATCTTCGTGCCGGCGTTCGCCGCGCCTGACGCGATCATGGAGGCGGTCGATGCGGGGATCGAGACGATCTTCGCCATCACCGAGCACATCCCGGCGCTGGACATGATCCCCGTGGTGCACGAGGTCGCCGCTCGCGGCGCTCGCCTCGTCGGGCCCAACTGCCCTGGCGCGACGACACCGGGTGAGGCCAAGGTCGGCATCATCCCCGGATCGATCCATCGGCCGGGCCGGGTCGGGCTGGTGAGCCGCTCGGGCACGCTGACCTACGAGGTCGTGCAGGCCATGACCGACATGGACATCGGCCAGTCCACCTGCGTCGGCATCGGCGGCGACCCGGTCAACGGCTCGGACTTCATCGACATGCTCGAGCTCTTCAAGGGCGACGCTGACACCGACGCGGTCGTGCTCATGGGTGAGATCGGCGGCGGGGCAGAGGAAGCCGCGGCCGAGTGGAAGGCGGCGCACATGCCGGACAAGCCGATGGTCGCGTTCATCGCCGGCCGCACGGCGCCTCCGGGTCGGCGCATGGGCCACGCCGGCGCCATCATCAGCGGCTCCGGTGGCACCGCGGAAGGCAAGATCTCCGCCCTCGAGGCAGCCGGCATCCGCGTCGCCGAGTCACCGACCCAGATCCCGCAGATGCTCATCGAGGTCGGCATCAAGCCCGACTGAGCCACCGCCGCGATGACGCCGTTGGGCCCATCGTACGTGGGCGAGCCCAACTGAAGCTCCCGGACACGTTGTTGACAGACCGCACCCAGTCCGGTTTCAGCGGGTCGCGGAGCGCAGGCGCTCGATGAAGGCCCTGGCCCCGAACCAACCACCCTGGATGCCGTAGTCCTGCCGCAGCGAGATGCCGGGATACAGCCTCAGCCAGCCCTTCCAGAGCACATACGGCCCCACCAACACGATGACGATCAGGGCGACTCCGGTGAGCATGATCGACCTCCAAGTCTCAGGATGCTCCGCAGTACGACAGCGCACAAGTGCCGGACTGCCCTTTCCAATGCCCGCGGTCGCCGGGCGAGTCTGTCGACAACGTCCGCCGGAACTACGCCTGGTCTCCGAGTCCGGTCGAGCCTGTGCTCGACTGCGGTCGCGAGAAAGGGAAAGTCGGTGAGTGCGCTATAGTCAGGACTCACCTCGACGGGCGCCTCCGGTCCGCGCCTTGGTTTCCCTAAGACCATCCCCCGAGTCCTTACGCCCTGACCGGCCCCGCGTCGTCGCGGGCGGGCCCCGTCAGGAGCTTCCTTGACCTTCGATACCCTTGGGCTGCGGCCCGAATCCCTGCGTGCCATCGCGGACCAGGGCTACACCGAGCCGACGCCCGTGCAGGCGCAGGCCATCCCCGCCATCCTCACCGGCCGAGACCTCCTCGCCGGCGCGCAGACCGGCACCGGCAAGACCGCGGCCTTCGTGCTGCCGATGCTGCAGACGCTCCACGCGACGCGCAGCAAGGGTCCCCGCCGGGTCCGCGCTCTCGTCGTCGTGCCGACCCGTGAGCTCGCGCTCCAGGTCGAGGCCTCCGTCCGCACCTACGGGGCGCATCGGCCCGTCCGCTCGGCGGCCATCTTCGGCGGCATGCGCATGGACCGCCAGGTCCGCGCCCTGCGCCACGGCGTCGATGTCGTGGTGGCCACCCCGGGCCGCCTGCTCGACCACGTCCGCCAGGGCACGATCGATCTGGGCGGGGTCGAGATCCTGGTCCTGGACGAGGCCGATCGCATGCTCGACATGGGCTTCATCCACGACATCAAGCGCATCCTGCAGCTGCTGCCGACCGAGCGCCAGAGCCTGCTCTTCAGCGCCACCTTCGAGCCCCGCATCCGCCGGCTGGCCGAGGACCTGCTGAACGACCCGGTGTCGATCGACGTCGCGCCGCGAAACGCCACCGCCGCACCCATCCGCCAGGTCGTCCATCCGGTCGACAAGAACCAGAAGCGACACCTGCTCGCGCACATGCTACGCAGGCGCAGTTCCGAGCAGGCGCTCGTGTTCACGCGCACGAAGCGTGGTGCCAACCGCCTCGCCGAGCAGCTGGGCAAGGCCGGCATCGATGCCGCCGCCATCCATGGCAACAAGAGCCAGTCACAGCGAGTCCGAGCCCTGACCGCCTTCAAGAACGGCAAGTCGCAGGTCCTCGTCGCGACCGACATCGCCGCTCGCGGCCTGGATATCGAGGCCCTCCCCCACGTCGTCAACTACGAGCTGCCCAACGTGCCCGAGGACTACGTCCACCGCATCGGTCGCACCGGCCGCGCCGGGCTGGAGGGCACCGCCACCTCGCTCGTCGGCGTCGAGGAGCAGGAGCTCATGGGCGCCATCGAGAAGCTGCTCAAGAAGCCCATCGATCGCGAGGTCGTGGACGGCTTCGAGCCCAGCTTCAAGCTGCAGGTCAAGGTGGCGTCGCCAAGCCAGCCCAAGCGTGGCCGCAACCGCAGCAAGAAGCGCCCGAATCAGCCGGACGCAGGGCAGCGGTCACAGCCACAGAGCGGCGGCCGTGATGGTGCCCGCTACGAGGCCAAGGCGGGCAACGGCGGCAAGCGCCGCTGGTCCAGCAACGGCAGCGCCAAGCGAAACGGCGCCAGGCGCCAAGGCTCCGACCATCGATCGGGCGGCCGGTTCGAGGCCATGCCCGGCGAGAAGCTCAGCCGCCGTTCCCGGGACTAGCCTCGCACGCTACGAGATCGAGCGGAGGACCTCGAAGCTGGTCGCCACCCGCCGGTTGACGATGACCGTCGAGCGGGCGTCGCGTCGGCTCCGCTCACCCCACGGATACTCCAGCCAGGCCTCGGTCAGCGGGACCATGTGGTCGCCGTTGCGCAAGCGGTCCGCCGGGTCTACGCCGGGCGGGGCGTGGAGCAGGCCGCCGACGCGGTAGACGCCGGATTCGACGAGGACTGGATGCACGCGGGTCTCGACTCGACGCGACGGGTCACCTCGGGGCCCGCTTGCGACGACCGCGACGATCTCCGACGTCGGGATGAGCGTCTCGTCAGTCAGGACCACCGAGCCGTCTCGACTCTCCTCCACGAGTGCGTTCGATAGTCCGACGAGGTCGTGGAAGTTGAGCAGATCGGTGAGGCGATCGGCGTCGAGACGTACCCAGCCGAACAGCCGCTGCGCCGCGAGGAAGGCCTCGAACCGCACGAGCGGGGCGTAGGCGGAGTAGTCAGGCTCGTGGATGTCCTCGGCCTGGGGTTCGAGGACGAGGCTCAAGGTGGCAGGTTGCATCTGACCGCGCAGCCTCCGCTGGCGGTCGACACCCTGCCATGGCCGCTTGGTAACCGGAGGGTCGTTCCCTACGGGTCATGACCCGTCCAGGCTGCTGGGGTAGCGGGGCTGGGACAGGTGGGCCGGTGCACGCGACGGTCCGCCGGTCAGCAGAAGTAACCGGTCCGGGCTCGATGGTCCCAACGGATCGGGCGGTGCGACGCGGTTGGCTGCGGTTAGTGGGACTTACCTCGACAGCGACCTGCTGCTACAACTGTGGCATCCCGGGTCACCCTTCATCCAGAGCCCTCGAGGCTCCACCCTCTCCGATCACAAGGGGCTTCGACCACATGAACCGAATGACCTCTCGACCATCGCTGTTGACGCGCATCACCGAGGCCAAGTCACAGGCATCGACCACGGTCAACCGCTCCTATCGCGAGACCCCTCGCCAGGAGTCGTTCGTCGATCGCTATCGCGGTACGGAGTTCGAGACGCCCACGATGCAGTTCGTGGTCCATCACGACCACATCTCCCGCGGGCGATCCTTCGTGATCGTCGTCGGCTGCGCCGTCGTCAGCTTGCTGGGCATGATGCTGATGGCTGCCGGCGGCTGACGACCACAAGCATCTCCAGGCGCGAACCGCCTGACGCGAGCCGCGTGACGGCGCCTGGTGGTCACGCAGCTCGCTTCGCACGGGGTGCCACGACGGCCACGACGACGGCCGCCGCGAGAAGCATGATGGAGGCCGTGAGCACCGCATCGCCCACGCCGCCGACGAAAGCCTCGCGTGCCTGCTCGACGAGACGCTCCCCTTCCTCGCCCATCATGCCCACGATCGGTGAGGCCGTGAAGGCGATCGAGCTCATCATGCGCTCGGCGACCTGCTCGGGCAGATCGGCCACGACCCGCGCCATGCCGTCGCGATAGCCCTGGTTGAGCATGCTGCCGAGGATGGCGATACCGAAGGCGCTGCCGAGCTCCCGGGCCGTGTCATTCCAGGCCGAAGCCACGCCCTGCTTCGTCATCGGGAGGGAGGCTGTGATGGCGGTCGTTGCTGGGGTGCCGGCGAGGCCCATGCCGAAGCCGAAGAAGAGCAGGCCGATGACGAAGTGCAGATAGCCCGAGTCGACCTGCAGCTGGCTGAGGATGAAGAAGCCGACCGCCGTCGCGAGCAGGCCGATGGGGCCGGTGCGGTTGAACCCGATCTTGGCGGCGATCTTGGGCGCGTTGCGCGCCGTCGGGATGAGCACGAACGGCAGCGGTAGCATCGCCAGGGCCGCCTCCAGTGGTGAGCGGCCGGTCACGAACTGCAGGTACTGCAGGACGACGAAGAAGAAGCCGAACGAGGCCATGAACTGCACGATCAGCGTGAGACTGCCGGCGCTGAACCCGCGGAGCCGGAAGAGGCGCGGATCGAGCAGCGGATGCTCCAGGCGCAGCTCCCACAGGATGAAGCCGATGCCGGCCACGATTCCGACGACGATGGGACCGAACGTCAGCGGGTCTGTCCAGCCTCGCTCCGGTCCCTCGATGATCCCGAAGACGAATGCGCCGATCGCCACGAACGAGAGGATCGCGCCGACCACATCGAGCGCCGGCGGCTCCTTGTCGACCGACGGCGGGACCACCGTCAGCGTGCCGATGAGGCCGACGGCCGCGAAGGCCACGTTGAGCCCGAAGAACGACGACCAGCTGAACCACTCGAGCAGGAGCGCGGTGACGACGAGGCCGATGATCGCCCCGCCACCGGCGATGCCGACCCAGACGCCGATGGCACGTCCCCGCTCCTCCTCGGGGAACGAGGTGGTGATGACCGAGAGCGTGGTAGGCATGATCGCCGCCGCACCGACGCCCATGACCATGCGCACCGCGATGAGCTGGTCGGGTTCGGTGACGAACAAGCCCATGGCCGCAGCCCCGCCGAAGACCAGCAAACCCACCGTCAGCAGCAGCTTGCGTCCGTAGCGGTCGCCCAGCGCGCCGGCGATGAGCAGCAGCCCGGCGAAGACGACGGTGTACGAGTCGACGATCCAGGTCAGCTGCGTCTGCGACGCACCGGTGTCCACGGCCAGACTGGGCAGCGCCACGTTGAGGCCGGCCACGGCCGAGACCACGGCCATCAGCGACAGCGCGACCGTCGCCAGCACGAGCCGGCGTTGGCGCGGTGTCAGTTCCGCTGTGGTCGGTGCTGCCATGCGTGCCTCCTCGATTATTCCTCGTGTGGGGAAATGCTATTCTACGAACGTGGAAAAAGCAAGTGCCATGAAGAAGCGCGGACCCCGCCCGGCGGGCAGCGACACCCGCGAGGCCATCCTCGACGCTGCGCGCGACCAGTTCGCGGACGCTGGCTACGGACGTACGACGATGCGTAGCGTGGCATCGGCTGCGGGTGTCGACGCTCGGCTGGTGACGCACTATTTCGGCTCCAAGCAGGAGCTGTTCACGCAGTCGATACGACTACCGGTCGATCCCGACACCTTCATCGCCCGAGCCTTCGACGGACCGCCCGACGAGCTCGCCGAGCGGGTGGCTCGGGGTCTCGTCGGCACGCTCGACGACCTGGGCACGCGCAGGGCCGCGCTGGCCGTCGTCCGTGCCGCGGCATCTGAACCCGAGGCCGCGGAGATCATGCGCGTGGTGCTCGCGGAGCGAGTGCTGACCCCGCTCGCGGAGTCCATCGAGACCGATCATGCGGAGCTGCGGGCGACGATGATCGCGACGCAGTTCGTGGGCATGGCCATGGCTCGCTACGTCGTCGCCGTCGAACCCCTGGCCTCGACTCCGGTGGACCAAGTCGTTCGTGCCATCACGCCCGTGATCGACCACTACCTCAACGGGGACTGGACCGAGCCCTCGGACCGACCATCGACGGACTGAGCCGCCACCGACCGGGAACCAGGCTGGTAATCCTCAGCGACGCCCTGTACATTTCCTCCACGGTCGTGCACACGACCGGCCAGGAGGAAAGCTCATGTCGTCGATCACCCGCCGGACGCTCGCTATCGTCACGTCTGCCGCCTTGCTGTCATCGCTGGCGGTAGCCTCGGTGGCGGCCCCGGCCTCAGCGGCCAAGCCCAAGTGCGGCGGCAAGACCGCCACCATCGTGGGCACCGGCAAGAGCGAGATCATCCGCGGCACCGCCAGAGGTGACGTCATCGTCGCGCGCGGTGGCAACGACCGCATCTTCGGGCGCGGCGGCAACGACATCATCTGCGGGGGCGGGGGCAACGACCGCATCATCGGTGGTCCGGGCAACGACCGGGTCTTCGGTGGCCGGGGACGCGACGTCATCTTCGGCAATCCCGGCAACGACGTGCTCTTCGGAGGCCAGCAGAACGATGCCCTGCGTGGCGGCATCGGCATCGATGGCTGCTACCAGGGCACCGGCGGCGGCCCCATCGAGACCTGTGAGCTGGGCTCGGTGCCGTGGCTGGCGGTGGCCTACAGCGACATGAACCGCAACCAGCGGTTCGACAAGGGCGACGTCATGATCGCCAAGCTCGCCGACGTCAACGGCGATGGCGTGGTCTCGATCGGGGACTTCGTGGTCATGGGCCGCTATCCCACCACGCTCACCCCCACCAGCGCCGCCGACTTCGAGAAGTGGGGCGTGAAGTGGCATGTGGTGACGAGCGTGTACGACGTCGAAACCGACACGATCCGGCTGCAGAGTACAGGTGGCGGGCACAACTGGTACCGAACCGGCACCAGCAAGTACGACGAGTACGTGGAATTCGGACCGGGCTTCGAATCGAGCATCGGAGACCGGACGTCCGATAGCAACGACTACGTCGATGCGGAGATCGGCTCGCCCGGGAAGCCTGCGCGCGCCATCTCGATAGTCGCCCCAGGCACTGGCGATGACTACCACATCGATGTGGAGATGACCGCTCCCGGCACGTGACCGGCGCGTCGCACGGCACTACCGTGCGAGCGGATCGCCCTCGTAGCCCAGCCGGCCCCAGGCGGGGCCGCCCGGTGCTTCGATGAGCTCGGTGAGCACGCCGTTGCACGAGCGCGGGTGGATGAACGCCACCGGCCCCTCCGCCCCCTTGCGCGCCTGCTCGTCGATGATCTCGATGCCCTTTGCCGCGAGATCGGCCAGGGTCTGGTCCACGTCGGGCGTCTCGAAGCAGACGTGGTGGAAGCCCTCCCCCTTCTTGTCGAGGAACCGCGCCACGCCGGTCGTGTCGGAGGTCGGCTGCACGAGCTCGATCTTCGTCTCACCGACCTCGAGGAAGGCCACGATGACCTCGTCCGACTCGATGGGCAGCACGAGCCCCACGGTCAGGCCCAACGTATCCCGGTAGAACGCGAGGGACTGCTCGATGTCGCGCACGATGTAGGCCACGTGGTGCACGCGGCTGAACGTGCGGCCTCCGACCTCTGCCATGTTCCCTCCTGCGGCTCGCGGCCGTGGTTGACTAGACGCTGACGACCTCGCGGTACTCGCCCCAGACCGAGCGCAGGCGATCGCTGATCTCACCGAGCGTGGCCTTGGCCTTCACGGCCTCGATCATGACCGGCACGATGTTGTCCGAACCCCGAGCCACGGCCTCGAGCCTGTCGAGCGCCGCTGCCCAATCGGCCTCGTCGCGCGATGCGCGGGTCGCCTGCAAACGGGCGACCTGCTCTCGCTCGAGGGCCGGATCGATCTTGTGCAGCTCGGGCGAGACGGCTTCATCGTCGGTGAAGCGGTTGACACCGACCACGATGCGATCCGCCGACTCGATCTCGCGCTGGACGCGGTAGGCCGCATCGAGGATCTGGCGCTGCTGGTAGCCGGAGTCGATGCCGGCGATGGCCCCGCCCATGTCGTCGATCTCATCGAGATACGACCAGGCCGCCGACTCGATCTCGTCGGTCAGCGACTCGATGTAGTACGAGCCCGCGAGCGGGTCGGGCGTGTCGGTCACACCGCTCTCGTGGGCGATGATCTGCTGCGTGCGCAACGCCAGCCGCGCGGTCTCCGGCGTCGGCAGTGCCAGCGCCTCGTCACGCGCGTTGGTGTGCAGTGACTGCGTTCCACCGAGCACCGCCGCGAGTGCCTGCAGCGTGGTGCGCACGACGTTGTTGTCGACCGACTGGGCCGTCAGCGACGAGCCCGCGGTCTGGACGTGGAAGCGGCACATCATCGAGCGCGGGTCGGTGGCCCCGAAGCGCTCCTTCATGATGTGCGCCCACATGCGGCGGACCGCGCGGAACTTGGCTACCTCCTCGAAGAGCTCGCTCCAGGCACCGAAGAAGAACGAGAGCCGACCGGCGAACTCGTCCACGTCGAGCCCCTGCTTCACCGCGCCTTCGACGTAGGCGATGGCGTCGGCCAGGGTGAACGCGATCTCCTGCGCGGCGGTCGCTCCGGCCTCGCGCATGTGATAGCCGCTGATGGAGATGGTGTTCCAGCGCGGCAGCTCGGCAGCACAGAAGGCGAAGATGTCCGTCACGAGGCGCATCGAGGCCTGGGTCGGGTAGATGTACGTGCCGCGCGCGATGTACTCCTTGAGGATGTCGTTCTGCGTGGTCCCGCCGAGCTTCTCGCGGGGGATGCCGCGCTCGTCGGCCACGGCCACGTACATCGCGAGCAGGATCGGCGCGGTCGCGTTGATGGTCATCGAGGTCGTGACCTCGCCGAGGGGCAGGCCATCGAGCAGGACCTTCATGTCCTCGATGGAGCTGATGGGCACGCCCACCCGGCCGACCTCCCCGGAGGCGAACGGCGAATCCGAGTCGTAGCCCATCTGCGTGGGCAGATCGAAGGCGACCGAGAGGCCGGTCTGGCCCTGCTCGAGCAGGTAGCGGAAGCGCTCGTTCGTCTGGCTCGCGCTGGCGAAGCCGGCGTACTGGCGCATGGTCCACAGCCGGCCGCGATACATCGTCGGCTGCACGCCGCGCGTATACGGATACTCGCCGGGGTAGCCCAGTGCGTCCGGCGCGAGATCGGCGGTGTCATCCGCGTCGTAGATGTCGGCGATCTCGATGTCGGAGGTGGTGGCGAAGCGCTCCCGCCGCTCGCTGCGGCCCTTGAGCGACTTCGTGCGCGTCGTCTCGCGCCAACCCGCTCGATCTGATGACGTCATGGCTCGACGGTAGCACCCTCTGCCGTGGCGTCGTTGGCACGTGATCGCATCGATCTCCCGCAAGGAACGTGTCGGGCTCTGGCTACACCGCGCCCGGCGCCGACGACTAGGCGAGACCTCCACGATCTGCCCTCGGTGACGCCGACCGGCTCGGGGGTTGCCCCGCGTCCTAGCATTGGTCCATGGGGGGACACGCGAGCCGAGCCTTGGCGACGGTCACGTTGGGCCTATCGCTGCTTCTGTCGACCGCCGGAGGCTCGTTGGCTGCGATGGAGGAGTGGGACTGTCGTTCGGGACAGCCTGAGGTGCCGCCGGATCCGCCCTACGAGTTGCCGGCTGTTCTCATCGACTTCGAGTGGGAAGAGCAGGACGCCATCCGCATGACACTGCGAGCCCCACATCCAGGGGGACCGGAGCCAGGCGACGGGACCACCAACCGCACCAACGGCTGTGTTCCCGGTTCTCGCTACGTCTGCTGGGAGGACCCGCCACTCATCTTCACTGAGGCTGAGTTGCCGTCCGGCTATCCTATCGAGCGACGGCCCGGAACGTACGCGCTGATGGCTGAGGTCAGCGAACCATGCATGTACTCAGACGCAGCGGGGGAACTCGACGCGGGTCGTCTCGCCGCCGTCTACGGACACAGCGGCTTCGACATCACCGTCACCATCACCCAGTGCGAGGCTGGCGGCCCGTGCGAGACCGTGGAGACGATCAGGGATCGCGTGCCCATGCCCCCCAAGGGCACGGTCTACACCGGCAACATGGCGCCGCCCGAGTACCAGCGCGTCCTCGGCACATTCGACTGGGACCCGGCGACGGGAGTCTCCAGCTTCGTGGTCGCGCCGCCCGCGTCCTACGAGGACACGTCCGCTGATGCCTCGGCCCACGACGCCGCCGAAGCGGACAGTGGCAGCTCCGAGCCCGACGAAGCTGCCGAGCACGACGATGCTGCCGAGGTCACTGACGACCCTCCGGACGATGTCTCGGTCGCGCGACCCTCAGGAGAGACGTCGGATGAGCTCATCGTCGTGTTGGCCGCCCTCCTGGTCGATCCCGACAAGGTGCTCGAGTGGCTCTTGACAGGGGGCCTCCGCGAGGTCGTGGATCGTATGAACGCCGGGCGGAAAGAAGCGGAAGAAGCTGACGCGCTCGATCCTGAAGGCCTCGAGGCCGACGCGGCCATGTCCGACGATCCCCAGCCGTGGGAGATCACCTCCGACGGACCGCCCGACACGAAGCTCAAGCAGGGACGTCGCTGGGTCCAGGCGGGGGATGGGTTCTCGGTGCGACACGATGGCGAGACACGCGAGCTGTCGCCGACGACCTGGTACCAGGTGAAGGAGGTCGACGGGAAGTACCGGTTCTTCGACCAGGATGGCCGACTGCTCGGCAGCGCCACGGCCAGCGGCCCCGACGCGCCCCTGCTGTGGTTCCGCAAGACCGGCAGCGGCGATCCCTCAGCGGACGTGCCCGCCGCTGCGGATGGCTCCTCCGACGGACCGCCCGACACGAAGCTCAAGCAGGGACGTCGCTGGGTCCAGGCGGGGGATGGGTTCTCGGTGCGACACGATGGCGAGACACGCGAGCTGTCGCCGACGACCTGGTACCAGGTGAAGGAGGTCGACGGGAAGTACCGGTTCTTCGACCAGGATGGCCGACTGCTCGGCAGCGCCACGGCCAGCGGCCCCGACGCGCCCCTGCTGTGGTTCCGCAAGACCGGCAGCGGCGATCCCTCAGCGGACCAGCCCACCGCCGCAGATGGCACGACCCAGCCTTCGCTCGAGTTGCCGGTCCCCGGCTACGAGCAGCTCACCTTCAAGCCGGCGACGGCCACGGACCTGGTGAGGCTGCTCTTCGCGTACCAGGCCCTCGACGAGCGTCTGCCCCAAGCCCAGCGCGAGAAGGCCGCCTTCCAGCTCGCGCTGTTCGACCAGATCCTGCTCGAGAGGGATCCGGGTCTTTCCCGCTGATCCGACGCGGAGGGTGCGGCCAACTCGACCTAGGGACGACCTCTCGTGGCCGGGTACACCTCAAGCTAGGCCAGCCGCAGGAGCTCATCTCGGAGCTCGACGCTGCTGCCAGCCTCGACGGCGATCGACTCGACCGTGCCGGCGTGCGGAGCGTGGACCTCGTTCTCCATCTTCATGGCCTCGATGGCCAGCAGCCGCTGACCGGCCTCGACCACGTCGCCTTCGGCCACCCACAGCCGGACGACACGCCCGGGGATCTGGGCGCGGATGGTATCGCTGCCCTTGCGGCCGCCGGCGCCGGCGCCCTGCCCCGCCTTCTGGCGCAACAGTGCGCGCGGCTCGTCCTCGACACCGACCTCGAAGACCCAGCCATCGACGGTGGTCTCGTAGCGATGGATGCCGGCAGCGCGGTCATCGGCCGTCTGCGGCAGCACCCGCACCTCCGGCTGGCGGCCCTGGGGCGGCCCGACCTCCGCCGGGTCCCGGTGATAGGCCTCGTCGGTGACGCCATCGATGTGCAGTTGCAGGTGGCCGCGATGATCGATCATGCCCAGGGCTCCGGCTTCCAGCCATGCGCTGGATCGGCGCAGGGACCGGGTGCCTCGGAGCCGCCGTCCGAGCCCGCCTCGACACGGCTGACGTGGCGGGTGACGGCGTCAGCGGCACGCTCGGCCGCGGCAGCTCGCAATGGCCCCGGATCCCAGTCGCGCGCGATCATGTCGGTCCGCAGACGCGCCTCGGTGAACTCGGGATGGGCCAGCAGCCAGGCATGGAACGGCAGCGTCGTCTGCACGCCACCGGTCTCGAACTCATCGACCGCCCGGCGGGCACGGGCGAGGCAGCGCTCGCGATCGGGTGCCACGGCCAGCACCTTCGAGAGCATGGGGTCGTAGTCGCCGGGTACCAGCCAGCCCTGCTCCAGGCCGGAGTCCATGCGCACACCGGGTCCGGCCGGCTCACGCCAGCGGGTGACGAGACCCGGCACGGGCATGAACTCGCGCGCGGGATCCTCGGCGCTGATGCGTAGCTCGATGGCGTGGCGATCGGGGGTAGCGGCACGCTCGGCGGCGGCGAGCACCTCTGGCGACAGTGGCCGACCGGCGGCGATGAAGAGCTGCTCGCGGACGAGGTCGAGGCCGCTGACGAGCTCGGTGACGCCGTGCTCGACCTGCAGCCGCGCGTTGACCTCGAGGAAGTAGAACGAACCATCGGCAGCGTAGAGGAACTCGGCCGTGGCGGCGTTACGCAGCCCGACCTGCCTGGCCACCCTTACCGCCAGCCGGTGGAGCTCCTCACGCTGGGCCTGGCTCAGACCGGGTGCCGGCGCTTCCTCCACGAGCTTCTGGTGGCGCCGCTGGGTGGAGCAATCGCGCTCGCCCAGGGCCACGACGGCCCCCGCGGCATCGCCCAGCAGTTGGACCTCGATGTGGCGTCCGCCCTCGACCAGCCGTTCCAGATACACCGAGCCATCGCCGAAGGCCTGCTCCGACTCGCGGGCTGCGGCGAACACGGCTGCCGATAGCTCCCCGGCCTCGTCGACGCGACGCATGCCACGTCCGCCACCACCAGCAGCGGCCTTGATGAGCAGCGGATAGCCGATGTCCGCGGCCGACTCCTCGATGAGCGTCACGGCGGCCTCATCGCCGGTGGGCAACGGGTCGAACATGCCCGGCACGATCGGCACACCGGCGGCGATGGCCGTCGCACGCGCCTCGAGCTTGTCACCGAGCGAGGCCAACGTGTCGGGCGTCGGCCCCACGAACGCGAGGCCTGCCGCCTCCACCGCCGCCCCGAACGTCGACTGCTCTGAGAGGAACCCGTAGCCGGGGTGGACGGCCTCGGCACCGGTCGCGACAGCGGCCTCGATGATGGCATCGGCCCGCAGGTAGGACTCGGGCGCCGGTGCGGGACCCAGGCGCACTGCTCGGTCGGCCAGGCGGACATGCAGGGCTCCCGCGTCGGCATCGGAGTAGACCGCGACCGTCTCGATGCCCAGCTCCCGGCAGGTGCGGAAGATGCGCACGGCGATCTCGCCACGATTGGCCACGAGCAGCCGGCGGAAGGGCGGCGTCACTGCCCCGCCCCGTCTTTGCGCAAAGACTCGATCACAGGGGGATGTTGCCGTGCTTGCGACGCGGCTGGTCGTCGCGCTTGCCCTCGAGCATCTCGAAGGCATCGATGACGCGCGGTCGCGTTTCCGACGGGACGATGACGTCGTCGAGGTAGCCGCGGCCGGCGGCGACGTAGGGGTTGGCGAACGCCTCCTCGTACTCGGCCGTGAGGCGGGCGCGCTCGGCATCCTTGTCCTCGGCCTCGGCCAGCTCATCGCGGTAGAGGATGCCGACCGCGCCCTCCGCGCCCATGACCGCGATGCGTGCGGTCGGCCAGGCCAGGTTCACATCGCCGCGGACGTGCTTGCTGCTCATCACGTCGTAGGCGCCGCCGTAGGCCTTGCGCGTGATGACCGTGACCTTCGGGACCGTGGCCTCGCAGTAGGCGTAGAGCAGCTTGGCCCCGTGGCGGATGATGCCGCCGTGCTCCTGGGACACGCCCGGGAGGAAGCCCGGCACGTCCTCGATGGTCAGCAGCGGCACATTGAAGGCGTCGCAGGTGCGGACGAAACGGGCGGCCTTGTCCGACGCGTCGATGTCGAGCGCGCCGGCCAGCACCGACGGCTGCTGCGCGACCACGCCGACCGAACGCCCATCGAGTCGGGCGAAGCCGATGATGATGTTGCCCGCCCACGCCGGCTGCAACTCGAGGAACTCGCCGTGGTCGACGATGCGACCGATGACCTCGTGCATGTCATACGGCTGGGACGAGGACTCGGGGATGATCTCGTCGAGCTCAGGCTCGCGGCGGTCTCGTGGGTCGGCGGTGGCCACGCGCGGCGCTTCCTGGGTGTTGTTCTGCGGCAGGTGGCCGAGCAGACGCCGCGCACTCGCGAGGAGTGCCCCTTCGTCAGGCGCCGCGTAGTGGGCCACTCCGCTGATGGACGTGTGGACCGAGGCACCGCCGAGGTGCTCGAAGTCGACATCCTCGTGCGTGACCGTCTTCACCACGCCGGGGCCGGTCACGAACATGTAGCTCGTGCCCTCGACCATCATCGTGAAGTCGGTCATGGCCGGCGAGTAGACGGCACCGCCGGCGCACGGACCCATGATCAGCGAGATCTGCGGGATGACGCCCGACGACATGACGTTGCGCAGGAAGATGTCGGCATAGCCGCCGAGCGACTCCACGCCCTCCTGGATGCGAGCGCCGCCTGAGTCGTTGAGCCCGATGAGCGGGGCGCCGACCTTCGACGCGAGATCCATGACCTTGCAGATCTTCTCGGCGTGGGTCTCGCTGAGCGAGCCGCCGAAGACGGTGAAGTCCTGGCTGAAGACGAACACGAGCCGGCCGTCGATCTTGCCGTGGCCGGTGACCACGCCGTCGCCGAGGTACTTCTGCTTCTCGAGGCCGAAGTCGCGCGAGCGGTGCGTGACGAAGGCGTCGAACTCGACGAACGACTCGGGGTCCAGCAGCAGCTCCAGGCGCTCGCGCGCGGTGAGCTTGCCCTTCTCGTGCTGCTTGTCGATGCGGACCTGCCCGCCGCCGAGGCGCGACTCGGCACGCAGCTCGTGGAGATGGTCGATCTGCGCCCGGTTGTCGCTCACCCTTGGCTCTCCTCCGCTCTATCGCCTCCCCATGGCCGATGCATCGTAGCGCCGCCCGTGTCGGTACCGCTGGCGGGTCTTGCCGCGCACGCCGATCGCGGCGCCATTCGACTGGGCCGAGCCAAGTTGCCGTATTCGACTGGGCCGAGCCGAGTTGCCGTTGCTTGCCGACCGTCCGAGTCAGTCCAGCGGGCGTTGCCGGCCAGCCACTGACGAACTCGTCGCCTTCGCCCGTTCAGTGGCAAGCGGCCCGCGAGCTGGCGGCACCGACCACCGACCCCGCGCGGCTCGAAGCGCTGTCTCCACGCGTGGCCGCGCCGTACGGACAGGGTGGTGCGTCGACGCACCACTACTGTAGACTTCGCGCGGAATGCCGCGTAGTCGTCGCACGGCATCACTGGGAGAGCGAACTTGGCACGGATCATCGCGATCGCCAACCAGAAGGGTGGCGTGGGCAAGACCACGACCTCCATCAACCTCGCAGGTGCGCTCGCCGAACAGGGGCTGAAGGTCCTCTGCGTCGACCTCGACCCCCAGGCCAACCTCACCGTCGGCCTCGGCCTCAACGCCCAGGACATCGAGATCTCGATCGCCAACGTGCTGCTCGACGCCTCGCTCTCGCTCGAGGACATCGTCGAGACCACCGAGACCGAGAACGTCGACGTGGCCCCTTCGGACATCGACCTTTCGGCCACCGAGAACCAGCTCTTCAGCAGCATCGGGCGCGAGCACGCCATGCGCGAGGTGCTCCACGGCTGGGCCGAGAAGCAGTACGACTACGTCATCATCGACTGCCCGCCGACGCTGGGCCTGCTCACGATCAACGCGCTGGTGGCCGCGGACAGCGTGATCATCCCCGTCCAGACGCAGTACTACAGCCTCAAGGGCTTCCGCGCGCTGGCCAACCTCGTGACGCAGATCCAGGGCAAGGGTCTCAACTCGCGCCTTCGCATCATGGGCATCCTGCCGACGTTCTACGACGGCCGCACCAACCTGGCCAAGGACATGCTCGCGGAGCTGTCCGAGCTCGGTGACTACCACGTCTTCGACGCCATCATCAAGCAGACAGTCCGACTGGGGGAAGCACCGCTGGCGGGAAAGCCCGTGACGTCGTACGCCCGCCGTTCGGCCGCAGCCGAGGCCTATCGCGGCTTGGCACAGGAGGTGATCGACCTTGGCTAGACCAGACTTCCGTTCACAGGCCGCTGCGCGTCTCGCGACCGAGCGCACCGGCTACACCCCCGCCCTCATCGACCTCCTCAAGCCGGACGAGCCGGGAACGGTCAGGGACGTGCGCCGCATGCCGGTCGACCGTATCGACTCCAACCCCGATCAGCCGCGCCAGCACTTCGACGAGGAGGCGCTGGCCGACCTCGCCGCGTCGATCCGTGAGCACGGTGTGCTGCAGCCGGTGCTCGTCCGTCCCTATGACGAGGGGCGGTACCAGATCGTGGCCGGCGAGCGTCGCTGGCGGGCGGCGAAGATGGCCGGCCTGACCGAGATCCCCGTGATCATCGAGGACCTCGACGAAGAGGCCGCGCTCGAGATCGGCATCATCGAGAACCTCCAGCGCGAGGACATCTCTCCGCTCGAGGAAGCCGAGATGTTCGAGCGCATGACCAAGGAACACGGCTACAGCCTGCGCAAGCTGGCGACCAAGCTGGGCAAGGACAAGGGCTACCTTGAGAACCGACTGCGCCTGGTAGACGCTCCTGATGACGTTCGCGAGCTAGTGGCGGTCCGCCGCGACACGCTCTCGCACGCCTACGAGCTGATGAAGGTGGAAGATCCGCGGCGACGACGCCGCCTGGCCAAGCAGGTCGCCTCGGGCGAGCTGAGCCTGGTGAAGCTGCGCAGGCGTATCGAGGCACAGGCGAGGCGAGACGCCGAGCTCGAGCAGCAAGCCGAGCTGGCCGCCGAGCCCGAGCCCATGGCCGATGTCGAGTGGGAGACGCTGAACGAGGCCGCGGTCGAGGCTGCGATCGAGGTCGAAGAGCCACAGCAGGCGGCGTACGTGGCCATCCCCATCGAGCCCGAGGGACTGGCCGTGGACGATCCCACCATCGACGATGCGGCCGGGCACCTGGAGCAGGCCGTGGCCGACCTGGTGGATGCGCTGACCACCGATCCTGCGCTCGCCGAGGCCTCATCGATCGAGCGGCAGCTCTTCGCCAAGCACCTGACGCTGGCCAAGATCAAGCTCGAGAACGCCATCGCGGTCGTCCGCGCCGGGGATGCCCACGGCGCAAGCCAGCCGCTGGCTCGTCAGCTGGCCGCGAAGTGGGACGCGCACGAGGCCACTCACGAGGCTCCTGCGGCCGAGAAGTAATCGGCGGAGGCGCTACGCTCTCCTCTCGCCATGCCCTACATCCCCAACGAGCTGCTCTACCTGATCGCTGCTCTCGTCCTCGGCTACCTGCTATACCGTTACTTCACCGGACACGGCGGCATCGAGATCCGACGCGAGGACTACAAGGGGCTGCCCGCCGAAGGACGCCTTGAGGCGCGGCGCCACGTCATCCGCTGGAAGGTCGCTGAGGGCGACTCGTTCGTGGCGGCGTGGCAGCTCGCGAGCGGCCACTTCATCGTCATGCGCGTCGTCTTCGACGACGTCGACGAGGACGACCCGGACCTCGGCTACATCGATGTCGACATCGACAAGCGTGAGGCCGTCAGCGGCGCGTCCTGGACCGACAGGATCCGCGACCGGGCGCTGCGCAGCGATGTCGAGGGCATCCTCAAGATGCTGCAGCGTGAGGCCAAGATGGCGCGCTCGGACAAGACCCGGGTCGCGAGCGCACGCTCCGTCGGCGACGACCGCCGCATCGACGACGGGCCGCCGAGCTAGCTCTGCGGCGTGGGCAGGTCCAGGGCCCAGCCACGCGCCGTGTCGGTAGACCCGAGCCGGGGCCCGGGGCCCAGCCACGCGCCGTGTCGGTAGACCCGAGCCGGGGCCTACCCGCGCCGTGGGTGACTGGGCGAGGCCTACCCGCGCCGTGGGTGACTGGGCGAGGCCTACCCGCGGGGTGGGTCACTGGGCCAAGCAGCAGCCCTCAGGGCCGGCGCCGTGGGTGACTGGGCGAGGCCTACCCGCGGGGTGGGTCACTGGGCCAAGCAGCAGCCCTCAGGGCCGGCGCCGTGCGCTGTTCTACCCATGGCACGGGTCACATCGCCAGCAGCTGGCCGTTTCACCCTCGCCGCGGGTGCGATGGAGAACGAAGGACGCCCGCTTGGCCCAGTGACCCGCTATGTGGGTAGACCCGAGCGGGTAGCCCTGGCGTCTAGATGTAGACGACGTCGTGGAAGCCCTCGACGAGGAAGTCGATCTCCTGCTCGCGGGCCTTCGGTGAACGGGAACGAAGGCCGGGAACGAGGAAGTGCAGTGAGATGGCCGGCACCATCAACTCGCCGTCCTTCGTGCGGCCGATGGTCGCAGGCGCCCCTCCCCCGGCGGTGAACGCGCGCTCGATGTCGGCATCACCGAAGCCGGTGGCCTTGCGGAAGTCGGCCAGCACCGGAAGCACGCCGCGACGGATGGACATGTCGCGCATGAACTCGATCATCCAGGCATCGATCTGCTCGTCCGGCTGCTCGTTCAGCCGCTCGCGGTAGACCTTGGGATCTTCAGACAGGCCCTCAGAGGACAATCCTGGCTCCTTCCTGTTGGTGGCTCGCAGGAATGGTAGCGCGCCGGCCGGACGTCATGGCGCCGTGACGAGGCGGCACTACCATGGCGGCATGTTCCTCTTCCGACGACCCTCCGCCATGCCCGATCCCAAGGACGCCCTCCCTGGCCGGGCCGAATCGATCTCCATCGATGAGCCGCACCACGTCAACGGCTCCTCGCTGACACCGCCCTGGCCCGATGGTGCGCGAACCGCGATCTTCGGACTCGGCTGCTTCTGGGGCGCCGAGAAGGACTTCTGGCAGACCGAAGGCGTCATCTCGACGGCGGTCGGGTACGCCGGCGGCTACACCCCGAACCCCACCTACGAGGAAGTCTGCAGCGGCAAGACCGGCCACGCGGAGGTCGTGCTCGTGGTGTACGACCCGGGGCGCGTGAGCTACGAGCAACTGCTCAAGGTCTTCTGGGAGCACCACGACCCGACCCAGGGCATGCGCCAGGGCAACGATCAGGGCACGCAGTACCGCTCGCTGATCATGGTCGGTTCCGATGAGGATCGAGTGACGGCCGCGGCCTCACGTGACGCGTATCAGGCACAGCTGCGCAAAGCCGGCTACGGCGACATCACCACCGAGATCGTCGAAGCCGGCGAGTTCTACTACGCCGAGCCCTACCACCAGCAGTACCTGAGCAAGACTCCGGGCGGCTACTGTCCGGACCACGGTACCGGCGTGGCTTGCCCCGTCGGCGTCGGCGTCGCCGCCTTGGAACGCTAGCGACCGAGCCCCGTGCCCCTATGACGGGGCTAGCCCGAGCATGCTGAGGGCCAGGGCCAGAAGGACGCCCACGAGGCCAACGATCAGGAAGAACCTCCACGACACCGGAGGCCCACCGACGTAGAAACCCCTACCCGCTCGGCTGCGGTCAGTTCGGACGTTGCCATCGAAGAGCCACAGATAGCGGCGCAGAGCGCGGATCGTGCGATCAAGCCGCGGGGGTCGCGCGTCACGCGAAGTCAAGGTGAGGTCACCTCCTGACAACGACTCATGCTCGCCGTTCGGCTCAGCGAGTCAAGAGCCGGAGGGCTTCTTCGGGGACGCCACGCGTAGTCTGTCGGTCGAGTCGTACTCCCTGCGACCATCGATCCGGGCGGCTGCTGCTCCGATCGCAGCACCGGCGTGGCCTGTCGGATCGGAGGCAAGGTCACCATAGACTGGGGCGATGCGCTTCGTCGTTCACCACACTGCCCTGTTGTACCTGGCGGAGTCCGGCGCGCTCATCAGCGACGAGCACGAGCTGCTCGCGCCGAGCTCGAGTCGGTCACATGTCCTGTCGATGCTTCACGAAGACGTCCATCGAGGGGAGCTTGAGGCCGAGGCCGCGCGTCAGCGCCTGACCTACATCCGTGGGCTCCGGATGCGGCTGCTTGGGGACGCAGTCATGCAGCGTGTGGCCTGGGAGCTCGCCGACCGACTCGACTGGCCCGCGACGTACGACGCCGAGTACATCGCGCTGACGACCCTTCAGGCCGACGCCTTCATCACCGTGGACGAACGGCTCGCCAGGGCTGCTCGGGACGTGGTGCCGCTGGCGACGGTCGACTCGATCACCCGGTAAAGGTCAGTCGTACTCACGCCAGCCGACGACCCCAACGGCTCCTGCCCCGCGTCTGGTCACCGGCGCGCGACCGCGACGACGCGAACCGCATCGCTGTGCATCGACGATGCGTCGCGGGGCAGGCTGCGCCGTCTCTGCCGGAGCGCGGCGGACTGGTAATACCTACTGCGACGCTGTACCTTTCCTCATACGGTCTCGCGCCCATCCCCTTCGCGCAGGCCACAGAGGGAGGACCACTACCTGATGAGGATGAGCCGACTCCGCCGCAGCACAGCGATGGTGACGAGTGCCGCTCTGCTGACCACGCTCGCTGCTGCCATGGTGGCTATGCCGACGGCCGCTGCCGACCCCATGTGCCGCGGAGCCGAGGCCACGATCAGCGGAACGCCTGGTGACGACATCATCCGGGGCACCAACGGGCGCGACATCATCGCCGCGGGCCCGGGTGACGACATCATCCTCGGGCGTGGTGGCAACGACCTCATCTGCGGTGGGCTCGGTGATGACCGCATCGCGGGCAACCGTGGGCTCGATCGCATCTACGGCAACGCCGGCAGCGACCGCCTCTTCGGGGGCAAGGGCCCCGACCAGCTCTTCGGCGGCGTGGGCGACGACCTGGTAGTCGGACGGGCCGGCAACGATGGCCTCGACGGCGGCCCCGGAACAGACCGCTGCTTCCAGAACGCAGGCAGAGCGCCGAGAGTGAACTGCGAACTGCCGTTGCTGCCGTTGCTGCCGTCGCCACCCCAGTCCCCTGAGCCTCAGCCCGTACCGATCGACCTGACCCACGTGATCGCCATCGCCTACGCGGACCTCAACAAGAACCAGGTCCCTGATGCGGGCGACGTGATGATCGCCCAGCTGGTCGACACTGACGGCAACGGGCCCGATGCCGGCGATATCGTCGAGATGGGCCTGTACCCCACCACCCACCAGCCGGCGTGGCCCCGGGATTTCGCAGCCTGGGACAAGGATCAGCACACCATCTCGGGTCCGCGCTTCACCGGCCCGAACGGCCTCGGGATCACCAGCCAGTCCGGCGACGTCCACTCTTGGTATCGGCTGGCGACGACGGGCGCCGACGACCAGTACACAGAGCCAGACGTCAACATCTGCGACGGCTGCGCCAGCGGCAGCGACGCGATCCAGACGGGATCCACTGCGCCCAGCCAGCCGGCCGTGGAGCTGAACGTCGAGTTCCCGGGCACCTTCGACGATGACTACTTCATCGAGGTGGAGCTCTACCTCCCGTAGTCGGCACGCAGACCAGCGACGCATATCTGGCCCACTTGACGTCGAGATCTTCTACGATCCGACGGCACCGTAGCGACCCGATCCCTGCCGACCGTCAGTGGTACCGACGGACCGCGGGGAGTCCAAGTCGGCCACCGGGCAGGTACCTCATCGAGCCCTTGGCACGGTCGACGCCGCGCGTCATAAAGGTAGCGTCGATCCGTGTCGACACCGTGCGAGAGAGGGAGACCCCGTGGACCTGACTACCTTCCTGATCCTGGCTGTAGCTGTGCTCATCGTGCTGAGCGGCTACTTCCTGTTCAACGACGTGCCCACCATGCGCGACTCGGGCACCCGTCGCCGGCGCTGATACCGTGGTCGGCATGACCGACGAACACCGCTACCCCCTCGTCTCCGCTGACGAGCTGCTCGAGGCGCTCGGCGATCCCAGCCTGCGTATCGCCGATGTGCGTTGGTTCCTCGGTCAGCCCGAACGCGGCCAGGCGGAGTACGCGCAGGGACACATCCCCGGCGCGGTCTTCGTCGACCTCGACCGAGACCTGGCGGCGCCCCCGGGCGAGGGCCGGCATCCTCTGCCGAACCCCACCCGCTTCGCCGACCGCATGGGTGAGCTCGGGTTCGGTGACGGGCACACGGTCGTCATCTACGACGCGGCGCACGGGCAGTTCGGCGCGCGTATGTGGTGGATGCTCGATCGGCTCGGCCACGACTCCGTCTACATGCTCGACGGCGGCATCGCGGCCTGGCAGGCGGCCGATGGCCCGTGGACGGCCGAACGCTCCACGCCCATGCGAGCGACGATGACGCTGGCGCCCGAGTGGCCCGGCACGATGGACCGCGAGACCGTCGCCGCCTCGAAGGACGCGATCGACCTGGTCGACGTCCGTGCGCCCGAGCGCTATCGCGGCGAAGTCGAGCCGATGGAGGTTGTCGCCGGCCATATCCCTGGCGCGCGCAATCGACCATGTGGATCGATGGTCACCGACGACGGCCGCCTGCTGCCGGCGGAGGAGGTCCGGCTGCTCATCCGCGGCGAGGGTGAACGCGCCAAGCGGCCGCTGGTCATCTCCTGCGGCAGCGGCGTGACCGCCTGCTTCGGGATGCTCGCAGCGCGCGTGGCCGAGCTACCGGACCCCATCCTCTACCCGGGCTCCTACAGCGACTGGGTGGGCGCCGGGATGTCTGTCGAGTCGACCCCGACGCAGGCTGACACTCAGTCTCAATTCAGGCCTTCCGGCCTTTCGGCAGTTGCGGCCTTGAGCATATGTTCAAGACCATGAACGAGAAGACCTTTCCCCTGATCTCTGCCGCCGAACTGCTGGAGGCCCTCTCGGATCCCAGCATCCGCATCGCCGACGTCCGTTTCTTCCTCGGTGAGCCCGGCCGCGGCAGGAAGGAGTACGACGAAGGCCACATCCCAGGTGCCGTCTACGTCGACCTCGACACCGACCTCGCGGCACCCGACGGTCCCGGCGCCAAGCCGGTGCCCGATCCCGTCGCCTTCGCCGCCCGCATGGGCGAGCTCGGCTTCGGCAGCGAGCACACGATCGTCATCCACGACGCGGCCAGCGGCCAGTTCGGCGCCCGCATGTGGGCCATGCTCGACCGGCTCGGCCATCCGAACGTGAAGATGCTCGACGGCGGTATCGCGGCCTGGAAGAAGGTCGGCGGCCCTTGGACCACGGAAGTGCCGGCCCCCGAGCCCGCGACGATGACGCTGGCCACCGAGTGGACCGGCACCGTCGATCGTGAGGAGCTGACCGAACTCGAGGGCAGGGTCGACCTCGTCGACGTCCGGGCTCCCGATGCCTACAGCGGCAAGGAAGCTACCCCCGGCACCATCGGTGGTCACATCCCCGGCGCGCGCAACCGACCCTGCGGCTCGATGATGACCGAGGACGGCCGGATGAAGCCGGCCGATGAGGTCCGCCCGTTGATCCGCGGCGAGGGTGATCGGGCCGAGCTGCCGCTGGTCGTGTCGTGCCAGAGTGGCGTGACCGCCTGCTACGGCGCCCTGGCCGCACGCGTGGCCGGCCTGCCCGACCCGCTCGTCTACATCGGCTCGTTCAGTGACTGGTCCGCCAGCGACATGCCGGTCGCCAGTGGCTCGGAGCCGAACGGCCCCATCGTCGACCGCTAGCGTGGAACCGGCGTCAGGCTAGGTCCGGCACCACGATCGGGCCTCGCGGTAGCGGGCTGGGATCGAAGTGGTCGATGAGCTCGGAGAGCCCGCCGACCTCGCCCATCCCGAGTGACTTGACGATCCAGTCGACCACCGCATCCGGCGACACGCCTCGTTCGGCGAGAGCCGAGAGGGTCACGGCGCCGTCGCGCTTGGCCAGGCGCTGACCGGTTGTGTTGACCACCAGCGGGACGTGCAGGTACTCGGGCGTGGCATAGCCCAGCAGTCGCTGCAGCAGGACCTGCCGTGGGGTCGAGTCGAGCAGGTCGTCGCCGCGCACGACCTGGGTGACCCCCTGTTCGGCATCGTCGACGACGACGGCCACGTTGTAGGCCGGGGTGCCGTCGTTGCGGCGAAGGACGAAGTCGTCCACCCCTCCCCCACTCGGCCCGTGGAGCCGGTCGTCGAAGTCGATGCGCTGCCCTTCAGTGCGGAGGCGCAGCGCCGGCGCTCGGCCGGAGGCTCGTCGCTCGACCGCTCGGTCGGAGGGGAGGTCGCGGCAGGTCCCGGGATAGGCATCGGGCGGCAGGTGCGGGGCACTGGGGGCGGCCTCGATCTCCTCGCGGATCTGACGGCGCGTACAGAAGCACTCGTATACCAGGCCGGCCTCGGTGAGCCGGTCGATGGCCGCGTCGTAGCGGTCGAAGCGCTCGCTCTGTCGTACGACTTCGCCATCCCAGTCGAGCCCGATGGCCGCGAGGTCGGCCAGTTGACGCTCCTCGTGCTCGGGGCGCGAACGTCCGCGGTCGAGGTCCTCGATGCGCATGAGGAAGGGCGCCCCCGACGCCCGCGCCGCCAGCCAGGCGACGGCGGCGGTGCGGAGGTTGCCCAGATGGAGCTCGCCGGTCGGGGACGGCGCGAAGCGACCGCTCATGTGACCATTCTGTGCCGTGGCCACCAAACCTGACCGACGGGCACGCATGGCGCTCATCTTCGAGCGGGACGGGCGTGCCTGCGTGTGGTGTGGTCGTGAGATCGGCGTGGGGCTCGTCAAGGCCACGACCGAGCATGTCGTGCCCCGTCTCAAGGGCGGGCCGAGCTGGATCGAGAACGAGGTCGCGGCCTGCAGTCGCTGCAACGGCCAGCGCGGTCACCGCACGCCGAGCGAGTGGCTCGAGGAGTGTGAACGGCGAGGCTGGCACCCGAACCGCGAGGCGCTCATCCGTGTGCTCGCATCCCTGGAGGCAGCCATCGAGGAGAACGGCGGCCAGCGGCGGGCCCGGACCTACGCCCGCTCCCAGCTCAGGCGGCTGTCGAAACCGCGATAGCGGGGCTACTTGCCCTTGAGGACCGTGCCGACCATGCGTCGGAACGAGGGCATGAGCTTGCGCGCGAAGGTGCCCGTGAGGTGCGACTTGTCACGCCAGATCATGGTCGTACCCTGGACCAGCGGACACGGATCGTAGGGGCAGATCTGTCCGTTCAGCGAACGGTGGTACTCACCCTGGCTCCGGGTCGCCCGGCGCAGCGCGTTGGCCACGACGAGTGAGGCCCCGCCCTCACGGGGTGTGACACAGCGCGACATGTCCCGGCGGTTGTGCTTCAGGCAGGTGACCGGGTCCCTGGTGTTTCGCGGCACGTCGCCAAGGACGATGACCTTGATCCGCTCCGGGATGGCCTTCAGCGTCCTGCGCATGCCGGAGGCCCAGATGGGAGCGCTCGCGGCGGCCTTGATGACCGAGCCGTTGGGCCGGGCCAGGGTGTAGGCATCCGAGGTCGCGAGGATCAGCACATCGATCTTCCGGCCGCGCTTGGCGATCCACTCCAGCGCATCGTCACGCCAGCCCGTGCAGGCCTTGCCCCGGTTCCGTTTGTGCATGGCCACCGAGTAGACCCCCTTCAGCGGCACGCACGCGCTCTTGAAGAGCGTGATGAGGTGCCAGCCTCGCGACTCGGCGGCCCGCCAGGCGGCCTCCGACCAGGCGACGGCGTGCGAGTCGCCCATGAGCACGACCGTGGTGTCGCTCCTGGGGTTGCCGAAGTGGCAGGTCTTGACCCTGGAGCTGCCGGGAGGCGGGGAACACCACTTGCCCTTGATCTGTGGCCGATCCCGGGCCGCCTTCGCGAGCGTCGGCTTGAGGGCCAAGGGAACGCGGCGCTCATCCTGCTCGAGGGCGTTGATCCGGCCGTCGCCGTCGTGGTCTTCGTGGGGGTCGGCTACGCCATCGCCGTCGGTGTCGGCCTTGCGCGGGTTGGTGCCGGCGCGCTGCTCCCCGAAGGCTCCCAGGCCGTCCTTGTCGAAGTCCTCGGCGGAGTCGATGACGCCGTCACCATCGCTGTCCTGCTTCGTCGGCGAGGTCAGGCGCCACTTGGTCTCGAAGGCGTTGGTCAGGCCGTCCTTGTCGGCATCGGCAGCAAGCGCCGGGAGCGGAATCGCAGTGGTGAAGATGACGACGGCGAGCAGCGCCGCCAGACGGCGAGCGAGAGCGGACGACATGCGCCTAGGATGCCCTCACTCGCCACTTGGTGCTAGCAGTCGAAGCTGATCGTCAGCGAGAGCGGATCGCTGCCGAACTCACCCACCTCGACGCCCTCAGCCGAGACGGACGAATCACCGAACTCGATGAGGCCCTCGGGGCCATCGGCGGTCAGGCCCACGAAGTCGTCAGCCGCGGGCTCGCCGATGTTCACGTAGATCGAGTCCTCGATGGTCTCGTCTTCGTTGCGTGCCCGGTCGAGGCCGATGGTCACCGGCTCGCCGGCGGCGTTGGTGCCGCTGGCCTGCGCGGTGTGCGTCCAGACGCCACCAAGGCCGGCCCGTTCCTGCTCCTCGAAGAAGCAGAGGGCACTTTCGATGGTGATCTCCTCGTCGCCGAGCATGGCCACCGCGATCCCGCTGCCGGGCGCCTGGTCGGCGCTGTCGTCTACGGGCTCCGTGGTGGGCTCCTCGGCTGCGGCCTCGGTGGCCGCGGCTTCTGCCGGAGCCTCGGTGGCCGCATCGTCGGCCGAGTCATCGTCACCACCACAGGCCGCCACGACCAGGCCCATGGCGAGGGGTGCTGCCAGCCACCACTTGTTCATCGAGCTCATCGGTCCCTCCGAGTAAGGCTGCTGTCTCGTATGTGTCAGCGCGAAGGTAACTCATTGTGAGGAAGCCGTCTTCGGTCCGCGAGATGGCCGAGGTCCGTCATCGGCCCGACATCCCAGCGTCGCGGTATCGAGGCTTCCGCTTCACGCCCAGGACATCCCGGCTCCCTAGCGTCTGGGACACGTTGGTACTCAAGGGCCCAGCCAACGCGACAGAGGCAAGCAAAGGAGAGATCCATGGGAAGCAGGACACCGATCTCGGCGGCACTGGCCGCCCTGCTCACGCTCGTGCTGGGAGCCACCGTGGCCGCCGGCAACGGAGCCGGTGGAGTCACCGGACCGGCATTCTATGTCGACGGCGTGCTGTACCGAACGGTCACCACGCCGACCGATCTGAGCCATACCGGCGCCCCGCCACACAGCTTCGACATCATCTACGCGATCGACGACCAGCCGAACGTCGCGACCGCGGCGCCGGGCGACCGGGATTACAACGGCGGACGCTGGATGGTGCATGCACTCACGTTCAGTGACTACTCGGCCGCGGTCGCCGCGGTCGACGACAACGCCAGTGGCGACATCGATTCCGAGCAGGAGGTCGAAGCTGCCAGGGCGGGCGGCTTCATCACCAGCGACACCGTCGTACGCCAGTTCGTGTGCCCGGTGATCAAGGTGCCGCGCGGCCGCGCCTGAGTCGAACTCGGCTCCACTCACTTCCGCCCGCTGCCGGGCTCGAGCCTGGCAGCGGGCTACCTGCCGTCGCCGAGCGGACACACCGTGCGGGGAAGACGTCGCACTGATGCCTCGCGTCCACGTCAGTCGTCGCTAGCGATCAGGTCAAGGAGCTGAGCCGTCGCCCCGAAGGCCCCTCCGGCAGGGCGCTGCTGTCTGGGCAGCCGTCGCAAGATCGAGCGCACGGACGCACTGGTCGCCCGGAACTGCCACCGGACTTCGGCAGCAGCTGCCATCTCGGGGTCGGTCGTATCGATACTCACAGCCCTGACCGCGTACGCGGCCGCGGGGAACGCGTGTCCTGCCATGTGAGCGACGCCGGCCGCCTGACCCGCGGCCCGGGCTGCCGCTACCGCGGCTGGCTCGGTGACGGCGCGCGCGGCGGCGTGGGCCTCGAACGCCAGCCTCCGGAGCGCCTCGATCTGTTGGTCGCATCGTGCGAACGCCCGCAACGCCTCGACTGCGAGGCGCGGACGAAGGTCCGAGGGAGCCACCTCTTCGAACGACGGCAGGGCCCGCTCCACGCAGTCAGCCACCCACGGAGCCAGCATGCGCCGGTCCTCCTCGGAGAGCGTCAGGAGGCCAGGTTTCACGGACATCGCCGCGAGTATCGGGCGGGTGCCGACACATGTCGAGCTACTCGAACACGGCGAACTTCTGCGGTTGCCAACCGGCGGTGTCGCACAGGGCGGAGCGTGATGGACGTGCGTTCAGCCGGGCGGGAGGTCGATGCCGGCGGTGTCGAAGGCCGCGATGACCGGCGCGGACCACGCATCGCTCGCAGGCAGCCAACTCACATCGTCGAGGGGTGTCTCTGCGACGCGAGCCTCGGCGACCTGTTCGATGAGCGCTTCGGTGCCGACGTCTGCGGCGACCGCCTCGACGACGCGACAGGCGAGCGCGGACTGCTGGTGCCAGCGTTCCCATTCGAGCGGGAAGCCGAAAGTCATCGTCCTCCAGGCGCCATCGAGGTCGGCCGGCTCCGCGGCGGCCTCGGGTGCGGCGGGACAGGCGAGCCCGAGGGCCTCGGCGGCACTCCAGGTCGCGATGCCCTCGCGTACCCAGTCGGGCGCGTCGAGTGTGGTGAACCAGGCCCGCGCGAGCGAGGGCGCGAGGGCGCCGGGCTCGGTGTCTTCGAACACGAGCGAGAGATGCCCGCGCTCGTCAGGCTGCAGCCCGCCGCTCGAGTAGGGCCAGGCGGCGCGTGCGCTCTCGGTGATGATGAACGTCGTCTCGTCGGCCGACGCCGGCGCTCCGACGTGGGTCTCGAGCCAGTCGAGCGTCGTCTCGAGCTCGTCGGCTGCCGCCTCGACCCGTGCCGTGTCGGCGCGATGCGTGCGCAGCTCGAGCCGGGTCGGACCCGTGCCGATCGTCCGCTGCTCGAGCCCGTCGGGACGGATGGCCTCGGTGCAGGTGTCGCGACCGTCGGGCGCGGTAACGCGGTCGCTCACGAGGACAAGACCCTGCTCATCGGCCGACTGCGCGACCGTTTCCCCGCCGCGGCCGGTGTGCCGGAGCTCCCAGCCCTCGGGCAGGCGGGCGGTGATCGATCCCTTGTCGCCGCTGATGCCGGTCCAGCAGAGATGGATGTAGTCGTCGGTCACGACGGTCGAGCCGCTGCCGTCGCCAGCAAGCACGAAACGAGTGGTCAGGCGCTGCTTCTCGCGGAACCAGATCAGGGGGAACGAGACCGACCACGAGGACCCGTCCTCGCCGGCGAAGTCCTTGTGTGGCTTGATGCCCTTGCCTTTGATCTTGATACCGCTCGCCTCGGGCGGGACGGAGATGGTGCCCCAGCCCGAGAAGCCGGAGGACGCGCCGCCCTTGGGCTTGTCCCGGTTGACGAGCGTCGTCTTGGCCACGACTGCGACGTCGCCCTTGTCGGGCCGCACGGTGTACGTCGTGTGGGTCGTCACTTCCAGCACCGGCCCCTCATCCTCGGCGACCGCCGGTAGCGCCGTCGCGAGCAGCGCGACGGTGGTGAGCAGCGTGAGTGGTGCGGTCCGCATGGTCGTTCTCGTCCCCCGTGGTCCAGGCCGATGTATCTCCTGATTCGAAGCCATCAGCGAAGATACCGTCCGGCTCGACCCGGCGGCGTCGAGCGCAGGCGCGAGGGCCTCGGAGATCGCCGAGGCCGATACATCACCCGGGAGGGAGCCGACGAGCCCGTCGCTCGGGCTGACCGGCTCGCTCGACGCGACGAGCTCGGCGATGACCTCGGCCATGACCTCAGGGTCGATGATACCCGCGGCGGACTCCACGATGCCGCAGGCGCTCGCAGACTGCCAGATCCACAGGTCCCACTCGGCGGCGTAGGTCTCAGGCACGACGCAGTAGCCGTCGAGGTCTGGTCCGAAGGCGTCGAAGTATCCGGGGTACGTCGGTGTCGTGGGGCAGCTCTCGCCGATAGCACGCCAGCCGAGCCAGGACGCGAAGCCCTCGCGCAACCAGGGTGCATCGATGGGCGAGTCGGGTCCGAACCAGACCCGTGCGAGCGGCAGGCTAACCGCACCCGGAGGTGGCGGGCCCTCGGTCACCGGCAGGCGCAGGTCGTCGGGCCACAGCGCGCCGCCGTTGGGGAACGCCTGGTTCGAGGTTTCGTCGATGAGCAGCGCGTTCGGATCGAGCGCCTCGGCGGGGTCGGCCAGCCCGTCATATCCGGCACAAGCCGAGGATCCGCCTCATCTCGGAGTCTTCCGCGCAGCGAAACAGGGCAGACAAGAAGGGAAAGGGTGGCTCCGGCGGTAGGATTCGAACCTACGACCACTCGGTTAACAGCCGAACGCTCTACCACTGAGCTACGCCGGATCGCTCACGATGAAACAGCCACGAATCGTCGTGTCGGAGAAGGATAGCACCTCCATCCAGACCCTCCCATCGGCGGTACTTCCGAACCCCTTCCCTGGTGCGTGCGCGCGCCAGTAGCATGCCGGCGTGATCGGATTCACCGAATTCGGGCCCGTCCTGCTGTTCCCGGCGATCGGGCTCGTAGGCGGGATCGTGCTGTTCGCGCGGGGGCTGCTGGCCTACCGGCGCGACCGGCTCATCTCGTCGGTCGCCACCTCTACGCTCGACGGCATCGCCGCGGGCGAAGTCCGCGTGAGCGGGGTGGTCGAACCCATCAACGGAACGCTCGTCTCGCCCCTCCAGTCGGTGCCCTGTGTCTGGTACCGGGCGAAGGTGGAGACGACCGGCGACAACAGCCGCGTGCTGCTTGCCGAGGAGCAGTCGCGGGAGTTCCGTATCAAGGACGAGCACGGCGGCATCAGGGTCGTGCCGCGTGGTGCGCGATGGGAGATCCGCCAGGCCTTCGACGAGTCCACCAGCTGGACCGGTGCCGAGCCGCCCGGCCTGAAGCGCCGCACGGGTGCGCGTTATGCGGACTTCGACCAGGACCCGTCGGAGATGACCGAGCTCGAGCGTGAGGCCGCGGCGCAGGCGCTGCTCACCGTCCAGCGGCCGGCGACCTCGAACCCTTCGGGCGAATGGGACGAAGGTGGCGGCAGCTTCCTGGCTTCGACCAAGCGCGAGGGTCGACGCTATCGCGAGTCGCGCCTCGAGCCCGGACAGACCGTGACGGTCCTCGGCCAAGCCTGGCCCTGGGGCGAAGTGCAGGAAGTCGTGATGACCTCGAATCCGAGCGACAACATCGAACGCGACATCGCCGGCGACCTCGCCTGGGCGCGGGAGATGGGCATCCTGGCTTCGAGCCCGGAGGAGGCCTGGGGCAACGCGGCCATCCCCGGCTTCGGCATCGGCGAACCCACGGCCAGACCGGAGCTCGACCCCAAGGCGAGCCAGCCAGACGTACCCCAGGACCCGAGCGTGCACCGGGAAGCCCTCGAGAAGTACGACATCCCCGACGAGGAGTTGGTCCTCTCGCGCGGCCTCACCGGCGGCATGGCCATCTATCTGGGCGCGCCACAGCAAGCCACGGAGCACCACGACGAGGCGTTCCTGCTGGGCGTCGTCGGTGCCGTCATGGCCGCGATCAGCACCTTCGCACTCGTGGCCATGCTGACGGGTAGCCTGTAGCGATGGCGATGCAGTTGGCGGTGACGGTGGGGGTCGTGCTGGCGATCGTGCTCGCCGCCTTCCTTGCCGTCGTGACCTACAACAACGTCATCTCGCTTCAGCGACGCTGCCGGCGGGCCTGGGCCAACATCGATGTCGCGCTCACGCAGCGCCACGACCAGCTGCCCAACCTGGTGGCCGCGGTCCGCGGCGTGATGGCCTTCGAAGAGCAGGTGCTGGAGCGGGTCACGCAGGCGCGCGCGGCGTACGAGCCCGAAGCCTCGATCCACGACAAGGCGGTGGTTTCGGAGGAGACCACGTCAGCCGTCCGCTCGCTGTTCGCGACCGTCGAGAACTACCCCGAGCTCAAGTCGCACGCGAACGTGATGGCGCTGCAGGAGGAGATCGAGCGACTGGAGACGCTCATCGCACGACGCCGAGAGCTCTTCAACAACCAGGTGTTCCAGTACAACGTGGCCATCACGACGATCCCTGGCGCGCTCCTTCGGCCGCTCTTCGGCTGGAAGGAAGCGGAGATGTTCTCCGCCGACGATGACGAGCGCGAGCGGCCCACGGCGGACATCTACGCCGAGAGCTGACTAGGCACCGCTCCCCTCGCCGGACAAGTGGAGGACGACGTTGCCGGTCTTGTGGCCGGTGTCGACGTAGGCGTGCGCCTGTGCCGCCTGCTCCATCGGGAAGGTGCGGTCGATGACCGCCGTGAGGCCACCGGACTCGAAGAGTTCGCGGAAGAGCTCCAGATCGGGCCGCTTCTGCTCGGGCTTGCGCAGTCCGGTCGCGGCGAAGACGGCTTTCTTCGAGCCGAGTCGCGACGTCACCAGCTGGTGCCAGACGGTGTTCAGCGAAGGGTAGGTATCGAGGTAGACCCCGCCATCACGGAGCGCGCCCTTGACGGCACCGAAGCTCGACTTCCCGGCGACATCGAAGACCACGTCGTAGCGGTCGCGCACGGCGGTGAAGTCAGCCTGCGTGTAGTCGACCACGTGGTCGGCGCCGAGCTCGCGCATCAAGGTCAGATTGGGGGTGCTGGCGACGCCGGTGACCTCGGCGCCGAGGTGCTTGGCCAGCTGGATGGCCGCCGATCCGACCGAGCCCGAGCCACCGTTGATGAGCACATGCATGCCGGGCTGGACGTGCCCGTGGTCGCGCAGGAACGGCATCGCCGTCGCGGGTCCCTCGGCCAGGGCCACGCCCTGCTCCCAGGTCGCACCCTTGGGCATGTGCTCGACCGCGGCGTCTTCGGCCAGGACCACGTACTCGGCATGACCACCGTAGGTGTCGCCGGTCGCCGCCATCACTCGGTCGCCCACCTTGAAGCGAGTGACCGCTCCCCCGACCGCGGCGACCTCGCCGGCGATCTCGGAGCCGAGGATGGGCTGCCTGGGGCGCCGGATGCCACCCATGAGGCGGATGAGGAAGGGTTCGCCCTTGCGCGCAGCGCCGTCGGACGGGGTCACGACGCCGGCGTGGATGCGGATGAGGATCTCGCCCTCGACGGGGCTGGGGGTCGGGACTTCCTCGATGCCGACGACATCGGGCGCGCCGTAGCGGTGGTAGGTGACAGCCTTCATGGTGGGGCTCCTCTCTGCGTTTCGGCCGCTCAGGCGGCGACGGTGATGACCTTCCGACCGCGGGCGTGACCGGCACCCTGGTCCCGGAAGGCGTCAGGGACCTGGGCCAGCTCGTAGCGGCGGTCGATGACGGGGGTGATGGCGCCCTTCTCGATGAGGCCGCACAGGAACTCGAGGTCGGCCTGGGACTCCTTGGCCGAGTGCATGACCACCTGGCCGCCAGACACCAACGAGGCCAGCACCGCGCGCAGCAGCACGCTGAGGTTGCTGGTCGAGGCGACGTATATGCCGGTCGGCGTGAGGACCTTGCGGCAGCGGCCGATGGGCTGGCTGCCGGCGAGGTCGAAGATGAGGTCGTAGCGCTCCGTGCCGGCCGTGAAGTCCGTCGTCCGGTAGTCGATGACGTGATCGGCTCCGAGCTCGCGCACGAGATCAGCGCTGTCGGTACCGCAGACGGCAGTGACGTCCGCGCCATAGGACTTGGCGATCTGGACCGCGAAGGTGCCGACGGCACCCGAAGCGCCATTGATGAGCACGCGCTGGCCGGGCTTGATGCGGCCGCTGTCGCGCAGTCCCTGTAGCGCGGTCACGCCGGCGATCGGAACGGCGGCGGCTTCCTCGAACGAAAGCTCGGCCGGCTTGCGAGCGAAGAGCTCGGCCGGAGCGGCGATGTACTCGGCGTGCGCGCCGTTGGGGATCTCGCCGAAGACCTGGTCGCCCGGTACGAAGTCGGTGACGCCGTTGCCTGTGGCTTCGACGACGCCGGCCACGTCGCGCCCGAGGATCGGGTCGCGCGGGCGGAAGATGCCCGATGCCATGCGCATGATGCGCGGCGTGCCCGTGAGCCAGAACCAGTCGCCGATGGCGACGGTGGAGGCGTGGACGCGGACGAGCATCTCGTCACGCTCGATCGTTGGCCGTTCGACGTCTCGAAGCTCGAGCACGTCCGGGCTACCGAAGCGGTCTCTGATGATGGCCTTCATGACTGTCCCTCGTGGTACGATGTACGTACAACGTAAGTGTACGATGTAAGTACCGTATCGTCTACACTGTAAGTCTGTCAACACCGAATCTCGCGAGGGGGCGATGGCTACGACCAGGAAGCGACCGAGCAAGACCCGCAAGCCGCTGAGCCGTGAGCGTGTGCTCCAGGCCGCGGTGGAACTGGCCGACCGCGACGGGCTGGAAGCGCTTTCGATGCGTCGGCTCGGGAGCGCGCTGGGCGTGGAGGCGATGTCGCTGTACAACCACGTGGCCAACAAGGACGACCTGCTTGACGGCATCGTGGATGCGGTCACCGCGGAGTTCGCCGATCCCGGGTCGATGCCCGGCGACGACTGGCGGGCCGTGCTCCGCGGATGTGTGATGGCCCAGCACGAAGTGCTACTGCGTCATCCGTGGACCGCAGCCCTGGCCGAGTCACGTGTGCGTACGGGTCCGGTGCGCATGCGCTATTACGACTCGCTGCTGGGGGTCCTGCGCGAGGCCGGCTTCAGTGAGCTGGGAGCCTA
Organism: uncultured Chloroflexia bacterium; assembly: GCA_963752475.1. GTDB lineage: Bacteria > Chloroflexota > Limnocylindria > Limnocylindrales > CSP1-4 > JAFMJV01. The sequence continues at coordinate 251,052 of CAVVYR010000007.1, read as the reverse complement.
CCGCGCGAACCTGACCCTCGACTCGTTCGTCTACGGCTTCACGTTGCAGGAGGTGTCGTGGGTGGCGTGGCCACCGGAGACGAGCGACCGAGAGTGGGAGCTGGCCGAGGCGTTCGTCGATCGGACCGACGAGTCGGAGTTCCCGAACCTCGTCGGCATCGCGCGGCTCTCGGCGTCCGGCACGATCGACATCGGGACCGACTTCGAGGTTGCGCTCGACGCCATCCTCGACAGCCTCGAACGGATCAAGGCGGCCGGCTAGGGCAGCGGGATCTCGGCGCCCGTACCCTTCGTCCGCTGATAGGTGGCGCTGAGCTCGGCGTAGGCCTCGGTCAGTCGGTCGGCCCGGGCCTGGAGGGCTGGATCGGCCGCGTCGGCGATGAGCTGTCGGATGTGCCAGGCACACCAGTAGCGGTTCTTGTGGTCGTACTCACCATTCGCGACGCGCCAGATCTCCTCGTTGAGGCGGATGTCGTGCGGGATGGCGAACGCGTCCATGGTGTCTTCGTAGCTGAAGAGGTAGAAGAAGTTGTCCCAGCCGCCCCAGGTGATGCCACCGAGGCACAGCGGGCAGGGCTCGTGGGTACTGAGGAAGATGGTGTCGGCTGCGGCTGGGCGGTCGGCTGCGGGGATGTCGTAGAAGGCGTTGATGGTGGCGATCTCGCCATGGTTCAGCGGGTTGGCAGTCTCGCGATTGGTCACGGCCACGACGGTGCTCAGGTCATCCTTGCGCAGGACGGCGCCCCCGAAGATCTTGTTGCCCTCCTCGACTCCTCGGCGGGTGAGCGGCACGATGTCATGCTCGATGACGTCCAGGAGACGGCCGATGAACCCGTTGCGATCCGCTGTGAAACGCGTGAGGTCCTCGTGGCTGGGATAGCGGATGTCGGGCATAAGCCGAGCATAAGTGGCAGTAGGCCGTTCGGTGGCACCGTGCCACCATGCCCGCCCACGAGAAGCACACCAACCGCGCCGAGCGCGTGGCGCTCCGAGACCTTGCTGAGATCGGCCGAGAGCTACGCCTCGCCAGGCTGAACCACGACCTGAGCCAGACGGTGGCCGGCGCTGCAGCGGGCATCTCTCACTCGACCTGGAGCCGGTTGGAGCACGGAAAGGTGCACGGCACAAAGGTCATCGACATCGCTCGCGCTGCCGCGGTCGTCGGCCTCGACCTCCGCATCAAGGCATATCCCGGTGGCCGAGTGCTACGCGACGAGGCTCACGTCCGATTGCTCGAGCGGTTGCGAGTCCATCTGGCAGCGGGCGCTCGGTGGACGACCGAGGTGCCGCTTCCGAATCCCGGTGACAAGCGAGCATGGGACGCGCTGGTTCGCCTTCCTGGCGTTCGCATCGGGGTGGAGGCAGAGACACGTGCCCAGGACAGCCAGGAGTTGCAGCGACGCCTCAACGCCAAGCAACGTGACGGCGGCGTCGACCAGGTGATCCTCCTGCTGGCCGACACGCGCCACAACCGGGCGTTCCTTCGCGCTGCGGGTGCCGACTTCCGGGCTGGGTTCCCGGTCGATGGCGGCACGGCCCTGAGGTGCCTGGCCGCGGGCCGCGATCCCGGAGGCAACGCGATCATCCTGTTGTAGGAAGCCGCTGTGCCGGGAGTGGGCAATCTCGACCGCGCTGCACCGATTCGTGTCGGTCGCGCACGCGGGATGAGCAGCAGTGTCATCAGTGTGCGCGGCGCGGGCAGGATCGACCAGAACGCGTGCAGCTGACTCGAGGTTGCACGCTGGGTGCACACCAGAAATGGGCGGGGCGAGGCTGGGCTGGGCGGGGCGCATGCCAACGGCGTGTGGCCCGTGGTCGGTTTCGCAGGGTGTCACGGCACACGTGGTGCCGGGCTGCGGGAAACAGCGAGACCGGCCCAGTGGGAGGGGCCGGCCTCGGAGCGGATCGTTCGGGGATGGTGGCCGGCGCCCGGAGGGGCACCGGCCGCAGCAGGACTACTCGAGATAGTCCTTGAGCTTGCGGGAGCGGGACGGATGGCGGAGCTTGCGCAGCGCCTTGGCCTCGATCTGGCGGATGCGTTCGCGGGTGACGTTGAACTCCTTGCCCACTTCCTCGAGGGTTCGGGAGCGCCCGTCCTCGAGACCGAAGCGCAGCTGGAGCACGCGCCGCTCACGACCCGAAAGGCTGTCGAGCACCGCCTCCACCTGCTCCTTGAGCAGCTGATGCGAAGCGGCATCGGCCGGAGCCAGCGCCGCGCGGTCCTCGATGAAGTCGCCGAGATGCGAGTCTTCCTCTTCGCCGATGGGGGTCTCGAGCGAGACCGGCTCCTGCGAGACCTTGATGATCTCGCGGACCTTGTCCGGCGTGACGAGGACGACGTTGTCGATCTCCTTGTCCTTCTTCTTGGGCAGTTTCACGTCATACGCGTGGTCGGAGCCCTCGATCTTGTAGTCGTCGTTGACGGTGGGCCTCACCAGCCGGTCATCGAGCACGTGGACCGTGATCGTGGCCTGCTTGTTGTTGTTGACCTCGATGTGGGCGAAGTTGGTGGCCCCGCCGATACGGTGGATCATCTCGGTCGCGAACTCGGGCCCGACGGTCATGGCGAAGGCGATCTCCTCCACCGTGGGCTCTCGGCCGAGCTCCTGCAGCAGGCCACGCGAGACGCGGATGAGGCGGTTGATGGTCTCGACCATGTGCACCGGGATGCGGATGGTACGGGCCTGGTCCGCGATGGCGCGGGTGATGGCCTGCCGGATCCACCAGGTGGCATACGTCGAGAACTTGAAGCCCTTCTCGTAGTCGAACTTCTCGACCGCACGGATGAGGCCGATGTTGCCCTCCTGGATGAGGTCCAGGAACGACATGCCGCGGCCGATGTACTTCTTGGCGATCGAGACCACGAGGCGCAGGTTGGCCGAGGTCAGCGACTCGCGGCCCTCACGCCCGTAGCGCACCACGATGCCGCGGCGGTTGCGCGGCTTGAGGTGCTCCTGTGTCATCTCGGGGTCCCAGCCCCAGGCGTCCATGACCTCGGACTCCTTGCCTCCGAGGATGTAGCGGCGCAGCGACTCGTGGGCCACGTCCTGCGTCCAGTCGTAGAGCGCACGCAGACCCTTGTTATCGCGGCAGTCCTGGTTGCCGTTGTGGACCGACATGTAGCTGAAGTCCACGAGGTGCATGAAGTGCACCGCGTCGGGGGTCGCCTCGTAGTTGGCGACCTCCTTCTTGGCCTCCTTCAGCAGCGCCTTGACGGCGTCTTCGGTGGCCGCGCGCTGGGCCCCGGTCAGCTTGAGCTCGGGCGGCTTCACGAGGAGGCCGTCGTTCTCGGCCGCCACGAGGGCGCCGCGGACGATGCGGAACGAGTCACCCGCGAAGTAGTCGAGCCGATGCTCGGGCCGCTTCTGGCGCGAGTCGTGCTCGGTGTCGTTGGTGGTCCACTCCCACAGCGAGAGCGTGGCCTTCCACGGCTCCTCGACGATCTGCTCGCCCAACTCGATGGCCTTGGCGAAGACGACCTCTTCCTCGGCGTTGAGGAGCGGGACCTTGCCGATCTCCTTGAGGTACATGCGGACGGGGTCGTCGATGCCGACCATGTCCTGGGCCATGGCCTCGAGCTCGGCCTGGGTCTGAGGCTTGTCGTCCTCATCCTCCTCGAGCTTGGCCGGTGGCTCACGCCAGGGCTGCTTCTGCGACTCCTCGACCGTGACCTGCACGCCGAGCTCACCGGCCACACCGAAGTTGCGCGGTGCGCCGATGACGTCTTCCTGTTCGGGCTGGACGGTCTCGTCCGCGCCCCGCTTGCCGCGCTCGAGGACCGAAGCCACGAGCAGCTTGTCAGTGGCGTCAGTTGCCATGTGCTACCTCCAATTGATCCGCTTGTTTGGGGTTGATCCGTCTTCGGGCGAGCAGCGACGAATCGTCGACCGCTCGGTCGAGCTCGAGCCGGCGGCGTTGAAGGTCGAGGACCTCACGCTGGAGCCGTTCGAGCTCGGCTTCGTCATGCGCCGCCTCCGCCTCCGCGAGGCGGGCGCGGGTGTATTCGATCTGCTCCGCGAGTCGCGCCCGCTCCAGGGTCAGCAGGCTCTGATCGATGGCCTGTTGGATATAGGCCTCGTCATCGGGCAGCGGAGAGGTTTGGGCGATGAGCGTCTGCGCCACCGTGCGCGTGGTCGGCTCGAGGGCCTCGATGAAGGCCTTGAGCTCGAAGTGGTCGGAGCCGTCCTGGGTGACCTTCGCGGAGAAGGCCTTCCAGAGCTCGCGAGCCGGAGTGGTCACGAAGGGGTCACCGTCGATCTTCTCGGCGGTCGCATGATAGCGGCTGGGGTAGCGCATCAGCAGGCGAAGGAGTGCGGCCTCGGCGGGCTCGACGGCACGCTCCACCGCGCGAGGATCGAGCGCGTCAGGCTGGGCCATGACGGCCTCGAGGTTGATGCGCGAGCCGACATGCGCCTGGTCGCGAGCGCCACCGGGGAGCGGCTCCTCGCGGCGCCGGAGCGCCTCCAGCAGCGTGCGCTCCTCTACGCCCGAGCGGCGGGCCAGCAACTGTAGATAGCCATCGCGACGGACGGGGTCGCCGATGGTGCGTAGCGTGGGCAGCACCTCCGCCACGAGCTTCTCTCGGCCACCCACCGAGGACGGGTCGTGGCGGCTAGCGGCGCGATCGATGAGGAACTCCATGATCGGCTGGGGGTCCTCGGTGGCCGCCCGCCAGGTATCGGGATCGTCGCGGATGATCTCATCGGGATCTCGGTCGTCCGGGAGGCGGACGACATCGACATCGGTCAGTCGGCCGCGGTATGGAGAACGCTCGATCTCGCCTACGAGCGCGGTCAGCTCGGTAGCACCGAAGGCGGCAGCCCCCTGCCCTGCCGCGTCGACGTCATAGGCCAGCGCGATGCGTGGGGCATAGCGCGTGAGCAGCTCCACCTGGCCCGCGGTGAGAGCGGTGCCCATGGAGCAGACCACGTTCTCGAAACCCGACTGGTGGGCCATCAGCGCGTCGGTGTTGCCCTCCACGAGGACGGCCACGCCGGCCTTGCGGATGGCGGTCTTGGCCTTGTCGATGAGGAAGAGCGTGCGGCCCTTGTCGAAGAGCGGCGTCTGGGGTGTGTTGAGGTACTTGGGGCCGGTGTCCGGGCCCTGCGCGCCGAGGATGCGGCCGGTCATGCCCGTGGCTCCGCCGCTGGCGTCGCGGATGGGGAAGATGACGCGCGCCCGGAAGCGGTCGTAGAAGCCGCGGCCGGAGCGGCGTCGGCTGATGAGACCGGCAGCTTCGAGGTCCTGTTCGGCGACCTGGCGCTTGCGGCGGACGGCGGTGTTCATGGCGTCCCAGGCATCTGGCGCCCAGCCGAGGCGGAACGTCTCGATGGTCTCGTCGGTGAAGCCGCGATCGTGCAGGTAGTCGAGCGCGGGCTTGCCCGAAGGATGGCTGGTCAGGACCGTGTGGTAGAAGGCGATGGCACCGTCGAGGGCGTCACGGATGCGCTTGCGCTGAGCATCCTCGCGGGTCGTGCGCTCGCTGAGCTCCACGCCGGCTCGCCCCGCCAGCGACCGAAGCGCCGTGGGGAAATCCACGCCGTCCCGCTCCATGACGAAGTTGAAGATATCCCCGCCTCGACCACAGCCGAAGCAATGCCAACGCTCACGCGTGGGCGTGACCGTGAACGAGGGTGTCTTCTCGCCATGGAAGGGGCAGAGACCCTTGAAGATGGTCCCGGCCTTCTTGAGCTGGACGGTCTCGCCGACGATCTCGACGATGTCCAGCTTCTCCTTGATGGTTGCGGCGACGCCGACTGACAACTAGGGAATGCCTCTTGCTCTCGTGTCCGCCTTGCGGCTGAATCCCGGTTCCGACCCTCACCAGCGGGTCGACCCGCCCCGAGTCCTCATCCGCCAGCGCAGGATGTGGCGGACATACCAGTGGCCTTGTCAAGTCTTGACAAGGCGCTAGAACTCCATGTTAGGGGTTGACAAAGGGGTTGACAAGGAGAGAAACCGACACTTTCGGCCCCCAAGGGGTTGACAAAGGGGTTGACAGCCCCCGGCGTGAGCGCCGAGTCCATCGCCGTGCGGTGTCAGCTGGACATCAAGATGACACGCCCTGTGCCCACGAAGTTGACGCAGCGATGGACATGGGATGCCAGGGGTTCCAGGCACTACGGCCGATCGGGATCGCGGACTCGGTTCGCGCACATGCGACTTCGGGCCTTTGCGTGCACGCGGTCAGGGCAGGACCTGAACTCGCCCGCCCGTCACGAGCGATCGGCCTCGCGCCGCCTCCGTGCTACCGGAAGACCGCCTCGAGGGGCTTGCCGAACTCGGTGTAGTCCACCACGCCGAGTGCCTGCAGGAACGGCATGTTGTCGTCCAGTTCCCAGCCTTCGGCGATCTGGCCATCGGCGATGCGCCAGATGAAGACCATGTTGAGCTCCACGCTCTTGCCCGTCGCCGGCAGCTTGACGCCGAGCAGGTCCCAGTCGCCGGTATGCGTTCCGGTGGCCTTGACGCGGAGCCACACCCGGTCGTCCTCGGCGATGATGTCCTCGATGGCCTCGTACCAGTCGGGGAAGCCTTCGAAAGCCATCGTGAACAGCGACTTGAGGGCGTCGCGCCCGGTCTGTTCGAAGACGTGGTCGATGTAGTCCTCGGCCACCAACTCCTCGAAGATGTCCATCTCCCGGTCGTTGTAGGCCTGCATGAACCGGCGCACGAGCGCCTTGTTCGCCTCAGCTGACATTGCTCGTTCCTCCCTTCATCGTGTCGCTGCAACCTCGCGAGGGGCACGTCCGCGCTTGTAGAGTCGGGCGTGCCACCCCTCGAGGTGTTTGTGGTTCGGCTCGTCGCATCGGACACGAAGCCCTCGCCGAGCCGCTACTGGCGCTATGCCTGCGCGGACAGGAACTCGATGATGCTGCTCTTGAACAGCGGGTCGGTGGTGGTTCCCAGGTGGTCCAGGTCGGACTCGCCCGTCGGGCCGGCTGGGATGAGCACGAGCTCGAAGTCCGGGACCACGCCCTCCATGCGCTCGATGTTGGGGCGCTCGCTGTCGTTCTCGTTCACGAGGCCGAGGACCGGGACATCGATCGCGGCCATGTCCTCCTCGGTCAGGCCGAGGATCTCGCTCATCGATCCGGCCACGCCGGCGAGTCCGGTGGTGCCGTCGTAGTCGAGGTCGATGCCGTGCTGCTCCATCACCCCGAACATGAAGTCGAGCGTCTCCTGTTCGATGTCCTCCGGCATGCCGGCCATGACCAGGTCGCGGATGGTGGGGCTGGCCGCGAGGCCCATGGCCACGCCGGAATACACTTCGCCTTCCTTGGCCGGATCCGACCAGCCAGAGCCAGCAACGACGAGCGAGCGCAGCCGCTCGGGGTGCTCGGCGGCCAGCCGGAGGGCGACCTCCGCCCCGATCGAGTAGCCGGCGACGTGTGCATCCTCGAGCCCCAGGTGGTCCATGAGACGAACCACGTCTTCGACTACCTCGAGCCCGTAGGCCTCGGGGCCCTCTGGCTTCCCGCTGTCACCGTGGCCACGAAGATCGAGCGCGATGAAGCGGAGATCGTCGGACGGCTCGAACCCGGCGTTGGTCCACATGTCCGAGGAGCTGAGGAAGCTGTGGATCAGCACGACGGGCTCGCCATCACCACCGGTGTCCGTGTAGGCGATGGGCACTCCGTCAGAGTCGAACGAATCCTCCTGGGCTGCGACGGTCAGCGGTGCTACAAGCAGTAGCGAGAGGGTCAGGCTCAGTAGTGCTAGCCAACTTCGATCTCGGGTCATGTGGGTGCTCCTCTCTTCCTCACCCCCCGCTTTGGCGGCGATATAGTACCGCCGCAGTACACCTTTGTGTCAAGACCTTCTTGCGCCCCTTAGACAGGGGCTGGCGGCCGGGTGAGTGGACCCTTCAGGCGGTCGGCTCGAGCTCCTCGAAGAGCGTCAACTGCAGGGCGGCCGCGCCTTCCAGCCGCGAGTTCTAACGCCCAAGGGTCCTACTCGCAGCCTCCAGCTCGGATCAGGTATCCGACGCCTGGCTGGGCTCCGCCGAAAGCTTGGCCAGTTCAGCTTCGATCCGGACCAGCTCATCTCGAAGTGCCTCAGCCTGGGACTGCAGCGACGCTACCGTGGCCTCTTCGGTGACGATGTCGCCTGCTCGGCGATAGCGTCCTCGTCCGCTTCCACGGCGTCGGCGTGGACGTTCTTCCGCGAAGTCCTCGTCACCTTCGTCGCGCAGCACGACGACGTCATCGCGATAGCGGCTCGGCCGGTAGCCATAGGCGTCGTACCAGTCGGGTGGTGGCGCGGGCCAATCGCCGCAGCCATGCGGGTAGTAGCGGTGATGGCAACTCATATCATCTCCCCTGTTCTCGTGTGATGGCAGCTCCGTGCTGGATGAAGTGGTCGATGAGGCGTCGCCGCTCGTTCATGACGTCGAGCCAGTCCTCGAGGGCGCAGGCACCATCCTCGGTGAGGCGGTACTCACGTCGGGGCTGATCGCCCTCCAGGCCCCATGCTGTGGTCACGAGGCCGTCTGCGTCCATGGTTCGCAAGGTGCGATAGACCATCCCGGGATCGATCCCTTCAGGCGCCACACCCAGCTCGTCCAACTCACCTATGAGCTTGTATCCGTAGGTCGGCCCCTGGGCCACGAGCAGCAGGACGAAGGGTTCCACCCAGCGCCCCCGACGTGAACTGTGGTGCGCGCCGTGATGGTGTCCTCGTGTGCTCCAGCCGCTTCCGACTCGTCGCTCAGTGTTCATCGCAGTCATATGCTAACAGCATACACCTCTTGGGTTCCATCGAGGTTGCGCCAGCCTGCGGGTCCCGGGAGAGCGCTTGGTGTCGAACCCTCGTTCCCCGTTTCGACGGCCACGGCGGTGCTGTCCACGGCGGGTAGGGTGAGCCTGCTTGGGCACACCCATCACGCCTAGAGCAGTTCGAGCAGCAACTCCGGAGGCGTCTGGCCCGGGACCTGTGGCAGGCGACCAGGCTTCGCCAGCGTGACAAGCTGGCGCGACTCAGGCACGTATCCGCGTCGTCGAGTCCCTGGGTTCATCTCTTGCTGCCTTCGGTGGGAGATCGTCAATGACATCTGCATGCTCTTAGCATACGTGTGCCACAGTCGACGCCAAGGGCCAGAAGGCATCACGTGGCCGGTCGGAGAACCTCTTGGAGCCGGGCGTGGCGTCCGGTCGACCCTGTCGATGCCGGACCCGCCCATGCGCTCCCGTTGACGTCTATCCCTCCGATCCGGACGCTCCACAGCCTCCTGTCATCCCTCGCTCGGGATGTCGAGATGTCACGTCTCTCGATCCGGAGACCCAGTCCGCAGGGCACGACCGATGAGGCCTACCGGCCCTTGTGGAACGCGTCTAACATATAGATGCTAAACGCATACAAATGCTAAAAACACTAACCAAACGCGACTGGGGTAGTCGTGCCACGTGGAGGCAACGGACAGCGCCGCGGACACCATCTCCAGGCGAGGCAGAAGGGACGCCATGCAGCGCGCAACACAGGAACTGTCGGACCAGGCACTGACCCTGGTCGCGCCGAGAAAGGTGATCCTCGCGGTCGATGAACCGGTCCCGATCGTGGAGCGACGCTTCCGCTGGGCCGGGCTCGGCTCGACCGCGGAGGACCGGCGAGCATACCGGCAGATGCTGTTCACGACCCCGGGCCTCGAAGAGCACGTCAGCGGGGTAGTCCTCTCAGACGAGGCCATCCGACAGCGAGTCACGAAGGGCCCGTCATTCGTGGAGCTGCTCGCCGAGCGACAGCTCATGCCGGGGATCCGGGTCGACCTGGGGCAGCGCATGTTCACAGGTTCGTCCCGCGAGGGCGTGACCGCCGGCATCGAGCATCTCCCCGATCGACTCGAGCAGTACCGCCGGCGTGGTGCGAGGTTCGCGACCTGGCGTGCGTACTGCCTCATCGACCACGACATGCCTACCGAGACGTGCATCAGGACGAACGCGGTCCGACTGGCCAACTTCGCGACCCTCTCGCAGCAGGCCGGCCTGTTGCCCATCGTCGACGTCCGGATCGCCCCCTTCGGTGACCACGATATCGAGCGGAGCCGTCGCACCATGGAAGATGCCCTCGCCACGCTGGTCGCCGAGCTCTACGTCCATCACGCCAGCATCGAGGATCTCCTGATCGGCGCCAGCCTCATCGCGCCGAACCATGGCTTCATGCAGAAGGTCGATCCCGACTCGGTCGCGATGGCGACCCTGGGCTGTCTCCGAGGGCAGGTTCCCGAGGAGGTGCCGGGCGTGGTGCTCTCGGCCGAGTCGTTGCCAGCAGCCGTGGTTGCGCGATCCTGCGAGAGGATCCAACGCCGGCGCGACCTCCCGTGGCCGCTGTCGTACTCGTTGGGCCCGGACGCCATGGCGAGCACGCTGCGTGCATGGGCACGGCATGACAGGGATGCGCACGCGGCCCAGGACATGCTCTGCCGCTGGGCCACTCGCCTCGCGACCTGTGATCGCGCCCGTCGGACGACACCGGCCGTCGTCCTTGCAGCCTGACGCGCACGCCGTGCGAGGCCAGCCGATCCCGAGACATGAGGAGTGTGAGCCATGATCATCCGCCTACTGACCTTCGCCCTGGCCAGTGCCCTCGCATTGACCGGATGTATGGGCGCCCAGAGCGAGGGGGACCGGATGCGGGTCGTCGCGACGACGTCCATCGTCGGTGATCTCGTCGACCAGATCGGTCGCGGCACGGTGCAGCTCGAGGTCTTGATGCCCATCGGGGCCGATCCTTGCGACTTCCGACCGTCGGCCCGCCAGGCCACCGACATGCGCGACGCTGATCTGATCGTCACCAGCGGACTCGGCCTGGAGGCTGGCCTCGCCGACGCTCTCGCCGCGGCCAGCACCGAGGGCGTTCCCATCCTCGAGTTGGGCGCCATGCTCGGACCGCTCGCGATAGCAGAGGACGATACCAGGCTCGATCCCTACTGGTGGCTGGATCCGAACCGAGCCGCTGCAGCGGTCCGACTCATCGCCGAGCGACTGTCCGCGGAGAGTGACGATCCCGCGGTGTGCCTCAGACTGGCGCCGAGAGCCGAGGCGGTGGCGGCGAACCTGTCGATGCTCGGCCAACAGATGGCCAACGCGCTTGGTCGGGTTCCACCCAACGATCGGCGGTTGCTCACATCGCACGGTGAGTTGCGTTATTTCGCGGACCGTTTCGGCTTCGAGGTGGGAGGCGTCGTCGAAGATGGCAGGGCGACCGGTCCACGGCATGACCCCGAGAGCCTCGCCGACCTCGCTGACATCATGCAGGCCGACGGGATCAACGTAGTGTTCACCGACTCCATCAAATCCGTGGACTCCGCCGAAGCTCTCGCTGCCGAGGCGGGCAAGGGCACGGAGGTCGTAGCACTCGACCTGTGCTCCCTGGGAGGACCCGGATCCGGTGCCGAGACCTACTACGAGATGATGTGGACGACCGCCGATCGGATCGCTGAGGCTCTGACATGAGTCGCCTCGCATCAGGTCCACTCCTGCGGCTCCCATGGCCCGGGCGCCATGACCTGCCAGGCCGGACGGTCCCCCAGGACCGCGAGTCCCGCACGAGCGCCAGGACGGACGTACGCGGGATCTCGGTAGCCGACGCCATGCCCGCGATCTCCCGAGCCATCAGCCGTCTCCTCTGTGGAGAAGTCCTTGAGGTCCTGTCCAGTGACCCGAGTTCCGTCCTGGTCCTGCTCGCGTGGACGCATGCCTCGGGCAACCCCCTGCTCGATGTCAGGCTGGGCGACGACTACCGGTTTACGATCCAGCGAGGGGGCAGCCCCTCTGACGCCGTGCCCCACGAGCTGCCCGCGGCCTAGGAAGGAGCACAGAGATGGCGATGCACCACAGCGGCACTGAGCGGATCCTCGTGCTGCTACGCCACGGCGAGAGCACGTGGAACCGAGAGAACCGCTTCTCCGGCTGGACCGACGTCGATCTGACCGACCAGGGCATCGCCGAGGCACATGACGCGGCGCGGTACCTGCGAGAGGCCGACCTGCGGTTCGATGTCGCCTTCACCTCCGTCCTGAAGCGTGCCATCAGGACCCTATGGATCGTCCTCGATGATCTTCAGTCGATGTGGATCCCGGTCCAGAGATCATGGCGGCTCAACGAGCGTCACTACGGGGCGCTTCAAGGGCTGAGCAAGTCGGAGACCGCCGAGCGACTCGGCGAGGAGCTCGTCCATGCCTGGCGCCGCAGCTACGGGGTGCGCCCGCCGGCGCTCGATCCGGGGGATGATCGTGTGCCGACGCGGGACGAGCGCTATGCCCACATCGCGACGGATCTGCTACCGCGTTCCGAGTCGCTGGCAGACACCATCGAGCGGGTCCTCCCGTATTGGGATGCCGAGGTCGCGCCTCAGCTCGATGCCGGTCAGCGGGTCCTGCTGGTGGCGCATGGCAACAGCCTCAGAGCCCTGGTCAAACACCTCGATCAGTTGGATGACGAGGCGATCGCCGGCCTGAACATCCCCACGGGGACACCACTCCTCTATCGCCTCGACAGGTCGCTCCGACCGATCGAGCATCGCTACCTCGGCGATCCCGAGACGATCGCAGCAGCGGAGGCCGCGGTCGCCGCCCAAGGCCGCTCCCGTATCTGACATCCGGAGACGCTTCCGCACCCTCGACTGGGATTCGGGCCGAGCCGCAGCCGATCACCGTGCCGTCTGGTAGGGCCCACGCTTCGGCCGAGCCGGACGGATGCCGCCCGACAGCCCTGCTTGCGACCGAGCATCAGGTGCCCTATTAGTCGGAGCGGGTCACCACGTGCGTACCCACCGGCTCTCCGATGTGCTCGGCGACGACAGAGCACTTGACCTTGAACAGGAAGTGGATCGGAGCCGCCATCTCACTGAGCGACTCGTAGTTGCCTTGGCCCTTGGCGATGATGCGGCCGGTCTCCGAGAAGCGGCGGCGGAAACCGGGGCTGCGATTCCGGCAAGGGGGCGTCAACCACCGTTGGCCATGGCTCCGGACCAGCTGGAGGATGGGCTAGGCATGGGCGCCGACGTTCGTGGGTGGATCGCTCGGGACGTACGAGCCGGTCCGCGCCGCAGCCGTGTCGGCGGAGCGCCGCTGCAACTCACCTTGGGCGCTGGCGACATCGGTGGGATCGTTCGCCCAGGCGCGGAGTGCGCTGGACTGGAGCGCTCGCCCGAACGAGAACGACAGCTCCCAGGGATGGCCACCGCGCCGGTTGATGGCGTCGAGGTTCACCGTGGCCAGCTCCTCGGACTGGCCTCCGGACAGGAATACGACGCCTGGTACCGCCACCGGGACGTGGCGTGCCAGGCAGCGAACCGTCCAAAGGGCTGTCACGTCGGGCGATTCCGGGTCCGGGCTGTCATAGCCCGACAGCACCATGTTCGTCTTGAGCAGGAGCTCCTCGAGCCGGATGCGTTGGACATGCAACTCCTCGAAGACGGACTGCAGGACGTGACCGGTCACGTCCGCACTCGACTCGATGTCGTGTTCCCCATCCATCAAGACCTCGGGCTCGATGATGGGCACGAGTCCGGCCTCCTGCGAGAGCGCCGCGAAGCGGGCCAGCTCGACGGCGTTGGTGCGGACGCACCGCTCAGATGGGGTCCCGGGACCGATGGCGTAGACGGCCCGCCACTTCGTGAAGCGAGCCCCCAGATCCCGGTACTCGACCAGGCGCTCGCGCAGGCCGTCGAGGCCCTCGGTGATCTTCTCGCCCGCGGCCCCGGCCAGCGGCTTCGCGCCCTTGTCCACCTTGATGCCGGGGATGATCCCTCGGGCCGCCAGCAGCTCGGGAAAGGGAGTCCCGTCCGAGGTCGAACCCCGGATCGTCTCGTCGAAGAGGATCACCCCGCTGATGTAGGCCTCGATGCCCGGGGTGCGGAAGAGCATCTCCCGGTATGCCTGCCGGTTCTCCTCGGTCGACTCCACACCGACCGACTTGAAGCGTTTCTCGATCGTCGGGGACGACTCGTCGGCGGCGAGGATCCCCTTGCCCGGCGCCACGAGCGCACGAGCGGTCGAACGTGGATCGAGTTCGGACTTCTCCATGGCCATTGCCACCTTCCTGTTGTCGGCGGATGGCGATCATCCGGCCTCCGCCTGTCGTTTGGCTACACGTCCGGATGCGTCCACTCGACGAGCACGTTCTGCCCGGCGTGGGTGATCCGATCCGCGTTGGTGCGCATCATGTCTTCGTAGGTCTCGGCCCCTGATCCCGGCGCTCCGAGCGAGTCCACGTAGACGCTTACCGTCTCCGCGCTCACGCCGCCTGGCATATGGGGGTCCACCAGGCTGACGCCCCGTCGTCTCGGCACGTTCAGCGGGATCCGGCTCTCGCTTCCGCCGGACCACTCGTCAGCCCAGGTCGGAGCCATCGTGACCGACGACGGACCCAGCGACTCGAGGGGTGACAGGTCCAGGTCCGTGACGATGCAGTCGTATCGTTCGGCGAAGTACCCGAGCCCCTGCCCGTCCGTGATGAGGCGCCGCGGCTCGGATCCGCTCCGTCGCAGCACATCGCGAAGTTGGTCATCGAGAGCGCAGAGCGCCTTGTCGGCCTCCAGCGCTCGCGTCACCCAGTCGCCATCGCGGACCCCGAGCAGGCTGTCGGCGATGAGCGTGACCGAGCCCGCGGCGCGCAGGGGATCCATCCACCAGTAGGGGTCGAGCGCTTCGTCGGCGCTACCGACGTGGCGCGGGTAGAGCTCGTTTCCGAGCCGCAGCATCCGGGTGCCTCGGCGCTCCGCCTCGCCCAGAGCCTCAGCCAGTCCCGCTTCGAGGCCAAGGCCGCTCGAGATGACCAGGTCGGCCCGGAGGAGGTTCATGGCCTGTTCCGACGTCGCCTCGTACGTGCACGGGTCAGCGCCGATGGGGATCAGGACCTCGACCACAGCCTCGTCCCCGGCGACACGCGAAGCGAGGTCGCCGAGGATGGTCGTCGTGGCCACGACCACGGGACGGTCGGTGTCGATCTCGGCGCTGGAGCCCGTGCAGCCGCCGAGGGTCAGCACGGCCGTCAACGACAGACAGAGGACGTACGACAGGAGTCCTTGCGCTCGCATGGGTCACGCTCCTTGCCGCCCGGGGCCCGTCATCGTGCCGTCGCTACCTCGCAGGCGGGCATGATCAAGGCACAGGTACGTCGTCAGGCCACGCGGCGTCCGGATGAGCGTGCCCTCGTCGATCAGTTCCTCGACACGTCGCCATTCGACCGCCGACCTCGCCACGTACTCACGTACCGCCCGCTCGGTCATGGGGTGCACGGCGAGGATCCCTATCAGTCCCTCGATCACATCTTGCGCTGGTGCAAAACCCGTATCGGCCTGATCGCAACTGAGTAGCGTGGTCCGTAGGCCGGTCGCTGCGAACGACTCGGCGGCCTGCAAGGCGACGTCAGCCAGGGGCGGTCGCACCCAGGGCACGACAGCGGGCCGGACCGGGACCGAGATGTAGGCACGGGAGGGCTGGAGCGACCGCACGAAGTCGGCCACGCTTCGCACACCGTCCTCGTCGTCGTTCACGCCGGCCACGAGCATGGTCTCGGTCGCGAGGTAGCCGCGGAAGTCCTCAGCGAAGCGACGAACGCCCTCGAGCACCACCGTGAGATCGAGTCGCCGGATGGGTCTGTTCAGTTGCGTCCACGTGCGCTCGTCCACGGTGTCGATCTTGAGCGACACCCAGTCGGCAGCGATGAGGTCTTCCCTGACATCCTCGCGCCAGAGCAGGCTGGCGTTGGTGAGGACCGCAACCCGGACGTCCGGCGCGCGGATGGCTCGGATCGCCTCGCCGAGGTTGACATCCAATGTCGGCTCGCCGTCCGGCACGAACGTGACGTAGTCGATGGTCTGCCCGGAGTCTCGACAGGCCCTGATGCGCTCGAGGGCAGACTCGGCCACGAGGTTCGGCTCGAGATAGGCTTCTCGCCTGATGCTGGCGCGCGTGGTAGCGCCGACCTGGCAGTAGATGCAGGCGTAGGAACACGTCTTGGGCGGCACGTTGTTGATACCCAGGCTCCAGCCGAGGCGACGCGAGTGGACGGGCCCGAACACGATCGGCAACTGATGGGCGTGCGCAGACACATCGGTCGCGGTCTCGTTGGTGCGCCCGGCGGCTCCCGTCGCGGGGCCACCGGTGGCGACTCCCGAGGTCATGGGTCTAGCTCCCGCCAGCCTGACGTCGCTGCGGCGTCAGGTCTTCGAACTCCGATTCGACGTGCTCGAGCTGCTCACGCAGCCTGTCCGCGCGAACCTCCAGAGTTTCGAACTGGACGTACCCGGCCGCAGGTCCATGGCCAATGATGTCTATCGCAGTCATATGCTAATAGCATACGTTGTACGAACGGATCGGCAAGGGCCGAAGGGCCCATGATCCGTCGAGTCCGGAGTTCCAGGCCGGTGGCAGCAAGGCCCAAGGCACTCCCGCCGGATCCGTGTCAGCCCTCCTCGGGTCCTCCGATCCGACGACGCCGCTCAAGGAACGTCTTGATGAGGCGTCGACGCTCGATCATCACCGCGACCCACTCATCGAGTGACTCCTGCCCATTCGCGGTGAGCTGGTACTCGCGCTTCGGCGGTCCCTCCTCGAGGCCCCACTTCGTGCTGACAAGGCCCTCGGCCTCGAGCTCTCGCAGTGTGCGGTAGACCATCCCGACGTCGACGCCGTCGGAGTTGAGACCGAGCTTGTTCAGCTGGCTGATGACCGAGTACCCGTGGATCGGTCCTTCGGCGATGAGCAGCAATACGAACGGCTCGATCCAGCGACCGCGACGCGCGCCGGGCCGGACCCAGCCTCGCACCGGCCCCTTGGTCTTCTCGTTCGAACTCATCTGTCGTGAGCATACGTGAGCTCGACCCGACTTCCCTGCGCCAAGCGACCGCACGCTCTCGGACGACGCCGAGAAATCGGCCACGACTCCCGTTGGGGCGGCACGTAGCAGCTCGTAGAGACCATCGTCCTGTGGGCATCACACTCGGCAGGACGAAGCGTCACGGCCAAGGGTCGGGGGGCCGGCATCAAGTTCAGTCGGTCTGGGGACCTCCTCGACATCTCTCGGTCACCTTTGTTCGCGGCCGTGCCGCTATCGTCCACCTGTCGCTATCCACTCGCTGGTCTCCCCGTGGGGTCGATGTCATCATCCGACCCCGTGCTACGACGCATATCGCTTGGGTCGGACCTGTCGCTAGCCACTCGCTGGTCTCCACGTGGGGTCGGTGTCATCATCCGACCCCGTACAACGACGCATATCAGCCCTTGGAGTCTTGAGCCCAGAGGTCCGCGTGGTCGGTCACGTACTCCTGCACACTCCGGGCCGGCCGGCCGAGCAGTCGCTCGATGGTGTCGGTCACCGGCTCGGCATCACCCTTGCGCAGTCCGACGTGGAGGATCGTCTGCACCACCGCCTGGACCACCACCAGCCCCTGTCCGCGGAGGTGGCGGAAGTAGCCGAAGGCCGACGCCGGCTCGTACCTGATCGTCCGACCCAGGACCTCGGACATGACCGCCGCGACCTCCTCGATCGTCTGCGCCTGGGGCCCGGTGAGATGGTAGGCCTGACCTTGGTGGCCGTCCTCGGTCAGGGCCACTGCGGCCACCTCGCCGATGTCGCGCGCGTCGATGAAGGCGACCTTGCCCTCCCCCGCGGGGATGAAGATGCGGTCGTCCTCCACGATGTCCTGTCGATAGGCGCTGCCGATGTTCTGGCTGAAGAAGCCGGGCCGCAGGATGGTCCAAGCGAGATCGCCTGCGAAGAGGTGCTGCTCGACGCGGTGATGGGGCACGACCCGGTTGGTGTCCGCGCCCGCGACCGAGCTGAAGACGACGTGCTCGACGCCGGCCTCGGCGGCGTCATCGAGGAAGCGGTTGAGCGTCGGTCCCACGCGGCTGATGGCCGGGGGTCGGATGAGGAAGACCTTCCTCGCGCCATCGAGCACGGGGGCGAAGCTGGCTGGTTCCCCGAAGTCGAGCCTGGCGACCTCGAGGTCCGAGCCGAAGCGCGCCGTCAGCGCGTCAGGGTGGATGTCCACCGCGCGCACGGAGGCGCTCCGGCCGAGCAAGTGCTCCACCACGGCCGAGCCTACGTTGCCGAGGGCGCCGGTGACGACGATGGGACCATTCATGCGTGTGCTACTCCATTGCCCTTGATGGCCGGCCACACGCCCTCGAGGACGCGGTCGATCCAGCCGTCGGTGATGGGCTGCTGGTCCGTGGCTCGTGCGAGTAGCGCGCCGAACAGCAGGTCGACGACGACCTCGGTGTCCACATCGGTGCGCACATCGCCGCGCTCGATCCCAGACGTCAGGACCACGGTCACGACCTCGCGACGCGGCTCGAAGATGACCCGTCGCAGGACGCCGTAGAGCTCCGGCTCACGGGGACCCTGTGCCAGCAGGGAGCCGATGATGGTCAGGGCGCCCGGATCGGACAATGCCGCCCCCGCGGCACCGAGGAGCGAACGCAGCGCATCGCGCGTGTCGTACGGCAGCTCGGTCGGCTCGGTCTCCGAGACGTGCAGCAGCGCGTCCGCGGCCAGCTCCGACTTCGAGCCGTAGCGACGGTAGATGGCGGCGCGCCCGACACCAGCGTCCTTCGCCACCGCGGACAGGGTCAGCTCCTGGTAGCCGTCGCGCGCGAGGCAGCGCATCGTCGCCTGCAGGATCGCTGCATCCACGGCGCTGCTGCGTGGCCGTCCTCGCGGTCGCGGCCGGTCCCGGACGGGCGAGATCGGCAAGGGTGTCGTCATGGGCTCATGATATCCGATACATATATGTACCGTATATGACCACCGCCGAGCTCCCGAACGGTCTGAGTGGATCAGCGGCAGTGAGGGAGCGTCAGCGCGGGATGACGACGAAGGCCTGGCGGGTCGCTCTCGGGGTATAGGAGCGCACGAGGATCGCGTTCGGACCCTTGCCTCGCTTGGCGCACTTGAGGGCATTGCCGCGGAACATGCGATACCCGCGCTTGTAGCCAGGCGGCGTGCCACCACAGACGCCGGCGGCCCTGGATCGATCGTGCAGGTAGAACGGCAGCACGAACTCGGACCCACCACCGCGCGTCCGGCGGCGGATGATCCGCTTCCAGGTGGAATCGACCGCGGCGCTCGTTCGGGCCTCGGCCGCGGCGGACTGCTTCACCCGCGGGTCGTAGACCTGGTCTCGGACGTTGTCGTAGACGTCGAAGCACGTGCCGCCGAAGCGATAGCGGGGCTTCCGTGTCGCCCAGTACCAGGCGTACTGCTTGGCCGCGATCGCACCGGCCGCGATGTAGGCCGAGCCGCCCTTCCGTTTCTTGGCGATCCAGCCCGGGAACTCGACGCGCATGACGGTCTTCACGTAGCGCTTGAAGGGCACGGTCTTGATGCGCTTGACTCTCGTGGCCGAGACATCGTCGTGCCGGCCGGTGATGCCCACGCGGATGCTCGGAGGCGGGGTCGTGCGGCTGTTCCAGTACGGCTTGGAGCAATCGTTCCTGTTGACGCTCGCGCCGGCGGCAGGCACCGGCAGGCTCGCGACCAGGAGCGAGGCCGCAAGCAGCGCGATGAAGAACGGCACGAAACGCGTCATCGGTAGAGACCCCTCGGGTCGCAGACGATACGCGGATCGGGAGCGACGGTCATCAGCGCCAGGTCGCTAGAGGTCGGCGAACGGGTTCGGGGCCAGCGACTCGGTCGGCTCGGGTTCGGGGGTCAGCTCGGGCTCGGGCGTCGCGGTCGGGACGGGCGTCGGCTCAGGCGTGGGCTCGGGTGTCGGCGCAGGCGTGGGCTCGGGTGTCGGCGCAGGCGTGGGCTCGGGTGTCGGCTCAGGCGTCGGGCTCGGGTGTCGGCTCGGCGTCGATCGCGAGCAGCGTGAGGTACTCGTCGAGCGCGGCGATGGCCGTGTCCAGCCGATCTCGCTCGGGCTGCAGCACCTCGATCTCCGGGCGACAGATCGCGCGGTCCTCCTTGGCGGTGGGGAAGTCGAAGCGCTCGACGACGTCCTTATCCGCGATGGTCCGCATCAGCCCCCCAGGCCAGTCCTGCCAACGCTGGAACCGAGCCAGCGCGGCTCGAAGCGACGTGTCCTGCGCCGCCCACGGCTCGAAGGCCGCCCAGCCCACGGCACGCTCTCGCAAGTACTCGAAGAAGTAGGTGTAGCCGGGCCATGCCTCCAGATCGAGCGTCGTGACGACATCGAGACCATCGGGCGCACCGAAGGCCGCGATCATCTCATCGTCGATGGCGGTGCGGCAGCTGCTGATGCGCTCGTGGACCGCGGCGCGGTCGGCGACCAGCTCATCACGGAAGGCCATGACCAGACCGATCGGATCGTCCGCCAGGACGGGTGACGTCGGCGCCACGTCAGCGGCCGCGACCGGCGCGGGCTCGATGCCGATCCCCGCCAGCACAGCGTCGTACTCGTCGATGGCTTCGACGAGCTGGTCGCGGTCGGCACGGAACGCCTTGCGCTCGACCTGGAGCAACTGCTTCTTGTGTTCGCTGGATTGGGGCAGTGTCGCGGCCAGCCGCTCGGCCGCCTCGGTCGGGTCACCGGCACCCGCCTCATCGCGGATGAACCCCAGAGCCAGGGCGAACTCCGTGTCCCAGGCGTTGACCGGGTCATCGAGCAGGTCGGCCCGCGCGGCGAACCCGGGATCCGCGAGCAGCGCAGCGTGGTCCCCCAGGCGCGAGAGGCGGAACCCGACGACACCGGAGTCAGGGGTACGCTCGAGATACCAGTCAGGGTCTTCGATCCATTCGGACGCAGCGGCGAGTCGCCCGCGGGTCTCGGCGAGCGCATCGACAAGCACCCCGCGGAACCCGTCGAACGCCTGGTCCGCGGGCTGGAACGCGACGTCGATCGGATCATCGGCGCGCAGCTCCCACGGCCGCTGGGGCCGGGTCGCGCTCGAGGGCACGGGCTCGAGGTTCTTCTGCCACCAGTCATAGGCGTAGTCGATCCGCCCCCAATCGGTGTCGAGCGCGCCATACGTCAGGAACTCCTCGTCGATCCAGCGGATCCGCGCCTTGCCGCCGCTCTTGTAGCAGATGAGCTCGCCTCGGTCGGTCCGCATCATGCCGGCTCGATTGTCGGCGCAGCCGCCGGTCGCCTTCCCGACGCGCTGCTTCTTGCGCTGCTTCCAGAGGTCGCGCAGGCCCCACTCCTCATCGAAGAGGAAGAGCGAGAAGTCGGTGACCTTCTCGGAGCCGAGGTAGTCGCACCGCACCGCGGCGACGGTCGAACCGACGAGCTTCCACATCTCGCGAGCGCCGTAGTCCTCGCACTCGAGATCAAGGTTCGTCGGGACCAGGCTGCGGACCTGGGCCCATGGGTCATCGGTCTGGGCCGTCGCCCCCGCGGGCGCCAGCAGCATCATCGCCAGCACCACCACGATCGCTCGCTTCATCCAACCCCCCTTCGGCTTCAACCGTCGTCCCTTGAGTCTCTCAGATGTGCGCCGGTGAGGACGGGCCGCCCTACCCCGGCCAACCGCCCGGCGTCGCGTCAGCGCGTGCGGCCGCGCGCTCTGCGATCAGCTCCTGCCTCCGTGCCGCGAGCCGTGCCTTGCGCTCCTGCTGCGCCTCGAAGTACTGCCCGATGGTGGCGTTGAGCTCACCGCCGAGGAGGAGGATGAGCGCCACGAAGTAGAGCCACAGCAGCAGGATGATGATCCCGCTGACGCTCCCGTAGGTCTCCCCATACGAGCTGAACTCGGTGATGTAGAGGCCGAAGCCGAGCGTCATGCCGATCCAGCAAGGCACGAACAGCAGCACACCCGGGAGGACCGAGCGAGGCCGCACCTTGGTGGCCGGCGCTGCCCAGTAGAGGAATCCCGACGCGATGGCCAGCGCCAGCACGGACAGCGGGTAGCGCACCAGTTCGAAGACCTCGATGGAGACGTCGCCGAAGCCCGCTGATCGGGCCAGGTCGTGGGTCACCTGCTGACCGCCCAGCAGCAGCACGAAGAACACGACCACGCTCGTCGCGAGCAGCAACGTGAGGGCGAAGGCGATGAACAGCCGGCGCCCGAACGAGCGGACCTCGGTCAGGTCGTAGGCCCGGTTCAGGGCCTTGATCAACGCCTTCATGCCCGACGATGCGGCGTACGCGGTGAAGAGCAGGCCGAGCGAGAAGAGCGCCAGGCTCCCTTCCCCGATGACGGTCTCGAGCTGCGGGCGGATGAGCTCGGTGGCCTCAGCCGGTAGCTGCTGACCGACGGCTTCGATGAGCGCATCGGTAGGGTCGGTGACCGACAGGCTCTCGGCCGCCCAGCGGCTCATGGCCACGAGCATGATCATCACCGGGAACAGCGCGAACAGCCAGCGGTAGGACAGCTCCGCGGCGAGCCCGAGCAGGTCGTCGTCGAAGATCTCGCGCACGAACGTCGTGGCCAACCGGTGGTGCCGGCCCCAGCGACTGCGCTGAAGGGCTACGAGCGATCTGCGCTGCTCGCGCGACATGCGCGTATGCATCGAGGCGATGGGCGCAGGCATGCCGGGTCGCGGGACCGATCGTGTCACGGCCAGAGCCTAGCGCGACGAGCCGTGACCTGACGCCCGGACGCATCGACTAGCATCCGGCCATGACTACCGACGGACCCATCGGCATCATGTGCGCGCTGCCGCAGGAGCAGGAGCTACTGCTGGCGGCCATCGGCGACCCCGCTCCCCTGCCCCATCCGGGCATCGAGGCGCGCCGGGGCGTGCTCGACGGCCACGAGGTCGTCATCGCCGCCGCTGGCGTGGGCAAGGTCAAGGCCGCCATCACGGCCACGCTCATGGTCGAACGACTCGGTTGCCGGGCGCTCGTGCTCAGCGGCGTCGCGGGCGGGCTGTCGGCAGACGCGAGCATCGGTGACATCGTCATCGCTGCTCGGCTCATCGACATCGACTACGGCAGGCTCACGCCGGAGGGTCGCATCGTCTACCAGCCGGGCGTGCTGCCCATCCCCGAGGAGAAGCCGGATCCTGGCTACCAGCTGCCCGAGCCGCTGCTCGAGCGGGTTCGCGGGCGTCTCGCCGACTCCGGTCTGGAGGCCACGCTGGGCACGATCCTCACGACCGACGCCTACCTGGCCTCACCGAAGGAGCGTGACGAGCTTGCGGGCGAGTGGGATGGCCTGGCCATCGAGATGGAAGGCTCAGCCCTGTGCGGTGTGGCCGAACGGTTCGGCGTGCCCTGGCTCGTGGTCCGGGCGCTGTCCGATCGCGCCGGCGAGGACTCACTCGACGACTTCAACGCCTTCATCGATGCGGCCGCGGCCAGCTCGGCGCAGCTCGTACGGGAACTCCTGCCCGTCTTCGATCGAGCCGACGGCGCCCTTCGCTGAAGCCGATCGGTCTCGCCGCGACGGGCACGGCATGCGCCTGCCATCGGCGGCGATCATGAGAGGGTCGGAGTCGCGCCCGGTGAGGAGGCGTCTGACGCAGGCAGGAACTCGACCGTCTGGGCGATGGATCGCCAGTCTTCTGCGAGCCTCGAGTGGTTGACGCACTCGAGGTAGAACCATGCGTCGGACTGCGTGAAGATCCAGAGGCTCACGCTCTCTGACTCGCCGACCCGCTCCCGCAGGATGCGCCCGGCACGACTCGTGGGCAGGTCGATGAGCGTCGACTCGAGTCCGACCCAGCGACGGTCGACCCCCAGGCTGGTCACGAACCGGTCCACCACCTCATCGAGCGCCGGTCGCTCCGACCATGCTTGCACCATCCGGGTGGCGTCCACGGCCAGGCATCGGTCGTGACGGTGTCCGGGCATGGCCGCAACCAGGGGGACCAGCAGGGCTCGCTCGGCAGGACCGAGGGAAGAGGCCACTCCGACGCCGTCGATGGTCGGGCGCGACTCGAGCAGCCAGCCATCCGGGAATGCCAGCGCGATGCCCGCCTGGGGCGCCTCGACACGGCCGTCGGCTGGCATCGACCGCGGCCCCGGGTCAAGCTCATCCAACAGGGCGCAGCCCGTCAGGGACACCGTCGCCGCGAGCGCCAGGAGCGCGGTCCACATCGATCGCTTGTCCATGCGTGATTCCCCAGCCATCATCTTCATGCCGGGCCCGCACGGTCAAGGGTCGAATGGCTCGGGCGCGGACCCGCGGTGGGTCGTCTTGGAGCCATCAGCGCGGCTAGTCAACGCCGACCCGCCCCGTGGGTCACTGGACGAAGCACGTGGCTGAGGTATGCCGTTTCACCCACCCGGAGGTGGAACGACGGCGGATTTCGTCGCCTGACCCCTGTGTTGGGTGAAACAGCGGAGAACGGCGGCCAGCCCCGGCTCGGTGACCCGCCCGCTGGGTAGCGGGTGGACCGAGGCGCTCCCGCTAGTGAGTCAGGATCTGGCTCAGGAAGAGCTTGGTGCGGTCGTGCTGCGGATCGTCGAAGATCTGCTCGGGCGTACCCGTTTCCACGATCTGGCCGAAGTCGAAGAAGACCATGCGGTCGGCGGCGGCCTTGGCGAAGCCCATCTCGTGCGTCACGCAGAGCATGGTCATGCCGGACTCGGCCAGCTCGCGCATGACATCGAGCACCTCGGAGATCATCTCCGGGTCCAGCGCCGATGTGGGCTCATCGAAGAGCATGATCTTGGGGTCCATGGCCAGGGCCCGCGCGATGGCCACACGCTGCTGCTGACCACCCGACAGCTGTGCCGGATATTTCATGGCCTGCTCGGGGATGCCCACGCGGTTGAGCAGCTGCATGGCACGCTCCTCCGCTTCTTCGCGCCTGATCTTGCGCACCCGGATCGGTCCCAGGGTGATGTTCTGCAGCACCGAGAGGTGCGGGAACAGGTTGAACTGCTGGAAGACCATGCCGATCTCGGAGCGGATGGCAGCGATGTTGCGGATGTCGTTGGAGAGCTCGATGCCGTCGATGATGATGTCGCCGCGCTGGTGCTCCTCGAGCCGGTTGATGCAGCGGATCCAGGTCGACTTGCCCGAGCCCGAGGGGCCCGCGATGACGAGCACCTCGCCCGACTTGATGTTGATATTGATGTCGTTGAGCACGTGCAGCTCTCCGAACCACTTGTGCACGTTCTTGCACACCACGATGTCCTCGGCGTCGGGGCCGGGCGGTGTCCGCGTCACATCCCGAGGCTTGGTCGTGATGCCCTTGACTTCGGGCTCGTTGCTCTGCAGAGGCTCACTCATCGTTCACCGATCCCTAGTTCCTTTTCGAGTCGATAGCTGGCTTGGCTGAGGGCATAGCTGAGGACGAAGAAGACTACCGCGATGAAGCTGTAGACCTCGAACTGGGTGCCCAGGTATTCGGGGTTGGCCAGGACCGCGCGACCGATGCCGAGCAGCTCGAGCAGGCCGATGATGTAGGCCAGCGTGGTGTCCTTGAGCAGGCTGATGAACAGCCCCACGTTGGCCGGGATGGTGATCCGCAGCGCCTGCGGCAGGACGATGAAGATCGTCGTCTGCCACGTCCGCAGGCCGACCGCGAACGCCGCCTCGTGCTGGCCCCTGGGGATGGCCTGGAGGCCACCGCGGACGTTCTCCGCCACGTAGGCCGCGCTGAAGAGCGTGATGCCGCCGATGGCGCGGATGACGTTGTCGATGCGCAGGCCGTCAGGCAGCACCAGCGGGAACAGGAACTGGGCCATGAAGAGGATGCTGATGAGCGGCACGGCACGGATGATCTCGATGTAGGCGATCGAGACGACGCGCACCACCGGCAGCCGGCTCTGCCGCCCGATGGCGAGGGCCACACCGAGGGGGAACGACAGCAGGATGCCCGCGATCGAGAGCACCATCGTGAGTAGCAGGCCGCCCCAAAGGTTCGACGAGACAGCGGTCAGGCCAGCCCCTCCCAAGCCGGCCAGCAGCAGCACCATGGCCACCGCCGCGCCGAGCCAGACCAGCGAGATCCACAGGCGTCGGACCGGGAAGCGCCGGGCCGCGAGCATGAAGACGTAGACCACCGCAGCGCCGACGACAAGCGCGCCCGCAGCAGCGATGCCCAGGTCCGAGACAAGGATGAGCGCTGCCAGCAGGAGCTGGCCGACCATCAGCATCATCGCCAGCATGCGCACCGCGCCACTGCTCGACGAACCGGCGGAGAGTCCGGTAGCGGCCGACAGCAGCGTCAGCGCCACCCACACGCGCCAGATCTCCTCCGGCGGATAGCGGCCCACCAGGAACAGGCGCATGTTCTCGGTGATGACACTCCAGTTGGCGGAGAAGATGATCCACTGGGCTAGCCCGTAGATGACGGCCGCAACCAGCAGCCCGACGATGATGGTCAGAAGCCCGCTGAGCTTGCTGCTGAAGAGGTTGTGGTGCAGCCAGCCGACGACGCCGACCTCGGTGCTCGGCGGCCGGACCTCCTCGGGCGCTGGCATGGCGCCGGTGTCGGGGCTACCGCTCATGGATCTGCACCATTCGGTTGTAGAAGTTCATGAGCACCGAGGTCGCGAGGCTGACGATGAGGTACACGCCCATGACGATGGCCAGCACCGACACCGGCTGGCCCGTCTGCTCCGAGATCGTGCGGCTGATGTTGAAGATGTCGGCATAGCCGATAGCCAGCGCGAGGCTCGAGTTCTTGATCAGGTTGAGGTACTGGCTCGTCAGCGGCGGGATGATGATGCGCAGTGCCTGCGGCAGGACGACCAGGCGCAGGACCTCGCCTTCCTTGAGGCCGATGGTGCGCGCCGCCTCTAGCTGACCCTTGCTCACGGCCTGGATGCCGCCGCGGATGATCTCCGCGATGAAGGCCGCGGTGAAGAGCGCGAGGCCGACGGTCAAGGCCAGGAACTCAGGGCTGAAGCGCAGGCCGCCGCTGAGGTTGAAGCTTCCCAGTTCAGGGTTCTCGAAGACGAGCGGGCCGCCGGGGATGAGGAACCAGACCAGCAACGGCAAGCCGAAGAGCACGGCTGCGGCGATCCAGCGGAGGCCCATCGTGGGCCGGCCGGCCGCCTCTCGACGGCCAGCCACGACCCAGAGGGTGATGAAGGCGACGACCGCGATGACGATCGAGACCAGCCATGCGGGGCCGTCTGGCGCCACCTCCGGCCGGGGCATGTAGAAGCCGCGCTGGCTGAGGTACATGTCCAACGGGAATCGGATCGAGTCGCGCACGCCGGGCATCTGGAGGAAGACGACGAAATAGATGACCAGCAGCTGGACCAGCACCGGCGTGTTGCGGAAGATCTCGACGTAGGTCAGCGAGACCTTGCTCACGAGCCAGTTGCTCGACAGGCGCGCGATACCGACGATGAGGCCGATGATCGTGGCCAGGAAGATGCCCACGACGCTGACCATGACCGTGTTGAGCAGGCCCACGACCAGGGCCCGCGCGTAGGTATCGTCGGCCGTATAGGGGATGACCGACTCCGCCGGGGTGAAGCCGGCGCGGCTGTCGAGCCAGCTCAGCGAGGTCGTGATGCCTCGCGTCTCGGAGTTGGTGACGAGGTTGTTGAGCAGCCAGCCGATGACCAGCAACACGATCGCCAGGAAGACGATCTGCGTGATGACGGCGAGCACGCGCACATCCCGATAGAACGGGATGGATGCACCGGTGCCTCCCCCTGAAGCGCCCGTCGGCGCGGGCGCGCCGCTCGGTTCGTCAGCCATCGATACCTACTGCCTGGATCGGGACAATTATCGACCCCGGAGGCAACCCATCCGGTCGCCCCCGGGGTCGAGCTATCGCTCTACTAGCGGAACGGGGGCGAGTACATCAGGCCACCCTCGGTCCAGAGGGCGTTGAGCGTGCCCTCACGGCCCAGGTTCAGCGCCGTGTCCGGGCCGAACGAGCGGTCGTAGATCTCACCGTAGTTGCCGACGGCCTTGATCACGGCGACGGTGAAGTCGTCCGGGATGCCAAGCGCCGTGCCGTAGCCGCCATCCTCACCGAGGAAGCGGGCCACGACGGGGTTGTCGCCACCGGCGAACGAGTCGACGTTCATCGAGTCGATGCCGAGCTCCTCGGCCTGGATGGTCGCGAAGACGACCCAGCGGACGATATCCGACCAGTTGGCGTCACCATGCGCCGTCACGGGGCCCAGCGGCTCCTTGGAGATGGTGGCGGCGAGGATGGTGTGCGCCTCGGGATCGGCGAACGATGAACGACGTCCCAGCAGCTGGGACTTGTCCGAGGTCACCGCGTCGCAGCGGCCTTCCTCGTACTGGCCGTAGACCGTGTCGATCTCAGCGGCCACGACCGGGGTGTACTCCACGCCCAGGAAGGCCATCTGATCGGCAAGGTTCAGCTCGGTCGTGGTGCCAGAGGTCACACAGATGCTGGCGCCATCGAGCTCGGACGGGTCGGAGATCCCGAGCTCGGTCGGGACCATGAGGCCCTGGCCGTCGTACAGGATGGTGGGACCGAAGTCACCCCACGCCGTGTCGCGGCTGAGCGTGTGCGTGGTGTTGCGGAAGATGACGTCGACCTCGCCGCCCTGGATGGCGGTCGCACGCTGGTCGGCGGTCAGCGGGGCGTACTGGACGGCGGCGGGATCGCCTAGCACCGCGGCGGCGATGGCGCGGCAGAAGTCCGCGTCCATGCCTTCGAACACACCCGACTCCTCGTTGAGGACGGACATGCCGGGCAGGCCACCGTTGACACCGCAGACGACCTGGCCGCGCTCCTGCACGGCGCTCAGGGTGTCGCCACCCTGGGCTGCCACAGCCGACGAGCTGAGGACGAGGGCTCCGATAACGAGCCCGGGGACAAGCTTCTTCAAGACGTGATCCTCCATGTGGATGTTGGATGACGCACGGAAGCGCTCCCAATCGCCCCCGGGTGTCAGCGCCAGTCCTCCCAGACCCAGCGCGTCGGCGCAGGATAGCAAGTCTCGCGTGGTGTTCGCGCCGCTCAGGCACCGTCGAAGGGGGCTGTACGCCCGAATGTGACCGAACCGCAACCGCAGTGGTGCACGGGCGCACCACTGCTCACTCGTCGTTCGTCAGTCCGTAGACACGGATCGCCGTGGTGCCGCGGATCTCGTCCTGCTGGTGGCTCGGCAGCTCGGCCAGGAGGTAGCGCACCGGATCGATAGCGTCCGCGTAGGTGCCGGACCGCAGGCAATGGGGCCAGTCGGAGCCGAGCATCAACCGCTCCGGGCCGAAGGCGTCGACCGCCAGTTCCACGGGGTGGCTCAGGTCGTAGATGGACCACGTCAGCGGATCGGCCTCGCTGACGAGGCCCGAGAGCGAGGCGCTGACGTTGGGCCGCTCGGCCAGCTCCAGCAACGCCCGCCCCCAGGCGGAGAGGTCACCGCTGGCGATCGGCGGGCAGGCCAGATGCTCGAGCACGAAGCGCAGGTCGGGCAGGGCGGCGCAGGCTTCCACCGCGGCCGGCAGTTCGCGCGTGCGCACGCCGAGGTCGAAGGCCAGCCCGGCCTCGGCCACCGCGGCCAGGCCGCGACGGACATCGGCCCTGTCCATCCACCTCGGGTCGGCCTCGTCGAGGATCGGATGGCGCAGCCCCACCAGCAGCTCGCCGCCGGGGCCGGCTCGCAGCTGCGCGATGGTAGCGGCGACGCCATCGGCGGTGAGGTCGGCCCAGCCCACGACACCCCGGATCCAGGGCACGGTCGAAGCCAGGCGCAGCAGCTCGCGGGTTCGCTCGGTGGACGGCTCGGCCACCGCGAGCACGGTGCCGCTGATGCGCTCCGCCTCGAGCTCCGGCCAGAGCTGATCAGGCCCGTGATCCATGCTCGGGCCCGAGCCTCCGAAATGGTGATGGGCATCGATGACCGGTGGGTTCAGCATCGTCCGTGTGCTCCCGTTGCGCCGTAGCCTAGCGCGCAGGGCAAGCCGAGTGCGCCCCCTCCACGCGAGAAGGTGGAGGACGATCAGAAGGCTGCGGCGACATCCAGCCACGACTTCGGCCCTCAAGGGCGACCACCCCCAGACCTTCCTCGACCGTTTCGAAGCCGTCCGGCTGGACCTGGAGGCGTTCGTCGACGCGATCCGCGGGGGACGCACGCCGGCGCCCGGCCCACGCGACGGGCTCGAGGTGCCCCGGCTCAGGATCGCCTGTACGCGCGATCGAGCAGTAGCCGAGCCGGCACGGCTAGCGGACGCGAGGGCCTAGCTGCGAGTGAACGAGATGCCCTCGTCGGTGCGCTCGAACGTGCCGCCGGTCGCGAGCGCGACGCACTTGTAGGCGCCGTCGTAGATCCCGCTGCGCTTGTTCTTGACGATGCTGTCGCAGAATAGCCCCATGAGGTCGGTCTCCTGCGCGAGCAGGTCGATGGCCTGCAGCGTACGCGGGATGCTGCGGGTCTCGATCGTGCCGTCGCCCACCTCTGCACTGCGGATGGCACCCCAGGCCTCGTGGGCGCCGACGCGCTCGTTGAAGATCTTGGGGATGGGGTAGAAGGCCAGCTCGGACGGCTTGGTGATCATCACGTCGGTCACGCGCATCAGGTAGTTGGTGGCATAGACCCCATGGAACGTGTTGTCGAAGATGAAGACGTGCAGGCCGCTGGCCTCACCTTCACGGATCTCGTCGGCGTAGGCCTTCGTGTCCTCCCACGTTCGGTGCAGCGTCACGATCCTTCGCGGCCGGGCCCAGCTCGCCCTTGAGCCAATCCCAGTTCGTCTCGTGGTCGCCCGAGGTTGACGAAGAGCGTCATCTCGCCGCGCGCGATCATGGGACGGCGTGATCGATGATGGCCTTGAACAGCTCCCGCTGGGCACCGGCGCCGCCCATCGTGAGCACGAACCGGCGCGGCTCGCCGTCCCTCATGCGCGCCAGGCGCGCGGCGCAGTCGACCTCGATGTTCTCGACCAGCTCATGGTCCACGTGGTGGCCCACGTACTCGATGGCGTCAGCCGGCGTGGGATTGAGGATGCGGTCCTCTTCGTCGAACTGATTCATGATGCGGAAGCCGTAGTAGCCCGAGGGTGACTGCACCGCCGTGGGTGGCGCCCTCCGTGAGCTGGAAGGCCATGGGCCAGTTGTCGAACATCATGTCGACCACGTTGGTCATGCCGCCCGCGACCGCACCCATGCAATTCCACATGTGGGCGGTGAGGATGGGCATGTCCGAGGGCATGGCACGGTGCAGGTCACCGAACAGCTCGCTCTTGCGGTAGTCGCGAGCGTTGGCCTTGAGGAAGCGCCAGGGCCAGCCGATGGCTCGGTTGTTGAGCAACCAGTTGAGTCCCGGCAGCGTCTTGTCGCCCGAAGTCACCGACTCCCATACGTACTTGTTGAACAGACTGCTGCGCTGGGACAGCCGCGAGTACTTCGAGTAGTTCGTGTTCCACCAGTTGATGGCGTCCTGGGTGATGCCGGGAATCGCCAGCAGGTCCAGCCACAAGGGCGTGTAACCCAGAGCCCGGGCGGCGGAGGCGCCGGCCATGGCGATGCGGTAGTGACCGAAGCCCATGCGGATGGTCGAGATGACGACGCCGTTCTCGCGGTCGATGGGATCACCCTGCGCATCGCGACGGATCTCGCGGATCCCCAGCACATCGCCAAGCTCGGCGTTGTCGTGCACGCTCAGCTCGTACCGTTCATCGGGGTCGTAGCCGAACTTGTCGATGAACATCTGCTGCCACCCAAGGGCCTTACGGTCCTGGTCCGGGGTGATCGTGTTCCCGTAGAGCGAGAACTTCTTGCTGTCCACGTGCTGCCTCTCCTCCGCCTCAGTGTCGGCCACATGCTAGCGGTAGTCGCCTACCCCGATGCCGGCCGCCAGACCCACTGGGTAAGACAAATGGACCCGAGACACGGTACCCTTTGGCGGTCGTCGGCTCGGTGTCGCCCCAGCGATAGTCGGCCGATAGGGATGAAAATGGCCAGTGCCCGGCCGATCGAGCCCCAGCTCGGCGTCCCGTGACGTAGGGAGAACAACGGAGGCCCACCCGTTGCATATGGCCACGCGGCAGCCAGGAGTTGCCGCATGACTCGTAGCACCGCATCCACCCACCTCGCGATCGCAAGCGTGCTTGCCTTCGTGCTGGTCGCGCTGACCGCCGTCCCCGCCGCGGCCGCCATCCCCTGGCGCGCGAAGGAAGCGGAAGACACGGCCATCCGACTGACCAACTGCATCCGCAGCGGCGGTCTCGTCACGGCCAATGGCAAGTGCAAGGGCTGGGGTAAGGGCAACCACTCCAAGGCGATGCGCACCCTCAAGCACAGCACCAGGATCTCCAACCGCGTTTCGTGGCCCTGGGTGAGGAAGTCGGTACAGTGGTACGGCACCCGCTCCTGCT
The DNA here is from genome assembly GCA_963752475.1 of uncultured Chloroflexia bacterium. GTDB lineage: Bacteria > Chloroflexota > Limnocylindria > Limnocylindrales > CSP1-4 > JAFMJV01. Next base: position 218,930 of record CAVVYR010000007.1, on the reverse strand, counting down.
GGATCGGTCATGCGCGAAACGGCTCCACCGTCGATCGCCGCTTCGCCGCGGTCAGCCTCAAGCACATCGCCAATGGCGAGAACATGGGTTGCGGCATGTACGGCAGCGCCAAGAAGACGGTCGTCCGTATCATCCGCATGTGGCAGGCTGAGAAGTCCTACAACGGCCCCCACTGGCGCCAGATCAAGGATCCGGACTTCAGGAGCGTCGGGGTCGGGGTCGCGCGCTACGGCGGTCGGAAGACCCAGCTGGTGATGAACTTCTACGGCAAGAAGCTCGACTGACCGACGGTCCATCGACACCTGACGGAGCCGGGCCTTGCGCCCGGCTCTTCTGGTCCTCGGGAACGAGCAGTCGCTCGCCTTCGCATGCTGACCTCCTCAAGCGGACTTGTTCAAGCGGCCCTGATACATCGGGCCATATGGCACGGCGGTTGCTGTCGAAGAACGTCGAAGATGAGGAGAACGATAAGTTAGTCTCTATCCATTCTCTTCCAGCATGGTCGAGACCAGAGAGGCATATGCGGCTGCTTCCCATAGCGAGCAGCCGACAAGACAGAAGGGAGCCCCCCAACTCCATGGCTTCACGGCTTCGGATCACCGGTGTGATCCTCATCATCATCGGCATCGTCGCGCTGGGCGCGTCGGGCTACACGTACCTGCGCACGCAGGAGAGCGCGGACTCGCTGCAGGGCTTCAGCGAGGCCCAGGATGTCCAGCTCAGCTACAACGCTGATGGCGAGCTCATCGATCGAGGCACCACCGAGGGCGCTGAGGCCATCCTCGAGCTGCTTGGTGAGACCTGGCGCTGGCCCATCGTCGACGGCGAGCTCGATCCCGACGACCCGCTCGTCAACACGGCCACCGAGTACATGTACCAGATGGCCACGATCGCCTACCACACGCTCACCGGCACCCAGAACGTGGTCCTGACCGAGACGGCCGAGTGGGATGGCGACGGCGAAGAGGGCATCTCGGAGGACGCGGTCGAGTACTTCGGCGGTGAGTGGGACCCGAGCACGACGGGTGTGGACGAGGTCTTCAACCCCGGCGTCTACGAGGTCCCGGTCAACGAGCGCTACTGGACGCAGTTCAACCGCACCCACCCGCTAGACGGTCCAGCTCGTGAGCAGACCTGGAGCGGCACGGTGCACGGCCTCTTCGCCGAGCTCGGCGTGGGTGCTGTGACGGCCTCGCTCGCGCAGGTCGGCCTCGGCATCGCCGCAGTGGTCCTGCTCATGGGCCTCGGCTTCGGCGCCGCCGGCATCCTTCTCATCTGGGTCGCCGGTGCGGCCAAGAAGGAGGAAGAGGAACCCGCAGCCTCCTAGCGAACACACCATCGGGCGGGGCCCGCTGGTACGAACTCGAAGCCGTCGGTCGGAAGACCGGCGGCTTCTTCGTTGCTGCGACCGCTACAGCATGCGGAGGGTGGTCACTCCACCGGCTTCATGATGCGGTCGAAGAGCTTCTGCTGCTCGAGGACATTGGGCGCGATGGTGTAGCTGCCGGCCAGCTCCCGCGCGTAGCGACCTGGCTCCAACACGACCGACTTGACCTTGCTCAGGTCGGCCTTGCCCGCCAGCTCCAGGAGCGCCGGCGCCGCGCGCAAGGGCAGGTCGGTGACGATCTTCTTGCGCGCCACTTCCACGAGCGCACCGAGCTGGTCGGAGCCACGTCGGCGTACTTTCTCGGTGGCCGCGGTGAGGACCTGGTGCTGGCGCTTGGAACGGCCGTAGTCGCTGTCCGTGTGGCGCGAGCGCGAGAAGGCCAGAGCCTTCCTGCCGTCGAGCTCGCGCTCACCCGCCTTCAGCTTCAGGCCGTTCTTGCCGATGTGCATGGTCGGGTCGACAAGAGCCTGCTTGAGCGTGACGTCGATACCGCCGATGCTGTTGATGAGGCGGATGAGCCCGTCGAACTCGACCAGCGCGTAGTAGTCGATCTCCACCCCGAAGGCGTACGACAGGTCGCGCTTGACCTTCTTGAGCGCCTGCTTGGTCTTGCCCGTGGCGCGCTCGTAGTCCCAGAAGAGCGAGTTGATGCGGCCGCCGTAGACCTTGCCCGGAGCGATAGGCACGTTGACCGTGTCGCGCGGCAGGCTGACCATGGCCACGCGTCCGGAACGCGGATTGACGGAGGCCACGATGAGGGCGTCCGTGCGCTCGCCGATGATGCCTTCGCGATAGTCACTGCCCAGGATCAGCACCGTCAGCCGGCCATCCTCGCCCACCAGATCCGGGATCCGTAGCGGTGGCTTCGTAGGCTTGGGCGCAGGCTCGACCTTGGCCGTCTTGCCGCCGGTGTTGCCAGTCTGTTCGGTGCCCGCACCCACGGCCAGCTCAGAACAGCCGGAGACGGCAAGGGCGAACAGGAGGGCGACGAGGGCAAGCAGCGCTCGGCTCATGCGGGGGGCGGCTCCTATCTGGTCGTGCGACGACAACACGGCCGGACGGGATCTGGGCACACCTCCCGACAAGAGGGACCCCGCGCCGATGTGCGACTGCGGTCGAGTCTAACGTCGCTCGGCCGGGTCTGCCGGGGTGTTGCGTTCGCGCACCAGGGCGCTACCATCTGCGTCCATGTGCCGATCGATCAAGACGCTCCGGGGGTCAACCGAGCCGGTCACCGACGATGACGTGCGCGCCGCTGCGCTGCAGTACGTGCGCAAGCTGAGCGGCTACCGCAAGCCATCCCGAGTCAACGAGCAGGTCTTCGAGGCTGCCGTGGACGAGATCGCCATAGCCACGCAGCGGCTGCTCGACGGGCTCGTCGTCCGAGGCCGATCCGCCGGATAGCGAGGCGGCCCGGCTCGCTGCCGGACCGCCCCGCGTGATGGCTGCTCGGGGCTCCAAGCCCCTGCCCTCTCCTAGCCTTCGGCCGGGGCGGGCGTGTCGGTCGCGGTCGGGGCTTCCTCCACGGCCGGAGTCTGGTCACCGCCGCCACCGAAGCGCTGGTGGAAGCCGGCCTTGCCGCCCTCCACGAGGGAGTACAGCACCGGGATGACGATGAGCGTGAGGAAGGTGGAACTGAAGAGGCCACCGATGACGACCGTGGCCAACTCCTCGGCGATGATCGAACCATGGGCCATACCCATGGCCACCGGCCCCAGCGCCAGCATCGTGGCGATGGCGGTCATCAGGATCGGACGCACGCGGACCCGGCCGCCGCCGATGAGCGCGGTTCGGACGTCGTCACCCTTGGCTCGCCGCTGTTCCACGAAGTCCAGCAGGACGATGGCATTCGTGACCACGATGCCGATGAGCATGAGCAGCCCGACCATGGCGCTCATGCCCAGCGGATGCCCGGTGATGGCCAGCGCCGGGAAGGCACCGATGGCCGCCAGCGGCAGGCTGAAGAGGATGATGAAGGGCGTGATGAGCGAGCCCAGGGCCAGCACCATCACGATGTAGACCACGAGGATGGCGAAGAGCATCGACATGATCAGTGACCCGAAGGCCTCTTCCATCTCCGCGGTGGCACCGGCGAAGGTGGTCTCGATGGTGTCGGGAATGAGCCCCTCTTCGCGCAACGTATCGATGCGCTGGGCTGCCTCCTCCGAAGCCGCGCCCGTGTCGTCGGTGATGATCTCGGCCGTCACCGTCGCGGCCGGCGCGCCGTCAACGCGCGTGACCGTACCTCGGACCTCGACCACGTCGACGTCGGCGACCTGGCCCAGCGGGGCGCTGCCGGCCATGCCGCTAACCGGCATCTGCCGCAGGCTCTCGACGGACTCGATGCCGGCGTCGGAGACCCGCAGCGTGGTGTCTCGGAGCGTGCCGTCCTCCATGGTGAAGGTGCCCAGCGGCGAGCCCACGAGCACCTCGCGGATGGAGGTTCCGACCTGGGCGGTCGTCGAGCCGATCATCATGGCCATGTTGGGATCGACCGCGACCAGCACCTGGGGCGACTCGGCGACCGCGTCGCTGGCCACGTTGTCCAGGCCGTCCATCTCGGTCAGCTCGGCCGCGATGAGATCGCTGGCAGCCTTGATCTCGGCGGCGTCGGGTCCGCTGACCACGATGGCCATGCTGCTCATGCCGGCCGCCATCGCGCTCTCGCCGGAGACGACGACCTCGTAGCCGTCGGCAGAGAGGTGTTCCAGGTCGGACTTGATGCCCTGGCGCGTCTCCTCCATGTCGCCGCTGTCGTCGATGCGCACGGTCATGGCCGCACTGTTGGGCGCGCGACCGGCGAACGCGGCCTGCAGCGCCTGGCTGCCCGTGTCCTCGTCGCCGGGGACGGTGGACATCACCATCTCCACGTCATCACGCGCGAGCAGGATCTGCTCGGCTTCGATGGACTTCTCACGCACCGCGTCCGAGGAGCCGCCCTGCGGCGGCGAGACGGTGATGGAGACGAGGTTCTCCCCGCCCATGTCGATGAAGGCGGTAGGCAGGCTGGCGGCCGCGCCCATCGCCGCCACCGAGATGACCGCGGCCAGGCCGACGGTGGCCCACTTGGTCAGGCGCCCGCGCAGGGCGAGCTCGAGGATGGGCGTGTAGATGCGCTGCCAGATCGTCTCCCGCGGCTCGCCGTTCTCGTCGACCCTGACGTCGATCTTGCCCAGGAAGAGGTAGGCCAGCACGGGGATGACGGTGAGGGCCACGACGAGCGAGGCCAGCATGGCGAAGGTGACCGCCAGCGCGAACGGCTGGAAGAACTGGCTAACCAGGCCACCCACGAACCCGATGGGCAGGAAGATGGCGACCGTGGTGACGGTGCTGGTGGTGATGGCCGCGGCGACCTCCTTGGTGCCGTTGATCACGGCATCGCCGATCTCGTCACCCATGCCCTTGTGTCGGAAGATGTTCTCGATCACGACGATCGAGTCGTCGATGACTCTGCCCACGGCCACCGTCAGACCGGAGAGTGTCAGGATGTTGATGGACAGGCCGAAGAGGCCGAACGTGGCGATGGCGATGAACAGCGAGAGCGGGATGCTGATGGCCGCCACGAGCGTGGTGCGCAGGCTGCGCAGGAACAGGAGGATGACCAGGACCGCGAAGAGGCCGCCCAGGAGGCCCTCCTGCAGCAGGCCATCGATGGATTCGTTGATGTAGTCGGCCGAATCGACGACGGTCTCGATGAGGAGCACATCCGGGTAGGCCTCGAGGGCCTCTTCGAAGACCTTCTCGACCTCGCTGGAGACCTGTACGGTGTTGGCCCCGGAGGTCTGTGAGATCGACACGGTCAGCGAGGGCTGGCCGTTGGTGCGGGCATAGCCGGAGAGGAAGGCGTCGTTCTCTTCGATGGTGGCGATGTCGCCCAGGGTGACCGGCACGGGCATGGCTGCCAGCGCCTCGGCCAGCTGGGACAGGTCGCCGAGGGCCCCGAGCAGGCCGCCGGCCTCTTCTTCGGCCGCGACCTCGTCGGCAGCCGGCACCTTGGCCGATGCCTCTTCGGCGGGAGCCGCTGTCATGGCACCCGCGCCACCGGCGGCAGTCGCGCCGCCACTGGAGCCGACGATCTGAGCCTCGAGATCGGACACCGAGGTGTACTCGTACGCGGTCGAGACGGGCAGGCGCAGATCGCCGTCGGTGATGGAGCCCGACGGCAGCGTGATCTGGTTGGCGTAGAGGATGCCCTGGACCTGCTGCAGGCTGACACCCTTCTCGGCCATGGCCTCGGGATCGAGGACGATGTCGAGGACGGGTGTCGAGCCGCCGGTGAGCTCGGCGGTGGAGACGCCGTCGATGCCCTGTAGCTTGGGCAGGATCTCGTGGCGCGCGATCTCAGCCGCCACTGCCGGGTCGGCACCTTCGGCGGCACCGATGGTGGCGGTCACGATGGGCATCTGGTCGATGCTGAAGGACATGACCAAGGGGTCGACGTCCTCGGGCAGCTGGGCGGTCCCGACCGCACGCTCGACGTCATCCACTGCGGCCTTGACGTCCGTGCCGAAGTCGAACTCGGCGAAGATCATCGACATCGAGTTGGACGAGCTCGACTGCGTGGTCTCGCGCCGGGGTACGGTGACGAGTGTCTGCTCGATAGGCTCGGTCACCTGTACGGCCACGGACTCGGCACCGGCACCCGGCATCGGGCTGATGACCATGACGAAGGGCAGTTGGATGTCGGGGATGAGCTCCTGCTTGAGCGTGGTCCAGCTGTATGCACCCGCGAGGAAGATGCCGATCGCCAGCAGGAGAACGACGCTCTTCTGGCGCAGCGAGAACTCGGTCAGGCGGATCATGCAGGGGTCCTTTCGGGGCTGGTGGGCTGGGGCCCTTCATCAGCGATGCGGCGGGCCTCGCGCTCGATGGCCGCGACGCCGAGGCGGAGGCCGTGGAGCTCCTTGACGGTCAAGCCAGCGATGAGCACGCCGAACTTCTCCGAGGGCAGCTCGTGGAACCGGTCGACGAGCGCCTGGCCCTGCTCGGTTAGGGTCACGAGCTGCTGGCGTCGGTCATCGGCGTCCGGGTTGCGTTCGACGTGGCCGGCTTCCACGAGGCGCTCGACGAGGCCGCTGGCGGCGGGGAGGCCGATGCGCAGGTGGGCCGCGAGGGCGGATATGGAGATCGAGGGTTTGATGGCCAGGAACATGAGGCAGCGGGCCTGGGGCATCGTGACCTCGACGTCGGCGAGGTCGACCTGCCGCCAACGGGCGACGTGCTGCATGAGCAGCTCGAAACTCTGGAGGATGTCGCGGCGGAGATCGCCGGCCGAGGCCTCGCTCACCAGTCGGTTCTCGTGGCGCGCACGGTTTTGGCTGCACGAATAGTTCGCATGTACCGAATGGTACCGCGCAGGCGAACGAAACCGGGCCGGGCCAGTGGTCCCTTCTCGGGGGTGCCGCAGGTACCAGAAGACCCGGCCGCTTTCGCGACCGGGTCTTCGTCGTGCGTCGGGTCGTGGGGTCGGGGCTCAGCCCTCGGCGGGAGCCGGAGCCGGTGTGTCCGGTGCCTCGGGCGGCGCATCCTCGTCAGAGCCGCTACTCATGAAGCGCTGGCGGAAGCCATCCTTCCCGCCATCGACGAGTGAGTAGATGACGGGGATGACCATCAGCGTGAGGAAGGTCGAGCTGAAGAGGCCGCCGATGACGACCGTAGCCAACTCCTCCGCGATGATCGAGCCATGGGCGAAGCCGATCGCGACCGGCGTGAGCGCCAGGATCGTGGCGATGGCGGTCATGAGGATCGGCCGCACACGGGTGTTCGCGCCGCGTACGAGCGCATCGTAGTCTGAGTGACCCTTGCGCTTCAGTTGCTCCACGAAGTCCAGCAACACGATGGCGTTGGTGACCACGATCCCGATGAGCATGAGGAAGCCGATCAGGGCGCTGATGCCCAGTGGGTTGCCCGAGACCAACAGCGCCGGGATGGCGCCGATGATGGCCAACGGCAGGCTGAAGAGGATGATGAAGGGCGTGATGAGCGAGCCCAGGGCCAGCACCATCACGATGTAGACCACGAGGACGGCCACGCCCATCGAGAGGAACAGGCCCTCGAAAGCCTCCGCCTGCTCGGCGGTAGCACCGGAGAAGGTGACCTCCACCGACTGGGGGACCTCACCCGCTGCCTCGAGTTCATCGACCTTGTCGGCTGCCTCCTGCGAGACACCCGCGAGGTCCTGCGTGAGTACGTCGGCGGAGACCGTGGCAGCCGGTGAGCCGTCGACGCGCGTGACCGTGCCACGCACCTCGACCTGCTCGACCTGGGCCACTTCACCCAGCGTGGAAGTGCCCGCCATGCCGCTGACGGGCATGGCGCGCAGGCCCTCGACGCCGTCGACGCCCGCGTCGGAGACACGCAGGATGGTGGTCACGACGCGACCATCCTCGAGCGCGTAGTTGCCGATGGGCTGACCCACGAGCACCTCGCGGATCTGGGTCCCGATCTGGGCCGTGGACGAGCCGATGAGGGCGGCCTTGTTGGGGTCGACGATGACCGCCACCTGCGGGGTCTCGGAGACCGCGTCGGACTCGACGTTGTCGAGATCCTCCATCGTCTCGAGCTCGGTCACGATGGCGCTCGCGGCCTGTTCGATCTCCACGGCGTCTTGTCCGCTGACGATGATCTGGAGAGCACTGCCGCCGCCGAAGGCATCCTGCTCGGTCACGGACACATCGAAGCCATCGGTGTTGATGGGCTCAAGATCGGCCTTGATCTCCTCGCGGCTGACTTCGAGGTCTGCCTCATCGTCGAGGCGGACGGTGATGACGGCACTGTTGGAGGCACGACCGCTGAAGGCCGACTGCAGCGCCTGGGCGCCGGTGTCGGCCTCGCCGGGGATGGTCGACTGGAGCAGCTCGACATCGTCGCGCGCGAGGAGGATGTCCTCGGCCTCGAGGGTCTTGTCCTGCACGCCGGCGGTCGAGGAGCCCTGTGGTGGCGTAACGGTGATGGTCAGGAAGTTCTCGCCACCGGCATCGACGAAGCTCGTCGGCAGCAGCGGGGCCAGGCCGAGGGCGATGAAGAAGAGGACGCCGGCGACGACGAGCGTGCCCCACTTGGTCAGGCGGTTGCGCAGGGCCACGATGAGCACCGGCGTGTAGAGCCGCTGCCAGATCGTCATCTTGGGCTCGCCGGTCTCGTCGAACTCGAGGTCGACCTTGTCCACGAACCAGTAGGCCAGCACCGGGATGACCGTCAGGGCCACCAGCAGCGAGGCCAGCAGAGCGAAGGCCACGGCCAGGCCGAAGGGCAGGAAGAACTGGCTCACGATGCCGCCGACGAAGCCGATGGGCAGGAACACGGCGGCCGTGGTGATGGTCGAGCTGGTGATGGCCCCCGCCACTTCCTTCGTGCCGACGATGACCGAGTCGTGCACCGAATCACCCAGTCCGCGATGGCGATAGATGTTCTCGAGCACGACGATGGAGTCATCGACCACTCTGCCGACGGCCACGGCGAGGCCGCCGAGCGTGAGGATGTTGATGGTCAGACCTGCTACGCCGAAGATGGCGATGGCCAGGAAGATCGAGAGCGGGATGCTGACCGCGGCCACGAGCGTGGTGCGGGCGCTGCGCAGGAAGGTGTAGATGACGAGCACCGCGAAGAGCGCTCCCAGCAGGCCCTCCTGCACCAGACCGGCCGTGGACTCCTCGATGAAGATGGCCTGGTTCTGGATGACGTTGATGGCGATGACGTCCCCGTAGGACTCGAGGGCCTCGTCGAAGGCCGCCTCCACGTCGGAGGCCACCTGCACCGTGTTGCCGCCCGACTGCTTGGTCACGCTGAGCGTAAGGCTGGGCTGGCCGTTGGTGCGGGCGTAGCCGGAGACCTGGACATCCTGCTGCTCGATGGTGGCGATCTCGCCGAGCGTCACCGGCTGCGGGATCCGGGCCAGGGCGTCGGTCAGGCCACCGAAGTCGAAGAGCCCGTCTGCATCCTCGCCCGCAGGGGCTTCCCCTTCCGCGGGGAGCTCGGCCTGATCGGGAGCAGCCACCGCAGCGGCAGCGTCACCGACGTCGGGGGTGCGAGCGCCCACGATGAGGCTCTCGAGCGACTCGACGGAATCGAACTCGTGGAACGTGCTGACGGGCAGCCGCAAGCCACCTTCGTCGATGGCGCCCGAAGGCAAGGTGATCTGGTTGGCGAAGAGCAGACCCTGTACCTGCTGCAGGGCGATGCCGGTCTCGGCCATGGCGGCCGGGTCGAGCACGATGTCCAGGATGGGCGTGGGGCCGCCGGTGAGGTCGACCGTGGAGACGCCGTCGATGCCCTGAACAGCGGGTACGACCTCGTTGCGGGCGATCTCCGCGGCTTCGGTGGGATCGGCGCCCTCGATGGGGCCGACGGTGGCGACGACGATGGGCTGGCTGTTGAAGTCGAAGCTGCTGACCTGCGGCTCGCTGCCGTCGGGCAGATCGAGCTGACGCACAGCCTGCTCCACCTCGGTCAGGGTCTCCTTGAGATCGGTCCCGAAGTCGAACTCCGCGAAGACCAGCGAGAGCGAGCTACCCGAGGTCGAGGTCACCGTCTGTAGTCGCGGGATGTTGCTGATGGCCTGCTCGACCGGCTCTGTGACCTGCACGGCCACGTCCTCGGCGCCCGCGCCGGGCACCGGCGTGATGATGGTCACGAAGGGGAACTCGATGTCCGGCAGGAGCTCCTGACGCAGCGAGTTCCAGCTGAAGAGGCCGGCGAGAAGCACACCCACCGCAAGGAGGATGATGACGCTCTTCTCCTTCACGGCGAACTGGGTCAGGCGGATCATTGGGCGGTCCTTTCGGGTCGGGTGTCGGAGGCGTCGACCGAGTCGAGGCGCTGGACCTCACGATCGAGGGCGATGAGACTGGTGCGGAAGGCCTCGAGCTCGTCATCGTCGAGGCCCTTGAGCAGGCGGAGGGTGACCTGGGCGCGCATCTCGCGCATGCGGTCGAGCGTGGCCGTGCCGGCGTCGGTGATGGTCACCAGCTGCTGGCGTCGATCCGCTGGGTCCTCCTGGCGTTCGACGGAGCCCTGGGCCACGAGGCGATCGACAAGACCGCTGACCGCTGAGGCTCCGACGCCGAGCTCGGCCGCGATCGACGACATCGTCGCGCCTGGACGCACGGACAGAAGGTAGAGCGCCTTGGCCTGCGACATCGTGATGTCCACGCCCATGAACTCGGGTGCGTGGGACTCGGCGATGTCGCGCATGAGCGCATGGAACAGTTCGAGGATCTCTTCCTCGAGGGGTTGTCTTGGGGACACGGGCGTTTCTTATACCTAGCGACTTAGCAATAGTGTACGCGATGCGAAGGAATCGTCCGCTTGCACGCTCACGACACTCGCCGGCCCAGCGGAATGTGGCCGGGGTGTTGCGATGGGTGGGGCAACTCGACCGATCACGAGTGCGATCAGCCGGAACCGGCAGACCGGATGGTGGCGCTCCCGTTCCCCTGCTCCCCGTCCCCAGGATCGAGACTCCCGTGTACCCGTGCGCCGGAATCAGAAGAGGCCCGGTCACTCCTCGCGACCGGGCCTCTTCGAGTAGTGGAGTTACTTGCTCTCGAGCACCGCCTGCGCGGCCGCCAAACGCGCCACCGGGACGCGGAACGGCGAGCAGCTCACGTAGTCGAGGCCGACCTTCTCGAAGAAGTGGATGGACTCGGGGTCACCACCGTGCTCACCACAGACACCGAGCTCGATGTCGGGGCGGGCAGCGCGGCCCTTCTGGACCGCGATCTCGACCAGCTGGCCGACGCCGGTGGCGTCGATCGTCTGGAAGGGGTTGAACGGCAGGACCTTCTCCTCGACGTACTTGAGGAGGAAGCCACCCTCGGCGTCATCACGGCTGTAGCCGAACGCCATCTGGGTGAGGTCGTTGGTGCCGAAGCTGAAGAACGAGGCCTCCTTGGCGATCTCGTCGGCGGTCAGGGCGCCGCGCGGGATCTCGATCATGGTGCCGAACTTGTAGTCCAGCGTGACGCCGCTGTCCTCGGCGATCTTGTCGGCCTCGGTCTCGAGCAGGCCGCGCACGCGGGACAGCTCGTTCACGTGCCCGACGAGCGGGATCATGATCTTGGCGATGGCGTCGCCGCCACGCTTGTTGACCGCGACCTGCGCGTTGAGGATGGCGCGGGTCTGGATCTTCACGAAATCAGGGATCATCAGGCCCAGGCGGACGCCGCGAAGACCCAGCATCGGGTTCATCTCGTGCATCGACTGGACGATGGCCAGCAACTGCTTCTGCTCCTCGGTCGCGGCGTCGCCGGCCTCGGTCACCTCGACGAGCGTCTCCTCGAGGTTGGGCAGGAACTCGTGCAGCGGCGGGTCGATCAGGCGGACCACGACGGGCAGCCCCTTCATGGCCTCGAAGATGCCCTCGAAGTCACCCTGCTGCAGTGCCTCGAGCTTGGTCATCGCGCCGTCGAAGGTCTCGACGGCAGCCTGCTCCTCGGCGTCCAGCGTGCCGCCGGCCTCGAGCTTGGCGCGGGCCCGCATGGCGGCACCCGACACGAGGATCGCGCCACGCACGATCTCAAGGCGCTCACCCTCGCGGAACATGTGCTCGGTGCGGCAGAGGCCGATGCCCTGGGCGCCGTAAGCGCGAGCGCGCTCGGCCTCTTCGGGCTTGTCGGCGTTGGTCCAGACCTCCATGCGGCGGATCTCGTCGGCCCAACCGAGGACGGTCTTGAGGTCGTCCTGCTCGTCGTAGTCGGCCGACATGGTGCCGAGGGCACCCTCGAAGACCTCGCCGGTGCCACCGTCGAGGCTGATCCAATCGCCTTCCTTGAAGCTCATACCGGTGTTGACCGAGGTGGCGGTCTTGGTGGCGTAGTCGACGGTCAGCTCGGCGCAACCTGCGACGCAGGGCTTGCCGATCTGGCGCGCGACCACAGCGGCGTGGCTGGTGGCGCCACCGCGGGCGGTGAGGATGCCCTCGGCGATGGCCATGCCGTGGAAGTCATCAGGACTGGTCTCGACGCGCACGAGCACGACCTTCTTGCCCTGCTCGACCCACTCGACGGCGTCGTCAGCGTCGAACACGACCTGGCCGACCGCGGCACCCGGGGAGGCGTTGAGACCCTTGGCGATCTTGGTCGCACCCTTGAGCGCCTCGGGGTCGTACTGGTCGCGCAGGAGCTGGTCGACCATGCCCGGCTCGATGCGGGTGAGCGCCTCCTCCTTGGTGATGATCTCGTCTCGGACCATCTCGGAGGCGATCTTCACGGCCGCGGCAGCGGTGCGCTTGCCTGAGCGGGTCTGCAGCATGTAGAGCCGACCACGCTCGATGGTGAACTCCATGTCCTGCATGTCGCGGTAGTGATGCTCGAGGCGATCCGCGATGGCCTGGAACTCGGCGTGCGCTTCCGGCATCTGGTCATGCAGGTGCGCGATCGGCGACGGGGTGCGGATGCCGGCCACGACGTCCTCGCCCTGGGCGTTGGTGAGGTACTCGCCGAAGAGCACGTTCTCACCGGTGCTGGGGTTGCGGCTGAAGGCCACGCCCGTACCGGAGTCCTCGCCCATGTTGCCGAAGACCATCATCATCACGTTCACGGCCGTGCCGAGATCGTGCGCGATCTTCTGGTTGTCGCGGTAGTCGCGAGCGCGCTTGCCGAACCAGCTGGCGAACACGGCCTTGATGGCCAGGTCGAGCTGCTGGTAGGGGTCCTGCGGGAACTCGGCGCCGGTCTCGTCGAGGACGATGGCCTTGAGCGCCGTGACGACCTGCTTCATGCCCTCGGCATCGACGTCGGTGTCCTGCTTGGCGCCGACCTTCTCCTTGACGTCGTCGAGGGCCGCGTCCATGCGCTCGCCGTTGACGCCGAGGACGATGCGGCCGAACAGCTGGATGAAGCGACGGTAGGCATCCCAGCCGAAGCGCTCGTTTTCGGTCAGCTTGATGAGGCCCGCGAGGGTCTCGTCGTTGAGGCCCAGGTTGAGGACGGTGTCCATCATGCCGGGCATCGAGAACTTGGCACCGGAGCGGACGCTCAGGAGCAGCGGGTTCTCCGCGTCGCCCAGGCCCTTGCCGGACTCTGCCTCCACCTGTGCGACGGCGGCCTTGACGTCCTCCCAGAGGCCCTCAGGGAGGGTCTCACCGGCGGAGAAGTAGTCGTTGCAGGCTTCGGTGGTGATGGTGAAGCCGCCCGGGACCGGAAGACCGGCCTTGGTCATCTCGGCGAGGCCGGCGCCCTTGCCGCCGAGGAGATCACGCATGGTGCCGTCACCTTCGGCCTCTCCGGCACCGAAGGCATAGACGTACTGCTTGGCAGCGACTTGTGGTCGTGAAGACATAGACAGAGAAACCTCAGAGATTGGGGCTGGCGGGCATGGGGGACCGCAGCGTCGGTATCTGGACAACCCGAATGATAGACGACCGCCCAAGACTTACCACTGCCATTAGGCCCCCCGTGGCACGGTCCGGCTGGCCACAGCGGCAGGCGGATCCGGTGGACTCGGCGGCCCCACGCATGCGACACGGAGCCCGCCGATGACCGACTCGGCCCGATCCGACTCTGCCGGGCGACCCGGAGCTGACCGCCTGTCGGGCCTTGGGACTGCCCGAGGACGTGCCCGAGGACGTGCCCGCGACCATCACCGGGGATTCCCTGGAAGCCCGGTGACACTCAGACGGTCCAGGGTTGGACGGCCTCGTGCCGCGGCACCGAACGGGCGCTGGTAGACCAGATGTGGCAGTTGCCGGGCGAGTTCGTCGTGGCCCAGGGCGGCGGCATCGTGCTCGCTCATCGGGCGCAGTACTGCGAGGCCTCCACCTTCAACGAGGTCATCCTGGGAGCCATCGCGGCCGCGCACGCACACACGGTTACCGGGGCGCCACCCGGGCGCGCCCCCTGTTCGGCCCGAGGCCCGTACACTCAGGGTCATGACCGACCAACTCCGTGACACGCGCGTCATCGAGCCTACGGCGGAGAAGTACAACGCCACGCTGGTGAAGCGCGAAGACGACAACGACTCGCTGGCCCGGTTCTGGGTCCGCACTGACGGCCCCATGCCCGACTTCGAGCCCGGCCAATACATGACCATCGGGGTCTACGCCGACGACAAGCTCTACCAGCGGCCGTACTCGGTAGCCTCGGCGCCGGCGGACACCGGCGAGCAGGGCTTTGAGTTCTACGTGCGCTTGGTGCCGATCCTGCGATTCACCACGCTGCTGTGGCGACTGCCCGTTGGGCAGAAGATGCGCATGATCGGGCCCAAGGGCCGCTTCATGCTCCAGCCCGACGACGATCGAACGCACGTGCTTATCTCGACCGGCACCGGCATCGCCCCCTTCATCGCCATGATCCAGCACCTCATGCACGAGGGCACGCCGCGCAGGACGATCATGATCCATGGCTGCAGCTACCAGGATGAGCTGGGCTACCGCGATTGGCTCGAGGGCCTGGAGCGCGACGGCACCTACCCCATGACCTATGTGCCCACCGTCTCGCGCCCCCAGGAGGAGCGCAACAAGGGCTGGACCGGCCACACCGGCCGTGCCGAGGCCGTCGTCCGCGACGTGTGCAGGGAGCAGGGTCTCGATCCGACGGACACCGTGGCCTATCTCTGCGGCAACCCCGAGATGATCCTCAACGCCGAGGAGGTCCTGACCGCCTGTGGCTATCCCGAGACGCACGTGAAGAAGGAACTCTACTGGCCCAAGGGCAAGAAGCCCACGGCCTAGTCCACCCAGACGTCAGGCCCGTGATCTTCGGCACCTCGAGAATGGTGCGCATGCTGGTGCACATTGACTCGCAGTCGGTCATGATGAGGGCGCGTCGATAGCGCCCCCAGCCGCAGAGGTCCCATGCACCCAGTCGTGAAGCGGGAGGTCCTCTCCCCCAACGTCACACGCCTCGAGATCGAGGCCAGCCGCATCGCCCAGGTGCGACGACCCGGCCAGTTCGTCATCGTCCGCATCGGCGACGGTGCCGAGCGCGTGCCCCTCACCATCGCGGACGCCGACCCGGAGGCCGGCACCATCACCCTCACCATCCAGGCCGTGGGCAAGACCAGTTGTGACCTGTGCATGCTCCAGGAAGGCGACGCCATCCAGGACGTGGCCGGGCCGCTGGGTGAAGCCACGGAGCTCATCGAGAGCGGCCACGCCGTCTGTGTCGGTGGCGGTGTGGGCACCGCGGTCGTCCACCCCCTGGCCCAGGGCCTCGCACAGAACGGTGCGCAGGTCACCAGCATCATCGGCGGCCGGGCCAAGGAGTGGGTCATCTTCGAGGACCAGCTCAAGCGCTACGGCGACGTGCGCGTGTGTACCGACGACGGTTCGTACGGGCGCCACGGGTTCGTCACCGACGAGCTGCGCGACATGCTCGAGGAGGGCGGCGTCGACCACGTCTACGCCGTGGGCCCGGTGCCGATGATGGGCGCTGTGGCCAGCGTGACCAAGGAATACGACGTGCCCACCACGGTCTCGCTGAACGCGATCATGGTCGACGGCACGGGCATGTGCGGCGGCTGCCGCGTGAGCGTCGGCGGCAAGACCGTCTACGCCTGCGTGGAGGGCCCTGAGTTCGACGCCCACCAGGTCGACTTCAGGCAACTGAGCGACCGCCTGGCGATGTATCGCGAGGTCGAGAAGGACGCCTACGAGGTCGGCACCTGCATGATCGCCGGACTTGCCGAGGCCGCCGGAGGAGACACACCGCGATGACCGAGCGTCCCGACCTCTCCCCCAAGGAACGGATGCAGATCGAGCGCCATGACGTACCCGCCCGTTCGGCGGTCATCCGCTCGATGGACTTCAACGAGGTCAGCCTGGGCTACTCCCAGGCCCTGGCCATGGAGGAGGCGGAGCGTTGCCTCGACTGCCGCAACCCGCGCTGCCTCGATGGCTGCCCCGTCCGCGTCAACATCCCCAAGTTCATCACACACCTGGCCGAAGGTGACCTTCACCTCGCGGCCGAGTCGCTCCTCGACGACAACGCCCTCCCCTGCGTCACCGGCCGCGTCTGTCCGCAGGAGACCCAGTGCGAGGGTCTGTGCATCAGGGCCAAGAAGGGCGAGCCCGTGGCCGTGGGCGCTCTCGAGCGCTTCGTGGCCGACTGGGCCCAGGATCATCTCGATGAGCTCAAGACCAACGTCGATCCCGATACCGGCCACCGGGTGGCCATCGTCGGCTCCGGCCCCGCCGGCCTGACCGCCGCGGGCGAGCTGGCCAAGAGCGGCCACAAGGTCACCATCTTCGAGGCCTTCCATGCGCCCGGTGGCGTGCTCATCTACGGCATCCCAGAGTTCCGCCTGCCCAAGGACATCGTGCAGAAGGAGGTCGACCGGCTCAAGGACCTGGGCGTGACCATCGAGGTCAACGCCATCGTGGGCAAGACCTGGACGCTGCGCGAGCTACGCCAGAACTACGATGCCGTCTTCATTGCCGTCGGCGCCGGCCTGCCGGTCTTCATGAACATCCCGGGCGAGGAGCTCAAGGGCGTCTACTCGGCCAACGAGTACCTCACGCGCGTCAACCTCATGGGCGCCTTCCGCGAGGACACCGATACGCCGGTACTGCAGGGCCAGAAGGTGGTCGTGGTCGGTGGCGGCAACGTGGCCATGGACGCGGTCCGCACCGCCCGCCGGATGGGCGCCAAGGAGGCCATCATCGCCTACCGCCGGGGCAAGGACGAGTTACCTGCCCGCGCGGAGGAGGTCCACCACGCGGAGGAAGAGGGCGTCAAGTTCGAGCTGATGGCCTCGCCGACCCGCATCCTCGGCAACGACGAAGGCTGGGTCAGCGGCATCGAATGCCAGATGATGGAACTGGGCGAGGCGGACGACTCCGGCCGACGCCGGCCCACGGCCATCCCCGACTCCGAGTACGTCCTCGACTGCGACATGGTCGTGGTCGCCATCGGCACACGCAGCAACCCCATGCTGACCTCGTCCGAGCCGGACCTCAAGATCAACGAGTGGGGCTACCTCATCGTGGACGAGGACGGCATGACCTCGGTGCCGGGCATCTTCGCCGGCGGCGACATCGTGCGCGGTGCGGCCACGGTCATCCTGGCCATGGGCGATGGCAAGCGCGCAGCTCACGCCATCGAGAAGTACCTCGGCTCGGTGCAGGAGCTCATCCCTGAGGCGGTAGCCCAGGCGACCGCCGAGGGGGAGATCGCTCAGCCCTAGGCTCGCGCCGCCCCCGCACCGGCAGCAGGCGCAGCAGGCAGCTCCGCGACGCGGAAGGGCCCACGCTCGAGCAACGCTGGGATGGCGGCCAGGATGACCACCGGGATCAGCGTGAACCCGAACGCCATCGTCAGCGGCCAAGCCACGGCGATCGCGTAGGCCGACGCCAACCACCAGCGATCCTGCCAGCGCCAGCCGCGGGCTGCGGCCCGGGCCGCGAAGACGGCCACGGCCGGCAGCAGCAGCGCACCGTCGTAGGCCCACGCGTGTGGGCTGATGATCAGGCCACACGTGGCGGCTAGTGCGACGGCCTCGACCGGCGGCAGGCGACGGAGCGCCGGGATACAGGCGATGACGATGACGGCAGCGAGGACGTACCCGAGCACCATCAACCCGGGCAACCCCGTGACATGCTCGAGCTGTCGCCCGAACGAGGGCAAGCTGATGGCCTTCCAGCCGTTGGCCAGGAAGTCAGCCTCCTGGTAGGCCTCGACGTTGCTCAGCCAGGTCACCGGCCAGTCGAGCTGGCCGCCGGTCGCTACGACGCCCAGCAACCAGTGGAAGACGACGACCACGGCCGCGAGGAACACGGCCGGCCAGCGGCCACGCAGGAGCAGGAGGCCGACCAGCGGCGCGGCGAGCTGTGGCTTGTACGCAAGCAGGCCCGAAGCCACGCCCGAAACGCCATCGCGCTCGTGGACCAGGGCCCAGGCTGTGATGACCACGAGCAGTAGGGCCAGGGACGTGTTCTGTCCGCCGATCACGCCCAGGGCTGCGGGGCCCCAGGCCAGGGCACCGACGAACAGCCAGCGTCGCGGCAGGGAGCTGACCGTGGCCCACGCTGCGGCAGCCAGCAGCAGCAAGCCGAGCATGAGCGAGAAGTGCAGGGCCCCGGCCGCGTCGTAGGGCAGGGCCGCGAATGGCGCGTAGAGCACGGCCACGCCGGCGGGATAGACCCAGGGCCCCACATCCAGACCGTTGTCGACCTGGAACTGGTTGATGGCCTCGAGATCGACGACGTCGGCGCTGAAGGCCAGCCCGCCGGCAGCGTAGAAGGCCGTGAAGTCGAACCACCCGCTCGAGGGCATGCCGAGGGCGAGCAGCCACGCGAGCAGGATGGCCGTGAACAGGCCGAGCCGAGCTCGCTTCGGGGTCCAGAACCCGCGCCAGCCGCCTGGCTGGTCGGTCGGGGGCGGTCCGGTACCGACTGGTGTGGACGTCACACCGCGGAGTCTGCGGTCGCGCGTCGGCCAACGGAACCGTCCATCAGTACTTGAGCCACCTACCCTGCGGTCAGGGTCGTGAACGTCCAGGTCGTACGGAGCGGTCGGACGCCCGACCGCTCCTTCGCGCCTCGCCTAGGCTTCGCGGGCGGTGGCCATGCGATCGAGGATCAGCTGCTTCACACCCTCGGCCGGCACGCGCTCCTGGGCCATGCTGTCGCGATCGCGCACGGTCACGGCCCCATCTTCGAGCGACTCCACGTCGACCGTCACGCACCAGGGCGTGCCGATCTCGTCCTGCCGCCGGTAGAGCTTGCCGATGGCGGCGGTGTCGTCGTAGACGGCCATGATGTCCTTCTGGAGGTCGGCCTTGATCTTGTGGCAAAGATCCACGATCTCGGGCCGCTTCTTGAGCAGCGGCAGGACGGCCACCTTGTAGGGCGCGATGTCCGGGTGCATCTTGAGTACCACGCGCGTGCCCTTCTCAAGCTGCTCCTCGTGGTACGAGTCGATGAAGAAGGTGAAGGCAGCTCGGTCGGCTCCGGCAGCGGCCTCCACGACCCAGGGGATGAAGTGCTCCTCCGCCTTGGGGTCGAAGTACTCGAGGTTCTCACCACTGGCCTTGGCGTGGCTGCCGAGGTCGAAGTCGCCTCGGTTGTGCACGCCCTCGAGCTCCTTCCAGCCGAAGGGGAAGCGGTACTCGACGTCGATGGCCTTCTTGGCGTAGTGGGCCAGCTCGTCCTCGGCGTGCTCGCGGAACCGCAACCGCTCGGGGGTCACGCCGAAGCGCTCGTACCAGGCCTTGCGCGCCGGCAGCCACGCCTCGAAGGCCTCGGCCGCAGCCTCGCCCGGACGGACGAAGTACTGCATCTCCATCTGCTCGAACTCGCGCATGCGGAAGACGAAGTTGCCGGGGCTGATCTCGTTGCGGAAGGACTTGCCGATCTGGGCGATACCGAAGGGCACCTTCTTGCGGCTCGAGACCTGCACGTTCTTGAAGTTGACGTACGAGCCCTGGGCAGTCTCCGGACGCAGGTAGACCGTCGCGCCCTCGTCCTCGACCGGTCCCATGTGCGTCTTGAACATGAGGTTGAACTTGCGGGGCGGTGAAAGCGGGCCCTGATCGACCGGGCAGACGATGCCTCGCTTCTCGACGATGGTCTCGTCCTGCAGTTGGGTAGCCGTGAGATCCTGCGCGCCCTTCAGCTCGTCGAGGCGGAAGCGCCGGCGGCACTGGCCGCACTCCACCAGTGGATCGCTGAACGAGCCCACGTGTCCCGAGGTGACCCACACCTCAGGGTGCATGAGGATGCCCGCGTCAAGGCCCACGATGTCGTCGCGCTCCTGGATCATCGAGCGCCACCAGGCCTTCTTGACGTTGTTCTTCAACTCCACGCCGAGGGGGCCGTAGTCCCAGACCGCGTTGATACCGCCGTAGATCTCCGACGAGGGGTAGACGAAGCCACGTCGCTTGGCCAGCGAGACGATGGTCTCGAGGTTCTTGACGGTGGGCCCGGGATCGGGCGCGTTGTCAGAAGGCTGATCGGTCACTGGTGGGGTCTCCTGGGCGTGGCGCCGGCGGTGGCAGCGCCGGACGTAGGCTTCTGATTGTGGCACCGAATGGCGTTCTCAGCCGTCCGCATCGAGCGCAACCTGGAGCCGAGGGTGGTGCCGCTCAACGGGCGATCGCGACCACCCCGGTCCGAGCGGCTCGGATCCGGCGGCACGAGGGCCATCACTTCGTCGTCGCGCGGCAGGCATCGTCAGTCATGACCACACAGCGGCAAGGGTGTGTAAGCGGTCGGTCCGTCCGGTCGTCTCCTCGTCGTATCCGATCGCTGCGCGGCAACGTCCGAACACAGCCCCACTCGAAGGCGTCGGACTCAGCCTTCGGTGTGACGCACCTCGTCCACGAACGATAGGGAGCGAGCCTCACGCTCGAGGCTGAAGCGGGTGTAGCGACGCATCACCGACTCCACCTCCGACTCCACCTCCGGCGGCACGCGCAAGGCCGCCAGTGCCTCCACATCGAAGCGCCGGTAGGCCTTCAGCAACTTCAACGCCTCGAGCGACAGCGGCGCCACCTCGGCCGGAGGCGACGGGTGGTCGGCGCAGAGGACGCCGCCGAGCGCTGGCACCCAGCGGAACGTGTCGGACTCTTCCAGCACGCGGTCGCACTCGACACAGCGATCGAGCTCGGGTCGCACGCCCAGAGCATCGGCGAGGCCGGACTCGAACCAGCGAGCGACGCGACCGGGCTCCATGCCGTCATCGAGCAGCTGGCAGCCACGACGCAGCAGCCCGTACACCGGGTGCTCCCCTGCCCGCTCCTCGACCGCACGGTCAGCCAGCTCGCCCAGGTACCAGGCGATGGCCGTCGACTCCAGCCGATCGCGCAGCCGCAGCCAGGCGTGAGCCACGCTGACCTGGGTGATGACATCCAGGTTGCGGCCACGAGCCAGCTGGACGTCCAACTCGGCGAACGGCTCGACCGAGCCACCGATGCGGCTCTTGGGTTTGCGCACACCCTTGGCCACCGCGCGGATCTTGCCGTCCTCGGGCGTGAGCAGCGTGATGATGCGATCGGCCTCGCCGAGATCGAAATGAGCCAGGACGATGGCGCGGGTCTTGTAGGTCCGTGGTCGGGGCACGTCGCGGAGCCTATCGCGGGAACGCGGCCAGCGTCGTAGCGTTGTCATCTGGGAACGTGCTACGAACAGGTATCATGTCGCCGTGCTAGCAGCCATCGACCTCGACCGCCTCATCGCCGATACCGAGCAGGAGATGCTCGGTGTCATCGCGCGCCACGAGGACGAGCGCACGCGTGAGCTCTACACGATGGTTCGATACCACATGGGCCTCGATAGCGACGCTCCCCGCGGCAAGCGCATGCGTCCGCTCATCGGCCTGCTGGCCTACCAGTCCATCGCCGGCGACCACGCCAAGGCGCTACCGGGCGCGGCCGCGGTCGAGATGGGCCACAACTTCAGCCTCGTCCATGACGACATCGAGGACAACGGCACCGAGCGACGGCACCGGCCTGCCCTGTGGACGGTGTGGGGCAAGGCCCAGGCCATCAACACCGGCGATGCGCTCTTCACGCTCAGTCGCATGGCCCTCTACCGCCTCAGGGACGAGGGCTTCGACGACACGCGCATCCTGCGCCTCATGCAGCTCTACGACGAGACCTGCCTGGATCTGTGCGAGGGCCAGTTCATGGACATCTGGACCTCGGAACACGATGATTGGATGTCGGTCGACTACTACTTCGACATGATCGGCCGCAAGACCGCGGCGCTCATCGCCGGCTCGGCCGAGGCGGGTGCCGTCCTGGCCACCGAGGACGAGACCATCATCTCCGCCTACCGCGGTTTCGGCTGGGCGCTGGGCCTGGCCTTCCAGCTCAACGATGACCTGCTGGGGATCTGGGGCGATCAGGCGCAGACGGGCAAGCAGACGTCGGACATCACCACGCGCAAGAAGACGCTTCCGCTGATCTACGCCCTGGCAGAGGCCACCGGTGAGGACCAGCAGCGGCTGCAGTCCATCCTGGCCCAGTCAGAGAACGAGCCCACGCCGGACGAGGTCGACGAGGTCCTGACCATCCTCGAGCGGGTCGGTGCGCAGGATTACACCCGTGCGCGTGCCCGCGAGTACCGCGACGAGGCTATCACCCAACTCGAATCGGTCGGGATCGTCGACAGCGCGTCCATGGAACGCCTCGCCGACGTCGTCCGAGGAGTCATCAGCGCCTAGCCACTCGGTCGCTCCGTCACGCGCGCCGCGCTAGACGTCGATGAGCTCGTCCTCGATGGGCTCGGGCGGGGTGTGCAGTACGTGGACGGTGCGCACGCGCCGGCCGTCGGTGGCCTCGACGGTGAGCTTCAGCCCATCGACCTCGACGGTGTCGCCGATCTCGGGCACGCCCCCGATGTGGTGGTAGACCAGGCCGCCGACCGTGTCGAACTCCTCCTGGTCGTCGCCGTCGAGCGCGGTATCGAAATGCTCCAGCATGTCGTCCACGTCGGCCCGGCCATCGATGCGCGCCTCGTGGTCGCCCAGCGGCACGATCATCGGCTCCTCTACGTCGTACTCGTCCTGGATCTCGCCCACGATCTCTTCGAGCAGATCCTCGATGGTCACGAGCCCGGCCGTGCCGCCATGCTCGTCGAGCACGATGGCGATGTGCACGCGGCGTCGCTGCAGTGAGCGCAGCAGGTCGTCCACGAGCATCGACTCGGGCACGAACAGCGGTGTGCGCAGGAGCGTGCGGATGGACGGAGAACGATCCTCGCCCACGAGGAACGGCAGCAGGTCCTTGGCATAGAGCATGCCGATGATGTTGTCGATGTTGTCCTCGTAGACCGGGATGCGCGAGTGGCCCTCGCCGACGATGACGTCGACGATCTCCGCGAGCGCAGCGTCCACCTCCAGCGTGACCATGTCCACGCGCGCCACCATGACCTCGTGGGCGCGCTGCTCGCCGAGTTCGAGCACGCCACCGATCATCTGCTCCTCCTCGGCCTCGATCGTGCCTTGCTCCGAGCCGCGCTCTACGAGGATGAGCAGCTCCTCGCTGGTGATGGCGTCGTCGCTGCTCACGTCGCGCACGCCGAGCAGGCGCGTCACCCCATGCGTGGCGGTCGTGAGGAACCACACCACCGGGCTCAGGATGCGACCCAGGATCTGCACCGGGCGCGAGAGCGTGAGGGCGTAGCGCTCGGCATGGGCCAGCGCCAGCGTCTTGGGCACGAGCTCACCGAAGATGATGGTCACGAGGCTGACGAAGAGCGTGACGATGAGTAGCGCAACGATGTCCGCGGTGCCGCCGAAACCGAGATCGCGCAACCAGTCGGCGAGTTGTCCGGCGATGCTGGCACCGGCGAAGGCCGCGGCCAGAAAACCGATGAAGGTGATGCCGAGCTGGATCGTGGCCAGCACACCGGCCGGTCTCTCGGTCATGGAGATCACACGCTTGGCGCGATCGTCACCCTCGTCGGTCAGTTGCCGCATGCGGCTCCGACGGACGGTCACGAGCGCGATCTCGGCTGCCACGAAGACGCCGTTGAAGGCCACCAGGATGGCGATGATGAGGAGTTCGACGAGGGAGCCCATCAGCGTTGGGCTTCTCCGTCGTGGTCTACGTCAGGTTCGCCGGTCGGTATGTCGCCCTCGGTGGGTGCGTTCGCATCGGTCTTGGACTGGCGCGTGCGGATGCGGGCGGGCACGCCCAGGGCCATCTTGCCGTCGGGCACGTCCTTGGTGATCAGCGAGGCGGCCCCGGTGAACGAACCCTCGCCCACGGTCACGGGCGCACGCATGATGGTGTCGGACCCGATGAAGGCCCCCTTGCCGATCGTGGTGCGGTGCTTGGCCTTCCCGTCGTAGTTGGCCGTGATCGAGCCCGCGCCGATGTTCACCTTCTCGCCCACGTCCGCGTCGCCGAGGTAGCTGAAGTGGTGGCTCTTGGTGCCGGCGCCGATGTTGCTGTTCTTGACCTCGGCGTAGTTGCCGAGCTCCACGTTGGGGCCGATGTAGGCACCCTTGCGCACGTGGCTGAACGGGCCGATGGTGACGTCGGCGTCGACCGTGGAGCCTTCCAACACGCTGGCCCAGACCACCGTGCGTTCCCCGATGGTGGTGTCGAAGATCTGCGAACCGGCGCGGACGACGGCGTCGCGCTCGATGACCGTCTCACCCGCGAGGATGACGTTGGGCTCGAGGCGCACGTCCTCCGCGATGCGCACGGACTCATCGATATAGGTCGTCGAGGGGTCGACGATGGTGACGCCGGCGGCCATATGGGCCTCGAGGATGCGCAGGCGCATGTCCAGCTCGGCATCGGCCAGCTGGCTGCGGTCGTTGATACCCAGGAGCGTGCCGTCGTCCCCGACCTCGAGGGTGACCACCGCGCGGTCGTCACGGCGAGCCAGCGGGATGAGCTCGGGCAGGTACAGCTCGCCCGTGACGGGGCTGGGCTCGATCTCGCCGATGCGCAGGCGCAGCCAGTCGGCGTCGAAGGCGTAGAGTCCGGAATTGATCTCCGTGATCGCGCGCTGGTCTTCGGTGGCGTCCTTGAACTCGACCACGCCGGTGATGCGATCGTCGGAGCCGCGGGCCACGCGACCGAGGGCCGCAGGGTCGTCCATGTCCACGCTGATGAGCGCGACCGCGGCGTCCACCTCACGCCTGGCTTGGGCCAGCTCGGCCAGCATGCCCGCATCCACCAGCGGGACGTCGCCGGAGAGCACGATGATCTCGCGCACACCAGCGGGCAGATCGCGGAGGGCCGTGGCGACGGCATCAGCAGTGCCGCGAGGCTCCGCCTGGATGGCGAAGTCGGCCTCGCCCGCGAAGACGTCGGCGATCTGGGCCACGGGCGGGCTGATGACGACGAGCGGCCTGCTGCCGGTGGCGGCGACGGCCGCATCGAGCACGTACGCCAGCATGGGGCGACCGCAGATGGGGTGGAGCACCTTGGGAGTGCTCGAACGCATTCGAGTGCCGAGCCCCGCGGCCATCACGACCGCTCGTTGGGGCTGGGCTTGGTGGGTGTTCACGAAGCGGCGTTACCGCCCTTCGCTGATGGAGGGTGTTCGGGCATCGGGTGAGAGTGAATCTAGGCGCCGCGGCGTCGGGCGTCAAACGGCCGAGTGGTTGCTCGGTGACTCTGTATCCCCCGCTGGCTGAACACGACCAGCGTGCGCCCCGAGTGCACGGTCTCAGCCCGGTGGAGGCTAGGACTGACGATTCGAGCCTGCTGGAGGCTGAGACGGAGCACTGTGGCGTCGATGGCGTCGATGTTCAGCCACCAGGTGATGGGCCGGTGCGGCTAGAGCCGTGGGACCGGGTGTAGCGGATGCCTCCTACCGCCTCTGGGCGATGACCTCGATCTCGACGAGGATGTCCAGCGGCAGGCGAGCAGCCTGGATGGTGGTGCGCGCCGGGAACGGCTCGGGCAGATAGGAGCCGTAGACCTCGTTGAAGGCCTTGAAGTCGTCCATGTCCTTGAGGTAGCAGGTCGACTTCACGACGTCGCTGAAGTCGAGGTCCATCTCGGCCAGCAGCGCCTTGATGTTCTCCATGGTGCGCTCGGTCTGAACGGCCACGTCGCCCTCGACGATGGTGTTGGTCTCGGGGTCCATGGGCCCCTGCCCCGAGCAGAAGACGAGCGCGTCGGTGACGATGGCCTGGCTATAGGGGCCGAGGGCGTTTGGCGCCTTCGAGGTCTGGATGCGCTGCTTCATGGTTCCTGGGCCCTCCCGAACGTGCTCGTGCTGGTGATGGTGGCGCCGTCGAGCTCCGGCGTGGCAGTGGACTGGAGTGTGACGGCCGCGCGCGTGGCGGCGGCCTCCGAAGGATAGATGGCCACGAGCGTGGGGCCAGAGCCGGTGAGCAGGACCGCGTGCCCGATGATCTCGGCCACCCGCGCCCGAAGCTCTGCCAGCTCGGGCAACAGACGCAGGGCCGGCGGCCACAGGTCGTTGGCGTCCTTGAGCGCCGTGGTCATGGCGGCCAGGGTCATCCCGTCCAGGCCGTCGCGCATGAGCGAGGCGACCTCCTCGACCGTCTCCCGCGCACCCGTGGCCGGCTCTCGGTCGTACTCCGCGAAGACGGCAGCGGTGGAGAGCCGCTCGCGCGGGGTCACCAGCAGGACCCCGGCTGGAGGCGTCGGCGCCGGCAGCCGCGTCACGTGCTCGCCGATGCCTTCGATCAGCGAAGCGCCGTGGCCGGCGATGAAGAAGGGCACATCCGCACCGACGCGAGCGGCTGCACCGAGGCGCTCAGCCGGATGCAGGCGCACCCCCCACGAGTCGAGCGCGAGATCGATGGCCGCCGCCGCGTCCGAGCTGCCGCCGCCGAGTCCAGCCGCGGTCGGGATGCGCTTGTCGAGGCGGAAGCGCAGGGCCGGCAGCGAGGGGTCGATGGCCGCGCGCAACTCACGTGCGGCGCGCAGCACGAGATCGTCGTCCGCGGCCGTGTGCTCCCCCACGACCTCGAGTCGGTCGGCCTCGGCCGAGGGGTCGGGGTCGACCGTCAGCCGGTCATGGAGCACGAGGCGCAGGAACACCGAGCGCAGCTCGTGGTAGCCGTCATCACGGATGCCGGTCACGGCCAGTGCCAGGTTGATCTTGGCGTGCGCGTCGGCCCGCAACCGACTCATGGCAGCGGGTGCAGCGCTTCGCGCAGCGCCAGCCACTCATCGACCGCGAGCGTCTGGGGTCGCCGGTCGGGGGCGATGTCGCAAGCGGCGAGGCCGGCGCCCACACGCTCGCGATCGAGGCCTGACAGCTGGCGGGCCAGCACGTTGTGGATCATCTTGCGGCGCTCGCGGAACCCGGCCTGCACCAGGCGCCATAGCTCATCCTCGTCCTCCTCGCCCAACCGCCGTTCGCGGGTGGTTCCGGTGAGGATGGCAGAGTCGACCTCCGGCGCGGGCTCGAACGCGGCAGCCGGCACGGTGAAGGCGACCTCCACATGTGCGTGGTACTGGACGAAGACCGACAGGTAGCTCATGCCGCCCGGCGGCGAGGCGATGCGCTCGGCGACCTCCTTCTGGACCATCATCACGAAGCGCGTCGGGCGAGGGTCGGCGCCGAGAACGTGGTGCAGGATGGGGCTCGTGATGTGGTAGGGCACGTTGGCCACGAGGGCCCACGGGTCGGAGGCCACGTCGGCGACTTCGACATCGAGGAAGTCATCCTCCACCAGTGTCAGCCGCGTCTCCTCCTCGAAGCGGGACCGCAGATGTCCGGCCAGCCGATGATCGAGCTCGACCGCGGTGATCTCGGCACCGGCGGCGAGCAGCTGCGCGGTGAGGATGCCCACGCCGGGCCCGACCTCCACGATGTGCTCTCCCGGCGTCACCTCCGCGACCTCGATGATGCGCTCGAGCACGAGCCCGTCGGCGAGGTGGTTCTGCGAGAGCGACTTGCGCGCGCCCAGCCAGTGGCGCTTCAGGTAGCGCTCGACCGCCTCGGGGCCGAGGTGCGCGGGATCGAGCTCGGTCCCGTCGCGTGCCACGGTCAGACGGCCAGCTTGTACGACGGCCGGGCGTCGAGCGATCGGTCGCTGCGCTCACCGGCACCGTATCGGTGGTAGCCCGCGGCCCCGATCATGGCCGCGTTGTCGGTGCACAGGCCCGGCCGCGGCACGATCAGCGGCAGGCCCAGGCCGCGGGCGCCTTCGTCGATGCGATCGCGCAGGACGGCGTTGGCGGCCACGCCACCGCCCAGGATGATCGACTTCGCACCCAGCTCGCGAGCGGCGCGCAGGAGCTTGGATGAGAGCACGTCCACGACCGAGTCCTGGAAGCCCCAGGCCAACTCGGCCACATCGGCCTCCGGCAGATCGGAGCCGTCGAGCTCACGCGACTCCGCGGGCAACCCGAGGGCCTCGGCCACCTGGTGTCGGGCAGCGGTCTTGAGGCCCGAGAACGAGAAGTCGTAGGACTCACCCATCCAGGCCCGCGGGAAACGTCGATCGCAGGCGGTGGCGCCGGCAGCGGCCTTCATGATGGCCGGGCCACCCGGGTACGAGAGGCCCAGCAATCGCCCCACCTTGTCGAAGGCTTCGCCGGCAGCATCGTCGACGGTCTGGCCCAGCAGGCGGTACCTGAGGTGGTCCTCCATCTCCACGATGAAGGTGTGACCGCCGCTGACCACGAGCGCGACCAGCGGGAACCGGGGCGCAGGCTTCTCCTCTTCGTCGGGATCGAGCAGCCAGGCGGCGTAGATGTGGCCCTCGAGGTGGTTCACCGGCACCAGCGGCAGGCCCGAAGTCCAGGCCAGCGTCTTGGCCATGGTGATGCCCACCAGCAGCGAGCCGGCGAGGCCGGGTCCCTCGGTCACGGCCACCGCGTCGAGCTCGCCCCAGTCCTCGATGCCAGCACGAGAGCGGGCCTCGTCGAGCACCGGCACCATCCAGCGCAGATGAGCACGCGCGGCGACCTCAGGCACGATGCCACCGGTGGCAGAGTGCAGCTGCACCTGGCTGGCGACGACACTGGCCACGATGCGGCGACCGCCCTCGACGACGGCGACCGCAGTCTCGTCGCAGGAGGACTCGACCGACAGGATGCGTCCGCTGCTCACTGGTCCAGCACCTCCGGAGGATCGATCGGGATCGGGCGCGAAGCCCGGGTCGTCGGGCAACACGTCGATGGCGTAGCGACGGCGTTTGTCGTTCACCAGCCGCTGCATCTCCGGTTCGGAGAGGCGGTCGGTCGTCATGATGAGGGCGTCCTCGCCATTGTCGGTGTAGTAGCGCGGGCGAACGCCCACGGGCTTGAAGCCGAACTCCTGGTAGAGCTTGCGCGCGGCGGAATTGCTGAGCCGAACCTCGAGGGTGCAGACGGCGGCACCGAGGTCGGCTGAGAGCTCCATCAGCTCGACCAGCAGGAGCCCACCGATGCCGCGCCGGCGATACGCCGGCAGCACCGCGAACGTGGTCACGTGGGCCTCATCGACCATGAGCCAGATGCCGGCATAGGCGATGACACGGGCCCCGGCGCGCACCACGATGTAGCGAGCGAGACGGTTCGTCTCCAGCTCCTGACGGAAGGCATAGGGCGGCCACGGCGTGGGGAACGAGGCGCTCTCGATGGCGTGGACGGCGGGGATGTCCTGGGCGGTCATCTCCGCGACCGTCAGCCTCACCGGAGGTCGGGCGACCATCCCAGGTCCTCTGCGGCGCGCTTCACGCCTCGGGGCAGGGCCACGTAGGCCGGGGTCAGCTCGGCGACGTCGTCGAGCTGACCCGCAGCCACGCGGGCTGCGGCCAGCTGCAGCAGCGCTGCGGGCATGCCCTCGACAGCCGCGGCACCCAGGCGTGCGGCCGCACCGCCGAGCAGTCCGTCGTCCATGTCCACCGCCAGCACGGGCGCACCGGCCAGCTCGTCAGCCAGGGACCCAGGTGCGATGAGCACCGGGTCGACGCCGGCTCGGGCGAGGTAGTGGTCTCGCGCGCCCGCTGGCAGCACCACGGCCGCATCGGACGCCGCTCCCGCGTCGGTTGCCGCAAGGCGCAAGGCGTCGGACGACATCACGCCTACGAGCGGCAGCCCTCGGGCATAGGCGATGGTCTTGGCCGTGGCCAAGCCCACGCGCAGGCCAGTGAACGAGCCAGGGCCGGTGCCCACGGCCAGCACGGCCACCTCGTCAAGCAGCCGGCCGGCCGCCTCGAGGACCTCGTCGACCTGCTCGAGCACATGTGAGCCATGGCGATGCTGGACGTCGCGGCGGCTGACCGCCAGCGGCTCCCCGGCTCCCAGCACCACGATGCTGGCACGGGTCGAGGTGTCGACCGCGAGGATGAGTCCGTCCGTCATGCCATCGCCCCCCGCCAGGCTCGGGCCGCTTCGATGTAGCGCCGCGCGACCTCACCGTGACCACTGATCTCGATATCTCGGGTCTCGGCACCGGTGGGCTCGATGGTCACGGTCAGGCGCGCAGGATCGAGGCCTTCGTCGAGCCGGTCGGCCCACTCGCTGAGCGTGACGCCATCGTCCTGACGTTCATCGAGCAGACCACCCGCGAGCACCTCGTCGGCACCTTCGAGCCGATAGAGGTCCTGATGGAAGAGCGTGAGGCGTCCGTCGTACTCGGCCATCAGCGTGAAGCTGGGGCTGTTGACGACGTCATCGATGCCGAGACCGAGGGCGAAGCCCTTGGCGAACTGCGTCTTGCCCGCACCCAGCGGGCCCACCAGCGCGAGCCGATCACCCGCTCGGGCCGAGGGGGCGAGGGTGGCGGCGAAGTCGCGCGTGTCCTGGGTCGAGACGGTGCTCACGCCTAGCGCGAGGTGTCGGAGATCGGGATCGGTCATCGGCGGGCAGGTTAGCCGAGTCGCTCCAGGATGGTCAGCGGCACGCAGTGGCGCTCGAGCTGACCGCCAGCACCGCGCAGCTCGACGAAGCCACCGGGGGCGTAGTCGCCGCCATCCCAGCGCCGGGGCCCGGAGAGGCCCACGAGGCGACCTTCGTGATCCCGGTGGTCGCCGCTGACGACGCGCACGGTACCGGCCGGCCGCGAGGCTGCCTCGAGCAACGGCGCCGGGTCGCCATCGATGATGAGCGTCTTCGACGCTGGCAGCAGACCCGCCTGTCGGCCGTCGGCGGCTGCCAGCAGGTCCCACAGGTGTGATGGGATGGGGGCGCGACCGTAGCCGCCCATGGCCGCCAGCCCGAAGGGTGCAGCCGCGTGCAAGGCGGACGATTGGCGAGCCTCCGACGAGGTCAGCTGGCGCAGGTCACGGCTGGCCACGCCGCCCGAGATGACGGCGGCCGCGCCGATGGCGCGCGCTCGCGAAACGGCTTCGATGTCGATGCGCGAGCCGACCACGAGGATGGCGCCGGCGGCGGCGATGTCGATGCGCGAGGTCTGGATCTCCGCGTCACGGGCATCGACGGCCATGAGGATGCGACCCGTGGTGGGGCGACCCCAGCCGACTCGCGTATCGACGGCCAGGCCCGTCGCACGCAGCTCGATGCGACCGGGCGTGACGCTCTCGATGACGCCGCTCGCGGGAGCGCTGATCACGACCTCGGCCGATCCGGCCACGAGGCGGGTGATCCCGTCACGGCCGTGCTCGCAGACGCGCGTGCGGTAGGTGCCCTCACTCGAGCGTCGGCCGAGGCGGCCCGATGAATCAGCGGGCACATCGTCCAGTACCGCCCCTGGCGGGACACCGATGAAGGCGGCACTGCTCTCGACCTCCACCGCCTCCTGCTCTCGGAAGTGCTCGATGATGGGCTGACCCAGCTCCACCGGCTGGCCAGGTGCAACCAGCGGCCGGTCGGCGAGGTGCAACGGGATGCGCAGCAGGCGTCCGGTCGCGGGCCGGGCGGCCGGCGGCACGAAGCGCGCGGGATCCGGCTGCTGGAACGGTTCGTTCGCGACCGTGGGCTCGGTCATCGTTCGCTCCCGACCCAGGTCGGCGCTTCCCAGGCCTCCAGCGCGGCACGGCGCGCCTCACCGCCGGAGGGCAGCTCCAGCGGGATCGGTCGCGTGTCCACGAAGAGGCCACCGAGACCGCCACTGAGCTCCATCGTGATGGGGCCACCTTCGCTACCCAGGAACGAGTCGTCATCGGCATCGATGCCGATGCGGGCGGTGACGCCGGGCGGCAGGTCGACCAGCTGGAGCTGGCCGGGTTCGAGTCGCAGCCGCTGATCCCCGAGGATGCTGGCGATGCTCAGGGCCATGGGCGCCTTGTCCTTCTTGCGTTCGGGGATGGTGCCGGTGACGATGGCGCTACCGAGGGCCAGGAGGCCGTCGCTCATGAGATCCGAGAGCAGCCGCTGGCGGTCGGACTCGACGGGTAGGGCGCCGAGTGGCGCCAGGATGCCAGCTTGGTCATGGAGCAGGCTCACCGCGCCCGCGCGTCGCACGGCGTCGACGACGGCCAGGGCCACGGCCGCGGGAGGCAGACCGGAGAAGGCACCGCCGCCGAGGACGATGACCCCCGCACCGCGTCGCTCGCTTCGATCCGGATCGGCACCGTGCCAGGTGGACTCGAGCCGGTCGAGGGCTCCACGCAGGGCAGCCATGCGAAGGCGGGCGCCGTCGGTGCCCGTTGCGGCCCACGGGTTCAGGGCCATGTCACGCAGGCCATCAAGCCGGGCGGCAGGGTCACCGCCGCCGAGCGTGCACCAACGCAGCACCGCGTCGCCGGCCTGTTCGTCCTCGAGCAGCTCACGCGGGAGCATGCCGGCGGAGGCGAAGACAGCATGTCCCTGCTCAGCGCTCGGACCGGCCAGCGTGCGCGAACCTGCCGTCGCGCCGATCTCGATGCCGTCGACGGTGGTGCCGAGGACGGAGGCGAGCGAGGCTACCGAGGCGCGTAACGCGGTCCGCGCATCGATCCCGGGCGAGGCACCGCCATCGGCGAGGTGCCGGCCGACCTGCAGCGCGGCGCTGCGGAGCATGGACTCGGATGTGATGGGGACGTTCTCGGGCGCCGGTAGCGAGAAGAGGCGGCCGTCGGGGATGCCTTCGGGTCGGTCCACGAAGGGACCGCAGGCGATGACCGCGAGATCGTCGCGGAAACGGGCCAGCGAGGCGGCCCGGGGCCACAGCTGCTGCGCCTTGGCCTGCTCTTCCTCGGCTGCGCCCTCGCGACCACCCATCACCACCGCATCCGTGGCCAGGTCGAGGCAGGCTTCGCCGAGGCCGACGATGTCCGGGTTCGGACCGAAGAAACGAGCAGCGATGGTCCAGCCTGCACCGGCGAAGGCTCGCTCGAGCAGCTCACCGGCAGCCTCCGATGCCGCCAGGAGCACGGCCCGGGGCGGGCGACCGGTGAAGACCTCGAGTCGCGACCAGTCGCGCCAGCCCTCCATGGAGCCGGCCACCGAGGCGTCGGTGCGAGCCACGCGCCAGGCCAGATCCTCGAGCACGGACTCGGGGTCCACGGCGATCGGAGCCGCGGCGGCGGCGACCATGCGGTAGCGGTCTTCGACCGGTGCGATGAGCGCCGCGGTCGTGCTGACGGTGCCGCGGTCGAGCGTGAAGAAGGCGGGTGTTTCCTGGGTCACGCGTCAGATGGTAGCCGGGACCGGCGCAGCTGGCCTGCGCCTAGGCGTCGCGACCGAACTCGACGTCGAGCTCCTCGAGGCGATCGATGAGGCGCTCGATGCTGTAGTCGTCGGCGAGGAGGCTGCTGGCGCCCGGGTCGCCACCCCCGAAGATGCTGCGGATGGCGGGGTCGAAGAAGAGCATACCCAGTGCATCGAGCGAACCAGCACCCCGGTTCGCCTCCAGGAACAACACGGCGGGCACGACGGCGCCGCGCATCGTGATCTCGCGCGCGACGACTTCGACATCGTCGACATCGTAGCCGCGGAAGTCTGGGGACTCCGTGAGCTGCTCGGTCATCTCCGGCGGTCGTAGCAAACCCGTTGTCTCCTCCTCGAGACATGTCGAACCGGCTCGGCGACGGGGATGGGTCCCTCTCTACCCTGGTCCTCGCGACCGGTCGCACAGCTTCGTACCGGTGCCGGCTTAGTCTCGATCCGCTCCAGCGGTACCGGCCGAAGGATGGTACACCCGGGCTAGTCTCTGAGCCATGCTCGTAAGCACCTCCCAGGCGATGGTGTTGCGTCGGCGCGCCAGTTCCCCAGCGGTGATGGTCTCGTCCCCCTGAGCCCCCAACAGGACGAACTCCTCCGTGTAGTCAAGACCAGGCAGATCGGTGACGTCGACGGTCACCGCGTCCATCGAGACTCGCCCCACGAGCGGCAGCCGGCGACCCCGCACGAGCACCTGTCCACCCGGCTGGCTGCCGCGCAGGTAGCCGTCGCCGTAGCCCACCGGCAGGACCGCGATACGAGAGGCCCGCTCCGCCTGCCAGGTCCCGCCATAGCCCACGGTGCCCCCCTCGGGCACGCGCGAGAAGGCGATGGGCCGGGCCTTGAGCGACATCGCCGGGCGCAGCCGGGTGGCCGCATCGTGAGCGTCGGGTGCGATGGGCAGCCCGTCGTCGAGCACGCCATAGGAGGCCACGCCGGGGCGCACGAAGTCGAGCGCCGGCTCGTCCCCGGTGAAGATGCCGCCGCTGGCGGCGGCATGTCGCGGGGGGACCGGCACGCGCGCCTCGCGCAAGGCCGTGACGGCGATGTCGAAGCGCAGCAGCTGGCCGTCCGAGGTCGGTGGATCCTCGGGGCTATGCAGATGGGACCAGAGCCCGGCCAGCTCGAAGCGTGGATCGGCGTGCGCCGCTGCAGCGACCGCGACCACGTTCTCCGGTTGCAGACCGCCACGGCCCATGCCGGTCTCGACGCCGAGATGGATGCGGACTGGCGCACGTCCCTCGGGCACGGCATCGCTGATGGCCTCGAGATCGGCGGCCGACATGACCGGCAGCTCGACCTCCAGCTCGAGCGCCTCGGGCACCGCCGGATGCGGCACCGGGTAGAGCATGATGATCCGCTTCGAGACGTGCGGCCGAAGCGCGATGGCCTCGTCGAGCGTGGCCACGCAGAGCGCATCGACCACCTGCTCGATGGCCCGGCTGACGGGGATCATGCCGTGCCCGTAGGCCTCGGCCTTGACCACCTGGGCTACGGCGGCGTCGCCTACGACCGTGCGGATGAGCCCGATGTTGTGGTGGATGGCATCGAGGTCGATGTCCAGCCAGGCGCCGCGGCGGTCGATCACGATGGGTCTCCGGGGGCCTCGAAGCCCAGCCGCCCGTCGCCGTCGCGCAGCGACGTCAGGTGGCGGCGTACGCGCGGGATGGCCGTGAGCAGGTCGGTGGCCATGAGCCCAGCGTCGCCGAGATGGCTGCTGATGTCGTCGCCGGCGCGGGCGTGGAGGTAGACGCCGAGCGCGGCGGCCTCGAAGGGCGCCAACCCCTGCCCCAGCAGAGAGGTGATGACCCCGGCCAGCACATCGCCGCTGCCGGCGGTACCCAGGGCGGGGACCTCGAAGTCAGCGGTCAGCTCGCGGCCGTCCGGGGCGGCGATGACGGTGCGCGCGCCCTTCAGCACCAGGACCACGCCCCACTCGGTCGCCGCCCCGACGGCGGCGGCACGACGCGCCTCATCGCTCTCACCGGCCTCCCGACCGAGGCGGGCGAACTCGCCCGGATGCGGTGTGACCACGACCGGGCGACCCAGTCGGGCGGGCCAGCCGGGAGCGTTCGCGAGGGCGGCCAGGGCGCCGGCATCGACGACCGCGGCAGCGCCGTCGGCCCGCAGCAGCAGAGTCACCAAGCGGGCGTTCGCTCGGGTCGGGGCAGACCCGGACCCAGCAGCAGGGCATCCTGCGGCAACTCCACGATCTCGGCAGCGGCTTCCCTGCGGATCCAGCTCGTATGGCGCGGTCTCCGTCAGGCCGTGCGTGATCAGCTCGGGCATGCGACCGGCGATGACGGCCTGCAGCGAGGCCGGCACGCACAACGTCACCAGGCCGCTTCCGGCCCGCAGCGCGGCGGCACCGGCCATGAGTCCGGCGCCGGCGAAGTCGAGCGAGCCGGCCACGGCCACGACGCGCCCGAAGGTGCCCTTGTGGCCGCGCGGATCGCGCTCGGGCAGCAGTCCGGCAGCGGTGGCCTCGTCGATGAGGGCAGTGTCGCTGCTGGTCACTCGGCCTCCCGCTCGGCGCCCTCGCGCGCCTCGGTCTCGGCAGCCTGGACCTCCGCGTGCAGGTCGCGCAGGTCGCGCATCCGCGCCATCAGCTGCTTCTCGCGGTCGTCCATGCGCGCTTCCATGTCGATCGGGAAGACGAACTCGCCACCCTGCGTACGGATGCCGAACGCGATGGCCACGGCGTACTCGCGCTCATGGCTGATCGAGACCGCGATGCGCTCCATGCCGAGTTGGTTGGCACGGCGCAGGGCGCGCTCGTGGAGGCGGCACATCGGCGCACCCGTGGGCAGGCGGATGATCTCGATCTCGCGCCAGCCGACGCCGCGCACCCCCAGACCGAGGACCTTCGAGACGGCCTCCTTGGCCGCCCAACGACCGGCGAAGTTCTCCGGCCGATCGCGCACGTAGGCATCTTCGTGGTCGGTCAGTACGCGCTTGGCGAAGCGCCGTCCGTGCTTCTCGATGGCCTTGCGGATGCGCTCGACCTTGATGATGTCGATGCCCACCTCCTGGGCCCCAGGCGGCGGCGTGGGGATCTCGGTCACTCGACCGTCACCGACTTGGCCAGGTTGCGTGGCTGGTCGACGTTGGTGCCGCGCTCGACGGCAGTGTGATAGGCGAACAGCTGGAGTGGGATGACGGCCAGGACCGGGCTCAGCATCTCGACCGTCGGTGGCACCCACATGATGTCGTCGGCCACGGCCTTCATGCGATCATCGCCCTCGGTCACGACGGCGATGACGCGGGCGTCGCGGGCACGACCCTCCATGAGGTTGCTCACGAGCTTGTCGTGCACGGCCGTGCGCGTGGCTACCGCCACCAACGGCACCTCCGCATCGAGCAGCGAGATGGGTCCGTGCTTCAGCTCGCCGGCCGCGTAGCCCTCAGCGTGGACGTAGCTGACCTCCTTGAGCTTGAGCGCACCCTCCAGCGCGGCGGGGTAGGTGATGCCACGACCGACGTACATGTAGCCACGCGAGCCTGCGTACCGGCGGGCCAGCTCGCCGGCCATGGCCTCGTTCAGCTCGATGGTGCGCTCGGCGTTGGCCGGCAGCGCGCGCAGCCCCTCTACCAGTGCCTTCTCGTAGAGCTCGTCGAGGTGACCGCGCGACTTGGCCATCTGGGCCGCTACCAGTAGCAGCGTCACGACCTGCGTCACGTAGGTCTTGGTGGCCACGACCGCGATCTCGGGACCGGCCTGCAGGAAGAGCACCGCGTCGGCCTCGCGTGTGATGGCCGAGCCGACGGTGTTGGTCACGGCCACGACGGGGCAGCCCTTCTCACGTGCCAGGCGGGTGGGCGCGAGCGTGTCGGCGGTCTCGCCCGACTGCGTGACCGCGATGACCAGCGTCTTCTGGTCCAGCGGCGGCGGGTCGTAGCGGAACTCGGAGCCCACGTTCCAGCGCGCGGGCAGGCCGGTCCAGGCCTGCAGCGCGGTGGCAGCCACGGCCGCGGCGTAGGCGGCCGAGCCGCAGGCGATGAGCTCGATGCGTTCGATGTACGGCAGGATCGGCTTCAGCGGCTCCAGCTCCGGCACGCGCACCTCGTCCTCGTGGATGCGCCCGGCGACAGCGGCCCGGATGGCCTCCGGCTGCTCGTGCATCTCCTTGAGCATGTAGTGCTCGTAGCCGCCCTTCTCGGCGTCCTCGATGTCCCACTCGATGTGCGCGAGCGGGCGCTCCTGTTCGCGGCCCACGATGTCGGTGATGGCCACCGAACCCGGGCGGATGTCGGCCACGTCCCCTTCCTCGAGGAAGATGACGTCACGAGTGTGCGCCAGCACGGCGGCCACGTCGGAGGCCAGGAAGGCCTCGTCGGTGCCGAGGCCCACGATGAGGGGAACATTCATCTTGGCCCCCACCACGCGATCGGGCTCGCCCTTGTGGATGACAGCCAGGGCATAGGCGCCATGGGCCCGCTGCAGGGCGACCCGCACGGCCTCGGAGAGATCGCCCTCGTAGGCCTCCTCCACGAGGTGCGCGATGGCTTCGGTGTCGGTCTCGGTATCGAGCACGTGGCCGGCGGCTTCGAGCTCCTCGCGCAGTTCGATGAAGTTCTCGATGATGCCGTTGTGGATGACCGTCAGCTCGCCGGTGCAATCGATGTGCGGGTGAGCGTTGAGGTCGTTGGGGCGTCCGTGCGTGGCCCAGCGGGTGTGTCCCAGGCCGGCCGTCGCAGCGGGCGTGCCGTCGGCCAGCGACTCGCGCAGGACCGAGATCTTGCCCGCGCGCTTGTGGATGAAGAGGTCGCCGTCCTGTGTCGAGAGCGCGATGCCCGCGGAGTCGTAGCCGCGGTATTCGAGGCGCGCGAGGCCCTCGAGCAGCACCGGGGCCGCTTGCTGATGTCCGACGTAGCCGACGATGCCACACACGTTCTAGCGCTCCTGGTTGAGTCGCTCCGCGGCCAGGGCCGCGAGCTCATTGGCCAGTCGCAGCACGCGCCCCTGATCCCGTCCCTCGACCATCACGCGCATGCGTGGTTCGGTGCCTGAAGGCCGGACCACCACGCGGCCTTCCCCCTCCATCTCGGCCTCGGCGGCGGCGACGGCATCGGCGAACACGCGGTCAGCCCGCCACTCCTTCGTCTTCACGCGCACCGCGCGCTGCTCCTGCGGGTCGAGGGGGATGCGGCCGGCCAACTCGCTCAGCGGCTTGCCGGTGCGAGCAAGGACGTCGAGGACCTCGAGCGCGGTGACGATGCCGTCGCCGGTGGAGGTGTGCTCACGCACGATGACGTGGCCGCTCTTCTCGCCGCCGAGCCCGGCGCCCGAGACAAGCATCGACTCCACGATGTAGCGATCGCCGACCTTGGTGCGCAGCACACGCCCGCCAGCCTGCTCCACGGCCCGGGCAAGGCCACCGTTGCTGAGGATGGTCACGACCATCGTGTCCTCTGCGAGGGCCCCGCGGGCGAGGCGGTCGAGGGCGATGATGCCCAGCAGCTGGTCGCCATCGACGACCTGGCCACGCTCGTCGACGGCGACGCAGCGGTCCGCGTCGCCGTCGAGGCTGAAGCCCACGTCGCCACCCTGTTGGGCCACGACGCCCGCCATGGTCTCGGGCACGGTCGCACCGCAGTCGCGGTTGATGTTGAGTCCGTCGGGCGCGTCGAAGTGCGCGGTCACTCGGGCACCGGAAGCGGCCAGGATGTCGCGGGCGACCGCGGAGGCCGAGCCGTTGGCACAGTCGACATGGACGCGCAGGTCGGAGCCGATGGCACGCGCCATGCCCAGCCGGTGATCGAGGTAGTGGCGCATGTCGTCCCGCGAGTCCACGACCCGGCCGAGCTCGTCGTTGCGCGGGCTGCCCAGCTCCTCCGAGCGGATGATGAGCGTCTCGAGCTCGTCCTCCATCTCGTCGTCGAGCTTCAGCCCCTTGCCGCTGAGGACCTTCAGCCCGTTGTCCTCGGCGGGGTTGTGGGAAGCGCTGACCATGACGCCGACGGCGTACTCGCCGACCGCGGTGACGTGGGCCAGCGCAGGCGTGGGACAGACGCCCAGCGAGTGCACATGGGCACCGGCGCTGGTGCCGCCGGACATCAGCGCGGCTACGAGCATGTCACCCGAACGGCGCGTGTCCTGGCCCACCAGGATGTGGCCGCCGGGCCCGGCCAGACGGGTGGCCAGGGCACGACCCAGAGCATGGGCCAGCGATGGTTTCAGATCCTCGTTGGCGACACCCCGGATACCGTCGGTTCCGAAGAGGTTGCTCACGGGGCTTCGGCGACCGTGACGCGCACGGTCTCGGGAGTGATGCGGACCACCTCGGTGCCGCGGGGGGTCGAAACGATGGGCATGACCTCATTGTCACCCACCTCGAGATCGGCCACCGGCACCTCCGCGCTGACCTCGCTGACAGTGAGTTCGTCGAGCTGCGCCACCGGCCCTGACAGGATCACTGCGACCGACGGTTCCTCCACCTGGTAGGTGAACTCGGGCTGTGCCCCGGTCAGGGCCGTGCCCACCTCGTAGCTGCGTGATCCGAGCGACTCGGTGAAGGTGACGATGACGGTGACGAGGCCCTCGCCAGCGGTCGTGACCTCCTCGGGAAGCGCCAGCGGCACCTCGGCCACCAGTTCGATCGATCGGTCGCTGATATCGAGCGGCTCGGTGGTGACGAGCTCGAGACCACGCACGTCCGGACTCTCACCGCTGACGGTGACCGTCGCCGGCAGGACCGAGACGTTGTCCACTCGGCGCCCGTGGGCCGGCTCACCGGTGAGCTCCGGGATGACCGGCAGGGTGGCATAGGCCAACTGGCGGGCCACGTCGGCCCGGATCCTGGCGCTCGACGGCTCGACGTCCACGCCCGGCACGATGGCCCCGTCCTCGTCGAAGGCCTCGAGCGCGACGTCCTGGTCGATGTTGAGACCACTGGCGTCGACCACGAAGCGGCCCTCGACCGTGCGCACGTTCTGCAGGCGAGACGAGGCGCCGCTGATGACGGCTTGGTTGGGATCGACGATGACCGGCCCGAGCTCGATGCCATCGGGCAAGGGGCCGTGCTCGACCTCGACCGGCAGCTGGCGCGAGACGACGGCATCGACGCGAACGGTGACGCCCGGCGGATCGTAGTCCACGACGCGAACGCGGGGGTCGACGGGGAAGACATCGACCGGCACCTCGACCGTGTTGGCACCGGGGCGTGGCTCGACCGCGGAGAGGTCGATGGAGGCGCGGAAGCTGTCGTTGGTGAGCGCCTCGGCGATATCGTCGGACGCCCGGAACTCGATGGTCTCGACGACGCCAGGGTCGTCGAGCAGAGCGCCACCGGTGGGTGCGTTGAGGACCTCGATAGGCACCGGGCCAGCCCAGGAACGCGTTGACTCGGAGATGGCCACGCCCATGTAGAGCACGACCGCAAGGCCCAGCGCGGTGAGCTTGAGCGGCCAGTTGCTGAAGAGCATGCGGCTGATCGCGCTCACGTGGATGCCCCCTCGTCGTCGGTGTCGACAGCGGCCCCGGCGTCCTCCGCCCGGTGGTTGCGCAGCGAGAGGCGGCGGGCACGGCTGCCGACATCGTCGGGCGCCAGCAGCCCGTACAGCCGCTGGCGCAACTCGTCCTCGTCGAGCTGGCGCACGAGGTCGCCGCCGACCGCGAGGCCGATGGAGCCGCTCTCCTCGCTGACCACGATAGCCACCGCATCGGTCTGCTCGGTGATGCCAAGGGCCGCACGGTGGCGGGTGCCGTAGTCCTCCAGCGAACCTTCGCGCTCGGCCAGCGGCAGCATCACGCCGGCGGCGACGATCTCGTGGCCCTGGACCAGCACGGCCCCGTCGTGGAGTGGGTAACCGGGGGCGAAGAGCGAGGCCAGCAACTCCGCGGTGAGCTCGGCGTGGACCATCACCCCGGTCTCGGCCATGTCGCCGAGACCGGTATCCCGCTCGATGATGATGAGCGCGCCGGTGCGACGCCGTGAGAGCTTGGCGGCCGAGGCCGCGAGCAGCCCGGCCACACGCTGGTAGCCGCCGGGGCCGTTGTCACCGAGGAAGGTGAAGGTGCCCACGCGACCGATGCGATCGAGACCACGGCGCAGCTCCGGCTGGAACACGACCACAAGGGCGATGAGGCCGACGACGGCGCCGGTCTGGAGGATGCCCGAAAGCAGCCGCAGATCGAGCTCGAGGGCAAAGACGTAGACGCCGTAGACGATGGCCGCACCGATGGCCAGGCGCACCGCGCGCGTGCCCTGGATGAGGCGGAGCACAAGGTAGATGAGGACTGCGGTCAGGAAGATGTCGAGCAGTGCGCTCGGTTCGATCCGCAGATCCGCGGCTAGGTCACGCAGCTGATCCATCTGCGGCTGAGACTACCACCGCCGCGCGCAGGCAGGGCCCGGGTCAGGGCGCGGGTCAGGGCGCGTTGGCGGCGAGGCGCTCGAGCTCCGGCGCACGCGTGCGGAAGTCACGGGCGAGGGCTGCGAGTGCGTTGCGCCGCAGCTGGTCGTCATCGATATCGAGGCGGTGCTCGATGAGCGCCACCCGCTCCACGCCCAACTGCGTCCAGCCGCGGCGCAGATAGAGCATCGCCATGACGAAGTGGATGTCGATGTTGCCCGGTCGTGCCTCGAGTCCCCGCAGGCAGGCGTCGATGGCGGCATCGAGTTCGTCGATGGCGACGAAGCCGTTGGCCGCGGTGAGGTACGCCACCGATGCCACGCCCAGGTCGCCCGCAGCTCGCGCTGCGGCGCCGTTGATGATGTGCCGCTCGATCTCGAGCAGGCGTGGGTCGGCCCGCCGGCGGCCAGAATGGCCGGCTTGCTCCCGGGCAGCCAGCTCGACGGCGCGAGAACGGGCGTCGCCTGCCTCCTGGGCCCGGCCCGTGGCCGCCAGTACCGCGGCCTTGCCCTCCAGTGCCTCGCGCTCGGACGGCGCGCGAGCGAGCGCCTCCTCGAATGCGGCGAGGGCCTCGCGCGGCTGCTCCATCTGCAGGTAGATATGGCCCATACGCGTGTACGGCAATGGCCGGTCGGGCACCAGCTCGGCAGCGTCCCGATAGTGGCCGATGGCCTCCCGAGGTCGTCCCTTGACCACGGCCACGTGGCCGCGCTGGAGCGCCTCCTTGTAGCGAACGGAGACAGACTCACTCATCGTGAACCAGTCTCAGACAGCAACGAGCCCGGGACGATGCCACGAAGGTCCCGGGCTGTAGATAGGTGCAGTGGCCGACAGTCCGGGGTGGTTCCCCACCCCGGCCGCGTCGAGAGGTGTTGTGGTGGCCGCGTCCGATCGGCGCGGTGCGCGACTAGCGCTTGGTGAACTGCGGCGCCTTGCGGGCTCGCTTGAGGCCGTACTTCTTGCGCTCCTTCATGCGCGGGTCGCGAGAGAGGAGGCCGGCCTGGCGCAGCGACACGCGGGACTCTGGGTCCGACTGCAGGATGGCGCGGGCGATGCCGTGGCGGATGGCTCCGGCCTGGCCGTGATGGCCGCCGCCGTGCACCTTGATCATGGCGTTGAACTTGCCTTCGGTGCCAGTGACACGGAAGGGCATGAGGATGTCCTGCAGATCGACGGCGTTGCCGAAGTGCTCCTCCAGGCTGCGGCCATTGACCACGACCTCACCCTCACCAGTGAGCAGGCGGACGCGTGCGATGGCCGTCTTGCGGCGGCCGGTGCCTTCGAAGAATGCGACCTGGTTCATCTAGTACGCGCCTCCTGCCGGGGCCTCGACCGGCTGCTGTGCCTCGTGCGGGTGCTCCTTGCCGGCGTAGACCTTGAGCTTACGCAGCTGCTGGGTGCCGAGGCGCGTGTGCGGGACCATGCCCTTGACCGCGCGACGGACGACCTCCTCGGGCCGCCGCTCCAGCAGATGGCTCAGCTTCTCCTCGCGGAAACCACCGGGGTAGCCGCTGTGTCGGTAGTAGTGCTTGGACTCCAGCTTGTCACCGGTGACCTTGATCTTCTCGGCATTGATGACGATGACGTGATCGCCGGTGTCGATGTGTGTCGAGTAGGTCGGCTTGTGCTTGCCCGTCAGCAGCCGCGCCACACGCGTGGCGAGACGGCCGAGCGTCTGACCGTCGGCATCGACGACCAGCCACTGGCGTTCGATCTCACTTGCCTTTGGCGTGTAGGTCCTGCTCATGGCCCCTGTCGTGCTTCCTTGTCGTCTACCTGGTTCGTTTCGGCCCGATCACCACCCGCCGCAGGCAAAGCCCGTGGGCGGGGACGATCGCCCCGTCGAAGGCCCGTCCCGGCGAGCGCAGCTCCCGTTCGAGGTCCTCTGCCGTGGCCCGTCCCATCCCGATCCGGATGAGCGCGGCCACGATGCTGCGCACCATCTGCTGCAGGAAGGCGTCACCGCTCACGTCGATCGTGACCAGGTGCCCCTGCCTGCGGACCCGGATCTCGTGGAGCGTCCGGACCGAGGTGCGCTGAACGCGCCCGAAGGGTGCGAAGTCGTGCCTGCCGACCAGGATCTGGGCGGCCGCGTGCATGACCTCGGCATCGAGCGGTTCGTCGAGTTCGTAGCGGTAGCGGTTGCCCAGTGGCTTCCGCGGTCCCGTCCAGATGCTGTAGCGGTACTCCCGCCTCGTCGCGGCGCGACGAGGATCGAAGTCGAGCGCTACCCGTGTCAGCGGGCCGATCGCGACGTCCGGGGGCAGTAGCGCCCCGATCGCCTGACCGAGCTCCCTGGCATCGATGCCACCCTGCCAGGTGAACGCGATCACCTGCCCGGTGGCATGCACCCCGGCGTCCGTCCGACCGGCCGCTTTGATCCGGAACCCCGACTCACCAACAAGGTGGGTCAGGACGCGTTCCAGCTCTCCCTGGACGGTCCGACGACCAGGCTGAGCCTGGAAGCCGGCGAACTCCGTGCCGTCGTATTCGACCCGTGCGCGGTACCGCACGGGGCC
Source organism: uncultured Chloroflexia bacterium (assembly GCA_963752475.1). Classification (GTDB taxonomy): domain Bacteria; phylum Chloroflexota; class Limnocylindria; order Limnocylindrales; family CSP1-4; genus JAFMJV01. Next base: position 174,755 of record CAVVYR010000007.1, on the reverse strand, counting down.
GCCCTCTCGGGCGTGCTTCATCTTGACCGCACTCCCCTGACGCTCCCGCGCCCGGCGATACGGCTTGCTTAGACCAGCTCGAGCTGAACCATCGGAGCGTTGTCGCCGGGCCGGGGGCCAAGCTTGACGATCCGGGTGTAGCCCGAGTTGCGATCCCCGTAGCGGGGAGCGATCTCGTCGTAGAGCTTCTCGATCACGAGCGGCTCGTTGGGCAGCTCGGATACGATGCGGCGGCGCTCGGCGAGCGAGCCACCCTTGGCCAGCGTGATGACACGCTCGACCATGCCGCGGACTTCCTTGGCCTTGGCCTCGGTGGTCTTGATCTGTTCATAGCGCAGGACGGCCACGATGAGGTTGGCGTACATGGCCTTGCGCGGGGCGGTCTGGCGGCCGAACTTGCGGCCATCGATGCGGTGGGCCATCGGCTAGGCCTCCTCCTTGAAGGGCTCATCCGCGGCCTCCAGGTCCGCTTCCGCCTCGACCTCGAAGCCTTCCGCGGCCGCCACCTCAGCGCCCTCCTCGCCCTCGAAGCCTTCCAGGGCCTCGTCCTCGGGCGGCAGGAAGCCACGCATGCGCAGACGATCCTTCATCTCATCGAGGGACTTCTTGCCGAAGTTGCGCATCCGCAGCAGATCCTCGTCCTGGAGTTGCAGCAGCTGCCCGACCTTGACGATGTTGTTGCGCTTCAGCGAGTTGTAGGCACGCATCGGCAGGTCCAGGTCCTCGATGGGCATGTCGAGCACGTTGGGCGGCAGTGTCTCCTGCCCGCTCACGGCCTCGACCTCGCTGGTCAGCTGGCGGCCGGCGGTGGTGAACTGGCCGAACTGCTCCACCAGCATCTCGGCGGCGCGCGAGAGCGCCTCCTCCGGGGAGATGGTGCCGTCGGTCTCGATCTCCAGCGTCAGCTTGTCGTAGTTGGTGACCTGGCCGACGCGCGTGTTCTCGACGTGGTAGTCGACCTTGCGCACGGGCGTGAAGATCGCGTCGACGGGGATGACGCCGATGGGCAGGCCTTCCTTGGTGTCCTCCGCCGACAGGTAGCCGGTGCCCCGCTCCACGGTGAGGTCCATCTCGATGGTCGCGTCAGGCTCCAGCGTCAGGATGTGCTGGTCCGGGTTGACGATCTCGACGTCTGCGGACTCGACGATGTCAGCCGCGGTGACGGGCCCGGCGCCGCTCTTGACGAGCTTCAGCTGGGTCGGGTGAGGGACGTAGCTCTTGAGTCGCAGTCGCTTGAGGTTGAGGAGGATCTGGATGACATCCTCCTTGACCCCGGCGATGGTGCTGAACTCATGGCTGACGTCACGGATCTGCACGGACGTGACAGCCGCCCCCTCCAGGGAGGAGAGCAGCACGCGACGAAGCGCGTTGCCCAGTGTGACGCCGTAACCGGCGCGAAGCGGGCTCGCTTCGTACTTGCCGTACGTCTCAGTCTCGAGTTCCTCGACGGACTCGATCTGGGCGTTCTCCAACTCGATCATGTGGTGGCGCTACCTCGAGTAGTACTCGACCACGAGCTGCTCGTTGAGCTCGAGCGGCATCTGGTCGCGGGTCGGCAGGGCAGAGACGGTCCCGGCGAGCTTGTCGGCGTCGACGCTGACCCATTCGGGCTTCTGGGCGCCACCGATGGCGTCCTTCAGCTGCTTGAAGTATTCGGTCTTCTTGCTCTTGGCACGGACCTCGATCTTGTCGCCCTCGCGGACGCGGAAGGAGGGCACGTTGGTGCGGACACCGTTGACCTCGAAGTGACCGTGGCTCACCAGCTGGCGGGCCTGCGGGCGACTGGTGGCGTAGCCCATGCGGAAGACGACGTTGTCGAGACGGGTCTCGAGCAGACGGAGCAGGTTCTCACCGGTGACACCGGGGCGCGAAGCGGCGGTCTCGTAGTAGCGCTTGAAGGGGCGCTCGTTGACGCCGTACACGCGGCGGACCTTCTGCTTCTCGCGCAGCTGGATGCCGTAGTTGGACATCTTGCGGCGACGGATGCCGTGCTGGCCTGGCGGACTGGGCCGGCGCTCCAGCGGGCACTTCTTGGTGTAGCACTTGTTGCTGAGGAAGAGATGGACGCCCTCACGCCGGCACAGACGACCGACGGGGCCACGATATCGAGCCATGACGGGCCTCCTAGACGCGACGCCGCTTGGGCGCGCGGCAGCCGTTGTGCGGGAGTGGGGTGACGTCGGTGATGGCGCTGACCTCGAGGCCGGCAGCCTGCAGCGAGCGGATGGCCTGCTCGCGCCCGGAACCGGGACCCTTGACGAACACTTCGATCTGGCGCATGCCGTGCTCCATGGCGCGCTTGGCCGCGCCATCGGCCGCGAGCGCGGCGGCATAGGGCGTGGACTTGCGGGAGCCCTTGAACCCGGCCGTGCCGGCGCTACCCCAAGCCACGACTGCACCACTGAGGTCCGTGATCGTCACGATCGTGTTGTTGAAGGACGCCTGGATATGGACGTGCCCCTGGGGCACGTTCTTCTTCTCCTTGCGCCTGGACTTCGTGGCGCGCTTTCGTTCCGCCATCGATCGAGTGTCTCTCCTGCGTTTCGCCGCTCGGCTGGCCAGCTACTGGGACTGGCCGCGGTGGCGGGTTGGGTTACTTCTTGCGCCGGACGCCGACGGTCCTCTTGGGACCTCGTCGCTGGCGTGCGTTGGTCTTGGTGCGCTGGCCACGGACCGGCAGGTTGCGCCGGTGTCGCAGGCCGCGGTAGGAACCGATCTCGGTCAGCCGCTTGATGTTCATGGCCGTCTCGCGGCGAAGGTCGCCCTCGACGGTGTGGCGGCGGTCGATGATGTCGCGCAGGCGGTTGACCTGCTCATCGGTGAGGTCACGGACACGGGTGTCCGGGTTCACGTTGGCCTGTTCGAGGACCTTCTGGCTGGTGGACAGCCCGATCCCATAGATGTAGGTCAGCGCGATCTCCACCCGCTTCTCGCGGGGGATATCGATGCCGGCGATACGTGCCACCGTTCCTCCTAGCCCTGGCGCTGCTTGTGCTTGGGGTTCGAGCAGATGATCATCACTCGCCCCTTCCGCCGGATCACCTTGCAGCGATCACAGCGCCTCTTAACCGATGCAGAGACCTTCACGTCGTTGTGTCCGTGTCCTACTTGAGTCGATATGTGATGCGGCCGCGAGAGAGGTCGTACGGCGACAACTCGACGCGAACGCGGTCGCCGGGGAGGATTCGGATGAAGTTCATCCGCAGCTTGCCGCTGATGTGCGCCAGCACTTGATGCTTATCCTCGAGCTCGATCCGGAACATGGTGTTCGGCAACGGCTCGATGACCGTTCCTTCGACCTCGATTGCATCTCGCTTTGCCACAGGCGACCGCTAGACCCCGACTACTTGTTGGAATGGGTGCGCCCAACACCGTGACGAAAGCCGTCAGCCGGGCGCCAACAAGCGCCGGGACACGCCCGGCGCGCGAAGGATGAGTGTATCAGAAGGGTCCGAGTTTCCGCAAGCCTCGGTCGGTTCGAGCTCATGCGCTCGCTCCGGCCATGCTCGTCAGGCCCTCGATGACCTCGCCGGCGGCCAGCGTCAGGATGCGCGGACCGGCGGTGGTGACGGCGATGGAGTGCTCCCAGTGGGCAGCCAGACTGCCGTCAGCGGTGGCCACGGTCCAGCCATCGGCCTTCACGCGGGTCTCGTGGGAGCCGATGGTGAACATGGGCTCGATGGCGATGCACAGGCCGGGCTCGATCTTGCGACCACGGCGGCCGGTGCGGTAGTTGGTGACCTGCGGCTCCTCGTGCATCTCGTTGCCGATGCCGTGTCCGACGTAGCCCCGCACGATGCCGTAGCCCGCGGTCAGGCCGACGTCCTCGATGGCGGCGGCCACGTCCTCGAGCGTGTTGCCCGGGATCGAGGCCTTCACGCCCGCGAGCATGCCCGCGCGCGTGACCTCCGAAAGCTTGCGCATCTCCTCGGGCACGTCGCCCATGAGGAAGGTGCGGGCGGAGTCGCCGTTCCAGCCGTCGACCTCGGCCCCGCAGTCGACCGAGACCATCATGCCCTCCTCGATGACGCGGTCGTCGGGGACACCATGGACGACCTCGTCGTCGATGGAGATGCAGGTGGCGTGCTCGAAGGGTGCGAGGTGGCCGGGAACGCCGATGAAGTTGGGCGTCCCGCCCCCGTCGCGGATGACCTCGTCGGCGATGGCGTTCAGCTGCAGCGGCGTCACGCCCGGACGGATGGCTTCAGCCACGGCATCGAGCGCAGCCGCGGTGAGATCGCCGGCCACGGCCATCTTCTCGATCTGTGATCGAGACTTGAGCACCACGCGGCGACGGTCGAAGAGCACTTAGGCTTGGGTCTTGGTGTTGATGACGCGGAGCAGCTCCTCGGTCACATCGGCCGGCGGCTGATCGCCGGGCACAGAGAAGAGCACGTTGTTGCCCGCGTAGTAGTCGACGACCTCGAACATGGGCGGCAGCTGCTTGTCGAGGCGATCCTGGACGGTCTCCTCGCTGTCGTCCTTGCGCTGGTACAGCTCGGCACCGTCGATGTCGCAGATGCCTTCCTTCATGGGCGGCATGCCCACGACGTGGTACAGGTGCTGGTCGTCCTTGGTGCAGATGCGGCGGCCGGTCAGGCGCGCCAGCAGCAGCTCGGTCGGGACCTCGATGTAGGGCACCGCCGAGACGGACGCGCCCAGCCTGGCCAGCATCCGATCGAGCGCCTCGGCCTGCGCGACCGTGCGTGGGAAGCCATCGAGGATGACGCCGTCTCTGGCGTCGTTCCAGGTGAGGCGATCGTCGACCATGGCCAGAACGATGTCGTCAGGCACGAGCGCACCCGATTCCATGTAGTCCTGAACCTTCCGCGCGAGCGGCGTGTCGCTCTTGAGCATGGCCCGGAAGAGCTCTCCGGTAGAGACGTGCGGCAGGGACAAGGCCTCAGCCAGGCGCTCGGCCTGCGTGCCCTTGCCCGCGCCGGGGGCACCCATCATCACGATGATGCGGCGCGTTCCCCCGTTGCGAGCTGCCATGCCGGCGGCAGCTTCTGATGTCACTTGATGAAACCCTCGTAGTTACGCATCATCAGTTGCGCCTCGAGCTGCTTCATCGTCTCCACCACGACCGACACGACGATGAGGAGTGCCGTGCCGCCGAGGCTGAATGAGCCGATGACGCTGCCTGCGAAGAGGGAGCCGACGATGATGGGACTGACCGCGACGATGCCCAGGAAGATGGCGCCGGCGAGGCTGATGCGGAAGACCACCTTGGCCAGGTAGTCGCGGGTCGGCGCGCCCGGCCGGATACCCGGGATGAAGCCACCGTTCTTGCGAAGCTGGTCGGCCGTCTCATCGGGCTTGAAGGTGAACGCGGTGTAGAAGTACGTGAATCCGACGACCAGCAGGAAGAAGGTCAGCGCGTAGACCGGGCTGCCCTGACTGAGCCAGTCGATGACCACGTTGGCGATGTCCTCGATGACGCCGCCGGAGGCGCTGAAGTAGCTGGCCATCTGCACCGGGAAGAGCAGGATGGAGATAGCGAAGATGATGGGGATGACGCCGGCCTGGTTCACGCGCAGCGGCAGGAACGTGGCACCACCCTGGTACATGCGGCGGCCGCGGACGCGGCTGGCGTACTGGATGGGGATGCGGCGCTGGCCCTCCTGGATGTAGACGATGATGGCAACCGCAGCGATAGCCAGGGCCCCGAAGGCGAGACCGGCGGCGAGGTCGGGTGAGGCCAGGAAGGTGTTCACCGCACCCGGCAGACCGGCCACGATGCCGGCGAAGATGATGAAGCTGATGCCGTTGCCGATGCCGCGCTCGCTGATGAGCTCGCCGATCCACATCACGAGGATGGTGCCGGCAGTGAGCGTGATGATCTGCGTCAGCGTGGTGAAGCTGGTGATGTCGAAGTTCGGCACCGCCGGGTTGGTACCCGAGGACAGCAGGGCCAGGTAGCCGTACGACTGCAGGATCGCCAGCGGCACCGTCAGGTAGCGCGTGTACGAGTTGATCTTGCCGCGGCCGTACTCACCCTCGCGGGAGAGCTGCTGCAGACGGGGTACGACACCCGTCATCAGCTGCATGATGATCGACGCGTTGATGTAGGGATTCACACCCAACGCGATGATGGAGAAGTTCTGCAGGCCACCTCCGGAGAAGAGGTTCAGCATCTGCAGGAAGCTGTTCTCGCCGATGATGCCCGAGAGAGCCTCGCGATCGATGCCGGGTACGGGCACGTGCGCCAGCATCCGCACGATGATGAGCATCCCCAGGATGAAGAGGATGCGCTTGCGGATGTCCGGCGCACGGAACGCGTTGACGAGGGCTTCGAACACGGGTTACTCGGCTACCGGCTCGTCGGAGGACTCGGTCTCAGCCTCCGCCTCGGGGGCCTCCTCGGCAACGGCCTGGGCCTTGGTCTCCTCGGCGGGAGCCTCGGTCTCGGTCGCTTCCTCGGCGGCTTCGGGCGCAGCTTCGGCCGGGGGATCCCCGGCGGGGGCCTCGGTCCTGGCGGCGGCCACAGGGGCAGCCTCCTCGGCGGGGGCCTCGGCTTCGGGCTCAGGCTCGGGAGCAGGCGGGTTCAGCAGTTCCACCGACCCGCCGGCGTCCTCGATCTTGGACTTGGCCGACTTGGTGAAGGCATCGGCCGTGACGGCCACCTTTACCTCGAGGTCGCCATCACCGAGCACCTTGACCGGTCGGTCGGCGTGGGCGATGAGACCGGCCGCAGCGAGGACCTCGCCATCGACCGTGATGGGGCCCGACCCGCCCTCACCGAAGCGGCCGGCGACGGCGTACTCGGAGATGCGGCCGACGTTGACCACCTGATAGTCGATGCGGTTGACGGGCTTGAAGCCGCGCAGCTTGGGCACGCGGACGTGGATGGGCGTCTGACCGCCTTCGAACCAGCCGGGGATCCTGGCACCGGAGCGGGACTTCTGGCCCTTGGTGCCACGTCCGGCGGTCTTGCCGCGGCCGGCGGCGATGCCGCGGCCGACGCGGATGCGCCGCTTCTGTGAGCCGGGCGCCGGCTTCAGGTCATGGAGCTTCACGCCTCAGCCTCTTCCTTCTTCTTGGGGGTCGCCTTCTTGGCGCGAGTCGCCGCGACCTCCTCGAACTCGACGAGGTAGTTCACGGCGCGGATCTGACCGCGGACCGCGGGGTCGTCTGGCAGCTCGACGGTCTGGCCGATGCGGCGCAGGCCCAGAGCGCGGACGGTGCCGCGAGCCTTGGGGTTGGTGCCGACGATCGACTTCTTGAGCGTGACGAGGAGCTTACTGGCCATCGACGGCCTCCCCGCCCACCACGGACTCGTCGCTGCCCGGCATGGGCTGGCCGGGGATGACTGACCGCAGCTTCTTGCCGCGCCACTCCGACAGCTCGGCGGCGGAACGCATGGCCCGCAGACCCTCCAGGGTCGCGCGAGTGACGTTGACGGGGTTGTTGGAGCCAAGCGACTTGGACAGGATGTCACGGATGCCGGCGGCCTCGACGACGGCGCGAACGGAGGCACCAGCGATGACGCCGGTTCCCTGCGAGGCCGGCTTGAGCATGACGGTACTGGCACCGTACTGCTGGCGCACCTCGTGGGGCACGGTGGTACCGACCAGCGGCACCTTGATGAGATTCTTCTTGGCGTCCTCGACGCCCTTGCGGATGGACTCGGGCACCTCGCCGGCCTTGCCCAGGCCGACACCGACGTGTCCTTCGCCGTCACCGACGACGACCACCGCGGAGAAGCTGAAGCGCCGACCACCCTTGACCACCTTGGCCACGCGATTGATCTGGACGACGCGCTCCTCGAGCGCGAGCTTGCTGGGATCGATCCGAGCCATGGGCCCTCCTAGAACTCCAGGCCGGAGTCGCGAGCGCCCTCGGCGAGCGCACGGATCCGTCCGTGGTACTTGAACCCGGCGCGGTCGAATACGACGCGCTCGACCCCGGCGGCCTTGGCTCGGTCACCCACGAGGGTGCCGACCTGCTTGGCGCGCTCGGTCTTGGTGCCACCGGCACTCTTGACCTCCGCTTCCATGGAGGAAGCGCTGGCAAGGGTGTGCCCGCTGGCGTCGTCGATGACCTGGGCGTAGATCTGGTTGATGCTCCGGAAGACCGCCAGGCGCGGTCGCTCAGCGGACCCCGCCACACGAAGGCGGAGCCGCGAGTGACGCTTCTGACGTGCGGCGGAGCGGCTTCGTGCCGTTGGCATCGCGGTCGTCGGTCTCCTCTAGCGGCCGGGCGCCTCGTGGGCGCCGCGACCAGGCGATATCTAAGTGGGTAGACGGGGGTGCCTAGGCGCCGCCGATCTTGCCGGCCTTGCCGGCCTTGCGGCGCACGACCTCGCCCTCATAGCGGACACCCTTGCCCTTGTAGGGCTCAGGCTTGCGAGTAGCACGCACCTGCGCGGCGATCTGCCCGACCAGCTGCTTGTCGATGCCGGTCACGGCGACCTTGTTGGTGTTCTCGACCGCGAAGGAGATGCCCTCCGGCGGATCGATCTCGATGGGGTGGCTGTAGCCCAGGTTGAGCTGCAGCTTCTTGCCCACGAGCTGGGCGCGGTAACCGACGCCCTGGATCTCGAGGTTGCGGGAGTAGCCTTCGGTCACACCCACGACCATGTTGTTGATGAGCGTACGGGTCAGGCCGTGGAGCTCGCGCGAGCGCTTCTCCTCGTTCGGACGCTCGACGCGCAGCTGGTCGTCTTCGGTGACGACCGACAGCACCGGCGTGATATCACGCTCGAGCTCGCCCTTGGGGCCCTTGACCTTGATGTGGTTGCCCTCGACGGCGACTTCGACGCCGGAAGGGATGGTGATGGGCAGCTTGCCGACTCGTGACATGGATCGCCTACCAGATGTACGCCAGGACCTCGCCGCCGAGCTGGCTCTTGCGAGCCTGCTGACCGGTCATGATGCCCTGACTGGTGCTGACGATGACGACACCGAGTCCGCCCAGCACGCGCGGGATCTCCGTCTTGGATGCGTACACCCGGAGACCCGGCTTGCTGATGCGCTTGAGCCCGCTGACCACCGGCACCTTGCCCACGTACTTGAGCCGGATGTCGATGTTCTTGCGGGGACCCGCCTGCGATTCAGCGAAGTCTTCGATGAAGCCCTCTTCGCGCAGGATGGTGGCGATCGCCAGCTTGGTCCTGGACGCAGGTACGGTGACCTCGTCATGACGCGCCCGGCTGGCGTTGCGGATGCGCGTAAGCATGTCGGCGATGGGATCGGATACGTTCATGGGCCTACCAGCTCGACTTGGTGACGCCCGGCAGCTCGCCCTGCAGGGCACGCTCCCGGAAGCAGATACGGCAGAGACCGAACCGGCGCATGTACGCACGGGAGCGGCCGCAGACGAAGCAGCGGTGGTAGGAGCGCACGGGGAAGCGCGATCCGCGCTTCGCCTTCGCGATCATGGACTTCTTGGCCATTCGGTCGCTCCTTAGTTCTCGAAGGGCATGCCGAGGAGACCCAGCAGACGCTGGCCTTCCTCGTCGGTCTTGGCGGTGGTCACGACCGTCATCTCCAGCCCGCGCAGGCGATCGACCTTGTCGTAGTCGATCTCCGGGAACGCGAGCTGCTCGCGCAGCCCCAGCGAGTAGTTGCCTCGCCCGTCGAACGACCGCGACGGCACACCTCGAAAGTCGCGGATCCGGGGCAGGGCCAGCCGGGTCAGTCGCTCCAGGTAGTCCCACATGCGCTGGCCACGCAGGGTGACCTTGACGCCGATGGTGTTCCCTTCACGGATCTTGAACTGGGCGATCGACCGCTTGGCCTTGGTGATGACGGGCTTCTGGCCGGTGATCGTGGTCATGTCGGCCACGGCGGCGTCGACGGCCTTGCTGTTGGTGAGCGCCTCACCCAGGCCGATGTTGACGGTGATCTTGGTCAGGCGTGGGACCTCCATGGGGTTCTGGTAATCGAACTCCTTGACGAGGGCCGGCACGACCTCTTCTTCATAGCGCTGTCGCAGTCCGCTGCTCACTACTTGGCCTCCGCTCGGGTCACGGACTCGCTGCAGTGCCTGCAGATGCGGATGCTGCGACCGTCACCGGAGCGCTCATGGCGAACGCGGGTCGGGGTCGAGCAGTGCGGACAAACGAGCATGACGTTGCTGATGGCGATGGGCTGGGGGATATCCAGGATGCCGCCCTGCTGGATGCGGGGCTGGCGCTCCGTCCGGCCTGCCACCTGACGCGGCTTGGTGTGCCGCTTGGCGACGTTGATGCCCTCGATGACGACGGCAGCACCGGAGAGGGGCGCCTTGTCCTGCCAGCCGGAGCCGAACCGCTCGGTCGAGCGGGCCCATCCCTGCTGGTGACGCAGCACCTTCTGGATCTCGCCGCGCTTGCCGGCATCCTTGCCCTTGAGCACCACCACCTCGTCCCCGGTACGCAGGTCCGGGACGCGGGTGTGGCGGCGGGGCTTGACTGACGGTGCCATCTACAGCACCTCCGGAGCGAGCGAGATGATCTTCATGTAGTCACGGTCGCGCAGCTCACGAGCCACGGGGCCGAAGATGCGCGTGCCGCGCGGGTTGCCCTGGTTGTTGATGAGCACGGCCGCGTTCTCGTCGAAGCGGATGTAGCTCCCATCGGGGCGCCCGTATTCCTTGGCAGTGCGCACGATCACGGCCTGGACGATGTCGCCCTTCTTGACCGCGGCGTTGGGGATGGCCTGCTTGACCGAGGCGACGATGACGTCTCCGACACCGGCCGTGGGCTTCTGCGAGCGGCCCAGGATGCGGATGCACTCGATGGTGCGCGCACCGGTGTTGTCGGCCACGCGCAAGCGGCTCTGGGGCTGGATCATGCGGACGCCTCCTCGCCCTCAGCGGGCGCCTCGGCGACGGATCCTCGGCGGCCGGAGCCTCGGCGGCCCCCTCGGCCCCCTCGGCCTCTTCGGCCTTGACCTTGCCCGGATGGGCAGCCATGTGGATGGCCTCGGCGGTCTCGGCCTCCTCGGAGACCACGTCCTCACCGGCACCCAGGCCGGCCTTGGTCACGATCTCGGTGAGGCGCCAGCGCTTGGTCGCGGAGAGGGGGCGGGCCTCCTCGATGCGGACCGTGTCGCCGACGTGGGCTTCGTTGTTCTCGTCATGCGCCTTGAACTTGGTGGTCAGACGGATGACGCGCTTGTAGATACGGTGGCGGGCCAGGCGCTCGACGGAGACGACGATGGTCTTGTCCATCTTGTCGGAAACGACGCGGCCGACCTTGGTCTTGCGCTTGGCGCGCTCAGGTGCAGTAGCGGCGCTCATCTATTCTCCTCCGGCAGCCGCGGTCGAAGCGCTCGCTGCGCCGCCGTCGAGCTTGCGCTCGGTCCGGACGGTCAGCAGGCGGGCGATGTCCTTCCGCGTCTGCGAGATCTGGCTGTAGTCGGTGAGCTGGCGCGTGGCCAGCTGGAAACGCAGGTCGTAGAGATGACGGCGGGCCGACTCCAGCTCCTCGGCGAGCTCCTGCTCGGAGAGGCTGCGGGCCTTAGCGATCTCCATCATGGACCCCCTCTCTGATCAGGACCTTGACGCTGGTGGGCAGCTTGTGGCTGGCCAGGCGCATGGCTTCGACCGCGTCCTCGTGAGGGACGCCGGCCATCTCGAACAGGATGCGGCCGGGCTTGACGACGGCGACCCAGTGGTCGGCCGCGCCCTTGCCCTTGCCCATCCGGACCTCAGCCGGCTTCTTGGTGACCGGCTTGTCCGGGAAGATGCGGATCCAGATCTTTCCGCCACGGCGGACGTAGCGGGTCATGGCACGACGAGCGGCCTCGATCTGGCGGCTGGTGATGTAGCCGGGCTCCTCGGTCATCAGCGCGTAGTCGCCGAAAGCGATGGTCGAACCACCCTTGGCGATGCCGCTCATGCGGCCACGCTGCTGCTTCCGGTGCTTGACGCGACGGGGCATCAACATGTCTTATGCCTTTCCCCCGGCCGCGGCGGCGGCCTCCGGCTGCTTGGTCTTCTCGGGCAGGATGTCGCCGCGGTAGATCCAGACCTTGACGCCGATGGCGCCGTAGGTGGTGCGGCTCAGGACCTGGCCGTAGCTGATGTCGGCACGCAGGGTGCCCAGCGGGATGCGGCCTTCCTTGTCCCACTCGCGGCGGGCCATCTCGGAGCCGCCGAGGCGGCCGGAGACCTGGACCTTCACACCCTTGGCGCCGGCCTTCATGCTCCGCTGGATGGACTGCTTGATGGCCTTGCGGAAGGCGATGCGGCGGGTCAGCTGCTGCGCGATGTTGGTCGCGACCAGGACGCCGTCGAGTTCCGGCTGGCGGATCTCGCGGATCTCCACCTTGACCTTGCGGTCGGTGAGCTTGCCTACGGCCTGGCGCAGCGCTTCCACGTTGGCCCCGCCCTTGCCGATGACGATGCCCGGCTTGGCGGTGTGGACCGTGACGGTCACGTGGTTGATACCTCGCTCGATCTCGACCAGAGAGACGCTGGCATTGGCCAGTCGCTTCTTGACGAGCGTGCGGATAGCGATGTCCTCACGCAGTAGTTCGGTGTACTCCTTGTCGGAGTACCACTTGGCGTTCCAGGTGCGCGAGACGCCCAGCCGGAAGCCGTTGGGGTGGACCTTGTGTCCCATGCCTAAGCCTCCCGGTTCTCGACCACGACCGTGACATGGGTCATGGGCTTGTTGATGGGGAATGCACGTCCCTGGGCGCGTGGGCGCCAGCGCTTGATCGTGGGTCCCTCGTTGGCTGTGGCTTCCGCGACGATAAGCTCGTCAGCGGGAAGATCGTGGTTGTTCTCCGCGTTGGCCGTGGCGCTCTTGAGCACCTTGGCCACATCGCGGGCGGCACCCTGCGGCATGAACTGCAGGATGGCCGTCGCCTCCTCCACCGGTCGCCCGACGATGGCCTGGGTCACCAGGCGCGTCTTGCGCGTGGAGCGGCGGATGTACTTGGCGGTAGCAGAAACTCGCATCGAGGCTCCTACTTCAGCGCCGAGGACCGCTCGGTGTGACGCCCGTGGCCGCGATAATTGCGGGTGGGTGCGAACTCACCGAGCCGGTGTCCGACCATGTTTTCCGAGATGAACACCGGGATGTGCTTCTTGCCGTTGTAGACGGCGATGGTGTGCCCGATGAAGTCAGGAAAGATGACGCTGGCACGCGACCAGGTCTTCATCACCTGCTTCTCGTTGTTCTTGTTCATCGTCTGCACGCGGGCCAGGAGCCGCTGCTCGACGTACGGGCCCTTCTTCAGGGAACGCGACATGTCGCTTCTCCTCGCCTACTTGCGGTGCCGGGAAGTCGCGATCAAACGACCGGACTTCTTGTTACGACGGGTGCGGTGACCCATTGCGGGCGCACCCCAAGGGGTCTTCGGTGGCATGCCGGTGGGCGACTTGCCCTCGCCACCACCGTGGGGATGGTCCCTGGGGTTCATGACCACACCGCGGACCTCGGGCCGCTTGCCCAGATGACGGGCACGACCGGCCTTGCCGAGGCTCTGGTTCTCATGATCGATGTTGCCGACCTGGCCGACGGTGGCCATGCAGCGCATGTCCACGCGGCGCACCTCACCCGAAGGCAGGCGCACGAGGGCGTACTGCCCCTCCTTGGCCATCAGCTGCGCCGAGGTGCCCGCGGAGCGGACGATCTGACCGCCCTTGCCGGGCACCAGCTCGATGTTGTGCAGCTGCGTGCCGAGCGGGATGGACTTCAGCGGCAGGGCGTTGCCCACGCGCGCCTCGGCCTTGGAGCCGGCCACGACGACGTCGCCGACCTTGAGCCCGGCGGGCACGAGGATGTAGCGCTTCTCGCCGTCCGCGTAGTGCAGCAGGCCGATGCGCGCCGAACGGTTGGGGTCGTACTCGATGGTCGCGAGCTTCGCTGGCACGTCCAGCTTGTCGCGCTTGAAGTCGATGAGACGGTAGTTGCGCTTCGCACCGCCGCCACGATGGCGGACGGTCATGCGGCCCTGAGAGTTGCGGCCGGAGCCACGCTTCTTGGACTCGACGAGCGGCTTGTAGGGCTTGTCGGTGGTGATCTCCTCGAAGGTCGACCGCGTCATGAAGCGGCGACCCGGGGAGGTCGGCTTATAGCCTCGGATCGGCATGCTTAGACTCCCTCGAAGAATTCGATCGAGTCGCCGGCCTTGATGGTCACGACGGCCTTCTTCCAGGGGGACGTGTAGCCGACCTGGCGCCCGCGACGGCGATTGCGGGACTTCTCCTTGCGCTTCGTGGTCATCACGTTCACGTTGGTGACGGTGACCTTGAAGAGCTCCTCGACGGCGTCCTTGATCTGCATCTTGTTGGCGTCGTCGGCGACCGCGAAGGTGTACTTGTTGACGGTCGACTGGTCCATCGACTTCTCGCTGATGACCGGCCGAAGGACGATCTGCGTGGCCTCGAGGGTCATGCGTACACCTCCGACATGGTCGAGATCGATGGCTTCGTGATGACGATGGCGTCGGCGTCGATGACGTCGACGACGTTGAGCGAGTCCGAGCGGATGATGACCAGGTCGGGCACGTTCCGAGCGGAGAGCTCGAGCGCCTCGTTCTTGCCGTCCTCCACCACGAGCACCTTGCCCGCGGCCTCGAGCGAGCTCAGGTGGCCGAGCAGCTGCTGGGTCTTGATCTCGTCGAGCTCGAGGTCATTGACGACCTTCACTACGCCGTCGTCGAACTTGGCCGTGAGTGCACCCACGAGTGCGAGCCGACGCATGCGCTTGGGCATACGCTTGTCGTACTGGCGCGGGGTGGGGCCGAAGACCACGCCGCCGCCCTTGTAATGGGGTGCCGAGCGGGTGCCCTGGCGCGCACGGCCGGTGCCCTTCTGGCGATACGGCTTGCGGCCGCCACCGCGGACCTCGGAACGCGTCTTGACCTTGGCCGTACCGATGCGGCGGCCGGCCATCTGGGCCACGACGGCCTGATGCATGACGGCCGTGTTCACGGGAGCCGCGAACAGCGCATCCGGCAGATCGATGGTGCCGGCTTCGGAGCCGGACTTGTCGAAGAGAGGGGTCGTTGGCATCGGACTATGCCTTCCTGACCACGACGAGCGCGTTGCGGGGACCGGGGACCGGACCCCTGACGAGCAGCAGGTTGCGCTCGGCGTCGGTGCGCACGATGGTGGCGTTCTTGACGGTGACCCGCTCATGGCCCATGTGGCCCGCCATCGGGGAGCCACGGAAGACCTTGCCCGGGTACGTGCCGCCGCCGATCGAGCCGGGAGCTCGGTGCGAGTCGGAGCCATGTGTCTCCGGACCGCGGCGGAAGTGGTGGCGCTTGATGGTGCCAGCGAAGCCCTTGCCCTTGGAGGTGCCGGTGACGTCCACGGACTCACCGTCCTCGAAGATGCTCACGTCGATGGTCTGGCCGACTTCGTAGTCGGCCGTGTCGTCGACGCGGAACTCGCGCACGTCGCGGACCTTGGGCAGGTCCTTGAGCTGACCCGCACGCGGCTTGGTCGTCACCCGGGCGGTGCCGGTGCCGACCTGGACGGCGGTGTAGCCGTCCTGCTCCTGCGTGCGGAGCAGGGTCACGGTGTTGGGTTCGACGGCCACCACGGAGACCGGCACCATCGTGCCGTCCTCAGCGAAGACCTGTGTCATTCCGACCTTGCGGCCGATCACTCCGATACTCATTTACATCCTGATCTCGATGTCGACGCCGGCGGCCAGCGAGAGGCGCATCAGCGCGTCGACGGTCTTGGACGACGGGTCCAGGATGTCGATGAGCCGCTTGTGGGTGCGGATCTCGAACTGCTCCCGGCTGTCCTTGTCGATGAACGGGGACCGCAGGACCGTGAACTTCTCGATCCGGGTCGGCAGCGGTACCGGGCCGACGACCTCGGCCCCGGTGCGCTGGGCCGTCTCCACGATCTGAAGCGCGGACTGGTCCAGGAGCCGGTGATCGTATGCCTTGAGGCGGATCCGGATCCGCTGCCGTGCCATACCCCTTAGTCCTCGACCGCGTTGATGACGCCCGCGCCGACGGTGCGGCCACCTTCGCGGATGGCGAAGCGCTGGCCGACCTCGATGGCGATGGGCGTGATGAGCTCGACGTCCATGTCGACGTGGTCGCCGGGCATGATCATCTCGGCGCCCTCCTGGAGGCTGATGGCACCGGTGACGTCGGTCGTGCGCAGGTAGAACTGCGGCCGGTAGCCGTTGTAGAACGGCGTGTGACGGCCGCCCTCCTCCTTGGTCAGGACGTAGACGCGAGCGGTGAAGTTCGTGTGCGGCTTGATGGAGCCGGCCTTGGCGAGGACCTGGCCGCGCTCGATCTCGTCGCGCTCGATGCCGCGGAGCAGGCAGCCGATGTTGTCGCCGGCCTGGCCCGAGTCGAGCAGCTTGTTGAACATCTCGACGCCGGTGACCACGACCTTGCGGGTGTCCTTGACGCCGACCATCTCGACCTCTTCGTTGACCGTGACCTCGCCACGCTCGACACGGCCGGTCGCGACGGTGCCGCGGCCCTTGATGCTGAAGACGTCCTCGACGGGCATCAGGAACGGCTTGTCGATGGCGCGCTCGGGGGTCGGGATGTAGGAGTCGACCGCGTCCATCAGCTCGGCGATGGGCTTGTAGGCCTCGTCGTCGGGGCTGTCGGAGGCCTCGAGCGCCGCGAGGGCCGAGCCGCGCACGACCGGCAGGTCGTCGCCGGGGAACTCGTACTTGCTGAGCAGCTCGCGGACCTCGAGCTCGACGAGCTCGAGCAGTTCCTCGTCGTCGACCATGTCGCACTTGTTGAGGAACACGACGATGTAGGGCACCTCGACCTGGCGGGCGAGCAGGATGTGCTCACGCGTCTGGGGCATGGGGCCGTCGGTGGCCGCGACCACGAGGATCGCGCCGTCCATCTGGGCGGCACCGGTGATCATGTTCTTGATGTAGTCCGCGTGCCCGGGGCAGTCGACGTGGGCGTAGTGACGGGCGTCGGTCTCGTACTCGACGTGGGCGATGGCGATGGTGATCCCGCGCTCGCGCTCCTCGGGGGCGTTGTCGATGGAGCCGAACTCGCGGTAGGCCGCCTCGCCCTTGAGGGCCAGGTACTTGGTGATGGCCGCCGTCAGGCTGGTCTTGCCATGGTCGATGTGACCGATGGTGCCGATGTTGACGTGGGGCTTGGTGCGCTCGAACTTCTGCTTGGCCATTGCCGTCGTCGTCCTCTGCTACGTCCTGTTACTGGTTGCTCTTGATCGGTTGGTTGGTTGCTCTGGTGTGTATGCCTAGACCGCGGCCTTCTGGACCAGTTCCTGGGCGATGGCCTTGGGTACTTCCGAGTAGTGCGAGAACTCCATGGAGGAGGTCGCGCGTCCCTGGGTCACGCTGCGAAGGTCGGTCACGTAGCCGAACATCGAGGCCAGCGGCACGAAGGCGCTGACCACCTGTGTGCCGTTGCGGTTGTCCATCCCTTCGATGTGACCGCGGCGGCTGTTGAGATCGCCGATGACGTCGCCCATGAACTCCTCGGGCATGACGACCTCGACGCGCATCACCGGCTCGAGGATGGCCGGATCCGCCTTCTGGACAGCAGCCTTGGCGGCCATGGAGCCAGCGATCTTGAAGGCCATCTCCGAGGAGTCCACGTCGTGCATGGAGCCATCGAAGAGGGTGGCCTTGACGTCGACCATGGGGTAGCCGGCGTAGACGCCCGTCTCGAGCGCCTCACGGATGCCCGCGTCGACCGACTTGATGTATTCGCGGGGGATGACACCGCCGACGATCTTGTCGATGAACTCGTAGCCACTCCCCTTCTCGCCCGGCTCCAGCTTGATGATGGCGTGGCCGTACTGGCCGCGGCCACCGGTCTGGCGCACGAAGCGTCCGTTGCCCTGCGCCTCGCGGCGGATGCTCTCCCGATACGAGACCTGGGGCTTGCCCACGTTGGCCGCCACCTTGAACTCGCGGACCATGCGGTCGACGAGCACGTCGAGGTGGAGCTCACCCATGCCCGCGATGAGGGTCTGACCCGACTCCTCATCGTTGTGGACGCGGAAGGTGGGGTCCTCCTCGGCAAGGCGCTGCAGAGCCACCGCCAACTTGTCCTGGTCGGCCTTGGTCTTGGGCTCGATGGCGACCTCGATGACGGGCTCGGGGAAGGTTATCGACTCGAGGATCACCGGGTGGTCCATATCGGTCAGGGTGTCGCCGGTGTAGGTCTCCTTGAGGCCCACGGCGGCGGCGATATCGCCGGCACCGACCTCGGCGATCTCCTCGCGCGAGTTGGCGTGGAGCTCCACGATGCGGCCGACGCGCTCCTTGCGGTCCTTGGAGGCGTTGTAGACGTAGGATCCGGTCTTGAGCTTGCCGCTATAGACACGGAAGAAGGCCAGCTTGCCCACGAAGGGGTCGGCCGCGATCTTGAAGGCGAGGGCCGCGAAGGGCTCCTTGTCGTCGACCGCTCGGGTGACCTCGTTGCCGTCTTCATCGGTGCCGGTGATGGGTGGCACGTCGAGCGGGCTGGGCAGGTAGTCGACGACCGCGTCGAGCATGGGCTGCACGCCCTTGTTCTTGAGCGCCGTGCCGGTGAGCACGGGGACCACGCGGTTCTGGAGCGTGCCCAGGCGCAGACCGTGCCTGATCTCGTCCGGGGTGAGCTCCTCGCCTTCGAGGAACTTCATGGTCAGCTCGTCGTCGAGCTCGGCCACGGCCTCGATCATGGCGGCGCGGTGGGTCTTGGCCTCCTCGAGCATGTCTGCCGGGATCTCGGTGATCTCCGGCTGCGCCCCGAGGTCGTCCTTGTAGACGATGGCGTTCATCTCGATGAGGTCGATGACGCCCTCGAAAGCGGCTTCCTGACCGATAGGCAGCTGCACCGGGACGGCGTTGGCGCCCAGGCGCTCCTTGATCGACTCCACGCCGGCCCAGAAGTCGGCGCCGGTGCGATCGAGCTTGTTGATGAAGCAGAAGCGAGGCACGCCGTAGCGGTCGGCCTGGCGCCAGACCGTCTCGGACTGCGGCTCCACACCAGCGACCCCGTCGAAGACGACGACCGCACCGTCGAGCACGCGCAAGCTGCGCTCCACCTCGACGGTGAAGTCCACGTGTCCGGGCGTATCGATGATGTTGATGCGCGTGTTCTTCCAGAAGCAGGTCGTGGCCGCGGCCGTGATGGTGATGCCGCGTTCCTGTTCCTGGGGCATCCAGTCCATCGTGGCCGCGCCCTCATGCACCTCACCGATCTTGTAGATCTTGTCCGTATAGAACAGGATCCGCTCGGTGACGGTGGTCTTGCCGGCGTCGATATGCGCGATGATTCCGATGTTCCGCGTGCGAGCAAGCGGGAACTTCCGTGTCATCGGTCTACAGGTTCCTCGTAGCGAGAGTAGCCGCTGTTACCAGCGGAAGTGGCTGAACGCCTTGTTGGCGTCGGCCATCTTGTGGGTGTCCTCGCGACGCTTCACAGCGGCGCCGAGGCCGTTCATGGCATCCACGAGCTCGAAGGCCAGCTTCTCGCTCATGGACTTGCCGCTGCGCTTCCGCGCGGCCTGGACGAGCCAGCGCACGCCCAGACTGGTGCGACGGTCGCCGCGGATCTCGACGGGCACCTGGTAGGTAGCACCACCGACACGACGGGGCTTGACCTCGATGATGGGGGTGGCGTTGCGCAGGGCCGCGTCGAGGACCTCCAGGCCGGGGCGGCCGGCCTGGGCCTCCGCACGCGCGAGCGCCTGGCGCAGGATCTTCTCGGCCAGGCCCTTCTTGCCGTCCTTCATCAGCTTGACCACGAAGCGATCCGTGGTGCGGGTGAGCGGCGGCGAGTACTTGACCTTGCGAGGGGTCTGCGGTCGACGTGGCATTACTTGGGCCTCTTGGTGCCGTAGCGCGAACGGCCCTGCTTGCGGTCGCTGACGCCGGAGGCATCGAGCGTGCCGCGGATGATGTGGTACTTCACCGAGGGCAGGTCCTTCACCCGGCCGCCGCGCACGAGCACGACGGAGTGCTCCTGCAGGTTGTGGCCGATGCCAGGGATGTAGGCCGTGACCTCCATCTGGTTGGTGAGACGAACACGAGCGATCTTGCGCAGCGCCGAGTTGGGCTTCTTCGGCGTCATGGTGCGCACCTGCAGACAGACACCGCGCTTCTGCGGGGCGCCGGGGATGGGCACCTGGCGCTGGCGCAGACTGTTCCAGTTCTTGCGCATCGCCGGGGCCTTGATCTTCGCCTGCTTGGGCCTGCGGCCCTTGCGCACGAGCTGGCTGATGGTCGGCACGGAGCGTTCGTCTCCCTTATCGATGGGCGTCGTACTGACGCGGGTCACGGATCGCGCGGAGCGCACGGTCCCCTGTCTCACGGTGTTCTGGCTGTGGTCTCGGCAGCGGTCTGGGTCCCGGCGTCCGGGCCCGAGCGCGGGCCCCCTCGCGGGGTCGCTGCCTCGGTGGTGCTCATCGACCCTGGGGCCGGCGCGCACGCAACCGAGCGGCCTGTTTCAGCCGCGACGGTGCAGTCTAGCAGCGCCTCACACGCTCGTCAACGACGGCATGCTCGCTCGTACGGCTCCGCCCGCAGTGGCTGCTCGGTGCCTCCATCGGTGCCGATCGCTCAGTGGGCCTGCCGGCAGTGCTGTCCGGTGGCTCGGTCATCCCCCGATGGCTGGACTCGACCAGCCCAGGAGCTTGGGTGCACGGTCTCAGCCCAGTGCGGACTGGGACTGACGATCCGAGTGTGCCGCAGGCTGAGATGCACCACTCCGCCGTCGACGGCGTCGAGTTCAGCCATCGGGGGATAGCCACTGTGGAGCAGTCTCCTCGGGCCGTCCGGGGCCGCCTCCTCGGGTCGGCCGAAGCGGGGCTCCGTCGTGGCAGGACCAGTCCGGACCGACGGGTGCACCGAACGGTCGACCGACAGCGCCACGGATCGACACCTGGCCGGTCGACCAAGGCCATGCCTCCAGATGTGCGAAGCGGCCGGACCTCTCGATCCGACCGCCTCGGGCTGCTGTGGTGAGAGAGCGGCTAGCCCTCCTTGTCCTCGACAGCGTCCTCGACGACGGGATCGCCGTCCACCTCTTCGGCCGGCGCGGCGGGCGCGTCGCCTTCGCGGAAGGGGTTCGGCTCGGTCGCCGCTTCGGTCGCCGCCTGAGCGTCGGCTTGGGCCTTCTGTTCGGCCTCCTCGACGAAGGGGTTCTCCCCTTCCCCATCGGCCTGAGGCGCCTGAGCGCCCTCGGCCAGGAAGACGTTGAACTCTTCGCCGAAGCCCTCAGGCAGCTCGCCACCGGCGAGGGCCTCTGCGGCGGCGATGCGCTCCTCTTCGCGACGACGCGCGATGTTGGCCGGCGCACCGGTGCCCGCAGGGATGAGCTTGCCGATGATGACGTTCTCCTTGAGACCCACGAGGTTGTCCTTGGCGCCGTTGATGGCGGCCTCGGTCAGCACTCGCGTGGTCTCCTGGAAGGAGGCCGCGGCCAGGAAGCTGCTGGTGTTCAGCGAGGCCTTGGTCACGCCCAGCAGAACGGTCTCGGCTGTCGCCGGTTCGCCACCCTCGGCGAGCACGCGCTCGTTGATGTCTTCGAAGTCGAACCGGTCGACGAGCTCGAAGGGCAGCTGCTCGGTATCACCGGGCTGGTCGATGCGGACCTTGCGGAGCATCTGGCGCACGATGATCTCGATGTGCTTGTCGTTGATGGTCACGCCCTGGCTGCGGTAGACCTTCTGGACCTCCTTGACCAGGTAACGCTGGACCGCATCGCGACCCCGGGTCTCGAGGTACTCCTGCGGGTTGATGGGGCCCTCGGTGATGGCGTCGCCGGCGCGGATCTGCTGCCCGTCCTCGACCATCAGCTTGGCGTTGTGGGCGATGGCGTACTCACGCTCGACGACGTCCTCGCCGGCGATCTTGAGCCCCTCATCGGTGAAGGTCACGAGGCCGGCATCAGGCGCACGCACCTCGTCGACCTCGTCGTTCTTCTTCTCCAGTCGGCCGACGAGCTGATCGGCCTCGACGGCATCGCCGTCGGCCACCAAGCGCTCGTGCTTCTTGCTCAGCTTGAGAGGCACATCGAAGGCCTCGCGGCTGGTGACCTGCACCTTGCGCGTGCCGTCCTCGCCCTCGAGGATCTGGACGGTGCCGTCGATGTGGCTGATCTCGGCCTTGCCCTTGGGCATGCGGGCCTCGAACAGCTCCTCGACGCGGGGCAAGCCGGCGGTGATGTCGGTACCGGCCACACCACCGGTGTGGAACGTCCGCATCGTCAGCTGCGTGCCGGGCTCACCGATGGACTGCGCCGCGATGATGCCCACGGCCTCGCCGGCCTCGACCAGCTCACGCGTGGCGAGGTTGCGGCCGTAGCAGGTGCGGCAGACGCCGAGACGTGACTGGCAGGTCAGCGCAGAGCGCACGTGGACGGTCTCGATGCGATCGTCCTTGGTGCCGGCAGCGTCGATGTCGCGGGCGATGCCCTCCGTGATGAGCTCACCGGCCTCGACGATCGGCTTGTCCTTCTTCTTGGCTCGCGGAGCGATCACCGGGCCGGCCGCGAAACGACCCACCAGGCGACGCCAGAAGGCGTCCGCCTCGGAACCGGCGAACTCCTCGGTCTCGGTACGTGTGATCCACGTGCCTTCCTCGGTGCGGCAGTCGTCGTCGCGGGTGATGACGTCCTGGGCCACGTCGACGAGACGCCGCGTCAGGTAGCCGGAGTCGGCGGTTCGGAGGGCGGTGTCCGCGAGACCCTTGCGGGCGCCGTGGGTGGAGATGAAGTACTCCAGCACGGTCATGCCTTCGCGGAAGTTGGAGCGCACCGGCACCTCGATGATGCGACCCGACGGGTCGGCCATGAGGCCACGCATGCCGCCCAGCTGACCGATGTTGCCCTTGTTGCCGCGAGCGCCCGACGCGGTCATCATCGTGACCGAGCCCTCCGGGTCGAGGCTGGCCATCATCTGGCCGGAGACCTCGTCGGTGGCGTTGCGCCAGACCTCCACGACACGGGCATAACGCTCGTCGTCGGTGATGAGGCCGCGCTGGTACTGCGCATCGATGTCCCCGACCTTCTTGTCGGCGGCTTCGAGAAGGCCGCGCTTGCCTTCCGGCACGCGGATGTCGTCGACGGCGATGGTCATGCCGCCCTGGGTGGCATAACGGAAGCCGACGCTCTTGATGCCATCCACCAGGTGTGCCGTCTCGTTGCGGCCCAGCAGGCGGTAGCAGTCGGCCACGACCTCGCGCAGCTGGGCGCGTGCCATGGGCCGGTTGGTCTTCTCTGTGTAGCGCAAACGCGGCGGCAGGATCTGGTTGAACACGAGCCGGCCGATGGTGGTCTCGATGGACGATTCCACGAGCTCCTCGGTCTCCTCGTCCCAGATATCCACGCGAGCGACGCGCACGGGAGTGTGCAGCTGGAGCCGGCGGACCTTGTGGCCCGGCAGGTCTTCGACCTCTTCGCGTGTGTCGATGGTGCCGAGCTCGAAGGCGAGCAGAGCCTCCTCATCGGTCTCGAAGGTAGGCATAGGGCCCTTGATGGGCCTGGCCGCGTCCATGGTCAGGTAGTAGCAGCCCAGGATCATGTCCTGGGTCGGGGCCACCACCGGCGCGCCGTCGGACGGACTCAACAGGTTTTCCGTGGAGAGCATCATGCGCCGGGCCTCATCCTGCGCGTCCCGGCTCAAGGGGACGTGGACGGCCATCTGGTCGCCGTCGAAGTCGGCGTTGAAGGCGAAGCAGACGAGCGGGTGGATCTGGATGGCCGAGCCCTCGACGAGCTTGGGCATGAAGGCCTGGATACCCAGGCGGTGGAGCGTGGGCGCGCGGTTGAGCAGGACAGGGTGATCTTCGATGACGTCCTCGAGGACGTCCCAGACCACGTCCTCGACACGCTCGACGAGGCGCTTGGCGCTCTTGATGTTGTGGGCGTAGTTCTTCTCGACGAGCTGCCGCATGACGAAGGGCTTGAACAGCTCCAGCGCCATCTTCTTGGGCAGGCCGCACTGGTGCAGCTGCAGGTCGGGGCCGACCACGATGACCGAACGGCCGGAGTAGTCGACACGCTTGCCGAGCAGGTTCTGGCGGAACCGGCCCTGCTTGCCCTTGAGCATGTCGGAGAGTGACTTCAGCCGGTGGTTGCCGGTGCCGGCGATGGCCCGGCCGCGACGGCCGTTGTCGATGAGCGCGTCACAGGCCTCCTGGAGCATCCGCTTCTCGTTGCGGATGATGATCTCCGGAGCACCCAGCTCGAGCAGGCGCTTGAGCCGGTTGTTGCGGTTGATGACGCGGCGGTAGAGGTCGTTGAGGTCGGACGTGGCGAAGCGGCCGCCGTCGAGCTGCACCATGGGGCGCAAGTCCGGCGGGATGACCGGCAGGACCGAGAGGATCATCCACTCGGGGCGAGCGCCCGACCTACGGAAGGCCTCGATGAGGCGCAGCCGCTTGATGGCCTTCTTGCGTCGCATGCCGCTGGTGGTGCGGACCTCGCTGTGCAGCTGGGCGGCGAGCTCCTCGAGGTCGAGACGGGTGATGCGCTCACGCACGGCCTCCGCGCCCATGCCCGCGGCGAAGAGCCGCTGGCCGCCACGGATGCCGCTGCCGTACTTGCGATCGAGATCGCGGAAGTTCCAGCCGTCCATGGAGATCTCTGGCAGGAGATCGCCACCCTTGAGCTTGGTGATCTCGTCCTTGGCCTTGCGGATCTCATCCTTGAGGGACTCGGCCTCGACCTTGAGGCGCTCCTGCTCGGCCTCGATGGCCGCCGACATCTCGAGCTTGACGTCCTCGATCTTCTGCGCGACGGCAGCCTCCTCGAGGTCCTCCTTCTCCTTGATGTCGTCGTTGAGCTTCTCCACGAGCTCAGCCGTCATCTTGCGCAGCGCGTCGCTGGTGGTCTTGCCGGCGGTGTCACCGGCGGCCACGAGGACCTCGCCGGTGGGCTCGAAGACGATGGGATCAGAGGCGGCCTCGGAGCCGAGGGCCTTGATGGCGGCCTCCGTGGCCTGCTGGGCCTCGACGAGCTCGGCGGTGCGCGTCTCGCGCTCCTCCTCCCGCTCCTTCTTGAACTGCTCGAGGTCGGCGTTCAGCTCATCGCTGAGCTTGTTGATATCCGCCTGCAGGCGGTCTTCGAGATCGGTCAGCGCCTGGCCGCCACGACCGCCGCGACCCTCGACCTCGTCCTCCAGCTGCTGGAGCAGCTTGGCGCGCGCGTCCTCATCGACCCAGGTGACGATGTACTTGGCGAAGTAGAGGACGCCCTCGAGGTTGCGAGGGCTGATGTCGAGCAGGATGCCCAGGCGACTGGGCGTGCCCTTGAAGTACCAGATATGGCTGACGGGGCTGGCCAGCTGGATGTGGCCCATCCGCTCACGACGCACCTTGGCGCGCGTGACCTCGACACCGCACTTGTCGCAGATGATGCCCTTGTAGCGGATGCGCTTGTACTTTCCGCAGTAGCACTCCCAGTCGCGGCTGGGACCGAAGATGCGCTCGTCGAAGAGCCCGTCCTTCTCCGGCCGCAGGGTGCGGTAGTTGATGGTCTCCGGCTTGGTGACCTCGCCCTTGGACCAGTCACGGACCTGGTCAGGCGACGCCAGCGAGATGCGGATGGCGTTGAAATTGTTGACCTCGAGCATCGTTCTCCTTGTGCCGCGCCGTCGTCAGCGGTGCGGGATGCGCGGGTGGCCCGGAGCGATGCTCCGGGCCGGTGGCCCGGGGTGGTGGCTAGTCTTCGAAACCGGCGAGGTTGATGCCGCCCAGGTCGGGCAGCGGGTAGGCCGAGGGGTCCTCGGCGAAGTGGATCTCTTCTTCGTTCTCGTTGAGGATCTCCACGCTGAGCCCGAGGCTCTGGAGCTCCTTGATGAGGACCTTGAAGGACTCAGGCACACCGGGTGCCTGGATGTCCTCGCCCTTGACGATGGCCTCGTACGTCTGGACACGGCCCATGACGTCGTCGGACTTCACCGTCAGCAGCTCCTGCAGGATGTTGGCAGCGCCGTAGGCCTCCAGGGCCCAGACCTCCATCTCGCCGAAGCGCTGGCCGCCGAACTGGGCCTTGCCACCGAGCGGCTGCTGGGTGATGAGGCTGTAGGGGCCCGTGGAGCGAGCGTGGATCTTGTCCTCCACCAGGTGGTGGAGCTTGAGCATGTAGATGTAGCCGACGGTGACCTCGCGGTCGAAGGGCTCGCCGGAGCGGCCGTCGCGCAGCGTGGTCTTGCCGGTGACCGGCAGGCCTGCATCCAGCAGTTCCTGCTCGATCTGTTCCTCGCTGGCGCCATCGAAGACGGCCGTGGCGGCCTTGATGGTGCGCCCTTCCTTGACGCCGCGGGTGTGCAACGCCCAGCCGAGGTGAGTCTCGAGGATCTGACCGATGTTCATACGGCTGGGCACGCCCAGCGGATTGAGGATGATGTCGACGGGGGTGCCGTCGGGCAGGAAGGGCATGTCCTCCTGAGGCAGGATCTTGGCGACCACGCCCTTGTTCCCGTGACGGCCGGCCATCTTGTCGCCGACGCTGATCTTGCGCTTGGCCGCGACGCTGACGCGGATGAGGCGGTTGACGCCCGGTGGCAGCTCGTCTCCGTTGTCACGGTTGAACTCTCGGATGTCGACGACCTTGCCGCGCTCGCCGTGGGGCAGGCGCAGGCTGGAGTCCTTCACCTCACGGGCCTTCTCACCGAAGATGGCGCGTAGCAGGCGCTCCTCGGCGGTCAGCTCGGTCTCACCCTTGGGCGTGATCTTGCCCACGAGGATGTCGCCGGGCTGGACCTCGGCGCCGATGTAGACGACGCCGTCCTCGTCAAGGTCCTTGAGGGAGTCCTCGCCCACGTTGGGGATGTCGCGGGTGATCTCCTCGGGGCCGAGCTTGGTGTCGCGCGACTCCAGCTCGTGCTTCTCGATGTGGATGCTGGTGAAGAGGTCCTCGCGCACGAGACGGTCGGAGACGACGATCGCGTCCTCGTAGTTGCCGCCCTCCCAGCTCATGAAGGCCACGAGGATGTTGCGGCCGAGGGCCAGCTCACCCTCCTGCGTGGAGGAGGAGTCGGCGAGGACCGCGTTCTCGGCCACGCGCATGCCCACCTCCACCATGGGGCGGTGGTTGATGCAGGTGCCCTGGTTGGAGCGAACGAACTTCTCCAGCGGGTACTCACGCAGCTCGCCGTCATCACCTTCGACGGTGATGAGGTCGGCGGTCACCGAGGTGACCACACCGGCCGCGCGGGCGACCACGACCTGGCCTGAGTCCTGGGCAGCACGCGCCTCCATGCCGGTGCCCACGATGGGCGACTCCGGCTGCAGGAGGGGCACGGCCTGGCGCTGCATGTTGGAGCCCATGAGCGCGCGGTTGGCGTCGTCGTGCTCGAGGAACGGGATGAGCGCGGTAGCCACGGACACGACCTGCTTGGGGCTCACGTCCATGTACTCGATCTGCTCGGGGCGCGCCTCGGGGAAGCCCTCGAGGTGGCGCGCAGGCACGCGCTCGGCCACGAAGGAGCCCCTCTCGTCAAGCTCGGCGTTGGCCTGCGCGACGTAGCGCTCCTCCTCGTCGTAGGCGGCGAGGTACTCGATCTCATCGGTCACGCGCGGCTTGATGGCGAAGGCCTTGCGCTTCTGCTTCTTCAGCTCGGCCACCGCGGCCTCGGTCATGGGCTGGCCCTTCTCGAGGATGATCACGCCCTTGCTGTCGACCACGTCCTCACCGGCGATCTCGTCGATGAGGCCCTTGTCCTTGTGGTCGGCCGTGCGCTTGACCTTGCGATAGGGGGTCTCGATGAAGCCGTACTCGTTGATGCGGCCATACGTCGCGAGCGAACCGATGAGGCCGATGTTCGGGCCTTCCGGTGTCTCGATGGGACAGATACGGCCGTAGTGGCTGTGGTGAACGTCGCGGACATCGAAACCGGCGCGCTCACGCGAGAGGCCACCCGGGCCGAGGGCGCTGAGGCGACGCTTGCTGGTCAGCTCGGCCAGCGGGTTGGTCTGATCCATGAACTGGGAGAGCTGGCTGCCGCCGAAGAACTCCTTCATGGCCGCGACCACGGGACGGATGTTGACGAGCACGTTGGGCGTCGCCTTCTCCGGCTCCTGGATGGTCATGCGCTCCTTGACCACGCGCTCCATGCGCAGCAGGCCCACGCGGAAGGCGTTCTGGATGAGCTCGCCGTTGGCGCGGATGCGACGGTTGCCGAGGTGGTCGATGTCATCGGCCGTCCCGAGCCCGTTGTCCAGCTCGATGAGGTGGCCGACGATGACCGCGATGTCTTCCTTGGTGATGGTGCGCTCGACCTCGGGCAGCTTGATGCCCATGCGATCGGCCACCGGGCCCAGCTTCTTGTTGAACTTGTAGCGTCCGACGCGACCGAGGTCGTAGCGGCGGAAGTTGAAGAAGAGGCTCTCGACCAGCTTCTCGGCGTT
The DNA here is from genome assembly GCA_963752475.1 of uncultured Chloroflexia bacterium. GTDB lineage: Bacteria > Chloroflexota > Limnocylindria > Limnocylindrales > CSP1-4 > JAFMJV01. The sequence continues at coordinate 146,491 of CAVVYR010000007.1, read as the reverse complement.
GTCGCCCGTGGGCGGGTCGCCGGGGCGCAGCTTCTTGTAGACCTCGATCAGCGCTTCCATGCGCGTGGTCGTGGTGTCCTTGTCGAGCGTCTCGCTGACGAAGCTGATCTCACCGGTGTCGACGCGCTTGAAGAGATCGACGATCTCTTCGTTGGTCTCGTAGCCGACGGCGCGCAGCAGCTTGGTCGCCTCCAGCTTGCGCTTGCGGTCGACCTTGACGAAGAGCACGTTCTTGGCCGAGGTCTCGAACTCGAGCCAGGCGCCGCGGTTGGGGATGACCTTGGCGCTGTAGAGCTGCCGACCGGTGTTGGCGTCCTCGGTGGCGGTGTAGTACACGCCGGGGCTGCGCACCAGCTGGCTGACCACGACGCGCTCGGCGCCGTTGATGATGAACGTGCCGCGCTCGGTCATGGAGGGGAAGTCGCCCATGTAGACGCGCTGCTCGATCTGCTCGCCGGTCTCGTGGATGTGGAGCTCGACATCGACGTACAGCGGGCGGCTGAACGTCAGATCACGCGCGCGGCACTCGAGCTGGTCGTACTTGGGGTCGCCGAACTCGTAGTTCTTGAAATGCAGCTCCATGGCCTTGCCGGTGAAGTCCTGGATGGGGCTGATCTCATCGAGGAGGTCACGCAGGCCGCGCTCCACGAACCAGTCGTACGACTTGCGCTGAAGCTCGATCAGGTCGGGGATGGGCAGGACCTCGGGGATCCGGGAATATCGTTCACGCTCAAGCGACATGGGCGCACGCCGACGATCGACTTCAGACACGGTCATGGGGCACTCCTGGCCTCAGGGAGAGGCGATCAAGGCACGGGAATCCGACCACATGGGTCGTTGAAAAGAAAAGGGCCGCGCTCACCGACCGTGTATGGTATCGCCTCATCGACGACCCGTCAACAGCGGCTGGACACGACGAATGGGGGAGGCCCGGAGGCCTCCCCCATCGCTGGGTTGCCAGGGGTCCTACTTGATGTCGACCTTGGCGCCCTGCTCCTCGAGCGCAGCCTTGATCTTCTCGGCCTCGTCCTTGTCCACGCCCTCCTTGACGGCCTTGGGCGCGGCGTCGACGACGTCCTTGGCCTCCTTGAGGCCGAGGCCGGTCAGCTCGCGCACGACCTTGATGACGGGGATCTTGTTGGGGCCGATCTCGGTCAGCACGACCTCGAACTCGGTCTGCTCGGCAGCTTCGTCGGCAGCGGCCTCACCGCCGGCCGGAGCGGCGGCGACGGCGGCAGCGGCCGGAGCGGCAGCGGTCACGCCGTAGCGCTCCTCGAAGGCCTTGATGAACTCGGAGAGCTCGAGGACGGTCATGCCGTCGATGGCCTCGAGAAGGTCGTCCTGGGAAAGCTTGGTAGCCATGGTGATGTCGTTCCTTTCGGGTGTCGGGGAAGGGGCTGGGATGGTCGTGGGTGGGTGCTAGGCGGCTTCGGCGCCTTCGCGTTGCTCCTTGAGCTGCTGCAGGCCGTAGCCGAGGTTGCGCAGCGGAGCGGCGAAGAGGCTGGCCATCGAGCTGAGCGGCGAACTGAACCCGCCGGCCAGCTGGGCCAGGAGCTGCTCGCGGCCGGGTAGGGCAGCAAGCGCCTTGACGACGCTGGCGTCGACCGTCTCGCCGTTGAGCGCGGCGCCACGGATCTCGACCTTGAAGGGCTTGGTGGCATCCATCAGGCCCTTCGCCAGAGCGGCTTCATCAGCCGCGCCGATGGCGATCGCGCTGGGACCGGTGAGGAGCGGTACGAGCTCCGAGCGGTCGGCCTGTTCGGCCGCGATCTTGGCCAGGCGGTTCTTGATGATCCGGTACTGGATGTCCTTCGCACTCAGCTCTCGGCGCACCTTGAGCAGATCAGCCACGGACAGGCCCCGATGGTCGGAAACGATCGTGGCGTCGGTCTCTTTGAGGAGCTCGACGAGCTCCGCCACGGCTGCCTGTTTGGCTTCTGTGGGCATGTGACCTCCTTTCGGTCCTGGGGGCCGCTGGCGCGACCGCCCCTGTGAGTCCCGCACAGGAGCTTCGGTCGCTGCGACATGCAGCACCCGGACCGCAGTGGTCCGGTCTCGACACCTGCCTTGGCGTGCCCGTCGGCGTACCCACCCTGGCGGGTGGTCCGGTCGACGATTTCGGCCCGGTCCGTCGAACCCGTCGGGGCTCGCGGCGCGGCCACTCGAGGTGGCCTCGGACGCATCGCTGTCTCTGGCGGAACGGTCTTCGTTTCGACGGGAAGCGCCCCGTCAACGCTTTGGTGAGGCAGGCCGCAGCCTGCCGCTAGCTCGCCTAGGCCGCGCGGGCGAGGAGTCCCGGGACATCGACGCGGATGCCGGGGCCCATCGTGGACGCGACGGTGAGGCTCTTGAAGTACTGGCCCTTGATCTCCTTTGGCCGGGCGCGGTTGATCGCGTCAGTGAGGGCCGCAAGGTTGTCGGCCAACTGGGCCGGCTCGAAGCTGGAGCGGCCGAAGGGCACGTGGATGATGCCGCCCTTGTCGACCTTGAACTCGATGCGGCCACCCTTGAGCTCGCCGATGACGCGCTCGAGGTCGAAGGTGACGGTGCCCGCCTTGGGGTTGGGCATCAGGCCCTTGCGGCCGAGGATGCGGCCGAGCTTGCCCACGCGACCCATCATGTCGGGCGTGGCCACGGCCACGTCGAACTCGGTCCAGCCGCCCTCGATCTTCTCGGCCAGGTCGTCGGCCCCGACGAAGTCGGCACCAGCGGCGTTGGCCTCGGCGGCCTTGTCACCCTGGGCGAAGACGGCCACGCGCACGACCTTGCCGCTGCCGTGTGGCAGGGAGACGGTGCCGCGCACCATCTGGTCGGCGTGACGGGGGTCGACACCGAGGCGGATGTGCGCCTCGACCGAGCCGTCGAACTTGGTGGTGGCGGTCTGCTTCAGCAGCTCCATGGCCGGCTCAGGCTCGTAGGCATTGCCTGCCTCGACGAGCTTGGCTGCGTCCTGGTATCGCTTTCCGTGCTTACCCATGTGGTCGTTCCTTTCGCTGCGGCCCGGGTGGGCCTCCCCCTGGTACGCGGGGTGGACGTGCCGGCGCGGCGTCGCCGCGGTGCTGCCGTTCCGCTCCGGCCGGCGGGCGGGTGCTATCTAGTCGACGACCTCGATGCCCATGGACTGGGCCGTGCCGCCGATGATGCGGGCGGCCATCTCGGGGTCATCCGCGTTGAGGTCAGACTTCTTGATCTCGGCGATCTCAAGCAGCTGCGCCTTGGTCACCGAACCGACGGGCTCTTCGCGGCCGACCGCGCCGGAGCCCTTCTCGATGCCCGCGGCCTTGCGCAGCAGGTCCGCTGCGGGCGGGGTCTTGAGGATGAAGGTGAAGCTGCGATCCTCGAAGATGGTGATCTTGGCGGGGATGATCTGCCCGCTCTGGGCCGCGGTCTTCTCGTTGTAGGACTTGGTGAACTCGACGATGTTGATGCCGTGCGGACCAAGCGCGGTACCCACGGGCGGGGCCGGGGTGGCCTTGCCAGCGGGCAACTGCAGGGTCAGGACGGTGCGGATCTTCTTGGCCATCTGTGCGTCTCGTTCTACCTCGTTGAAGTTCGGTGCTGGTCGGAGCTAAAGCTTCTCGACCTGCAGGAAGTCCAGCTCGACGGGCGTCTCGCGCCCGAAGATGCTGACCAGGACCTTGAGCTTGTTGCGCTCGGGGTTGACCTCGTCCACCGTGCCGATGAACTCGGCGAAGGGACCGTCGGTGACGCGCACCGACTGACCCTTGGTGAAGGCCACGCGGTACTTGGGCGTCTCCACACCCATCTGCCGCAGGATCTGCTTGACCTCGTGCTCCTCGAGGGGCACCGGCTCGTTGCGCGAGCCGGGGATGTTGCCACCACCCACGAAGCTGGTCACGCCAGGCGTGTTGCGCACGACGAACCAGGACTCGGGATCGAGGATCATCTCCACCAGCACGTAGCCGGGGAAGACCTTCTTCTGCACGGTGACGCGCTGGCCGCCGCGGATCTCGATCTCATCCTCCTCTGGCACCAGGACCTGGTAGATCTTCTCTTCCATGCCCATCGTCTCGATGCGGTGCTCGAGGTTGGTCTTGACCTTCTTCTCGTAGCCCGAGTAGGTGTGGATCACGTACCAGCGCTTCTCGGGCTGCGCGGCCTCCGTGAGGTGGTCGAGGAAGCTGGTCACTAGAAGGTTTCCGTGATGAAGCGGAGCACCGATGTCCAGATGAGATCGATGACGCCGATGTACACGCCGAACACGCCGCTGATCACGAACACGAGGACCGTGAGATTGCGGACATGCTCCCTGGTGGGCCAGGTCACCTTCTTCAGTTCGGACCAGGATTCCTGGAAGTACTGGCGGATCCTACCGATCACGTCTCTCTTCGTTGCCTCTTGGTTGGCTGCTGGTTAGGTGGCAGGCGCGGCGGGACTCGAACCCACAACCCCTGGTTTTGGAGACCAGTGCTCTGCCAAATTGAGCTACGCGCCTACGCTGGGTTGCCGATCCCTACTTCGTCTCCCGATGGAGTGTATGCGTTCGGCAGCGAGGGCAGTACCGCCGCAGCTCGATACGACTGGGATCGTTCTTCTTGTTCTTCTCCGTCGTGTACGTACGCTCCTTGCACTCGGTGCATGCGAGCGTGATGACGGGCCGGTTTTCGGCTTTTGCCACTTGATATTAGTCCTCGACCGCGTTGATGACGCCCGCGCCGACGGTGCGGCCACCTTCGCGGATGGCGAAGCGCTGGCCGACCTCGATGGCGATGGGCGTGATGAGCTCGACGTCCATGTCGACGTGGTCGCCGGGCATGATCATCTCGGCGCCCTCCTGGAGGCTGATGGCACCGGTGACGTCGGTCGTGCGCAGGTAGAACTGCGGCCGGTAGCCGTTGTAGAACGGCGTGTGACGGCCGCCCTCCTCCTTGGTCAGGACGTAGACGCGAGCGGTGAAGTTCGTGTGCGGCTTGATGGAGCCGGCCTTGGCGAGGACCTGGCCGCGCTCGATCTCGTCGCGCTCGATGCCGCGGAGCAGGCAGCCGATGTTGTCGCCGGCCTGGCCCGAGTCGAGCAGCTTGTTGAACATCTCGACGCCGGTGACCACGACCTTGCGGGTGTCCTTGACGCCGACCATCTCGACCTCTTCGTTGACCGTGACCTCGCCACGCTCGACACGGCCGGTCGCGACGGTGCCGCGGCCCTTGATGCTGAAGACGTCCTCGACGGGCATCAGGAACGGCTTGTCGATGGCGCGCTCGGGGGTCGGGATGTAGGAGTCGACCGCGTCCATCAGCTCGGCGATGGGCTTGTAGGCCTCGTCGTCGGGGCTGTCGGAGGCCTCGAGCGCCGCGAGGGCCGAGCCGCGCACGACCGGCAGGTCGTCGCCGGGGAACTCGTACTTGCTGAGCAGCTCGCGGACCTCGAGCTCGACGAGCTCGAGCAGTTCCTCGTCGTCGACCATGTCGCACTTGTTGAGGAACACGACGATGTAGGGCACCTCGACCTGGCGGGCGAGCAGGATGTGCTCACGCGTCTGGGGCATGGGGCCGTCGGTGGCCGCGACCACGAGGATCGCGCCGTCCATCTGGGCGGCACCGGTGATCATGTTCTTGATGTAGTCCGCGTGCCCGGGGCAGTCGACGTGGGCGTAGTGACGGGCGTCGGTCTCGTACTCGACGTGGGCGATGGCGATGGTGATCCCGCGCTCGCGCTCCTCGGGGGCGTTGTCGATGGAGCCGAACTCGCGGTAGGCCGCCTCGCCCTTGAGGGCCAGGTACTTGGTGATGGCCGCCGTCAGGCTGGTCTTGCCATGGTCGATGTGACCGATGGTGCCGATGTTGACGTGGGGCTTGGTGCGCTCGAACTTCTGCTTGGCCATCCTCGTCGTCCGCTTGGCCCCCGAGGACGCGCGCCGGGTCGGCGGACGGGTCGGAGGTGATCAGGTGGAGCCCACATTGGGATTTGAACCCAAGACCTCTTCCTTACCAAGGAAGTGCTCTGCCACTGAGCTATGTGGGCGCGCTGGGCGTTTGTGGGCTCTATCAGAGGACCGGAGTGGTGGGCAAGGAGGGAATCGAACCCCCACAGTCGAAGACGGCTGATCTACAGTCAGCGGAGCTCACCACCTGCTCAACTTACCCGTGGTTCCCCTGCGTCCTCCCGGAAGGCCAGGCCTTCGTGGTGAGAAGGAGACAGTGTCCTCTGTTATTGGAGCCGACGACGGGACTCGAACCCGGAACCTGTGGTTTACAAAACCACTGCTCTGCCAATTGAGCTACGTCGGCGGCGACGCAGAATGATAGAGCACGAACCACGAACCTCGCAAGCGTGGGCCGTCAGGGCTCTTGCCGGGGCACGGCCGCAGGCAGGGGCAGAGCCTCCGGTAGCAGGTCTTCGGGCTCGATGGCAGCTGCGGCCAGGGCCGCCGCGGTGGGTCCTGATGCGGCCGCATCGAGCGGCCGGGTGAGCCAGTGAGCGACCCATGACGCGAGCCGCGGGGGCTAGCGTCCGTCCGTGCGTGGTGGTGGAGCTTCGGGCAGCAGGTCGTCAGCGCCGATCTCGGGTTCGGTCTCCGGGACTGGGATCGGATCGGGTTCGGCCGCCACCGCCGGGGCCGCGGGCGCCTCGGCGGCCTCGGCTGACTCGGCGTCGGTAGAGTCCTCCGCTCGTGCCGTGTCGGAGGGCCCGGCGGCCGCGTCGGGCTCGGCGGCCAGGTCGGGCGCCGTTGGCTCCCCCGCCCCCTCGGCAGGCAGCTCGGCTTCGGGCAGGTCGCGCTGGGTGGCCGCTTCGAACAGGAAGACCGAGCCGGCGACCGAGGCGTTGAGCGAGGCCACCTTGCCGCGCATGGGGATGCGCGCCATGAGGTCCACGCGCTTGCGCACTCGAGCGTTGAGGCCCCGGCCTTCGGAGCCGGTGACGATGACGATGGGTCCGCGCATATCGACCTCACGGACCGTCAGACGTGCGTCACCATCCGCGCCCACCACGCGCAGGCCACGGGCATGCAGGTCGACGAGACCGGAGGCGAGGTCCGGGATGGGCACCAGCAGCAGATGCTCCACGGCACCGGCCGAGGTCTTGATCGCGGCTGGGCTGATGGGCGCGGCGCCCTTGGTCGGGAAGAGCACGCCGTGCACGCCGCAGGCCTCGGCAGAGCGCAGCAGGGTGCCCACGTTCTGCGGGTCCTCGAGATGGTCGAGCGCCAGCACGAAGGGCGGCTCCCCACGTGTCTTGGCCAGCGCCAGCACATCATCGATGGTGGCCCATCGCCGCGGTGCGACCACGAGGGCCACACCCTGATGGCCGTCGAAGCCGCTGACGGCGGTGATGGTGCCGCCCTCCACCTCGACCACGGGGATACGCAGGGTCGTGGCGTGCAGGACCAACTGATCGAGGGCGGCACGGCGCTCGGGCACGACCAGCAGGCGCACCGCCTCGCGTCGAGCGGCGAAGGCCTCTTCCACCGGCCGACGGCCGGCCACGATCTCCTCTTCCTCGCCGAGCACCTCCGACGGTGCCGGGCCGCGCGGAGGACCCGGCGGGATGGCGTGATCGCGGCGATCCCACCCGCTCCCGCCGCCACGACGCGGCCCGCGATCGCGGTCCCAGGGACGGCCCTGCTGGCGTGGTCCTCGGCCTCGATCCCGCTGGCTGTATTCGACGCGGCGTTCGTGTCGTGGGCCACCCTGGGGCGGACGACCCTGGTGCGGTCCGTCTCCGCGCGGCCGGTCGTCGGGCCGGGCGCCGGACCTGTCGCCGTCGGGGCGACCCTGGTACGGCTTGCGGCCGTCGGGCTTGCCGCCATCGGGCCGGTCGCCGTAGGGCTTGCCGCCAGGGGGTCGGCCGCCGTAGGGCTTGCCACCGGGGCGGCCGCCAGGGGGCCGGCCACCGGGCCCACCGCGGTAGGGCTTGCCGCCCGGCCGGTCACCGTAGGGCTTGGTCCCGCCAGGCTTGCCGCCATAGGGCTTGCCACCAGCGGGTCGGCCCCCGTGGGGCTTGCTCCCGCCGGGCTTGCCGCCGTAGGGCTTGCGTTCGTAGGGTGCTCCTCCGTCGGGCTTGCCACGATCGGGCTTGTCCTCGGCGGGTCGTTGGTCGTTCGGTCGTTCCTCTCGCTCGTCGGCCATGGTCATGCCTTCCTCCAGCGCTGGCCGTCGGGGGTGTCCTCGACCACGATGCCGGCTTCGGCGAGCGCGTCACGCAGCTCGTCACTTCGGGCCCAGTCGCGGTCGGCACGAGCCTGCGCGCGGGCTTCGAGCAGTTCCGCCAGGTCCGGCGGGGGCTCATCGTCAGTATCGTCCTCGAGGACACCGAGGACGGTGTCCAGCTCACGGATGGTGGCCGCGGCACGCTGTGCGTCTGCCGTCGACAGCGAGCGCGCCGCGACACGGCTATTGAGCTCGCGCACGAGATCGAACGTGGCTGCCAGCGCCTCCGAGATGTTGAGATCGTCCTCCAGGCCCGCCGCGAAGGCCGCACGGGCGTCGACCAGCGAACGTGACAACGTCTCATCGTCGGCCCGGTCCTGGCGGTAGTCCTCGAGGATCCTGACCGCGTTGTTGATGCGCTCGACCGCTGCCGCTGCCGCTTCGAGCGACTGCGCGCTGAACTCGAGTGGCGAACGGTAGTGCGTGGCCAGCAGGGCGTAGCGCAGCGCGCGCGGAGCGACACCTGACTCGTACAGGTCGGCCGGGCGTGCGATGTTGCCGGTCGACTTGGCCATCTTGGCGCCGCCCATGTGGAGATGCGCGTTGTGCAGCCAGGTGTGCACGAAGGGCTGGCCCGTGGCCGCCTCCGACTGGGCGATCTCGTCCTCGTGGTGGGGGAAGACGAGATCGACCCCGCCGGTGTGGATGTCGAACGACTCCCCGAGATATCGCATGCTCATGGCCGAGCACTCGATGTGCCAGCCCGGCCGGCCTTCGCCGATCGAGGTCGACCAGCTGGGCTCACCCGGCTTGGCCGCCTTCCACAAGGCGAAGTCGCGGACGGATTCCTTGTCGTATTCGTCGGCCTCCACCCGTTCGCCGCTGCGCTGTTGGCCGGGGTCGATGTTGGCCAGTCTGCCGTAGTTGGGCCAGGATGCGATGCGGAAGAAGACCGAGCCGTCCTCGGTCTTGTAGGCGTGACCCTTCTCGAGCAGTCGCTCGATGATCGCGACCATCTCGTCGATGTGCTCGGTCGCGCGCGGCATGATGTCCGGCTGCTCGATGTTGAGCGTGTCCATGTCGTCGAGGAAGGCCTCGGTGTAGCGCGCGGTGAAGTCGGCGATGTCCTCGCCGGCGGCACAGGCGTCACGGATGATCTTGTCCTCGACGTCAGTGATGTTCATGACCCAGAGGACCTCGTAGCCGCTGAAGCGCAGCGTCCGATGGACGAGATCGGCGAAGACGAAGGCCCGGAAGTTGCCCACATGCGCCGGGGCATAGACCGTCGGGCCGCAGCTGTACATGCGCACGCGACCGGGCTCGATGGGCTCGAAGGGCGCAGTGCCACCGCCGAGCGTGTTCTTGAACTGCAGGCTCATGTGGCCACCACACTCACGAGGCAGGTCGCGCTGATGACGCGTCCGGCGCCCTCGTCTCCACTGAGGTTACCGGTCGCGGCCTTGACCGACACTCGAGCACGGTCCAGGCCCACGAGCTCGGCGATGATCGCGCGCATCTGGTCGAGGCGTGCGCCGCCCAGCCGTGGTCGTGCGCCCAGGATGGTCACGTCGACCCCAGACAGCCGCTGACTCGAGCCGTCGAAGCGACGCATGACCTCGGCCACGAGCTCGCGGCTGTCGATGCCACGTGTGTGCCGCTCCCCTGACGGGAAGAGCCGGCCCAGGTCACCGCCAGCGGATGCGGCAAGCAGCGCATCGCACAGCGCGTGGAGCACGGCGTCGCCGTCGCTGTGCCCGTGCAGTCGAGGCGAGCCCTCGACCAGCAGGCCGCCGAGGCGCAGGCCGTCCTCGGTACCGAAGGGGTGGCTGTCGGTGCCCATGGTCACGCGCGTGAGCGCTTCCTCGCCGGCCAGCCGGCGGGCTAGCCGCAGATCCTCGGGCAGGGTCACCTTGATGTTGTCGGGGTCGCCCGGGACGATGGCCACGGGCACCCCTGCACGCTCCAGCAGGTCGGCCTCATCGGGGATGTCATCGTCGGCGTGGGCGTGGGCCTCGGCGGCGGCCAGGAGCAACTCCCGGCGCGCACCCTGGGGTGTCTGCGCCCGATAGAGCCCGCTGCGCTCGGCCGAGGCGGTGATGATCTCGCCCTCGGCACGCTTGAGCGCGTCCACCACCGGCAGGGCGGGGATGGCCGCCCCATGGCGCTGGACGCCCTCCACCACGCGCGAGACGAGGCCGGCCGAGACGAGCGGCCGAGCACCGTCATGTACGAGCACGATGGGGGCGCTGGCTGCGCGAACGCCCTCGGCCACCGAATCCTGTCGTCGGCGCCCACCGGGCACCACCGTGGCCTTGTGCTCCTGCAGCCACGGCGTATCACGCAGCTCCTCGACGCGCTCAGCGACCGTGACCAGGATGAGACGGTCGATCTCCGGCGCGGCCGCCAGGGCCTCCACGGTCCGGCGCAAGATGGACCGGCCGCCGATGGTCATCCCGAGCTTGTCTCCGCCGCCCATGCGGCGGCTGCTGCCCGCGGCCACGATGACCGCGTCAGCCACATCGTGTCGTGTCACCGCGGTAGTGTGCCGTGCCCGGAGCGTTCTCGTCAGTCGGCGCCGGTCAGGTCTCAGTCGGTGCCATCTCCGCGAAGATCATCCGGCCTGCGACCGTCTGCAGGATGCGCGTGACCGTCACGTCCAGCTCGAGCTCGATGTGATCGCTGCCACCCTCGACCACGACCATCGTGCCGTCATCCAGGAAGGCCACGCCCTGGCCGGGCTCCTTACCCTCCTGGATGACCTTCACGCGCAGCTCCTCGCCGGGCAGGAAGGCCGGCTTGAGCGCGTTGGCCAGCTGGTTGAGGTTCATCACACGCACGCCCTGCAGCTGGGCCACGCGGTTGAGGTTGTAGTCGGTCGTCAGGATGGCCGCCTTGCGCTTCTGCGCCAGGGCCACGAGCTTGGTGTCGACGGTGGTGGCACCGGGGTCGTCCTCCGCGCTCATCTCGACCTCGATGCGGTGATCCTTCTGCAGCACCGAGAGTACGTCCATTCCGCGGCGGCCACGGTTACGGCGGCCGGGGTGAGAGTCGTCAGCGATGTGCTGCAGCTCACCCAGCACGAAGCGGGGCACCACCATCAGGCCACCGAGGAAGCCGGATGCCACCACGTCCACCACGCGGCCGTCGATGATGGCGCTGGTGTCGACGTAGGTGACCTGCTCGAAGTGCTCGTCGGCATCCTCGTCACCCTCGCTGCCGCGGCCGCGGCGCAAGCCCAGCTCGTTGAGCGCGTCGAGCAGGTCGTGGCGCTTGGCCACGGTCAGACCCATCATGCCCAGCGCCATCACGATCGAGATGCCGACCGGCAGCAGGATGCCCATGGGCATCTCGAGGCTGGTGAGCGGTAGACCGAGCAGGAAGCCCATGAGCAGGCCGAGGATGAGGCCCACCACCGCGGCCACGAACTCGTCGGTCGACATGTCCGTGACGGCGCGCATGAGCCAGCGAGCGGGCGTGACCGTGATGTAGGGCATGATCGAGAACCCGACGACGCCCCAGGCGAGCGCCCAGGCAAGCAGCAGCACACGGCCCTCGGTCGATGGATCCGAGAGCGTGTCGGATAACCCGGCAAGGGTGATCCCAAGGATGACCCCCAGGGCACCCCCGAGCAGGCGGATGAACCTCAGCATGGCCACAGAACGCTACCAGAAGGGGCGTCAGGGTGGCCCACTACCCAGAGGTACCAGTCGGCTCACCCATCGCCATCTCGAGCGCGTCCCGGAGCGTGGCCACGCGCAGCAGCTCCAGATCCTTCGGCAGCGGTGCGCCTGAGGAGCCTGAGCGACCGGCGGGCACGATGGCGCGACGGAACCCGAGGCGAGCAGCTTCGCGCAGGCGACGGTCGAGCCCCTTCACGGGACGAACCTCCCCCAGCAGCGAGACCTCGCCACAGACCAGGGTGTCAGCGGGCAGGGCTCGGTCGCGTTGCGAGGAGGCGATGGCAAGCGCCAGCGGCAGGTCGAGCGCCGGCTCGGTCTCGGTCAGGCCACCGGCCAGGCTGGCATAGACGTCGCGGCCACTGACATCGACGCCGCCTCGACGCGCCAGCACCGCGATGAGCAGGGCCAGGCGGTTGGTGTCCAGCCCGGCCACGGTGCGCCGGGGTGGACCCATGCCGCCGGCGGGCGCGACCAACGCCTGCACCTCCACCAGCAGCGGGCGGCTGCCCTCGAGGATGGCGGCAACGGCCACGCCGGGACCCTCCCGGCTGCCGCTGCCGAGGAAGGCCGCGGCGGTGTCCTGGACCTCGCGCAGGCCGCTGGCGGTCATCTCCATGACCCCGACCTCCTCGGTCGAGCCGTGGCGGTTCTTGAGCGCGCGCAGTAGACGCAGCGAGCCGTAGCGATCGCCCTCGAGCATGAGCACGGCGTCGACGAGGTGCTCGAGCGTACGCGGGCCGGCCAGCGTACCGTCCTTGGTCACGTGGCCCACGAGCAGCACCGATACGCCGGCCTCGCGAGCGAAGGCACCCAGTTGCTGTGCAGCCTCGCGCACCTGGCCCACCGAACCGGGTGGACCGTCGAGCCCGTCGACCTCCACGGTCTGGATCGAGTCGACGACGAGCAGCGCCGGCGGTTCGGCCGAGGCCGCGCTGATGACGGCCGCGACGTCGGTGCCGGCGATGACGCTGAGGGCGCCATCCGCCGGCCCGCCCACGAGGCCCAGACGCTCCGCGCGCAGGTGGAGCTGAGTGGCGGATTCCTCGGCGCTGGCGTAGAGCACGCGGGCATCAGCGTCCGCAGCGGCGGCCGTGGCAGCGAGCGCACCGGCGAGCTGGAGCACGAGTGTGGACTTGCCGATGCCCGGCTCACCGCCGAGCAACATGACCGCGCCGGGCACGAAGCCACCACCGAGCAGGCGATCGACCTCGTCGATACCGGTCCGTCGACGCTCGATGCGTTCGGCCCGCAGCGAGCCCAGGGGCCGCGGTTCAGCAGCGGCCGGCAATGCGGCCCGCGCACGCACGCCCGACCGGCGCTCGGCAGGGCTGATCAGCGTCTCGACGAGAGAGTTCCAGGCGGCACAGGAACGGCACTGCCCCTCCCACTTGGGAAAGGTCGCGGCACAGGACTGGCAGACGTACTCGCTGGCGGCCTTGGAGCGCGCCACGGCCTACGCGGCCTCGACTGGGGTCTTCTCCGTGACGGTCTCGATCGACAGCCCGGATTCCTCGTCGCGATCGACCTTGACCGTGTCGCCGGCCTTGAAGCTGCCCACGAGCAGGGCCTCGGCGAGGGGGTCCTCGATCATGGACTGGATCACGCGACGTAGCGGGCGAGCGCCGTAGTCGACGTCGTAGCCGAGCTTGATGACGTGATCCTTGGCGTCCTCGGTGACCTCCATGTCGATCTGCTGTGCCTGGAGCTGCTCACGCACACGCGCCAGCAACAGGTCAACGATCTCGCGGATCTCCTCCACGGTCAGGCTGCGGAAGACGACCTGGGAGTCGATGCGGTTGAGGAACTCGGGGCGGAAGCTCGACTTGAGCTGCTCGAGCACCTTGGTGCGCATCCGCTCGTACTGCGCCTCACGCTCCTGGTCCTCATCGGCCGTGACCGGCCGGAAGCCGAGCGAGGTGTCCTTGAGCAGGTCCTTGGCGCCGACGTTGCTGGTCATGATGATGATGGTGTTGCGGAAGTCCACGCGCCGACCCTTGGAGTCGGACAGGTGTCCGTCCTCGAGGATCTGCAGCAGCATGTTGAAGACCTCCGGGTGGGCCTTCTCGATCTCGTCGAGCAGCACCACCGAGTAGGACTTGCGACGCACAGCCTCGGTCAGCTGGCCGCCTTCCTCGAAGCCGACGTAGCCGGGAGGCGCACCCACGAGACGGCTCACGTTGTGGCGCTCCATGAACTCGCTCATGTCGATCTTGATGAGCGAGTCCTCGCTGCCGAACATGAACTCGGCGAGGGTCTTGGCCAGCTCCGTCTTGCCCACGCCGGTGGGGCCCAGGAAGATGAACGAGCCGATGGGGCGTTTGGGGTCCTTCAGGCCGGCGCGCGCGCGGCGGACGGCCCTCGAGATCTGGTCGATGGCCTCGTCCTGGCCGATGACGCGCTTGTGCAGCGCCTTCTCCATCTCCAGCAGCCGCTCGGACTCCTCTTGCGCGATGCGAGTGACGGGGATGCCCGTCCACAGCGCCACGACCTGGGCGATGTCCTCGTCGGTCACCTCCGGCGTCTCCGCCGCGAGAGCCTCCTGCCAATCGGAGCGGATCTGGTCCGCCTTGGCCTTGGCCGCGGACTCCCGGTCGCGCAGATCCTGTGCGCGCTCGTAGTCCTGGTCGTTGACCGCCGCCTCCTTCTCCTTGGCGATCTCCTCGAGCTCCTTCTGGCTCTCCTTCAGCTCCGGCGGGGCGGAGCTATGGCGCAGCCGTACGCGGCTGGCGGCCTCGTCGATGAGGTCGATGGCCTTATCGGGGAGGTGGCGATCGGTGATGTAGCGGATGGACAGGTCAGACGCAGCTCGGCAGGCATCGTCGGTGATCTTCACGCGATGATGCTGCTCGAAGCCCTCGCGGATGCCGAAGAGGATGTCGACCGTCTGCTCGACCGTGGGTTCCTCGACCATCACCGGCTGGAAGCGGCGCTCGAGTGCGGCATCCTTCTCGATGTACTTGCGGAACTCGTCGAGCGTGGTCGCGCCGATACACTGCAGCTCGCCACGCGAGAGCGGCGGCTTGAGGATGTTGGCCGCGTCGATGGCGCCCTCAGCGGCACCGGCACCGACGAGCGTGTGCAGCTCATCGATGAAGAGGATGGCGTCGTTGGTGCTGCGCAGCTCCTCGATGATCTTCTTGAGCCGCTCCTCGAACTCGCCGCGGTACTTGGTCCCGGCCACGAGCGAACCGATGTCGAGCGTGAGCACGCGCTTGTCCGAGAGTGACTCTGGGATATCGCCGGTCACGATGCGATGGGCCAGGCCCTCCGCGATGGCGGTCTTGCCCACGCCGGGCTCGCCGATGAGGGCGGGGTTGTTCTTGCGCCGACGCGAAAGGATCTGGACGACGCGCTCGATCTCCTTCTCGCGGCCCACGACCGGATCCAGCTTGCCGGTGCGAGCGGCCTCGGTCAGGTTGATGCCGAGCTGGTCGACGGTAGGTGTCTTGGAGCCGGTGCCGCGCTTGCCCTCGCCAGAGCTGCTGGAGGTGGGGCCCGAGGCGCTCGACTGGCTGAGCACACGGATGACCTCGTGGCGAACCTTGTCGAGGTTGACGCCGAGGGACTCGAGCACGCCCGCGGCGATGCCCTCACCCTCGCGCACGAGGCCCAGCAGCAGGTGCTCGGTGCCGATGTAGTTGTGGCCGAGGCGGCGAGCCTCGTCGATGGCCAGCTCGATGACGCGCTTGGCGCGGGGCGTGAGGCCGACCTCGCCCACGACCGGGCGATCGCCCCGGCCGATGATGAATTCGACGGCCGTGCGCACCTTGGGCAACTCGACGTTCATGTTCTCGAGCACACGGGCAGCGACGCCCTCACCTTCGCGCACGAGGCCGAGGAGCAGGTGCTCGGTGCCGATGTAATTGTGGTTGAAGCGCTGCGCCTCGTCCTGGGCAAGCGTCAGGACCTTGCGAGCGCGGTCGGTGAACTTGTCGAACCGATCCATGGGGGTAGCGACGACTCCGGTACAGGCGGCCCCTTGCGGCCGTCGGGTCATGCTACCACCGCACCTCGTGTGACCGGCCGCTGGAGCCCCCCGGGGCGAACCGGACCGTCACGCTGTCGTCACACATGACGACGCCACGCTGCCGCAGCTCTCGTGGAGCAACGCGACGCGTGGCGTTCGTGCGATATCGGTGATGCCCCGGGCCACGGTCCGTGGCCCGGGCCCGGTGAGCAGGGCTAGGGCTAGGCCTCTGGCTTCTGCTCCTCCTCGGCGGCTTCGGGGGCGGGGGCTTCCTCAGCGGGGGCTTCCTCAGCGGGCGCCTCAGCCTCGGCCGGTGCCTCAGCCTCGGCCGGTGCCTCAGGGGCCTCAGCCTCGGCAGCAGGAGCCTCTTCGGCGGCCGGTGCCTCAGGGGTCTCTGCGGGCGCCTCAGCCTCGGCCGGTGCCTCAGGGGCCTCAGGCCTCGGCGGGAGCCTCTTCGGCGGCCGGTGCCTCAGGGGTCTCTGCGGGCGCCTCAGCCTCGGCCGGTGCCTCAGGGGCCTCAGCCTCGGCAGGAGCCTCTTCGGCGGCCGTTGCCTCAGGGGTCTCTGCGGGCGCCTCAGCCTCGGCCGGTGCCTCAGGGGCCTCAGCCTCGGCAGCAGGAGCCTCATCGGCGGCCGGTGCCTCAGGGGCCTCAGCCGATGCCTCATCGGCAGGAGCCTCGACCTCGGCGGCCGGTGCCTCAGCCTCGGCGGTGGCGTCGGCCGGCGGGGACTCGGTCTCGGCGGCATCCTGCTCGGCGATCTGCTGACGGACCTGGGCGAAGGCAGCGGCAAGGGTGTTGTCGATGCCGCCCTCGGGCTCCTGGATGGCCTGCGAGCGGTCGAAACCCCCGCGATCGCCACGGGACCGGCGCTCGCGCGGCGGACGTGACGGAGCCTCCTCGGCCTGCTTGAGCGAAAGGCCCAGGCGATGGCGCTCGGAGTCGAGGGAGATGATCTTCAGCTTCAGCGTCTGGCCCTCGTGGACGACGTCGCCCGGATGGGCCACGCGCTGGTGCGAAAGCTCACTGATGTGGATGAGGCCCTCCAGGCCGTCCTTGACCCGCACGAAGGCGCCGAAGTTGACGATCTTGGTGACGGTGCCCTCGACCACGTCGCCGACCTTGAGGTCCGCGACCGTCGACTGCCACGGATCGGGCAGCAGGCGGCGGATGGAAAGGCTGATGCGCCCACGCTCGTGGTTGATGTCGATGACTTCGGCCTCGACCTCGTCGCCCACCTCGTGGGAACCCTCGGGGTTGTTGACCTTGTTCCAGGACAGCTCGCTCTTGTGCACGAGACCGTCGATGCCGCCGAGGTCGACGAAGATGCCGAACGGGGCGATGGAACGGACGGTGCCCTTGACCTTCTGACCGGTCTCGAGGCTGCTGAAGAGCTCGTCGCGCTTCTCGCGGCGCTCCTCGTACAGCGCCACCTTCTCCGAAAGGATGAGGCGGTTGGCCTTGCGGTTGACTTCGAGGATCTTCAGGCGCAGCTTGCGGCCAACGTAGGGCTGCAGCTTCTCGGCGATCTCCTGGGCCGCGTCACGCGGCTGGTCGTTCTGCGGACGGCGCGGGAAGTCGACGATCTGGCTGATCGGCACGAAGCCGCGGATGCCGCAGTC
Organism: uncultured Chloroflexia bacterium; assembly: GCA_963752475.1. GTDB lineage: Bacteria > Chloroflexota > Limnocylindria > Limnocylindrales > CSP1-4 > JAFMJV01. The sequence goes on along the minus strand of CAVVYR010000007.1, from coordinate 129,116 downwards.
GACGATGAGGCCGCCCTTGTTGTGGTCGATGACCGGGGCCTCGATGATGACGCCCTCGTCGAACTGCTCCTGCATCGAACGCCACTTGCGCTCGAGCCCGGCGCGGCGGACGGAGAGGACGGCGTGCCCGTCGGTGGACTCCGGCTGGAGCACGTACACGAGGATCGTGTCGCCGACGTTCAGCTCAGGCTGGGACTCGGCGTTGCGACCGTAGAGCTCGCGATTGCTGACCACACCCTCGGACTTGGCGCCGACATCGACGAGCATCTCGTCCTTGTCGATGCGCACGATCTTGCCCTCGACGACATCGCCGTGCTTGAGGCTGGGGATGTCACCGGGCTGCTCCGCGAGGAGCTCCTCCATGGTCGTGGGCTCGGGACCGAGGTCAACCGGCGGCGCCGGCGGCTCCTCCGCGGGGGCCTCGGGAGCGTCGGCAGCAGCCTCGGCCGGGGCCTCCTCGGCGGTGGCTTCGGCAGCCGGCTCGGCAGCGGCCTCTTCAGCGGGGGCGTCGGCGGTGGCTTCGGCAGGGGCCTCTTCAGCAGGTGCTTCAGCGGTGGCTTCGGCAGCCGGCTCGGCAGCAGCCTCGTCAGCAGGTGCGTCAGCGGTGGCTTCGGCAGCCGGCTCAGCAGCAGCCTCGTCAGCGGGGGCGTCAGCGGTGGCTTCGGCAGCCGGCTCAGCAGCAGCCTCTTCAGCAGGTGCGTCGGCGGTGGCTTCGGCAGCGGCCTCGTCGGCGGGGGCGTCAGCGGTGGCTTCGGCAGCCGGCTCGGCAGCGGCCTCCTCAGCGGGAGCCTCAGGCTCGGCGGGGGTCTCGGGCGCGGGGGTCTCTGCCTCTACGGCAGCGGCCGGCTCACCAGACTCGGACGCGGCCTCCTCTGCGGCCTCGACAGGTGCGGCGTCCGTGGCTGCAGCCTCGGCGGCGTCGGTCGCTGTCTCTTCCGCGGGTGCGGCGTTCTCGGTATCGGTGGTCTTCGGCTCTTCTACGGTCAAGTCTTTGGTCTCCTTGGTCGATAAGCTCCCGCCCGTCGAGCAAACACAAGACCCGGGCACATTCCCGGGTCATTCAGAGCGGCGGTTTGTCTTCCGTGTCCAGATCGGGCTGGATGACTCCTCCGTAACCGGGCCTGCGTGGGCTGCGTATTCGCGATAGGTAGGGCCCGCGCATGCTATCACGCGCGCCCACAGGCAACAATGGGGTCCATGCCCGAACTTCCCGACCTGCGCATCCTGGCCGATGCCTTCACCGCCGCCCTCGCGGGGCGCACGCTCGAGGCCACCTCCGTGAAACAGCCACTGGTGCTGCGCGGGACCGGGGCGGAGCTGCACGGCTTCCAAGGTCGCGAGGCCCGCAGCGTGGAGCAACGGGGCAAGTTTCTCACGCTCGACTTCGGGGCCGACCGCATCGTCATCAACGCCATGCTCACCGGCCGCCTTGGGCTGGCCAGGCCGGGCGCCAAGGCCTTCAGCTCGACCGCACTGGTGTTGACGCTGGGCGCGCGCAGCGGCATGCCTGCCGGAGTGCGACCGGCCGCCTGGACCAAGAGCGCTGAATGGATCCCCGCCGACGACGCGGCCGTCGAGTTGCGCTACCGCGACCCCAGGAAGATGGGCAAGGTCTACCTGCTGCCCGAGGGGGTGGAGCGCGAGGTCGTCGGCTGGGACACGCTGGGGCCGGACGCGGACGACGACGCGTTCGATTTCGAGACCTGGGCGGCGCGTATCAAGCGGCACAACGGCGAGCTCCAGAACCTGCTGAAGAACCAGGAGTTCATGGCCGGCATCGGCAACGCCTATAGCGACGAGATCCTGTGGGCTGCGCGCGTGGCGCCCTTCCGCAGGCGTTCGTCGTTGGCGCCGGAGGAGTCGGAAGCGCTGTGGCGCGCCGCGCGCGAGGTCTGCGAGTGGGCCGTGGGCGAGCTACGGGTGCGGGTGCCGCCGACGTTCGAGAAGCAGGCCCGCGACTTCCTGCGCGTGCATCTGCGTGGAGGTCAGCCTTGCCTGCGCTGTGGGGCCACCATCAGCGAGGTCTCACCAGGCGGATTTACCACCAGTTGGTGTCGCTCCTGCCAGGCCTGAGCGGCGAAGGCGTGAGTCCGGCGTCGTCCAGTCTACGGCGCGATCCCGATGAAGCCCGGCAGCGCCTGGGCCTCCTCGAGGGTCATGTCTCCGGTGATCGGCAACTCGATGACTGTTCCGGGCATGTCGGCCGGGGTGATGTCCTCAAGGCCCGGGTTCTCACGCCTGATCCGGTTGCGGCTGAGGCCGAACGTCTCGGCGATCTTGCGCAAGGCTTCATCGGGCTGGATCTCATACTGGATCCGGATCTCGTCAGCAGTAGCGGCATCCGTCCCACCCGCAGCGCCTTCGTCCGGCGTGGCGTCCGCATCGGGCTCGGGCGTGGGCTCGGGCTCCGGGGTGGGCTCCGGGGTGGGCTCCGGCCGGGGTGTGCCCTCCGCTGGCGCCTCGGTCGCCTGGGGATCGACGCTGGCTTCGGGGTCCGCCGTCGAGCCACCGTCACCGCCGCAGCTGCTCACCAACAGGACGAGCACGACGACGAGGACCAGGGCGCCGATGCCGGCACCGGCCATGATCGCTGGTCGGCCAGGTCCATGGCCAGAGGCTCGACGGGTCCTGGGCGTGGGTGGCTCGGTCGGCGGCACCTGGGACGCGGGGATCGCGCCAGAGGCATCGGTCTCCTGGGCGAACTTGTACATCTCGCATCGCGGGTGGCGATCGGTCAGACAGAACCGCTCCTGGAAGGCTAGCGGCAACGTGGCCGCGGGATCCTGGGCCGTGCAGCGGTGCCCCTCCTCGGGTGCGGCCGAGCGGTAGGTGCCATCGTCGGACGCGAGATAGGGACAGACGCTCGCGAGCCAATCACCCTGAACGACGGGCGCAACGCCCATCTCGGGAGCGGGCGGCAGGCTGGCGGCATCCTCGGCCGCAGGTGTCGCCTCGCGGGCGTCGGACTCGCCGACCGAGGCGGGTACGACCGGCGCCTCGTCGAGCACCTCGGGAGCCTGCGGCCCGCCCGGTGTCTGCTCCGGCACCAACTCACCGGCCCGCTCCGGCTCGATCGGAACTGATGAGCGTGGGGCGGGGCCTGCGGCGATGGGCGGCTGCCCAGCTGGCATCCCGCCGGATGGTGGCGGAGGGGTCGCGGACGGAGGACCGTGCGCTGGCGAAGGGGGCGCACCCCACCCTGACGGGGGCGACGTCGCACCCGACGGCATCTGCGGCGGCCGAGGCATTCGCGGCGGCGTCACATCAGACGACCTACCAGTTCCCTGACCGGCCGGCTCCACGGGCGTCGCAGACTCGGGCGGCACGTCGCGACCATCCCCCTGGGGGTCGCGAGGCTCTCCGTCACGGCTCTCCGGCAGCGCCCGCTGCTCTTCTGGTTGCACGGCCCGATGATACGGCCTCGTCGCACATAGAGCCCCGGACACACGAAGAGCCGCCGGGACGGCGGCTCAGGGTAGCCAGCGGGACAACGCAAAAGACCCCGGCGACGACCTATTTTCCCGAGGGGCTGCCCCCTGAGTATCTTCGGCGCTGGAGAGCTTAACTTCCGTGTTCGAGATGGGAACGGGTGTGGCCTCTCCGCTGGAGTCACCAGGATCTTGTGCGTATGTTTCTCGTGAAGATGTGACCGAACGCCACGGCAATGCCAGACGCTCGCAGTAAGTCTGTTGAACTCGATCCCTGCCGTGACGCGACCTTCCGTCGCGTTGACACGGTGAAATCTTCCGGACCTAGTTGGCAGCTGCCCTTGGTTGGGCTGCTGAAAAGGTCAAGCCCTCGACCATTAGTACGACTCAGCTTCACTCGTTACCGAGCTTCCACATGCCGCCTATCAAGCAGGTGTTCTCCCTGCGGTCTTACCCGGTTAACCCGGTGGGAAACCTCATCTCGAGACCGGCTTCGCACTTAGATGCTTTCAGCGCTTATCCAAACCGAACATAGCTACCCAGCGGCGCCCTTGGCAGGACGACTGGCACACCAGCGGTTCGTCCACTCCGGTCCTCTCGTACTAGGAGCAGCTTCTCTCAAGTTTCCTACGCCCACGATGGATAGAGACCGAACTGTCTCACGACGTTCTGAACCCAGCTCACGTACCGCTTTAATTGGCGAACAGCCAAACCCTTGGGACGTACTACCGCCCCAGGATGCGACGAGCCGACATCGAGGTGCCAAACAGGGCCGTCGATGTGAACTCTTGGGCCCTATAAGCCTGTTATCCCCGGGGTAGCTTTTATCCGTTGAGTGATAACCCTTCCACTCGGAGTTACCAGATCACTAAGCCCGACTTTCGTCTCTGCTCGACTTGTGGGTCTCGCAGTCAAGCTCCCTTATGCCTTTGCACTCTTCGGCTGGTTTCCATTCAGCCTGAGGGAACCTTTGGGCGCCTCCGTTACTCTTTAGGAGGCGACCGCCCCAGTCAAACTACCCGCCTGCCACTGTCCTACGCCCGGATTACGGGTCGTGGTTAGAACCGAAACACAACAAGGGTGGTATTTCAACGACGGCTCCACCGACGCTGGCGCGCCAGTTTCTCAGCCTCCCACCTATCCTACACGTGCTGAATCCCAATCCAATGACAGGGTGTAGTAAAGCTCCACGGGGTCTTTTTGCCCTATCGCGGGTAACCTGCATCTTCACAGGTACTTCAATTTCGCCGAGTCCCTCGTTGAGACAGCGCCCAGATCGTTACGCCATTCGTGCGGGTCGGAACTTACCCGACAAGGAATTTCGCTACCTTAGGACAGTTATAGTTACTGCCGCCGTTTACCGGGGCTTCGATGCAGAGCGTGAACCCTTTCTCTTAACCTTCCGGCACTGGGCAGGCGTCAGCCCGTATATGTCAGCTCTCGCTTTCGCACGGACCTGTGTTTTTGCTAAACAGTCGCCTGGGCCGTTTCACTGCGGCCTCGTCCTGACAGCAAGCTGCCGGCGAGGCGTCCCTTCTCCCGAAGTTACGGGACCAATTTGCCGAGTTCCTTAACGAGGGTTCTCCCGATCGCCTTAGTATTCTCTACTCGCCTACCTGTGTCGGTTTGCGGTACGGTCACCTTTGATCTCGCTAGACACTTTTCTTGCCAGCTTGGCTCACTCGAATCGCAGCAGATGCCACTTTCATTCGCTTCTCGGCGTTGAATGGGATGACGGATTTACCTGTCTTCCCCGCCTACCGGCTTAGACGCGTATAGCCATAACACGCTCGAACTACCATGCTGGGTCATGCCCTTGCTCCCACCTGGGTTCAACTAGCCAGCTTCGGAGAGGCCTATAGCGGCCAAACCAACCACTGGGTCGCATTCCCCAGGCGACACCTTGCGGTGCAAACGATCTCTGGTGGTTCCGGAATATCAACCGGATGTCCATCGCCTACGACATAACGTCCTCGGCTTAGGCCCGACTAACCCTGAGTGGACAAGCCTTCCTCAGGAAACCTTAGGCTTCCGGCGTGTGGGTTTCTCACCCACATTGCGCTACTCATGCCGACATTCGCACTCGTGCACGCTCCAGCCGTTCTTACGATCGACCTTCGCTGCATGCACGACGCTCCCCTACCGCTCACGGTAAACCGTGAACCCGTAGCTTCGGTAGCAGACTTAGCCCCGTTGGATCTTCGGCGCGGAATCACTTGACCAGTGAGCTGTTACGCACTCTTTCAATGATGGCTGCTTCTAAGCCAACATCCTGGTTGTCTCAGCGACTCCACATCCTTTCCCACTTAGTCTGCATTTGGGGACCTTAGCTGACGGTCCGGACTGTTTTCCTTTTGACCACGAAGCTTAGCCCTCGTAGTCTGACTCCCGGGCTTGAAATCACGAGATTCGGAGTTTGATTGGGGTTGGTAAGCGGGAAGCCCCCTAGTCCATTCAGTGCTCTACCCTCGTGATTGAACGCCCGAGGCTATCCCTAAAGATATTTCGGGGAGAACCAGCTATCTCCGGGTTCGATTGGCATTTCACCTCTATCCACAGCTCATCCCCTAGCTTTTCAACGCTAGTGGGTTCGGTCCTCCACGGGACATTACTCCCGCTTCAACCTGGCCATGGGTAGGTCACCCGGTTTCGGGTCTACTGCATGCGACTTGACGCCCTATTCAGACTCGCTTTCGCTTCGGCTCCGTCCTTCTGGGACTTAACCTCGCCACATACAAGTAACTCGTCGGCTCATTCTTCAAAAGGCACGCCATCACGCTACCGGCAAGCCGGCAACACGCTCTGACTGTTTGTGTGCACGTGGTTTCAGGTACTATTTCACTCCCCTTCCGGGGTTCTTTTCACCTTTCCCTCACGGTACTGGTTCACTATCGGTCGCCAAGAGTGTTTAGCCTTGGACGGTGGTCCGCCCGGTTTCCCACATGAGAGACCTTCCACGTGGTACTCAGGTGGCCGACCTGGAGGCCAACCGCTTCGTCTACGGGGCTATCACCCTCTATGGCCCGCCTTTCCTGACGGGTTCGACTCACGATCGACTTGGTAACTCCAGTGGGATCCGGCAGGACCCCAACGTCGACTCCTACAACCCCTGCTCAGAAACGGCTGCCGCCTATCTCGCTGAGCTGGTTTGGGCTGTTCCCTTTTCGCTCGCCACTACTCAGGGAATGATCTCTGTTCCTCCCGCTACTGAGATGTTTCAGTTCGCGGACTTACCTCAACCGGTCCTATGTATTCAGACCAGTGTGACTGGGCATTACCCCAGCCGGGTTTCCCCATTCGGACACCCCTGGATCAAAGCTTGCTCGCAGCTCCCCAGGGCGTTTCGTCGCCTGCCACGTCCTTCATCGGCTCTTGGCGCCAAGGCATCCACCCCGTGCACTGTGTAGCTTGACCTCATCTCAGCAGCTCACCCGAAGGTAGTTGCCGAACGAGATCCGGGAAAATTCACCTTGTCGTTTTAACTCGGCAGAAATCGAAGTTCAAAAAAGACTTACTTCGATATCTTCCGATATCAATCACATCTTCACTTTGTAAGGTGCTGCGAGTCGAGACTCGCGTTTCCAGCGATCCGCTGGTCGGTGACCTCCAGGCTTGACCTGGAGCCCACGGATCAGGGGTCCACCGGGGCTGCGACACCACAAGACGGCTCGAAGACCTCGAGCCGTCGTCATGTCCAGCCGTGGTTTGCTCTTCGAGAGCATCCGGGGTCTACCCGATATTCGGTTCTTCTGTCAGGTGTGCGGTCAGCAGACTGCGTACCTCGTTCATGTTCGGCGGTTCAGGGAGTTGGTGGAGACGAGGAGACTCGAACTCCTGACCCTCTCCTTGCAAAGGAGATGCTCTTCCAACTGAGCTACGCCCCCTCCAAGGCCCGATCTATCACCGAACGTAGATGGTGGGCGTTTCTGGACTCGAACCAGAGACCTCTGCCTTATCAGGGCAGTGCTCTAACCAACTGAGCTAAACGCCCAGGTCATCCCTGCCGGCCGGGCTAGCCCCGCCGGAGGAACGGCACCTTAACACTTGAAGAGTGACAGAAAGTCTGCTGAATGAGCAGTATCGGTGCTTGGTGCAAGGTCGTCTTCGACCTGACGCGGACGAGTCCGCATCCCATCGTCCACCCTGCGGAACGATGGTGGCGATCGAGACGATCAACCTGGGAGGGTGTATAGCGCTCTGGCCTCACCGATGGCCTCGGCTCCCTCTCCCTAGAAAGGAGGTGATCCAGCCGCACCTTCCGGTACGGCTACCTTGTTACGACTTCGTCCCAGTCACCAACCCCACCTTCGACAGCTGCCCCCTTGCGGTTGGCTCACTGGCTTCGGGTGTTGTCGGCTTCCATGACGTGACGGGCGGTGTGTACAAGGCCCGGGAACATATTCACCGCGGTATGCTGACCCACGGTTACTAGCAACTCCGGCTTCACGCAGGCGAGTTGCAGCCTGCGATCCGAACTGAGACCGGCTTTAAGGGATTAGCTCCACCTCGCGGTTTCGCAGCCCGTTGTACCGGCCATTGTAGCGTGGGTGTAGCCCAAGACGTAAGGGCCATGCTGACTTGACGTCATCCCCACCTTCCTCCGAGTTTCTCTCGGCAGTCCCATGTGAGTGATACAACACATAGTAGGGGTTGCGCTCGTTGCGGGACTTAACCCAACATCTCACGACACGAGCTGACGACAGCCATGCAACACCTGTGGCCAGGCCTCTTGCGAGGCGCCGACGTTTCCGCCGGATTCCTGGTCATGTCAAGCCTTGGTAAGGTTCTTCGCGTTGCGTCGAATTAAACCCCACGCTCCGCTGCTTGTGCGGGCCCCCGTCAATTCCTTTGAGTTTTAGCCTTGCGGCCGTACTCCCCAGGCGGAACACTTAATGCGTTAGCTGCGACACTGGCGGGGTTGATACCACCAACATCTAGTGTTCATCGTTTACGGCTAGGACTACCGGGGTATCTAATCCCGTTCGCTCCCCTAGCTTTCGCGCCTCAGCGTCAAGAATAGGCCAGAAAGTCGCCTTCGCCACTGGTGTTCCTTCAGATATCTACGCATTTCACCACTACACCTGAAATTCCACTTCCCTCTCCTACCTTCGAGCCAAGCAGTATCGAACGACCTTCCCCAGTTGAGCCGGGGGCTTTCACATTCGACTGACCTGGCCGCCTGCGCGCTCTTTACGCCCAGTAAATCCGGACAACGCTTGCCACCTACGTATTACCGCGGCTGCTGGCACGTAGTTAGCCGTGGCTTATTCTTCAGGTACCGTCATTATCGTCCCTGACAAAAGAGGTTTACAACCCGAAGGCCGTCATCCCTCACGCGGCGTTGCTGCTTCAGGGTTTCCCCCATTGAGCAAAATTCCCGACTGCTGCCTCCCGTAGGAGTCTGGGCCGTGTCTCAGTCCCAGTCTGGGTGATCATCCTCTCAGACCACCTATCGATCGTCGCCTTGGTGAGCCGTTACCTCACCAACGAGCTAATCGAACGCAGGCCCCTCCAGTAGCGCCCGAAGGCTTTGGACATGAGAATGAACTCATGACCGTATGCGGTATTAGCCACCCTTTCGGGCAGTTATTCCCCACTTCTGGGCAGGTCACCTACGCGTTACTCAGCCGTTCGCCACTCACTTCCCCGGGCAAGCCCGAGGTCGTTCGTTCGACTTGCATGTCTAATGCACGCCGCCAGCGTTTATCCTGAGCCAGGATCAAACTCTCCGATAAGAAGAGACCTCCTTGCGGACGTCTCTTTTGGTTCGGGGTTTGTCCCACTCACACAAACAGACTTGTCTGTCACTCTTCACTTGTTAAGGTGCTTGCCGGTTCAGCCTTGGCTGTCACCCGGCACGGCCGCCCATGATGGCACGCCCGCCTAGGGCTGTCAAACACAGGGCTTACCGACCCGGACCCGGCTGGACCCGGGGCGCGCTTGTGGCGAGGGGTACTCGCCGCGCGGAGACAGAACTATAGGGCGTCGATGAGAACTCGTCAAACGGTGCCCGAATCGAGCCGTTCCAAGCGTGAGAGTGGCCGTTCCGGAGCCTCAGATGATGCCGGTCTCGATGAGGTGGATGAAGGTGCCGGCGCTGATCCAGCAGAGCAGCCCTAGTGCCCATCCCCCAGGCTCGCCGAGGACGGTGGTGATGATCCAGTAGAGGATCAGACCCAGGACCAGGGCGATGGCCGGCTTGATGAGGCGCAGGAGCGCCTCGTTGACGAGGTACATCATGGCCTGGACGTTCCCTCGAGCTGATGGCGGCCCTGGAGAGCGCGCACGAGCGTGACCTCGTCCGCATACTCCAGATCTCCTCCGACGGGGATGCCCCGGGCGATGCGCGAGACGGCTCCGACCTGCTGCTCGATACGCTCGGCCACGTACATGGCCGTGGCCTCACCCTCGAGCGTGGGGTTGGTGGCGATGACCACCTCCTCGTAGGGCTCCCCTGCCCCGTCCCTCTCTGCCACGCGGTCCAGGAGTTCACGGATGTGCAGCCGCTCAGGGCCGATGCCGTCGACCGGCGAGATGGCCCCATGGAGCACGTGGTAGCGGCCCTTGAAGGCACGCGTGCGCTCGAGGGCGAGCACGTCGAGCGGCTCTTCCACGACGCACAGACGGGTGTCGTCACGCATGGGGTCCGCACAGATGGGACAGAGCGGGCCGGTGCTGATGTCGAAGCAGCGCTCGCAGAAGACGACATCGTCGCGCACCGACACGAGCGCAGCCGCCAGGGCCCGAGCCTCGGTGTCGGGTGCGCGCAGCAGGTGGTACGTCAACCGCTGCGCTGTCTTGGGGCCGACACCGGGCAGCCGCGAGAAGGATTCGATGAGCCGGGCGACCGGCTCGATGAGCTGGCTCAAGGGGACTCCTGCTGGCTACATCCCCGGCAGGCCGAGGCCGCCCGGCAGGCCCATCCCGCCGGCGATCTTGTTCATCTTCTCGTCGGCTGCCGCCTTGGCGTTGTTTTGTGCATCGGTCACGGCCGCCACGACGAGGTCCTGCAGGTCATCGAGGTCGTCGGGATCCACGACCTCCGGGTCGATGGTCACCGAGACGATGTCGGCCTTGCCCGTGACGACGGCCTTGACCACGCCACCACCGGCGCTGCCGTCCACGCGCAGTTCCTCCAGCTCCTGCTGGGCTCGCGCCATGTCCGCCTGCATCTGCTGGGCCATCTTGGCCAGGTTGCCCATGCCCACGCTCGTTCTCCTTCACTGTTCGTCCTAGTCGATGTCCTCGATCCCGGCAAGCTCGCCATCGAAGATCTCCTTGGCCTTCGAGACGAGGTCACCCTCTCCCGAGTGCACCGGCTCCACGAGCTCGAGGTTCGCTACCACGCAGCGTACCGCCACGTGGCGGCCGATGACGGCAGCGATGCCGTCCTCGAGGACGCGACGCTTGCGGTCCGCGATATCGCGCATGAATGCCTGGTCCTCCGGGAACCCCAGCACCAAAGCCCCGTCAGCCAGCTCGACCGGCCGGCAGTTCGTGACCAGCGGACGGTTGGCCGGGTTGGCCCCGATGGCCGAGACGATCCGCGGCCACGACGCGCGGATGGTCGTGAGCTCATCCGACTCGCCCGCGGGCGCCGTCTGGATCCCCGCTGCCGCGGGCGGCTCAGGCTCGGGTGTCGTGGCCTCGGCTGGAGCGGGCTCGGACTCGGTCGTGGCTTCGGTCGGGGCTGGCGGCGGTGGCAAGTCCGCCGCGGGTGGGGGTGCCGGAGTCGTGGAGGACTTCACCGCGGGCGAAGGTGGCGCCGCGGGCGACGGCTGGGCGACGGGCGGAGGTGCCGACGTGGGCGCTGGTGATGGGCTCGATGCCGCTGCCGCGGCGGCCGGTGCGGGTGTGGATCGGCGCTCTCCCTCGTCCGCAGCAGCGAGCAGACACAGCTCGAGCTGCCAGCGGTAGCCGCCGAGTCCGGAGCGACTGGCGTCGATGCCGGTGAGGCGGCGCGCGGCCAGAGCGAGGGGACGGGCCGCGGCTCGATCGGCCGCGGAACGCTGCGAGAGTCGGTCCACGAGGTCGGTTCGCAGCTGGGTCACGAGCTGCTCGGAGAAGGCGATCAGATCGCGGCCTTCGGTCTCGAGCTCGTCGAGGACCGCGACGCCGGCAAGCACGTCACCCTCGACCAGCGCGGTGATGAAGTGGTCGACCAGCTCCGTGTCGGCCAGGCCCAGCAGATCCTGGATGGAGGCTGCCGTGATGGGGTCATCCGCGCTGACCAGGACCTGGTCGAGCATCGACTCCGCGTCACGCATTCCGCCGTCGGCCAGCCGGGCCACAAGGGCCACGGCCTCGGGCTCCACGTTGCGACCCTCTGCCTGGAGGATGCGCTGCAGCTTGCCCTCGATCTCGGGCACGGCCAGGGGCCGGAAAGTGAAGCGCTGCAGGCGAGAGACGACGGCCGGCCGGATCTGGGATGGGTCCGTCGTGCAGAAGATGAAGAGCACGCCCGGAGGTGGCTCCTCGAGGGTCTTGAGCAGGACGTCCCAGCCCTCCTTGATGCGCTGGACCTCATCGATGATGAAGACCTTGCGCGAGAGGTCAGCCGCGCCGGTGTAGACGCGCGGCACGAGCTCACGCATATCGTCGACCTTGTTGTTGGAGGCCGCGTCGAGCTCGACCACGTCGAGGGCGCGACCCTCGCGGATCGCGACGCAGCTGGGACAGGCATCACAGGGCTCCCCGTCCTGCAGGTCGGTGCAGTTGACGGCCTTGGCCATGATGCGGGCCATCGAGGTCTTGCCCGTACCCCGCGGACCGACGAAGAGGAAGCCGTGGCCCAGGCGATCGAGGCGGACGGCGTTGCGCAGCGTCTGGACCACCGCGTCCTGACCCACGATCTGGGAGAACGTCTGCGCGCGGAAGCGCCGGTAGAGCGCCTGCCCGGCCGAGTCGGCCGTTTCGCTGATGGTGGTCGCGCTGTCTGTCATCGGTCTCCGTGCGCCGGTCCCTCCGCCGGGACTCAGGTGTGGCCCGCGGACAGACTGACACACCAAGGAGCTGGTTTGCCGTGCACCCTCCGTCGACCTCGACCACTCGCGGGCCCTACCGGAGCGATCGGCTCGGACCAGGCCGGTCCGCGGCACCCGGTGAGCATCGCTTAACGCTGCTTCCTTCCGGACCTGACGTGATTCACGCGTCGCCGCTGCGCGGGACCCGATCCTCAACACCTTTCGCCCCGTCGGCTTCCGCGAACGGCGGACCTCGGGAGGGGATTCAGCCCTGCTGGAGCGGATTGCAGGTACAGGGCACCGCTAGTTCCCCGCCTAGCACGGCCAAGGAATGGTAGCGGACAGCGCCAAACACCGGGAAAAGGGGGGTGGGTGGCGGAGAGGGCGGGATTCGAACCCGCGATGGGTTTCCCCATACGGCATTTCCAGTGCCGCGCACTAGGCCTCTATGCGACCTCTCCTTGCTGGCGCCGGTCGGCCTGAGAGGGCTGCCGGCATTCACCTCCACCAAAGTCTAGAATACCGCCGCCGGCGCGAAGCTTCAGCCGTGGAGCCACCGTGACCCCAGGTCACGACCGCGCCCCCCTTCCCGAGAGTTCCGCGGTCCGCGCCGTGCCGACCATGCACCCAAGGAGATGATCGTGTCCAGACAGCTGATGCTGGCCCTGACCGCAGCACTGGCGGTCGTCGCGCTTTCCGCCCAGGTGGCCACCGCCCAGGACGAGCGCGAGAACCCGCTCGAACCGCTCGACACCTCCAGCCCCCAGGCGACCATCACGTCCTTCGTCGAGCAAGCCGGCGTCACCGAGGAGGCCGCCCTGGCCTATCGGTCCGATCGTTCGCTCGACGCCCAGCAGGCCTACTTCGATGAGGTCGAGCGCACGCGCGAGCTGTTCGACCTCTCCGAGGTACCGGCCGCGTCGCAGAGCGAGGCCGTGGAGGAGAGCTTCGTATCCCTGGCGGACATCCTGCTGCGGGTCCCCTTGCCGGAGCCCGGGTCGATGCCCGACGCCGACATGGTCGCGAGCGACGAGCTGACGCAGTGGACGCTGCCAGGCACGGAGATCACGCTCCGACCGCTCGAGGAGGGCGATCGCGCGGGCAACTGGGTCTTCACGCCCAGGACCGTGGCCAACCTCGCCGGCTGGCGGGACGAGGTCGAGGGTCTGCCCGTGCTCGTCGAGGACCGAGCCATCAGGGACTGGCGCCGGAACAGCGACGTCTCGACCGGACCCCTGGTCCCCTCCGCGCTCATAGACGCGCTGCCCGACCTGGCCAAGGAACGGGTCTTCGGCAGCCCGCTGTGGAAGTCGCTCGCGGCGGTGCTGGGCGGGCTGCTGATCGGCTTGCTCGTCTTCATCTGGCAACGCTTCATCGGACGGCGGGGCGAAAAGGGCACAGCCCGCCATCACGTCTTCGGGGCCTCGACACCGCTGGTCCTGTTCGGCCTGCTGCTCATCTACCAGTTGTACATGGAATCGCAGGTGAACCCGAGCGGTGAGCTGGCGGAGGCCGTGGTGGTCGGCACGACCATCGCCTTCTGGCTCGCGGTCGCGTGGCTCTACTACGAGCTGGTCAACATGGTCACGGAGTGGGCTATCGCCACGCCCCGCATCCCGGACAAGCGGTATGACCCGCACCTGTTGCGGCTGGTGGCGCGGGTCATCAACGTCGTGGGTGTCGGGCTCATCATCCTCGTCGGGGCCAATCAGATCGGCATCCCGGCCCTGGGTCTACTGGCTGGCGCCAGCGTCTTCGGCCTCGTCGTCGGCCTGGCCGCCCAGCCCACGCTGGAGAACCTCATCGGCGGCATGACCCTCTTCGCGGACAAGCCCTTCATCGTCGGCGACTACGTGCGCTTCGGCGAGGACGACGGCACGGTCGAGGACATCGGCCCCCGCTCGACGCGCATCCGCAAGCTCGACGGCACGCAGCTGACGGTGCCCAACAGCGACATCGTCCAGGCCCGCATCGCCAACTCGACCAAGCGTGACAACGCGCTCTTCCTGCACACCATCGGCGTCCGCTACGAGACGACGCTCGAACAGATCGAATGGCTGGTGAGCCAGATCCGCGAGGGGTTGCGGGAGCACCCCAAGGTCGAAGAGGACGAGAACATGCCGCGCGTGCTGCTGGCCGGCTTTGGCGCTTCGTCGATCGACATCGAGGCCCGCGCCTACGTCCAGACGACCAGCGTCCACGAGTTCATGGCTGTCCAGGCCGAGCTGCTGGCCATGGTCATGCGCACGGTCGAGGCTGCGGGCACGGGCATGGCCTTCCCCTCCACTACCGCTTACTTCACCCGTGACGATGGGATCGAGGGCCCTGGGGCGCTGCCTGCGCCGGAGGCGCCGATGGCCGAGGCTGCGTCTGCCGAGCCGAGCCCCGCCGAGCAGGCGCCAGCGGTCGCGGTCGATGAGGACCTGCACGTCGAAGAGGATCAGGGGGACGAGGATGAGACCTGACCGCCGCGGAAGACGCCTGGGTCTTCCGAGCTAGGCCCAGCGTGGTGGCGGAGAGGGTGGGATTCGAACCCACGGTGCTTTCGCACACCGCTTTTCGAGAGCGGCACCTTAAACCACTCGGACACCTCTCCGGGTAGCGGGGAGTCTAGCAAAGCCTCGCCCGATGGCGTGCCGAACGAAGGTCCCGAGCATGGTCCCTGACGTCCGCGGAGTGCCGTCGCCGGTCGCGACGCCGGCGAACGTCGCCCCCACCGACGGCATCGGCCGATGTGCCCGACTTGTAGCCAGATGTCGCCCAGCTCGACGGTATCGGCCTGCTCGGCCGTTCCTTGTAGCCGCCTGTCGGCGGGGTCGACGGTAGTCCGACTGCTTGGGCCGGATCATGGTCCTCGGCCACCGCCGCGCCTCCCGTTCATGCCCACACACGCTCGGGATCTGCGACCACGAGCTGTTCGGCAGTGCTGAGGGTGGCTACGAGCTTGCCTACGGTCGGTGGGAGCGACAGGTGTCCATAAGGAGGACGCCGGGCCGGGAGCGACGGCGAGGCGCGCGCGGCCCCTCCGAACAACGGCAGAACACCCCGCTGCGGGCACGAAGGCGGGACAACGGCAAGAACACCCCGCTGCGGGCGAGGGCGTCAGACGAGGGTCCTAGGTGCGCGTGCCCTCGGCCGCCAGGTCCGGACGAAGCTCGGCTGCATCGTCCTGCAGGATGCCCGACACGACTTGCAGCCGGCGGTTCACGCCGGATCCGTCAGCCATCTTCATGGCCGAGAGGCAGGCGCCGTCCTCGGGGTCGGACAGCGCGAAGACCACGCCATCAGCATCACATGTGAGCAAAGCCCCGACGCACATGGGGCAAGGCTCGACGACCGTGAAGA
The DNA here is from genome assembly GCA_963752475.1 of uncultured Chloroflexia bacterium. Taxonomy (GTDB): domain Bacteria; phylum Chloroflexota; class Limnocylindria; order Limnocylindrales; family CSP1-4; genus JAFMJV01. The sequence continues at coordinate 113,380 of CAVVYR010000007.1, read as the reverse complement.
TGGTCGTTCCCTGTAGCGACGGACGGGCCAACTTGGTGGCCGCCTCGCGCAGCGCGATGATGACCGCGTGCGCCGTGGGATCGCCGCTGTTGATCACGGACTCGCGGCCGTGCGCGATCATGGCCTCGTCGAGCACAGCCACGGCGCCGTTGGCGCGTTCACCCGACCGGCGAGCCTGAGCAGCTTCGGCGAGTGCGGCGCGCATGTACAGCTCGTAGTGCATGGCGGTGCTGGGCAGTCCTCTTGGAGGGCATCGTTCGGGCCCTTGGCCCCATCGTAACAACTGGCCAAGGCGGTACCATCGTGGTTCAGCAACCCACCCACATGATCGACACCGAACGCTCGCGCGCGTGAGCGTTCGTACTGAGGGGAACGGAGAACGATATGGCCAAGAAGAGGATCGGCATCCTCACCGGCGGCGGCGACGTCCCGGGACTGAACGGCGTCATCAAGGGCGTCACCTACCGGGCTCACGAGATGGGCTTCGAGGTCGTGGGCATCCGACGAGGATGGGAAGGCCTCACGCACCTCTCGCCTGACAAGGGCATGGACGACGAGCGCTACATCGTGCCCCTGGACCTCGAGAACACGCGCAAGATCGATCGCACCGGCGGCACCTGGCTTCACAGCTCGCGCACGAACCCGCGCAAGATGAAGGCTGCGGCCCTGCCACCAACGCTCGACCAGAAGCGGGTGGCTTCGTTCAAGACGGGCGAGGATCGCTACGACATCACGCCCCTGGTGATGGACAACATCGAGAAGCTCGGGCTCGACTATCTCGTGCCCATCGGCGGCGACGATACCCTCAGCTACAGTCGCTCCCTGCACGATGCGGGCATGGACATCATCGCCGTGCCCAAGACCATGGACAACGACGTGCAGGGCACCGAGTACTGCATCGGCTTCTCGACGGCCATCACGCGGGCCAAGGACGCCATCAACCGGCAGCGCACGACCATCGGCTCGCACGAGCGCATCGGCGTGTTCCGCGTCTTCGGCCGCGACGCCGGCTTCACCTCGCTGTACACGGCCTTCGCCACGGCTTCGCGCTGCGTCATCCCGGAGTACCGCTACGACATCAAGCACCTCGCCGAGCTGCTGGCCGCCGACCACGAGCTCAACCAGAGCCACTACGCCATCGTCATCACCTCCGAGGGCGCCGTGTGGGAGGGGGGTGAGATCGGCGAGGTGGGAGAGCCCGATGCCTTCGGCCATCGACACAAGGCCAACGTGTCCGAGATCCTGGCGTCACAGATCAAGGCCCTGACGGGCATCGATACCATCCACTCGGACCTGACCTACGACCTGCGCTCGGGCGAGCCGGACCTCGTCGACATCTTCGTCTCGACCAGCTTCGCCAACATCGCCGTCGAGCTCATCGCCAACGGTCAGCGCGGACGCATGCTGGCCGTCCGCGACGGCCGCTACGGCCACTCCACCCTGCCCAGCCAGGACGACACGGCCGTGTCGGTCGATATCGACCAGCTCTACGACGTCGCGCGGCTGCGACCCAGCTATGACGAGCTCCTGGGCAAGCCGTTGATGCTGGGTCACAGCGTCGACGCCATGACCAGCCCGTACAGCAAGTAGCGAGGGATCCGGTCGCGTGACGTCCGAGTCGATCCGGCGCATCGTCGGCGTCTGGGGAGTACTCGTCGCCGTCGGACTGGTGGTGCTCATGGTCGCGTTGGCCGAGCCCTTCCAGCCGGACAGCTTCGGGCCCGGCCATGACGCTCGCGCCTACTGGTCGACGCCACTCGATGATCCCTATGTCCCGGGCTCGGTCGGCCAGGAGTCGGCCTACCTCTATTCGCCGGCCTTCATCTGGCTGCTGAGCCCGCTGCGCGCCCTCTCGTGGCCCCTGTTCCTGGGCATCTGGACCGCAGGCCTGCTGGTGGTCCTCTTCTGGCTGGCCCGGCCGCTGCTCTTCCTGCCGCTCTTGCTGCTGGCCCTGCCGGAGATCTGGGGCGGCAACATCACCATCCTGCTCGCGGCGGCCATCGTGCTCGGCTTCAGCCGGCCGTGGGCCTGGGCCTTCCCCCTGCTCACGAAGGTCACACCCGGTCTGGGCATCCTCTGGTTCGCCGTGCGTCGTGAGTGGCTCAACCTGGCTATCGCCATCGCCGCCACCCTCGTGGTCATCGCCGCCGTGGCCCTGTTCACTCCTGGTCTCTGGGCCGACTGGTTCCAGCTGCTCATGAGCAGTACCGGTTCGAGCACCGTGCCCGGCTCGGTGCCGATCCCGTTGATCGTGCGCCTGCCCTTCGCGGTCGGGCTGATCATCTTCGCCGCCTGGCGCGACATGCGCTGGCTGCTGCCCATCGGCGTGCTCCTGGTCATGCCTGTCATCTGGTGGGGCAGCCTGGCCCTGCTGACCGCCTCGGTGGCGCTCAAGCGCGACGACATCGAGGAGCGCTTCGACACGCTGCTGGTGTTCGCCTTCGGTCACTACCACCGGTGGGTCGGCGCCCGCGCCACGGCGACGTCGTCGAGCTGAACAGCAAGGCCCTTCCCTACAGGGCCCAGGCTCGGCTACCATCGGCCCCTCTGACGCAGGAGGACCCGATGCTCCCCATCCGTTCCCGCGCCGCCGGAATCGCCGCGGCCTTGTCCCTGTCACTCGCCGTCGCCGCGGGTGCGCCCGTCACCGCAGCCGACGATCCCGAAGCCGCCGCCCAAGCCTTGCTCGATGCGGTCGAGGCAGGTGCGTACGAGGATCTCGAATCCCTCATCTGTGAAGCCGAGCGCGAGGTCGTGATCGAGGCACTTGACCCGGGTGAGGCCATGGGCTTCGACGGCGCCCGCGACCTGCTCACGTTCGCCTATGAGGACGTGGGCATCGAGCTCGTGAGCGAAGATGGTGACAGCGCCACGGTCAAGGTCACGGGCACGATGTCGATGGAGACCGGCGACATGCCCATCGAGGACGTGGCCCGGGCCCTGCTGGAGGCGGACATGGAGGAGGTCAGCGATGAGGACCTCGAGATGATGCTGCCCTTCCTGGAGATGGCCCTGACGCAGACGATGCCGCTGGACTCCGAGCTGACCGTGGTCAAGGAGGACGGCGAGTGGGTCGTCTGTGGCGGCCTGGGCGAGGCCCCTCAGGATGAGGTCGACTTCGAGGACGACTTCACCGTGACCCAACCCGCGGCCGAAGGGGTCTGCGCCCTGGCCACGCCGGAGGAGCTGACCGCCGCAGGCCAGCTGGAATACCTGGACAGCAGCGGCTGGGAGCTGACGACCTGTACCTTCTCCAACTGGGAGACCGGTCACAGCACGAACGTGGTGGTCGAGCTCGACGCTGACGTCGCCTACGCCGCCAACGCCTACGGCTACGACACCGAAGTGGACGTGGCCGGCGCCCCGGCCTTCACCGCGGACCAGGAGAACTCCCAGATGCTGGTGCAGGCCGGCCCGGACGTGCTCAACGTGCAGGTTTGGCCGCCCCAGGAGACACCCGAGGGCTACGACTGGATCGAGCAGACGGCGGCTGTGGCGGAGATCTTCGTGCCTCGCGTCATCGAGTCACGCGAGAGCCTCATCGCCCCGGTGAAGCCGCTGCTCTGCGACCTCGGCTTCGCCGCCGACTATGAAGCGGCGATAGGCCTACCCATCCAGTCCGGGAACGTCAGCAGCGACGCCTGCAACTTCGATTCGACCGACTCGATGCGCGTCCGGGTCTACGTCAGCGAGGGTCAGCTGGACGACTCCCTGATGTTCTACCCCGACGCCGAGGAGACGACGCTCGCCGGACTGCCCGCGCTCGAGATGAGCGACACCTTCACCGAAGGGTCGGTCAACTTCCGCGTCCAGCTGCCCGGTGACCAGGTGCTCGACATGACCGTGGAGCCCTACTCCTATGACAGGCCCATGAGCGTGTCGGGGGCGGAGGTCGCCGAGCTGCTGACCGAGCATATCGTGGACAAGCTGCCCGAGTGATCGACCCGGGTCGTCCGAATCGGGACGACCCGACCGCGCAGCCGGACTAGACTAGGTGGCGTCCGGGCAAGACCCGATGAACGTCGTGTGAACACCGTGCGCACGCGTCGGCCCGGACGCGACGCCCGCTCGTGCCCGCGGGTACTGACATCGGAGGAGACTTGATGTCCCGACGCCGCTCCCTTGCCCTCCTACCTGCCGTAGCCCTGGCCGCAACCGCGTTCGCCAGTCCCGCGGCAGCCGAAGACCCCGAAGAGCTGGTCATCGGCTTCGTGCCGTCGGTCGAGGCCGGCGCGCTGATCGACGACATCCAGCCGCTGGCGGACTACCTGACCGACACCCTGGGCGTCCCCGTCGAGGGCTTCGTCTCCAGTGACTACACCGCCCTCGTGACGGCCCTGCAGACCGGCCAGGCCCATATCGGCGCGATGCCGCCCTTCGGCCTGGTGCAGGCCGTGGACGTGGCCGGCGCGGAGATGATCTTGCAGTCCGAACGCTTCGGCAGCCCCTCCTATCACACCCAGTTCATCACCAACAACCCGGACAAGTACTGCCTCGATGAGGTCGTCGAGAACGAGCGTCGCGAGACGGTCGACGATGAGTACGTGATGGTGACGTACCTCAACTGCAACGGCACCGACCGCGCCTTCGATGAGTCGCCAGTCGGGCCTATCGCCATCGACGAGGCCGTGTCCCTCATCGAGCCGGGCACCTCGGTCGCCTTCACCGAGCCGACCTCCTCGTCCGGCTTCATCTTCCCGGCCACCATCTTCTCGACCCTGGGCCTCGACGCCGAGAGCGACCTCGAAGCGGTCTTCTCCGGCGGCCACACCGCCTCGGTCATCGCCGTCTGCCTGGGCCAGGCCGAGGTCGGCGTGAGCTACGACGACGCCCGCAGCGACGCCGAGACGCCGTGCGACGTCGGCAGTGAGGTGGTCACCTTCGCCTACGGGCCGGAGATCCCCAACGACGGCTTCGTCGTCTCGGGCGACCTCTCGGACGAGCTCAAGGCCAACATCAAGCAGGCCATGCTCGACTACGCAGCCACCGAAGACGGCGCCTTCGTGCTCGACACGATCTACAACATCAACGCCTTCGGCGAGCCCAACCAGGAGTCGCTGCAGATCATCCGCGATGCCGTGGAGAACCTCGGCTACGGCTCCTAGCAAGGCAGCTGTGAACCAGGCGGGTCCATCACGGACCCGCCTGTTCTCCTTGACTATCACATGATCAAGTTCGAGAACGCGTCGGTCACCTATCCCGGTGGCGTGCACGCCCTGAAGGATCTGACGCTGGAGATCCCCGACGGCGAGATGATCGTCATCGTGGGCCTCTCCGGTGCGGGCAAGTCCACGCTCATCCGCGCCGTGAACGGCCTCGTGCCGCTGACCGATGGCGACTGCACCATCGACGGCATGAGCGTGCGCAGCGCCTCGTCCAAGCAGATGCGCGAGCTGCGCTCGCACATCGGCATGATCTTCCAGACCTTCAACCTCGTGAAGCGCACGAGCGTGCTCAACAACGTGCTCATGGGACGGCTCCACGAGACCAGCACCTGGCGCTCGCTCCTCGGCTGGTACAAGCCGGAGGACGTCGAGGTCGCGATGCGAGCGCTCGAGCGCGTCGACATCGTGGAGAAGGCCTACGTGCGTGCGTCCAACCTCAGCGGTGGACAGCAGCAGCGAGTGGGCATCGCCCGGGCCCTGGCGCAAGACCCCTCGATCCTGCTCGCCGACGAGCCCGTGGCCAGCCTTGACCCGCCCACCAGCCACGTGGTCATGCGCGACCTCCAGCGCATCAACCGCGACCTCGGCATCACCACCATCGTCAACCTGCACTTCCTCGACCTGGCCAAGAAGTACGGCGACCGCATCATCGGCCTGCGAGCCGGCGAGCTGGTGTACGACGGCACCGGCGAGATGGCGGATGAGAACGTCTTCCGCGACATCTACGGCCGCTCGCTGACCGCCGACGACGTCATGGGCGAGCCCGAGGTCGCTCCCGCCACCATCAGCGCGTGACCAGCGCCGCCCAGGTCAGCCGCCGACCCCAGAAGCCACCTCGTTCGAAGACGGTCCTCGTCGGTTTCGTGGCCTTCGTGGCCATCACGCTCATCTCGACCAGCGAACGCTGGGGCATCGGCCTGGACATCGGCGCCATCATCGAGGACCTGGGCAACGGCGAGGTCATCATCCGCCAGCTGCTGGCACCCAACTGGGACTTCCTGCCGCGCGTCGTCGAGCCCATGATCGAGACCCTCCAGATCGCCGTCATCGCGGCCTTCATCGGTTGTGGTCTGGCCCTGCCCGTCACCTTCTTCGCCTCGCGCACGACGGTGCCCAACCGGCCGACGCTGACCATCACGCGCGGCATCCTGAGCGTCATCCGAGCCATTCCCGACTTCCTCTATGCGCTCATCTTCGTGGCCGCCGTGGGCATCGGTCCCCTGCCCGGCATCATGGCCCTGATCTTCTTCAACATCGGCGTGGTAGCCAAGCTGCTGAGCGAGTCAGTCGACGGGGTCGACCCCGGGCCCATCGAGGCGGCTGACGCCGGTGGCAGCTCGCGCAGCCAGATGGTGCGCTGGTCGGTGCTGCCGCAGGTGCTGCCCAACTACGTGGCCTACTCGCTCTACGCCTTCGAGCTGAACGTGCGCGCCAGCACCGTGCTTGGCTTCGTGGGAGCCGGGGGCATCGGCTTCCTGCTCAAGACCCAGTACGGCTTCCTCCAGTGGTCCAACGTCTCGGTCATCATCATCTGCCTCTTCGTCATCGTCTTCGCCATCGAGCTGGTCTCCATCCGGCTCCGCCGGAGGCTCGTCTGATGACCACCCCCGTGACGACGGCCAACGAGCGGCCGCAGAAGCCGGACAACACCAAGCGCAACCTGTGGATCGCCGGGGCCGCCGCGCTCTTCCTGTGGGCCGCCCTGACGGTCGACATCGACATCACCGACGTGGCCGCGCTCCCGTCCGGTCTGTGGACGATCTTCACGGCCATGTTCCCGCCCGACCTGAGCTACCTCGAGAAGGCCCTCCCGGCCATGATCGAGTCACTGCAGATGGCCTGGGTGGGCACCATCATCGGCGCGGTCCTCTCGCTGCCGCTGGGCTTCCTCGGCGCCAAGAACGTCTCGAGTCCGCTGGTCTCCAACGTGATGCGCCAGGTCCTCAACGCCATCCGCGCCTTCCCCGAGCTCATCCTGGCCATCGCCATCTTCATCCCCATCGCGGGCTTCGGACCAGTGGCCGGTGCGCTTGCCATCGGCATCCACTCCGCGGGCACGCTGGGCAAGCTGACGGCCGAAGCCATCGAGAGCATCGATGACGGGCCCGTGGAAGCGGCGCGTGCGGCGGGTGGGCGCGGATTGCAGGTCCAGCGCTGGGGCGTCCTGCCGCAGGTGCTGCCGGAGCTCATCGGCTTCTGGCTCTATCGCTTCGAGATCAACATCCGTGCCGGCGCCGTGCTGGGCGTGGTCGGCGCCGGCGGCATCGGCTTCTTGCTCCAGCAGACCATCGCCTTCAGCCGTTGGCCCCTGGCGGGTACGGCCATCATCGTGGTCATCATCGTGACCATCATCGTGGACACCATCTCAGGCACCATCCGCCGCCGCATCATCGAGGGCTCCGAGTCCAGGATCGTCGCCGAGGTCGACCTCATGGCCGAGAGCGCGGCCGACTCCAAGGCGTGACCATCGCCAGCATGACCAGTCGCTTCATCTTGCGTGACCGTGCGGCTCGCGAGGCCGAGGAGGCCGACCGGCTCGCTGCGGCTGCCTTCCGCGCAGTCGATTCGCAGGGCCGGGCTCGACCGGAGGCGCCGGACGAGTTGCGCACGGCCTTCGAGCGTGACCGCGATCGGATCATGCACAGCAAGGCTTTCCGGCGCCTGAAGCACAAGACGCAGGTCTTCGTGAACCCCGAGGGTGACCACTACGTCACGCGCCTCACGCACACCATCGGGGTGACGCAGATCGCGCGGGCCCTGGCAGCGGCGCTGTCGCTCAACGAGTCGCTGGCCGAGGCCATCGGGCTGGGCCACGACGTGGGGCATTCGCCCTTCGGCCATACCGGCGAAGCGGCCCTGTCGCCCTACTTCCCTACCGCCGGCGGCTGGCATCACGCGGCCCAGTCGGTGCGCATCTACGAGGTGCTCGAGGACCTCAACCTGTCATGGGAGGTTCGTGACGGCATCCGGGCCCACTCCTGGAAGATCGACCCACCACCGACGACGCAGGAAGCCCACTGCGTACGCTACGCCGACCGCATCGCCTACCTCACCCATGACGCGCTCGACGCCATGCGTGCGGGGATCCTCACCGCGGACGAGTTCCCCATGGCCATGACGGCGCGCTTCGGGGTTCCGGGCTCGTCCTGGATCGGGGGCATGATCGATGCGGTCGTCGAAGGCGCACTGGAGTGGGGCGAGGTGCGCATGCGCGACGAGGTCCTGGCCGACATGAACGAGTTGCGCGACTTCATGTTCGAGCGCGTCTACCTCTCGCCGATGCAGCGCGAGCCGCAGGCCGCCGCCATCGACATCATCCGGCGGCTGATGGACCACCACCTGCGGCATCCCGAGGACATCCCCGCCACCTACCGTGACAACGACGCCGACCGCGTGGTCCAGGCAGCCGACTACATCGCCGGCATGACCGACCGCTTCGCACTGCAGACGCACGAGCGCCTCTTCGGCGACGACGGCATGGGAGGCCTGACCATATGAGCCACCGGAGCGGCATCTTCGACGATCTCCTGCCAGGCATCCGCGTCGGCATCGACATGGACGGCGTGCTGGCCGATTTCAACACCGGCTGGATGACACGCTACAACGCCGACTTCGACGCCAGGCTGGACGCCTCGATGGTGCAGGAGTGGAATGGGCTCCATACGCTCACGCACTTCGGATCGATGGGCGACTTCTGGGCCTGGGCCCAGGGCGACGGCCGCTCGACCTTCCGCGATGCACCGCCGCTGCCGGGAGCGATCGAAGCCATCAAGCGCATCGGCGCCAAGCACCGCGTCTGTATCGTGAGCTCGAAGTTCGACTGGGCCATCCCCGACTCGCTGGCCTGGCTGGCCGACCACGACGTGCCCGCACGCGAGGTCCATTTCCTGTGGGACAAGACGTTGGCCGAGTGCGACGTCTACCTCGACGACGCACCACACCAGCTCGAGGAGCTCACGGCCGGCGTGCCTGGCGCGGTGGTCTGCCGCATGGTCCACCCCTGGAACGACCCCATGGAGGGCGTCGTCGACATCCACTCGTGGGCAGAGTTCGAGGCAGTCGTGGACCGCGTGGCCACAGAGAAACGGCGGGTCAGCCGGGAGAGCTGACTCCGCCTCAACGTCGGGTGGTGGCTTTTCGAGGTCGCAGGCAACGCCGGGTGACCCCTGCGGCGTCATCTGGCCGACACATAGATAGTTGCTTGCGCAACCAATGTGCGAGATACTAGCGCCCGACCCCTTTCCCTGGAGGCCCCCATGCCAGCCATCACCGTCGACGACATCACCGCACTACCGCGCATCCCGCGACCCGACCCCCTGCTCGCGAGAGAGCGCGACGTCAAGAGCGTGACCCAAGCGCCGAGTGCGTTCGAAGGTGAGGGCTTCCCGGTGCGCCGCGCATTCGCCGGGGTCGACCTGCGGGATCTCGACCCCTTCATCCACCTCGATCAGATGGGCGAGGTCGAGTACGCTCCGGGCGAGCCCAAGGGCACACCCTGGCATCCTCATCGCGGCTTCGAGACCGTGACCTACATGATCGACGGGATCATGGACCACAGCGACTCCAACGGCGGCGGCGGGAGCATCACCAACGGCGACACGCAGTGGATGACCGCCGGTGCCGGCATCCTCCACATCGAGACACCACCGGAGCATCTGGTGGTCAGCGGCGGCCTCTTCCACGGCTTCCAGCTGTGGGTCAACCTGCCCCGCTCGAAGAAGGCCGCCGACCCTCGCTACCAGGACCTGCGAGCAGACGAGGTGGCGCTGGTGGCGTCCGACGATGGTGGAGCGCTGCTGCGTATCATCGCCGGCGAGGTCGGCGGACATCGTGGGCCGGGCTCAACGTATACGCCCATGGCGCAGGTCCACGCCACGCTCAGCCCCGGAGCCCAGCTCTCGCTGCCGTGGCGCGCGGACTTCAACGGGCTGCTGTACGTGCTCAATGGCGAAGGCACGGTCGGTGGCGACCGGCGACCGATCGGCATGGGCCAGCTCGCGGTCTACGGCCCCGGCGATGTGCTGACGGTTCGGGCCGGCCAGGTGCAGGAGAGTCGCAGTCCGAACATGGACGTGCTCATCCTGGGCGGCCTGCCCATCCGCGAGCCGGTAGCCTGGATGGGGCCGTTCGTGATGAACACGCGAGCGGAGGTCATGCAGGCCTTCAGCGACTACCAAGCCGGTCGACTGGGCTCGATCCCGGCGGTCCACGCTGCCCCGGATCGCGTGGTCTCGACCGATGAAGGCGACGCCACGGCCTGATCCGCACACAGAGGAACGCGGGGTCAGCTGGGAGAGCTGACCCCGCGTCAACGTCGGGTAGCTACTTCTTGAGGTTGTGGCCGGCGCCGCCGCCGCGGCGGACGTTGGGATCGGCCTGCAGGTCGGTGGTCATCGAGGGGGCGTCGGCGCCGGTGTCGGCCGTGTCGGCGGCGGGGGCCGAGGCGAAGACGATGGTGGAGCCGAGGATCATGACGGCGGTGATGGTGCTGACGACTGCGAGCTTCGTGCGGTTCATCGTGTTCTCCCTGTTGGCTGTGCCACCCGACGTGGTGTGTTTCCGACGTTGACCACATGGTCGGGCCGGGAGGTGCCGGAGGGTTAGTGGGCTGGTGACCCTTTCGGTGTCATCTGGCCGACAATCAGAGAAACAGCAGCCAGCAGCGAGGGAGTCGCGGATGCGCCGGTTCCAGCAGGTCGATGTCTTCTCACCAGAGCCTCTGCGCGGGAACCCGGTAGCGGTGGTGCACGACGCGGTCGGCCTGAGCACCGAACAGATGGAGCGCTTCACGCGCTGGACCAACCTCTCGGAAGCGACGTTCCTGCTGCCGCCGAGCGATCCTGTCGCCGACTACGCGGTACGCATCTTCACGCAGGTCGGCGAGCTGCCCTTCGCCGGCCACCCCACGTTGGGCACGTGCCACGCCTGGCTGGCAGCCGGTGGGCAGCCACGTGAACCCGAGCGGATCGTGCAGGAGTGCCCGGCCGGCCTCATCCCCATCCGCCTCATCGACGGCGTGCTCGCCTTCGGGGCACCTCCGACGACGCGATCGGGTGCGGTCTCGCCCCAGGACCTCGAACGCATCGCACATGTCCTGGGCATCGCGGTCGGCGATATCGTCGACAGCCAGTGGGTGGACAACGGGCCTGGCTGGGTGGCGGTCATGCTCGAGTCGGCTCAGGACGTGCTGCGGCTGCGCCCGACCGGCGACGGCGAGCACCTCGATATCGGCGTCGTGGGCCTGTACCCCGAAGGCTCCGAGTGTGCCTACGAGGTGCGCGCCATCTTCACCAACGACCGCCAGGAGGTGATGGAGGACCCCGTCACCGGTAGCCTCAACGCCTCGGTCGCGCAGTGGCTGGTGGGGATCGGTCGCGTGGTGCCGCCGTACACCGCCAGCCAGGGCACGGTCATGGGTCGCACGGGGCGGCCTCGGATCAGCCAGGACGGGGACGGTGCCATCTGGGTCGGTGGCGCCACCCGCACCATCATCAGCGGCGAGGTCGACGTCGAGTAGCGCGACCCGGCGGCGTGGAGCCGCTACCCACCCCAGGGGTCACTGGGCGAAGCAGGCGCGTCTCAAGGACTGGTGCTTCGCCATCTCACCCCGGGAACGGGTCAAGCAACGAGCGCCTCGCCACTCGACCCAGCGGTGGGGTCGGACGGCGAAGGAAGCAGCCGGACGAGGCTCTCGCTTCGCCGAGTCACCCGATCGCCGGGTAGCGCCGCCCAGCCTGAACAGCCTCTGAGGTGTTTCGAGCGCCGCAAACGGCTGACTAGGCGGCGTCGACCTGGACGCGGATGGCGTGGTGGCCACGGGCGCCATCGGGTGCGGGCGGGGTGATGTCCGCGGTCTGGACCACGCCGTCCCCATCAGTAGCACGGACCTTGATGTCGTGTGAGCCGCCATCCGCGGGCACGTCCCAGGGCAGGACCCACTGGACCCAGGTGGCGTCGTTGAGCGGGTCGGAGATCTCGCACTCCTGCCACTCAGCACCGTCGATGGCGACCTCCACCTTGGTGATGCCGCGGTCCACCGCCCAGGCCACACCACCGATGGGCACGGTCGTACCGCCCGCGAGGCTGGCGTTCGGCTTGGGTGTGTCGATGCGTGACTGCGTCAGGATCGGCGCCTCCTTGGCCCAGTTGCGCGGGATCCAGTAGCCGTCGAACTCCTCCCAGCCGGTGAGCTGGATCTCGCTCAGCCACTTGGTGGCGCTGACGTAGCCGTAGAGGCCGGGGATGATGAGGCGTGCCGGATAGCCATGATCGCGCGGCAGCGGTTCACCGTTCATGCCGATGGCGATCATGGGGGTGCGCGCGGGGTCCATGGCCCAGGAGGTCGGGAAGCCCGCCGTGAAGCCGTCCACCGAACGGCCCACGATCTGCTCGCCGGCTGGCTGCACGCCGGCCATGTCGAGTACCTCGCGGAGGTCGACGCCGGTCCAGAGCGCGTTGCCGATGAGGTCGTCGCCGACCTTGTTGGAGACGCAGGCGATGGTCACGTACTGCTCCAGGAGGGGCATGTCGAGGAGATCATCGTAGGTGAGCTCGACCTCGCGATCGACGTAGCCGTGGAGGCGCAGCTTCCAGTCGGCCACATCGACGCGCGGGTTCACCAGCGCGGTGTCGATGCGATAGAACTCGTCGTTGGGCGTGACGATGGGGGAGACGCCATCCACGTCCAGGGAGGCCGAGGCGGGTAGCGCCGGGGCCGGAACGTCAGGCGCGGGCAGCTCGGAGACCTCGAGCGGAGCCTTCTCGCCCTCGGTGATGAGGTTGCGACCGATGGTGCCAAGGAGCACGGCACCGACGGCCACGCCACCACTGGCCTGGAGGAAGCCGCGGCGATCCCAATCGGGCATGGATGCGGCGGCGGCGACAGGGTCCGTTTGCTCGGCCCCGTCGGCGGCTGCAGCGGCGGCCCCCTCGGCGGCTGCATCTGTGGCCGCAGACGCGGCGGCCCATGCCGGGGCGGTGAAGCCGAGCATCCAGCGTAGGGCCACGACCGCGATGCCGATGGCCACGACGATGGTGATGACCGCCAGCAGGGGGTCGATGAGCGGCCGCGTGAGGGCGGCGCCGAGGCCGACCGCTCCCGCGATCACGAAGCCAGCCACCGGCACGATCCAGTTGCGCCGGCCGACCACACCGAGGAGGCCAGCGATGAGGATGGCCGTGACGGTGATGCCGACGTTGAGCGCGAGCTTGTTGTTGGAGCCGAAGATCTCGACGATCAGTTCCTTCGCCCCGGGCGGCTGGTTCTCGATGACGAAGTCACCGATGGCGATGATCAGCGAGGGCGCGCCAGGCACGAGGCCGGCCATCATTTCCCCGATGGCGATGCCCAGCGCGGCCGCGAGGCCACCGGCCACGAAGGCGGCAAGGTCGGGGATGCGGGAACGGGCGGCGCGGGGCGCGGGGGCAGTCGGGGAAGTGGTCGTCATGGCTCGCGTATCAAAGCACGCGTCTGTGACGTTCGGACGACGAGGCTTGCGGCATACTCCGACCATGGCACATCAGACGGCAGAGCAGCTCGAGGCGGGGATGGCGCGGGTGTACGACACGCCCCGGGATGAAGGCGCGGTGCGCCTCGTCGTGCGGCGACCGGGTCGCGGTCAGCGCGAGATCCTCAGCCGTGGCCGGCTCGATATCGAGCAGGGGCTCGTCGGCGACGACTGGATCAACCGTCCCGGCATGAACCGCGAGACACCCAACCCAGATGCGCAGGTGACGGTCATGAACGCGCGCGCGGCCGAGCTCGTGAGCGGCGATCCGGAGCCCGCCACCTGGGCCCAGTGCGGCGACCAGCTCTACGTCGATCTCGATCTCTCCGAGGCCAACATGCCCACCGGCACGCGCATCGAGATCGGCGAGGCCGTCCTCGAGGTCCAGGCTGAGCCACACACCGGCTGTGTGCAGTTCCGCTCGTGGTGGGGTGCGGACGCCCTGCGCCACATCAGCACCAAGGAAGGGCTGTCGCTGCGCATGCGTGGCGCCAACACCCGCGTGGTCCGTTCGGGCCTCGTCCGGCCCGGCGACGTCGCGCGCAAGGTGACCGAGTAGGAGGGTTCGGAGGTCGCGCCCCTTGACGGGCCTGCGACCATACGGGCATCGCTGGCCCCGGGGGGCCATGCCGCGGGCCTAGGCGAGCGGAGGTGACGCTCGATGGCCATGCGCGAGCCGATCAGGGCCACGGTCATCCGTGAGCCCTCCCCTGACGCGGTCTGCAGCTGTGACCACCCGGTCGGCTGTGACTGCAACTGCCACGATCCCTACTGTGACCCCGCGGAGGACGTGTGCCACCTCGACTTCATGCCAGACGAAGGCGGCTACGCCTACTGGGGCTGCCCACGCTGCACGCCGGGCCAGGAGTCCCCGCACTTCCTCGGCTGTGAGCTGATCGGCTGGAACGTGCCCCTGCCCATCGCCTCGGCGGTGCGCGGCGGTGGCATCGGCAGATCCCACACCGCTTCGGCCTAGGCTCCGTCCTCGGTCGGGCGCTCCTCGCGCCTCGGCGGCAGTGTCTCATCGTGATCGCGCGTGTGCGCATGCGCGTCGGCGTCACCACACTCACAGGGATCGACGTGGACGACGACCATATCCAGTCGCCCAACCTCGTGGTAGAGCGCGTGCCTGACGTGCTCGGCGATGTGGTGGCCCTCGGCCACGGTCTGCTTGCAGTCGACGACCAATGAGACGCTGGCGCTGAGGCGGTGGCCGACCCAGCGCACGCGCACGGTCTCGACCTCCTTCACGCCCTCCACGGCAGCGGCGACACGCTCGACGTCATCGACGAGCTCCGGGTCGACCGCGTCCATCAGGCGGCGGAACACGGCCCGGGCCGCATCGCGCAGGATCCACAGGATGGCCACCGTGATGCCGAGCCCGATGATGGGATCGGCCAGGGGGAAGCCGAGCCAGACGCCGGCCGCGGCGATGACGACGGCGATCGAGGTCAGCCCATCGGTGCGTGCGTGGAGTCCATCGGCGACCAGCGCCTGTGAGCCGATCTCGTTGCCCACGCGGATGCGGTAGATGGCCACGAGCTCGTTGCCGAGGAAGCCGACGACGCCGGCTGCGGCCAGCAGCCCCAGGTTGGTGACCTCTGCCGGCTCGAACAGCCGCTGCAGTGACTCCCAACCCACGAGTACCGCGCTGAAGGCGATCATGCCCACGACGAAGAGCCCAGCGAGGTCCTCCGCCCGTCCATAGCCATAGGTGTAGGTGCGGTTCGCCGCGCGGCGGCCGACGACGAAGGCGATCCAGAGCGGCACCGAGGTGAGCGCATCGCTGAAGTTGTGGATGGTGTCGGCGAGCAGCGCGGTCGAGCTCGTCAGCCAGACCAGCACCACCTGCAGCAGGGCCGTGATCATCAGTGCCGCGAGCGAGACCTTGACCGCGAAGATGCCCTTCTCGCTCGACTCGAGGGCGCTGTCGAAACCGGCGGCTGGATCGTGGCTATGGGGCGTGAACGTGTGCTTCAGCCAGGCCCTGATGCCCGACTCGTCATGGTCATGGTCGTGGTCGTGGTCAGGAGGACCGGGAGCGGCTGCTGGCGCCGGTCCGGTCATGCCTTGGCGTTCGGGACCGGCTCCGCGTCGGTCTCCGCGTCGGGCTCCGCGAGATCATCGGGTTCGCTGGGGCCGACGCCCTCGGCCTCTTCATCGGCCTCGAGGGCCTGGGCATAGCGGGCCACGACCAAGACCAGCAGGAAGGCTGCGACCGCTACGGCCAGCGACGCGATGGTGTCGACCACGTCACCGCCAGGCAGGCCCAGCTCGATGGAGTCGACGCCGCCTGGCCACGGCCAGAGCACGCGCACCGAGCCTGCCATGAGGCCGATGAGCGCCGCCAGCACGAGGTCGTGCCAGCGCTGGAGCGCCGCGTGCAGGATCTGCGAGAGCGCCGCCAGCCCGACGACCGCACCGACCATGAAGACGCCCAGCTCGACGACCTGCCGGTCGGTCACCGCAGCGAGGACGGGGGCGTACATGCCCATGATCACCAGCAGGAACGAGCCCGAGATGCCCGGCAGGATCATCGCGCTGATGGCGATGAGGCCGGCGATGAAGAAGGCCCATAGGCTGGGGTCCACGGCCTGGCCCACGCTCTCCTCGTCCGCGCCGCCGCGGATCCCCAGCAGCAGGAACGTGACCACGCCGACCGCCACGATGACCACGAGGTGGATGGCTCCGGGCCGGCGCAGCAGCCACCAGGCCACCACCACCGAACCCACGACCAGGCCGGTGAACAGCGCGGCCATGTGCTCAGGCTGCTGCTCCAGGTAGGTCTGGAGCAGGCTCGCCAGCGCCACCACCGACACCAGCATGCCGATGCCCAGCGGGATGAGGAAGGACCACTCCACGGCCCGCATCCAGTCCCGGAAGCCGGCGGTGTCGCCGCGGGCGAGCAGGGTCAGGGCCTTGGATCCGGCACGCACCGAGGCGATGAGACGCTCGTAGATACCGAACACGAGGGCGATGGTTCCGCCGGAGACGCCGGGCACGATGTTGCCGGCGCCCATGGCGAAACCGCGGACGACATGGAGCAGGGTATGGACGACCATCGCCCGGAGTATAGGTTCGCATCACCGAGGCCGGGCAGGGCCTAGGATGCGGGTACACGAGGAGGGACCGATGCGCACGATCGAATGGGACGAGATGAGCTGGCTCAACGAGCCGCCGGCTGCGGAACGCGAGGGCGATGAGCTCGTCGTCACCACCGGCCGGGATACCGACTTCTGGCGTACGACGTCATACGACTTCGTCCACGACGACGGTCACTTCCTTGGCCTCCCTCTCGACGGCGACGGCGCCATCGAGGTCTCGTTCGAATGCGACCTTCGAGGGCGCCTTCGACCAGGCCGGCCTGATGCTGCGCGCCGATCCCGAGCACTGGATCAAGGCCGGCGTGGAGCTCAGCGACGGCGTGCTCTTCGCGGGAGCGGTGGTGACGGTCGGCCGTTCGGACTGGTCGGTGGCGCCCCTGCCAGAGTCGTGGGCCGGCGAGCGACTGACATTCCGAGCCAGCCGGACCGGCGACGGGGTGACCATCCGCTACCGCATCGGCGGCGAAAAGGGGTGGCGCTTCCTGCGCCTGGCCTACTTCCCGCCGGAGCTGGCGGTGTCGGCCGGGCCGATGTGTTGCTCGCCCAAGCGTGCGGGGCTCAGCGTCCGCTTCGGGCCCGTGCGCGTGGGGCCGCCGGACGCGAGCCTCCACGAGGAGTAGCGGCCTTCTTCGGCCGCTTGGCCTTGCCGGACTTGGCCTTGCGCTTGCCCTTCACGATCACCGGCTGCGGAGGCTGATCGGCCGCGGGCAGGTCGTCCTCCGACCACAGCACCTGGGCCGCCGGGACCTGGGCCGAGGCGCGCTCGGCGTGGACGCGCTGATCGTCGAAGAAGATGTGGGCGCCGAAGGCCTTGAGCACATCGGTCTTGTCGACCCCGCCCAGGAAGTACGTCTCGTCGATGTTGACGCCCCACGAGCGCAGGGTGTTGACCACCCGGTAGTGCGCCGGCGCGGCGCGGGCAGTGACCAGCGCCGTTCGCACCGGCGAGGCCGCACCGAAATGCGCCTGGATGCGGGCAAGCCCGTCGAGGAAGGGCCGGAACGGGCCCGGTGACATGGGCTCGTCCTGGTGGCTGTCCTCGTGCTGGTGGAAGGCGTCGAGGCCCTGCTCATCGAAGACCAGCTGCGAGGCCTGATCGAAGAGCACCGCGTCGCCGTCGAAAGCGATGCGCACCTCGGTCACGTCCTCGTTGGCCATCCGGGCGCCGGGCAGGATGACAGCCGCGGCTACGCCCTGCTCTCGCGCCTTGAGCACCTGCGAGGACTCCGCGCTGAGGAAGACGTCGCAGCTCAGCGCCGGCAACATCGGCCAGGGGTCGCGACCGCCGCGGAAGACGCCGCGGGTGATGGGTAGCTCGTAGGCCTCGATGGAGCGCAGGACGCGCATGGCGGAGTCCGCGTCGTTGCGGCTGAAGATGATGACGTCGACGAGATGCTCGCCGGCACGCTCGTTGACCGCGAGCAAGCCCCGGACCAGGGGGAAGGCGGTACCGGTCTCGAGGATCTCGTGCTCATGCTCGCGCTGGTACTCACGGAAGGCGCTGAGACCGTTCTGCTCGAAGACCGTGTTGGCCTCGTCGAGATCGAAGAGCGCGCGCGAAGAGATACCCACGACGAGCTTGTCTTCGAGTGTCTCAGGCATGCGACGGCCTCATGTCCCCCGGCGCTGGTGCGGTCCGGACCATTGACTGTCGGTCTTGTAGGGTGAGCCGTCAAGTGCACCGATGGTCATGGGCAGCGCGCGGGCGGCCTCCGCGTGGCCTCAGATGCGTGTCCGTGCCTCGCGCTGAGCACGCCGGGTGCTAGCCTCCGGGTTGCCTGAGCCACGCCCGTCCGACGCGAGGAGCCACAGAGGATGACCCGCATCCCGTATCAGCGAGACCCGGACTTCTCGCGTCCCCTGCTCGAGATCGACCCTGACGTCCATGCCCACATGCTTGGACGGCTCGAGCTCTTGTACGGCCTCGAGACGGCGAGCGCGGCGATGCCCGAGCTCGAGCGGATCCTCAAGGTCCACCACGCCCACAAGCCACCCGCGCTCCTCGAGTACGAGCAGGGCCTGGACCCGGCCGATCGCTTCACCGAGCGCGACATGATCCTCATCACCTACGCCGACGCCGTGCGCAGCAAGGACGCCACCGGCATCGGGGCGCTGCACCGGTTCGTGGAGACCTACTACGACTCGATCAACACCATCCACATGCTGCCCTTCTTCCCCTACTCGTCGGACCGTGGCTTCAGCGTCGTCGACTTCAAGGCGGTCGACCCCAAGGTCGGTTCGTGGGACCAGGTGCGTGAGCTGGCCTTCGACTACGACCTGATGTTCGATGCGGTCTTCAACCACGCCTCGTCACGCTCCGAGATGTTCCGCGGGTTCCTGCGCGGTGAGCCGCAGTACGCCGGCTTCTTCATCGCCTACGACTCGCCTGACGACCTCACGCCCGAGCAGCGCTCCAAGATCTTCCGGCCGCGGACCTCGGACATCCTCACCCGCTACGAGACCATCGACGGGCCCAAGTACATCTGGACGACCTTCTCGCCCGACCAGATCGACTTCAACTTCCGCAACCCGGCGGTGCTGCTGGCGGTGCTCGAGGCACTCCTGTTCTACGTCCGGCGCGGCGCCGACATCATCCGCCTCGACGCGGTCACCTACCTCTGGTCGGAGCCGGGGACAGAGTCGATCCACCTGCCCCAGACCCACGAGATCATCAAGCTCCTGCGCGACGTGCTCGACACGGTGGCGCCGTCGGTGGCGCTGGTGACCGAGACCAACGTGCCACACGAGCAGAACATCTCCTACTTCGGCGACGGCACCGACGAAGCACACATGGTCTACAACTTCGCCCTGCCGCCGCTGGTGCTGCACACGTTCTATGCCGAGGACACCACCGCCATCTCCGAGTGGGCCGCGGGGCTGGAGCTGCCCTCGGGCCAGACGCACCTCTTCAACATGCTCGACACGCACGACGGGGTCGGCGTGCAGGGCGTCAAGGGCATCCTCACCCGCGAGCAGATCGACGCGATGATCGACGTGGCCAAGACCCACGGCGCCTACGTCTCGTACAAACCCACGAAGGACGGCGAAGAACCCTACGAGGTCAACACCACCTGGTGGAGCGCCATCAACATGGACGGCAGCACGGAGCCCATCGCGCTGCAGGTCAAACGCTACGTGGCCTCACGCTCGATCGCGCTGGTGCTCAAGGGTATCCCTGGCATCTACACCCATGGGGCCATCGCCCTGCCGAACGACCACAGACTCGTGGAGCAGACCGGCGTGAAGCGCGACGTCAACCGCGGCGTCATCGACACCGAGATCTACCGTGAGCACCTCCATCAGCCGGGCTCCAAGCGCTCGCTCCTGCGCCTGGAGCAGCGCGAGATCTCCAAGATGCGCACGCGCAACCGCGCCTTCCATCCGGCCGGCGAGATGCGCGTGCTCACGCCGTCGACACGGGTCTTCACCGCCTTGCGCATCTCCCCCGACGGCGAGCGCCGCGTGCTGGCCCTCACCAACGTGACCAACGAGGTCGTCGACGTGGAGTGTCCCATCAGCGAACTCGGGGTCGACGACGAGCATTGGTACGACCTCATCGCCGGTGAGCACTGGAACGGCTCGGCCACGACACTGCGCCTGGAGCTGGGCCCGTACGACGTGATGTGGCTGGTGCCGACGCGCGAGCGCCTGGAGGACCGCCGGCTGGGCCGCTAGGCTTGACACGAGGATGGACTAGACTAGACTAAGTCCATGGCCACGCACGAGCCCGGGACCTCCGTCAACATCCACGCCGCCAAGACGCACCTGTCGCGGCTGGTCGAGCGCGCCGAGCGGGGCGAAGAGACCGTCATCGCCCGCAACGGCCGACCGGTAGCCCGGCTGGTCCCCTATGGCGAGGAGCGCAAGCCGCGCGTGCCTGGAGGCTGGAAGGGCCGGATCAAGATGCTGCCGGGCTTCGATGAGGTCGATGAGGAGATCGCTCGCGAGTTCGGGATGATCGATTGACGCACCTCCTTCTCGACACTCACGCCTTTCTCTGGTGGATGGCGGGCGGAACAGCCCTGTCGGAGGCCGCACGAGATGCCATGGAGGATCCATCGAGGGTCGTGTACCTCAGTGCCGCCTCGGCATGGGAGATGTCGATCAAGCGCGGCAAGGGCCGTCTCGACTCGCCGACCGACGTGGCCGAGGCCATCTCCAGCAACGGCTTCCGCGAGCTGCCTGTCAGCGTCCTGCACGCACAAGAGGTCGCTGAGCTGCCGCCACACCACGCGGACCCGTTCGATCGCATCCTGATCGCCCAGGCGAGGATCGAGGGCCTGACCATCGTCACGCGTGACTCCGCGTTCGACGCCTATTCGGTGCCACTGCTGGCCGCCTGAGGCTGACTCGCACAGGCCGAAGGGCCCTAGCACCCCTTGACACGTGGGTGCACAGTCGCGGTGCACCTCGAAGGTACTGCGTCGAGCGCTGCCCGAGGCGCACGGGAGGCCGATCGTGGAACGAGCCAAGGTCGTCATCATGGGCGCCGCAGGGCGTGACTTCCATGACTTCAACGTCGTCTACCGGGACGATCCGGACTCCGAGGTGGTGGCCTTCACGGCCACGCAGATCCCCGGCATCGACGATCGCCGCTACCCGCCAGAACTCGCCGGCGAGCTCTACCCCGACGGCATCCCCATCGTGCCCGAGGAGGAGCTGGAGCGGCTGATCTACGACAACGACATCGACATCGTCGTCTTCAGCTATAGCGATGTGCCCCACGAGACGGTCATGCACGCGGCTTCCCGGGCGATGTCGGCCGGCGCGGATTTCGGGCTCATCGGGCCACGCGGGATCATGCTCGAGTCGTCGAAGCCGGTGATCGCGGTCTGCGCCGTGCGTACCGGCTGCGGCAAGAGCCAGACCACGCGCGCCGTGGCAGCAGCGCTCGAGGAGCAGGGCCTGACCTCGGTGGTGGTGCGCCATCCGATGCCCTACGGCGACCTCGTCGCCCAGCGGGTGCAGCGGTTCGCGAGCTACGAGGACCTCGCCCGCCACCGCACGACCATCGAGGAGCGTGAGGAGTACGAGCCACATCTCGAGGCCGGCCGGGTCGTGTTCGCCGGGGTCGACTACGAGGCCATCCTGCGCGAGGCCGAGAAGGAGGCCGACGTCGTGCTCTGGGACGGCGGCAACAACGACCTGCCCTTCTTCCTGCCCGATCTCTACATCGTCGTGGTCGACCCGCTGCGGCCCGGCCACGAGACCCGCTTCCACCCAGGCGAGACCAACCTGCGCATGGCCGACGTGGTCGTGATCAACAAGATCGACTCAGCCTCCGAGGACGACCTCGCCGCGGTCATCGCGACCATCGAGTCGGTCAACCCCGAGGCGGAGATCCTGACCGCGCGTTCGGACCTCTTCCTCGACGGGCCGTCGATCGGCGACAAGCGCGTGGTCGTGGTCGAGGATGGGCCCACGCTGACGCACGGCGGCATGACCTATGGCGCCGGCGTCGTAGCCGCCAGGCGCTTCGGTGCGGCCGAGCTGGTCGACCCCGAGCCGGTCGCGGTCGGTTCCATCAAGGCCGTGCTCGAGCGCTATCCGGACCTGGAGCCGCTGGTGCCGGCCATGGGCTACGGCGAGCAGCAGATGGCGGAGCTGACGGCACGCTCGAAGCGTCCGATGCCGACGATCGTCCTGGCGGCGACGCCCATCGACCTCGCGTGGCTGCTCGAGCTCGAGAAGCCGGTCACGCGCGTGCGCTACGAACTGGCCCAGGCAGAGGGACGGCCGCTGGCGGAGGTCATCACCGAGGCGCTCGAGGCTCGCTGATCCGCTGCGACGAGCCGCAGCAGAGGGGGAACGGACGATGCGTACGAACCGACTTGGATGGACGGTAGCAGCGACGATGCTGCTGGCGACACCGGCGACTGCCGCCGACATCGAGGCAGAGCCGACGGAGCCGCCGCTGGGGCCACCGGCGGTCTACGAGGATCCCCTCGGCGACGTCGCCGAGGGCACACCAGACCTCATCGGCTGCAGCGTCAGCGAGCCCTTCGAATTGCTTGTCCGCTTCGAGCTGGAGTTCGCGTCGGATCCGCCACTGGGATACGACCTTGAGACCTGGACCACCGATGAGCTGTGGCTGGTGGTGTCGGCCGAGCCGGACCCGGTGATGCCCGATGACGCCGACTACGCCCTCATCGTCCACGGAGCCACGCTGGAACAGATGACCGAGTCGGGAGCCGGACTCTACGACGCCACCGCTGCCGAGGGCGATGAGGTCTTCTGGGGCGTCGTGGACGTGGCGGTCGAGGGCCCGACCCTGGCGCTGAGCGTCGACCGCAAGCTGATCGGCGACCCTGACGAGCTCGCCTTCTACGCCTGGGCCACCGCGGAGGGCGAGGACGAGCCGGACAGCTGCCCGGACGAGGCCGCTGGTCCCGGAAGCTACACGCTGGTCGGGCGGCCCTAGCCCTTCCTGCCCTGCTTCTGCATCCTGGCCCACGTGTCCTTGAGCGTGACCGTGCGGTCGAAGACCAGCTTGCCTTCGGCCGAATCAGGGTCAGCGCAGAAGTAGCCCAGCCGCTCGAACTGGACGGTCTCACCGATAGGGGTCTCCGCCGCAGCCGGCTCGATCCAGGCCTGCGGGATGATGCGCTCGGACTCGGGGTTCAGGTCATCGAGCAGGTCGCCGTCGGCCCCCGGGTCGGGACGCGTGAAGAGCGACTCGTAGACCCGCACCTCGGCCGCCACCGCGTGCCTCGCGGAGACCCAGTGCAGCGTGGCCTTGGGCCGGCGGCCGTCGGGCGCATCGCCGCCGCGCGTCGCAGGGTCATACGAGCAGCGCAGCTCGACGATCTCGCCGGCCTCGTCCTTGACGACGTCGTCGCAGGTGATGAAGTAGGCGTAGCGCAGTCGGACCTCGCGACCCGGGGCCAGCCGGAAGAACTTGCGCGGCGGGTCCTCCATGAAGTCGCCGCGCTCGATCCAGAGCTCGCGGGAGAACGGCACCTTGCGCTTGCCGGCCGCTTCGTCTTCGGGGTTGTTGACCGCGTCGAGCTCGTCCTCGCCGTCCTCGGGGTAGTTGGTGATGACGACCTTTAGCGGGATCCAGCACCGCCATACGCCGCTGGGCATCGCGGTTGAGGACCTGGCGGACGTGATACTCGAGGCGCGCCAGCTCGACGGTGGAGGCGGCCTTGGACACGCCGATGGCGGCAGCGAAGTCACGGATGCCTTCCGCCGGATAGCCGCGCCGGCGCAGGCCGGCGATGGTGGGCATGCGCGGATCGTCCCAACCGCGCACCCGACCGTCCTCGACGAGCCGGAGCAGGAAGCGCTTGGACAGCACCGTCCAGGTCAGGTTGAGGCGGGCGAACTCGTACTGGTGCGGCACCGAGGGCACCGGCAGATGCTCGATGAGCCAGTCGTAGAGCGGGCGGTGGTTCTCGAACTCGAGCGTGCAGATGGAGTGCGTGATGCCTTCGATGGCGTCGCCCTGGCCGTGGGCGAAGTCGTACGTCGGGTAGATGCACCAGGCGTCGCCGGTGCGGGGATGGGAGGCATGCACGATGCGATAGAGGACCGGGTCGCGCATGTTGATGTTGGGCGAGGCCATGTCGATCTTGGCACGCAGCACCGGGCCGCCGTTGGGGAAGTCCCCGGCGCGCATGCGGGCCAGCAGATCGCGATTCTCCTGCGGGGTGCGATCGCGGTACGGGCTGGGCCGGCCGGGCTCGGTAAGCGTGCCGCGGTACTCGCGGATCTCTTCGGCGGAGAGTTCGTCGACGTAGGCGAGCCCCTCATCGATGAGGTGCAACGCCCACTCGTAGAGCTGCTCGAAGTAGTCCGAGGCATAGAACAGGTCATCGCCCCAGTCGGCACCGAGCCAGCGCACGTCCTCCTCGATGGCGTCGATGTACTCCTGCTCCTCCTTCTCCGGGTTGGTGTCGTCGAAGCGCAGGTGGAAGCGACCGCCGAACTCCCGGGCGATGCCGTAGTTCAGCGCGATGGACTTGGCATGCCCGATATGGAGGTGGCCGTTGGGCTCCGGCGGAAAGCGGGTCACGATGGTCTCGTGCCGGCCGGCCGCGACGTCCGCGGCCACGATGTCGCGGATGAAGTCGGAGGGTCGCTCGCTGGTTCTCGGGCGTGGGGCTCTTCGGGTTCACGGGCGTATCCGATGGTGCGGGTTGGTGGCTCCGGCAACGGTATCGCTGCAGCGGCACCGATGTCCGAGCGTGTGCCTACAACCTCGACGTGCCGCGCCTCTCCGCCTCCGGCCTCGTCGCGGTGTCATGCCGCTCATGATCCGGCCAGCGCCTGTAGCGCCGTGCGCTTCGTGGGCGGCGCGCGCAGTCTCGTACGGCGTGGTCGCCGCGCGGCTCCGGCGCGGAGTTCGACGACCTCGCACGGTCATGATGCGGCCTCGCCCCGATCGCGATGCGCTGAGCTCAGAGCGTGCCCCAGTTCGGTCCGGGTAGCACCCGCATCTCCGAGCCCTCGGGCAGATCGGCTCGGATGGCCGCGTTGACGGCCTAGCGCTCGATGCATCGGCCGGCGCGAGCTCGGCGTTGGGTCTCGGCGACCCTGCGGTATGGTCGCGCCCTCGCCGTCGGTGATTCCGCTGGGCACCGGCGCCCGGCCAGGCGCCACGGCCGGAGGAGGAGCAGATGATAGCCCGACACACGGCGCCCGTCCGCCGCGGAGAGGCCCAGGCCGGCTTCGATCCAGGACCAGCGATCGAGAACCCCACGGATGAGCTGTACGCCAGCTCCGCATAGGGCGACCAGTAGCCACGACAGCGAGGGCCGAGAAGGCAGTCGAGCACGAGGCTCGCATGCGCCGAGTCCGCCCCAGAACGCCTGCGCACAGTCGCGGCGAGCGCCCCAGGCCGACATCGAGGAAACCGCCGCGCGAAGCCCTGGCCGGTGCTGCCATCCGCGCAGGCCACGTCCGGCAAGAGCAGGCCCGGATCGTAGGCCCCGTGGGCGGTCGAGCCACCCGGGTGATCTCCGAGCCCCGAGCCAGCCGTCGCACGCGAGCCGAGCGCCGGGCCGCCGAGCGGCCTCGGACCAGCCGGTGCTGGTCGCCCCTCCCGCGGCAGCGGCACGACATCAGCAGCGGCGCGATACGTCCCGACCAGAGCGGGGCATCGCAACGCCAGGATGCGCAGGCTCCGGAGACCGCGCCGGCAAGACGAGCCACTGTAGGGCAGCACCCAGGAAGTCGACGCGCGTCCGGAGGCAGGAGGGCGTGGACCCAGTCGGCGACCGTCGGCCAGCCGGCGTCGACCCACTCGACCGGCGGCAGGCGCCTGTCGGCGACCGCGAAGAGAGTGGCGATGTCCTGCTCGAGGCTCCCAGCTTGTCGTGCAGGCGAGGAGCGAGCGCAGCGGATGTGGCCAACCTAGGCCAGCGGCTGGCCACGATCCGACGGGACGTTTCGTCGAGGTAGGCGGAGGTGGCCATCACCGGGCGCGCCGCTCAGCGAGGACGGAGCGCCGAATGCACCGAGGGATCGCGGTCAGCGATGCGCGTGGCCGGCGGGCCCGTACTCGCTCTTGAGAGCGCACGCGGTAGAGCCCGGGCTCTAAGCTGGATGGCGGCGATGCGCCTGGTGCGTCAGATCGCGATGCCGCTGTCGGCATCGCGCAGCGCTAGCGATCAACGACGGTCCGCCGGATGAGCCATGAGGTAGACCGCCAGTCACCGGCACGGCCACGAGCAGAAGGGCCCGGGAGGCTGAGCTCGTACGCGCCAGTCTGCGCCGACCGCGTCTCCGGAGCCCGCGGCGGCCCCTATCGCCTGCAGCGCGAGACGGAAGATGGATGTCACGCCCCATGAGCAACATCGCGAGCGTACACCCAGGACGCTGTAGAGGTAGAGCCGCTTGGCGTTCAGCATCGTGGACACCCCCTAGTGAGGAGCGTAGTCCTCGGAGGTCCGGTTGTCGACAGGGTAGAGGCCGCTACCCGACCGGGTGGCGGTGGCGTGCTGGGGGGTGGCTGGAGCTCGGTGTCGAGGACGCCGCTCGGGATCCGGTGCCCGCCTTCCGATGTCGATCAGCCCTCCTCGGTCTCCACGTCTCGTCGGTCTCCTCGGCGGGCACCGCCTCATCGACAGGGAGGGCGGCCACGACCTCGAGGATCGGCTCGGGGTCTCCCTGGAGCAACAGCGCGTAGCCGCCAGCGGAGATGCCCACGTGGTCGGTCTCGTCGAAGACTCCGTCCTGCAGCACCTCAAGGGAGACGAGCAGCACATCGCGCCCTTCGATCTGGCCCGGTTCCACGGCCATGTCGGAGTCGCCGGGCGTGAGCGCGGGGTCGAGGGCCAGCATCAGCTCCACGAAGGCCGCGAGGTCTGGCGTCGTCTCCGGGTCGGTCGAGCGCGCGCCGGAGATCAAGATGCCGGTGCCCGTGTCGAAATCGATCGCGCTCGCGTTCCCGAAGACGAAGTCCTCGATGCCGGCGCCCTGCGACTCGGCGAAGGCCTCGAAGGCAGCGACGCCGGCCACATCATCGGGGTTGTCGGGATCGGCACCCTCGAGGACGATCTCGAACGGGAGCTCCAGCGGGTCCATGGGCACGCCCCCGACCTCAGACGGCAGGATCTCACCGAGCACACCCGCCTCGAGCTCGCCGGATCCCTCCTGTGCCGCCGCCGGGACCGCCAGCATCGCGGCGGTGATGGTGAGCGCGGTGGCCGTAGCCACACGGGGAAGCGAGCGGGACATGGACGACCTCGACTACGGGATGACTTGCTGAACGTGGTCGGAAGGCTACACCCCGATGGCCAGCGTCGCCAACGCCAGACCGAAGCGTTAGGCCGAGGGCTCTGACTCGCCGGCCCTGAAGCGCTGCCTGCTCGTGACCTGCGCTCGCAGGTACTCCCACGGCTCGTCTGGCAGCAGGTAGGTGGCCACGACCGAGGCCGGCATGCGCACGCCGTCGATCTCGCGATGATCGCCCAGGTCGTAGCGCCACGGCGCGTCCTCGAAACCCTCGGGCACGTCGTACGGGCGAGCGGGGCTGTGGGCCCGCGTGATGTCGCCCGCCTGGTCCACCTCGAAGCGGACGAGGACCTCACGATCGGCCGCATCGGCGCGGATCTCGAAGGTCTCGGCGCCACCACCCCAGCGCAGCCGAGGGTCGGCCAGCGCGATGTCGGGCACCCAAACCAGCTCGGCGATGTTGCGGATGAGCTGGGTCGCATGGACCTCGGGACCCGACTTGGCACCGATCGACTTGAGGCCCCAGAGCTTGGCTCCGCCCCAGCCATCGCCATCGGCATGTCCGTCGGTGGCGATGACCCAGATCCCGAGCATCACCCTCATCCGCGCGCGCCACTCGAAGGCCAACGGGTTCGGGCGGTACGTGGCCTCGGAACGGAACGCCAGCCAGCGGTCGGCGGACTCGAGCGTCCCGGTCTGGCTCATGGCGATGTGCGAGAGCTCGACCTGACCGTGCGGCGTCGCGCGACCGAGCCAGCGTCGGGCCGCGACCGGCAGCTCGGCGAGTTCGGTCACGTCTCCGCCGCGAAGCCGTTGAGCTCCCAGCTCCGCGGCCGCTCCAGCGCCTCCCAGTCATCGCGCGTGATGGCCATCAGCGCGGAGTCGCGCCACTGCCCCTCCCGCCGGAAGTGGTGGCGGACCGTGCCGTCCACGCGGAAGCCGCTCTTCTCGAAGGCGCGGACGGCGCGTGCGTTCTCCGTTTCTGTGGTCAACCAGACACGCTCGATCTCGTAGCTGCCGAAGATGAAGTCGAGCGCGACATCGATAGCATCGCTACCGATGCCGGTGCCCAGGCCGGCTTCCTCGGCCACGAAGACCGACAGCTCCAGCCCGTCGAGTCGATCGCCCTTGGACCAGAGCCAGACGGTGCCGATGAACTCGTCCGATCCGAGTGGCGAGACCGCGAACCAGTACTCGCCGTGACCATGGCGCGTCCGCACCGCTTCGAACCAGAGCTCGACGGTGCCATCGGAGTGCGGCCAGGGGTACCCGGCCCAGGACCCGACCTCGACCGAGTTGATGGCCCGCTTGTAGGCCGGCAGGTCGGCCTCCTCGAGCGCGCGCAGCCAGACCTTGCGACCACGCAGCCGCTCGCGGTTCGCGCCGGCCATCAGCCAGGGAAGTAGTCGGGGGCGTTGCCGGCCTTCCACTTGATGTTGCAGCCCATGCTCGGCACCTGCGGCTCGGGGATGGGGGCACCGTCGAGCGCTGCGTCCAGGGCGGCTCGCAGGTCACGACCATCGACCGGCACCTCGTTCGAGGGACGGGCGCCATCGAGCTGCCCGCGGTAGACGAGCTTGCGATCGGTGTCGAAGACGAAGAAGTCGGGTGTACAGGCGGCACGGTAGGCCAGCGCCGCACCTTGAGTCTCGTCGTGCAGGTACGGGAAGGTGAAGCCATTGGCGGCCGCGAACTCGACCATATGGACGGGTGCGTCGTCGGGGTAGTTCTCGGTGTCGTTGCTGCCGATGGCGACGATGCCCACGCCCTGCGGGCCGTACTCGCTGCCCAGCCGGCCCAGCTCCTCGGCCACGTGCTTGACGTAGGGACAGTGGTTGCTGATGAACATCACCAGCACGACGGGCTTGTCGTCGAAGTCGGTGAGCGAGACGTCGGCGCCGGTGGTGGCGTCGCGCAGGGTGAAGTCTGGCGCGCTGGTGCCGAGCGGAAGCATCGTGGAGTTGGTGGCGACCATGGAAGAACCTCTGGGTGCGGAGCGACCCCGCTTGGGTCGTTGGACTGGATTCTGACCTACTCGGCGCGATCGAGTCGGAAGACCGGCCGATCGGCGGCCGCGGCGAGCATCTCCTCGTCCGAAGCGTCTGGCCCGACCTCTTGGTAGTCGCGTACGAAGGATGAGTCCTCCAGGTAGCGACGCAAGACCGGAGCGCCCTCGACGGGCGGCAGCTCGACGGCGGTGTAGGCGGACTCGCCGCCCCGCGCCCGGATGCGACAGGCCGGATCGGCCCGGAGGTTGAGGACCCATGACCTGGCGCCGTAGATGCCCACGACATGGAGCTGGCCGTCCATGTGGATGAGATCGACCGGCGTGGAACGGGGCTGCCCCGAGGTCCGACCGGTGGTCACGATGCTGCCCACGCGGGAGCTCATTCCGAGACGGGTGACGATCCCCATGAGCGAGTCGAGGATGCGCCGCCTGGCGTCACGCTGGTATCGCTTCTTGGCCATCGGTTGCTCCTGGGTAGTGATTCAACGAGTGAGTGCGCCTGGGTGTCCGGGACGGCCTGAGTGTAGCCGCCGCAGATCGCGACACGAGAGCTGGCGCGGTTCGGGCAATACGATCAGCCACGTCGGAGCCTAACCGTAGACGCCGTACTCACGGACGGTGTCCCACATGGCGAAGACGTTCTCGACCGGCGTGCCCCACTGGATGGTGTGGACCTGGCGAAGACGAAGCCGCCGCCAGGCATGAGGATGTCGAGCTGCTTCTTCGTTTCGTCGATGACGTCCTGCACCGAGCCTGTCGGCAGCGTCTTCTGCGTCTCGATGCCACCACCCCAGAAGGTGAGATCGGCCCCGAACTCGCGCTTCAGCTCGGCGGTGTCCATGTCGTTGGCGGTGTACTGGACGAGGTTGAGAATCTCCACGCCGGCGTCGATGAGGTCGGGGATGACACGCCGGATGCTGCCGCAACTGTTCGCGCTGGCGCTACGCGAGGAGCGTGCCCTCTGGCTGCTCGACATGATCGTCGAGATGAAACGTGCTGACCTGCTACTCGGCGGCAAGGTGCCCGAGGGCGAGTACTTCCAGAACGGCAACTGGTTCGAGCCGACCATCCTGCACAACGTCAAGCCGGGCGGTGCCGCCGTGGCCGACGAGCTCTTCGGCCCGGTCATGCCCATCACCAAGATCTCCGGTTACGAGGAGGCGCTGGCCTTGACCAACGCCCGCGAAGAGGGTCTCTCGGCCTACCTCTGGACCAACGACTACAAGACGATGATCCACGCCATCAACCACCTCGAGACGGGCACCATCTTCATCAACCAGCCCATCACCGGTCAGATCCAGGGCTTCCACACCGGCCACAAGACCAGTGGTATCGGTGGCGAAGACGGCGTCCACGGCATCGAGCAGTACCTGCAGAAGAAGACGATCTACCTCAACCACGGCTAGCAGATCCGCTCGGGGCGCCTCCCTCCTTCGGCGTCCCGAGCTACACGAAGCCCCCGGCTGGCATCAGCTCGGCCGGGGCTTCGCCGTGTCCGGGTGTGGTGGCGGGCCAGCCTCGTGATGGCTGTTCGACGGTCGTTCGAACT
Organism: uncultured Chloroflexia bacterium; assembly: GCA_963752475.1. Taxonomy (GTDB): domain Bacteria; phylum Chloroflexota; class Limnocylindria; order Limnocylindrales; family CSP1-4; genus JAFMJV01. The sequence goes on along the minus strand of CAVVYR010000007.1, from coordinate 82,367 downwards.
GGCGGCTGGGCGCTCATCCCCCGGTGGCTCGACTCGACCACCCTGACGCTGGTCTCGCAGGAATCAGCCGCCTGGAGGCTCGGCTTGGCGGCCTGAGTCTCCACGGGACTGAGGATCGACACTTCGGCGGCGAACGTGTCGACTTCAGCCAGCACTGGATGACCCGCACGAGGCGTGGCGGTGCGCGTCAGGCGCGGAGGCGCGGCGGCGCGGGCGGGGCGCGAGTGCGCGGATCCTGGGCAGGCGCCTAGCGGAGGTCGTACTCCTCGTCGATGCGGGCGTCGTGTTCGCCGAGCGCGTTGGAGCCGAGCCGCGAGAACAGCTTCCGGCCGTCCACGCGGATAGGGCAGACGGTGGTGCGGTAGGTCGTGCCGCTGCCCATCTCGACCTCCTGCAGGATGTCGAGCGTCTCGAACTGCGGGTCCTGCGTGAGAGCGTCCCAGTCGAGCACCTGGGCACACCAGATGTCAGCGGGTTCGAGCACGTCGAGCCAGGCCTGCGTGGGCCGGGTCACCAGATGCGCGGCGAGCAGCGCCTTGATCTCATCTCGCTGGTCGAACCACGAGGCCGGCTCGGGGTAGTCGGCCAGGGCCGGTAGCTCGAGCAGCTCGCCCAGGACGGTGATGCTGCCCATGGCCAGGGCGAGATAGCCGTCCGCCGTCTGGTAGATGCCGTACGGGGCGCCGAGCAGCGTATGCGCGCTGTTCGTGGCCGTGCGCTCGGGCAGCGAGCCGTCCTGCAGGTGCGTGGTCATGGGCTCGAACTGGAAGTCCAGCGCTGCCTCGAGCATGTTGACCTCGACGAGCGCGCCGTCGCCGGTGATGCCACGACGCACGAGCGCACCGAGGATCCCCTCGACCAGCAGCGCCCCGGCCCAGATGTCGACGACCGCGACGCCCATGGCCACGGGCCCGTCATCGGCGTTGCCGCTGAGCCAGGTGAGGCCGGACATCGCCTGCAGCAGCAGGTCCTGGCCAGGCTTGTCGCGCCACTCACCCTCGGTGCCGTAGCCGCTGATCTCGCCGTAGACGACGCCGGGGTTGAGCGCCTTCACCGTCGCGTAGTCCAGGCCCAGGCGCTCGATCACACCGGGGCGGAAGTTGTGCATGACCACGTCGGCCTGGGCCACGAGCTTCTCGATGCGCGCCCGGTCGGCGGGGTCCTTGAGATTCGCGCTGTAGCCGAGCTTGTTGCGGTTGATGGCGTGGAAGATCGTGCTGTCGCCGTCGATGGACACGTCCGAGACGTAGAGGGCGCGACAGATGTCGCCGACGTCTGTGCGCTCGACCTTGATGACGGTCGCACCCAGGTCGGCGAGGCGCAGCGAGGCCGAGGGCCCCGCGAGGAACTGGCTGAAGTCGACGACGGTGATACCGGCGAGCGGCGCGCTCTGGTCAGGCATCGATGATCTCCGCCTTCAGGCGCTCGTTGTCACGACCTACCCGGGGCGCTGCGTCAGGCGCGAACATGCGCTCCCCGTCGAAGCGGATGGGGCTGCGCAGCGTGTGCACCGGGAACTCACCATCGCGCGTCACCGTCTGCTCCATGCGCAGGGCCTGGTAGCCCGGCTGCTGACGGAGCTCGTCGTAGCGCAACACGGGTGCACACCAGACACCCGCCGGCTCCAGCAGATCGATCCAGTGCTGCGTGGTCTTGGCGCCCACGTGCGCGGCGATGAGGCGACGGATCTCGTCACCTCGCTCGAAGTCGTCGTTCGGCCCGTCGAAGGTGTGGAGCTCTTCGAGTCCCAGCGCGTCGGCCAGGGTGTCGAGCCCGCCCATGGCCAGGGCCAGGAAGCCGTCGGCCGTGGAGTAGATGCCGTAGGGCGCGCCCTGCAGCGGATGCGTGGCGCTGACGGCGCTGCGCTTCAGCGGCCGGCCACCGTCGTTGAGGTACGTCGTGAGGCCCTCGAACTGCAGGTCCAGGATGGACTCGAGCAGGCTGACCTCGATACGCGCCCCCTCCCCCGTTCGGCCGCGACGCACGAGCGCCGCCAGGATCCCCTGGGCGAGGTGGTGGCCGCAGATGCCGTCGGCGATGGCCAGGCCGATGGGCACCGGCGGATCGTCGGCCCGGCCGGTCCAGTAGGGCAGGCCGCTGAGCGACTGCGCCAGCAGGTCCTGGCCCGGCTTGTCGCGCCAGGGACCCTCGGTGCCGTAGCCGGTCACGGTGCCGTAGATGAGGCGTGGGTTGAGCGCACGCACGGTCTCGTAGTCGAGGCCGATGCGCTCCATCACGCCCGGCCGGAAGTTGTGGGTCATGACGTCCGCCGCCTCGATGAGCACCTTGACCTGCGCGAGGTCTTCGGGGCTCTTGAGGTTGGCCGCGAACGAGCCCTTGTTGCGGTTGACCGTGTGGGCCACCAGGCTGTCGCCGTCGACGAACATGTTCTTGGTGGCCAGCCCGCGGCCGGCCTCACCCGTGCCGGGACGCTCCACCTTGATGACGGTCGCACCCATGTCGGCGAGGCGCAGGCCGCACCAGGGCCCGGCCATGAATTGGGCGAACTCCAGGACCAGCAGGCCCTCGAGGGGCCCGGTCACTCGGCGCCGCCTTCTTGCGATTCTCGATACATCCGGTTGAGGGTCTCCATGACCGAGCGCGGGTCGCCGCCGTTCATCATGTACTCCCGGATGGGCACCCCGCCACCGTCGCGATCCTGGAAGGCGAGGCTTCCGGGATAGCGCGGTCGCAAGTAGGCTCGGTCCAGGCACGGCAGCGTGGACTTGAAGTAGTCGGACGTGCGCCGGTCGTTCTCGGCGTCCGTCCACGCCGCGCGGTGGCCCGGCTGGCCTCCATTCTCGACGAATTGCGTGCGCTGGTACTCGGGGCCGGCCACGAGCTCGGCGTACTCGGACGCGATCTCGAGGTGCTTCGTGGCGCTCGACACGGCGAGGCCGGTACCGCCCAGCGTGGTTCGCAAGGGAACCCCCTCGAGCGAGACGACGTCTCCGAAGTGCAGGACCGCACGCGCGTAGCCCTCGCGCGCGTAGTTCGAGTAGCCGTAGGCCCATGGGCAGTAGGCGAACTCATCGCCCCGCGTCATGGCTTCGTAGACCGCGATGGGATTCTGGTCGAAGATCGCGCGCGGCATCAGCGAGGCCAGTTCGCGCATGCGCTCGAGCGCGGTGATGCCGACCTCGTCGCTGACCACGTACTCCTTGCTCGCGAAGAGGTCCGACCCCGGCAGCTCGCAGTACATGTAGAAGTTCATGATCGTGTCCTGCGGGATGCCGGGCATGATCACCAGCCCCTTGCGCGCCAGCGCAAGCAGCTCGTCATAGTTCGCGGGCACCGACTCCCCTGCCCGCTCGAGCAGGTCCGGCCGCCAGGAGGCCACGGGCGTGGCGGCATCGATGGGCAGCGCCCAGGTGCGGCCGTCGTAGCGGTAGCTCTCATAGGACGGGCCCACGGAGTTCGCGGCCTGGTCGGCGAGGAACGCGGGCGAGACCACGTCCTCCATGGCCATGAGCACACCAGAGGAAGCCGCGAAGCCGGCCCAGGGGTGATCGATGACGAGCAGGTCGTACCTCGCGCTCAGGTCCGCCAGCGGCTGGTCCGCGAACTCCTGCAGCGATCGCTTCTCCCACGAGATGCGAACGCCGGGGTGGAGCTCTTCGAAACGCTGCGCCGCGGCCACCATCGGCACCACACCCCGGGTGTGGTTCCAGGTGATGCCCTTGAGTTCGCTCATGTCGCTACCGTGCGACGCGGCCGTAGTGCGATGCCATCAGAACCATCCTCGTATTCAGTATGTTGTCGAAGCTACACTGTAATGAAAGCACGAAAGCATGGACCTCCAGAGGGCGAATCATGGTGCAGCTGGCCATCGACTACCACGGGTCGGGCGTCTTCAAGGCCCGCGAATACGACCCGGTCCCGCCCGCCGAGGGCGAGGTCCAGATCGCCGTGGCCTACACCGGCATCTGTGGCACCGACCTCACCATCTCGCACGGCGGCATGGACGGTCGCGTGAAGGAACCCTGGCCCATCGGGCACGAGATGTCCGGCACGATCGCCCAGATCGGCCCCGCCGTCGAGGGCTGGAACGTCGGCGACAAGGTCACCGTCATGCCGCTCGATTGGGACGGCACCTGTCCCGCGTGCAAGGCCGGCGTCAACCACATCTGCCAGAACCTCAACTTCGTGGGCATCGACTCCCCGGGCGCACTGCAGAATCGCTGGAACGTCAAGGCCGACTGGCTTGTAGGTCTCCCCGCGGAGCTCGATCTCAAGACGGCTGCGCTCGTGGAGCCGGTGGCCGTGGCCCAGCACGACGTCGGCCGCGCGGCCGTGCAGTCGGGCCAGAAGGTCGTCGTCATCGGCGCTGGTCCCATCGGCCTGCTCATCGCCATCATCGCCCGCGACCGCGGCGCCGAGGTGCTGCTGAGCGAGGTCGCCGCATCGCGCCTGGAACTGGCCGCCGAGTTCGGCTTCCCCACCGTCAACCCCGTGAGTGACGATCTGAACGAGGTCGTCGAGAAGTGGACCGACGGTGCCGGCGCGGACATCGCGTTCGAGGTCTCGGGCTCGGTGCCCGGCGTGAAGGCCATGACCGATGTGCTGCGTCGTCGCGGCACCGGCGTGATCGTGGGTATCCAGCCGGTGGCCCCGCCGGTGGACGTGTTTCAGATCTTCTGGAAAGAGCTGAGCATCATCGGCGCGCGTGTGTACGAGCGGGCCGACTTCGAAGAGGCCGTGAACCTGGTCGCCGACGGCACCATCCCGGCCGACGCACTCATCAGTGACGTGATGCCGCTGAGCGAGACCGCCGCCGCACTCGGGCGACTCGATAGCGGCGAGAACGTGGTGAAGCTGCTCATCGACTGCCAGAGCTAGTCGAGCGCAGAGGAGGAGAGACGACGAAATGGCGATCCTGGACAGGTTCCGGCTGGACGAGAAGCTCGCGCTCGTGACGGGAGCCTCCCAGGGAATCGGCCAAGGCATGGCCAGAGCCCTCGCCGAGGCCGGAGCGGACATCGTCGACTTCAGCCGAGGTTCGAGCGATGGCAGTGGCGCGACACAGGCGATCGTCGAGGGACTCGGGCGCAGGTACTCGTTCTATCGAACGGATCTAGCCGACCGCGAGGGGCTGTATCGCAGCATCGCGGCGGTCAAGTCGGACCTCGGGACGCCGGACATCCTGATCAACAACGCCGGCGCCATCCTGCGGAAGCCCGCCTCTGAGCACTCGGATGAGTACTGGGACCAGGTCATCGAGGTGAACCTCTCGTCCCAATTCATCATCACCCGCGAGTTCGGACGGGACATGGTGGAACGCGGTTCGGGCAAGATCGTCTTCACCGCGTCGCTGCTGAGCTTCCAGGGCGGGATCACGGTGCCCGGCTACGCCGCGTCCAAGTCGGGTGTGGCACGGCTGGTGATGTCGTTCGCCAACGAATGGGCGGGCATGGGCGTCAACGTCAACGGCATCGCTCCGGGCTACATCGCTACCGATAACACCCAGGCCTTGCGCGACGATCCCGACCGCTCGAAGGCTATCCTCGAGCGCATCCCGCAGGGCCGCTGGGGGACACCAGAGGACTTCGGCGGGCCATGTGTGCTGCTCGCCTCGGACGCGGGCGCCTACATGAACGGCTCGATCATCACCGTCGACGGTGGCTGGATGGGTCGCTAGTCCACACCACAGACGAGCGCCGGGACGCTCACACCTCCGAACGCCAGGACGGTCCACTCACCTCCTCCGGACCGGCCTGGTGACTCCTCTTTCGTCGTCGCTCGGGCCCGGTGACCGTCGGCCAGCTCGGCGAGCCGAACTCGGCGGGATGGGGCCACGAGAAGGCCGCGATGGCCGGAAGCCGTGGGACTGCTACCGTCCACGCACACACCCGTCGACCGGAGGGATGACGTGACGCACCCGATCATCGGAGCCTGGACCGCCGAGGCCAAGTTCGGAAACCAGTTCCGCACCGACTACCTCACCACCACCTTCCACGCCGACGGAACGGCCACCATCGTGACCTCCGAGGGTTCTCATGACGGGGCCTGGCGGGCGACCGATGCCGGTAGCGCCAGACTGCTCGTCGTACGCCCGGTCCCCCACGGTGAGGGCACGAGAGGCTGGTTCACCTGGCGAGGCACCGCCGTCCTCTCGCCCGACGGTGCGACCTACACGATGCAGACGGAGATCACGCGTCCTCGTCCCGATGGTAGTGACGCCCCGGTGCCGGCCACGCTGACAGCCTCAAGGCTCACGCCCGACACCGCCCTGTAGAGGTCGCCTCGGAGCCATCCGACTTCGACGAGCAGCGCTGACTCAGCCGGGGGTCTCCACGCCGCCGAAGACTTCGCCGGCGGCGGACCGATTGGTTACGTCCTTGAGCATCTGCTCTCCCTCGTCCTGGGTCTCGAGGTAGACGCGCATAAGCCGGTCGACGACTTCGAGTGGCACGCCGGATATGCGCCGCCCTTGGGCCTTCAACTACGACTACAAGCGCGGACGCACCCCCAAGGAGTTGACTGGGGGTTGACACGCTTGGCACAATCTGAACGTTCACGTGAACGTTCATAGGAACGTTCAGAACACAGCCACGAGTGCGGGGGGCAGTCGCTTGGCACCTGCGGTACAGAAGACGCAACGACCCACGATGAAGGACGTGGCGCGCCTCGCGGGCGTGTCGGTCCAGACCGTGTCGATGGTGGTCAACGACAAGGCCGTGGTCTCGGCAGCGACCCGCGACCGCATCCTTGCCGCCATCGAGGAGCTGGGCTATCGACCGTCGGCGACCGCCCGCAACCTGCGTACCGGCTCCACCCGAACGATCGGCCTGATGGTGGCGGACATCACCAACCCGTTCTTCGCGCGCATGGCCGATGCCGTCGAGGACCACGCTCACGCCGCCGGCTACAACGTCATCCTCTACAACACGCACAGCGACCCCGAGCGCGAGCGGACCTACCTGCACATCGCGGCCCAGCGTTGGGTGGATGGCATGCTCTTCGTGACCACCACCGACACGCTGCACGGTCTGCGCGATCTGCGAGAGGCGGGCATCCCGGTCGTTGCCATCGACCGCATCCCGACCGACTACGACGGCCCTTCCGTCATCCTGAACAACACGCGTACCGGCGCCATCGTGGCCGATCACCTGTTGGACCTGGGGCACGAGCGACTGGCCCACATCTGCGGTCCCCTCGATCTGCGCCTCTCGCTCGAGCGGCTCGAGTCGTTCCGCGACGCGATCCGAGCCCGCCGGCTGGAGCCCCTTCCTCATGCGGTCGGGGACGCGGCGTGGAGCTGCGACTCGGGCTTCGAGGCCATGGGCGAGCTGCTTGACCGCGAACCCAGGCCCACCGCCGTCTTCGCTTCCAACGACCGCCTCGCCATCGGCGCCATGCGCGCGGCCGTGGAGCGCGGCCTGCGCATCCCGGAGGACATCTCCATCGTCGGCGTCGACGACATCGAGCTGGCGCCCTTCCAGACACCGCCCCTGACCACCGTCCGCCAGAGCCTGACCGACGTGGCCACGCTGGCGACCAAGATCCTGCTCGACCTGACCAACGGCCGCACCCCCGCTGAGCCGCAGGTCGTCTTCGAGCCAGAGCTCGTGGTCCGCCAGTCGACGGCCGCACCACCCATCCGCACCCAAGGAGCGAAGAAGGAGGTGTCGCCCCGAACGAACCACTGAGCATCTCAATCACAGGAGGAACCGGCCGTGCGAGGAGTCTACGAACGGCCGGCGATCAAGGAGGGTTGACTACCATGCGAACCGCTATCCGCGCAGTCGGCATCGCCACTGCCGCTTGCCTGGTGTTCGGCGCTGGAGCCGTCGTGGCCCAGGACGATATGGCCTTCGAGAAGAAGGATCCGCTCAAGATCGGCTACTCGGTCTACGACATGCAGCAGCCGTATTGGCAGGAGTACGCGCGCGGCGTGGAGGAGGCCGCTGAGGCCGCCGGCGCCGAATTCCTGCTGAGCGACCAGAAGAGCAGCCAGGAGACCCAGGTCTCGGGCAGCCTCGACCTCATCAACCAGGGCATCAGCGCGCTGGTCATCTCACCGGTCCAGCCGGCCGCTCTGCCGGCACCCATCGACGCCGCGCACGAGGCCAAGATCCCCGTCCTCATCGGCGACGTCGGGGCAGAGGGTGACTACGACGGCTTCGTGCTGTCGGACAACTACGAGGGCGGCGTGCTCGCGGCCCAGTACATGGCCGAGCAGCTCGCTGACATCGAGGGCGAGAAGGAAGTCCTCTCGATCCTGCTGCATCCGGGCTCGGCGGTCGGTGAGGTCCGCGCCGCGGGCTTCCGCGACGAGATGGCCAACTACGACGACTTCACCATCGTGGCCGAGCTCAACGGCAACGACACCGTCGAGGGTGGCTTCGAAGTGACGCGCGACACGCTCGCGGCGAACCCCGAGCTGGTCGGCATCTACGCCACCAACGACCCGGAGGCCATCGGCGCCAACCAGGCCCTCAAGCAGGCTGGCCTGAGCGGTGTCGAGGACGTGTTGCTCGTCGGCTTCAACGGCGACGCTCCGGCGCTCGAGCTCATCGCTGCCGGTGAGATGGCGGCCACCATCCGCCAGGATCCCTACGGCCAGGGCAAGGCCGCGGTCGAGGCCGCGCTGACCCTGCTCGACGGTGGGGAGCTGACCTATGACGATCCCGAGACCCGCTCACTGTTCTTCCCGGTGGAGGTCGTGACGGCCGAGAACGTCGACATGTACATGTCTGCCGAGTAAGCCACTCGGTGACCCGGCTCTCTCGGCCATCCGAGGGAGCCGGCTCTCGAGCCGGGCCCACCTCTTCCTTGTCCGCTCCGCGGGCACTCGGGCCCGGCTCGAACACATCCACGCTTCCTCGCTTCTCACCTGCGACCGAACGGACCGTGCCAGACCCCATCCTCACCGCCCAGGCCATCACCAAACGCTTCCCCGGCGTGCTCGCGCTCGACGACGTCGACCTCGAGCTGTTGCCGGGTGAGGTCCATGCGCTCGTGGGTGAGAACGGCGCCGGCAAGTCCACGCTCATCAAGGTCCTCGGCGGCCAGCACCAGCCCACGTCGGGTGCCATCGAGGTTCGCGGCGAGACGGTCGCATTCGGTGACCCGCTCCAATCACAGCAGGCGGGGATCAGCGTCATCAACCAGGAGTTCAACCTCATCCCACAGCTGTCGATCGCGGCCAACATCTTCCTCGGGCGAGAGCCCCGCCGGCGGAGCGGGCTCATCGACTGGCCGCTGGTCAACCGCCGGGCTAAGGAGCTGCTGGGCGAGCTCGGTCTCGAGACCAAGCCGGAACTCCGCGTCGAGTACCTCGGTGTGGCCGACAAGCAGCTCGTCGAGGTCGCCAAGGCCCTGTCCCAGGACTTCAGCGTCATGATCATGGACGAGCCCACGGCGGCACTCAACAGCGCGGAGGTGGACCGCCTGTTCGACATCGTGGCTGAGTTGCGCGGGCGCGGCGTGGCCGTGCTCTACGTGTCGCACCGTCTCAGCGAGATCTTCCGCATCGCGGACCGGGTGACGGTGCTGCGGGACGGACGACGGGTGGACACGAGAAGGGTCGACGAGCTCAAAGAGACCGACATCATCACCATGATGCTGGGCCGCGAGCTGGAGCACCACGAAGTGCACAAGTCGGTCGCGACCGATACGCAGGCAGCACTCTCAGTCACCGGACTCCGCGCACGAGGTGGCCTGGGACCGGTCTCCTTCGAGGCCCACTACGGCGAGGTCCTCGGTGTCGCCGGCCTCGTCGGCTCGGGACGGTCGGAGCTGATGCGTGCGCTCTTCGGCCTGCTCGGCCGCAACGCCGGTGAGGTGCGTCTGGATGGCCGACCGGTCACGCTCGATGGCCCCAACGCGGCGCTGCGCGAGGGTATCTTCATGCTCCCCGAGGACCGCAAGACCGAAGGCATCTTCCCCGACCTCGACGTGCTCGAGAACCTGGTCGTGGCACGCCCGCGCACGGAGGCCTCGTCGTGGCGTCGGCAACTGCTCGACAGCAGGGAGGAACGCGACGCCTGGACCCGCGTGCAGGAGCTCTTCGCGGTCCGGGCCCACTCCCCCACGCAGCTGGTCTCGACACTGAGCGGCGGCAACCAGCAGAAGGTGCTGTTGGGTCGCGCGCTCGTGAGCGATGCCCGCATCCTGTTGCTCAACGAGCCAACGCGCGGCGTGGACGTCGGCACCAAGGTCGAGATCCACGAGCTGATCCGCGACCTTGCCCGCGAAGGACACGCGGTCATCGTGAGCTCATCCGACGTACCCGAGCTGGACAAGGTCAGCGATCGCTGCCTCGTGCTCTCGGCTGGGCAGGTCACGGGCCTGCTGGAGGGCTCCAGCCTGAACGAGGACAACATCCTGGCCTGCGCCGTGGCCCACGCCACGATCGGGGTGGAGGCATGACCGCGGACACCTCGGGCGCGGCCAAGGCCGAGGCCGGCAGCCGCGGGATCGACCGCGCGTTGCGGTTCTTCGAGCTCTTCGAGAACCTCGGTGTGCTGATCATGATCGTCGTGGTCGTCGCCCTCGTCACCTCGGCCACACCCGCTTTCCTCAGCCCGCACAACGTCTCGAGCCTGCTCGTCACCGCCGCCATCGCAGCCGTGCCGGCACTGGGCATGACCCTGGCCCTGGCCATGGGTGCGCTGGACCTCTCGATCGGCTCGCTGCAGGCGCTGGCCGCGTGCACCGTGGCCATCCTCCTGGGCACTGTGGGCATCCCGTTGAGCATCGGTGCCACCGTCCTGCTGGGCGCGGCGGTGGGCCTGGCCAACGGCCTCATCGTCACGCGCCTGGGCGTGCCGGCCTTCGTGGCCACGCTCGGTGGCATGAGCGTGCTCCGAGGTGCGGCCCTGCTCATCACGGACGGCCAGTCGATCCTGCTCATGGACCAGCCCGACTTCGCCCGGCTCAACTCAGGCGAGGTCCTGGGCGTGCCCATCCCGGTGCTCATCGCCCTGGGGCTGTTCGCCGCCCTCTGGTTGGTCATGCGCCACACGGCCTTCGGCCAGCACATCTGCGCCATCGGCGGCAATGAGAAGGCGGCGCAGGCCACCGGCCTGCACATCGACCGCGTCAAGGTCCTCGTCTTCGTCATCGTTGGCGCCACCGCGGCGCTCTCGGGCGTGATGCTGACCTCGCAGCTGATGATCGTCGACGGCACCCTCGGCGTGGGCCTGGAGCTGCAGGCCATCGCCATCGTCGTCCTCGGCGGCACGAGCCTCATGGGCGGCAACGCCAACATGTTCGGCACACTTCTCGCGGCCGTGCTCATCAGCGTCATCAACAGCGCCCTCAACATCCTCAAGGTTGAGCCGTTCTACCAGTACCTAGCCCTGGGCCTGCTGTTGATCGGTGCGCTCGCGTTGGACACGTTGCGCAGACAGCTCATCAAGCGGGCGGTGACGGAGGGCCGGCTGTGAGCGCGGCTGCCCCTCCCGCCTCCGGCACGACCGGCACCCCCGCGGTGGCCTGGTTCAAGCGCAGCCTCGCGCGCTACACCATCCAGTACCTGCTGCTCGTGGCGGTCGTCGTCATCTTCGCCACCAACGAGAACGCCCGCTCGGTCAACAACATTCTCTCGGTGCTGCTGCAGGCCTCGTTCATCGGCATCGGCGCGGCGGGCATGACCATCGTCATCATCAACGGCGCCTTCGACCTGTCGGTGGCGGGCATGCTGGGGCTTTGCGGCGTGGTCATCGCACTCCTGCTGCCCGACGTGGGCCTGGTGGGCGCCATCATGGTCTCGCTCGCACTCGGGGGCCTGCTCGGCGTGGTCAACGGCATCGTCGTGACCAAGCTCAAGATCCCCGCCTTCATCGCGACGCTGGGCATGATGAACATCTACCTGGCCGTCGCCTTCATCATCACGAGCGGCCAGGTCGTCGGCGTCAGCGACAAGACCTTCCGCCAACTGGGCACCGGCGACATCCTGGAGCTGCCTATCCCGTTCATCCTCATGGTGCTGACGTACATCGGCCTGCACCTGGTGATGACGCGCACGACCTACGGCCGCAACATCCGCGCGGTAGGCAGCAACGAGACGGCCGGATACGTCGGCGGCCTGCGGGTGGACCGCGTGCGCATCTTCGCGTTCGCACTGCTCGGGATCTGCATCGGCATCGCCGCCATCGTGCTCACGGGCTATCTCTCGTCGGCCAACGCGATCATGGCCCAGGGCTACGAGCTCCGCGTCATCGCGGCCGCCGTGGTCGGCGGTACCAGCCTCCGCGGTGGCAGCGGCACCCTCCTCGGTACGTTCACCGGGGCACTCTTCTTCACGCTCATCAGCAACGCGCTGAACATGTACAACGTGGGGGCTTATTGGCAGTACGTGGCCGTCGGCTCGATCATCGTGATCGCGCTCGGTCTCGACGCGCTGCGCCGCCGCTACATGGGCAGCCTCTTGACATAGCCGGCACCCACGAGGGGCCAGGAGGGAGAGACGACATGCGCGACCACGTCACACGACGCGAGTACGACGACTGGATCCGGGAGGCGGCCTCGCTGGCCATCGCCTGCGGCTATCCCATCCAGGACTCGATGATCAACGACAGCACCGGGCTCATCCTCGGTGACGACCAGTACCAGGCCTTCGAGAACGGGCTGTGGTCCGGCGAGCCGTACGAGCTCTTCGCCATCTTCGAGTCCATGAACGAGCCCACCATCGACGGCCTCCCGCCCGACGCAATGCAGTGGGCCGAGTTCGGCGGGCTCTGCGACAAGATCATGATCGTCCATCCGGGCAAGTTCTGTAGTGCCCACTTCCACTGGCGCAAGACCGAGTACTACGAGGTCGTGCTGGGCGAGATGGACCTCTTCTACGCACCCGAGATCATCGACTTCCCCGAGCTCGGCGTGGTCGGTGATGAGGTCATCGGGCGCACGCCCATGCCCAAGGGCGACCCGGTGCCGGACGACATCGTCTTCGCCGCCGGTCGTGAGGATGCATGGAAGCAGCTCACCTCCTACCAGCGCCTGCGGCCGGGTGACCCCAAGTTCCTGATGCCCCGCAAGCACCTGCACGGGTTCCGCTGTCCCCCCGACGCACGCACGCCGGTCGTCATCCGTGAGAACTCGTGCTATAGCCACGAGCCCACGGCCGAAGGCAAGGCCGGCCTGCTGCCGGAGTGGCAACACATCCATGACAACCATTTCCTCGCCCCGAGCGCCAACACCGGTCGCCTCGAGAACCACATCCGCGAGGCCTGAGCTCGATGATCGAGATGCCGGCGCTGCCCGCACCGCTCCGCCCCATCAATGAGGCCGACGGACGTGAGGTCCGGGATGGCCGACTGCACCTGCGTGCCGATGCCCGGATGGACTGGTTCATCGACCCAGGGGGTGATGCCGATGTCCGCGGCGCGCCGGCCTTGGTGATGCCGGTATCCGGTGACTGGATGCTGTCAGCCCGGGCCAGCGCCGACCATCGCGCCACGTTCGACGCGGCCGTGCTGGTGGTCTACGCGGACGACACGACCTGGGCCAAGCTCTGCCTGGAGCTGGCGCCCGATGGCCGCGTGATGGTGGTCTCGGTCGTCACCCGCGGGGTGTCCGATGACTGCAACTCGGTGTACGTGGATGCCACCGCTACGTGGCTGCGGATCTCACGGCTGGGCCGCGCGTTCGCCTTCCACTGGTCGGCGGACGGCGAGCGCTGGGAGATGGTGCGTTACTTCGGCCTTGGGACCGAGGATCCGGTAGAGGTCGGGTTCCTGGCCCAGTCCCCGGCCGGCGACGGCTGTGAGGCCCGGTTCGAGGACATCGAGTTCACCGCCGCCCGGCTGGCCGACGTGCGCTCCGGCGTCTGAGCGCCCGGGCGGACGCCTCGATCGATCACCGTTGATGGCGGCTGGTTGGGTCGCTAGCCGCCCAGGGTCTCCACTGGGATGCCCGTGGTGATGGACTTGTAGCCCGCACAGTTGCCCGCGCGCATGAGTTTGAGCCTCTCCAGCTTGGTCAGCCGTTCGCCATGCAGGGTGATCACTCGTACGATGCGGTCCGGCTGGCCGCCGGGCTCCACGGGCTGGCAACGTTCGAACGTGACCTCCACGTCGACTCGTTCGAGCGGATAGCGCTTGGACTCGGCTGATAGGCGAATCGAGATCGCTGTGCAGGCTGCCAGAGCCAGCAAGGATGTAGTCGTACGGGTCGGGATGGTCATCTCGGCTGTCGTATTGCGGAGGGGCCTCGTCGACGCCGAAATGATGGTGTCGCACGACCACGTCGGTGGCGAGCGAACCGGGCTCCATGCCCAGAGAGGCGGCGACGGTCTTGACCACGCTCAGGCGGGGCGCAGCTCGGGCGGGAAGAGGGCATCCGCGGTCGAGGTCAGGTCGGCCACGATGGCGTCTCGCAGTTGGGGCGTGACGCGCGACTTGAGGAAGGTGGCGGAGATGCCGTAGACCTCGTTGCGCGGGGTCTTGCGAGCGACGCCGAAGCACATCACGCCCGGCGAGGTCTCCTCGTCATCGACGGCATAGCCGCGCTCGGCCGCTTCCTCGACGGCGGCCATGAGGGCCTTGGGATCATCGATGGACTTGTCGGTCAGCGCTGGCAGCGTCTTGGGCAGCTTGCGCTGGTCGGGATCGAGGACCGCGAGGCTGGCCTTGCCCACCGCAGTGCAGTTGACCGGCAGACGCTTGCCCACGGCACTGCTGATGAGGAACGGTTGGTCGGAGTCATGTCGGGCGACGTACAGCATGTCGAAACCGTCGAGGAGCGCCATCTGCACGGTTTCGTGGCGCAGGGTCGTGTGGTCGGCCACGACGTCACCGAAGGCGCTGAGCGGCTGCAGCTGGCTCAGGAAGCGCTGCGCGAGCTCCACGTTGAGCGGGCCCAGGACGTAGCCCTCGTTGCGGCGGACGATCATGCGCTCGGCCTCGAGGGCGTTGCAGATGGCCGCGGTGGAGGAGACGGGGATGGCGATGGCGCCGGCGATAGCCGTCAGGCGCTGGGCGGTCGAATGCTCGGCCAGGTAGGCCAGGATCCGGACGGCCCGGACGACGGCAGGCGCAGTAGCACGGTCGTTGTTCCCCATGGTGCAAAGTTTCTCATATATCGAACGCGATTTCTACATGCTGTAACGCACTTCGATATCCCGCAAACGTCGCCACTGGTTCAGTCCAGGCCGAGCAGGGCCCGGACCCGTGCAGCGTCCATGGTGCCGGCGGGCGACCGGCGCGATTGCCACTCCATGTCATCGAGCAGAGAGTCGAGTCGTGGCCGCATCGCGGCGTCGTCACGAGCCTGGCGAGGCGTCATGCCATCGAGGGCGGGGATGGACTCATCCACCCACCTGCGCTCGTGATCTCGGATGAACTGCTCCAGGACGGCTTCGCCCGCGGGATCGGCCAGTGGCACGTCCGGCTCGAAGCCAGACGATGCCACCCCATCCTCAGCATCCTCAAGGCCGGCGATGGCCTCTTCGATGCCACGTTCGGTGCGACGGATGAGGCGGACGCCGGGTGCCGCGTCCTCGAGCAGCCGCTCGATGCGGTCCAGCCGCTGGGCTGAGTTCGTCTCGATATGGGCCTCATCGCCCTCGATGCGGATGAAGCCACGGATGACGTCCCGGCCCTCGATCTCGACGAGGTCGACGAACCGGCCCTCGCCGTCTCGCTCGAGCTCCGCGGCGAGTGTCTCCTCGGCGGCAGCCGGATCGGGCAGCCGGTACGAGGCCTCGATGAGCTGCAGTGGCTCGCCCTCGGCGTTCACCAGCTTGGGCAGGACGACCGGCTCCAGGATCCAGCGCAACAGTTCCAGTGGGTCGCCGGAACCGAGGACCTCAGCCACGCGGTCGCGCTGAGGTCGGGGAACGTGCATGGCTGTCGTCGGTGTCAGCCCGCCGCTTCCATCGGGCACCAGCCGTAGGCAGAGCACGTCGAGCCGCTCGACCGTCGTGGAGAGGGCCCGGTCGGCCAGCTCGATGTCCGGTCCGTCGGCCAGGAGGTCGTGCACCAGGACCCGGCCCGGTCGCACCGAGCGCACCTCGTAGAGAGAGCGGCGCGTATCGGCCCAGCTCCTCGCGAGGTCGAGCTCGCCCGGCGGGACGATACCGTCGTGCAGGTCGATGAAGCGCTCCAGCTGGTCCCGGTCGAAGAGCAGCACGTCATCGATGAACTGGCCCTCGAGCAGGAGGCGCTCGTCGTCGTCCTCATCACGGGTGGGGTCTCGCTCGGGATGGGCTTCGCGGAACAGGTCCTGGGCCAGGCGCCGGCCCGAGGGGCCGTCGAGCCAACGCCAGATCTTGCGCAGGAGCGCCCCGGCCACATCGACCGCTCCGACCTCTTCGCGGCCCAGGTGGCAGGTCTTGTACTTGCGTCCGGAGCCACAGGGGCAGGGTTGGTTGCGGCCGACCTTCGCTGGTGCAGTCTGGACGACGCCTTCGAGCCAGACGAGCTCGGGGTCGTCGTCAGGAGCACCGGCTGCGCGCACCAGCCTGGCGGCCTCGCGGTATCGGCCGCGGTCGAGTTCGAAACGCGCCAGTTCGGCTGCCGCAGGTCCGAAGCCGGGGTCGGCCTCGATCGCGGCCCGCAGTCGGCGCTCGGCTTCGAGGAGGTCGTCGCGGGCCTCGGCGCAGACAGCGAGGAGGAAGCGAGGGCCGGCAGCCGACGTCCCCCGCGAATGCGTCTCGATGTCGGACACGAAGGGCTCGAACTCGGCATCTCGTGCTGCCGTGCCGGCGAGGAGGAGCGCGACGCCGGGGTCGGACATGACCTCGCCGACAAAGGCCAATGACTCGGGGTCATCGAGGCCTCGGCCCCGACGCGCCATCTCGTATGCGCCCATGACCGCTTTGAGCCCCTCGACAGTGTCCTCGGACAGCCCGAACCGTTCCGCGAGGTACTCGGTCAGGACAGCCTCGTCGTCGGACTCGAGGATGGCGCGGTCCTCCTCGCTCATCGAGCTCGTAGCCCTCGTCCCCGTCCCGATCGGGATCCGGCTCCTCGAGGATCCAGTCGTCGTCATCACCGAAGTACTCGTCGTGCGCGCTCCAGTCGGCGCCCGCGTAGCCGATCCAGTTCCGGTGGGACTCCAGGCCCGAATCCTCGAGCAGACTCGAGAGCGGCGCCAGCGGCTCTCGCAGCAGCCCTGGGTCGTCGACGAGGAGCGCCAGGATGGCCCGGCCCGCGTCGACGGAGGGTGGCAAGTCGAAGAAGGTCACGCGCGATCGCTCGTCGACCTGCCGGCGAAGTCCCTCGATGAGGCGGCGCCCACCCATGCGTGCGGTCGTCGCCGGCTCGGGACCGGGCGCCACGGAGAGTGCATCGTCTTCGATGCGAGCATGCAGCAGGGGCATCTCATCGTCGGCTGCGTCGATCCCGGAGAGCCACCCGGGTGGTCCCTGCACGGCGAGATCAGTGTCGGTGCCGGTCAGCGAGCGCGCGTCGTCGCCCCACACTGGCATGAGCGCGGTCCCGTCCGGCGTATGGAGTCGAGCCAGCCCCACGGACTCCAGGGGCGCCAAGTCAGGCTCGAGGGCGAGGATGTCGCCGGCCAGCTCCTGGCGCGTGGCCCGGTGGGTGAACGAAGCGTCCGCCAGAAGCTGTGTCGGCGCGACCCAGCGTTGGTCATCGATCCGAAGGAAGCGGGCATCCTCGTTCAGGGCTGCCGAGACGGCTCGAGTCGGTGACTTGGCCCGTGTCAGGCCCTCCGCGGCGATCGGCTCGGCCATCTCCGCGGATGTCGCTGTGCGAAGCTCGCCCAAGATCTCGAACGCGGCGTCGGCGATGGTTCGGCGTGGCACGGTTGATCCTCCCCTCGGATCGGGTGCTGGGACTGCCTGGAGTGTGGGGCGTGGCTGACCGCGATGGTACAAGGCTCCCGCGTCAACGCGTCGCGGGTGGCTAGCAATATGACTAAGTCGTTGACTAAGTCAGATCGACGTGCGACGATGACGCCATGGCCGAGGTCGGAGTACATGAAGCGAAGACGCATCTCTCACGCCTTCTTCGTCGCGTAGCGGCTGGCGAGCAGATCATCATCACGAGCGGTGGTCGGCCGACGGCTCGGCTCGTGCCGTTCGAACCGAACCAGTCCCGCGAGCTTGGGTTCGACGCAGGACTCCTCACCATCCCGGAGGACTTCGACGATCCGTTGCCCTCCGAGCTGATGGAAGACTTCGAGCGTTGAGGTACCTGCTCGATACGCGTGTCTGGCTGTGGATGCTGGGTGACCCCGACCGGATCCGCCCAGACCTGTTGGCCGAGCTTGCAGCGAACCGGACCACGCTGCTGCTGTCCGCGGCGACGTCGTGGGAGATCGCCATCAAGTGGGCTGTCGGCCGTCTGTCGCTCCCGGAGCCACCGGCGACGTATGTCCCGTCCAGGATGCAGCGCACGAGTGTCGAGCCGCTGGCGGTGACGCACTCCCACGCCCTGCAGGTCGCGACATTGCCGCGTCATCACAGCGATCCGTTCGATCGGCTCCTCATCGCACAAGCCCAGTTGGAGGGCGTGCCCCTCGTGACGGTCGACGACGCCCTTGACGCTTACGACGTCGAAGTGGTTCGGGCGGACTGAGCTGAAGCCAGCATCAGAGACTCGTTGGTGCCGCCGCAGCAGCGTGTATGTTGCTCGATGGAGTCGGGACGCGTGCCGGGCGCGTGACCGCGCACGAGGGAGCTGTGATGTCTGAGTGGCGAACGATCCTTCCGGGTGTCTGGATGTGGCCGGACAGCTGCAACGTGTATGCCATCCGAGGACCGCAGGGCGTCCTCGTCGTCGACGCCGGTACCGGGGCCTGGATCGACCACGTTGGCGAGCTCCCCGACCGACCCGTGGCCTTGGCCTGTACGCACTTCTTCCGTGATCACAGTGCAGGCGCCGCCCGCGCAGCCGAGGAGCTCGGGATCCCTGTCCTGGTGCCGGAGCGCGAGCGGGAACTCTTCGCCGATCCGCTCGAGCACTTCCGCTCCCGCAAGACCTACATCGTCTATGTCAACTACTGGGATCACTTCGCCCCCATCGAGCCGATCCCCGTTGCCGGCGTCCTCCGCGACTACGAGCGGATCGAGCTCGCTGGCCTGGACGTGGAGGTCATCCCCCTGTCCGGCGCGACGATGAACCAGGTCGGCCTGGGATTCGAGGTACCGGGAACGTCGCTGCGGGCCGTTTGCTCGGGCGAGACCATCCACTCATCACGGCCGCGTGCCGCGGGTGGCACCGCTGCAATACGACTACGCCGGCCTTTGGGGCGCGGTGGAGGTCTGGCATGCTGCCGCCGACCTGCGCCGCAGAGGGACCGACGTCCTGCTGCCCAGTCTGGGCTCGCCCATCACGACCGCTGCCGAGGAAGCGTTGGGGGCAGTGCAGCAGACGATGGAGGCGCTATGCGCCACGCGACCCGAGGAGTCGGCGGAACTCGAGGCAGCGCGGGCAGACGGCGGACAGCCGGCACTCATGCGGCTGAGCGAGCACGTCTGGCTCTCGCAGCACTCGGCCAGCTCGTGCGTGTTCGTGGTCGGCGCATCCGGCGCTGCGCTCGCGCTCGACTACGGCTACCACGCCCAGCGATGGTGGCAGGGCTATCCCTTCGACACGTATCGGTCGCGGGCCCTGGCGCACACGCTCGAGGCCCTGCGCGGGCAGGCCGGGGTGGAGCGCATCGATGTCGTCATCCCGTCCCACTATCACGATGACCACGTGGCGGGCATCCCGTTCCTCCAGCGTAGTCAGGGCACCGAATGCTGGGCACACGAAGTCTTCGCCGACCTGCTGGAGCGACCCGAGGCACACCAGTTCCCCTGTGATAACCCGGTCCCCACGCGTGTCCACCGGCGGCTGCGCGATGGCGAGACGGTGACATGGGAGGGGATCGAGTTCGAGCTGGAGGCGGCCAGCGGACACACCCGTTTCCAGAGCCTCATCGGCTTCGAGGTCGATGGCCTTCGATTCGCGCACAGCGGCGACCAATACGGCTTCATCGACGAGTCGGACTTCCGGGATCGCACGGTCCGACCACTAAGGGCGAGGTGATCTCGGATTGGTCGGGGGTCACGCACCAGGAGAACCACGTCTACCGCGGCGGTGCACGCCTCGACTCGTTCGCGCACTCGGCCGCGTGGCTGAAGGAGCAACGCCCGGACATCGTGCTCAGCGGCCACTGGGCGCCGTTCCGAGCCAACGAGGGCTTCTTCGACCTTGTCGATGAGCGGGCCCGGCTGTACGAAGGGGTGCATCGGCGCGCGATGCCGCTGGACGATTCGGAGGTCCACTTCGATGTGGACTCGTGGGGCGGATGGCTCTGGCCGTATCGTCTCCACCTCCACGACGGTGAGACCACCACGGTGCGGGCGACCGTGCGCAATCCGCTACCCGAGGCGACCACGCTCCAGGTCCGTCTCGTGGGTCCGGCGGGCTGGACCTGCGGTGGCGCGACCCTCACGGCCGAAGCCCGGGCCGAAGTGAGCTGTGAGTTGAGCCTGACGGTCGAGGGAGAGTGCCGGCGGCAGCCGATCGCGATCGAGCTGATCGCTGGTGGACGTCCGTTCGGCCAGGTCGCGGAGGCGCTCGTCACGGTCGGAGGACCGGCGTGGTAGGACAGGCAACCAGGTGCTCGCTGTATGGGCGCTCGGCTGCTTGGCCGTCCGTCAGCCGGCCAAGGGGTTGTGCCAGCGCACCTCGGTGAAGCGGGCGAAATCGGTATCGGCCGAACAGATCTCGAGGCCGTGCTCGATGGCAAGAGCGGCGAGGTGGGCGTCTGGGACGAGGTTCCCGGCGATCCGATAGCGGTCGATCAGGCCGGTGAGCACGTCGGCGTGTCGCTCCGTGGCCACCGGCACCCAGACCACCTCGAGCGCGAGCCAGTCCCTGATGAAGCGCCAGGCATCGGCCGGCTGCAGTGGATGGAGCGTGGCCCGTGGGTGCGTGGTGATGCGAAGGAAGACCAGCAGCGACTCCCAGGGCAGGCCGACCCGTCGATCACCGTTCAGTCGGTCGGTCGGTCAGCCAGTCGGAGGCCCGGCGATGCTCGGGTGCGGTGGCGTCCACCGCGTAGATGAGCAGGTTCGCATCGATGAGCATGGCAGTCCGGCCTCAGCGAGAAGAGGGGCCGTCGAGTTGCTCGAGCGCCTCCGCGACGTTCGAGACGTCGACCGTCAGGCCGATGTCTGCTGTTCGCTGCCGGAATGACGTGCGCCTTGGCTTCTGACGCATACCAGCCCGGGCCAGCTGGTTCACCGCCTCGCTGAGACCCATGCCTTGCTGCTGTCGGAGCCGCTCGACCCCAGCAGCCACGTCGTCGTCAAGGTTGACCGTCGTACGCATGCACTGAGTTTGGCATCATGATGCGTCCGAGTCGATGCTTGTCATGCGCCACGTGGGCAGCAGCGTCGACGGAGGCTCGACCTGTGGGCGTACCCCTCGGTCGGTCGGGCTAGTACGTGACCTTGACGTTGATGTCCACGTCGAGGAACGACTGGCTGCCGGGATCGGTGTTCGCGTCGCAGGCCGCCGTGGCCGGCAAGCTGGGTGAACCGAGTTGCACGGTGATCTTGTCCATCTCAGAATCGTCGAGGATCCAGTCCCCGATCCCACTCTCAGGTCGACTGACGGCTGGGCTGGCGCCGTTCACGGTGCCTCCTTCCGAATAGACCTCCTGGTCTTCGGCAGTGATCCAAACGTGAGTGCCGCCGCTCGTCGAGATGAGATGCACTTCGTCCTTGTCTGCCAAGTCGATCTTCTCGACCACGTGGTTCTTCTCGCTCCAAGCAGCATACGGTGCCCCTGGTTGCAGCTTGGTGGGGTACTTGCCCATCACGACGGAGTCGCCCTTGCTGAGCACCCCATCCAGGTTGGTGTCGACGAGCTTGGCGATGAGGACGTCCTTGCCGCCTTCCTGGAAACCGTCGACTCCATCGAGGTTCGAGTAGGCGACGGCCAGGTTCTTCGGCTCGGGTGCCTTCACCACCTTGGCCGGCAACTCGCAACGAGCTTCGATGCCGGAGCCCAGGTTCTGGTAGCAGCGGTCGGTGCCCGGGCCGCCGTCGAGCAGGTCGCTGCCTTTGCGGCCCGCGAGCAGGTCGTTGCCCACGCCGCCGAACATGCGGTCGTGGCCGCGGCCGCCGAACATGCGGTCGGGCCCGGCATTGCCGAGGATGCGGTCGTTGCCGCCGTTGCCCACGATACGATCGGCACCCAGGCCGCCGCAGATGAGGTCGTTGCCGCCGAGGCCGTAGATGATGTCGGCCCCGCCGCGTCCGACGATGACGTCGGCCCCGGGCGTGCCTTCGAGGACATCCGCGCCGGCTGTGCCCACGATCGTGGCCTCATGCCCAAGGCAGGTGTAGGTCTCCTCGGCCGCGACCGGGACGGCGACGGTGAAGCTGGCCAGAAGGGCCACTGAGGCGCAGAGCGCCACTACGCGACCGGTGGGATGTCTGGACATGGGATGCTCTCCCCCGCTGCTACGTACGGAGCTGGGGGACGGCTCAGTCTGTGACACTCCGATTATCCCTCGCAACGCAATCGCCGACCGCTGCGTTGCCGCCAGCTACCCTGCAGACGGGCAGCGAAAGGTGGTGCGACAGTGTCCGAGGCGACGTTCGAGACGGAGCGGCTGAGCGCCTGTGCCTGGCACGAGACCGCGGCTGGGTCGGTGGAGGACCTGCCGACCGTGATCTCCCAGATGCTGACCGAGCCGGTCACACGCTGGCTGCCGCCGCACTGGCAAGGTGCGTACACGCGCGCGCGAGCCTCAGTGTGGATCGCCGAGCGGGACGCGGAGGGGCCGGTGCTGATGGTCGTCTCACGGGAGAGTGACCGGCCGGTGGGCCTGGTGCTGCTGTTCGAGGAGCCGACCGATGACGGCGTCGAGGTGCGGCTGGGCTACCTGCTGGCCGAAGAGGCCTGGGGCCAGGGCCTCGGCAGCGAGCTGCTCGGTGGCATCGTGGCCTGGTGCCGCGCGCGGCCGGAGGTCTGTTCGATCATCGGTGGCGTGGCCCGTGAGAACACCGCCTCGATCCGGCTGCTGGAGCGACAAGGCTTCGTGGCCGACGACGAGTCGGGCGAGGAGCTGATGTATCGGCTACCGGTCTCGTCGCGCTAGCATCACCGGGTGAGGATCACCGCCGTTCGCCCGTTTCCCGTCTGGATCGGGGCCCGCAACCAGCTCATCGTCAAGGTCGAGACCGACGAGGGCGTCTTCGGCTGGGGTGAGAGTGGGCTCTCCGGGCGCGAGCAGGCGGTCCTCGGGGCGCTGGCGCACTTCGAGCGGTTCCTCGTGGGCCGTGACCCGATGGCCATCGGCGCACTGTGGCAGGAGATGTATCGATCGCAGTACTTCGAGGGCGGGCGCGTGCTGCAGGCGGCGATCTCGGCGGTCGACATCGCACTTCACGACCTCAAGGGCAAAGCGCTGGGCGTACCGGTCTACGAGCTGCTCGGCGGCCGACAGCGCGACACGGTGCCGACCTTCGCGAGCGCCACGGCGCGTGACGTCGAGACCGCGCTGGCGCAGGCGTACGGACTGAAGGACCAGGGCTGGGGCTGCATCCGCCTCTTCCCCGTCGACGACGGCAGCGAGGTCTTCGAGCCACGCGAGTCGATCGCGGCCTCGGCGGACCTGTGCGTGCGGGCGCGTGAGGCGCTGGGCCCAGAGGTCGTGCTGGGCATCGACTGGCATCACCGCCTGTCGGTGGCGGAGGCCGCCTCGTTCTGCGCCAAGCTGCCCGCGGGCACGCTCGACTTCCTGGAAGAACCCATCCGCGACGAGACGCCGGAGGCCTACGAGGCGCTACGACGGATGACGACGATCCCGTTCGCGGTGGGCGAGGAGTTCGCCTCGAAGTGGCAGTTCCTGCCGTACATCGAGCGCGACATCCACCAGTTCAACCGCCTCGACGTGTGCAACGTGGGCGGGCTGACCGAGGCGATGAAGGTGGCCGCCTGGAGCGAGGCACACTACGTCGACCTCATGCCCCACGATCCGCTGGGGCCGATCTGCACGGCCGCCTCGATCCACCTCGCGGCCGCGGTGCCGAACTTCGCCTGGCTGGAGGTGCGCGTGGGCGAGGCCGATGACTACCTCGCCGAAGACGACCCCGAGCTTTTCGCGCGTCGGCCGAGGCTCGATGGCGTGGTCTACCGGGTCGACGATGCGCCTGGGCTGGGCATCGAGATCGACGAGAGCCTCATCGGCACGGACGACTTCCGGTTCTGGGAAGCGCCGCACTGGAAGCGAAAGGACGGCTCCGTCACCAACTGGTAGGCCCCGCGAGCCCCGGCCCGACAATCGCTCCGTAGGCTTCCTCACGCGCTATCGTGGCGCGATGGAGCGTTTCGTGGGCAAGCACATCCTGGTGACCGGTGGTGCCAGCGGCATCGGTGCCGGGGTCGCACGACGACTGACAGACGAGGGTGCCGCGGTCACCGTCCTCGACCTCGAACAGGTCGGGCCCGAGGCGACCGGGATCGACTCGGTCGTCGGCAGCGTGGCCGACGAGGAAGTCGTGCGCGAGGCCGTCCTGGCGGCGTGCGACCCGGAAGGTCGGCTGCACGGCGTGGTCAACAACGCCGGCATCATGGTCGGCGCCTCGGTCGAACAGCAGACGCTCGACGACTGGCATCGGATGCTCGACGTCAACGTCGCGGGCGACATGCTCGCGGCCAAGCACGCCTTCGGCCCCATGCGCGCAGCCGGTGGCGGCTCGATCGTCAACTGCGCCTCGATCATGGCCTACAACAGCGGCCCCGGGCAGCTGGCCTACTCTGCGAGCAAGGCCGCCGTGCTGGGCATGACCCGCGGCATCGCCATGGACGGCGCGCCCGATGGCATCCGCTGCAACGCGGTCTGTCCGGGCACCATCGAGACGCCGATGTACGAGCGCTACATCGCCGCCAGTGACGATCCTGGGGCCGAACACCAGCGCCATATCGAGATGTATCCGCTCGGCCGGATCGGGCAGCCGAGCGACGTCGCGGGCCTGGTGGCCTTCCTGCTGTCCGATGACGCGGCCTGGATCACGGGGCAGGACTTCATCATCGACGGCGGCTACCTGGCCCAGGGGACGACGAGGTGACGCTCACGATCGAGTCCGTCCGCGCCATCGCGGTGCGGCCCACGACCGAGAACCTGGTGCTGGTCAAGGTGCAGACCTCGGAGCCGGGGCTGTACGGCTGGGGCTGCGCCACGTTCACGCAGCGGTATGCGGCCGCGGTCGAGGTCGTCGAGACCTACCTCGAGCCGCTGGTGGTGGGTCGCGATCCGGCGCGCATCGGCGAGCTCTGGCGGCTGATGCACGTCAACGGCTACTGGCGCAACGGGCCGGTGCTGAACAACGCGGTCAGCGGGGTCGACCAGGCGCTCTGGGACATCAAGGGCAAGCGGGCCGGGATGCCGGTCTACGACCTGCTCGGTGGCAAGGTCCGAGAGGCAGCGGAGGTGTACCAGCATGCCTCGGGGCGCGATGCCGAGGAGCTGGGCGACCAGGCGGCCGCGCTCGTGGAGCAGGGCGTGCGCAACGTCCGCGTGCAGCTGAGCAAGGACCCGCGGCCGTTGGGCGACCTGGCTGCCGCGACCGCCGGGTACGGTGGAGCGACCCTGGCCGGCTCACCGCCTGATGGTGCCCTGCCGGGTGATTACTTCGACGCAGGTGTCTACCAACGCACGACGATCGAGGCGCTTGGGCTCCTGCGTGATCGGCTGGGCCAGGACGTGGGGCTCCTGCACGACGTCCACTCGCGCCTGGCCCCCGCGGATGCGGTCGACTTCGCCCGGCGGCTGGAGCCATTCGGGCTGCTCTTCCTCGAGGACGCGCTGCCGCCGGAGCACCTCGACTGGTACGAGCGCCTGCGAGCAGCGACGACGACACCACAGGCGGTCGGCGAGCTGTTCGTCCACCCGGCCGAGTGGCTGCCGCTCGTCAGCGGCAAGCTCATCGACTTCCTTCGGCTGCACGTCTCGGCGGTCGGTGGCCTGACCCCGGCCTGGCGCGCGGCCCAGGTGTGCGAGGCGCACGGCGTGCGGACGGCGTGGCACGGGCCCAAGGACGTCTCGCCGGTCGGCCACGCCGCACAGCTCCACCTCGACCTCGCCAGCCACGCCTTCGGCATCCAGGAGTTCCCCTCGTTCAGCGAGCAGGAGGCGGAGATCTTCGACGGCCTGCCCGAGCTGCGGGACGGGTATCTCTACCCCAACGAGCGCCCGGGCTTGGGGATCGACGTGGACGAGAGCGCTGCCGGGCGATTCGGGGCGCAGGCCGAGGTCATCGAATGGACGCAGGCGCGCAAGCGGGATGGCTCGCTGTCGTATCCGTAGGGTCGGTCGCTGCTCTAGTAGACCTCGCCGGCCTCGTCGATGCCGCCGATGCGCTCGCGGTCCGCGTAGGCCACGGCGATGAGGCGGGTCTCCACGGTGGCGTCCCCGTCGAGCACGCGGGCGGTGCCGTTGGCCATGGCGTTGTCGAGTCCGTCGGGCCAGCTGGTCCAGGGCTCGAGCGCACAGTTGTAGTGGCGGCCCCACCAGGGATAGTCGGGCTCGCCACCCCAGCACTGCCAGTACCAGACGAAGGGGAAGACCTCGACGTCCCAGCGCAGACCGAAGCCGACGTTGCGGCTCGCGCTGGTGATGCCGTACCAGCCTTCGCGGAGCTCCTTGAGGCAGGCCCACTCGAGGCGTCCCTCGTCGGGGCTCGGGATGACCGTGAGGTCCGTGGTGCCGCCGTCGATGAGTGGTGCGTGCGGCCAGTCGAACTCGGTGTCGAACTCGATCGCGCTCGTGGGCATCGGGCCCGGGCGCGAGGTCGAGCCGCTCGCGGCGGGGATATCGATGCGGCAGGTCTCGTCGAGGAACGGAGGCCCGAAGACCGGATGATGGCCCCACATGTAGTCGATCGGGGTCGATGACAGGTTGGTGATCGACTCGTCGATGATCAGCGCGGCGCGGCCGGACTGGAGCGTGAGTCGCTTCTGGACGCGGAAGGGCGTGCGCGGGGTCTCGACGGTGAGGGTCACCGAAACGCGTTCGGGGGTGTCCTCTGCGATGGCCACGTCCCAGCCGGCCGACCACAGCTCGCCGTGGAACGGCAGCGGCGCGCCGCGGTAGGTGAGGCCGCCGCCGCCGTTGGGGAAGCACTCCATCCAGCCGCCTTCGTACTCGTCGAAGTTGACCGCGTCACTGGGGCCGGGCAACCTCCCGCCGGGGATGGGCGGGCGCAGCCCCTTGGCGGTGCGCCACATGAAATCGGTATCGGTCGGCTTGTGGACGAACGAGACGATGTCGCTGCCCTTGTCCGGCAGCAGCTCCACGCGGATCAGCTCGTTCTCCAGCGCGAGGACGCGGCGACCAGCTTCGGTGAAGTCGCGGACCCTGGCCCCGTAGTGGTGTCGGCTCATGGGATGAATCGTAGCCGTCCTGCAGCCCAAGAAGTGTCGGATACGACAGCGGCCGGCGGAGGCCGCCTCACCCGCCGATGTCGGCGATCGGTACGAAGCGGTTGGTCTCTGACTCGTAGACGATCGAGTCGAGGACGGCGTCGGCCGGGACCTGGTAGCCGACGACGCCGGAGATGCGGTCCGCCGGGGACAGCGGCTGGAGCTCCAGGTTCTGCAGCAGCTCGCCGGCGGGCCGCGGGACCTGTGCCGGCCGGTAGACGGTGCCGTTGCGATCGACCACATAGATGGCCCTCGGGTCGGCATACAGGGCCTGGTCCTCAGCGGCTTCGAAGACCGCCGTCAGGAGCACATAGCGCTGGCCTTCAGCCGGTGGACGGGTGGGCTCGAAGTCCGTGTACGGGTCGGCCATCTCGCGGACGGTGATGCTGCCGAGGGGGGTGCCCTCTGCGTCGGCCAAGGTCTGCGCTTCCGCGATCGCGACCGCACCGGTGGCACCTGGAGCAGCGATGGGCATGAGTCGGCTGCCGTCCCCGCGATACAGGATGCGCACGATGTCGGCTTCCGCAGGGAGGACGTAGCCCACGACCCCGCTGACACGATCGAAGGGCGCGAGGACCTGGCTCTGGAGCTCCGGTAGCGTCGCATCCGCCGGACGCGGGACGCTGCCGGGGAAGTGCAGGTAGCCAGCGGAGTCCTGCAACTGGATCAATCGGGGGTCCGTCGGGAACGTCTGGTCTTCTGCAGCCTCGAATGTCACCGTCAGCAGCGCATAGCGCTGACCTTCGGCAGGCGGTCGCGTCGGCTCGAACTCGGCGTAGGGGTCGGCGATCTCACGGATGGTGATCGCCCCCAGCTCCGTACCCTCCGGGTCCAGATAGGGCACGGGCTCGCTCTGGGCCGCGGCGGGCGCAGCCATCACAAGCGCCATGGTGAGCGTTCCGAGTAGCGCCGCTCGGCGTGGATGGAGCATCATCGTTCTCTCCCCTAAGGCTTCGCTGCCCCGCAGGATCGGCGGGCTGATGTGCCGACTCGATCGTAGCGATAGCGACCTGCCCTGTCACCTCGAAACCGACCCGCCGGAGACGCGTCTGCCCGCTGTGCGACGCGGAGGCCAGAGGCGCGGACAAGACGCCAAGGGGGAATGGCGCGCCCGGCGAGAGCCAGACGCAAGGCACCAAACCGATGCTCCGGGTGGTCGAGTGGCGCCAGAGCTAGAACGCCTAGTTCGTTCGAAGCGGTCGCTTGAAGAACATCATGATCCGGCCCATGCCGGCACGATCAGCGTCGGGCAGATACGTGGTCGTCGCCAACTCCCACCCGTCACGAGCGAGTTCGTTGACGGCAGCCTCGTGCCTCGTTGCCCGGTAGATGCCCGGCGCCTCTCGCTGCTCAGTCTCATGCAACCACGGCACTGAGATGGCTCGATACTCCATCGGTCCAGTCCCTTCGACTACCGCCGAAGACCCGGCGATCTCAACGGATGCTGGGCCCCGATGGCCTCATGCCGATGCGTCGAACCTTCGTCGGCGGAACGACGGGCGCTCGCACGCGTGTCACCAGACCGCCTGGGACGGGCGGGCCTGGCATCCGCCGAGGACTTCCGCCGTGAGCGGTCCCGGGGTCGTCCACCCCGACGTGTTCGACGATGGGCTCAGGGATCTGGATCAACGTGGTCGCCACAGCCGTCGATCGGCGACGTGGGCGCTCGAAACCGCTAGTAGTCGTCATAGTCGGGACCTCCCGCCGGGACCGGCGCCTTCTTCTCGGGCAGGTCGGTCACGAGGGTATCGGTGGTCAGCATCATCGCCGCGATCGAGACCGCGTTCTGGAGCGCTGAGCGCGTGACCTTGACCGGGTCGACGATGCCCAGCTCGAGCATGTCCCCGTACCTGTCGCCCAGGGCGTCGTAGCCCTGGCCGGCCGGGAGGCGGCGGACGGCATCCGTGACGACCGAGCCCTCCCTGCCGGCGTTGCGCGCGATCTGGCGGATGGGAGCTTCCAGCGCCCGGCAGACGATCTTGACGCCGGTCGCCGCATCACCCTCGAGCTTGATGCCCTCGAGCGCCTGCTGGGCGTTGAGCAGGGCCACGCCACCGCCGGGCACGAGGCCCTCCTCGAGCGCCGAACGGGTGGCCTCGAGCGCGTCCTCGACGCGGTGCTTCTTCTCCTTGAGCTCGACCTCGGTGCCGGCGCCGACCTTGATGATGGCCACGCCGCCGGCCATCTTGGCCAGGCGCTCCTGCAGCTTCTCGCGGTCGTAGTCGCTGGTGGTCTCCTCGATCTGGGCCTTGATCTGGGCCATGCGGCCCTCGATCGCGGGCTGGTCGCCCTTGCCCTCGACGATGGTGGTGTTGTCCTTGTTGGCCACGACCCGGCGGGCCAGGCCGAGGTCCTCGAGCTCGACCGACTCGAGCTTGCGGCCGACCTCCTCGCTGATGACGCTGCCACCGGTGAGGATGGCGATGTCGCGCAGCATCTCCTTGCGCCGGTCGCCGAAGCCGGGGGCCTTGACGCCGAGCACGTTGACGATGCCGCGGAGCTTGTTCACCACGAGCGTGGCGAGGGCCTCGCCGTCGACGTCCTCGGCCACGATGAGCAGGTCCTTCTTGCCCGTGGCGATGACCTTCTCGAGCGTGGGCACCATGTCCGCGATGGCGCTGATCTTCTTGTCGGTGATGAGGATGTAGGGCTCTTCGAGCGACGCCTCCATGCGGTCGGCGTTGGTCACGAAGTAGGGGCTGATGTAGCCGCGGTCGAACTGCATGCCCTCGACGTACTCGGTCTCGAAGGCCATGGTGCGGCTCTCCTCGACGGTGATGACGCCGTCCTTGCCGGTCTTGTCGAAGACGTCGGCGATGAGGTCACCGATCTCCTTGTCGGCGGCGCTGATGGCCGCGACCTGGGCGATCTGCTCGTTCGTCTTGACCTCGATGGCACCGGCCTTGAGGTGCTCGACGACCGCATCGGCAGCACTTTCGAGACCGTGCTTCATGATCATCGGGTTGGCGCCGGCAGCGACGTTCTTGAGACCTTCGGCGATCAGCGCCTGGGCCAGCACCACGGCGGTGGTGGTGCCGTCTCCGGCGACGTCGTCGGTCTTGGTGGCAGCCTCCTTGAGCAGTTGTGCGCCCATGTCCTCGAAGGGGTCCTTGAGCTCGATGTCACGGGCGATGGTGACGCCATCGTTCGTGATGGTCGGTGCACCCCACTTCTTGTCGAGGGCCACGTTGCGGCCCTTTGGACCGAGCGTCACTCGCACCGCGTCTGCCAGACGGTCCGCACCGTGCTTGAGCGAACGACGAGCGGTCTCGTCGTAGAGCAACTGCTTGGCCATCGTGTCTTCTCTTACCTTTCTCTTTTCGCTGATCGTCGCAGGTGTTGCGTATGTGATGTCCGGTCTAGCCCTCTACGACGGCGAAGACCTCCTTCTGGCTGACGATGAGGAACTCCTCGTCGTCGACCTTGAACTCGGTACCCGCGTACTTGGCGTAGAGGACCTTGTCCCCGACCTCGACGTCCATCGGCTCGCGCTCGCCCTCGTCGGTGAGGCGGCCGGGCCCGGCGGCGATGACCTCGCCCTCCTGGGGCTTCTCCTTGACCGT
The DNA here is from genome assembly GCA_963752475.1 of uncultured Chloroflexia bacterium. Taxonomy (GTDB): domain Bacteria; phylum Chloroflexota; class Limnocylindria; order Limnocylindrales; family CSP1-4; genus JAFMJV01. Next base: position 51,460 of record CAVVYR010000007.1, on the reverse strand, counting down.
ATCCGGCAGGACGATGCCGCTCTTGGTCATCTCCTCGCGGGCGGTGGGCTTGACGACGACTCGATCGCCGAGAGGGCGAAGCTTGGTGGTAGTGGCGGTCGCCAACTGAGGTGTCCTCCTGGATACCAGCCCTCGGGTGGGCCGATTAGCACTCTACCAATGAGAGTGCTAAGACGGTAGGTGTACGCCTAATGGAGGCGATTGTCAATCTGATCATCGATGAAGAATCCGCAATCCACGACGCGCCGTCTCGCGGCACTCACGACCATGGTTCAGGCGCTGGCGCGGATGGCCCAGGCCCGTGCTGCAAGACGGATCGAACCGTCCGAACCCACTGGCAAGACCGTCGCGAGGCCATCCCTGAGCGACGCCCGATCGGTATCGTCAAGGGTGGCGACGAACCCTGGCGCAGGCCCCTGTCCAGACAGGAACGAGGCCCAGAGCTCGTCGAAGTCGCGGAAGGTGCTCTCGGTCTCCAGCGTCGTCGTGGCCACCGGGCCCAACCCGGCAGCCTCGAACATGCGCTCGAGACCTCTGGGAGTCGCAGTTGGTGAAGCGCACTGCCTCATCAAGCGCGACGGCCGACGGGACGACCCGCCTCGCCACATCCCAGAAGTGGCGGAGCAGCCGCATCCCCTCGGCGTAGTCCCAGACGTAGGCGGCGATCGTTCCGGACGGGGCGACGACGCGCGATTGCTCGTTGAGCGCCGCGACCGGGTCCGGCAGGAAGTTGAGGACGAGTCCTGACACGGCGACATCGAAGATGCCGTCGACGAACGGTATCGACGACGCCTCTCCCACGACGTAGCTAGCCGTGTCGGTGCACGAGAGATCGGCCGCGTGCGAGACGAACTCGGGTGATGCATCCATCCCGGTGACCGCGACGGGGTCGGCCATGTCACAGATCGCCGAGGTGAGGGCTCCAGTCCCACAACCCACGTCGAGCCAGATCCCACCGGGCGCGATGTCGAGCCACTCCACGAAGCTGGCTGCGATGAGTCGGCTCCATCGCCCCATGAACGACTCGTACGCGCTGCCCTCGTCCCAGGTGCTCGCGACCCGACGGCCGCTACCCGCCTCGGCCAGCGCGTTCACTCCCGGTCCGGCATGGAGAGGAAGGCCCCATCGGGGATCCATCGCACCCGTGACCGCCTGGCCGCTCGCTTCGCGGATGCCCGTTCGCGCGCCGCGGATGCGATCACGTAGCTGACACGGGTCCCGACCGGGACCTCGGTGCCGGCGCGGGGGCGAGTACGGATCACGAGGCCTGGCGCGACGGAGCTGGACCGTCGTACGACACGCCGAGTCGGGGTCAGACCGGCCGTGCGCAGCGACACCAGCGCGTCCTGCTCGTCAGCTCCGCGCACATCGGGAACGGCCACTCCCGGCCTCCCTCCGACCTGGGCGTCGATGACGTCTCCGGGTCGCGCGAGGGTACCCGGTTCGGGGTCCTGCCGGATCACACGACCGCGAAGGCCGGAGTCGGCAGGCTTCTCCTCGAGGAACAGACCGAGCTCACTCAATCGCGCCGTGCGTCGAGCATCCTGCGATGACATGCCGACGAGGTCCGGAACCGTCACCGACCCGAGGGTGGGCCGTGTGCTCAACGACTCCTCGCGCGTCCCGTGATGATGAGTGGCGGGGAACGCAGGTCCAGGGTCTCCGTGCAGGGGGAAACAGCCACCATGTGCGGTGGAGAAGGTGCGCCACATCGGCCGTGACCTCATCGTCGTGGTGGCGCTCAAGGCCACTGCGGTCGGACTGCGCACCACGATCGTGCGCGGGAATGTACGACCTTCGACAGAGGAACGCAATACCCAAATCGGAACCCACGGGGACCTCAGGAGACGACGAGCCGGCGGGTCCTCGGTTGGTTAAGGTTCCGCAATCGAGTCGACACGCATCGTTACGCATCCGCGGGCCACCGCCGGGTGTACATTCCGGCGCGAAGACGCGGTGCGCACTCCGACCACCTGGGGCCTTGAGCGACACCACGATGTTCGAGGTTCCGGCTGATGGCGACGCATCGGGTTGATGTGTCTGTCTTGTTCGGCGCACCCGCCGAACCCATCCCCATGACAGGCGATGCGAGCCTCGGTTCAGCTGGTGGAGTGAACGCCGACGACGACACGGTCACGCGCGGCGTCGCCGCCCGCTCGCACGTCCGCGTCCCCGACGTGGTGCTGAGCACCGAGAGTGAGGCCCGTGCGGACTTCGTTGCTGCGGGACTCGTGCCAGGTCGCCGCGACCCGGCACCGCGACCGGTGTCTGGTCGCTCCGAGGTCGTCATCCGGACGAACCCTCGAGTCGGGTCGTTGGTCTCGGCCGGATCTCGCATCGACTATGAGGTGCTTCCGGGCGAGCCACGCAAGCGCACGAAGCCCGGTGCCTATGTCGACCACGATGTCGTCGATACGCTCTTCCGCTCTGGCCGACCCATGGAGACACTGGCGTGAGCGGCGGCCAACTTCCACCCAGCAGCCCGCAGGCACCGGTCGAGGGAGGTCGCGATGCGTCTGCGACGCGATCTCGTGCCGTGCGACGCCTGGAGGCGAGGGCGGCGGCTGAGCGACGCCGGGCTGGAGAGGTCCCCGTCCCGGGTCTCACCAGCGCGGCGACCACATCGCCTGTCGACGTCCCCGCCGTCTACGGGCGATCCCCATCGGATCGAACACGGATGCGAAGAGCACTCGATGCGGCCTTGCGGCGATCCGGTCGCCCACGGCACCCGTGATCACCGGCGACCGCATCTTCATCCCGGGCCCGGCGGACGAGGGACTCTCCCCCGGTCCCGCGCTGGAGCTCCCCGCCCGTCAGACCGACTCGCCGGGACGTGTGCCGTGCCTCGCTCCGGATCTCGTTGGCCTTCCAGCACTCGAAGCACACGCCGCGGCCAGGATGGCTGGCGTTCGGCTGTCCGTCTCGGTGTGGGAGACCACGATCGGGCCATGGGGCTTGGTGGTCGACCAGCGACCTGAAGCCGGCACGCGTGTACGGCGAGGCGGGAGGATCCGCGTCATCGTCTCCGGTCGGCCGCTCGCACCGGTCCCGGACGTCCGGGGGCTGCCGCTCGAAGCCGCGCTCGAGCTGCTGTGTTGGCTGGGCTTCGTGCCGCTGGTCAAGGGGCGGCGTGCGTCGAGGAGCGTGCCGGCTGGCCACATCGTGTCGACTCACCCGTCTGCAGGCACGCTGCTCACGGACGGGTCGGTCGTGGCGCTGACCCTGGCGCGACTCGCAGAGAAGAACCCGTCGTCGATCGACCGCGTCAGATCGATCGGCAAGTGACTGAGCTCGCGCACGACACGAGCAGGGCTCCAGCCGCACCGGCGCCGGCCACGACGACGGTCGTCCCTGACCTGATCGGGCTTGGCCTCGCCGACGCGCTCGCGGCGGCGGCATGGGCCGGCACCAGCGTCAACGCGACGCGCGTCGTCCGCACTCGTGAACCCTGGGGCGTCATCGTCGCGCAATCGCCTTCCCCCGGGACACACCTGAAGCAGCTCTGGCGGATCCACGTTCTCGTGGCGGAAGCACCATCTCGCTCGTCGGCGCCGACGGAGGCCCCCGACGCTCAAGCCGTGCGTCTCGCCAGGGATGACGCGGATGAGCGATCAGGAGGTGCTCGCAGACGCGCGCTCTCGCCACACGTCGTCCGACTGCGACCGCTCGGCGCACCAGCGAGGAGCATCTTGAAGAAGCGAGGCAGATGACCATGCGCACTGACCATCGGCTAGACCAGTTCGAGGACGACCCACGCTGGGAAGTCCAACCCGAGCCCGACCACGATGATGATTCCGGCAGCAACGGACGCGCGGCGCTCATCGCGGCCATCGCGATGGCGGCCGTCGTGGCCTTGCTCGCGTGGCTCGTGATCGAGTCACCGCCGGGCTTCTGACGCGCTGCGGCGCTGGAGATATCGGAAACGACACCGGCCATCCACGGTTCGTTGACCGCATGCGCGGATACCAGGGACTACATTTACCTCTGGATCCAGCGGTGCGCATTCCGACCAGTGGGGCCTTGAGCGCGGCCCTGGCCTCGAGGTCTCACGCCGATGACGTCGCATCGACCGGATGTGCGCGTTGTTCTCCCTTTGCCTGGGCACGGTCTCGCATCACGACTACCGCGCGCCGCCTCACCACGCCGCGCTCTCCTCACGGGCAGCGCGCTGGTGGTCATCGCTCTGCTGGCTGCCCCGGCCGATGTCGCCGGCATCGACCCCGGCGCATCGGCCACTAGCCCATCACCGATATGTGAGGTGCAGGAGGGGCTGGTGACCAAGGCCGTCGGGCCTGGCGTCCTGCAGGTGATCGCCGATCAGGCCGGCCACCGATTCGATGGTGGTCGGATCCGCGAGGTCGAGGTCGGCAGCGACGGGACCATCGTGGTCGCGCAGGGACGTCGAGTCATCGAGCTTGGCGAGCCGGGCGCGATCGTGCCGAGGACCGACGGCTGGCGTTCGTTCGTCCGCTTCCTCCATCTCGCGCCATGGGGCGAGCTCTGGGCCGTGGAGGATGGCGGCTCGACCGTGGTGGCCGAGGATGGACGTTGGGTCGATCGTTCGGGTGGCATGCGCAGCGCCGGGCACTCGGTAGGAACGCTGGACGATGGTTCCGTGTGGCGTGTCACACGTTCCCGGGATCGAACGAGTGAAATCGTCAAGCTGGAGGGGGAAGCCTGGGTGTCCTCCGAGTCGGTCGGTCTCGAGGAGCCCCTCGCCGGCGGTGCGGGTCACTACGACTTCGCGCGCACGACCGACGGGCGAGTATGGCTGGGCATCGATCGTGGATACCGCCCCGGCGGTATCGCCACGTACGACGAAGCAGGCTGGAGTGGCGACGAGATCGGAACCGCCGAGGTACCCAGGGTGCTCGGACTCTCGGTCGGCCCGGATGGATCGCTCTGGGCGATCGCGGATCGCAGGCTTCACGACAACCGGCCAGGTGAGTACGTGCTCCTGCGGTACGACGAGGGCACATGGTCGGCCATCGGCCCGGAACAAGGGATGCCGCAAGGGAGGCTTGACGTCTGGACCGGTTGGGATCCCACTGCGCCGAACATCATCACGGTCGACCCTGATGGCCGGGTCTGGTTCTCGGTCTATGGCATCGGCCTGCACGTCTACGACGGCGCCGACTTCTACCGTGTCAAGATCCCCGATTCCGGACGGGGCGCCCTTGACCTCCGCGTCGGTCCGGATGGCTTGGCGTGGATCGTCAGTGGTCGTGGGGCACTCTACGTCGTCTGTGGAGACCGCCTCGCTGCGGGCCCAGAGGTCGTCCACCAGGAGTCCGATACGTGAGTGGGGTCGCAACATCGCTGGCACAGAAGACAGCCTCGGAATGGGCCCCTCCGCGGTATGGCCGCGTAGTTGGCCGCGGCTCGCGAGCGGCCGGCATCGTGGTCGGACTCGCCAACGACGGCATCGGGCTGTGGACCGTACCCAACGGCGACCAACTCGGTACATGCGACGGGACGAGAGAGACCACTCCAGTGCGCCCGAAGGGGCCATTTCACGCTCAGGGTGGGTGGCGGCCCGCGAGATGAGGCTTCTGGAGCGATTGACAAAGCCTGTGATCGCGCGCATCGTTGAAATCGCAGAGGAGGCCGAGCTTCGCCGGGTCGCTGACGACCCGAAGCGCACGACGCGCCGTTCTGCTTGGCCGTGGTCGATCGCCGTCTGCTTGACCAAGGTGCAACATGGTTTCACGACAGGTCGGAAGTCGAAGCATCGATCTGTCGTCGGCCCCGACCCCGCGCGGCGCGCGGGACGCTAGCAGGGCCTCGGTGGCACCTATCGCGCTTGTCTCCACCTATCCACCACGACGCTGCGGCATCGCCACGTTCACAGCTGACCTCGAGCGGGCTCTCGGGGAGGGTGAGATCGTGGCCCTCAACAGCCCTGGTCCCACGTTGGCGATGACCCACCCGGTCCATCACGTCATCCGGACCGATGTTCGTGCCGACTATGCCCGTGCCGCCCGTTCACTCGGCGAGTGCGGCGTCAGCGCGGTCTCCGTGCAGCACGAGTACGGCATCTGGGGCAGGAACGACGGCGAGGGCGTCCTCGACTTCCTGGCCGCGCTCTCCATGCCGGCGGTAGCGACACTGCACACAGTGCTGCGCCACCCGACCGTCGGGCAGCGTCGAGTGATGCGGGGCATCCTTGATGCCACCGCAGCTACGGTCGTGATGTCGTCGGCCGCAGCCAGGATCCTGGTCGACCGCTACGCCGCCGATCCGAGCCGCGTGGAGATCATCCCCCATGGTGTGCCTGATCTGCCCTTCGTCGACCCCGACAGCGTGAAGGCGGGACTTGGCATGGGCGGCCGCCAGCTCCTTCTCAGCTTCGGGCTGGTCGGGCCGAGCAAGGGCTATGAGTCGGTCATCGAAACCATGCCCGATGTGGTGCGTGCGGTGCCAAACGCCCGCTACGTCATCCTTGGAGCCACGCATCCTGAGCTCCAGCGGACCGAAGGCGAGCGCTACCGGACCCTGCTCGAGACCCTGGCGGCCGACCTGGGCATGAGCAAGCACGTCGTCTTCGTCGATCGCTTCGTGAGTCAGCACGAGCTGAGTCGATGGCTGGAAGCGGCAGACGTGTTCGTGACGCCGTATCCGAACCTCGACCAGATCGTCTCGGGGACGCTCTCCTACGCGATGGCCGCCGGCAAGGCGACGGTATCCACCCCCTATCTCTACGCCTCCGAGATCCTCGCGGATGGACGCGGCCGACTGGTACCGCCGGGCGACCCGGGTGCCATGGCCGACGCACTCATCGAGTTGCTCCAGGACCACGGCCTCCGTGCCGCGATGGCGCAGCGTGCCTACCTTCACGGACGGAGCATGCTCTGGTCCCGAGTCGCAGCGGACTACGAGCGACTCTTCAGACGACCGCAGGTGGCACCGAGCAATATGGCCGTCCTGGGCCTCCCAGCGCCGGCTGTGCAGGGTGCCTGAACTCTTCCCGCTGTTCCCGGTCAGTCGTCATCATCTCGACATCCTGACCACCGAGATCGGGATCATGCAGCACGCGCACGGTGCCCAGCCGGACCCGAGCCACGGCTACTGCACCGATGACGTGGCACGGGCCCTGATGGTCGATCTGTTGCACCACCGCCAGCTCGGCTGGTCAGCTGTCGTCGCGAGCGCCGAGCGGAACGTGAGATTCCTGGCCCAAGCATTCGAGAGCTCGACCGGCCGTTTCCGCAACCTCCGGCGATGGGATGGTGCCTGGCTGGACCTTCCCGGATCGGAGGATGCCAACGCGCGGGCCTTGCAGGCGCTTGCCGAGGTCATCGCGTCGGCCCCTGCTGGCACCGTGCGCGACGACGCCTCGGCATTGTTCGAGCGCTCGTTCTCGACCGCGAGCCGCGTCAGCTCGCTGCGGCCACAGGCGACGGTGATCCTGGCCTGCGAAGCGGTGGCCCGCACAAGAGGGTCCGATGTGATGGCCGACGTCTACCAGCGGGTGGCGAACGACCTGTGGAAGTCCTTTGCCCGCTGCGAATCCGACACCGACTGGCCCTGGCCGGAGGCGTTGGTCACGTACGAGAACGAGCTACTGCCGCAGGCCCTGATCGTCGCCGGTCGCCGGCTGAGGCGCCCACGTATGGTCCAGGCCGGATTGCACGTCCTTGACTGGCTCATCGATGCGCAGATGGGCGCGCACGGGGATCTGCGGACCGTGGGCAACGCGGGCTGGTGGCCGCGAGGTGGATGGGTGGCTCGCTACGACCAGCAACCGATCTCCACGACGACGATGCTCCTCGCGGCCGAGACCGCGTTCGAGGAGACCGCCGACCCACGCTACCGCGATGCCGTGGAGTCCGCCTATGGCTGGTTCCTGGGTCGCAACGATGCCCACGCACCCGTCGCCGATCCGACATCGGGCGCCGGTGCTGACGGCATCGGTCCGGCTGGCGTCAGCCGCAACCAGGGAGCCGAATCCACGCTGATGTGGCTCATCGCTCTTGAGCACACCCGCGACCTGCGGGCTCGAAGCGCGCATTCGACCCCGAGATCGCGTGAGGCCTTCGGAGCCGTGGCCTGATGGCGGCCGGCCGCGAGGGGGCACGATCGACGCCGCGATGAGGTCGCCGCGACGTGCCTCGATCAGACACGCAGGCAACCGTGGATAGCCCCCTCCGGGTCGCCATGCTCGCCCCCATCTCGTGGCGGGTACCGCCACGTCACTACGGTCCCTGGGAGCAATTCGTGTCGCTCTTGACAGAGGGTCTCGTCAGCCGCGGCGTGGATGTCACTCTGTTCGCCACGGCCGACTCGATCACGAGTGCTCGACTCAGTGCCTGCGTCCCGCGTGGGTACTCCGAGGATCCCTCGCTCGACCCCAAGGTCGCGGAGAGCCTGCACATCGCTGCGCTCTTCGAGCGCGCCGGCGAGTTCGACCTGATCCACAACAGCTTCGACTTCCTGCCACTCACCTACAGCGGACTGGTGGAGACGCCGGTCGTCACGACCATCCACGGCTTCTCATCGGAACGCATCGTGGCCGTCTATGAGAAGTACGACGAGCGGGGCCACTACGTTGCGATCAGCGAGGCGGACCGACATGCGCGGCTTCACTACGTCGCCACCATCCACCACGGCATCGACTTGGCCGCATTCGAGGCGCGTTCGGCGGCGGGCACGTATCTGCTGTTCTTCGGCCGGATCCACCCCGACAAGGGCACCGCTACCGCCATCGACGTCGCCGAGCGGACTGGGCTGCCGCTGATCATCGCGGGCATCATCCAAGACCACGAGTACTTCGAGCGCCTGGTTGAGCCGCGGCTCGACGGAGAGCGGGTCAGATACATCGGTCCCATCGGGCCCGAGGCTCGCGCCGACCTGCTCGCGGGGGCACGGGCACTGCTGCACCTCATCGACTTCGAGGAGCCCTTCGGTTACAGCGTGGTCGAGGCCATGGCCTGCGGCACCCCCGTTATCGCCAATGCCCGGGGATCGATGCCGGAGATCGTGCGCCATGGAGAAGGCGGGTACTTGGTGCGTGGCCTCGATGAAGCCGTAGCCGCCGTCCACTCCTGCGCCGACATCGATCGGCGAGCGGTGCGCGCCTCGGTTGAGCAGCGCTTCGACCTTGACCGGATGGTCGATGCCTATCTCGACGTCTATCGGCAGGTCATCGCCCAGCACCGGCTGGCCGGAAGCCGGGCGGTCAGGTAAGCCGCTCGAGGATATCCGCGAGCGGGATGGCCGCGATGCCACTTCCGAGGTCGGAGAAGCCGTACGGGATCACGAGGTCGTCGCCATGGATCAGGCTGCCGCACGAGTAGACGACGTTGGGCACGTACCCGTCGCGTTCCGCCTCGTTCGGCGCCAGCAGCGGCTCTTCGAGATGACCGATGACCTGCCGCGGATCGTCAAGGTCGAGGAGGATCGCCCCCAGCGCGTAGCGGCGCATCGGACCGACCCCGTGGGTGACCACGAGCCAGCCTGCCTCGGTCTCCAGCGGCGAACCGCAATTGCCGAGCTGCATCAGCTCCCAGGGCTGCTCGGGCTGCTGGATCCGGATCGGCTCATGCCAGAATCGGACATCGTCGGAGAGCATCAGGAAGTTGCTCTCGTTGTCCTGTCGTGAGAGCGCGGCATAGCGCCCGTCGATCATCCTCGGGAACAGGGCCATGCCCTTGTTGCGAGCGGCATCGCCATTGAGCGTGGCGACCTTGAACATGCGGAAGTCGGCCGTCTCGATGAGTTGCGGCAGGATCTCGAAGCCGTCGAAGGCGGTGTAGATGGCGTAGTAGACGACGGTGCCATCGTCGCGGCTGAAGCGAACGAAACGAGCGTCTTCCATGCCCTGGCTCTCGGCCGGGCCGGAAGGGAAGATGACCCGCTCGGAGATCTGCGACTCGGCCGCAAACTCGATGGTGTAGTTCGACGCAGCGACCCAGTGGATGATCCTCGTGGTCTCATATGCCACGACCCGGTCCACGCCATGCTCGTCCAGGTCCGCGATGGCGGCTTCGAGCTGGACGATCGTGAATTGAGCCGGCAGGGGGTCGAGCACCAGGCCGGCGATCTCGTTGTGCACCCCAAGCTCTCGGAGTTTCGCGCCAAAGGTATCGCGGTGATAGAGCGGCTCGCGGCGCTCTCCGATCGTCGTGAAGCGGCTTGGCTGCTCGAGGGTGATGTAGCCGCTCGTGTCGATGACGCCTGAGCGGAACTCGATCGAGGACAGGTGCCCCTCCCCGATCGCCCGCAAGCTCAGGACGAAGCGCTGCTCCCCGGCATCGAGGCCGGTCTGGTCGGGAGCCCGGACGATGGACGGGTTCGAGAGCGCCGCGGCTTCGATCGCGTACTCGTGCGTGAAGTAGGCACCGATGAGCACCCGCTGATCCTGGGTGAGGCGATCAGCGTCCTCGATGAGTCCAGCTACGGCCTCGTAGTTGCGCAGTAGTGCTCCAGGGAGGTCGGGGTGCCGTGCGGCGAACTGGGTGAGCGTAGACGTGAGCGTGGAGGCCACCTCAGCCCCTGAGAGGCCAAGGATCCGATCGATGACCTGGCGGGCTCGCTTATGGCCATTCGACGGAATGTGGGCGCCGGGCATGAAGGGCTTGATGACGACCCGCCGGGCATCAGGGCGCAGGAGGACCTGCGTTCGGGTAACGGGTATCACGCTGCGGTCAGGAGCCCAGACCCCCAGGCACAGCGGTCATCGTCAAGTGCGATATCCACGTGGAGAGGGTAGGGCATCCATCGTCCAGGACGATAGGAGTTTCGTTCCGCTGCTGGACCGTGGACCCCTGCAGCTGGCGCGGGTGCCTGAGAGAGGTCGTCGATGGGTGCGTCACGGTCGCACTCCCGGTCGCACCTGCGGACACGAGCCTGACTGGTTCAGGTCGCGCCGTGGGCGAGCCTCGGCCAGACGGGCCGCATCGCGCGGCGCGGCCGCGCCGCAGAGCCTAGGAGTGGCGAGCCCTGGTAGCAAGGACCGTGAGGTGGGCTCCGGTGCACCGCGTCACTAGTGCTCCATGCCACAACGTTGGGGAGCGAATTCGAGGCCGGCAGCGTGAATGCACCCTGCCGCGAATTCAACACCCGACGTTATGAATTGCGGCACTAGCGATCTCCTCGGCTTCCCCTCGAACGCATCGGGACTGACGCGCGGGCCGGGTCCGCCAGTGTCTCAGCGTGGTCCAGGCGGCAGGGTGTGGGTACGGCGCGTGAACGGAGGCGTCCGTCGCCTCCATGACCGACCGCGAGGCCGGGCAGGACGCGCTCATGGGCGCGCAGCTGGAGGGGTTGCCTTCGCAGCCGGATCGGGCTTCACCCCTGAGATGACGAGACCCCCGCCGGAGCAGGGGTCTCGTTTCGGTCTGGATCCTCTCCTGGCTGCTAGTCGAGGTTCTTGAGGTGACCCTTGTAGGGGAAGCGCTCCTTGCCGGGGCCACCGGTGAGATCATCCCTGAAATCGAGACGGCCGCGGACACCTTCGAAGTCTCCTGTGCCGCTGCCCCTGACGATCGGGTGCTTGCAGAACCCGAACTTCTGGATCCCCGAGGCAGGGTCGTACTTCGCGTGCCAGTTCTCCGTCATGCGGAACGTCCCTACTAGGTCGTCCTCGGGTTCATCTGGGGTTCCGTTGTCGTACGAGCCGATGAACATCTCGTCAGCGCGCTCTTTGGCTACGCCGCTCGGTCCGATCTTGAAGTCAGGGTCGTAGAAGCCGTACACACAGCCGTTGAGGCTGCCTTCGTCCATGATGATGGCGTAGTAGATGTCCTTCTGCGAGAAATCGTCGCAAACGTAGGACGTATCCGGCAGGCCGACCCCTGAGATCTGGGTCGCTCCGTTTCCTCCCGCACTCGCCGGCACGGCCATGACCAGGGTCAGGAGCAGCGCGCTGACCAACGCCGACATCCTCCGGGTAGTGAGTCGCTTCCTCACGAAGCCTCTCCTTCACCCCCCATGGGCGCGCCCAGGCACGACCCCCCAGGGCGCTCCTACTCACTAAGGGACTCCGTCCGCCCAGTCGGTTCCATCTTCCTCGACCACGGAGGCGCCGGGTCTTCCCGCCGCGGGGATCTGGTTCCGAACCGAAAGCAGGACGGGTGCGACCGCGTCAAGGCGCATGGGCTCACGGCACGCGTGATGCGGTACAGGCGATCTGCGACCGACAGCGCAGGATGGCAGTAGGCCTCGTAGCCCGGTCCCGCTCGCGAGGCAGCACGCCCCCAACCTGGCGACATAGGGTGACGCAAACCGTAGGGCTGGACCGATGACAACCGCGCGAGCGCCCCCGCGGCGGCACACTCGCTAGAACTCGAGGACGTGCTTACCGCGGTCCACGCCTTCCTCCACGCCATCGAGCGCTGAGCGGACCTCCTCGACCGGGAGCACGACCCCCACGGGTAGCGACAAGTCGCCAGCGTCTACGTGGGCCGAGATCAGTGCCAGATCACGGGTCGTGCTGCGCATGCGAAGGTAGCGCAGCGGGATCCGCGAGGCGACTAGCGAACGCATCGATCGGGCAAGGGTCGTGACTGCGCGGCCGTCGGAGTGCAGGACCGCCGCTGATCGCTCGAGCTGCTCGCCGCCGATGAGGTCGAGAACGCCATCGACCGGCCCCGCCAGCTGCCCCACCCAGTCGCCCGCCTGATCGAGCGCGGTCTCCGCGCCAAGCTCGCGGCATCGCTCGACATCCCCGGTCCGCACCAGTACGTGCACACGCAGGCCGCGGGCGCGTGCCAGCTGGATGGCCGCCCGCCCGACGCTGCCGCCGGCGCCAAGGATGAGCAGCGACGCACCAGGCGCCAGAGCCAGCAGATCGAGCGACTGGAGCGCCGTCACGGCGCCGACCGGGATGGCCGCAGCTTGGATGTCGTCGAGCGCCGCTGGTGCCGGACCGCAGGCATCGGCGGCGATGTTCACGCGAGCAGCCCAGGCCCCGACGATCCCGGGGTTGGCGATGATGCGATCGCCGACCGCAAAGCCCTCGGCCTCGGGACCGACTTCGGCGATCCGGCCTGCCAGCTCCGCGCCCATCACGAACGGAGGCTCCAAGTCGACGAACCGAGCAAGGCGACCCGTGGCGACACCCACGTCCCAGGAGCCGACGCCAACGGCGGCGACCTCGATGGCCAGCTGCCCCGAGTCGGGCGCGCCGGGCGTCTCGATGTCTTCGGTCGCCGGCGGCTCGTCATAGGTGCGTACTCGAACAGCGCGCATCCTCGATACCTCCTCCAGTCGTCGGAGAGCCTGCGCCGTGGCGGGCTCGGCTGTCTAGCCTAGACGGTGCCGGCACGGCTACCCTGGACGACCGTCATCGCGGTAGTCGCTCAGGCGGTCGAAGTAGGCGCGGCTACCCTCCCTCATCTGCGCTTGCCTCGCCGTCGGGCCCGTCCACTGCGGCATCGCCGAGCCGCGAGCGGACATCGTCGAGCCAGGCCGCCACATCGAACTTGCGATCGAGGCCGCTGCGGGTCATGGGGCGGGTCTTGCCGGTCACGGGCCGCTCGGCGAACGCCTGGTCGTGCAGGCCGAGCACCCAGGCCACGTTGGCGAAGCCCGAGGGGTCGCGGCCGTCGAGCAAGTAGCGATCGTTGAGCGCAAGGATGGTGCGCAAGGCGTGCTCCGGGCTGCTTGCCCACCGCAGGACCTGCTTGCCCCAGTACATCCGCAGGTGGTTGTGGAGGTAGCCGGTCGCGCGCATCTCGGCCATCGCGGCGTTCCAGGCCTGGTCGTGCGTTCGGCCTTCGGCCAACTCGGTGGCAGTGTAGCCAGGCTCGCGGGCGTCGTCGCGATGCTCGTCCAGGGTGGTGCGGGCCCAGTCGGGGAGCGCCCGATACGCGTCGTAGTCCGGCTCGTATCGCGCGTAGTTGACGGCCAGCTCGCGACGGACCACGAGCTCCTCGGTGAAGGCCGTCACGTCGGCGTCGGGGGCATCGGCGGCGCGGACCTCGAGCAGGACCGCGGTGGGTGAGATCTGCCCGAAGTGGAGGTACGGGCTGAGGTGGCTGACCTTCGGCTGCAGGGGGTCGGGCCGCCGGTCGGCGTAGCCGACGAGACCGTCGTCGACGAAGCGACGGAGGTGCGCCCGAGCCTGCGACGTGCCGCCACGCAGGAACACGAGTGGATCCTCGGCGCACTCGATGCCGAGCTGCTCCAGCACGCCGTCGACGTCACCGAGGTCGACGTCGCTCGCGGGCGCGTCCGTGAGTGCGTGGTCGACGCTGGTCGTGGTGAGCTCTTCGACGAAGTCTTCGAGGTGCGCGTGGATCTTGGGGCGGATCGTACGAGCGGCATACTCGCGACGGTCGGATGTGACCTCCACCGGCACGACGACGTCGCTCTCCACCTGGATCGTCGGACAGGCGACCGCGTCGATGATCTCACGACGCCAGCTCGCGAGGTGCCGCTCGTAGGCACGATCGACCACGATGAGCACCGCGTCCCTGGCGAGGTCGGCAACGACGTCGGGCGGCGAACCTCGGCGGATGGTGAAGCCGATGCCGCGTCGCTCCAGGGCGGCGGCGGTCTCAGCCAGCCCGTCCAGCATGAAGCGGTAGTGTCGGCTGGTCGCCTCGGGGTAGTCGTCGGTCAGCCCGAAGCAGGCGAGCAACGGCACCGCGTGCTCGTTGGCCAGCCTCGCAGCGTGCTCGAGTGCATCGTTGTGCTGACTGCGTTGCGCACGCTGCATCCAGTAGAGGACATAGCCTGCGGCGGCAGGCTCCGCGTCACGGTCGCTCAGGACCTTGATGCGATCCGGATGGACCAGGCTGGTAGGCATCGTCGTCAGCGTAGCGCGAGAGGGTCGTCATGCCCTAGTGTGTTCTGGCAGGGCTGGCGGGATCGCATGCACGATCGCTTCCGCTACCTGCGTAACGAGGACGCCTGGCGGATCGATCGCCTGGCACCGTGATACCTGCGACGATGCACACCATGCGATACCCGATCCGCATCGAGAAGACGTGGCGGCGGCTGGTCCGGCTGGCGTTCGGTGCCAACGAGGAGAAGGCGTGGGTCGATCTGGATGCGAAGACGCTCACGGCTCGCTTCGGCTGGTGGGAGCTCAGCCTTCCGGTCGACGGTATCGAAGGGTGGCGCATCGAGGGCCCATGGCGCTCGATCACCGCCATCGGCGTTCGTCGAGGCATCCGGAGCGGCGAGCTGTCATTCGCCGGGAGCGCCCGCGGCGGCGTGCGGCTTGAGCTCAAGAGACCCGTTCGATGGTTCCGGCTGTCCGTACCGGTGTTCTATGTCGGCGTGGACGACCTGGAAGGCTTCGCCGCGGCACTCGAGGTGCTCGGGATCGAGGGCTCCGACGCCAGGACCCGGCCAGCGGAGACCTGAGAGCTGGGCGTCGTTCAACACGAAGCCCTTACCGAGAACGTGGTTATGGCGCGCCCGGCGAGAGCCAGGCGCATGGTAGCCATTCCGATCCTGCAGGTATCGAGAGTTTCGAGAGCCCGATGTACCAGCGGACTTCACCGTAAGACTTCCACCTTATCCTTCCCTCGCGGCTCGCAGGCACCAGGCTGGGCCGAGTCTACCCAGCGTCGATGTTGCCCAGGCGACCGTTCGGCCTTGCGGAGGCTCTCCGCTCCCGGGAGCGGAGAGCGCGGTCCGGAATCCACCCGCTTCGGGTGTAGCGGTGCACGCCCTTCTTGGCGACGCTTCGGGAGCGGCCACAGAGGAGCCGCGGCCGCCCTGTAGCGCCCGCCCAGAGCAGAGCGTGATACGCAAAGCGGCGACCAGTCGATATCCTAGTGTGATGGTCAGATAGAGGATGACTGTTGCCGGGGAGAGCACCGCATCATGACCGACGAGGAGACGCCCAAGATGACCGACGAGAAGACGCCCGAGGATGCGCCAGCTGAGGAGGCTTCGACCGAGCCGAGCGGCCCCGCGGGGAACAGGTGGTGGATCGCCATCATCGCGGTGGGCGTGCTGATCGTCGCTGGCGCCGTCCTGTTCGGGGGCTTCCTCGATCCGGAGGAGTCGACCTCGTCGCCTGAGCCGACGCTCATCGTCAGCCCGTCACCAGGATCGTCGGAAGAGGCCACCGCGGAGCCCACGGAGGAGCCCACGCCGGAGCCGGAGCCGACGCGCGAGCCGGAGCCGGAGCCGACGCGCGGAGCCGACGCGCGAGCCGGAGCCGGAGCCAACGCCTGAGCCGGAGCCGGAGCCCACGCCGGAGCCGGAGCCGGAGCCCACGCCTGAGCCGGAGCCCACGCCCGAGTGGACCATGGGCCCATGTCCGAGCCTGGGTCCTGACGAGAGCTTCGATCCCGAGGCGACGCTCCCGCCGGACTTCACCTTCCCTCCGGATCTCGCATTGCCGCCGGACTACAGCTTCGACCCAGAGGCGACGCCGCCGTATGAGTTCCCCTGCTACACGCCAGAGCCGACCGAGGAGCCGGCACCGGAGGCCTGACCTCAAGGTGTGACCGAGCGTCGCGACCCGGCCGCTCGGCAACGGCCGGACCGTGGCCGCGTCGTCGGCGTGTATGGGCTCATAGCCGGCTGTCAGGTGCGCGGGCAGCGAGTATCACCACTATGCGGAGGCAGACACGGTCCGCGCGACGCAGCGACACGTTGAGCGGGCCAGCGCCTCCTTGCGACAGCGAGGCCACGATGTCCACGTCGGGCCACACATCACGTTCTCGTCGCTGTTCGCGGAGTCATCGTCCATGATGGCGCGCTGACGAAGAGGGCCTCCTGTCGGTGGAGATGGAGACGGCCACGACCCTCGCGGTCGCGGAGCGGTTCGGCGCCGAGGCCGTGTCGCTGCTGGTCGTGTGGGATGAACTCACCCGCGGTCGTCGCTTCCTGGACGCCCCGCCTTCCGCAGCTGCGACGGCCCTTGACGCCGCCAACAAGAGCGTCTTCGAGGTCGCCCTGGGATTGACGGCGAATGACTGAGGGCGTTCGATCCGCTCTGCGGGATGGCCGTCCAGTATCCAGAGTTGTGAGAGATGGACACGGTAGATTAGTTGCTGGCGCAACTATCCAACCTTCGTAGTTCCCGGTCGGCATCCCCGAGTTGGGAGTTCTCGGGGTCTCGGCGTACACCATCAACGCGCTGGATATCCGTTCGGCCGATCTCTGCGACGTAGCCCCGGACAAGCCGTTGCGCCTGCTCGGGGGTCGACCCCAGGTTGTCAGGCCAGCCACCGGCAGTGATCATCTCGGCGATCCGCTGCACAAGGCTGCCGTGGTACTCGTCAGGAGACGCCGCCAGGCCGACGGCGGGAGTGACCCAGGAGTTGATGCTGACCCACGTGCCAGAGGGCACCGAACTGCGGCTCGGCTACCTGCTCGCAGAGGACGCCTGGGGTCGCGGGCTGGGCGTGAACTGCTCGGCGGCGGTGTGGCCTGGTGCCGGGCTCGAGGGGATGTCGGTTCGATCGTCGGTGGCGTCGCGATGGAGAACACGGCATCGACGCGGTTGCTCGAGCGCTACGGGTTCGTGCGCGAGCCTGGTACCAGTCCGGGTGGCGACCTCAGCTACCGACTCGACCTGGCCGACTGAGCGACCCCCAGGGTCGAACGGGACGAGGTACCACCCGCTTCGGGGGTAGCCAAGAGCGAGATACGCCCTCATCGTTGGCGGACCACACCGCAAGAGGGGAAGCAGGCCATGTCGAGCATCATCCGCAAGTTCGTGATCGTCGCAGTAGTGCTGGCAGTCGCGGGCCTGGTCGCGTATCGCGTCCGCTCTGACGACGAGGCCATCTAGGCCCGGTGTCACGAGGGACGATGCCGGCCGGCAGACGTTGACCGACCGCGAGAGGAGCAGCCATGTCCGGAGATCGAGATGGAAAGGGCAGCAAGGCGGTCAGCTCCGGCTCCGCTACGGCCCAGGTGACCAGCAAGAGCATGCCAGGGGCTGATCCAAAGCCCCCTCGCGCGCCCAGGCGAACGGTCGAGGGCGACACGCCCAAGGAGACGGCCGCCGCCGGTGCGGCCATCCGCAACGAGGTCCCGCGCTCCACGCAGCGCGACTGGGCCCCAGCAGCAGATCGCCCTGATCCGGTCGCCCTGATCCTCGAGCAATCAGCGAACCGGGTCCAAAGCCTGGTCCCTATCCGCCACGGCCGCATGCTGGCCTCTCCCTTCAGCTTCTACCGCGGCGGAGCCCTGGTCATGGCTGCGGACCTGGCTCGGACACCATCGAGCGGCATCTACGTGCAGTGCTGCGGGGATGCGCACGTCTCCAACTTCGGCATGTTCGCGACGCCTGAGCGAACGGCGGCCTTCGACGTCAACGACTTCGATGAATCCCACCCGGCACCATTCGAGTGGGATGTCATGCGCTTGGCCGCCAGCATCGTCGTGGCCAGCGATGACAACGGCATTCCACGCAAGGCCAGCCGTGCCATCGCCCAGCATGCCGCCTCACGCTATCGCCAGCAGATGCGCGCGCTTTCACGCATGAACTTCCTCGACGTCTGGTATTCGCATGTCGACGTTCGAGATCGCCTGGAGGCGGCCCGCGAGTCCGCTTCCAAGTCCGATATCAAGACCGCCAAGAAGACGCAGGCGAAGGCGCAACGCAAGACCAATACGGGTGCCCTCGATCGCCTCGCAGAGCGCGTGGATGGCCAGTGGCGGATCAAGGACGAGCCGCCACTCATCGAGCGAGCCCACGTCACGCCCGAGCTGCGCAAGCGACTGGGTGACTTCTACAGGCAGTACCTCGACTCACTGCCCAAGCACCTGCTGCCGCTGATGCACCACTACAAGGTGGTCGACTTCGCGCGCAAGGTGGTCGGGGTCGGGTCGGTCGGCACGCAGGCGTTCGTGCTGCTGCTCATCGGCACGCGTCACGGCGACGCGCTCTTCCTGCAGCTGAAGGAAGCTGACGATTCGGTGCTCGAGCGCTACACCATCAGCGACATCTTCAAGCAGCAGGGCGCGCGTGTCGTCTTCGGACAACGCCTGATGCAGGCCTCGAGCGACACCTTCCTGGGCTTCGCCAGCGGCACCAGCAAGCGACAGAAGATGGACTTCTACGTGCGTCAGCTCAACGACTACAAGGCTTCGGCAAACATCGGAAAGATGGACGAACGGCATCTGAGCAACTACGTCGAGGTCTGTGCGGAGGCTCTCGCCCGTGCACACGCTCGATCGGGTGGCGCCACTGCCATCTCCGGCTATCTGGGCAAGAGCGAGGCGTTCGACAAGGCCATGGGCTCGTTCGCAGTGGCCTACGCCGATCAGAACAAGCAGGACTACGAGGCCTTCGCCGCGGCCGCCAAGGAAGGCCGGATGGAGGTCGTCAAAGGCGTCTGACTTGCCGGCGCTGAGCGCACGTCCTGCCGAACGACCTATTTCGCGATCGCAGCGGCAGCCCCCGCGTCAGCTCGGTTCAGGCGCAGCGACCTCGTCAAGCTGAGCCACCCCCGGCGAGTCTTGAGCCGGCTCATCGGAGCCGATCACCCGCAGGATGGTTCGCCAGGTGGAGAGGACCACACCCAGGACCGGCACGACGAGGAACATGCCCAGGATGCCGGCCACGGCCGAGGCCGCGGGAATGCAGGCCAGCACGATGGCTGGATGGATGCTCGTCGTGCGGTTGTACACGGCCGGCGCGACCACGTTGCCCTGCACGATGTTGAAGACCAGGGTCCAGATGCCCATGACGACGACGTCGACCGTGGTGCCGACCTGGACCGCGATGAGGAACGCCAGACCCGTCGTGAGCAGGCTGCCGATGTACGGGATGAAGCCGCCGAAGAACGAGAGCACGAAGACCGGCATCACCAGCGGCAGACCGAGGATCCACATGATCCCCGCCTGGCTGGCGGCACCCACGAACGAGATCGCGGCCGTACCGACCATGTAGCCACCCAACACGCCGAAGGCCTTCGAGCCGGCCGCGTTCAGCTGGCTGGCGGCGTCATCGGCGACGTGTGACATGAGCCCGGCCCAGAGGCGACCGCCATCACGAAGGAAGTAGAAGGTGAGCAGGACCGTGAGGATCAGCGCGACCCCGATGCCGGCCAGTTGGCTCGACACGTCCAGGATCGTCTGAACGGCTGACTCCGAGCCGGAGGCGACGGCGTCGGTGCCCAAGCCAAGGATGCCCCCGGCCGCGTCGTCGATCTCCGCGGCACCACTCGTGGCCGCGTCGCCGAGCTCCTCGGCCTGGTCCACGAGCGACACCAGCGTCAGCGCCAGCACGCCCACGACCGCGACGGTGGCGCCACCGACCGCGACCGCCGCGGCGATCCCCCGCGACTGCCCGCGGCGCAACACCGCGTCGAACAGGGGCAGGACCGTGGAGGCGAAGATCAGGGCCAGGATGACCGGCAGCGTCACGAGCGGGAGCGTCACCACGATCAGACCGAGCAGTGCCACGAACGCGATGCCCACGAGGGCTCGCCAGCTCCACTGTGCGACACGGTCGAGCCAGGCCGGCACGACCTCTGGCAGGCTCGAGGGCCGGTCCGGTCCCAAGATCCTGGTGATCCCTTGCGCCACACTCACGACCACGGCCGTCAGCGGAACGGCCAGGATGAGACCGGCCAGCCCGCCCACCTGCAGCCCGATGGGCAGCACGATGAGGATGAGCGCCGGCTGGATCGACAGCGCCTGCTCGTAGGCTCTGGGGCGGACGAAGGTCTCGACGAGGGCGAACCGCGCCAGCAGCAGTCCCGCCATGATCAGCGCCGCGGTCGAGTCGACGGCTCCCCATGTGACGACCACGATGATGAGCGAGGCGATCGCACCACCGAAGTACGGGATGAAGGCGGTCACGAACGCAAGGAGCGCGAGCGGCAGCGCGAGCGGCGTCCCGAGCACCAGCATGAAGATGAAGCTCGTCACCGCCACGGTCGTGGCCACGACCGTAGTGCCACGGACATAGTTGCCGACGCGGCCCAATGTCTCGTCGCCAACGGTCGTGATGCGCTCCCGCTGGTCTTCGCCGACCGTCTGGAACAGCCACATCCAGGCCTTGTCGCCGTCTCGCAAGAAGAAGTAGAGCAGGAAGACGCCAAGGACGACGATGCCCGCCACGTTCGCCACCGAGCCCACAGCAGCAGACACGGCATCGCCGCTGACACCTTCGGCCTGCTCGAGGGCATCCGTGAGCGCGGTGCTGAGCCAGGTCGGCAACTGGAGGTCTGCCACGAAGGACTCGACCTCGTCCTGTCCCGCCTGTAGCGCCTCCACGATGTCCACCACGTAGGGCACGAGCGAAACCGCGACCAGGAGCAAGAGCGCCAAGCCCACGCCGATGCCCACGAGCCAGGCGATGCCCGCGGCCGAGCTCCGGGAGCGCCCGCTGTCCCGCATCCGCACCACCATGGGCGCCAGGACGCTTCTGGCCTAGACCGTTGACGGCACCACCCCTCCGATCCCGTTCGGGGTCGAGGTCACCATGTACCTCGAAGACGGCGAAGTCAGCGGCAACAGTGGCTGCAACACGTTCGTCGGAACCTACGAGCTGGATGGCTCTGAGATCTCCTTCGCAGGTGAGATGGGATCCACCCTTGCTCCGTGCTTGGACCCGGCTCGATCGGTCGAGGATGCGTTCATCCCGCTCCTGGCCAACGTCGAGTCTTGGAACCTCGAGGAGGCCATCCTCGATCTCTCCGATGCAGACGGCGAGGTCGTCCTGACCTCCGAAGAGCCGCTCGTCGATGTGACCCAGACCGATGCTGCTGCTCTGACCTCTGAGCTCATCCGCCTGGACAATCGCATCAGCAGGACGCGCGAAGACGTACGCGAGCTGGACGTGCCCGGGCTGCGCACGGACGTCGAGGGTATCGACGCGAAGGTCAGGGACCTCAACAAGGGACTGAAGAACCAGGACACCTCCGCACTCGAGGATCGAGTAGGTTCGCGCGAGTCCGTCGTAGCCGACCAGTCAAACCAGATCTCCAAGATGCGTACGCGCCAGAAAGATCTCGAAGATCGAGTGACTGCCATCGAAGAGATGCTCGGCGCCTCAGTCTCGCCCGAAGAAGAGCCCGACGAGCCTGCGTAGGTCGAGAAGGCGAGCGAGGAGTCGTACGCCTGGGTCGGCCGTCATCGCCGACGGTCGACCACTTGAACCACCCGATGCGGGTGTATCACGCAGCGGGCGGCCCTCCTACCCTCAACCTGTCGGATCGTACCCAACGGAAGTGGCATGACTAGCACGGGACAGCGCCCAAGCTGGCGCACCTACATCCCTATCTCGTTCTGGATCGCCAGCTACGAGAAGGGCTATCTCGCAACGGACCTCGTTGCTGCCCTGACGGTCTGGGCACTGGTGGTGCCCGAGGCCATGGCCTATGCCTCGCTGGCGGGGATGCCGCCCGAGACCGGCCTCTATGCCGCGCTCGTGGCGCCGCTCGCGTACGCCATCTTCGGTACCTCTCGACAGCTCAACGTCGGCCCCAGCTCGACGGTCGCGGTGCTGTCCTTCTCGGTCATCGGCGGGCTCGCCGCGGGCAGCGACCCGAGTACGTTCTACGCCCTGACCATCGGCCTGGCCATCCTGACGGGCGCCTTCTTCATCGTCGCCGGTCTGGTGAAGCTGGGCTTCCTGGCCGACTTCATGTCCAAACCGGTGCTCGATGGGTTCATCGTCGGCTTGGCATTGACCATCGCCGCCGGCCAGGTGCACAAGCTCTTCGGGATCGAGGAGACGGGCGAGAACTTCTTCGGTGACATCTTCGCGGTCGTCGCCAACCTCGACGAGACCGTGCTGGCCACGCTGGTCCTCGGTGTCGGCAGTCTGGCGCTGCTCTTCACCATGGAGCGCTTCATCCCGCGCATCCCAGCAGCACTCGTGGTGGCCGGCCTGGCCATCGCCATCGTCTCCGTCCTCGACCTCGCCCAAGACGGCGTCGCCATCATCGGCGAGATCCCTGCCGGTCTGCCGTCGCTGGCCTGGCCAGATATCACCTTGACCCAGTGGGTCAGCCTCATCCCGGGCGCGATCGCCATCGTCGTCGTGGGCTTCGCCGAATTGGTCGCAGCTGCGCGTACGTACGCGCGCAAGTACGGCTACAAGGTCGACGCCAACCAGGAGCTGATCGCCCTTGGTGCGGCCAACGCCGCCTCCGGCCTGGTGGGCTCCTTCGTCGTCGATGGCAGCCTCTCGAAGTCCGCAGCCGCTGACCAGGCCGGCCAGAAGACGCAGCTGGCCTCCATCGGGCTCACCGCAGCGGTCTTCATCACCATCCTCTTCCTGACCGGCCTGTTCGAGAACCTGCCCGAAGCGACGCTGGGTGCCATCGTCATCCACGCCGTCTGGCACCTCATCAACTTCAGCAAGGTCAGCCGCTACTGGAAGATCCGCGGCGACGACTTCTGGGCCGGGCTGGCCGCCTTGCTGGGTGTGCTCGCCTTCGACATCCTCGCGGGCCTCGTGATCGCCGTGAGCGTCTCGTTCCTACTCATCCTCGCGCGGGCCAGCCGTCCCCGGTGGGCGATCCTGGGACGTACGAAGGACGCAGGGTCCGACGACATCGCATACCAAAGCCTCGAGGCGCACCCTGAGGGCAAGACGGTTCCGGGGCTGCTCATCTTCCGCTTCGACGCCGACCTCTTCTTTGCCAACGCCAACGTCTTCGCCGACGACGTGCTCGAGGCGATCGCGGCAGCCGACCCCAAGCCGCAAGTGGTGCTCATCGACGCCGAATCCATCAGTGACATCGATTCGACCGCCGTGGGCGTGCTCCGGGATCTCATCGCGGAGCTGCGCGAAGTCGGCATCGAGGTCTGGGCTGCGCGGATCAAGACGCGAGTCGCGGAGATCCTGGGTCGACTCGGCGTGCTCGCCAACGCGCCCATCTTCCCCAGCGTGGGTGCCGCGGTGGCCACCTTCGAGCGGGACGGTCCACGAGGCCTGGCCGGCACTGACGCCGCTGACGCGGACCACGACGAGGCCGACGACGGCGCTGGCACGGCCCAGCCCGATGACGGACAGAACACCGACCAGGTCGAGGACTAGTCCAGAGCCATGGAGCTGCTCGGGCGCATGGTTCCAGGGCTGGCAGCCCTCCGTTCCTACCAGCGAGGCTGGCTGACACCCGATCTCGTGGCGGGGGTGACGGTGTGGGCCATCCTCGTGCCCCAGGCCATGGGCTACGCCACGCTCGCGGGCGTGCCCTCGGTGTACGGCCTCTACACCGCCTTCGGCGCGCTGCTGCTCTACTGGCTGTGGGGCAGTAGCCGTGAGCTGAACGTGGGCCCGGAATCGACGGTGGCCATCATGGTCGCCACTATCCTGGCCCCGCTCGCGGTCGTGGGCAGCGAGGAGTACATCGCCCTCGCAGCCACGCTGGCCATCCTCGTGGGCATCGTGCTGGTCGTCGGCGGTCTGCTCCGCCTGGGGCGCATCGCCGATTTCCTCTCCCGACCGATCCTGGCCGGCTACGTCTTCGGCTCCGGCCTGCTCATCATCGGCAGCCAGCTCACGGCGCTCTTCGGCATCGATGTCGACAAGGCGCTCTACGCCACCGACCTCGGCGGCATCGTGCGCAACCTCGGCGATACGAACCTGCTGGCGCTGGCCATCGGCGCGGGAGCCATCGTCATCGTCATGGGCCTGCGGCGCGTCAACCGGCGCATCCCGGGGGCTCTCGTCGTGGTCGTCGCTTCGATCGTCCTCGTGGCGGTGTTCGGGCTCGACTCCGAGGTCGAGGTCGTGGGCTCCTTCCCATCGGGCGTGCCCACGCCATCGTTCCCGGGCGTGGGGCTGGACACCGTGCTCACGCTCATCGGCCCGGCCGTGGCAGTAGCCTTGCTGGTCTACCCCGACAGCGTGCTCACCGGGCGCTCGCTCGCGGTGGTGGGCAAGTACCGCCTCGATGCGGATCGCGAGTTCTTCGGCGTGGGCGCGGCCAACATCGGCGCCGGCTTCCTCGGCGGTATCCCCGTCAACGGCAGCCAGTCGCGGAGCTTCGTGGCTGGTGATGCCGGTGCCAAGAGCCAGGTCGCCAACCTGTGGGCGGCCGGCTTCGTGTTGCTGACCCTGCTGTTCCTGTCGGGCATCTTCGCCTTCTTGCCGTCAGCGGCCCTCGCCGGCATCGTCATCGTGGCCGGCCTGGGCCTGCTCGACATCACCGACTTCAAGGCCATCTACCGCTACCGACGGGCGGAGTTCTGGATGGCCGTGTTCACCGCCGTGGCGGTGCTGGTGCTGGGCATGCTCGCCGGCATCCTCATCGCGGTCGGATTGTCGCTCCTGATGGTCGTGCTGCGGGCTGCTGAGCCGAGCACGGCCACGCTCGGCCGGCTGCCCGGCACGGACACCTACCGGGACGTCGACGACCACGAGGGTGCCGAAACGTACCCGGGGCTCTTCATCTATCGCTTCGATGCACCGCTCTTCTTCGCCAATGCCGGGCGCTTGCGCGATGACATCTCGGCCGCGGTCGAGGACGCCGATCCGCAGGTGCGCATGGTGCTCATCGACGCGGAAGCCATCAGCGACGTGGATTCGTCGGGCGCTCAGGCCATCAACGAGCTGCTTGACATGCTCGAGGACCGGGATATCGCCCTCGCCTTCGCGCGCGTACGCACCGAGCTTCGCGACGAATTGCAGGACTCCCGCATCGAAGAGCGCGTCGGCGCGGAACGCATCTACCTTGAGGTCGACGACGGCGTGGCCGCCTTCCTTGCGGCCGCTGCCGAGTCCCCCGCGGAGGCCGCTGCCACTGCCTAGGGACTCGCGAGCACGCCGACCACAGACCCCCAAGATCGACAAGGAGACGACGATGAAGAGAGCTCTACAGATGGCCACGGACGTGGTCGCCGCCAAAGTGAAGGGCAGGCTCATCCGAAGGATGCTGCAGCTGGTGATGGTGGCCGGTGCGGTCGCCGGGGCCTATGCCTCCGCCCAGGTCGTCGCGAAAGGACTGAGTCGCGGCGATGAGGACACCGATGACTTCAGCTTCATGACCATCATGACCGGCAAGGACCTGACCATCGGCGCCTCACCCTTCAGGTACGGCAGCGTGATGACGCTACTGGGCCGAACGCGGATCGATCTGCGCCAGGCGACGCTTGACCCGAAGGGCGCGCATCTCGACCTGGTGACCTCGTTCGCCCGTGTCGAGGTCGTCGTACCCGAGGGCTGGGCCGTCGAGATCAAGCAGGTGTCGCTGGGCCTGCTCTCCGAGCTTGCGGTCGAGGCCGGTGACCCGGAGGCGCTCCCCGACGGTGCTCCGAAGCTGAGCATCCTGGCCGACACTCGCTGGGGCTGCGGCTCGATCAAGGCAGACGCCCCGACCGAGCCCAGCTAGCGAGGAAGCCCGTCGGAGACGGAACCGCGCCTATGGCGCCGGCGCGCTGCCTGTGGTAATCGGCGCGAAGACCACGTCGACATCCACGGCCGTGCTGAGTCTCGCGGCCAGCCTCGCCGCGAGTAGGTCCGCGTCTGGTGGGCTGTCCGCGCCGGTGACCGCGATAGTGACCCTGATGGGATCGACATCTCGATCGACGATGACGTGCGTGAGCATGAGGTCGGGCGCCCAGTCAGACGTCTGCTCGGCCACCGCGGCCATCGCGTCACCCTGCTCCAAACGCTGGAGCGAGTGAATGAACAGCGGCACCGCGACCACGACGACGGCGATCACGATGATGGCTGAGGCGACCTTGGATTGCGCCAACCCGCGGTCATCGCGGAAGGCGGCGAGGCCCGCGGCCACGAAGACCAGTCCGGCAGCCAGCACGATCGCCACCAGGTTGGTAGCGAAGAGCAGCAGCGCCCCGAACGACAGACTCCACAAACCCAGCCCGGCAGTCAGGCCCACCGTCGCGAGGGGCGGTACCAGGGCGACGGCGATGCCGACACCCGGTAGAGCGCCGCTGGCTTCGGTACGCACGGCCACGAAGCCACCGGTCGCACCGGCGGCAAGGGCGATGCACAGGTCGATGAGGTTGGGACTGGTGCGTGCCAGGATCTCGCCCGGAAGCGGCAGGTCGGTACGCAGCACAGGGGTGATGAATGAGATCACCACGCCTACGGCGATGGCTGCGAGGGCGCCCGCACCGACGATGGCAAAGGACTCCACTACTCGGCTGCCCCAGCCCTGCACGACGGCGGCGGCGATCGCGAGGATGGGTGTCATCAGCGGCGCCACGAGCATGGCCCCGATGACCACCGCGGCCGAGTTGTTGACGAGACCGAAAGCGGCGATCGCCGCCGACAGCACCATCAGCGTGAAGAACTGCTGCAGGTAGGGGATCCTTCGCTTGCCTTCGAAGAAGAAGGCGTCGAAGACCTGTGCCTGTTCCTCTGGTGTCGCGCTGCGACCCCGGAATCCCAGCTTGCCCGTCGGCGCCAGGGACTGCTTGGTCGCAGCGGCGCCCTTGCCCTGGTCCTTGCTGCTGCTCATCGTCCTCCGCCCTCCTCTAGGTTCGACGCGGTCGAGTGACCGATCAGTCAGTTGCCGTGTCGCTGCCTCCTGGGTCGCCACCGTAGCGTCAGCCCGGTTCGGGCGCAGCGACCTCGTCAAGCTGAGCCACCCCCGGCGAGTCTTCGGCCGGCTCATCGGAGCCGATCACCCGCAGGATGGTTCGCCAGGTGGAGAGGACCACACCCAGGACCGGCACGACGAGGAACATGCCCAGGATGCCGGCCACGGCCGAGGCCGCGGGAATGCAGGCCAGCACGATGGCTGGATGGATGCTCGTCGTGCGGTTGTACACGGCCGGCGCGACCACGTTGCCCTGCACGATGTTGAAGACCAGGGTCCAGATGCCCATGACGACGACGTCGACCGTGGTGCCGACCTGGACCGCGATGAGGAACGCCAGACCCGTCGTGAGCAGGCTGCCGATGTACGGGATGAAGCCGCCGAAGAACGAGAGCACGAAGACCGGCATCACCAGCGGCAGACCGAGGATCCACATGATCCCCGCCTGGCTGGCGGCACCCACGAACGAGATCGCGGCCGTACCGACCATGTAGCCACCCAACACGCCGAAGGCCTTCGAGCCGGCCGCGTTCAGCTGGCTGGCGGCGTCATCGGCGACGTGTGACATGAGCCCGGCCCAGAGGCGACCGCCATCACGAAGGAAGTAGAAGGTGAGCAGGACCGTGAGGATCAGCGCGACCCCGATGCCGGCCAGTTGGCTCGACACGTCCAGGATCGTCTGAACGGCTGACTCCGAGCCGGAGGCGACGGCGTCGGTGCCCAAGCCAAGGATGCCCCCGGCCGCGTCGTCGATCTCCGCGGCACCACTCGTGGCCGCGTCGCCGAGCTCCTCGGCCTGGTCCACGAGCGACACCAGCGTCAGCGCCAGCACGCCCACGACCGCGACGGTGGCGCCACCGACCGCGACCGCCGCGGCGATCCCCCGCGACTGCCCGCGGCGCAACACCGCGTCGAACAGGGGCAGGACCGTGGAGGCGAAGATCAGGGCCAGGATGACCGGCAGCGTCACGAGCGGGAGCGTCACCACGATCAGACCGAGCAGTGCCACGAACGCGATGCCCACGAGGGCTCGCCAGCTCCACTGTGCGACACGGTCGAGCCAGGCCGGCACGACCTCTGGCAGGCTCGAGGGCCGGTCCGGTCCCAAGATCCTGGTGATCCCTTGCGCCACACTCACGACCACGGCCGTCAGCGGAACGGCCAGGATGAGACCGGCCAGCCCGCCCACCTGCAGCCCGATGGGCAGCACGATGAGGATGAGCGCCGGCTGGATCGACAGCGCCTGCTCGTAGGCTCTGGGGCGGACGAAGGTCTCGACGAGGGCGAACCGCGCCAGCAGCAGTCCCGCCATGATCAGCGCCGCGGTCGAGTCGACGGCTCCCCATGTGACGACCACGATGATGAGCGAGGCGATCGCACCACCGAAGTACGGGATGAAGGCGGTCACGAACGCAAGGAGCGCGAGCGGCAGCGCGAGCGGCGTCCCGAGCACCAGCATGAAGATGAAGCTCGTCACCGCCACGGTCGTGGCCACGACCGTAGTGCCACGGACATAGTTGCCGACGCGGCCCAATGTCTCGTCGCCAACGGTCGTGATGCGCTCCCGCTGGTCTTCGCCGACCGTCTGGAACAGCCACATCCAGGCCTTGTCGCCGTCTCGCAAGAAGAAGTAGAGCAGGAAGACGCCAAGGACGACGATGCCCGCCACGTTCGCCACCGAGCCCACAGCAGCAGACACGGCATCGCCGCTGACACCTTCGGCCTGCTCGAGGGCATCCGTGAGCGCGGTGCTGAGCCAGGTCGGCAACTGGAGGTCTGCCACGAAGGACTCGACCTCGTCCTGTCCCGCCTGTAGCGCCTCCACGATGTCCACCACGTAGGGCACGAGCGAAACCGCGACCAGGAGCAAGAGCGCCAAGCCCACGCCGATGCCCACGAGCCAGGCGATGCCCGCGGCCGAGCTCCGGGAGCGCCCGCTGTCCCGCATCCGCATCACCATGGGCGCCAGGACGATGGCCACGACGATGGCCAGGCCGATCGAGGCCACCACGTTCCAG
This sequence comes from uncultured Chloroflexia bacterium, assembly GCA_963752475.1. Taxonomy (GTDB): domain Bacteria; phylum Chloroflexota; class Limnocylindria; order Limnocylindrales; family CSP1-4; genus JAFMJV01. Next base: position 22,053 of record CAVVYR010000007.1, on the reverse strand, counting down.
ATGAGCGAGCCGGCGTACGCGAGGACCACGACCAGGGCGACGATTACGAGCACACGCCAGCCGAGTGCCGCGAGGTTCTCAAGCCAAGACGGTACAGGCCGTTTGCCGCCGCTCACAGTCTCGCTCTTGTCCAGTACATCAGTCGCCGATAGGTCACTCATAATCGCTCATGTCCCTCTCGTTCGTGATCACCATTACATCGGGTGATCGTCGCGATGGCGAAGACCCGGATAGTTGCCGCAGAAGTGGGCGGCGTCGCTTGCCTACCGTGTGCTTGCCTAGCCCGGTGTCGTGTCCATGTCTCCCAGTTCGTCAGTGGTTGGATCGGGCGCCCCGCCGCCGTCCTCGGTACTTCGGGCAAGGGCCCAGCGCCCGACGCCGATGCCGATGAACGCGATGACCGCGCCGATGATCGTGGCCAACAGCCGGTCGGTGGCCGCAGTGTCAGCAGACTCGCCGATGAGCGCCTGCGAAAGGACCAGCAGAGCCGTGAGGAAGAGCACGAAGATCGCGTAGTTGACCTTCTTGAAGGCGGCCATGCCGAAGGCGGAGATCAAGAAACCGATGATGATGACTGCGTCCTGTCCATTGCTGATGTCCAGCACAACCTCAGCCGCTACTACGCCGGCGAGTGTCCCAAGGGTTCGCAGCACCCCGGCCGCGACGGCCTCCCCTGCCTTGGGCTTCATGACCAGCATGACGGTCAGCGCGGCCCATATGGCGTGCTCGGGGAAGAGCACAGCACCCAGGGCCATGGCCAGTGCGGCGGCGCTCGCCCGCAGGAGCGAGAACCAACCCAGCGGTGAGCGGGCGAGGTCGCCGAGCGTGCGAGTCGCAGCCTTTACCTCGACCTCGGCTGATGGCTCCGGCAGGGCTCGGTCGCGCAGCCAGATGATGCCCGCGGCGATCACGCCACCCAGGGCGAAAGCAACGGCGAGTTGGACGGCCGACTCTGTGTCGCCACCGAAGGTCAAGGCCACGATGGCCCAGATCGAAAGGAGCAGGCCACGGACGGCCGCGCCAGGGCCGAAGCCCGAAACCAGCGTAGCGACGCCGGTGACGACGAACGTCAGCAACGTGGCCACCCAGACGTGGCTCGTCCCGGCCCAGACCGCCACCAGCGCGATCAGCGCACCGAGGACCGTCATGAGCACGATGGCCAAGCTTCGGTCGCGCAGCGATCCCGGCTGGTCGGCCATGATCACGAAGAGCGCGGCCAGCCCAGCCGTCATACCTACCGTGCCGAAGATGGCCACGAAGATGACGACGATACCGATGGCCACGACGCCCATCACGCCCTTGCGCAGGTCGATCGCGTCAAGGTCAAAGGTCAGCAGTGTGCGGAGTTGCGCGAGCATCCTGACCCTCCTCACTGCTGATCGCCTATCTGGATCCAAGCCCCAGCATGACGGTGTGGATATATCGCCGGTACACCCGCATCGGGTGTAGCTGTGTCGGGCTGCCGCAGCCCTGGTGGGCTAGACGCCCAGGAGCCACTGACCGAACAAGGCCAGGATGAGCCCGAGGATCACGTGCCCAAGGAAGTTGGCAACGAGGAACTCCCGGAAGCCCATGCCCATGCTGCCCGCGGTGATGGTCGCGAAGGTCGTGAGCGGGTTGGGGAAGGTCGAGAGCGTGAAGATGGTGGGGAACCCGTGCCGGTCGACAAAATCCGCGACCTTGTCCTGGGCCCTGCGCAGGAGGACGGCGACGCGTCCGTCTCTGGCCTTCTTCTCCTTCTTGTCCTTGGAACCCTGGAGGTGCTTCGAGCCGCTCGCGGCGGTGAGGTAGAACGAGGTCTGCCCCAGGGCCATGGCGAAGCCAGCGACGAGCCCGACGAAGATCGTGGCCCCCTCCGCGCCCTGGTGCGCCGTCATCGTCATACCCACCAGGCGCAAGCCCGGGATGGGAACGAGGATGCCGCCGTTCCCGATCCAGTTGGCGAGGAAGAGCCCGATCCACGCGGCCCACGGGATGTCCAGCCCGACGCGCTTGGCCAGGCCGGCCGCGATGAGCGTTGCCAGAAGAGCCGCGCCGAACCCGACCACGACACCCAGGCGGCGGCGAGCCTTGGGCGAGGACCGCTGGTCCAGCCAGGCATGGAGCCGCACCAAGTGCCGGGGTGCGTCCGCGGGCGGGTCGATCGGGTCTGACGGCGGCTCAGCCACGGGCGTGCTCGCCTGATCCGGGACGTCCGTGTCCTCCGCGGCGGGCAAGTTCGACCCATCAGGCGGCTGCGGCGTGGCCTCCGGGTCCGGTCGATCAGTCATAGTGAAACGGTCCTCCCATCGTCCACGCCGGGTAGGGCCCATTGGGCACGACACAAAGGCACGGTCGGACGGTCATGTCGATGCGCTTGGCGGATCCGTAGCCGCAGGCTCCGTGCTCGTGGCGGCGGCCACGGCAGCCGCTGCTTCAGCTGCCCGCTTGCCCGTTTCAGCGGCCAGGATGATGAGCGCGATGGGGATGATCAGTGCGCCGACCAGCGTGAGCACGAGGACAGTGCCGCCGAGGGAGGTGGCAACCACGATGGCAGCGCTGATGTTGCGCTGTGCCGTTGCGAACCCGAGCACGGTCTTGTCGCTCTGCGAGCGTCCGACACCAGAGAGGTAGCCCGTAGCCAACCCGGTGAGGAGGACGATGACGGTGCCGATGAAGATCCAGCTGCCGATAGCGCCGACGATGTCCTGCCAGCTGACGAACAGCGCCGCACCGACACCCAGCAGCATGGCCACGCTGGAGATCTGCCCGACCGGACCGACCCAGCCGTCGGCGAGCTCCGCGTAGCGGGCCTTGATGATCAGGCCGATGCCAAGCGGGACGAGCATGAACAGGATGAGCGAACTGGCGATGTCGAGCGGGTCGACCTCGGCTCCCTCGACGACGAGCGGCACGACGATCGGGGCGTAGATGACGGTCACGACCATGAGCAGGACCATGGCGCCTACCGAGACGGCCACGTCACCCTTGGCCAGCTGGGCCAGCTTGGGCAGGAAGGGCGCTCCGGCGCAGCAGCCGATGATGATGACCGCGGTCGCAGAATCGTCGCCCATGGGCAGCAACCTGGCGGCCGCGATGGCCACGATGGGAACCACCACGAAGTTGACCGTCAGCAACAACAGCAGCATGCGCACATCGCGCAGCGGCTCCATGATCTGCTTGATGGTCAGGCCCAGACCCATCGCTGCCATGCTGGCCACGATGAAGACGAGCATCCCTACCTGGGTGATGGTTACCAGTACGTCGCTGATCACGTCGTTTCTTCCCTGTTCGGTTCCGACGGGTCCGGCGCCGGGGTTAGCTTGTCGCCATCCTGCTTGCCGAACGTCATCCCGAGTTCCCCTTCCATCCAGCGGCGCAGCTGCTGGTACACCATCGGTGCGCCCAGCAGGGGCGCCAGGTCAAGCTCCCAGTCGGCCGGATGAAGCAGGAATGGTCGGGTCTGGGGCCCGCCCAACCCACCGTGCGCTCCGATGAGCTCCTCGAAGGCCGCGATCTCACCGGTCTCGGGATCGAACTGGCTGACCACCGCGATGTCACCCACGTGCTCGATCGCATCAAGGCGCTTAACCGAAGCGATGGCGTGCTCTCCGTAGATAGCCAGCGGGTCGACTCCCTCGACCTCTCCGTCATCGAGACAGTGGATACCGTCCTTGTTCAGACACAGGAGCCCACGGGCCTTCGACCGGACCAACACGAAGCCGATGCCGGGGTGTGCCGCAAGGGCCTGGACCAGGTCCGGGTAGAGCTCCTCGATCTGCTCGAGCGTGAGCCGCTCATCGATGGCGTTGAAGTAGATCAGGCCAAGGTTGCCGCCGGCCACGACGACGAGGTCGGGATCCTCTTCACCGTCAGCGTCGGTCTTGACCGCATCCTGCGGTCCGAGCTTGACGTTCCCGTCCTTGCGGTGGCCCTGGGTGGCCGTTCGTGCCACCGAGCCTGCCACGCCGTCTGCCTCAGAGACCTCGGTCAGGAAGGTGTTGAGCTGTCCCCAGTCCTCGATCTGCTCGGTGGCCGCGGCCACCGAGGCACTGCCGCCCATGAGCGACTGCACCACGTCCTGCAGGGTCACGCCATAGCGCTGCAGGAAGGTGGCCCCCAGGCTCTGGCCGTGATCGGCCAGGTAGACGAAACGATAGGGCCGCGGAGCGTTCCGGGCAGCCTTGTGGAGCGTACGCAGCTCGCGATCGACCCCGTCGAGGGCGTCGAGCGACTCGCCCCGCTCGGGTCCGCTGTGATGGGCGATCTCGTCGTAGTCGGTGTAATCCATGTAGATGACCGGCGTACCCCGCAGCATCTCCTGGATGACCAGCGAGGTGCCCAGCGAGCGCAGGGCCACGTTGGTCGCGGCCCGGACCCAGGGATAGGGGAAGCCGCGATGCATGCGCGGCTCGATCCCTGCACGCTTCTGGCGAAACGACTGCACCCGCTCCTTCACGACCTCTGCGAGGTACTTGGCGATCATCGTGAGGTAGTTGTAGGGGCTCAGGAAGAACATCGCGAAGGCATTGCTCTGGCCCAGGCCACGCTCCTTGACCTTGATGGTCGACATCACCAGGAAGGCGCGATCGCCATCGCCTGTGAAGATGTTGCTGATGCTCGCGCCGCCCGGGCTGAGCAGACCTTCGCCGTTCGAGATGCGCTGCTCGATCTCGGTGGCGTCCTCGGGATGGTTGGCGACGAGCAGTTGGCGGGCCTTCTTCTCCCACCAGCGGAAGTTGGGGATGCCGTCGTTGTTGCCGTGGAGGATGCCGGCCTGGCTGGCTGGCGTCGTCGAAGGCAGCAATGCCTCCCAGCGGTCCAGCTTGTGGCTGCCATCGCGGATCTGCTGAGCCATGAAGGGGACACGACCTGCCCGGAGCGAGTGAGTCAGCACATCGTGCGCCAGGCCATCGACCTGGATGACGACCAGGCCCGGTTCGTCGCTGTGGATGACATCCTCGCGCTTGGTCGCGAGTGTCCGGGCCAGCGTGCCGTAGTACGAGTCGTCATCGCCCAGGCCGAACAGGATGCCGGCAGCTCCATTGAAGAAGCCCAGGATGAACGACACGGCTAAGGCGCCGAGGATGCCGCCGTGCACGGTGACGCCGGGGATGAGCGGCGTGAGCAGCCAGATGACCAGCGTCTGGAAGAGCAGGCTGATCAGGACCTGCAAGATGACGGAGCGGCTGGCCACGAGCACCAGGATCGCCGGCCGCACCACCAGGTTCAGAGCGGAGATGAACAGGATGGCGATGAGCCCGCCGCCCACCTCCTCGATGCTGAGCAGGCCTGGCAGCAGCCACGCCGTGATGTTGAAGGCAAGGATGCTCACCACCAGTGAGATGAGCGCTCGCTTCAGCAGCGCGCCGGTACCCGAACGCCAGTCCCAAAGCAGCTGGATCTCAGTCCGATAGACAGTCACCAGCTTGTCCAGGGTGCTCACGTTCGTCTCCCTCTCGATCGGTGGTGGATCGACCAGCCAGCCTCGCCGGCTGGCTGGTCGTCACTGGGTCTACTTGGGCTGACCGTGCTTGGCGACGGCTGCATCGACTGCGTCGCGGACGGTGTGATAGAAGCGCTCCTCGCCGAGTTCGTCGGCCGTGCCGGCGAGCTCGAGGAGCTTGTGTGTGCCTGAGTGCACGCGCGCCAGCAGCAGGTCCACGCCATAGCGTTGCGCGTACTTGAAGAAAGCGCTGAGTTGGGCTGTGCCGGTCGAGTCGGCGAGGATGACCTCCTCGAAGTCGATGACCATCGTGTGTGGCAGCGGTCCATCCTTGGCCGCGCTGATGAGCAGGTTCTGCCCGGTCTGCTTGAAGGCTTCGGCATTGGCGAAGATCAGCGGCGACGCGAAGCGATAGACGATGACGCCCGGTACCGCCTCAGCGTCCGAGTGGGTCGTGCCGCTGCGACGGCCGTACTCCCACTTCATGGCCTCGTAGTCGCCGGTCTCAGGCACCCGGCCAAGGGTGGACCGGCCGGGGAAGCTGATGCGATAGATCATGTAGACGACCGACATCACGATGCCCGCGATCATGGCCGGTAGCAGGTCGGCGAAGAAGACGATCAGGAAGGTCACCAGGGCAAACGCGAAGTCGATGCGATCGACCTTCCATAGCCGCTCGAGCTTGCGCGGGCTGGCCGAGCCTGACATAGCGTTGATGACGATGGCCGCCAGGACGGTCTCCGGCAGCCACTGGAAGAGCGGCGCCAGGAAGAGCAGCGTCAGGATCACGAAACCTGCGAGCAGGATATTGGAGAACTGCGACTTGGCTCCGGCTGCCACCGCTGCCGAGGACTTCGAGAGGCTGCCCGTGACGCCCATGCCGCCGAGCAGGCCGGCACCGATGTTGCCAAGGCCGTAGGCCCGGAACTCCTGGTTGGTGTCAAGGTCGTCGTGCGTCTTCTCGGCGAGGCTCGACTCGGCCCCCCACCCCTCCGAGAAGCCGACGAGGAGGACGATGATGCCGCCGACGATCAGCGTGAGCCAGGTTTCGAGATCGATCCCGGTGGGCACCCCGAAGGAGGGCAGGCCCTGGGGGATCTCGGCAACGATGTCGATGGAGGGGCTGAGCACGGCCACGAGGGCCGACGCGATGATGACCGCGCTGAGCGCCGCGGGCACCTTGGGCATGAAGCGCTGCAGCCCAAAGATGAGGAGGAGCGCTCCGATGCCGACCACGCTGGCGCTGATGTTCCAGTCGCCGATGCTGGTGACAGCTGCCCAGAGCTTCTCGGCCGCGCTGCCATCGCTGATTTCGACCCCGAACAGCTTGCCGAACTGGCCCACGATGATCTGGATGGACATGCCGAAGATGAAGCCGGCCATGACGGCCTTGGAGATGAAGTTCGCGACCCAGCCCATCTTGGCAAGGCCGAATACGAGATAGACCACGCCGGTGCCGATGGCGAGTCCGGCCGTGAGCGTGATGGCGATGCTCGAATCGCCGTCAGAGATCCCGCCGACGATGGATGCGCTGATGGCCGCGACGGAGCCAGCCGCTGCGAAGACCAGCAGCCTGGAGCCACCGAACATGGCGTAGGCGAGCAGTGCCAGCGGGGCTGCGTAGAGGCCGTACTGTGCGGGGACGCCGGCGACCGAGGCGTAGCCCATGGATTCGGGGATGAGCAGGGCCGCCACGCTGACGGCGGCGATGAGGTCAGGCGTGAACGACTTGCCCCAGTCGTACTGGCGCAGCCAGACCGCGATGGGGAACCACCGCTCGAGGGTCGTCGGCGCCGTGGGGACGGGACGGGACGCGCCCTGGGCTGGACTCGACGCGCTATCGGTTGCCTGACTCATCGTGATCCTCCGGGATCCGGGTCCTGGTCGCACCGGTCCATTGGGTACTCGGCTGCCTGGTGCTTGGTATCAAGGCCCTCGCCGGGTAGGCCTCAGGGGAGCTTGCCCGGCGAGGGAGGTGAAACGGACTAGGAGGCCTGGGCCGCCGCATCCTTGATGGACTGGGCGGTCTTGTCGTCCACGCCAGCGCTCTTGACGCTGGTTGCGGCCGGCATGGCCGCCGTGACGGCAGCCACGTCGGCGGCCACGACGAGGGCGAGGATGCCCGACTGGTTGGGTCCGAGGTCGCCGGTGAGGGCGTCACCGGCCTCGGACTTGTGCCACTCATTGCGGACCTTGCCGAGCACACCGCCGACGACGCCGACACCGACGGTGGTGGCGATGAGCGCGGGCGGGAAGAGCAGGCCCAGCACGATGCCGCCGACCACGCCCCACTTGACACCGGTCTTGGTGCTGTGGTCGGTCATCTTCTGGATCTTGACCTTGCCCTTGTCATCGGTCTTGATGACGAGCACGCCCTCGATGCCGAGGCCGGCGTTGGACTCGGCATCCTGGAGGTTGCCGTATGCCGCGATGGCCGCGTCCTCGTCGTTGAAGACGGCCACGATGGCCGCATTGTCATAGTCGGTTACGACCGCGCCTGCGGCCTGCACGCCGGTGTCGTCGCCGACAGCGGCCACCACGGTCGCGCCGGTGTCGTCAGCCTCGCTCGCGACGGCCGCATCCTGGGTGTTCTGATCGTCAGTCATTGGTCTTCTCCTAGGTGTCTGCAGTGTTCCTGTTGAACCGGTTGGACGATGTGGCAGCTCATCCCATGCGCATCACCGATCGCGTTCTGAGATCGTTCAGCCTCAACGCCGGCCGACCCTGCGTCGAGTCCGGCGGCGGCCTCGACGCCGAGCTCCGGCGACCGAGACGGGCGAAAGCGGCCGTCCGATACTGTCGATGAACATCGACGACTCGGCGCTCGACGCCGCGAGCTCACCGTCGGTGATGGTCACCAGGTAACTCAGGTCGGAACCCTTGAGCACGGGCTCGCTGAGCACCACGACCACGTCGTTGACCTCGTCGCCGTCGAAGGACGAGAGCACTGCGTTGGGTGGGTTGGAGGCGAAGCTGTCATCGCCATCGCCCCAGCCGTCCACGAACTCCGTGGTGGGCACGTGCGCGGTGACGCGGTCCGGTCGATCGGAGAAGAGCAGCGTGGTCGGTCCCACGCCGGCGAGCGTCAGGCGCTCACCATCGAATGCGGTGCTCGCGGCGTTCTGCACGTACAGCGCCTCGATCTCCTTGGGGTCCGCGCTCGCCATGTTGTCCATAGCTTCGTCGGTCTGGTCAAGTCTGGTCATCGGATGTCCTCGACTACGTTTGGGGGTGGAGGCGACCGCCAAGGCGGCGGTCACCTCCGTGGACAGTGGCAGGCCGTCAGTCGATCAGCTCGATCTCGCCGGCCTGCCAGGTCTTGTCGAAGTAGGCCTCCGTGGGGCTGTAGATGCGCAGGATCGTGAACCAACCCTTGCCGGGTACGGTCTGGATCCAGTTGGCTTCCTTGCCCTTGGGCGCCACCGGGCCGAAGTAGATGTCCACGGTGCCGTTCTTGTTGTGGACGGCCGCCGGGCTGGGGTACGACTGGCTGCCGGCCCTCGGGTAACCCTGGGGTGTCCGCAGCATGGAGCGGGTCTGGTTGTCGTAGACCGTGAACGACCAGAAGTTGACCTCCGGGATGTTCGCGGGCAAGGTGCACTTGTAGGTCTTGGCGCCGTCGAAGTAGTTCTTGTCGGCGTCGACGTCGGCGATCAGGTACTGCGAGCCGATGCCCGTCAAGCGCATGCACATGGCCGGGGTGACCCCGGTGGCGATGGAGAAGAAGCCGAAGCGGGCGTTGAGCATGCGGTAGCCGGTCGGCGGGTAGGGCTTGATGCCGTCCTTGGTCACTTCCGGCGGCGGCGTCTCGTAGTTGTAGCCGCCCTGCCAGAGCATGTTGTACCAGGCAGATCCCGGATAGAACGCCCAGCCGTCTTCATCTCGGAAGCGCCAGTTCAGCGAACGCCCGGTGGCGCAAGCGACCGCCGCAGCGTCGGCGAGGATCTTCTGCATGCGCTTATTCGGCTTGAACTTCTGGCCCTTGACGATGCCGATGGCCGCGAACGAGCCCATGATCTCCTTGGAGATCACGCCGCTCGGCTCCTCCTGCACGATCTCGTTGAGCATGTCGAAGTAGGTGTGGTCGCTGGGGGGCAGCGTGTTCATGTCCAGGCCGGTGCCCTCCACGAAGTGGGTCGGCTTGACTGCCGCCGGCTTGCCCGGAGTCGTCTTGCCCTCGAGCAGCGTGGCGATGCTGGTGCCGTAACCACCCGGCGTGTAGGGATAGATCTTGAGGGTGTCCTTGATCGACTTGACGACCGGCTTGGGGTCGTTGTCCTGCAGGAAGTTGCGGCCGAAGGCCATCACGAACATCGACGTACAGGCGCCCACGTGGAAGCCGCTGTCCGGCATCGGGCCGTCATAGCCCGGAGGCACCAGGAGAAACTTGCCACCCTTCGCGCGATCCGGACCCGGCCGGCCGAAGTCGATGACGTGCTGGAACCAGAAGTCATCGAAGAGGCCCAGCGCATCCGGCGGGGTCTCGACGACCATCGGTCCCTCGTTGAGGTTGATGGTGAAGATGTAGTAGATCGTGTCGGCATTGGCGGTCAGGAAGAGGGACTGGGAATCCATCAGCTTCGACCAGATCATCACGCCGCCGTTGTCCTCGGCGCCGTGGGCCAGCAGGCCGTTGTGCATGGCCTTCAGGGAGGCCAGCTGGTAGCCGTTCATGTAGGCGTCGAGTGCGCGGGTGAAGTCGAGGTTGTCGTAGATCTTCTCGACGGTCTCGTCGCTGGGTGCCCCGTCAGTGAAGGTCAGCTTGCCCAGCCGTGAGTCCAGCTCATCGGGCACGAAGACGTTCGACGGGACGTCGAATGCCGTTCCCCGTTTCTTGGCCATGGTGTGTACTCCTGTTCGCTACGTGTGTTGGCTTGGCTGTGGCGCATCCATCGCCCTCGTCGACTCAGGCTTCCTGCTTCGACCTCCTCGGCAGCGATGACGGCGTCGAGGGCCTCGGCGGCAGCCTCGTCCTCGATGATCTCGGCAGCCACGAGGGCGTCGACGGCCTCCTGGGCGGCCTCGTCTTCGATGACCTTGGCGACGTAGAGCGCGCGCAGGGCCTCGACCGCGGCGGCGGCCTTGATCTCGGCCGCGGTCTCGACCGCATCGGCCGCCTCAGCGGCAGCCTCGTCCTCGATGGCCAGGGCTTCCTCGACCGCTGCCGCGGCCTCGTCGGCGGCGACGTCCTCGATGAACTCGGCCTCGATGAGCGCCTCGGCCACGTCGGCCGCGACGGCATCCTCGATGGCCATCGCGGTGGCGACCACGTCAGCCGCCTCTTCCATGGCCAGCTCCTCGATGATCTCGGCCTCAGCGAGGGTCTGGGCGACCTCGACCGCGGCCGCGTACTTGATGGCCTCGGCCTCCTCGATGGCCTCCTCGGCCTCGAGACGGGCCTCCAGCCCGGCCCCGATGGTCAGCAGCAGGTCCGGTCCGATCATGGCCTGCAGCAGGAGCTCGCCACCGGCGTCGGCGAGCGCGTCACGCAGGCTCGCCGCCCAGTGGTGCTCGATGACCATGACCGCGGCGGCACTGTTGGCCGGGATGCTGTCGGCGAGGTCGGCCAGCTGGGCGCTACTCATGCCGTAGTCACGGGCGGTCACGCGGAGCTCACCGCGGGCAGCGCCTTCCTCCATGCCTTCGAGGCCGCCGACCTCGAGGCCGATGAGGCCGCCGGCCACGGCACCGAGGCGCAGGCGCTCGGCTTCACTAAGGCCTGTCATGTGCATCGTCGAGCTGATGGAACCGCCGGCGTCCTTCTGCACGAAGAGCAGGTCCACGAGGCGGATGACGCCGCGCTTGCGGGCCTTCTTGAGCTCGGCGAGGATGCGCCCGTTGAAGTCGGGCTTCTCGAAACCGATGACGAAGACCTGGACGGGTCCGGTGACGATCTTGTCGGCCATGGTGAATTGCTCCTCTCGTGTGTTGAGTCGTCCGATGCGTGCGATCGGCACCAAGCGGAGGATGCGACGACGACCGGGGCCGGCGATACACCCGAATCGGGTTGATTTGGCGTCGCTGCTCTTGCCGTCCGGTGCTGGCGTGGGCTCGGATTCACCCACTCCGGGTGTGGCCGGAGGGATGGCACGTGGCAACGTTGAGACAGCCAGGCCTCACATCTAGCGAGGCTGGGCGCACTATCGTGGTGAGCGCATCGCTGGGACGTGGCCCGTGTGGTGTTCGCCATGGCCAAGAACGCCGCCCGCCGGCCGACGCGAGACATAGCCATCTGCACCAGCACGGGGGTGACCCATGACCAGCGAGCCAGATAACTCAGCCGGCGATCAGCCACCCAAACCACACGACAGGCACGCGGCGAAGACAGCGGGCAAGGCGCTGGTCGCGATTCCGGGCACCATGGCCATGCCCTTCGTGATCACGTACGTGGCGCTTCGCAGCATCTGGCGCGATGCAACCAGCCGAAGCATCCTGGTGGCAGCCGGGATGCTGCTCGTGGCCGGCACGCTCATCTTCATGGTCCTCGAGGACCTGTCGCTGGTCGACGGCTTCTACTTCAGCTTCATCACCCTCGCTACCATCGGCTACGGCGACATCGCCCCAACGACTGACCTGAGCAAGATCGTGACCGTCATCTACGGCATCGCCGGGCTGGGCGTCATGGCAGCACTCATCTCTCGCATCGCTTCGCAGCGCCCGCTGGCTGGTCGACGCCGCGATGATGCCGATGACCAGGACGAGGCCGACTGAGCAAGCGAGGCAGTCCGATTCGGGTTCGGGCCGGACACACCATCGAGTTCGGGCCAGGGCTCCAGCGACGGCAGCGCGCCGGAGCCGCCAGCGGTGCGCTCGCCAGGACCCTGATCTCTCTCGCCCCCGCGCATGATCCGACAAGGTCGTGCCATCCGACGTGGCACGACCTTGCGTCCTTGATGGCGTCGACCTTGGGCCGACAGGCGCCCCCTATTCGGCTCTAAGGGACTGACAGGTCTCGTCGTTCTCGATGGCCGCCTTGAGCTCCTCCGCGGCGTCCAGGCCCTGGATATCTCCGAGTGTGGCCTGACCGTCCGCGATGAGCGTGCTCAGCTGCGTAGCGATATCGGTCACGCCTGAGGCGACGCCTCCAGCACCGGAGTCCGCGAGGTCCTGCACATCAGCTTTGATCGAGTCGACGCCTGACTCGAGTTCGTCGGCGAACTGCTCGATCGCCGTCTTCGCGTCCTGGCCAGCGTCGGTCTCGGGTGCACCGACATCCCGCAGGGAAGCGACGAGGTCTTGCGTGGCTTTCCCCGCGTCATCGACCTTCTCGGTGACGACATCCTTGGAGATGCCATCGCTGAAGTCGGTCGTGATGGTCCTGATCGAGTCCTCCCAGGTAGCCACAGCACCACACACGCTGCTGGCCCACGCCTCTGATGCCGTCTCTGCGGCCGGCGTTGCATCAGCGCCGTCATCACAGGCCGCGATCAGCAGGACAGCACTCACCGCCAGCGCCAGCAACAGGGCCGGCCGACGCACGGAGCTTCGAGTTGACATTGCTGGTCCACCTCTTTGGGGTGGGGCTGCGCATCTCGCGCGGAAGACGTGAGAGCGGCTCCACTCACAGTCAACCACCGAGCGCGAGGGACGAGCCACCCCCGATGTGGGTGAAACGCCAAGAGGAACCCACCAAGCGCGTGGTCAGCAGGCCGCCACGCTCCGCATCCGCCCCACGCGATGTGCCACGGACCCCGGGGCGATCCCCCTAGGGCACCAGGCCCAGGGAACGGGCGTGCTCGACCGCCTCGGAGCGACGCTCGGCGTCGAGCTTGCGGTAGATGGACTGGACGTAGGACTTGACGGTGTTGGTGGAGAGGAACATGTGCGCACCGATCTCGCGGTACGAGAGATGGCTGGGCAGCAGGCGCAGCAGCTCCAGCTCCCGGTCCGAGAGCGGCTCGATGAGGATCGCCTGCGCACCCTCGAGCGGGGCCACCGGGGGAGCGTCGCGGTCGAAGCGCAGCAGGAAGCCGCTCCGTGCGGCGGCGTTGTCGAGCACGGCCCCCAAGGCCCGCTCGGAGTCGAGGAACATCTGGCGGTGGCCGCTGTGGACCGCGATACGCATGGCCGCGGTGAGGTGCTCGAGCGCGGCGGTCTCGTCGCCGTCGCGCAGGGCCACGAGGGCCCGCAACTTCGCGAGCTCCATGTCATGGACGACGGTGACCTCGGCGCCCTCGGGCAGTTCGTCGAGCAGGGTCGTGGCGTCCTCGCCGGACTCGATGAGCAGCCGCGCGAGGAGCAGCTGCTCGCGCATGCCGGTGGGGCCCCGCTCGATACGCTCGCGCCAGTCGGGCAGGTCGAGCCTGGCCGCGGCGGGATCGCCCAGGAGCAGGTGCAGGCGCAGCTGCTCGAAGATGAGGCGCTCCGCGAAGTGGCCCCGTACCGGACGGCCGGTGCTCATCACCCGGGCTTCCTCGAGCGCCGCGAAGGCGGCCTCGGGGTCGCCCTTCGAGAAGCGCACGCGGGCCTGGAGCATGCGCGCCAGTACCGTGGTGGGGACCTCGCCGTAGGCTCCGATCGCCGGCGCCACCGCGTCGACGATCGTCTCCGCGGCCGTGAGGTCCCCGCGCTCCCAGGCCACCCAGCCTGCAGGCAGGGTCACCAATGCATAGGCCGGCACTTCCGTCAGCCCCATAGCCCGGAGAGTCTCGCTAGCCCGGCCAGCGACCCGCTCGGCCTCGGTGAGCTTGCCTTGGCCGAGGAGCCCGTAGGCGAGCCAGGAGCGGCTGTGGCCGAGGTTCGACGCCGCTACCCCTATGGACCGCTCCACGTACGCTTGCCATCGTCGCCCCAGGTCCATGCCTGCTGAATACTGTTCTCGAAAGATCAGTGAGACACCAGCCAGGGCTTCGGTCAAGCCGCTCAAGCTTGGCTGTCCCAGGGCCTCCGCGGCTCGTCCGGCCCGTTCGGGATTGCCCTCTCGGTGGCCGACTATCGCCTCCAGGAAGAGACGGATCTCATCCAGCGATGCGTACGATCCAGCGAGATAGACAAGATCACTCTCGCCTTGATCGCGATCCTCGTCGCTGAGCGACGCAAACGCCCGGCGCGCGCGGTCGAGAACGCGGTCGATCTCGATCGCGGGGCGGTTGCCATAGAGGTTGGAGGCACTCCACATGAATAGCCCCGACGGCGAGAACTCGTGGCCCGTGGCATCGAGACGGTCGAAGAAGGCGCAGAGCGTCTCGATCTGCTTGGCCTCGACCAGGGCGCGGGTGGACTCGATGAGCCAGCGCTCGGCGAGCTCGGGGCGCTCGGCCTCGAGCGCGGAGCTGACCGCGTCGATGGGCTGGCCGTGATCGTGGAACCAGTGGGCCGCGCGCAGGCGCAGCTCGGTCTCGCGGGCGGGGGCCTGGCGGTGGAGGATGGTGCGCAGGGCATCACGCACGAGGTCATGCTGGCGGTAGGTGCCGTCGGCGGTACGGGTGATGAACGAGCCCGAGCGTTCGAAGTCCGAGAGGAGGGCCGCGCTGGCGGTGGTCTGCGCCACGTGGTCGCAGAGGGCCACCTCGAGGCGGGTCAGCACCGAGATGTCGAGCACGAACCGACGCGTGTCCTCCTCGAGCGTGTCGAGGACCTCCTCGATGAGGTAGTCGCCGAGCGCGTCGTAGGCGCCCTCGATGGCGCCCACGCCGGTGAGGGCGCTGGCCCCGGCCGCGCTGCGGGGACGGCGCGAGAGCGCGGTGGCCGCGAGGCGGATGCCGGCCAGCCAGCCCATGGTGCGCTCGTGGATGGTGGCCACGTCCTTGTCAGCGAGCTGCAGCCCCAGGGCCTCGTGCACGAGGGCCTGGGACTCGGCCAGACTGCAGCGCAGGTCGCCGGTGCGGATCTCGAGCAGTTCGCCGGTGACCCGCCAGCGCGCGAGCGGGATGTCCGGGTCGTGGCGGCCCGCCAGTACGAGGTGGCAGGTGGCCGGCAGCTGCGCGAGGAACTGGCCCAGCGAGGCGAGGGCCTCGGGGTTGGTCACGGCCTGGATGTCGTCGAGCACGATGACCAGCGGCTGGGCCTGCTCCGCCAGTCCGGCCGCAAGGGCGTCGACGATGCGGGGCCAGCCCGCGGGCGAGCCGCTGATGAGCTCGGTCGCCTCGGTCGCGGCGGCGGGCTGGGCGGAGCCGCGGACCGCGCCGATGAGGTGGGCCCAGAGGCGCATGGCGTCATCGTCGTAGGGGTCGAGCGAGACCCAGCACGAGGCCGGGGCCGCATCGCCCTGCAGCCAGCCGGCGACGGCCCAGGACTTGCCGAAGCCGGCGGGTGCGGTGACCAGCGTGAGCGGATGGTCGAGGACCGCGCCGAGCCGGTCGTGCAGACCGAGGCGCTCGATGGCGCTCGCGGGCACGCGCGGTGGCTGTGTCTTGGTCGGGACGAAGGTCACGGTCCTCCCTACTGATCGCCTGCGGATGCTTCGTTCCTCTCGGGACTTGGAGCATACCGGGCGCGCGAGGTGCGGTTCCACCCGAACCGGGTGTAGCGAGTGGCGTTCGCCATCGAGCTCGGCTCAGCCGAGATGTAGCGACCGGCCGAAACACCCGATTCGGGGGTAGCCGCAGAGGGTCGATGAGCGCGACCCTCTTGTCAACCAGATCCGACAAGGGTCGGTGCGGATGGCGAATGCAGAGAGGGTAGATTTGTGATTTTGCTCGGCTGTTTCCTAGCGCTCGGCATAGCAGTGGCTCCTCGGGTGATCCTCGTGCT
Organism: uncultured Chloroflexia bacterium; assembly: GCA_963752475.1. Taxonomy (GTDB): domain Bacteria; phylum Chloroflexota; class Limnocylindria; order Limnocylindrales; family CSP1-4; genus JAFMJV01. The sequence goes on along the minus strand of CAVVYR010000007.1, from coordinate 5,936 downwards.
CGCCTGGATATTCAGCGATCGCTGGGTGACCGTCTGGCAGGGCGAATTCCTGCTGCCACTCCTCGGCATCCTCTTCCTCCCGTACACCACGATCATGTACATCCTGGCTTGGACGCCGCTCGGCATCGACGGCTGGGAATGGCTGTGGATCGCCCTCGGCGTGATCCTTGACCTCCTGAACTGGGGCCAGGCCATCTCGAACCGGCGCACGGCCGCCGAATATGGCCAGTCGATCTACAAGACGGACGGGGAGTAGGTCTCTCTGACGCCCCTCGCGACATGGAACGGGTCGACGGGATCGGCTTGCGGCCCCGTCCCTAACGAACCTGATCTCGCCGCTCAGGGAGTCCGTGCCTGACCGAGGGTCCATGCAGTGCCTGGCGGCATTGCGTGCCGCGGGATGAGCTAGCCGATCGTCCGCGCTGGCGCACAGCGAAGGAGCTCGACCCGAAGGAGAACGAGGCAGAGTGCAGATCGTCGACGAAGCCACGACCCTGATCCAGTCTCTGGGGTTGACAGGCTGGGACGTGATCCTGGCGCTGGCGGTCGTACTCGTCGCGCTACCCGTCTCCCGATGGGCAGGGCGGTGGGCTCGGCGTGGCGTGGCCAAGGTACCGGGTGTCTCCGCCGAGATCACGAACGACGTGGGTCGGATCGCGCAATACGCCGTGTTGCTGGTCTCGTGGTCCCTGGCCCTGAGCGTCATGGGTCTCGACGCGGGCTGGCTCGTGGCGGTGGTGCTCGTCATCGTCGTGGTCGTCATCCTGATGATCCGGCCGCTTATCGAGAACTCAGCGGCCGGCCTCCTGCTGCAGGCGCGTCCCTCATTCGGAGTTGGCGATCAACTGGAAGTCGCTGGCTATCGTGGAGAAGTGGTCCAGATCAGCGCGCGCACGACCGCCCTCAAGACCCCAGAGGGGACGCGCGTGCACATCCCCAACACGCAGGTCCTGGGCACGACCATCATCGTCTACACGGCCTTCAAGAAGCGAAGGGTCTGCATCGACCTTGGAGTCGACCCCAACGCCGATCTCGATGCCGTGAGCCGGACGCTCATCGACGCTGTCGCTGGTGTTGACACGGTCGTGGCGGACCCGGCTCCGCTCGTGCTCGCGAGGAGCTTCGGTGATGGCGCCATCAACCTCTCTATCCGCTTCTGGTTCGGGCCGGACACCCACAACGACACGGCGGTGATGGACAAGGCCATCAGGGCCCTGCAGCGCGCCATCTCCGATGCCGGGATCAGCCTTCCTCCACCTCAGCTCTTCGTCCAGACTTCCGCATCGACTTCGGGCCAGGGCCCCACCGACGGCAGCGCGCCGGAGCCGTCAGCGGTGCGCTCGCCAGGACCCTGAGCCTGTCCAGGCTCAGGTGGCCGGGACTCACATCTCCACCGGGTGGCCAGTGACGCCCTGATCAAGAGTAGAGCGCACGGCCCAGCAGCAGGCCCGGTTGCCGCAGGAAGCCTCGATCGCGCAGGGGCCGTCGATGAGGGTCGGCGCGCGTGGTCAGCAGGCCGCCACGCTCCGCATCCGCCCCACGCGATGTGCCACGTACCCCGGGGCGATCCCCCTAGGGCACCAGGCCCAGGGAACGGGCGTGCTCGACCGCCTCGGAGCGACGCTCGGCGTCGAGCTTGCGGTAGATGGACTGGACGTAGGACTTGACGGTGTTGGTGGAGAGGAACATGTGCGCACCGATCTCGCGGTACGAGAGATGGCTGGGCAGCAGGCGCAGCAGCTCCAGCTCCCGGTCCGAGAGCGGCTCGATGAGGATCGCCTGCGCACCCTCGAGCGGGGCCACCGGGGGAGCGTCGCGGTCGAAGCGCAGCAGGAAGCCGCTCCGTGCGGCGGCGTTGTCGAGCACGGCCCCCAAGGCCCGCTCGGAGTCGAGGAACATCTGGCGGTGGCCGCTGTGGACCGCGATACGCATGGCCGCGGTGAGGTGCTCGAGCGCGGCGGTCTCGTCGCCGTCGCGCAGGGCCACGAGGGCCCGCAACTTCGCGAGCTCCATGTCATGGACGACGGTGACCTCGGCGCCCTCGGGCAGTTCGTCGAGCAGGGTCGTGGCGTCCGCGCCGGACTCGATGAGCAGCCGCGCGAGGAGCAGCTGCTCGCGCATGCCGGTGGGGCCCCGCTCGATACGCTCGCGCCAGTCGGGCAGGTCGAGCCTGGCCGCGGCGGGATCGCCCAGGAGCAGGTGCAGGCGCAGCTGCTCGAAGGTGAGGCGCTCCGCGAAGTGGCCCCGTACCGGACGGCCGGTGCTCATGACCCGGGCTTCCTCGAGCGCCGCGAAAGCGGCCTCGGGGTCGCCCTTCGAGAAGCGCACGCGGGCCTGGAGCATGCGCGCCAGTACCGTGGTGGGGACCTCGCCGTAGGCTCCGATCGCCGGCGCCACCGCGTCGACGATCGTCTCCGCGGCTGTGAGGTCACCGCGCTCCCAGGCTACCCAGCCAGCCGGCAGGGCACCGATGGCATACGCCGGCAGCTCGGTCAGCCCGATGGCCCCCAGCGCTTCGATGGCCTGCTCGGCCACGCGCTCGGCCTCGGTGAGCTTGCCCTGCCCAAGCAGGCCGTAGGCGAAGAACGACAGACCGTATGCGAGGTTCACGGCCATCAATCCTTGCACGTGGGAGGCCCAATCGATCCACCTCCGCAGCAGGCCGATCCCTTCGGCGTACTGCTCCTGGAAGATGCGCGCCTCACCGGCCGCCGCCTCGATGAAGCCATTGTCGCTGGGTGCGGACTCAAGAGAGGCCATGGACTGCAGGGCCGACTCGAGATCACCGGCGCGGTGGGCGATCGCCGACATGGTCACCAAGCGCAACTCGGTGACCGACTCGTGATACAGATGTGGCGCATCCAGTAGGTCGAGGGCCAACTGCTGTTCCTGCTCCGGGGTCAGTTCCAGGTACGACTTCATGGCCCGCTCCAGCACTCGGTCGATCTGGGCCGCTGGCCGGCTGCTGTAGAGGATGGTGGAGATCCACATCAGCAGCGCCGATGGCGACATCTCGAAGCCCGTCGCATCGAGGCGATCGAAGAGCGCGCAGAGCGTCTCGATCTGCTTGGCCTCGAGCAGGGCGCGGGTGGACTCGATGAGCCAGCGCTCGGCAAGCTCGGGGCGCTCGGCCTCGAGCGCGTAGCTGACCGCGTCGACGGGCTGGCCATGATCGTGCAACCAGTGCGCGGCGCGCAGGAGCAGCTCGGTCTCGCGGGCGGGGGCCTGGCGGTGGAGGATGGTGCGCAGGGCATCACGGACGAGGTCATGGAGGCGGTAGGTGCCGTCGGCGGTGCGGGTGATGAACGAGCCCGAGCGCTCGAAGCCACTGAGGATGGTCGCGCTGGCGGTGGTCTGGGCCACGTGGTCGCAGAGGCCCACGTCGAGGCGGGTCAGGACCGAGATGTCGAGCAGGAACCGACGCGTGTCCTCCTCGAGCGTGTCGAGGACCTCCTCGATGAGGTAGTCACCGAGGGCCTCGTAGGCGCCCTCGATGGTGCCCACGCCGGTGAGGGCCGCGGCCCCGGCCGCGCTGCGGGGACGGCGCGAGAGCGCGGTGGCTGCGAGGCGGATGCCGGCCAGCCAGCCCATGGTGCGCTCGTGGATGGTGGCCACGTCCTTGTCAGCGAGCTGCAGCCCCAGGGCCTCGTACACGAGGGCCTCGGACTCGGCCAGGCTGCAGCGCAGTTCGCCGGTGCGGATCTCGAGCAGCTCGCCGGTGACCCGCCAGCGCGCCAGCGGGATGTCCGGGTCGTGGCGGCCCACGAGCACGAGGTGGCTCGTGGCCGGCAGCTGCGCGAGGAACTGGCCCAGCGAGGCGAGGGCCTCGGGGTTGCTGACGGCATGGATGTCGTCGAGCACGATGACCAGCGGCTGGGCCTGCTCCGCCAGTCCGGCCGCGAGCGCGTCGACGATGCGGGGCCAGCCCGCGGGCGAGCCGCTGATGAGCTCGGTCGCCTCGGTCGCGGCGGCAGGCTGGCCGGAGCCGCGGACCGCGCCGATGACGTGGGTCCAGAGGCGCATGGCGTCATCGTCGTAGGGGTCGAGCGAGACCCAGCAGGAGGGTGGCGCCGCCGCTCCCTGCAGCCAGCCCGCGAGAGCCCAGGACTTGCCGAAGCCGGCCGGCGCGGTGACCAGCGTGAGCGGGTGGTCGAGCACCGCGTCGAGCCGGTCGTGCACACCGAGACGCTCGATGGCGCTCGCGGGCACGCGTGGTGCTTGCGTCTTGGTCGGGACGAATGTGGGTTCGGTGACGTCCACGGTCCTCCCTACGATCGCCTGCGGATGCTTCGTTCCTCTCGGGACTTGGAGCATACCGGGCGCGCGAGGTGCGGTTCCACCCGAACCGGGTGTAGCGAAGGTCCATGCGACAACCCAGTCTGACATCCGACCCTCGTTCTGGCGGCAGCGTAGCTGTCGCACTCGCGGGTAAATCCAGGAGACCCCTCGATGAGACGCAGACGCAACGCAGCAGGTCACGGCGCTGCCGACGACCTTCATCACCGCTACCAGATGCGCGAGAAGATGGTCTCCATCGGGGACGACTTCTGGATCGAGAACGGCGACGGCGACAACGTCTTCAAGGTCGATGGCAAGGCCGTGCGCGTACGCAACACGCTCGACTTCAAAGACCTCAACGGCAACGTGGTCTGCACCATCCAGGAGCGCAAGCTTCGGCTGAAGGAAAGCATGGCCATCCTGACCCCGGATGGGCAGCAGGTCGCCGAGGTAAAGAAGGCCGTCATCTCACCGGTCCGCGATCGCATCAGCGTCGAGATGGATGGCAGCCCTGATCTTGACGTCAAGGGCAACATCGTCGACCACGAGTACACCCTCAAGGCGGGCGACCAGGAGGTGGCCCAGGTGTCGAAGAAGTGGTTCCGAGTCCGCGACAGCTACGGCGTCGAGATCGAGCCAGGACAGAACGACATCGTGATCCTTGCCGTCGCCGTCTGCATCGACCAGATGTCCCACGACAGCGGCTCGTAGCCAGCCGTTCCAGGGTCCGCCAGCGGGCTACATGGACAAGACCTGGAAGCTCGACGACGTCGTCGAGCAAATCCTCTAGGTAGACGGATTCCTCCGGGGGTCCACAGATAGACAAGGAGTCTCAGGATGACGAACCAGGATCAAGGAGTCCCCGGTGTTGGCCTGCTCGTGGCCGCTTACGTGGACGAGAACAGAGCTGACGCCACGCTCGACGATCTGAAGCAGGCGCGAGACGCACAGCAGTTCTACTTCGATGATGCGGTGGTCGTGCGCTGCGACGCCAACGGCAAGATCCACACCAACGAAACCGGTGACATGAGCACCGGTAAGGGTGCCGGGGTCGGCGCGCTCCTCGGTGGCATCATCGGCGTCCTCGGTGGACCGGCCGGCATCGTCATAGGCGCCGGTGCCGGTGCGGCGCTCGGCGGCATCGCTGCCCACACCGATGGCGGCTTCGATGACGATTCGATCAAGCAGCTCGGCGCGGCCCTGACCCCGGGCAGCTCAGCCCTCGTGGTCACCACCAGCCAGGACTTCGTCGAGTCGGTCCGCCAGCAGACCACCAAGGAGGACACGCTGTCCCTCGCGGCTGACATCTCGGGCAGGATCAGCACGGCCCTGAACCTGCGCAAGGACATCCTCATGGCCATGGTGGTCAGCGAGGCAGGCGTGGCGGCCACCCAGGTCGTCTCCTCCCCCACCGAGCTGGCGGCCTTTGGGATCGTCGCCGACGAAGGTGGCGTGACCGCCCGCGCCGGCGTGTCGGATGCGGCAGGCACGACCGTGGTCGACGCCTCCGCGACCGCCGAAGACATCGCGGCTGCGGCTGCCGACGACGCGCAGGCACCAACCGACAGGTAGCCAGACGTCCTTTCGCCCAAGCCGAAGGGCCCAACACGGCGGGCCCTCTTGAAGCAGCGAGTCGGTTCGCTCTGGGAAGCGTCCGG
>CAVVYR010000006.1:0-863073 GCA_963752475.1 uncultured Chloroflexia bacterium | reverse complement strand
CTTCAGTGAGATCCGAGGCGTGCTACCGGCTTCTCCGGTGGGCCTCTAGTGGGGGTGAGGCATTCCTTCGGTCCCTAGGCGTCTCCTCCGTTCGGCGCCTGCGACTCGGCCTCTTGGCGGGTAGTCCCGTGTGGGTTAGTCCACATGCTAGAGTACCTGTCAAGTAAGCGTATACACGCTCTAAATGCTCCTTATTGACATGTTCTATGTAAGCGTTTACTTGCCGGGACGCTGAGAGACGGAAGGGAGGCCGATGACGAGCGCACGAGCGGATGGGCGCGGCCTGGTACTGCTGACGGGATCCGAGGGCGCGATCGGCTCCCATATCGGCCCGGGACTCCGTGCGGCGGGCTACACCCTGCGCACCCTCGACAAGGCACCCTCGACTGTCCATGGTGGTGATCACCACAGCGTCGATCTGCTTGATCTCGCGGCCGTGCGCGACGCCACCAAGGGCGCCGACGCAATCGTCCATGCCGGCGCCATCCCTTGGGATCGAGGGGATGGCTCGAGCGTCATCGCAACGAACGTGATGGGGACGTGGAACGTCCTGCAGGCGGCCAGCGAAGCCGGGGTCGACCGCTTTGTCGCGCTCTCGAGCATCAACGCGCAGGGGAGCACGGGCGGCCGCCGGCCGATCCCATACCTGCCACTCGATGATGAAGTGCCACATCACCCTACGAGCCCGTACCAGTTGTCGAAGCACCTTATGGAGGAGACCTGCCGGAGCTTCTCGGAGACGCATGGCCTTGCCACGATCTGCCTGCGGCCGGTATTCGTGTCGCACCCGGCCAGCCCTCACATCGAGGGGCTCGGTACGGAGGCATTCATCGAGCCCTGGCGCCACGAGCTCTGGGCCTACGTCGACGTGCGCGATGTCGTCGAGGCGGTCCTCCTGAGCCTGCGTGCGACCGCCATCAAGCACGACCGTTTCCTGCTGGCGGCCGCCGATACCTCAGTGCCCGAGCCCACACGCGAGCTCGTCGAGCGCTTCCATCCAGAGGCGCGTTGGCGCGACGTGGATCTCGACGCCTACCTCGCGGGCGACCCGTATCGTTCCCTTATCGACTGCCGCCACGCCTGCGACGTGCTGGGCTGGGTGCCGCGACACTCATGGAGGAGCTAGCCATGCGCATCACCGGGGTCAAATGTATCCTCACTGCGCCCGCGGGCATCGGGCTGGCTGTGGTCAAGGTTCAGACGTCCGAGCCTGGTCTATATGGCCTCGGCTGTGCCACCTTCACGCAGCGACTGCTGGCGGTCCGGACCGTGGTAGAGGAGTATCTCGAGCCACTTCTGCTCAGTCGTGACCCGCACCGTATCGAGGACCTCTGGCAGCTCGTCTACCAGAACGCCTACTGGCGCAACGGGCCGGTCCTCAACAACGCCCTGTCGGGCGTCGACCAGGCGCTCTGGGACATCAAGGGCAAAGTCGCCGGCCTGCCGCTCTACGAGCTCCTGGGGGGCAAGGTCCGCGAGGCCGCCGCGACCTACGCTCATGCCGACGGCCGAGATCCCCAAGAGGTCCTCGAACACGTCCTCGAACTGCAGGAGGGCGGGCTGGGACACGTGCGCTGCCAGCTGCTTGGCTACGGAGCGAGCGGTGCCAGCGAAGCGAACTCGGGGAACCACGAGCCGCTGCGGACGCAGCCCGGGAGCTACTACGACCGGGCCACCTACGCTCGCGCGATCCCCGAGCTCTTCGAGTTCGTCCGCAGCCGCGTCGGCTCCGAACTGGAGCTCCTCCACGACGTCCATGAACGCCTGGCACCCATCGACGCCATCCGCCTGGCCAAGGAGCTCGAGCCTTTCGACCTGTACTACCTCGAGGACCCGTTCGCTCCGGAAGACGTGGACTGGCTGGGTCAGTTCCGTCGACACACGGTGACGCCCATCGCCATCGGCGAGTTGTTCACCCACCCGCTCGAGTGGCGAGGGGCGATCGTCCGACGTGAGCTCGACTTCATCCGCGTTCACATCAGCGATATCGGGGGCATCACGCCTGCCCGCAAGCTGGCGGCGCTGGCCGAGTCGTTCGGGGTGCGCACGGCCTTCCATGGACCCGGCGATGTCTCACCGGTGGGTCATGCCGCCAACCTCAACCTCGACGTCTCCTTGCCGAACTTCGGGATCCAAGAGTTCACCGGCTTCCCCGATGCGCTCCGCGAGGTGTTCCCGGGCGCACCCGAGTTGCATGACGGATACCTCCACCCGAGTGACGCACCGGGCCTGGGTATCGACATCGATGAAGAACTCGCCGAGCGCTACCCCCTCGGCCCCGAGATGGCCCAGTTCTCCGATGGCGTCGTCGGCTGGACCCAGGCGAGGCTCCCGGACGGCACTCTCGCGCGACCCTGAGCGCGAACGGCCGAGCGCCTGGCCCGGGTGCAACTCAGCTGCCGGACCGCCCGGCTCTAGGCCTTCCCGGTCGGTGATGGGTTCGCGACCGGGAAGCGGTGGCGCGGAAGTGCCTGACGAAGGGGTAGACATCGGCCTCGAAGGGCTCTTCAGCCAGGCACTCAGCGCCGAAAGCAGTGGCTTCGACCGCCGGGGCATCGGGCTTGGGCGATGTTCGAGCGGGCGCATGGCGGCCCCGTCAATCCAGGCTCACCGATGTCCGGCGGCCGGTGACATCAAGGATGCTGACCTCGTCGACGGATCCGTCGCTGTCACGATGCTCCTCGATGGATCGCGGCTCGGCGACCACATAGCTCACGGGCACCGCACTGGAGCCACACTTGATGGTCAGTGCCGTGGTCTTGCCGAACTCGTCGTACTCGAATGCGACGAGTTGCTGGCCCTTCGCCAGCTCGACCTCACCGAGCGCTCGGTCAGCCTGGCGGACGAGCACTTCCTTCCCGCTGTGCTCGGTCGTGGCCTGCTCACACCAGCCCGCCCACGCTTCTGGTGGCACCTTCGACTGTTCGGCTCGCGTAGGGTTCTGTCCGTCGGTCATGTCCGCCTCTCGGTTGTGGGCCTCGTTGCGACGCATGCTAGCGGAGCGGCCCGTACTCAGCCTCGTCATCGGCTAGCGTCGCTTCATCACGAAGCCGGCCACGACCACGGTGATGATGGCGCCGATGACCGCGACCACGATCGAGGCCAGGTTGAGGATGTCTCCATCCTCGCGGCCAGTGTTGAACCCGAGCGCGCCGACGATGAACCCGCCGACCACGGCACCAACGATACCGAGCGCGACGTGCCCGATGACGCCGAGTCCCTCATCGCCCTCGACGATCAGGCCGGCCACATAGCCCGCGATGGCGCCGAGCACGAGCCAGGCGATGATGTCGATGATCATCCGTGGTCCTCCGGTTCTCTCGAACAGCTCGTCGACAGGCAGGCTGGCCGCGTAAGAAGGCCTCAGCACCCGTCACTTCGTTCCCTACGGTAGGTTCGCGCCCGTCGCAGACGGACGCTTCGGAGCGGCCGAGGACCTATCAGTTCCCTTGCGACCTACTGGCTGAGCTCTCGCTCGCCGAACCGTCCGACGCGGGCGAGGCCCCGTCGCAATGCATCTGTGATGACCAGCGCCGGCCAGCGACGCGCGCCTGTGACCGTGCCCTCGCTACCGTCGGACACGTCCCGCGCCTGAGGAGGACCACATGCTGGAGGTCACGAAGAACACCGATGTCTACACCGCCGACGACAAGCACGTGGGCAGCGTCGATCGGATCGTCATCGATCCGGTCACGCAGCAGCTTACGCACGTCGTCGTGCGTAAGGGCATCTTCTTTCCCGAGGACAAGCTGATCCACTTCGAGGACATCTCGACCGCGACACCCGAGCGCATCAACCTCAGGCAGGGCGTGGATTCCACACGGCTCGACCCATTCGTCGAGCGCCACTTCGTGCCGCTGGACGAGACAGACCTGCGTGAGGGTGACGTGGTCTACGATCCCGGATTCGTGTCCGCCTGGTACGGCCCGATCGGGATCGCTCCCCCGATGCACCGTGACGCCCTGCTATCAGTGAGCGAGCGCAATATCCCCGACCGGCTCCTCGCGCTCGAGGCCGGATTGGCGGTGCTGTCCTCCGACCATGTGGTGGTGGGGCACCTCGAGCGGGTGCTGGCGACCGACGACGGCCGGCCAACGCACTTCATCATCGACGCCGGCGGGCTCTCGCTGGAACGACGAGCGGTGCCCATCGGATGGGTGGGCGAGATCACCGAGGAGGGGATCGCCTTGGGTGTCACGGCCCACATGGTCGAGACCATCGTGCCGCTCGGCCCAGACGAGTAGGCGACGCACCGCCCACCATGGGACCCGTGCCTAGGCGCCCTTCTCGACGAGCTCTTCGTAGTTGGTTTCGTCCACGCCCTTGTCGAGATGCGCCTTGGTCAGCAGCAGCGGCGTGCGGCCGTCGCGGATGGTCTCCTCGGTGATGATGCACTTGCGCACATCAGAGCGCTCGGGGATGTCATACATCACGTCGAGCAGCGACTCCTCGACGATCGAGCGCAGTGCACGGGCGCCGGTCTTGCGTGCCAACGCCTGCTCGGCCGCGGCCTCGATGGCGCCATCGGTGAAGACGAGCTCCACCTTGTCCAACTCGAGGAACCGCGTGAACTGACGCGTGACCGCATTCTTGGGCTCGGTCAGCACGCGCATCAGATCCGGCTGCGTCAGCGCCGCGAGCGTGACCATCACCGGCAGGCGGCCGACGAACTCGGGGATGAGCCCGAACCTCAGCAGGTCCTCCGGCATCAGCTGCTCGAGGACCTTGGCCCGCTCCACGCGATCGACCTGCGACTGTGAGCCGAAGCCCATCGTCTTGTGGCCCACACGCTCCTCGACAAGCTCCTCGAGGCCCTCGAAGGCGCCGCCAAGGATGAAGAGCACGTTGGTCGTGTCGATCTGGATGAAGTCCTGGTGCGGATGCTTGCGCCCACCCTGAGGCGGCACGTTGGCGACGGTGCCCTCGAGGATCTTCAGCAGACCCTGCTGCACACCCTCGCCGCTGACGTCGCGCGTGATGGAAGGGTTGTCCGCCTTGCGCGCGATCTTGTCGATCTCGTCGATGTAGACGATGCCCCGCTGGGCACGCTGCACGTCGAAGTCCGCGGCCTGGATCAGCCGCAAGAGGATGTTCTCGACGTCTTCACCGACGTAGCCAGCCTCGGTCAGGCTAGTGGCATCGGCGATGCAGAAGGGCACGTCCAGTACTCGTGCCAGCGTCTGGGCCAGGAGCGTCTTGCCGCTGCCGGTAGGGCCGACGAGCAGCACGTTCGACTTCTGCAGTTCGACCTCTTCGAGGAGGCCTTCGGCCGCGTTGACGCGCTTGTAGTGGTTGTAGACCGCCACCGATAGCACGCGCTTGGCGCGCTCCTGGCTGATGACATACGCGTCCAGCGCGTCCTTGATCTCTCGCGGGTTGGGGAGCTTCGCCGCCGCCGGCTTGGGAGCCGACTTGGGCGTATCGAGCATCTCCTCCTCGATGATCTCCTGGCACAGCGAGATGCACTCATCGCAGATGTAGACGCCCTGTCCCGCGATGAGCTTGCGCACCTGCTCCTGGCTCTTGCCACAGAAGCTGCAACGGTACGGAACCTTGGTGCCCTTGCCCGAACTGCTGGCCAACCTACGCTCTCCCTAACCCTTCTTCCGAGACCCGCTGATGAGCGACTCGCCACGATCGGCGTAGACCTCGTCGATGATGCCGAAGGCCTTGGCCTCCTCCGGCGACATGAAGTTGTCGCGCTCGGTGTCCTTGGCCACCTTCTTGACCGTCTGGCCGGTATGGCGGGCGAGGATCTGGTGGAGCCGCTGGTTGAGGTCCTCGAGCTCCTTGACCTGGATGAGCACATCCGGCGTGGAGCCGCGGAAGCCGCCCGAGCCCTGGTGGATCATGATGCGGCTGTTGGGCAGCGCGTAGCGCTTGCCCTTGGCGCCGGCCGCGAGCAGGACCGAGGCCATCGACGCGGCCATGCCGATGCAGATCGTGCTGACCGGAGCGCGCAGGTACTGCATCGTGTCGTAGATGGCCAGACCCGACGTCACCACGCCACCGGGCGAGTTGATGTAGAGGCTGATGTCGCGATCCGGGTCCTCGGCTTCGAGGAACAGCAGCTGCGCGATGATGAGGTTGGCCATGTGGTCCTCGATGCCGTCACCGAGGAAGATGATGCGGTCCTTGAGCAGCCGACTGTAGATGTCATAGGCCCGCTCGCCACGGCTCGAAGACTCGATGACCATGGGCACGAGCATGGCCGTGGTCTGTCGGGCGGCCTCGGCCGCCTTGGAGGCGGTCGGGATGTTCGGGCGTCGGGTCATGCCTTGGTCTCTCCTTCGGCCTCGGCCACCTCTTCGGTGACCTCCTCGACGACCTCGGAGACCGGGTCGACCGTCTCCTCCTCGTCGACGTCCTCCTCATCGTGCGAGTGGCCGTGCTGGTGCTGCACGTTCTCGAACTCCGGATGGGCCTCGATCCAGCGGTCAGCCAGCATCTCGACCGTCTGCGAGCGCCGCAGCTGTGAACGGATGTAGTTCCGCCCGCGATCCGAGGCGAGGTACTCCTTGATGTTGTCGCCGGCGTTGGGGTCGGCCAGCACACGGTCGATCTCGGCCTGCACGTCAGCCTCGTCGACGGTGACCTCTTCCTTCTCAGCGATGGCACCGAGCACGAGCAGCGTCTTGACGCGCTGTTCCGCGCCTTCCTTGTACTCCTCGCGCAGGCTGGCCTCGTCCTTTTCGGTGACCTTGAGGTACTGGTCGTAGGCGATTCCCTGCTCGGCCACACGCACCTTGAGTTCGTCGATCATGGTGTTGATCTCGCGCTCGACCAGCACCTCCGGCAGGGTCAGCGTGGCGTTGCCGTTGGCGTACTCGATGATCCGGTCCGCGAACTGGTGGCGGGCGCGGTCCAGGGCATTGATCTCCATCCGCTTCTGGAGGTCGGCCCGCAGGCCCGCCATGTCCTCGTACTCGCCCACGAGACCCGCGAAGTCGTCATCGGCCTCCGGCAGTTTGCGCTCGCGCAGCTCCAGCAGCACCGCCGTGAACTCGACCTCCGCACCCTGGAGGCTCGGCTCGGCGTAGTCCTCGGGGAACGTCACCGTGAACGTTCGCTCGTCCTCCTCCTTCATGCCCAGGAGGTTGGCCTCGAAGCCCGGGATCATGCGTTCCTTGCCCAGGACCAGCGGGAAGCGATCCGACTGGGCGCCTTCGACCGGCTGGCCGTCACGCGTCCCGGCGAAGCTGATGACCGCGTAGTCCTCGTTCTCGGCACCGCGCTCTTCGACCGGGATGAGCGACGCCTGCTGATCGCGCAGCTGCTCGATGACCTGGTCGATCTGCTCCTCGGTGACATCCTCGACGGTGGGCTCGAAGGGGTACTCGGTGTAGTCACCCAGCTCCACCTCCGGGCGCACCGGCAGGGTGACCTCGTAGGTTGCGCCGACGCCCTCCTCGAAGCTGCGTCCACTCCGGCTCACGCGGAAGCTCCAGCACGTCCTTGCCCGACTCGGTGACCGCCTGGATCACCGTACGCTGGTAGAGGTGCTCGCGGGCCTCGTCGTAGACGGGGTCCGGGCCGTCGGGGTCCGTGCGGTCGATGCCATAGGCTCGCTCGACCATCGCGCGCGGGGCCTTACCCGGGCGGAAACCGGGGATACGCGTGCGGCGGGCGAGGTGGCGGACGCCCTCATTGATGGCGTTCTTGAGTTCCTTGTCGGTGATCTGGACCTCGAGCACGATCGTGCTCTGGTCGCCTTCGCGGATTTCGGTGTTCACAGGATCCTTGGGTCGATGCGTTTGGGATGCCGGAAGAGTATAGGGACGAGGCAGGGTTGGCGCCTCACGGCGCCGTTGGGGCTACTTGAGCTCGATGCTCTGGAGCTTGTCCAGGCCCCGGTCCCAGAAGCCGCCGTCGCGCCCTGCGCCGCCGTTGAGCGTGTCACGGTCGCCGTCGGTAGCTCGGAAGGTATCCGCGCCTGCCTTGCCGTCCATGACGTCAGCGCTCTCACCGCCGATGAGGATGTCGTTGCCGCGACCGCCGTTGAGCCTGTCCGGGCCCCAGCCGCCACGCAGCTTGTCGTTGCCACGGCCGCCGGACAGGATGTCACGACCCTGCTCGCCCAAGATGAGGTCGTCGTCCCCATGGCCGTACATACGGTCGTTGCCGTGTCCGCCCTCGAGTCGGTCGTCGCCGCCCCAGCCGAGCAGCCAGTCGATGCCATCGCCACCGAAGAGCCTGTCATCACCGCCGCCGCCGACGAGTCGATCGTTGCCGGGGCCACCCTGCAGGGTGTCCTTCCCGGCCACGGCTCCGCTGTCCTTGAGGCGATCGCCGTAGAGCGTATCGTTCCCGACCCCGCCCTTGACCACGTCGGCGCCACCGTTGCCCTCGAGCTCGTCATCACCGGCATCGCCCATGATCCTGTCGCGGCCGTCGCCACCCTCGGCGAGGTCGTTGCCGTCGGCACCGGCGATGTTGTCCGCACCGAAGCCGCCTCGCAGGATGTCGTCGCCGGCGCGACCACGCAGGATGTCCCTGCCGTTGCCGCCATCGAGCGTGTCAGGTCCGGGTCCACCGAAGATACGGTCATCGCCGGATCCGCCCTCGGCCGTGCCCCCGATGAGCTCCGCGGCCCCAGCGTCCTCATCGATGATGAGGACGTCGTCGCCGCTACCACCCAGCAGGGTGTCGCCCGCACCGCCGCGGATGGTGTCGTCGCCGCCCAGACCACAGATGACCTCGGCCGCCTCGGTGCCGCGGAGCCGATCGGGTCCTTCCGTGCCGAGGATGTCGCACTCCAGCTCCTGCGCGTAGGCGCTCGCCGGCACGACGGCCATGAGGAGTGAGGTGGCGGCCGCGGCCGCGAGACGGGTAGAGCGCATTGACGACATCGGTAGGTACCCCTTTCGGGCCAGAGTCTATCGGTCCTTCGGCTGTCCTACACTGCTGCAGGGCGGAAGTGGTGAAATGGCAGACACGCTGGCCTTAGGAGCCAGTGCCCGCGAGGGCGTGGGGGTTCGAATCCCCCCTTCCGCACCAGCCGCCGGCGACTACGCTCCGGGCTTGTTCTTCGCCTCCGCCCGAGCGATGGAGCGCTCGCGCATCTCCGTGCGATAGATGGCGCGGTTCTGCTCCGCTTCCATCAGGCGCTGGACCATGACGCGCGCGCCGGCGGTGCCCAGCGGGCCCGCCACGCGATCGAAGGTGCGCCAGAACGAAGCGGCCGCGGTCGGCTCGGGCTCGTACCGGCCCTTCGACTTGAGGTACTCGGCGAAGTCCTTGTTCAGCGCGCGGCGAACCGACGGATCCTTGGCCACGCCGGAGTCCTTGAGCACCTTCTCGATCTCGGGCGGCAGGATGCCCGCGTGTGGATCAGGACGCTGCGGGAAGACGCGCCGGCCGACGAAGCGCGCCACGCGCCTGGGCCCACCCACGAGCAGGAAGCCGGTGCCACCGACGAGCGCCGCCGTCTTGGCCGGGTTTCGCTTGATCTTGGCCGGGACGTCGAGCGCCGAGTGCGTCGCGTCGGCAAGCTGATCGAGCGAGCCGCTCAGCTCGACGCGGGCGGCCTCGATGCGCTCCATCGCCTCACGGACCTCAGCGGTCGGCTCCGAGTGCTTGGCCAGCATGCGCTCGAAGCCCTCGTCGTCGAGGTCGGCCTGCGGTTCCATGCGGTCGGTCATCGGCCCAGCATCCTGTCCTTCTGGCGTTCCCACTGTTGGGTCATGAAGTCCTTGGTGCGCTCGAACGCGGCCATCGACTCACGCGGGATGAGGTCCGCGTAGCGCGCCTCCGGGTCGAAGCCGCGACGCGAGGCCAGGAGCCCGCCGGCCGCGATCCAAGTGATGAGTCCGACCATGATGGCGAGGCCCATGACCCCGTCGGCTGCCTGGTATCGCGTGGGGAACCAGATGGCGCCGATGATCGCACCGACCACGAGGCCCGTCATGAGCATGGCGAAGGGATGGCCGGCCTGCGTGCGCCAGCTGGCGACGAGCGCCACGATGCCGCCGATGAGGCCGGCGATGACGATGCCCAAGAGGAGCACGAGCCACTCGTCGCCGAAGGGCAGCCGGTCCGTCTGGAACTCGCCGACCAGCCACTCGCGGACCGCTTCGCCACCCTCGTTGCCGACGTTGCTGACGAGCACAGCGCCGAGGAGGACGGCGACGGCCAGTCCGACCAGCGCGCCCCCGCCGTACGCGCGCACATCCCCACCGGCGAGGTTGATGGCGACGAAGCCGATGAAGCCAAAGCCGAGCAACGTCCCGTGGATGATGCCCCAACCCATGGAGCCGAAGAGCCACTCCCCGAAGAAGAGGAAGCCGCCGATGTAGACCAGGCCCAGCACCAGCAGCAGGACGACGAGCGCGCCGAGAGCGAGACCGGCGATGATGCCGAGCTCCTTGCCGGTGATCGCCAGCTCGGCACGCAGCAGCGTGAGATGAGCATCGAGCATGCGCATGAAGGCCGCGCGCACTCCGCCGATGGCCTCGCCCACGCTGGGTTCGCCGGGCTGCTCGTCAGGTTCGGGCTCCGGTTCGGGCGGCAGGGCCGGTTCTGGCTCCGGCTCGGGTTCTCGTGTGGCCTCAGGGGTCGGCTCGGTCGTGGGCGCCTCGTCTTCGGGCGTCGCGGCCGTTTCGTCCCGTGGGTCCGTTGGTGTCGTCAGGGTCAGCCTCGTCGGTAGTCAGGCAGGGGCAGCGATGCACGAGCCCCCCACGTGCATGGTCAGGATACCCGAGCAGGGCGCACACTCGCGCGGATCCGGGCACAGACAGCAGGAAGCCCGGCCTCACGACCGGGCTACCTGCGATCAGGACGGAGCCATCGCTCCGAGGGTGTCGGCTAGAAACCGCCCATGCCGCCCATGCCGCCCATCGGGTCCATGCCGCCGCCGGGGGGCATGGCCGAAGCAGCTTCAGGCTCAGGCTTGTCGGTGATCATGGCCTCTGTCGTGAGGACCATGGCCGCGATCGACGAGGCGTTCTCGACGGCCGATCGTGTGACCTTGGCCGGGTCGACGATGCCTTCCTCGATCATGTCGACGTACTCTCCGCTGAGGACGTTGAGGCCGATCTTCTCGTTGCCCTTCTCGTCCTGCGCGCGCCGGATGTTCTCCAGCACCACCGAGCCGTCGAGGCCGGCGTTCTGAGCCAGCTTCTTGACCGGCATCTCCAGCGCCCGACAGACGATCTTGACGCCGGTCGCCGCGTCACCCTCGAGCTTGATGCCCTCGAGCGCCTGCTGGGCGTTGAGCAGGGCCACGCCACCGCCGGGCACGAGGCCCTCCTCGAGCGCCGAACGGGTGGCCTCGAGCGCGTCCTCGACGCGGTGCTTCTTCTCCTTGAGCTCGACCTCGGTGCCGGCGCCGACCTTGATGATGGCCACGCCGCCGGCCATCTTGGCCAGGCGCTCCTGCAGCTTCTCGCGGTCGTAGTCGCTGGTGGTCTCCTCGATCTGGGCCTTGATCTGGGCCATGCGGCCCTCGATCGCGGGCTGGTCGCCCTTGCCCTCGACGATGGTGGTGTTGTCCTTGTTGGCCACGACCCGGCGGGCCAGGCCGAGGTCCTCGAGCTCGACCGACTCGAGCTTGCGGCCGACCTCCTCGCTGATGACGCTGCCACCGGTGAGGATGGCGATGTCGCGCAGCATCTCCTTGCGCCGGTCGCCGAAGCCGGGGGCCTTGACGCCGAGCACGTTGACGATGCCGCGGAGCTTGTTCACCACGAGCGTGGCGAGGGCCTCGCCGTCGACGTCCTCGGCCACGATGAGCAGGTCCTTCTTGCCGGTGGCGATGACCTTCTCGAGCGTGGGCACCATGTCCGCGATGGCGCTGATCTTCTTGTCGGTGATGAGGATGTAGGGCTCTTCGAGCGACGCCTCCATGCGGTCGGCGTTGGTCACGAAGTAGGGGCTGATGTAGCCGCGGTCGAACTGCATGCCCTCGACGTACTCGGTCTCGAAGGCCATGGTCCGGCTCTCCTCGACCGTGATGACGCCGTCCTTGCCGGTCTTGTCGAAGACGTCGGCGATGAGGTCACCGATCTCCTTGTCGGCGGCGCTGATGGCCGCGACCTGGGCGATCTCCTCGTGACCGGCGACCGGCACAGCCGCGGCGGTGATGGCGGCGGAAAGGGCCCGCTCGGCCGCGTCGATGCCGATCTTCATCTGCATCGGGTTGGCGCCGGCAGCGACGTTCTTGAGGCCCTCGGTGACGATGGCCTGGGCGAGCACGGTGGCGGTGGTGGTGCCGTCGCCCGCGACGTCCTCCGTCTTCGTGGCAGCCTCCTTGAGGAGCTGCGCACCCATGTTCTCGAAGGGATCATCGAGCTCGATGTCGCGTGCCACGGTCACGCCGTCGTGCGTGACGGTGGGGGCGCCGTACTTCTTGTCCAGCGCGACGTTGCGGCCCTTGGGGCCGAGGGTGGTGGATACCGCATCGGCGAGCGCGTCGATGCCGACCTTCAGGCTGCCACGAGCCTGTTCGTCGTAGGAGATGAGCTTGGCCATCTGTCCTCCTGTGGTGCGCGAGTATCGCGCCGGTGTGTGACCCCGGTGCAGCGGCCTGGGTCAGCCGCTGGTGGTGGTTGGTTAGCACTCTCAGGCTTAGAGTGATAACACAGAGCGACCGGGTGCGTCAACCGTGGACGTGGGAAGGGCCACTGCGTGGGCGGTCAGTTCAGGCCGAGCTGCGTGAGCATCGTCATCTGGTCGAAGTACTCGGCATCTCGACGACCTCACCGTCCCTGAAGCGGGCCACGATGCAGTACGGGAACTCGACCGTCCGGCCGGTTGCAGCAGTCTCGCCCTGTGGCGTCGGGAGAGCGCCAGTGGGCGTGCCCCGGAAGCGTACCTCCATGCACACGAGGTCTCCCTCGCCGAAAGCTCGCACCGGCTCGACGTGGGCGTCGGGGAATGCCGTGGCGAACGTCCTCCCGAACTGGACACTCGCTTCGCGACCCACGCTCTCCCCTGGCGTGCCGGGCGAGCGGATGACCATGTCCTTGGCGTAGAGCGCCCCGTAGGCATCCCGATCGCCGACATTCACCGCCTCGGCGCCGCCCTCGACGAACGGCTCGATGTCCGCCTTGCTGACCATGGTGACCTCCTCGCCTCAACGGCTACTCAACTCGCTGGGGCTCTCGCCGGGCTGACATGGGTCTCGAGCAGGACCGATCGCGCAACCTCCACGGCCTCGGCAAGGCCCAGATGCTCGCCCTCCGCACTGGCCGACTCCAGAGCCTCCTCGGCCAGCAGTCCCTCCGCGACCGAGCTGGCGCACTCGACTCCCATGACCTCGAGCGTCCAGCCGCCTCCATGCTCCCGGTTGAGCGCCGCTGCCGCCGAGCACAGGCGCACAGCCTCGACGGGAGCGCGCTCGGCAATGAACGATGCGATCGAGTCCAAGGCGAAGATCTGAGTGTGAGCATTCTCGATCTCGATGGCCAGCTCCAGGGCTTCGCCCGCCCGTCCGAGAGCCTCGTCCACTCGTCCCTGCTGGAAGGCGATGCCACCGAGTCCGATCAGGCTGGTGGCAGTCATCGCGGAAAGCCCCAGGCGCCGAGCGATCTCCAGCGCGGCCTCGGCGAGGCCCTCGGCGCGTGCCAGCTCACGCTTCTGCCAGGCGACGAGCCACTGCGCCGCCAACACCTCAGCCACCATTGCTTCGTTCCCGGAGCCCCGTGCCAACTCCATGGCCTCATCGGCGTAGCGGTCGGCTGCGTCGAGGTCACCCTCGTACGTCGCCACCAGGCTCAGGCTGTAGACGGCGTTGGTCTCGGCAGCCTTGTCGCCGATTGCCGTGTAGAGATCCCGCGCTCGCCGGTAGCTCTCGCCAGAGACCGCGAAGTCACCCTGCCAGTAGGTCAGGCCACCGAGCGCCGCGGTCGCCCCGGCGCGCGCGCCGATCGAGCCGCCTGACAACGCCAGGGCCTCCTCCGCCCAGGAGCGACCCTCGGCCAGCTGGCCGAGGCCCTGCCAGAAGCGCCATGGGCAGGCCGCCAGCAACAGGCACGACTCGACATCACCGTTCCGGCAGGCGTGCTCCAATGCGGCTCGCAGGTTATCCACCTCGGGTGCCAACCGCCCATTCGCTTCACCCGGCGCGCCTCCCTCGAAGAGCGGCTCGAGCTCCTGGACCAGATCCACGTAGACGGCCACGTGGCGGTCGAGGGCCACGCGCTGCTCGTCCTGCGCGACCAGCTCGTCGGAGGCGTACTCGCGAACGAGCTCCAGCATCGCGAAGCGACCCTTCTCGCCGCGATCGCTGCGGAAGACCAGGCTCTTGGCCACGAGGCTGTCGATGAGGTCGATGGCCTCGACCTCCGATCGGTCGGCTACGCGCGCACCGGCATCGAGCGTGAAGCCGCCACGGAAGACCGACAGGTTGCGCAGCACGGCCTGCTCGTCACCGTCGAGCAGCTCGTAGCTCCAGCCGATGGCATCGCGCATGGCCTGGTGCCGCTTCGCGTGATCGACCGCGCCGCCGGTAAGGAGCGGTAGCCGTCGGGCGAGGTGCTCGAGCAGCTCCGCGGGTCCGAGCGTCCGGATCCGTGCGGCCGCGAGTTCGATCGCCAGGGGCACGCCGTCCAGGCGCGCCACGATCTTCGAGATCGCCTCGACGTTCTCCGGCAGCAGGTCGAACTCGGGATCGACTGCTCGTGCGCGCAGGACGAATAACGCAACGGCGTCACAGGCGGCCACGGCCTCGATATCCGTGTCGTCACCCGTGTCCGGCAGGCGCAAGGGCGGCACCGGGTAGACCTGCTCACCCGCCAGGCCCAGAGCGGCTCGACTCGTCACCACGACCTTCGACCGGGGCGCTGCGGACAGCAGCTCACCGACTTGCGCGGCGGCGCCAGAGAGGTGCTCGAAGTTGTCCAGCAGTAGCAGGACCTCGCGATCTGCGAGGTAGACCTTCACGATGTCGAGCGGCGTAGCCTCGGCGCTCTCGCGCAGCTGAAGGGCCTGTGCGATGGCCGCTCCCACGAGAGCCTCATCGCGTAGCGACGCCAAGGGAACGAAGAACGTGCCGCCGCGGAAGCTCTCCGAGACCTCACGTGCGAGCTGCATGGCTAGTCGTGTCTTACCCGTTCCCGGCGGGCCGGTCAGCGCCAGGAGGCGGGCGTGCTCGAGCAGGGACCGCAGGCCCTGCAGCTCACGGACGCGCCCTACGAATCTGGAGCACTCACCCGGCAGGGAGCCGGCGTCCGCACCCACGCTGCGCTCGGCCTCGAGGCGCTCCGACCACTCAGCGATGGCCGCCTGGGCCGCCTCTGGGAGACCTCCCGATGATTCGAGGATGCGGGCGACCGGAAGTTCATCAGCCGTTGCGGGTGCGAGGGCCGACCCCAGGGCCCTGATGCCATCGAGGCCCAGTGGCTGGACCTCGAGGCGCGACGGTCCGGCCAGGGCCGCGCTGTCGCCGTCCAGCTGCTCGCCACCGACCCCGCGGATCACCACCGTCAGGTGGGCGAGCGCACCAACCTCGTCAGGTCCGGCACCCGGTGGTGCCCACTCCGTCCCAGCCGCGCCATCAAGGATCCGCAGCACCGGCCCTTCACCGCCCGGGGACGATCCGGCACCCTGTGCCTCCACCCTCGGCGTCGTTTCATAGCCGACGCTGGCTCCGTCGCCGGATGCCTGTGCCGCCAGCTCCGCTGCCAGCCGCGTCTTGCCCACCCCGGGGACGCCCGCCAGCAGCACGACCCGGGTATGCCCCTGGCGCGCACGCCGCCAGTGCCACGAGAGCCAGCGCATCTCGGCCTCTCGTCCCACGAGCGCCGCGCTCATGTCCAACTCCGGCGGTAGCAGTCCTGCGCCATCGTGGTGCGACGGGCGGGCAGCCTCCGGGCACGGTGTGCACTTCTCGAGTGGAAGGACCCGGTACGCGCGACGATCTCCCTTCAGGCCCTTGAGATCCAGGTCGCCGACCTCCTCGAAGCGGAGCCCTTCGACCGCGTCGACGATCTTGATCAGCGATACGCTAGCGTGGATCTCACCGGCCTCGGAGATGTTGCACAGTCGCGCGGCGAGGTTGAGCGTCGAGCCCCGGAAGCCGTCGTCTACCGGGACCGCCTCACCGGCTGCCAGACCGATGCCGACCTCAAGGGGCAGCGCCGGCTGAGCAGCTGACTCGTGGCCGAAGGCATCCTGCAGTTCGACCGCTGCCCGCAGCGCAGCCTCCGGATCGCCGAAGAGGCACAGCGCCTCGTCACCGCGCAGCTCCACGAGCCGTCCGGACCAGGCTTCCACGGCCTCAGCCGTGATGGTCGCGAACTCCACTGCCAGTCTCGACCCGGCGAGGTCGCCGTGCGTAGCGGTGAAGGTGGTGTAGCCGCGGATGTCAGCGATCAGGAAGGTGCGGCCCGCTTCGCCGGTGCGCGCCTCCACCGCTTCGCGCCGCTAGGCCAGGCCCAGCTGGCCGAGCATCTCGAGTCGATCGAAGTACTCGTCGAACTCGGCGATGAGGCCATCCTCGAAGCGAGCCACGACGCAGTAGGGAAAGGCTGCGACCTGGCCGGTCGGGGGCGTGTCCGATCCATCGGGGTTGCCGAGAGGACCGGTATTGGTGCCCTCGAAGGCGAACTCGCAGCAGCCCCACTCGCCCGAGCCGAAGACCCGTACCCGCCGGATGCGCCCGTCAGGGAAGGCCCTGATGATGCCCTGCACGAACCTGACCCGCGCGGCTCGGCCGCTCACGCTCCCGTCTATCGCTCCGGGGAAACGCATCGCAACATCCTCGGCGAAGAACGCGCCGTAGCCCTCCCAGTCGCGCGCATTGACCGTCTCGACCGCGCCGTCGATGTAGTGCTCGGCGTCCTGCTCGGTGCCCATCACATCCCCCTCGCTGGGCGGGGCCGTCGGAGAATGCTCGCGGCCCTCTCCGCAATCGTCCTCTGTCGGTCAAGTGCGACCGGCTAGACTCGAAGGAGATGCCCGATCGCACCAAGCCCTCCCCCATCGCAACTGCCGAGATGCTGGCCATCGGCGCTGAGCTGCTCGCGGGCGAGACTGGAGACACCAACAGCGGTGACATCGCGCGTCAGTTGACGCAGCTTGGCGTGGAGGTCTCACGCATGAGCCAACTGCCCGATGACCTGGAGGTGGTGTCGGCAGCTCTCCGTGACGCGCTGGCGCGGGTGGACCTGGTCGTGACCACGGGCGGTCTCGGACCCACGCCCGACGATCTCACACGCGAGTCCATCGCCGCTGCGCTCGGTGAGACACCAGTGGTCGACCCCGGGTTGGAGACCTGGCTGCGCGACCTGTGGGCTGCCCGAGGACTCCCCTTCTCCGACGTCAACCTCAAGCAGGCTTGGCTCATCCCCAGCGCCGAGGCCATGGGCAACCCCAATGGCACCGCGCCCGGCTGGTGGATCGACCACGAGGACCAGGTGGTCGTGGCACTGCCCGGCCCTCCCCGCGAGATGAAGCCCATGTGGCGCGACCACGTGCTGCCTCGATTGCAGGCGCGTGGGCTCGGGCTGGACCGGGCCACCCGCACGCTGCACCTCGTGGGCATCGGCGAATCCGCCCTCGTCGACGTCGTCGGCAGCGATCTGCTCAGGGCGGAGAACCCTCGCATGGCAACGTACGCTCGTGCCGACTTCGTCGATGTCCGGGTCAGCGCAGTGGCCGCCGCCGGGCGCACGGCCAGGGAGATCGTGGCCGAGGCCATCGCCAGCCTGAGCCCCCGGGTCGACCCTTATGTCTTCGCGGCCGACGACGAGGACTGGCTCGATGCCCTGGTCCCGCTGCTCGCGGATCGCCGTCTCGCGCTGGCCGAGGTCGGAACGGGGGGCTACCTCGGCCTCCTCCTGGGCCAGGCGCCGTTCGTGGCACTGTCGGAAGTCCGGCGCGAGGCGCCCGACGCCGTCCTCCTCGCCGCCGACGTGCGCCGTCGGGCGGGAACGCACATCGGCCTGGCCATCATCGGCCGCGAACACGGCGACGACATGCAGGTCGAGATCGGCCTCGACCTCGAGGGCCGGACCGAGACGGTCACGCGCACGGCCTTCCGCGGGGGTGACACCGGACGCCGGCGTGCGGCCAATATCGCCATCGCCGAGCTGTGGAAGAGGCTGCGCCCCTGATCAGGTGATGGTGAGCGTCGGCGCCTCGGCGCTGGCCTGCACGCTGACCCTGCCGGCGACGGCACGCGCGACCTCGCGCATGACCTCCGCGGCCACGCCGGGCTCGCGCTGAGCGACAGCCGGCACACCAGCGTCACCGCCCTGGCGCACCTTCATGTCCAAGGGGATACCCCCGAAATAGTGCAGGTCATGGGTCTTGGCGAAGCGCTCGGCACCGCCGCGGCCGAAGATCTCGGAGGGCTCGCCGCAGTGCGGACAGATGAACGCGCTCATGTTCTCGACCACCCCGAGGATGGGCACGGACATGCGCTCGAACATGTTCATGGCCTTCTCCACGTCCGAAAGCGCCACGTCCTGTGGCGTGGTGACCAGCACGGAGCCGGTGACGGGCACCGACTGCGCCAGCGTCAGCTGAGCATCGGATGTGCCGGGCGGCATGTCGACCACGAGGTAGTCGAGCTCGCCCCAGTCGACATCGCGCAAGAACTGCTGGATGGCGCCTCCCACGAGCGGGCCTCGCCACACGATGGGCTGGCCTTGGGGCACGAAGAACTGGATGGAGATGACCTTCACGCCGTAGCGCTCGAGCGGCTTGATCTTGCCTTCTGGTGTGGCAGACGGCTGGCCTTCGACACCCATCATCTGCGGGATGTTGGGACCGGTGATGTCCGCGTCGAGCAGGCCCACGGTGGCACCCTCGAGCGCCAGCGACGTGGCCAGGTTGACGGACACGCTGCTCTTGCCGACGCCGCCCTTGCCTGAGGCCACGGCGATGATGTTCTTGACACCCGGGACCAGGTTCTCCTGCTGCTGGCCTGGGACCGCACGACGGACCATGGCACCCCATTCGATCGACACGTCCGTCGCGCCAAGCTCCTTGACCTGGCTCTCGATGTCGGCGCCGATCTGGTCCTTGAGCGGACAGGCGGGTGTGGTCAGGTCGATCTTCAACGCCACCTGCGTGCCGTCGATGTGGATCTCCTTGACCATGTCCAGGCTCACGATGTCTCGATGGAGCTCCGGATCCTGGACGTTCCGAAGGGCCTCGGTGATGGTGGTGTCGCTGAGCATGTCGATATCTTACCTGTGAAGTCGGGATTGACCGCCCGGACGAAGATCGACGCCGGGACCCGTGGGAGTCCCGGCGTCGAAGCTGCTCGACATCGCGCCGCGAGGGCGCGTGTTGCTTCGGATGCTAACGCGGAAGCGTGATCTACGCCTTGAGGCTCGCCGGAAGCGGCTTGTGGCGCTCGGGCGCGGTCACGAACTTCTCGACGGTGGCCTTGTTGCCGGAGATGCCCAGCTGCTCGAAGATGAACTTCATCTTGGCCCCCTGGTCGGCGATGATCTGGTCCTTCACGTCGAGATCCCAGAGGTCGCGCTTGATGGGGCCAAGGGCCTTCTTGCGGGTCTTGTACACGAACTGGACGTCCGTCTGACCCTCGGAGCGCTCGTCGGCGCACTCGGTGTTGCAGAACTCGACGACCTTCTCATACAGCTCGGCCGGGAAGAGCGCGTGCTCGTAGAGGAAGTTCTGGAAGCCCGTGGCCAGGTGGACCTCGGCCGTCTCAGCCTCCGGGAACTTGTGGAAGAGCTCGTCGGGGAGCGTGGAGGCGCCGTGCTGGACCGCGCCGGCGAGGCCGTACTCGCGGGCCACGACGCCCAGCTCACGCAGGACGTCGAAGTCGAGAGCCACCTCGGCGACCTTGCCGTCCGCGGTGGGCACGCCACCGTGGCTGGTGCCGGTCTGGACGCTGACCTTGGAGAGGCCGATGGCATCCGCGCCCGCGCGCGCCGCGAAGTCCTTGTTGAAGCCGTCGAGATAGGCGCGCAGTTCGTCGGGGGTGGAGTTGTCCTTGCCCACCTCTCCGATCTCACCGCCGATGGAGATGGTCAACTCCTCGTTCTCACGGATGAGCGCGGCCAGCTCCGCGGCGCGCGTGTAGTTCTCCTTCTGCTGCTCGTCGAGCGAGTCGTATGAGAGATCGACGAGGGTGGAGGAGTCGATGTCGATGTTGCCGTAGCCGACGGACATGGCGTTCAGGGTCGCCTTGTGCAGGGCGTCAGTGACCTGATCGGGGTCCTTGGCGTAGTTCTTGGCGTTCCACTGGTAGTGGTCGCCCTGGACGAAGACGGGGCCTTCCCAGCCGGCGTGGATGGCGCCCGCGAGGACGCTGGTGATGTACTCACCGGGGCGCTGGAAGGTGTAGGCCTGCTCCGAACGGGCCAGTTCCCAGATGGGCGAGCCGGCGCCGAGCTCCATGGCGGCGCGGCAGCCGGCCGCGGCCATGTCGAAGACCTGCGTACGCAGGTTGATGGCGGGCTCGGACCAGCCGCTGTACTCGTCGCGGCTGCGGGCCATGTACAGCTCGTGGATGCTGGCGGAACGGCAGCCGAGCTCCTGGGACGCTTCCCAAACGATCCAGCGGGCGGCCTCGACGACCTCTTCGCTCTGGCTGAAGGTGGCGCTCCAGGCGATATCCTTGATGGCGGTGCTGCGGAAGGCCTCGACGTCGTCGATGACGACACGCTCGCCCTCGATGTGGCAGATGCCTTCGAGGTAGGAGACGAGCTCGCCGACGGACGCGGCGACACGAGGGGCGGTCATAGGGAACCTCCGGTGGGCGTCGGGCAGACGCAAGTGTGCTTTCTGCGTTCGATGCTACTACCAGGCACCAGGTCTCACCCGTGCCCGTCGGCCCGCCAAGGTCGGTACAGCGGTCACGAAGGCGTACGCCGCAGGCACGTCTTTCCGGACGGGCGGATACTGCAAGCACGATGCGCGCCCTACGAACCCTCGCGGCGGCCTGCCTGGCCGTCTCGTTGCTGGCGATACCAGCGGCCACCGCTGCGCAGGCCGATGTCGACCGTGGCACAGCGCCGGCTCCCCTCGCCCGTCAACCCGATGGGCGTCTTCCACTGCAGGGCACACCCTGGCGGCTGGTGAGCTATGTGGATCGCGGCCGGGAGGCTGTGCCCGGCCCGGAGGTGGCGGCGTTCATCGAGTTCGGCCCTCGCTTCCACGTCGGCTCAGGCGGGTGCTCCAGGATCGAGGGTGAGTACGGCGTCAACGGGGCGGCCCTGCGGGTCCGACTCAAGCAGCTCGACGAACGCGCCTGCGCGGAGAACCAGGCCCTGGTCCAGCAGGCGGTCGAAGGCGGGCTCAGGAGGGCCGCGGCCTACGACATCGAGGCCAGCGCCACCGAGCTCGACGACCAGCTCGTGATCTACTCGGTCACCGGTGAAGAGGTACTGCGCTACGCCGTCGATGACCTGACGTTGCTCGAAGGGCCCGAGTGGCGGCTCGAGTCATATACCGTCGACGGTCGGGCCGTGCCCTCGTCCGAGGAGATGCCGGGGCTGCTCTCCTTCCAGCCGAACGCCGACGCCTTCTACAAGCGCCGCCAGTCGGGTCCACTCTCTGGAACGTCCGGCTGCAACGCTATCGTGGCCGAGTTCTCCCGACACGCCGATGTCCTCAGTCTGAGCGAGCTCACCCTCACCGACGCTCCCTGCACCGACGAGCTCGCAGCCCAGGAGGCAGCCATGACCGCCGTCCTCGGTGCCACCGCCATCCGGCTCGACCTGCCGGCCGACCGCCTGGTCCTCACCTCTACCGATACCGATGAGCGGCTGGAGTTCGTGAGCCAGACGCCGGTCGAGGGCACGACCTGGTGGCTCGAGCGCACCGCCGCCGATGGCAGCATCGGTGGTCAACGGATCACGCTGCGCCTCGCGGATGGGGTCGCCAGCGGCGAGGGGCCGTGCGGACCCTATGCCGCGGCCTACGTCACCGACGGGATCTTCGTCACCTTCGCAGAGGCCCGGGGCGCTCGCGACGAAGACTGCTCCGAGCTGCGGACGGAGCGGGCGCTCATCAGCGGCCTCCGTCGCTCGGTCGTGATCG
Organism: uncultured Chloroflexia bacterium; assembly: GCA_963752475.1. Lineage (GTDB taxonomy): Bacteria > Chloroflexota > Limnocylindria > Limnocylindrales > CSP1-4 > JAFMJV01. The sequence goes on along the minus strand of CAVVYR010000006.1, from coordinate 841,113 downwards.
AGCGCGGTACCGATCGGCTCGCATTCCTCGATGCCCAAGGCAACCAGGCCCTCTCCTTCGCGCGTCCGTTCGGGCCCTAGTGCCGATGCGGGTCGGGATCGGGGTCGGTGAGGCCGCCTGAGAACGGCGACGGCTTGGCCTCCTCATGCTCTGGAGCCGGCACGCGCGGCGGCTCGGTGGCAAGGTAAGCCGCGACGCGTTCGGCATACGCGTCATCCACGGTCAGGCCCGCCAGGAAGCGGGCCCGATCTGCTTGCCGTTCCTCGAGGTCAGCCTGTGAGCGGTCTACCCGATCGGCCAACTCCGGGGTGATGCCCCAAGCGTAGTCCTCGAAGGTGTCCGCGCCTTCGTCCCACGCTGCGAGCACCGCGGGTGGGCGTCTTTGCAGGTGTCCTTGCGCATCCCGCTCGGTCGGTCGCAGGTAGTGCACGACCGTGCAGCGCAGGCCACTGGCCGTCTCCTCGGCCACGACGACCACGCCCAGCTTCCGAACCGCGTCCTCTGGCAGGCCCTGGACCGCGAGGTGCTCGAACAACGCCTCGAGATCGTCGGCCGCCAGGGTGATGCCCACGCGGGCATCACCACGCAGCAGGGCCGACAGACGCTCAGGGGTCGCCGGTTCCTCGTCCGCGTCGAGCACGACCCAGGGGCGATCCGGCTGGAACGCAAGGAGGCCAGCGGCCAGCCTCCGTCTCGCTTCGGTCGACGCCGGTCCGGTCACCATCAGGGGCACACCACCCTCGCTCAGCAGCCACAGCAACGCCAGGGTGCGGGCATCGAGCGTGCCGTCGTGCAGGGACTGAAGCGTCTTGGAGCGAGTCACCGATGAAGTATCCGCCAACTCGAGCGACCGAGGTTGACAGTGGGTGTATCTTTCTCGACGGCCACCGCTCACCAGGCCGTCCGCACTGGATCCCGCACAGGAGATTCGCAGTCAGATGACAAGCATCCTGCTCACCAGCTTCGCTGCTTCCCGGCAGCGGACGCGTGTGCCCGTCGGCACCGCGGATGCGGGAGATCCGTGCCCTTCGTAGATCCACCAGGCGCCTGAGCGCCAGTCGATCGAGCCGGAGGGTCGGATGGGCCCCCGGCTTTTTTGATGCCCTCTTCACGCCAGGCATCGAGAGCCAGGACTCCCGCGCTTCCCACAGGAAGCAGGCCCGTCCACGTTCCTCGACAGCTACCCCGGAGGTGAATGATGGCCATCGACACCGAACTTCGCCCTTCGATGACCCCTCCCCGCCCCCCGCTGCCCGTCGCACCGTCAACGGAGCAGCCGATGCAGCCAGCGGCCCGTCCCTGGGCGGACGGCACGACCGCGCTGCTCATCGACCATGTCACCAAGCGCTTCAAGCTCGGCCGCAAGAAGGCCACCGTCACCGCCGTCGACGACGTCTCGCTCCGGGTGGAGCGCGGCGAGGTCTACGGCATCCTTGGAGCCAACGGTGGTGGCAAATCCACGCTCATCCGCCTGGTCAGCACGCTGCTGACCCTCGACACCGGACGCGTCGAGGTCTTCGGCCACGACGTCGAGCGTGACGAGATGGCGGTGAAGCGCCTCATCAACCGGGTCTCGGTGGACGCGGCCTTCTTCAAGAAGCTCTCGCCCCACGAGAACCTGCTCTACGCCGCTCGGCTCTACGGCCTCAAGGCCAGCGAAGCTCAGCGGGAAGCGGAACGGATCCTGGCACGTCTTGGCATCGCCAAGTCGCGCCTAGGCAGCCCGCTCGAGCAGATGAGCCGCGGCATGCAGCAGAAGGTGGCCATCGCGAGGGCCATCCTCACCAGCCCCACACTGCTGCTGCTCGACGAGCCGACGACGGGTCTGGACCCGCGCAGCAAGCTTGATGTTCAGGCCTTCATCGAGGAGATCAAGGCCACCTCTGACGCCACCATCCTGCTGACGACACACGACCTCGCCGAGGCCGAACGCCTCTGTGACCGACTCTCGATCCTGGATCGAGGCCGGCTCGTGGTCGAAGGCACACCCGATGAACTGAAACACAAGGTCGCGATCGAACACGACCTTCCGCCCACGCTCGAATCGGTCTTCATGACCTGGACCGGGCGATCCCTCGACGACGTCGAGGACGAGGAGAACGACTGAACCATGCGTAATCCGCTCCACCGTCGTGGCGGTGAGCACCGTCACGCCCCACCCAAGCGCCTGCCTCGCAGGCGGCGGCCCTACCAACACTCCATCCGACACCCGCTTGAAAGAGAGGTCGAGTGCCCGTGGCACTGCTGACACGCGAGCTCGTCGCGAGCTACGCCTTCATCGAGCGCAACTTCTTCCTGACCAAGCGCTACTGGGGCTGGGAGATCGCGTGGCTGGTCTATGCCACCGCCAGCGCCCTGGCCATCGCCTTCATCGGCGTCGACCAGGGCGACCAGACCCTCGTGCTGACCCTGATGGTCGGTGCGGTCTTCTGGAACTTCCTCTCGATCGTCTTCGGCTTCATCGCCGAGACGGTCGCCTGGGAACGCTGGGAAGGGACGCTCGAATACACCTTCATGGCCCCGGTCCGACGCTGGGCCCAGCTGCTCGGCAGCACGATGTACGCCGTTCTCTACGGGCTCGTGCACACCTTCGTGATGCTCATCGTGCTGGCGGTCTTCTTCGGGCTGGACTTCACCAAGGCCGACCCGGTCGCGCCCATCGTCTTCCTCGCGGTCGGCTCGCTCTCGTTCATCGGTATCGGCATGATGGCTGCCATCCTGCCCCTGATGTATGTGGAACGAGGCGCACAGATGACCTTCGTGTTCCAGTCGGTACTGCTCCTCGTGAGCGGCGTCTACTACAGCGTCGAGGTCCTGCCTGAGTGGATGCAACTGCTGGCGCATCTGTCGCCCGCGACCTACGTCCTCGAAGCCATGCGCCAGGGGCTGATCTACGGCACACCCATCAGCGAGCTCCTGGACCTGCTCTGGCCCCTGCTGATCATGGCCGTCGTGTTCATCCCGCTGGGGATCTGGACCTTCGGCAAGGCCGAGGCCTACGCCAAGCGCACCGGCAAGCTCAAGAGGGCCGGCTGATGGGGGCTACCGCCAGCACTGCCCTCGCCTTCGGCCAGCTGGGATGGTCGGCGGACCGTGCCATGGGCTTCGCCCCGCACACGGCCGCCGGCCTGCTGCCTGGCCGCCTCGTTAGCAGCCTCGGCGACGGCCTCGCCATCACCGAGGCTGGTCCCACGCAGCTGGTCGTCCAGCGCCGTTTCGCCCGCGAAGCCGGCACTCGTGAGGACATGCCTGCGGTCGGCGACTGGCTGGCGCTGGAGCCGGTGTCGGAGACCCCGCGACAGGCGGCCCTCCGCGAAGTCCTACCTCGCAGCAGCTCCTTCGTGCGACAACGGCTCAGCGATGGGCAGCCCCAGGTGCTGGCCGCCAACGTCGACACCGCATTCCTCGTCTCCGGCCTCGACGATGACCTCAACCTGCGACGCATCGAGCGCTACCTTGTGCTTGCGCTCGATGGCGGCGTCAGCCCCGTCGTCGTGCTCAACAAGGTCGACATCGCACTCGACCTCACTCGAGCCGTCAGCGAGGTGCACGCGGTCGCCGCCGGCACCCGTGTGGTGGTCACCAGTGCCATCGACGGCACCGGTATCGATGAGCTGCGCGCGTATCTCGATCGCGGCTCGACGGCCTGCCTGCTGGGATCCTCCGGCGTCGGCAAATCGACCATCACCAATGCCCTCCTGGGCGACGAACGACAGGCGACCAAGGCACTGCGCGAGGACGACAGCAAGGGCCGCCATACGACCTCGCATCGCGAGCTGTTCGCCGTTCCTCATGGTGGGCTGCTCATCGACACCCCGGGACTGCGCACCGTCGGCGTGCTGGGCGAGAGCGACTCGGTCGAGGCCACGTTCGACGAGGTCGAGAGCCTGGCACGCCAGTGCCGCTTCTCCGACTGTCGCCACGAGGGCGAGCCTGGCTGCGCCGTGGCTGCCGCGCTGGAGTCCGGCACGCTCTCACCCGAGCGGCTCGCCAGCCACCACAAGCTCGAGGCCGAACGCCACGCCGCCGAGGTCCGTGCAGACCAACGTGCCCGCCGCGAGGCTGACCGCAAACGAGGCAAGTTCTTCAAGCAGCACAAGAAGAACCTGAGACGACAAGGCAAGAAGGACTACTAGTCGCATGACCACGACCGCGCACGAGTGGGTGGAGATCGCTCACGCACCAAGGATCCCCGGGCTTCGGTTCCGCTTCTACGCTGACGAGACCGACATCCCGGCCATGGCCGAGGTCGCCAACGCCTTCAACGAAGCCAACGGTGAGAAGGAACGCTGGAGCGTAGAGATGATGCGCACCGAGTTCCGCTCCCCGACACACATCCCGCCCACTGAAGGGATGCTGCTCGGCTTCGTCGGTGACCGGCTCGCGGTGTACTCCTCGATCGAATACTCGGACACGACCGATGGCGAACGCCACTACCGAAGCATGGGCAACCTGCATCCCGACTTCGCACGCCAAGGGCTGGGCACGGCCCTGATGGCGGCGAGCGAGCAGTCGCTCGTCGACCTTGCGGCCCGCCAGGCTTTCGATGGGCCGCGCAAGCTCATCACCCTGCTGGATGACCTCAACGTCGGGGGTATCGAGCTGGCCAGGCGGCGCGGTTATCGGAAGGTCAGGGTGTACCACCACATGACCCGGCCAGACATGGAAGACATCGACGTGCCGTCGCTGCCTGACGGGATCGAGGTTCGGCCCGTGTCCCGCGAGATGCTGTCGCAGGTATGGGAGGCCGCGGCCGAAGCGTTTCGTGATCACTTCGGCGGGCACGACTTCTCGGATGCGGCTCGCCAACGATGGCTGGACGATCCGCTGATGGAGCCGGAGCTGCTGGTCGTCGCGTTCGACGGCGACGAGGCCGTGGCCGGCGTGCAAGGTGCCATCGACCCCGACGAGAACGAGGCCAACGGCTACCTCTGCGGCTGGACCGACCCGGTCTTCACCCGTCAGGCCTGGCGCCGCAAAGGTCTGGCCTACGCCCTCCTGGGCCGCTCGCTGCAGCAGTTGAAGGAACGCGGCATGACCTCAGCGCAGCTGGGTGTCGACTCACAGAACGAGAACCAGGCATTGACCCTCTATCAACGCCATCGCTACGAGGTCGATCGGTCGATCTCGGAATGGCACAGACCCCTGGACGGCGCATGACCGCCATCGTCGTCCCCGGCGCGCCCGACATCCCGGGCCTCCACTTCCGGACCTACGCGGGTGAGGCCGATGTGCCGGCCATGGCCCGCGTCATGAACGCTGCTACCGAGGCCAATGCCAACCCCGAGTTCCAGCCCGAGGAGCTGATCCTCAATGAACTGACGCACTCCGCGAGCACCGACCCGCGCGAGGACCTGGTCCTGGGGTTCGTGGGCGATGAGCTGGTGTCGGTCTCGTACGCCACCTTCGAGGATGCCAACGAGGGCATGCGCCACTACCAGACGTACGGTTTCGTGCACCCGGACTGGCGACGGCGCGGCCTGGGCTCGGCGCTCCTGCCCCGGACAGAAGCTCGCCTGAGGGAGATCGCCCGCTGGCACCAGCATTCCGCGCCGCCCCTCCTCGTCACCTGGACCGACGGCCCGGACCTCGGTGCACGCAAGCTGATGGAGGCAAACGGCTATCGCAACGTGCGCACGTACCACTACATGGTCCGCCCGGATCTCGCCGATATCGAGACCCCGGAGCCGCCTGAGGGCATCGTCATCCGCGCGGTGACACGGGAGGAGCTGCGCAAGGTCTGGGACGGCATGTCCGAGGCGTTCCGGGACCACTTCGGGGCCATGGACACCTCGGAGACCTCGTTCCAGGGCTGGATCAAGAGCCCGCGCATGAACCCCGAGGGCATGATCGTGGCCTTCGACGGCGACGAGGTGGCGGCCGGCGTGCAAGCGGCCGTCACACCCGGCGAGAACGAGGCCCGCGGCTACCTGCGCGGGTGGACCGATCCGGTCTTCACTCGCCGCGCGTGGCGTCGTCGGGGTCTGGCCTTCGCCTGCCTCGGCCGTGCGCTCGTCGTGCTCCGCGATTGGGGCATGACCTCAGCCCAGCTGGGTGTCGACACGGAGAACCCCAACGACGCTCTGACGCTCTATCGCAAACACCGCTTCGATTCGACCTTTACCGAGACCGAATGGCACAAGCCGCTAGGGGGACTGCATGGCTGACGTGCCCACCGCCCCACCGCCACCGAAGCTGCCCGATATCCCGGGCTTCCACATCCGACCCTATCGCGGCGAGGAGGACCTGCCGGCCCTGGTGGCGCTGATGAACGCCAGCTTCGTGGCCAACGGCGACACATCCGGCGCCAGCGTCGGCGAGATGCGCGTCGAGCTCCGCAACTCGCCCCACATCGACCCGACGCGCGACCTGATGCTCGGGTTCGTAGGCGATCTGCTAGTGGCCCGCTCCATGGTCGAGTGGGCGGACACCCCGGATGGTGGCTCGCGCCATTACGAGACCTGGGGAGACGTGCACCCTGAGTGGCGACGGCGTGGGATCGGTAGCTGCCTGTGGTCATACGCCATCGACCGACTGACGGCCATCGCAGCCGACCGCGCGTTCGATGGATCGTGCTACCTCACGGTGCCGTGGCTGCGAGGACGTGACGCCGGTGGGGCGGTCCTCGCTGAGCGGTTCGGATACCGGCAAGTGCGTGTCTACCACCACATGACCCGCCCCACGCTCGATGACATCGAGGTACCGGCGCTGCCATCCGGGCTGGAACTGCGAAGCGCTACCGAGGCCGACCTGCCCGAGGTATGGGGCGCGGTCACCGAGGCGTTCCGCGATCACTTCGGTGCCTGGGACTCGGGCGAGCAAAGCTATCGGCGGTGGATCGAAGACCCCACCCTTGACCGGTCTCTCCTCGTGATCGCCTACGACGCTGACGAGATCGCCGGCGGGGTCCACGCTTCCGTCGTGCCCGAGGAGAACGAGGCCAACGGCTACCTCCGTGGCTGGACGGATCCGGTCTACGTGCGTCGGCCGTGGCGTCGCCGCGGGCTGGCTTCGGCACTGCTCGGCCGGGCCTTGGTCCGCCTCCGCGAGGTGGGCATGACTTCGGCCCAGCTGGAGGTCGATACCGAGAACGAGAACCAGGCCCTCACGCTCTACGAACGCCACGGCTTCGCCAGCGACCGGGTCGCCACCGAGTGGCACAAGCCGCTGGTGCTGGCATGACGAGCGAGACCTTGCTGCCCGTTGGGCCGGCCATCGACGGCCTCACCTTCCGCACATACCGCGGCGAGGGCGACCTCCCGGCTATCGTCAGGCTCCTCCGCGCAGCCTATGACGCCTACGGCGAGCAGGTCGGCATCAGCGTCGATGAGATGGCCGTGCACGCGGCCCATCGCGATCGCGTGAGGCCCGAGGAAGACATGGTCCTCGGCTTCGTCGGTGACCAGCTCGTCGCTCGCTCCTACCTCGACTGGATGGACACCCCGGACGGCAGCCAGCGGCAGTACCAGCACTGGGGTGACGTCCACCCCGACTGGCGCCGGCGCGGGATCGGCACCGCCATGTGGCAGCGGAACGTCGACCGCCTCACCGCCCTCGCTGCAGCGCAAGCCTTCGATGGCGAGCGGGCCCTGGTGGTACCGGTCGTGCGTGGTGGTGATGCCGGCGGTAGGGCCCTCGCCGAGCGCTTCGACTACAGCCGTACGCGCGTCTACCAGCACATGACCCGAGCGACACTCGATGACATCGAGTTGCCTGCGCTCCCCGGAGGCCTCCAGATCCGTCCCATCACCGATGAGCTCCTGCGCGTCGTCTTCGATGGCGGCATCGAGGCCTTCCGCGACCACCATGGCACGTTCGATTCCAGCGAAGCCGGCTACCGCGAGTGGCTGGACAACCCCAGCACCCGTCAGGAGCTCATCGTGGCCGCCTTCGACGGCGACCACATCGCCGGTGCCGTGCACGCCGAGATCCATCAGGCCGAAAACGAGCAACAGGGTTACGAGCGAGGCTGGACCGACCCCATCTGGGTCCGTCGACCATGGCGGCGACGTGGGCTGGCCTCGGCCCTGCTCGGTCGGGCGCTCGTCGTGCTGCGAGACAAGGGCATGACCTCGGCCCAGCTCGATGTCGACAGCGAGAACCCCCACGAGGCCTTCACGCTCTACGAGCGGCACGGGTTCGTGGCCGACCGGGTCGCTTCGGAGTGGCGCAGGCCATTGCCGTAGCCGGGTCGCGCACACACCTGACCGATCGCGGAGCTGAACGACATCTTCGGTGCCTTCGACCGCATCCGGGAGAGCTCCGACCGCTAGCGCCTCAAGACGATGGGCGACGCCTACTTGGACGTGTCAGACCTGCCGGCACCGACCTGGACGAGGTCGAGGTCAAGGGCTTCGCCACGCAGCGCACCTACTCGCTCGACTCGGAGTCGTCCGGCCGCTTCGCCTAGAACGGCAGCTTCTGGTCCTGCGCCACCATCTGCAGCCACGCCTTCTCGCGCCCGATGGTCGTCTGCGGGCCGTGGCCCGGCAAGACCGTCAGTCCGTCCTCCAGGGTGGCGAGGCGTGAGAGCGATTCGATCATCGCGACGTGGTCCCCGCCCGGCAGGTCGGTGCGGCCCCAGGCGCCGGCAAAGAGCGTGTCGCCCGACAGCAACACCCGCTCCTCGTGACTGAGCAGACAGACCGAACCTTCGGTGTGGCCCGGCGTGTGCAGTACCTGCAGATCGATGTCTCCGAAGCGGATGCGTGAGCCTTCTTCGAGGTCCAGCGCGGGAACGCTCGGCAGGATGGGGAATGGCGCCGACTGCGCGTCCGGCTCCTCGAGGCCATGGCGATCGGCGGTGTGGACCGCCAGGGCGGCCCCGGTCGCGATGACGGCTTCTGCGTTGTCGCCGATGTGATCCCAGTGCCGGTGCGTGCTGATGATCATGCGCAGGTCCCAGCCCTCATCGGCCAGCTGCTGGGTCAGCCAGCGGACCGAGGGTGTCGCGGTGTCGATGGCGATGGCCTCCTGCGTGCGCACATCACCAAGGACGTAGACGTTCGTGCCCACCGGCCCGGTGGTCATCTCGAGCACCTTCATGTGAGCCAGCATACGCGGGGGTCGCCAGCCCTCTCGAGTGGCTAGGATGCGTGTACACCCGTACGGACGACTGGAGGAGACCGATGAGCGAGGACCTGGGCTTCCGTTTCACCTGGTACGGCCACGCGACCGTGCACGTCGAGAGCGAGGCCGGCACGAGTATCCTCATCGACCCCTGGTTCGGGCATCCCCTCGCGCCCGCCGGCCCTCAGGTCATCGAGCGCTGCGACGTGATGCTCGTGACGCACGGCCACCACGATCACCTCGGCGCCATGCCCGGCGACATCGCGAACGCCGACTCGCTGACGATCGCCCGGCGCACGCAGCCGGCCTGGCCAGCCATCCATGAGCTGAGCCTGTGGTTGGGCGCGCAGGAGACCGGGGCCGAGATCGTGGGCATGAACAAGGGCGGGACCGTCGAGGTCGCCGGGGTTCGCGTGTCGATGGTCGCGGCTGACCACTCCGCCGGCGACTTCGTCGACGACACCGGTCTGCCGCTGTACCTGGGTGAGCCCGTGGGGTTCGTGATCGAGCTCGAGAACGGGCGCTCTCTCTACCATGCTGGCGACACGGCGCTCTTCGGCGACATGCGTCTCATCAACGAGATGCACCGGCCCGACGTGGCCTTCCTGCCCATCGGCGGCCATTTCACGATGGACCCGCCGGCCGCGGCCCGGGCCGTCGAGCTGCTCGGGTGCGCCGTCGTCGTGCCCATCCACTACGGCACCTTCCCGGCGCTCGCCGGCACGCCCGATCAGCTGCGCGAGGAGTTGGAGCATCTCGGTCTCGGCGACGTGGAGGTCCTGAGTCCGGAGCCGGGAGCGGCGGTCGGCTAGGTCCAGCATCGGGCGCTGTAGCCCGGGCAGCGTGCCTTCGACCGCACCTCAGCGAAGGGGCGAGACGCAGGTCACCACCCGTGGTCGTCCCTCGTCGTCGTCGAACGGGCGAGCCTGACGTGTCGGTCACAGCCCAGTCCGTTCCGAGCCTCTTCGCTTCAGGGCTCTGTCGCAACGCGAGCGGCTTCGTCAGTCCTGACCGCCCAGCGACACGATCCTGCACACGTGTACCGATCGCGGCTGTCGACGGGTCGTATTCGCCCGTTCAGCGGCAAGGCCATCAGACCGGCACGTCCCAGGTCACGACGCCGTCCTGTATCGGGGTCCGATCGATCTCCCACCCGCCATCGTGCTCGGTCGCTCGTTGGGCGATCAGCCGTGCCAGCAGTTGGTCCTTGGCCGAACCCGGTCGCAGATAGAGCAGGCGCCGCAGTGCCGCCAGCATCTGCTCACGCGATTCGTACCCCCAGGAACCGCGGTCGACGTGCGCAACGGTCGGCGAGACCCCGCGCGCCGCCAGCAGCTCGAGGAACTCCGGCAACATCGGATAGGTCTGGCGCGGCTCGCCGTGGATCTCCGGCCAGAGCAGCTCATTGGCACGGCTGGCGCCACTCGTGCGCATGATGACCACACATCGGCGCACCGCGTCCTCCACAGCATCCAGGAACGTGCCACCGAACGTCTCGATGTCGTAGCCGACGTGGGCCATCAGCGCGATGTCAGCGGTCAGCGGCTTGCGGGTGGGCCACCTGTCCTCGACGACCTCGATGTTGTGGATGCCTTGATCGGCGATGCCTGCACGCAGGACCTCCAGCATCGAGGGAGACGGCTCCACCGCGACCACCCATCGGACGGCCGAGGCGACTGGGAGCGAGTAACGTCCCCCACCGGCGCCGATGTCCAGCCACGTATCGTCCCGCCGAGCCATCGATAGCAGCACGTCGCGCGTGGGGTCGCTCGCTCCACGCGGATCAGCCGCGAAGCGTGTCGCCCAATGCCGGTAGAGGTCCTGTGGCTCGTCGGTCTCGCGTGACCGGTCGATCTGTGTCCGTGCCGCTCGCACCCGTTCGGCCCAGGCTTCCGCCGCGACCAATCGTTCGCTACTCATCTATCGAGCCTAGCGCGCCTCCATGTCGCGGTGCCACGCGCGACGGTGAGGTGATGATCGCCCGGCTCAACGACGCGAACAAGGCCGGCACACCCGATGCTGGCGGCACCATCCCCACATGCACCGTGCGCACTGGCCTTACGTGGCCCTGACATCGGGCGCGGGCCTGAGGGTCGACCACGCGGCTATGCTGGCGCGCGTGAAGACCATCCTCGTCGTCGACGACGAACGCAACATCATCGAGTTGGTCCGCCTCTACCTCGAGCAGGCCGGCTACAACGTCGTGGAGGCGCGGGACGGCGAGGAGGCGCTCCAACAGCACGACCGCGTCGATCCCGACCTCATCGTGCTCGACCTGATGATGCCCAAGATGGATGGCACCGAGGTCACGCGCGAGGTTCGCCGCCGTGGCGAGACGCCGATCCTCATGCTGACGGCCCGCAGCGAGGACATCGACCGCATCGTCGGGCTGGAGCTGGGCGCGGACGACTACCTGACCAAGCCCTTCAACCCGCGCGAGATGGTCGCCCGAGTCAAGGCCATCCTGCGCCGGTCCGACCCCTCGATGCGTGGCACCCGGCCCATGGACGTGGGCAAGCTCCGCGTGGACCCACGGCGTCGCGAGGCGTATGTCGGTGAGCGGCGCCTGGGCCTGCGTCCTCGGGAGTTCGACCTGCTGGCTGCCCTCGCTCGCGACCCGGGCGTCGTCTGGAGCCGGGACGACCTGCTTTCGTCGGTCTGGGGCACCGACTTCCCAGGAGAGACGCGCACGGTCGACGTCCACATCTCCGAGCTTCGACGCAAGCTGGGTGAGGACGCACCGCCGATCGAGACGGTCAAGGGTGTGGGCTATCGCCTCGTGCCGCCTCCGCGCGTACGACACGGTTGAGGACACTCAGCGGGCGCATCGGTCTCGTCCTGCTCGTATTCGCGCTCGCGACCCTGCTGGCCGTCGGAGGGTCGCTCTGGTTCGTGCTACGCGGGCTACACCAGGACGCGACCATCGGCGCGCTCACTGAGCTGACCGTGCCCTACTCGGCCGCGGCCCGAAGCGCACTGCCACCGGGGGTGCTGCGACCGCGCCAGCCCGGCGAGTCCAACCTCATCGAGCGCCTGGAGCAGAACCTCGATGGAGAGGAGTTCACCGAAGAGCTCATCGAGTTCCGGGAGTCGTTCCGCGAGAACATCGCCGACACCGACGTCTCGGTCATCTTCACCGCCGGCGATAGCTCCATCATCTTCAACCCCGCGGAGGGTGGCGCGTCACGCCTCAAGCAGGTACCCCAGCTCGAGAGCGACCTGGAGCGCGGCCAGGTCGCCACGGGTACGACGGAGATCGAAGGTGTCGGTGAGGTGCTCTTTGCCACCACGCCGATCGTCGGGCAGGGACCCGCGCAAGGCCGTCGACAGACCGCTCCGTTCCTCATGCTCGCGCTCGAGGACGATTCGAGCGAGAAGGCCACCGCCGACCTCGTGCGGTCGCTGGCGGTCGCCGGGCTCATCCTCGTCGTCACCGGCATCCCGCTGGCCATCGGGCTCGGCCGCTCGGTCACCGGTCCACTCCGGCGGCTCTCCGCCGCCACCAGCGATGTAGCCAAGGGCAACGTGCCCGAACCGCTACCCGTCACCGGACCCATCGAGGTCGCCGAAGCCAGCGAGGCCTTCAACACCATGGCCCATGAGGTCGGAGCGACCCGCGAGGCACAGCGTCAGTTGCTCGCGGATATCCGCCATGACCTCCGCACCCCGCTCACGGTCATCGGTGGATTCTCCGAGGCGCTCAAGGACGGCACTGCCTCCGGCAACGATGCGGTGCGCGCGGCGGGCGCGATCTCCGACGAGACCGACCGCCTGGGTCGCATGCTCGATGACCTCGATCATCTGACGGTCCCTGGTGTGGCCGGTCCATCGCTGCATCTCGAGTCGCTCGACAGCCTCGAGGTCGCACAGGCCGCCGTGGAACGCTTCGCCGCTGAGGCCGATGCGAACGGACAGCGTCTTCGGGTCGACGAAGGCGCCGAACGAACACGGCTCGTAGCCGATCGGGATGCTCTCGACCGCATCCTCGGCAACATCATCGCGAACGCCCTGAAGCACGCCCCATCGCCAGGTGGGCACATCACCGTCGAGGTCTCGACTGGGGATCGAACGGTCACGCTGGCCGTCAGCGACGACGGCCCCGGGATCTCCCAGACCGCGCTGCCGCACGTGTTCGATCGCTTCTATCGTGCTGATCCGTCACGTACCGGCTCAGGCTCCGGGCTGGGGCTCGCGATCGTGCGTGACCTGGCCGAAGTGCTCCACGGTGAGTCGTTCGCTGAGAACGTCGAGGGCAACGGTGCCCGCGTCGGGGTGACCCTGCCTGCGACCGCGGCCGCCGTGGACACGCCCGGCACGGCATCATGAGGATGTGACCGACCCTCACCTCCTCGCGACGACACCGGCTCGCCCGGTCCGGGGACGCCACGGCGCCGTCGCCAGCCCGCATCACCTCGCCACACAGGCGGGACTCCACGTCCTCCGTGGTGGCGGTAGCGCCGTCGACGCCGCCATCGCCACCAACGCCGCCCTCGCGGTCGTCGCCGGCCACAGCTGCGGCCTGGGCGGCGATGCGTTCTGGATCATCTGGGATGAGGCGAGCGCTGAGGCCGCCACGCTCAACGGCAGCGGACGGGCTGGCAGCGGTGCCACCATCGAGGCTGCTCACGCCGCCGGCTTCGCAGCCGTCCCCGAACGCGGCCCCTGGTCGATCACCGTGCCCGGCGCCGTCGACTCCTGGGGCGAGGCCCATCGCCGCTTCGGCCGCCTCGACTGGGCCTCCCTGCTGGAACCGGCTATCGAACTGGCCTCCGGCTTTCCTGCATCGGCCTACTGGCTCGATGTCATCGAGCGGGGCGCCACGGCGTTCGGAGAGGACGGTGACTGGGCCACGACGTATCGGCCCCCTGATCGAGCCTCGACCCCCGGCCAGACCCTCCGGCTGCCCGCCCTGAAGCGGACGCTGCGGGCCTTGTCCGACGAAGGGCCGAGCGCGCCCTACAGTGGCTCGATCGCCCGGTCCACGGCGTCCTACTTCGAGCGCCGCGGCGCGCCCATCAGCGCCGATGACCTCGCCGCCCACGCGAGCGACTGGGACTCACCGCTGTCGATCGACTACCGCGGTGTGACCTCGCTGAGCCATCCACCCAACAGCGTCGGTGTCGTGGCGCTCCAGACACTGGGCCTGCTCTCGCGCTTCGCGGCCCCGAGCCCGGCTGCGTGGGACGGGCGGGGATGGGCCGATGCCGGCTGGATCCACCTCGGCCTCGAGGCTTCCCGGCTGGCACTCGCCGAACGCGACGCTCACGTCACCGACATCGCGTACATGGCCGATGGTGAGGTCGAGCGGATGCTGTCGGATCTGCACATCGACCGGCTGGCCGCCCGCATCGACCCAGACCGACCGATGGACCCGATCGCCGGCACGCTGCCGCGCGCCGGCGGCACCATCTATCTCGCGACCACCGACCAGTGGGGCAACGCCGTGAGCCTGCTCCAGTCCAACTACCAGGGCTTCGGCTCCGGACTGGTCGATCCAGCCACAGGCATCGCCTTCCACGATCGCGGGGCCTTCTTCCGTCTCGACCCCGACCACCCGAACGCCCTTGCCCCCGGCAAGCGACCGACCCACACGCTCGCGCCCGGCATGCTCCTGCGAGATGGACGCCCGTGGATGATCCACGGCTCGATGGGCGGTGAGATCCAGCCGCAGGTCTTCGCCCAGTTCGTGTCCGCGGTCGTCGACGGCGGCGCCGATGTTGCCACGGCCGTGGCTGCGCCTCGCTGGGCAGCCATGATGGAGCGCCAGTTCGGGCCACCCGAGCTCACCGTGCTCGAATCGCGAGCCCACGACAGCGTGTCTGCGGCGCTCACGGCGATGGGTCACCGCGTCGTGCTGCAAGAACCGTGGACCTCGTTGGTGGGCCACGCCCATGCCATCGAGGTCGTGCGCGACAGTGACGGTGCGGTGGCCTCCTACGCTGCCGGTTCCGATCCGCGGGCAGAAGGCTCGGCGGCCGCGTGGTAGCGACCCGAGTCCTATACTCATCCCAGGCCGGTCGCGCCGCGCTCACGACGTTCGCGGCTGGCCTTCGACGTAGCCAGGAGCCCCGACCAACGTGAGTTCGAACGTCAGCCAGAACTACCCCTACAGCAGCGAGTCCGACGACCAACGTGACGCTGCCATCAAGGCCGCGTTCGAGGCCAACGAGGGCCTCGCGGATCGCGTCGCCTCGGAGTCGAAGCCGCTCGGTGAGGTCGTGCCCGCCGAGAACGGTGCGCCCGTCAAGTGGTGGACTTGGGTCTGTCCCAAGTGCATCGAAGGCCGCCTGCACGTCGCGGGCTACCTGTTCGATCGCCACGGGCTCTACGTCGTGTGCGACGGTTGCGGGAGCACCTTCGCCCGCTGAGGAGGTTCGACCATGCGTGACTCCTTCGCCGACATCGCCGCCCTCGCAGAGGTCGACCTGGCTGCCAAGCCCAAGGCCTACAGCGAAGCCATGCGGCACGCCTACCGAGAGGACAAGGACCTCTCGGCCGCGATGGCCATCGCCTGGGCCGGTATCAGCCGCCTGCTGGCGCTGGCCCACGCTTCCGACCCGGACCAGGCGTACGAGTTTCGCTCTCAGGCCAAGGCCCTGAGCTACGACCTGGCCTCGTTCACCTGGGCCGGCTGGGATGAGCCGGGCATCGTCATCACCCCGCCGGAGGCTCGCGCCGGCTGCGCCGCCGCCCGCGCCAACCTCGAGCTGGCCAAGGAGCTGGAGAAGGGTGAGCTGCCCCGCGCCCGGGCCCACTGGATCCTGGGTGCCCACGAGCTCGCTGCCGGCCGACCCGAAGAGGCCCGAGCGGACTTCGAGTCGGCGGTCACGCTGGCCAGGGCCGCCGGGGCCCAAGGCGCTTCCGAGGCCAAGCTCGCGAGGGCATTCGTGGCGCTGACCGACCTCTCCGCCGGAGCGTCGACCGAGGCCGAACTCGCGGCCACGCTCGAAGAGCTCCGAGCCGACCCTGACGGTGCCGCGCTCGTCGAACAGGTGAACACAGCACGAGCAGCTCTCGATATCGCCTCCTGACCGGAGGAGGATGCACCCGTCCGGGCGTGTCCCGGCCCCGTACTGGGTAGGGACCGCTCCGACAGGGTGAGCGGGCAGCTGCGGGAGAACACCGCGTGGACGACGAGCTCGTGGTCCGAGCACGACGGGGGGACGAGGCGGCCTTCGCCATGCTCGCTACCCGCATCGCGCCCCGGATGCACGCCGTCGCCTGCCGCATCCTGCGTGACGCCGCACTCGCCGAGGACGCCGTCCAGCAGGCGCTCCTGCGCTCCTGGCAGGACCTGGCCCAGCTGCGTGATCCCGCTCGGTTCAGCGGCTGGTCCTATCGGATCCTCGTGCGCACCTGCTCGCCCAACGAAGCGTGCTCGACCGAGGTTGCCGGAGGTGCCGCTCGACCACATCGAGCCCGGCGCGCCCGGCGACGACTACTCGGCCGTCATCGATCGCGATGCCCTCGAGCGCGGATTCCTTCGGCTGCCCGTCGAACAGCGCACCGTGGTCGACTTCATCACTACCTGGGCTTGCCCATCAGGGAAGTCGCCGAGACGGTCGGCGCACCGGTGGAGACCGTGCGCTCGCGGCTCCGACGGGCCTTGCGCACGCTGCGCGCCGCCCTCGAGGCGGACGACCGGGTGGCCACCGACAGCCATTCGAGACGAAGGTGCCGGCATGAACGAGCGGGACGTGACGCGCGAGCTCGAGCAGTGGCTGTCGGAGCCGGCCCCCACGCTCGACGACCACACCCTCTTCCAGACGATCGATCGACTCCCCTCTGTGCCCCAGCGCCGGCGCTGGTGGCCATTCAGGTGGTTCCCTTTCGGGTTCGGCGCGACGCGTAGCGCCGACGTCGGAGGCGCCACACCCCGAACGAAGGAGATGCCAGATCCATGTTCACAGCCACACGCGTCGCTGGCCGCGGTGGCCATCCTGGCACTCGCCGGGAGCCTGACCTTCATCGCCATCCCCTCACGGAAGCGACGCTGCCCTCTGGCCCCGGGCCGTCACGGATGGACGACATCGACCCAGCCGATTTCGGCGGCTTCACCTGCACGAGTGCAGTGCAGTCCACCGGCGGATACGGCGGACGACCCGAGAACGATGGGGTCGTGCGATCATCGAGGGTGAGACGCTACGCAACTGCCCCGTCGATGGTCAACGACCCCCGTTTCACCGGCAACATGCACTCGGTCCACGACTACTACAAGTACGACGCCGACCCAACTGGGGTGTTGCGCAACGTCGGCTGCCGTCGCTCACCGAACGAGGATGGACACTGGGTGTCGACGTCGAACTGGGGCTACCGAGCACCCACGAGGACCGGACGATGACCTACGCCATGCGGTTCGTGGCGAAGGCGCCTACGAGGGCCTGTCGCGCTCTCACGAGCACTGTCCCAGGACACGTGGGGGCTCTGGATGGACTTCGAAGGGGTCTCTTCCCAGGCGAGCTTCCCGAGGCGCCGGAGTAACCGCTCGAGGCGCTCTAGCCGTCGACTGACAGCAGCAACGCAGCGAGCAGCGTCGTCCTCGGGACGATGCTGCTCTTCTCGATGTACTCGAGCGGCGTGTGGTCGTTGCCGCCCACCGGCCCGAGCCCGTCGACCGAGGGCGCGCCGACCGCGGCCGTCGTGTTCGCGTCCGATCCCCCGCCGGTCTCGGCATCGGCCAGCTCGAACCCCAGCTCGGCGGCGATGGCGACTGCGGCATCGACGAGCTCGGCCGATGCCGGGGTCTTCTCCATCGGGCGGGTACCGGCGAGCTTCTCGATCGTGGTCGCAGATGTCCGGCACGACTGACGACTCGAGGATCTCGTAGATGGCAGCCTCGGCTTCGTCCTGCTCCACTGCCAGGCGCGCGCGCATATCGATGGTCATCACGGCCTCCTCGGCCACGATGTTCGGGCGTGTGCCGCCCTTGATCTCGCCGACATTGACCGACACGCCGGACCAGCGTCCGTTGAGGGCATGCAGGGCGATGGTCTTGTGCGCGGCCTCGAGCGTCGCGCTGCGGCCTTTCTCCGGCTCGACGCCGGCATGGGCCGATCGCCCCTGGATCGTGGCCCGGATGTGCATCATGCCCTTGCGCGCCGAGACGATGTCCCCGTTCGCTCGGGCAGCTTCCATCACGAAGGCCGCATCCGCCCCCTGCGCCAACTTCGCGATGAGATCGACGCTGGCCGGCGAGCCGATCTCCTCGTCCGGGTTGACGATGTAGATGAGCCGGCCAAAGGGAGGCTGCTTGCCGTCGAGGACCGTCAGCAACGCGTCGATGGCATAGAGACCGGTGAGCAGGCCCGACTTCATGTCACTGACACCCGGACCCACGATCCTGTCGCGGTCGATCCCGAACGGGCGCTTGGCGAGAAAGCCGGGGTCGAACACGGTGTCGGTGTGGCCGATGAGCAGGATCGTCGGCCCACCGGCGGAGCCCTCCAGGGTGGCCACCGCGGTGTCGCCCAGTTCCTCGTTCCGGTCCCATTCGATGGCCGCGCCGAGGTTCGCGAGCCGGCCGGCAATCCAGTTCGCCACCTCGTCGACGCCGGACTTGGTGTAGGACCCGGACTCGATGTTGACGATGGTCTCGAGGTCCGTCAGGTAGTCGGGCAGTCGGCGCTGGACCTCGTCGCGCAGCCGCCCCAGCGTCGTCGCGCTCGGGGTCGTCGTCATCGGCAACGAGTCTATGGCCTGCGCCGCTCGGCGGTACGATGCTTCGGATGCGCCCGAATCTGAGCTTCGCGCGAGACCCCGTGCGGCTGGCCGCCATCCTCATCCTGGTCGTCTGTGGCGCGGCCATCGCGGTCTGGATCATCGCCCGAGGTGACCTCGTCGGCGCCGACGCGCGCGCCTACTGGGGTGGCGTCCGCCTCTGGCTCAGCGGCGGTGACCCGCTCGACCCTCCTCCGCCGTATATGCCCTACGTCTACTGGTCGTGGTCGCTACCGATCTTCACGCCCTGGGCCGCGCTGCCATGGGAGACGGCCTGGTTCGTCTATCGGATGGTCAACCTGCTGCTCTTCGGCTGGAGCGTGGCCTGGGCGTACCGTCAGCACCCGATGGCGACGGCGATCCTCGTGGTCATCATCACCATCCCCCTGGCCGCCACGCTCGACACCGGCAACATCACGCTGCTCTGCGCGATGGGCATCTGGGCGGCGCACTTCGTCGGACCGCGGCTCGGCGGGTTCTTCTGGGCACTGGCGACCGCCCTGAAGTGGTTCCCGCTGTTGCTGTTCCTCATCCTCAAGCCGAGGACGCGCCTGTGGGGCATCGCCTGGATGGTCCTGTTCGGCGTGCTGACGCTGGCCGTCTGGCCTCAGGTCGTCCGGCAGCTGGACCTGGTCATCAACTTCCCTCGGCCGCTGCGCCTCGACTACATCCTGCTGATCTGGGCAGCCGTGCCCTGGATCTGGGCCCACCCGCGCTGGTTCGAGTGGCGCTCCTGGGGCGAGCAGGCCCGCGAGGATCGCGAGGTCGTGCGCGACGCGTTCACGACATGGTGGAACGCCCCCGGGCGAGTGGCCCACGCCTGGGATGCGGCGTACCGACATGGCCGGCACTTCTTCGGCCTCGACGAAGGGGATGCCGGGGGGAAGACGGTCGCAGAAACCGAGCCGTTGGCAAACGAGCCAGGACAGGCCCCGACGTAGCCGCCTGGTCTGCCCGGCAGCCTAGCGTTCGCTCGAGAGGACCACCTCGAACTCGAGCAGCTCCGACCCGGTGGCCACGGGCCGGCCGCCGCCCTCCGACTGCGCATGGCCGTGTCGGAACGCCGTGGACTCGACCCAAGCCTGGAATGCCTCCTGCGACTCCCAGCGAGTCATCACGAACCAACGTCGTTCGTTCTCGCCCGTGGGCCTGAGCAGGTCGAAGCCCAGAAAACCGGGCTGCTCATCGACGGCGCCAAGTCGTTTGGCGAATCGTGCTTCGAGCTCATCCCCGCCTGCCTCAGGCACGGAGATGGCGTTGATCCGGATGACGGTCATCGAGGTCCCTTCCTGGACTGCTGTTCAGCGGTTGGACGCAACGGTACGTCACGCGTGGGTGCGGGCGACGACCATCACTCGCTATCGCGAGTCGGAGGCGGTATCTTTCGCGCATGCCCACGCGCCCGACCCCGGCGCGGGCCGACGAGGGAGGATCCTTGCGCCATGGACAGCACTCGACTTCGCCGAGGTATCGCGCTCTTCACTTCAGCCGCGCTCCTCGCCACCATGACCGCGGCCACCGTCGCTAGCCCAGCGTCAGCGGCCAAGCCGAAGTGCCAGGGGGTGACCGCCACCATCGTCGGCACCAGGAAGGCCGATCGCATCATCGGCACGAGCAAGCGTGACGTCATCGTGGCCAAGGGCGGGGCGGACAAGGTCTTCGGCCGCGGAGGCAACGACCTCATCTGTGGCGGTCCGGGCAACGACCGGCTCGTGGGTCAGGGTGGTATCGACAAGCTCATCGGTGGTGCCGGGGCGGACAAGCTCTACGGCGGCCCCGGACCCGATCGCCTGTTCGCGGGACCCGGACCGGACCTCGCGGCGGGGCAGCTGGGCAACGACGTCATCGACGGCGGCATCGGTGTCGACACCTGCTTCCAGAACACGGGCTCGGGCCCGGTCGTGCGCTGTGAGAAGCCGTTGGTCGTACCCCCGGAGCCCCCCACGCTGGTCATCGCCTACGCCGACGTCAACACGAACCACGAGTGGGACGACGGTGACATCATGATCAGCGAGATCGTCGACACCAACGAGGACGGTGTCGTCAGTGGGGGCGACACCATCAGGATGGGCCAGTACCCCACGACCCCGTTCGCGATCATCCCCGCGGCCGTCCGGCAGACATTCGAGAGCTGGGGCACGAGCCACACGGTCGCTCCTACAGGCATCAACGTCAGCCTGAGCGTGGTCCGCGTGGAGTCGACCTCCGGCAGCGAGCACGAGTGGTACACCGATGCGTCCGTCCTCGGCGATACCTACTTCGAGCGCGATGCTGGTGACACGGCCGCATCGTTCCTGATCGACGACCCGGCCGAAGCCGCGCCAGACCAGGTCGCCGTGGACGCCGACTCACCCAGCAAACCCGAACGTGACTTGAGCCTGTCGCTCAACGGCAAGGGCGACGATGGCTTCATCGATGTGAAGATCTACGTCTCGTGAGCCTGCCTGCAAGTCAGCCATAGCGAGCGTCGCTCTCATCACACCCGAGAATCACGACTAGCCCACTGGGCCGAGCACGTACCCACGGTACGCCTGCCGGAACCCGAGGGCGGCCAGGCGCTCCCGGGATGGCGACTCACCGATGGCCGTGCCATCCACGCGCTCGAGCTGCAGACGCTTCACGCGTCCATCATCGATGAGCGTTCGCAGCACATCGACGGCCGATCCCCCGACGCGTTCGTCATCGAACGGCGAGAACGTCAGCAGCGACTTCCCACCACGCTCCAGGTAGAGCACAGGTTCACCGTCGTGCAGCACGACGTAGGCGCCGGCCGAACGGCTCGGCGTCCGCGAGTGCCGAACCCCGTCCTGCGGCCACGCCAGCGCGGCACCATACGGGTTGGCCGGGTCGGTTGCGGCCAGCAGCACGGTCTTGGGGTCGTCGCTGGAGTCTGCGCCGGCGCCGCGACGCATCGAGCGCAGCCGGTCCACCGCACCTGCGACGGCGAACTGGGCACCGCCAAGGCCTTCGACGAAATACCCGCGGCGCACCCGTCCGCGCTCCTCCATCTCGCGGTAGACCGGGTAGACCGCCCCGAACCCCCCGCGCACGTTCTCACCGGCGACGGCGTCCCGGGTGACGACGCCATAGCGCTCGAGGAGCGTGGCCGCGAGGGCGGCACGCTGTCCTGTGCCCGTCGGCTCCTTGCCGTCGGCGAGTGCGACCGCCGTCCGCAGCGTCTCCTCCACCAGCGACCAGCGCCCCGCCGCCTCCGGCGGTCCCATGCGGGTACCCATCCGCGATCGCGCCCGGGCTGCAGGCCGCCCTCCCCCTCGACGCGGCCAGCGCAGCGCCCGCAACGGCAGGAACGTGTCGTTGGTGACCTCACCGGCCCAGACGAGGTCCCACAGCGCATCGAGCATCTCTCGCTCTCCTGGACGTCGGCGCTCACCGGCCGCAGCGGCAGTGAGGGCCGCACCCAGCAACTCACGATGAAACGAGGCGCCACGCGCGGACAGGTGCTGGCGCAACGCCTCGTGCAGCCAGGTCCCGGCGTCCTCGCCCGGCTGGTCCTCTCCGACGCGTGTCGGCAGCAGCAGCGCAAGGCGATCGGGCCGATACAAGGCGATGCGGCCATCATCCTTGCCCAGGCTCCCGGCACCGACCCAAACGACCTCGCCGGCGGCGCCCAGCTCGTCGAGCATCTGGGGGCTGTAGCCCTGGACCCGCGCTGGAAGGACGTCACGCTCCAGCACACTCGCCGGTAGCGCCACACCCTCGAGCTGGCCGATGGCCTCCGCCAGCCTGTCGATGCCCGCGGCCCCCGCACCTACGCCTTGCCAGGCCGGCAGGAACCGAGCCAGGGCCGTCGGCTCCACCGGCTCGATCTCGCGTCGCAGCCGAGCCAGCGAACGGCGACGCACGAGGCGCAGTACCTCCGGGTCGCA
This sequence comes from uncultured Chloroflexia bacterium, assembly GCA_963752475.1. Lineage (GTDB taxonomy): Bacteria > Chloroflexota > Limnocylindria > Limnocylindrales > CSP1-4 > JAFMJV01. Next base: position 818,440 of record CAVVYR010000006.1, on the reverse strand, counting down.
CCATTCGCGCTCCACGCCACCGGGTCGGAACTCACCCCGCAGCAGCACACCGTCGGCCATCAGGCCCTCCAGGGCGGTCTCAACGACTCCGCGAGGTAGCTGCCAGCGGTCGGCGGGCCCTTCGGTGTGGAACGGACCGTGCGTCCGGGCCCACCGAGCCAGCATCGACCCGAGCGCGTCGCTCGTGGGCGCCAGGAAGCCCTCGGCCACGCCGACCGGCGGGGATGCACCCACGCCATCCCGGTAGCGCCCGACGTCCTCGGCCGCGATCCAGCGGACCTCACCAGCCACGCGTAGCGAGACCGCTCGCCGGTCTGCCACCAGCGCCTCGAGCCACTCCTGGGCGACCGCGCGGCGAGCCTTGGCATCAGCGCCGCGCACCCGAGCCGCGACCTCGTCGTCGCTCAGGTCACCGAGGCGCCGCAGCAGGTCCTGTACCTGGTCGACCGAGCCGGCCGCCCGTTCCTCGGTCAGCGCCTGCAGCTCGAGCTCCAGCTCGGCCAGGGCCTCCGCATCGAGCAGGTCACGCAGCTGCTCAGCTCCGAGCAACTCCCGGAGCAGGTCGCGATCGAGCGTCAGCGCCTGTGCGCGCCGATCGACCAGCGGCGCGTCACCTTCATACATGTAGGTCGCGATGTAGTCGAACAGCAAGGACGACGCGAAGGGCGATGCGCGCGATGTCTCCACACTCACGACCCGGATCTCCCGGCGTTCGATCGAGGCCAGGATGCCCCGGAGCGCGGGCAGGTCGAAGACGTCCCGGAGGACCTCACGGTAGGTCTCGAGGATGATCGGGAAGGAGCCGTAGCGGCTGGCCACGGCCAATAGCTGAGAGGCCCGTTGCCGCGTCTGCCACAGCGGCGTCCGCTGGCCGGGGCGCCGGCGAGGCAGCAACAGCGCTCGGGCCGCATTCTCGCGGAAGCGGCTCGAGAAGAGCGCCGAGCTGCCGACCGACTCGGTCACCAGCTCCTCGATGTCGTCGGCAGCGATGAGCACCGCCGCCTCCGCCTGCTGAGCCATCGACTCGAGGCCCTCACCCGGCTCGTAGGACCCGTCCGTGGAGGGCAGGCGAAGCACGATGCCGTCATCGGACCAGAGCGGCTTCACGTCCACCCCCAGCGACGCCTGCAGACGGGCTTCGATGGCCAGCGCCCACGGCGCATGCACTCGCGCCCCGAACGGCGTCAAGAGGCAGACTCGCCAGTCACCGAGCTCGTCACGGAACCGCTGGAGCACCACCGTCGTATCTGTGGGCAGCGCGCCGGTGACCTCACGTTCCTCGTCGAGGTACGAGAGCACGTTCTCGGCCGCCATCTGGTCGAGGTCGTGCTCGTCGCGCAGTCGCTTTATGGCCCTTGCGCGCCCACCGCGCTTGGCACCGGCCTGCTCCGAGATCTCCCGGGTGAACTGTCCCAGCGCACGTCCGAGCTCGACCGGCCGGCCCACGCCGTCACCCTTCCAGAAGGGCACCTTGCCCGACTCGCCCGGTGCCGGCGAGACCAACACCCGGTCGTGCTCGATCGCCTCGATGCGCCAGGCGCTGGCACCGAGCAGCACGACCTCACCGGTGCGCGCCTCGTAGACCATCTCTTCGTCCAGCTCCCCGACGCGGCGACCCCCTCCCCGACCGCGCGCCCTCGCCGGACCGCCGGTCTCGGCAGCGTCGTCCGAGAGGAAGACGGGGAACAGGCCGCGATCGGGGATCGTCCCGCCCGAGGTCACGGCCACGGTGCGCGCATCCTTCCGCGCCGCCACGCTGCCGGCCACCCGGTCCCAGACGATCCGCGGCTTGAGCTCGGCGAACTCGTCAGCGGGGTATTGGCCGGCAAGCATTCCCAGCACGGCCTCGAACGTGTCCCGGCCAAGATCGGCGAAGTTCTCCGCCCGCCGCACGAGCGCGTAGAGCTCGTCGATGGGCCAGTCCCGGTCGAGGGTCGTGGCCACGATCTGCTGAGCCAGCACGTCGAGCGGGTTGTGGGGCACGGTCGTGGGCTCGATGGCGCCGTCTCGCATCATGCGCGTGACCACCGCCGCCTCCAGCAGGTCACCGCGGTACTTGGGGAAGATCACGCCGCGCGAGGGCTCGCCGACCCGATGGCCGGCACGCCCCACACGCTGCAGGCCGCGCGAGACCGACAGCGGCGACTCCACCTGGATGACCAGGTCCACCGCGCCCATGTCGATACCCAGCTCGAGCGATGACGTGGCCACGATGCACGGGAGCTTGCCTTGCTTCAGCTGCTCCTCGATGATCAGCCGTTGCTCGCGTGCGATGGAGCCATGGTGCGCTCGGGCGATGTCCTCTTCTGCGAGCTCGTTGAGGCTCTGCGCCAGGCGCTCCGACAGTCGCCGGCTATTGGTGAAGACGATCGTGCTGCGGTGCTCGCGGATGAGCTCCAGTACGCGGGGGTAGACAGAGGGCCAGATGCTGGTCCGCGTCGCCGGCCCATCCATCGGGCCACCGGGTGTCTCCTCGAGCGGGATGACCTCACCCAGACGGCCCATGTCCTCCACCGGCACCACGACCGACAGATCGAGCTCCTTGCGTACGCCCGCATCGACGATCGTCACAGGCCGAGGCGCGGCCGTGCTCTCACCGTCGCCCGGCTGCCGCCCTCCGAGGTATGCGGCCACGGCCGAGAGCGGTCGCTGCGTGGCCGAGAGCCCGATCCGCTGCGGTGGACGGTCGGTCATGGATTCCAACCGCTCCAGCGATAGGGCCAGATGGGCACCGCGCTTGGTCCCGGCCAACGCGTGGATCTCATCGACGATGATCCACTCCACGTTGCGCAGGGCCTCGCGTGCCTGGCTGGTCAGGATGAGATAGAGCGACTCCGGCGTGGTCACGAGGATGTCCGGCGGCTTCTTGCCGAAGGCGCGCCGCTCCTGCGCGGGTGTGTCACCCGTGCGCATACCGACCTGCACCTCACGCGTGGGCGTACCTAGCCGCTCCGCCGCCAGCCCGATCCCGGCCAAGGGCGAACGCAGGTTGCGGTCGACGTCATGCACGAGCGCCTTCAGGGGCGACACGTACAGGACGCGCAGCCGAGCCTTGGGCTCCGACGGCACGGGTTCGTGCTTCAGGCGGTCCAGACACCAAAGGAAGGCGGCGAGCGTCTTGCCGCTGCCGGTGGGCGCGCAGATCAGCGTGTGCTGACCTCCCGCGATGGCCGGCCAGCCCTGCCGTTGCGCGTCGGTGGGCCGGTCGAACGAGGACCCGAACCACTCGCGCGTGGGCGCTTCGAAGGCGGCGAACGGGTCGGTCGGAGCGGGCTTGCGGCGTCGGGGCACGGGACCGGCATCCTAACACCTCCGTGCACGAATAGTACATCCGTTCTATGTCGGCGAGAACACCTCAGGCCGGACTCGCAACACAAGGGCAACGGAAAGGTCACCGCTCTAGGTCGTCATCCGAACCGGCCCCTCGGCTACCGTCGAGATCGATGGCAGTTGAGGAGGTGGCACAGACGATGCTGGAGGTCCACGAACTCGCGACCGCGGGCGAACCGAGCGACCGATTGGCGCTGACCTGGGAGCTAAGACGCAAGAGCCGGCTCAAGGCCACCACCGCGAGCGGCCGGGAGGTGGGCTTGTTCCTGCCTCGCGGAACGGTCCTGCTCGACGGCGACCTCATGAAGGCCTCCGACGAACGCATCATCGCGGTCGAAGCCGCGCCCGAGGACGTCTCGACGATCGCCTCCTCTGATGCGATGCTGCTCGCGCGCGTCGCGTACCACCTGGGCAATCGGCATGTTCGCACGCAGGTCGGCCCCGGCTTCATCCGCTACCGTCACGATCGCGCCATCGACGATCTCGTACGCAAGCTCGGAGCACAGGTCACTGTCGAAGAGGTTCCCTTCGAGCCTGAACGCGGCACGAAGGACCACGCCCACGATCACGACCTGGCCTCCCAGGGGTGAGCGAGTCCCGCCCGACGCTGCGCGTCGGCATCGGCGGACCGATCGGCTCGGGCAAGACCACGCTGGTGGCTGGGCTCTGTTCGCATCTGAGCGATCGCTACTCGGTGGCGGTGGTCACGAACGACGTCAACGCCCACGAGGACGCACGGGCGCTGGTGCGACGTGGAGCGTTGACTGAGGATCGGATCGTCGGGCTCGACGCCGGCAACTGTCCCCACACCGACGTGGGGGACGATGCGACGCAGAACCTAGCCGCTGTGGATGCGCTCATCACCCGCCACCAGGGGCTCGATGCGATCTTCATCGAAGGTGGAGACGATCTGGGCTCCTCGACCTTCGACCCGGAGCTGACCGACCTCGTCATCTACGTCATCGACGTGGCCGCCGGTGAAAAGGCGACGCGGCGCGGGGTCCCGGGCATCACCGACAGCGACCTCCTGGTGATCAACAAGAGCGACCTGGCGCCGGCCGTGGGCGCCTCGCTCATGAACATGGAGCGGGACGCCATCTCCGTGCGCCAGGACCGCCCGTACGTCTTCACCAACCTTCGAGGTGGCGACGGCGTGGACAAGGTCGCCGACTTCGTGGTCGAGCGAGGGATGCTCGACTAGCAGGGTTTCGGCACCGATGCGCCGCAGCTGACCCGACGGTTCTCTTGGATGGAAGGTTTCGCGCTTGCCGTGCGCCATACGATTCAGAGGCGCGACTCAGACGCCAGCGCCATGAGCGGTGGGGGGATGGACACAGAGCTCGTGATCCACGCTCGGAACGGGGACCAGCACGCATTCGCCATGCTGGCCGACGCGGTGTATGGGCGGCTGCACCAGGTCGCCTTCAGGATCCTGCGCGACCGGCCAGCGGCCGAGGACGCGACCCAGCAGGCAGTCCTGCTGATGTGGCGCGACCTGCCGCAACTACGCGACCCCGATCGCTTCGAAGCCTGGTCCCACCGTCTCCTCGTCAACGCCTGTCACGCGGAGTTCCGGCGACGCAAGCGCATGCTGCCCGTCGTGGGCTCGCAAGCACCCAAGGAACCTGTCGCTCCCGATGACTTCGGCCGGATCCTCGATCGTGAGCAACTGGAACGCGGTTTCGCCGCGCTGTCGATCGACCACCGAGTCGTGCTCGTGCTGCGCTACCACCTCGACCTGCAGCTCGACGCCATCGCGGAGGCCCTCGACGTACCGATCGGCACCGTCAACTCGCGGCTCCATCGGGCCCTCGCCAACATGCGTCAAGCCCTCGCAGAGCCGAGCCCCGCGGCCCTGGCCGAAGGAGCGGCGCGATGACCACCGAGCGAGAAGCGGCACGCGTCGTGCACGACTGGATGCAAGAACCCACGGAGCTCGATGACCGCGGCCTGGACCGCGTGCTCGCGCAGCTCCCGAACACACCTCAGCGCAGACACCGGTGGCTGCGGCCACTCGACTGGCGCCCTTTCGGTCCCGGCGTGACGCGTAGCCCCGGTTCCGGCAGGGCGCTCCACCACTGGAGGTACCCGAACATGGTCACTGCCACACGGATCGTGGCCGTCATCGCCGTCATCGCGCTGAGCGGCTCGCTCGCGCTCAACGTCGGCCAAGAGGAGCGCGCTTCCGCCCCACTCTCGCCTGAGAACGCTCCGGGCAGCATCTGGCTCGAGCGAGATGCCGGCGAAGCGGCCACCTACTACGTCTTCCATGGCGACGGCATCGCAACGGGCGTCAACAGCGAGCTGGGGATCGGCCTCGGGGAGTGGAGGCCGCTGGGCGACCACTCCCTCGTCGCCGAGCTCGGCTTCACCGGCACGGATAGCTCCTACATCTACCTCGAGCCCGGCACCGCCGAGCTCCGCTTCATCGGTGAACTCGACGAGGCCGGTGACCACATGACCCTGACCTACGACGAGAACAGCTTCGGCATCATCACCTCTACGGCGGAGCGGAAGAAGATGGCGCCGATGCCGCCCGAAGCCGAGACGGTCACGCCGCCCGATGCCGGCTGGCAGCCCAGGATCGGCATCGACTTGCACAGGGCGGACGAATTGGGCGTGACGCACGAGGATTACGGCGGACGACCCAACCAGAACCTCGAGCATTCGGACGGCACCTGGGTGAGCATCAACTCGTGGGTCGGCCCCGGTGTCGGACTGTATGCCGAGCCCGACGAGCACCACGGCATCATGACGGCCTGGTTCGCAAGCGACGATCCTGCTGCCCTGCCCTTGGTCGCCGAGGTCAGCATCGACCCGGAGACCGGAGTCGCAACCAACCGCTACGGCGACTCGAACGGCTTCACGGACTGGGCGCCGGCGGAGCCACAACCGGAGCCGGACGCCGCGACCGTCGACCCGGCCTGGTGGCCCAGCCTGGGCAGCCTGTGGGTCGAGGAGCACGAGGACGGACCCTCGGTCACGACGGCCATCCATGCCGACGGCACCCTGCTCACGATCGATCCCTACCGAGGCGTCGGCGTGGGCAACTGGCTGCCCACCGGACCCGATAGCGCGTCCGTGGTCATCGACTACTACGACAGCGACCCGCGGCCCGATGTGGTCAAGCGCGGCAACTCGACGCTCTACGGCGACCTGCAGATGGACGAGGCTCACCAGAGCGCCACCATCGAGTTCACCGTCGAGACCCGGCACCAGGTCACTGGCGAAGCCTCGGAGACGGAGACCGGCTCGGCGGCGATGCAGCGAATGCATCTGGAGAGCTGACGAAGCGAGCCAGGCCTGGAGCCCGAGACTCCGGGCCTGGACGTGAGAGACGCCCGCGGAGGAAGTCCCGCGGGCGTCTCTCTGTGGGCAGAACTACGGCAGTTCGGGTAGCTCGCCCGGGAAGATCAGCCCCGAGGTCACGTCGTCGCGCGTGGTCATCACAGCCGTCAGGCCCTCGTAGGCGCCGGTGCCCGTCAGGATGTGTTGGCTCTCGCCGTCAGGGGTGCCCGGATAGTCCAGGGCCACGAAGGAGCCCTCCCACATGCCCTCCTCAGCCTCGATGGTCACGCTGCCAACGAATACCTGGGCCGGGTACTGCCCGTCGGCCGGCTCGAAGTACATCGAATTGATGTGAAACTCCGCTGGGCCGGACAGGCGATCGTCGCTCGCGTCGATGTCGAACTCCGCGACACCACCCTCGATCAGCTCTCCGTACTCCGTCTGGGTCACACTCGCGCTGGCGGGGTCGTTCTTCGACATCCACGCATGCCAGGTGACCCGGGCCATGTCGTCCAGGGAGGGCGCCTCCGCTGCGGGGACCGTGACCGGCTCCGACTCCTCTTGCGGCGCAATGATGAGCGCAGACGTCGCTCCTAGCGTGAAGATAGTGACGAACGCGGCCACTCGTGTGGCTGTGAACATGCTTCGTGTCCTCCCTGTGAGATCGGTGAGGCTGATCGACCATCGATGGTGTCGCTGTGGTGTCTCGGGCAGCTTCGCGAGGACCTCGGCGAGGTCGTCGGGCACGCTCGCGTTTTCCTGCATCCAACTGTCGAGACGGTGCTCGAGGTCGTGTCCGATCGTCATCGGGTGACCTCCTGTCGGTTCATCGCAAGCGGCGGGGCGGCATCGGCCGCAAGGAGCCGACGCAACTGTCGGAGCGCTCGGTTCATGCGGGACTTGACGGTTCCGAGCGGGGTGTCAAGGGTGGTCGCGACCTCGTCTACCGACATCCCCAGGTAGTGATGCAGCACCAGGACCGTCCGGTGCTCGAATGACAGACGCCGGAACGCGCGTTCCAGTTGGTCGTGATCGATGAGACGCTGGTACTCGTCACGTACCGTGGGCTCGTGCCACGGCTTCAGCTCGGTCTCAGGGAGGCGGCGTCTGCGCTTCCGCGACTCCTCGTGGCACGCATTGACGCAGAGGCGATAGCACCAGGCCTCGAAACGGGTGGGGTCTCGGAGCTCCGGCAGGTGGCGCCACATCGAGAGGGCCGCCTGCTGGGATGCGTCGCGAGCCAGCTCGGGGTCCCGCAGGATGCGGTAGGCCACCTGCTGCAGGCGGCCGTATACGCCGTCGGCCAGGCGTGCGAACGCGATCTCGTCGCCGTCCTGGGCCCGAAGCACGAGGTCGGTGTCCATTCCCCCTCAAAGTGCCCTTGGGCGCCTCGCTGTGTTGCTGCGCCTCTACATGGTAAGACGGGCACGCTAGCGTTCTGGGTCCCTCGAATCGAAGAATGCCCGCGAGCCTGGATGGCCCGCGGGCATTCGAGAGCGCGCCTACTCGCTGCCTGGCAATGAACCTGGGAAGACGACCGCCTCGAACTCGTAGACGAGCACGTTCTCGGCGTTGTCGGCGCGGACCACGGCCGTCAGTCCGTCATAGGCTCCCGATCCTGTGAGGACCGACTGGAACTGGATGTCGTTCGTGTCCGGCACGCCGACTCCGACCACCGTCCCCGACCATTCGCCATCGGCGTTGCTGATCGTCTGCGTCCCGGCCAGGGCCGCCGCCCCGGCAACGCCCATGAGGTTGTCAAGGGCATATTCGGCCGTCATCACGCCGCTCAAGCGCGGGTCGTCCGCTGTCACATCCCACTCGGCCACCATCCCTCGCCATTCGATGGCGCGGTCTGTGACCTGCATCTCACCCTCGGCGATCTCGCGTTGGCCACTTGTCTGCCCAACGACGTGCGCGATGGCCTCGCCCGGTGCCTCCGCGCCCGGAACGATCGGCCCCGGCGCAGCCACCTCCGTCACCATCGCGAAGCTGCTGGCGAGCGCGAGCGCGGCGACGAGCACCACCGCGCGGACTGGGTTCAACATGGTTCTGGACCTCCCTTGTGGGCGTGGTCCGTTCGCGTCGGCGCTACGCGTCGCGCCTGCGGCGAAAGGGTTCCACTGGAATGGCCACCAGTGCCGGCGTTGATGGGTCTCTGGTAGGCGGTCGAGCACTCGGGCGTAGACGGCGTCGCGATCGGGCGGACCGGGCGGCGGCTCGTCGAGCCAGGTGCGGACCCTGTCGTCGAGGTCACGGTCGTGCGTCATCTCGTGGCCTCCTGTCGAACGACTCGATGATTCGGTCGGACATCGGCTTCCATGGCCCGGCGGAGCGTGGTCATCCCGCGGTGCATGCGCGAGCGGACCGTGCCGGGCGGGATGTCGAGAGTCTGCGCGACGGTCTCGATGGGCATGCCGACGTAGTGGTGCAGGACGATGACCGCCCGCTGGTCGACGGGAACATCGTGGAAGGCCCGATCGAGCGCGTCTCGGTCGGCGACGGCGCCGAATTCATCAGGGGCGATCGGTTCAGGCACAGCCTCGAGCGGCAGGTTCGGCAGCCAGCGCCGGGCGCGTCGGGCCTCCGAGTAGCAGGCATTCACCAGCAGCCGCGTCGACCACGCGCCGAAACGGTCGGGCTCGCGCAGCCGGGGCAAATCCCGCCACAGGCTGAGCAGCGCTGCCTGGGTCGCATCCTCGGCCATGGCCCCATCGCGAAGGATGCGATGTGCGATGGCCAGGAAACGGTCGAGCACTTCGTCCGCGATCTGCGCGAACGCGCTTCGGTCCCCTGCCTGAGCTCGTGTCACCAGGTCGGTATCCATGCCCCCGATCCCGACATCCGAACGCAGCCTTCGTGCGCCCTCTACTACCAATGGCGCCCGCGGCACGCGATTCGACTCCACGATGCACCCGAATTCGTCTCGGAGCAAGACATCTAGGCTGACATCGTCGATAATCGATGATTGCAGGGCATGAAGCCCAACCCCCGGCCGCCGGGCACGCGGACACGTTGTGTGGAGGAACCAGCATGGGTCAGCTGGACAGGTTCAAGCTCGATGGCAAGGTCGCGCTCGTCGGCGGTGGCGGCGGTGCCATCGGCGGAGCCATGGCGGTCGCCCTCGCCGAGGCCGGTGCGAAGGTCGCCGTGATCGATATCAGCCAGGAGTCGGTGGACGGCACCAAGGCCAAGGTCGAGGCGGCAGGCGGCGAATGCCTCGCCATCGCCGGTGACATGACCCAGCGCGACGAGGCCGATGCCGTGGTCGACGAGGTCGTCAACCACCTGGGCAAGCTGGACATCATGGTCAATGCCATCGGCGGCGGCGCGGGCAAGGTCCTCTTCGAGGCGCAGGACTATCCCGATGACGCGTGGGACTGGATCTACGACATCAACGTGCGCTGCACACTCGTGCCCACCCAGGCCGCGGTCAAGGCCATGATCAAGGCCGGCAATGGCGGCAAGGTGCTCAACATCAGCTCGGTGCGCGCGGCCCTCGGCATCAATGCCGGCTACAGCGCCTACGTCGCGGCCAAGGGTGCGATCAGCTCACTCACCCGCCAGTGGGCCACCGAATGGGCCAAGTACGGCATCAACGTCAACGCCATCAGCCCGACCTTCGTGGACACGCCACAGGTCGCCATGCTGCTCGACGATCCCGAGTTCAAGAATGCTGTCCTGGCGCGCATCCCCCTCTCCCGCGTGGGCGGCACCGACGACCTCGTGGGCGCGGCGATCTTCCTGGTGAGTGATGCCTCGTCCTTCATCACCGGCCAGATCGTCGGGATCGACGGCGGCCTGACTGCTACCCAATAGCGACTTCGGAAGGGAGCCAACCATCGTGAACCCGCCCATGGAGCAGGTCACCGCCAACGTCTTCGCCAACACACGGATCCGCGGCTGCAACCCCAGCTACGTCGTCACCACCGACGGCGTGGTCGTCATCGATACACCGCAGCTGCCGACGCGTGCCGTGGCCATGCGCGAGGAGGCCGAGAAGCACGGCCGGATCCGCTACGTCATCAACACCGAGCACCACGTCGACCACATCTTCGGCAACTACTACTTCAAGCCGGTGCCGGTGGTCCATCACAAGGGCGTGGCCGACAACTTCATGGTCGTGGCGCCGATCCTCGACCCCTTCGCCTACGCCAAGGAAGCCATCCCCACCGACGACCCCGAGGGTGAGGCCATCTTCCCCGACCGGGACGAGTACTACGCCGATCCCAACGACGGCTCGATCGTCTTCACCGGCGACCTGCGCCTGGAGGTGGGCGACACCACCTTCGACCTCATCCATGTGGCCGGCCACACGCCCGGCCAGATCGCGGTGCACGTGCCCCAGGAGGGCGTCGTCTTCACCGGCGACACCATCTTCAACGAATGTCAGACATGGCTGATGACCTCCGATGTCGACGGCTGGCTGGCGGCGCTGGAGACGATCCGCGCGCTCGACTTCGACCACCTGGTACCCGGGCACGGTCCACTCACCGACCGTTCGTCACTCGACGATCAGCGAGCCATCCTGCTTGAATGGAAGTCGCGCGTGGCTTCGGCGGTAGCCGAGGGCCTGTCCCGCGAGGAGACACAGGAGCGCGTCAACCTCAAGGAGCGCTTCCCGGTCGACATCGGTCAGGAGTACATGATGGACTACATCATGGGCCACAACGCCGGTGCCCTCTGGGATCAGATGACGGTGGACAAGGACTGATACCCTCGCTCCACGCTTAGTACGGCCCCAGCGCAAGAGCCCCGCCGGCATTCCCGGCGGGGCTTCTTCCTGCCCATCCGGCAGCAGGGCGTCCTAAGGAGCGACGCCCGTCGCCCATCGACGTGGCGTCGCTCGCGTCGGCGACGCGCTTCTACTCGCCCGTGGCCGGGACCTCCTCGACGTGGATCTTCTCGAGGCTCTTGACGTTGTACTGCATGACGTAGACGCTGCCGTCCTCGGCCACGCCCACGCCTACTGGCTTGCCCACGTAGAGATCGCTGCCGTACTCGCCGCCCAACGTCGCCACATAGGTGCCGTCTCGTTCGTAGACCTTCAGGCGATCGTTGCGCATGTCGGCCACGTACACACGGCCATCGGGGCCGATGTCGACGCCGTGCGGGTTCATCAGGGCGTATGGCTCATCGCCCATCCCGCGCTCGCCCCACTCCCCGATGTATTCGCCCTCGGCCGTGTACTTCACGATGCGGCTGTTGCCCCAGTCGTCGACGAAGACCGTGCCATCGGCATCGACGTCGAGCGTGCCGGGATCCTTGAGGTTGTGCGCCTCGTCGCCGGGGCCTGCGAACTTGAAAAGGAACTGCCCTTCAGGATCGAAGACCTGAACCTCATAGCGTTCGTCGTCCATGACGTAGACGTTCCCGTCCGGAGCGACCGAGACGCCGATGACGTCGATGAACTGCCCATCCTCGGTGCCCTTGCCACCCCAGCTCATGACGAACTCCCGATCGGCATCGAACTTGGACACGCGGTGGTTGCCCGACTCCGCAACGTAGAAGCTGCCATCGGGGGCGAAGGAGATGTCTCCGTAGTAGAGGCTGTCGATCTCGCGGTCGAAGTCCAGCTCGCCCTCGCCACTGCCGGGAGAGCCCCAGCTCTCGACGAAGGAACCATCGGGCGCGATGATCTGGAACCCGCCCCTGGCGTCCAGGACCCAGATGTTGCCGTCCGGGGCCACCTCGATCGAGTTGCCGAAGAGCAGCGGATTGTCCGGATCGCCACGCGTCTCCCACTGTGACGTCGCCACGAGCTGGGTCTCGAGCGGCGCGCCCGGGACCGTTGCCGGGTCCGACTCCAGCACGCGCGCGGTCGCGAGGACGCCTCCGATCAAGGCGATGACGGCCGCGCCCGCGACGAACTTGAGTGTTGCTGACATTGGGAACCCCCTTCCGAAGGACACTGATGAGGCGAGGCCCGAGACAGGATGGCCGGCCGGCGCTCGCCCTGCGAGCGAGCGAGCAACGTCGAGTGCGTTGGCTTCGGGGATGGCTCCGATCTGCCGTCGGAGCTCGTCGCCCAGTTGCCGTTCGAACGCTTGCTTGTCGTTCATCACTCGAGTTCCTGTCTCAGGCGTGCCAGGAGGCGTTCCAGGCGTGAACGGACGCCAGACGGCGTCAGGCCCATCGCGCTCGAGAGCTCGGTCGCGTCGAAGCCCAGCACGTAACGCATCGTCAGCAGCGCCCGGTCATCCGGATCGAGCTCCTGCACCGCGAGACGCAGGTCGATGCCAGGCACACCGGTCGCGGGGTCGAGCCCACCGGGTGCCTCCACCGGTTCGGTCGCGACTTCGTGGCGGAACCAACGCCTGCGCTTTCGCAGGACCTGCTTGGCCTCGTTGAAGGCGATGGCCACGACCCACGGCCGCAACCGATCGCCCTGTCGGACCGAGCTGAGCTTGCGCCAGACCTGTGTCCACGTCGCGGCCTCGGCCTCCTCCGCCAGCGTCCGCTCACGGCAGACGATCATGGCGATGGAGTAGACCTGCTCGTGCAGCCCGGAGACGATGCGGGCGAAAGCGAGCTCATCGCCCGCCATCGCTGACTCGGCGAGCCCGACCAGCTCCTGATCGACCGTTCCAGCCATTGCCCCCATACCCGGATAGATGCACGGTCCGGACCAAGTGTCTCACCGCGTCCGTACGTCAGCCCCTACCGCAGTGCCTGCGCCCGCGGAACGTCGGCGTGGAACCGCCACTGCAGCTACTCGGTGGACGCCCGCCAGTTCGGTTGGCCTGTGGTCGAGAGGACCGCCTGCCAGAGGTCACCGTCAGGGTCCATGCGCTTGCGCTCGGACGTGGCCACGGCGATGGGCACCCAGATCGTGGACTGGTTCCAGCTGCCGACCATCACATCCGTCTTGCCGGCCATGGCGGCGTGCACCGCGTTACGGGCCATGCGGTCGGTGAGGAAGCGGTCGTTGGCGTTGGGCGGCACGCTGCGGATGGAGTAGCTGGGGTCGAAGTACTTGATCGTATGACCGATCCCCCGCTCGCCGAGATGGACCTTGATGCGCTCCTTGAGGAACAGGCCGATGTCGCGGTAGCGCCGGTTGCCCGAGGCGTCGGTCGTCGCGTGTCCCTCCTCGAAGAGCTGCTGACCCGCACCCTCAGCGACGACCACGACGGCATGGTGCCGAGACAGGAGCCGCCGCTCGAGCGCTGCGAGGAAGCCACCTTCGCCTCCGAGCGGGAAGTCGATCTCCGGCACCAGCACGAAGTTGGCCTCCTGGGCCGCGACCGCGGCACCGGCGGCGATGAAGCCAGCGTCACGGCCCATGAGCTTGACCAGGCCCACGCCGTTCTCGTGGCACCTGGCCTCCACGTGCGCTTGGCGCAGAACGTCGGCCGCACCCTCGAGCGCAGTGGCATAGCCGAAGGACGTGTAGACGAACGGCACATCGTTGTCGATGGTCTTGGGGATGCCCACGATCGATCGTGCGGAGCCGCGCTTGCGCACCTCCTCTGCGATGGCGTGGGCCCCGCGCTGCGTGCCGTCGCCGCCGATGCAGAAGAGGATGTCGATCTCGTGCGTCTCGAGATAGTCGACCATGTCGACCGGATCCCGGCCGCCGCGTGACGTCTGCAGGACGGTGCCACCCATGTCGTTGATGTCGTCGACGCCCTGGGCCGTCAGCTCGATCGGCTCCAGGCCCTCGTGCGGGTCCAGGCCGCGGTAGCCCTGTTGGATGCCAAGGATCCGTGCCACGCCGTAGTTGTGGCGCAGCTCGTAGAAGCCCGATCGGATGGTGTTGTTGAGCCCTGGCGCGAGGCCTCCGCAGGTGACGAAGGCGGCGCTGGTGCCGGCTGGCTCGAAGAAGATGCGTTGCCGTGGACCGGCCTTCTCCAGGAGCAAGTCCTCCCCGATGGGGGTCTCGTCACTGACGCGCGCCTGGTAGCGCACCCGAAGTCGGGGATCGGAGAAGCTGCGGCCCTTGGCCGCAAGCGGTGAGTCGAACCGGGCGGCCCCGAGGGTCGGGACGGTGACGTTGGATCGCGTGGTCATGATCAAGCAAGCCTATCGCGTGATGGGTCCTACGCGCGGCCCGCTGCGACCTCCTCCTCGCGGGTCTTGCCACTCAGCCTGATGAGGTCCTCATGGAGCTCGAACCAGACGCCGTGGTAGCTGTCGACACGTGGGCTCGCGATGTACATGCCGTCGCCCGTCGCGGCCCTCTCGGCGGCCGCGTCGAGACGCCTACCGTACGAGGCCAGGCGCGGCAACCCGGCGATCAGCGGCGCGATCCAGGCGGTGGTCTCGAGGTGAAGGTCGGCCAGGCGCTTGAGCACCGCAGCGTCGTACTCGGCGTCGGCGTGGTCGTTGAGGACCTGCTCGCCCTCGACCTCCTTCATCTGCCAGGCGGTGACGATGTCCTTCATCTTGTGGTCGAGCGCGATGAACGCATCCAGGGCCGCGGTGGCGTTCGCGACACCCCAGGCCTCGCTGTCGGCGGCGATCATCTCGGCACCCAATGCCTTGCCGTCGTCGGTCAGGCTGAACATGCCGCCCGAGTCCTTGGCGATGCCATCCGCGGCCAGCCGCTCGACCATCGCCGCAGCTTCGTCGGAGTCCACGCCGAGCGCAAGCGCGAGCATGTCGCCCATGGCGTAGCCCTTGATGGCCAGCGTACGCACGACGAAGTCGAGTGGCACGGCATCCCCGGTCTCAGGGCCCGCGCCCTCACCGACAGCTTCCTTCGAACCACCGATCTCGATGCCGAGCTCCTTGGCCCAACCGAGCAACGTGGCCGCCTCCGGCACCACGGTCGTGACAGTCGTCACGGCGCCACCATAGATCTCGCCGCTGCTGCCGTCGATCGAGAGGACGTCGCCCTCGGCGAACGTCCGGCCCGCGATGATGATCGCTCCGGCTCCCACCACTACGTCCGAGGCACCGACCACCGCGGGGATGTCCCAGCCACGCGCGACGACCGCCGCATGCGAGGCCAGCCCACCGGTCGAGGTCAGGATGCCGACCGACTTGGCCATGCCATGCACGTCGTCGGGCGAGGTCTCCGAGCGAACCAGCAGCACATCGCTCCCGCTGTCGGCCATGGCGACGGCCTTCTCAGGCGACGTGGCGATCGCACCGGAGACCAAGCCGGGTGAGGCACCCAGCCCGGTGGCCACCACGTCCACATCAGCGGACGTCTCGGAGGCGATGGTCGGCGGGTCAGCAAGGATGCGCGCGACTCTCCTTACGGCCTCTGTTCGGGTCAGCGGGAAGTCCTCGTCCTGCGCCATCTCGGCCGCCGCTCGCACGGCCGCCTGTGCCGTGCGCTTGCCGATGCGGTTCTGGAGCATCCACAGGCGTCCGTCCTCGATGGTGAACTCGATGTCGCAGATGTCGCGGTTGTGTCGCTCGAGCATGTCCGCGTAGCGGCGCAGCTCAGCCCCGACCGCCGGCAGGGTCTCGTCGAGCACGGAGATGGGCTCGGTCGCGTGCGTGCCGGCGACGACATCCTCACCCTGCGCACCGAAGAGCACGTCGCCATACAGCGTGTTCTCGCCAGTGGCCGGGTTGCGCGTGAAGAGCACGCCCGTGCCCGAGTCGACCCCTCGGTTGCCGAAGACCATGGCCTGCACGTTCACCGCAGTGCCCAGCTCCCCGGAGATGCCTTCCTTCTCCCGGTAGCTGATGGCCCGGTCGCTGTTCCACGAGCGGAAGACGGCCTCCACCGCGCCACGCAGCTGCTGCCAGGGGTCGGCCGGGACCTCGTCCACACCCACGATGTCACTTGTACATCGTGTCGAGTCGCGTACGGCAGCCAGCCGCGAACTCCGCATCGCCGGCGGCCGCGAGGCCCCGTTCGGTCTCGGCATTGAGGCCCAGGTTGAGGATGGTGTCGAGCATGCCTGGCATCGACACGGGCGCGCCCGAGCGGACGCTCACGAGCAACGGGTCGGCGGCGTCACCGAAGTGTCGTCCAACGGCCTTCTCGATGCGCCCGATCTGCTCGCGCAGCTCGCCGTCGAGGTCCTCCGGCCAGCCCGCATCGAGGTACACCTTGCAGGCGAACGTGGTGATGGTGAAGCCAGGCGGGACCGGCAGACCAAGCTGCTGGGTCATGATGGCGAGGTTGGCGCCCTTGCCGCCGACGAGCGCCGTCAGCTCGGGCTGCGCCAGCCCGTGGTCATGATCGAAGGAATAGGCCCAGGTCATCGGTCCGCAGTGCTCCCCTCACGGCTTGATGGTGATCTTGATCGCCCCGCTGGAGCGATCCCTGAATGCGGCCAGCGCGTCAGCGAAGTCGGCCAGCCGGAACTCGTGGGTCATGATCTCGGCCAGACGCATCCGACCGTCGGAAATGAGCGGCATCACCCGCCGCATCTCTCCCCGCGACGCGCGTGAGCCTGCGATCTCCAGCTCGTAGAGCACGAGCTCGCGCATGTCGATGCTGACGCCTTCGCTGGGGATGCCGACCGCGGCGATGCGGCCACCCTTGCGCAGGGCCGCCAGCGACCAGGTCAGCGTCGTGGGTGTCCCCGCAGCCTCGAGGACGACGTCTGCGCCCCGGCCGTCGGTCTGATCGCGGATGGCCGTCACCACGTCGACCGCGGTCGAGTCCACACCGAAGAAGCCCATCGCGCGGGCCTTCTCCAGCCGCGGCCCGCGGCCGATGACGATGACGTGGCCGGCGCCCATGGCCATCGCGGCATCGCCCGCGAGCAGGCCCACCGGACCCGCACCCATGATCACGACATCGTCTCCGGGCTTGATGCGACCACGCCGGGCGCAATGCAGGGCGATCGACGCGGGGTCGATGACGGCGCCCTCCTCCCAGCTCACGCTCTCGGGCAGCGGGAAGATGCACTTGACGCCATGGACCACGTACTCGGCATCGGCACCCTGGTAGTTGTGGCCGTACTGGCGATGGAGGTCCATCACGCCGTAGTTCTCGCAGAGGTTGTAGCGCCCCTCGACGCACTGCTGGCAGACGCCGCAGGCATCGTGGCTGGTGCCCGCGACGCGGTCGCCGACCTTCCAGCCGGCCTTCTCGGCACCGGGACCGAGCTCGACGATCTCGCCGGACCACTCGTGGCCGGGGATGATCGGGAACGCGGGCGGCCAGAAGCCCGGGTAGTCACCCGCGATGAGGTGCGAGTCGGTGCCGCAGATGGACACGGCCTTGACCCGGCAGAGGACCTCCATCGGCCCGGGCGCAGGCACCGGCACCTCCTGGATCTCGAACCGCTCGGGCTCGAGGACGACGAGGGCCTGCATGGTGTCGGTCATGCAGGCGCCCGCGCGTCTGCGGCTGTCTGGTCGGTCGGCTTCGGCAGCGTTGGGGGGAGGCTCTGCACGAACACGCCTTTCGCTATGGCTTGATGATGATCTTGATGGCGCCCGAGTCGGGATCTCGGAAGGTGGTCAGCGCGTCGGCGTAGTCAGACAGGCTGAACTCGTGGGTCATGACCTGCGAGAGGCGCATGCGACCGTCCGCCACGTGCGGCATCACGCGACGCATCTCCCCTGCGGACGCGCGTGAGCCGGCGATCTCCAACTCATAGAGCACGAGCTCCCGCATGTCGATCTCGACACCCTTGTTGGGGATACCGACAGCGGCGATACGGCCACCCTTGCGCAGGGCTGCCAGCGACCACTGCACGGTGATGGGCACGCCGGCCGCCTCGATGATCCTGTCGACGCCCAGGCCGCCGGTCATCTCGCGCAGCGTGGCGCCGGCGTCGCCGGCGGAGGAGTCGATGACCTCGAAGCCCATGTCGAGTGCCTTCTGGCGACGCTGCGCCAACGGCTCCACGACGATGACACGGCCAGCGCCGCGGATCTTGGCCGCCTCCCCTCCGAGCAGACCGATGGCGCCACCACCCATGATGCCGACGTTGTCCCCCGGCTGGATCTGGGCCCGGTTCGCCACGTGCAGAGCGATCGACGCGGGGTCGATGACGGCGCCCTCCTCCCAGCTCACGCTCTCGGGCAGCGGGAAGATGCACTTGACGCCATGGACCACGTACTCGGCATCGGCACCCTGGTAGTTGTGGCCGTACTGGCGATGGAGGTCCATCACGCCGTAGTTCTCGCAGAGGTTGTAGCGCCCCTCGACGCACTGCTGGCAGACGCCGCAGGCATCGTGGCTGGTGCCCGCGACGCGGTCGCCGACCTTCCAGCCGGCCTTCTCGGCACCGGGACCGAGCTCGACGATCTCGCCGGACCACTCGTGGCCGGGGATGATCGGGAACGCGGGCGGCCAGAAGCCCGGGTAGTCACCCGCGATGAGGTGCGAGTCGGTGCCGCAGATGGACACGGCCTTGACCCGGCAGAGGACCTCCATCGGCCCGGGCGCAGGCACCGGCACCTCCTGGATCTCGAACCGCTCGGGCTCGAGGACGACGAGGGCCTGCATGGTGTCGGTCACTTGGGATGGCTCCTTTCGGGAACGGGCGGGCGAGGGCGTTTCGGACAGGGTGCGTCGGGTCAGATCAGATAGCGGCGACGGGGTCGACCATCGAGGCGGTCGTGCCACGGATCTTCAGGGGCAGCGCGATGAACGCGAACTCGTAGAGCTTCTCCCTGGACAGCTCCTCCAGGTCGAGGCTCTCCATGAGGTAGATGCCGTTGTCGATGAGCAGATGTTTGTGCACCGGCTGGGGATTGCCTTCGGGGCCCGGGTCGGGGGCGGGCTGGACCTCGTAGGTCTCGGTGTCGGTGCCGGTCGCGACGACGCCCTTCTTCAGCAGCCAGTCGGCGGCGCTGATGTCGGGACCGGCCGTCTTGTTGGCCATCATCGCGTCGTAGTCGGGCCACAGGCTCATGTAGCCGGTGCGGATGACGACCACATCCCACGGTCGGACCTCGACACCCTGGGCCTTGGCGATGTCCTCCAGTTCTGCGGCGTCGACGGGCTCGCCGGTCTGGAGATGCGGCACACCGCGATAGGTGGGCACGTCGAGGAAGACCCCGCGGGTGAAGAACGGGGGCATCTTGGCCGCGTCACCGAAGACCGGGCCATGGTCGCCGAGATGCTTGTCCGCGCGGCCGCCGCCATACCAGTGCATGTCCTCGCCGATGGTCATGTGTGCGAGGCCGTCGATGTGCGCGCCAGAGTGAGAGGTGCACATGAGGTACTCGGCCATGTAGCCAAGGTTGGCGTCGTTGACTGGACCCCACGGCTGGCGACCGTCGGCCACGATGCCGCGCGGGCTGACGGCGTTGATGACCTGGAACGGCGGGTGGCCGGGAAACAGCGGCATGCCGTTGAAGCGTGCTGCCGCGAGCGAGATCATCTTGCCCTGCTTGATCATGGAGGCGGCCTTGACCACCTGCTCTGCGGGCATGTCCTTGATCGGTCCGACCTCGCCCGGCTTGGGCATCTCCTCTGGCCTCACCATGGTGTCCTCCTCGTCCTCTCCCTAGTCGTTGGCTTGATCGTCGGCGCGCGCGTCCCGCAGGCAACGCCACACGTGTTCGGGCGTCAGGGGCAGATCGCGGATGACCACGCCGGTAGCCTCTGCCACCGCTGATCCCACCGCGGACTGGACCGAGAGCAGGCCGCCCTCGCTCACGCCCTTGCTGCCGTAGGGACCGGGTCCGTCCTCGTTCTCGATGGCCGCGCTCTCCATGTGCAAGGGCAGGTCCATGGACGTGGGGATGCGGTAGTCGATGGCACCGAGGTTCCGGATGACGCCGTTGTCGGCCAGGATCATGTGTTCCATCAGCGTGTGCCCCAGGCCCATGATGGCTGCGCCTTCGTCCTGCCCAGCGACCTGCTGCGGGTTGAGCGACTTGCCGGTGTCACCCACGATGACGTGGTCGTGGATGGTGATGTGGCCGGTCTCCTGGTCCACGGAGACCTCCACGGCCGTGCAGTTGAACTCGTAGAACGCGGGGCTGCCGCCGAGAGGATGGTCCGGCTGGACCTCCTTGCGGTACATGCCCGTGCCGATGAGCTCGCCGCCGAGCTTGCCCAGTCCGGCCTCGACGATGTCGATGATCGAGACGTCACGATCGGGCAGGTTCACCACGCCCTCGCCCACGACGATCTGGCTCTCCGGGACGCTCTCGGCCGCCGCCGCCATCTTCGCCACCTGGGCCTGGATGTCGCGACAGGCACGCATGATGGCGTTGCCCATGAAGACGGTCGACCGGCTGGCCGATGTCTGCTGGTCATAGGGCACGACCGCGGTGTCGCCCATGACCACGGTGACCAGGTCGATGGGCACGCCCATCTCGTTGGCCGCGATCTGGGCGAAGATCGTGCGCGCTCCCTGACCCATATCGCTGGTGCCGGCGAAGACCAGCACGCTGCCATCCGCGAGCAGCCGCACGATGGAGTAGGAGAGACCCGGTGGTGGCACTGGACTTGAGGCCCACCGCCAGTCCGCGGCCATGGCCTGCGGGCAGTGGCTCGTCCCAACCGATCATGTCCATGGCCTCCTCGACGGTCTCGTGCCAGAGCCCGTCCGCGGGGGTGTCGCCGGGGATGATCTCCTCGCCACGAGTGGCCAGGTTGCGCAGTCGGATCTCGGCACGGTCGATGCCGAGCACGCGGGCGGCAGCGTCGATGTTCGACTCCACCGCCCAGTTGACCTGCGGCGTCCCGAAGCCACGGAAGGCCATGGCCGGAGTGGTGTTCGAGAGGATCGAACGCGCGGCGATGCGCACGCTGGGGATCTTGTACGGGCCGGCTCCAGCGTACTGACTCTTCGACACGACACGGTCCGCGATGTCTGCATAGGCGCCGAGCAGGTAGTCGCTGATGATGTCCTCGAAGACGAGCGCGCCGTCAGTCGTGAAGCCACTGCGCACGCGGATCTGGGCGGAGGTGCGCCGGTTGGCCTGGAATGACTCGTCCAGCGTCAGCACCAGTCGCACCGGGCGGCCGGTCTCGAGCGCCATGAAGGCCACCAGCGGCTCGAGCTTGATGTTCTGCTTGCCGCCGAAGCCACCACCGGGATCGGGCGCGTAGACACGCACCTTGGCCAGCGGCAGGTCCAGCACTCGGGCCATCAGCTTCTGGAGCAGGTATGGGTGCTGGATCGTCGACCAGATCGCGATACCGTCCTCGACCGGCGCGGCCGCAAAGCCGTGCGGCTCGATGGCGAAGTGGGTGATCATGGGGAAGGAGTAGGTCTCATCGATGACGAGGGCGGCCTCTGCCGCGTCCACGTCGCCCCAACCGAACGCGTGCGTCGTGAGCACGTTGCTCTCACGATGTGGGTCGTCCTCGGGGCGCAACTCCGGCTCGCGCACCAACGGGGCATCGTCGGCCAGCGCCTGGCCCACCGTATACACGCCCGGCAGCTCGTCGTAGTCCACCGCCACGAGTCGGGCAGCCTCCTCGGCCGCGTCCTTGGTGTCGGCTGCGACGGCAGCGACAGGCTCCCCGTGGAACTTCGTCTCGCCCACCGCCAGCACCGGGCGATCCTGGTACTGCGGCCCGAAGCGAGGCACCGGCTGGGGCAGACCGGCAGCGGTCATCACCAGCCGCACACCGGGGATGGCCTCCGCGGCGCTGGTGTCGATGTCGTTGAGGCGCGCACGCCCGCACGGGATGGTCACAAGCTTGGCGTAGAGGACATCCTCGAAGGGGATGTCCGCGAGGTACTCCTGGGCGCCGGTGACGCGTTCGTAGCCGCCGACCCGGTGCGGCGAGACGCCGATCTTGCGCTCGGCGCTCATGCCCTCGGCTCCTCTGCCGTGCCACGCCTGACTCGCGCGGCCTGCTGAACGGCCTTGAAGATCTGCTCGTAGCCCGCACAACGGCAGAGGTTGCCCGCCAGCGCCTCCTGGATCTGCTCGTCGGACGGGTCCTCGATCTTGTCGAGCAGGGCGCTGGCCGACATCAGCTGGCCCGGGATGCAGAAGCCGCATTGGGCCGCGCTCTGGTCGAGGAAGGCCTCCTGCAGCGGGTCGAGCTCGCCGTCGATCGCGAGTCCCTCGACGGTCAGCACCTGCGCGCCGTCGGCCTCCACCGCCAGCATCAGGCAGGAGTTGACCGACTGCCCGTCGACCAGCACGGTGCAGGCGCCGCATTCGCCGACCACGCAACACTCCTTGGTGCCGGTGAGGTCGACCTCGTCGCGCAGGACCTCCAAGAGGGTATGGTGCACGGCGACGTCGAGTTCGCGCGCGCGTCGGTTGATCTCGAGGCTGATCTTGCGTCGCTCGGCCATCAGGCGGCACTCCGGGATCGTCGTTCGAGCGCGGCATCGAGCGCGCGCATGGCCAGGACAGGCAACATCGCCAGTCGATACTCGGGGCCTGCCCGGATCGAGCGCGGCGAGGGCACGGCCTGGCTCAGCAGCTCGTCGAGGATGGCCGCCCGTGCGGCAGGATCCGCGGCCGGGTCGGCCAGGACGCCGCTGTCGTCAGACGTCAGGAATGGACGTGGTCCGACGCTGCCGTAGGCCACTTGGGTCACGCCCGCACCGTCGACCGAGACACCCATGGTGATCGAGGCGAGGTCGGTGCCCTTGCGCCGGACGAGGCGAGTGTAGGCCGCGCTGAAGTCGGCCGCCGGAATCGGGATCTCGATGGCCGTCACCAACTCGCCCATACGCAGGTCGACCTTGCGTCTGTCGGGTCCCGGCCGTCGGGCACCGAGCATGAACTCGTGGACCGACTGGCGACGTTCGCCGTCGGGTCCGGCGATGACGACGACCGCGCCATAGAGCAGCTGTGGCGGGGCCGTGTCAGCCGCGGGCGAGCCGTTGCAGATGTTGCCCGCGAGCGTGGCTCGGTTGCGGATCTGCACCGAGCCCACCACGCGGGCAGCCTCGGCCAACGCAGACAGCTGACCGAGCACGCGCACGTCGTGCTCGATCTGGGTCATGGTGGCGAGCGCGTTGAAGGTGAAGAGCCCGTCGCGAAGGACGATGGTCTCAGCGCTGAACTCCTCGACCCACTTGAGATCGACCACGACCTCGGGCCGGATGGAGTCGTCACGCAGGCCCACCACGAGGTCCGTCCCACCAGCCAGGACGCGGGCACCGTCGCCCGCCTCCACGAGGAGGCTCGTGGCCTCGGCCAGCGACCGGGGTCGCTCATAGGCGAACCTGCGCATCGTCCCCTCTCTCCGTTCGGCCTAGAGGATCTTGTCGACCTCATCCATCAGCACCTGCGGGGTGGCTGCGCGGACGAAGTAGAAGGGTCGGTCACCGAACTTGAGGCAGAACTCGGCTCGGGCCTTGCGCAGGGCCTCGGTGTCGGTCAGCGGCATCGGGAAGCCCGGCGCCAGCAGCTCGTTGGTGAGGAAGTAGTTCTGCAGCGAGTGCAGCGCCTGGAACTGGGACTCGAAGTCGCCCAGCTTCTTGGTGCTGGGGTCGAAGTTGCCATCGATGGCCGGCAGCACGACCACGTCGATCTCGCTGACGTCGGGGTACTCCTCCCACGTGGGCATGTCGCCCCAGAACTTGTTCACGCCCTGTGTCGGTGCGGCCTTGTCGGCACGCTCGGTGCCCTTGGCCCGCTTCTCACGCAGGAACACGGACTTGGAGCCCATGACCGCCTTGATGTCCTCGTCGATGACCGTGGTCTCGGTGCTGATGAGCAAGCCCCCACGACGACAGGCCTCGATCTGGCCCATCGACTTGCCGTGGTTGGACTCACCGCCGAGGAAGAGGATCGACTGGTCCTGGTAGCGCACCGCGGACGAGTGCGACGGGTGCAGGCCTACGGCCTCCATGCGCAGCGCCAGCATGGTCACGAGCACCTTCTGGATGGCGCCGGCGGACCACTCGCCCGAGAGCTTCATGGCGTGGCCGTCGTAGCTGATGTCGACATCGGCTTCGACGTCCCAGATGACGTCGGGCTGTGCGACCGTGACCGCGTCCTCCATCGTCACCGCCGCGAGGCGGTAGTTGAGGAAGTCCATGTCGCTGACGATGGAATCGCGGGCCGGGCCGCCAAGGACGTCGACCCGAAGGCGCGCCGGACCGGCCGACATCTCCTGGCTGAGTACGAGCTCTGGCATGTTGTCCTTTCGGTTGTGGGGGCTAGATGGCGATGGCCGGCATCTCATCCGGCCGCGGCTTGTCGGCGGCATCGGTGCCGCCCTCGTGATGGGGCCATACCTCAGCCAGGGCCATGGCCGCCTCCTCGAAGTGGACCCGGAAGGCCTCCTCGATGAGGTCCGGGTTCTGCCGGCGCAAGGCTTCGATGATGGGCAGATGCCGGTCGGCGACCGCCCGGCGGTCCACCCCCGGCGAGACGATCGTGATGTAGGTCCGCAGGAACGGCTCGAGCGTGGACCAGACGCGTTCCAGGGTGGCGTTCCCGGAGTGGTGCATGATGATGCGGTGGAACTGGGTGTCCGCAGTGGCTTCGCGATAGGGATCGCTATCCTCCGCGGCCGCATGCATCTCCTCGGTCAGCTCGGCCAACCGGCCAAGGTCGTCGCCGTTCAGGTTCTCCATGGCCAGGACGGCGCCGTGGCCCTCGAGGATGGCGCGCACCTCGAAGGCTTCGAGCAGTTCCTCGATGGAGGGCCGCCGTACCCGGGCACCCTTGAACGGCGCGGTCTCGACCACGCCCAGCGCTTCGAGATCGCGCAGCGCCTCGCGCACCGGAGCCTGGCTGGTGCCGAACTCCTTGGCCACGCGTGTCTCCACGATCCGGGCTCCGGGCGGGTAGCGGCCGTCAAGGATCGCCTGTAGGAGGCGACCCTTGACCTGCTCGCTGAGGACGCTACGAGTGATTCCCGCTTCGTCCGTCATGATGGCTGCTTCCCCGATCGCTAGAGGATCGTGACCACGCCGCCGTTGCCGTCGACGCGGATGCGATCACCGGTCTTGATGTCGCGGGTGCCGCTGGAGGTACCCACCACCGCCGGGATGCCGTACTCGCGGGCGAGGACCGCCGGGTGCGAGACGGTACCGCCGGCATCGGTGACCACGGCGATGATCTTGCCGTAGAGCACCTGCCAGGCCGGGTTGGTCATCTGGCAGACGAGGATCTCGCCCACCTGCAGGCTGTCGAACTCGGCCTCGGAGTCGACGACCCGAGCGATGCCCTCGACCACACCAGGCGATCCGGCGATGCCCGAGACCTGCCCCGCGACCTTTTCCTGGGAGCGATGGAACTTGTCCGGGAAGCCCCAGAGGTTGAGGTACGGGAAGGCGAGCTGGGTCTCGGTGGCCGTACCGACCCAATCGAGCGGCTGCACCTTCTCGGCGGCATGCCACTTCTCCCGAGCGGCGGCGGCGATGGCCTTGCCATCCATGCTGTCGGGATCGCCGATGAAGGCACGAAGCTGGTTGTAGCGGAACATGACCACGTCGTCGGCCTTGTCCAGCGCCCCCATCTCGACGAGCTTCTCGCCGATGGCCACGAGCACGAGGCGCACGTGCGCGTTGGCACCCTGGTCGATGTAGAAGTGGTGGTCCGGGGTGAGCGGTGCCATCTTGAGGTTGATCTCGTTGGCCGCGCGCATCTTCTCGAGCGCCTCGCCCTCAAGGCCCTCGAGGATCTCGACCGCAGCGGCATCGATATCCGCCTTGAGGTCGCCGATGGCCTTCTGGAAGTCGTAGTCCTCGCCGTACTGGTCGCGGACGAGCTGGATGATGGGGGTCATGTCCTCACGGAAGGTGGGGAACACGAACTCGTGGCTCCAGACAGCGTGCCAGCCGAACTCCTTCTGGTAGGGCACGATACGCTCGTCGATGAAGCGCTGCCCGCGGGGGCTGGCCTCGAGCGCCGGTCGGATCTCGATGGCGGTCTCGGCACTGAAGAGCTGGGCCAGCTCAGCGTCGCCCTTGATCTCTTCCTTCATCTCCCAGAGGGCGCGGATCTTGTCCCAGTTTCGGTCGCTCGCGCTGTTCTGCAGCCGGCCCAGGAGGACCTCGTCGGCCTGGCCGTGGGTCTCTTCCATCACCGCACGGAGGTTCAGCGTCGCGCTCAGCTGCGCGAAGTTGAGCATCCAGTGGATCTTCCAATGGCGATCGTGCATATCGATGGCGTCCTCGAGGAGGACCGCCAGATCCGCCAGGCTGAGCTCGTCCTTCTGGTCGAGCATCATCTCGATGTAGTCGAAGTTCCGCTGCATCTCCGGCACGAAGCGGGTCTCCCACCAGCCGGCGAAGTTCTGGCCGTAGACGCCGAGCGTGGCGTTGAGGTATCCGCCGATCTTCTCGGCGTAGTCCGCGTCACCCATCTCCGGCACGATCGGATTCGTGCGGTAGTTGTACTCCTGGGTCTCGAACTTCAGGCCGGCCTCGGCTGGGATGGCAGTCGTGTAAAGGTAGCCGTTGATGTTCTTGTAGATCCAGTCTGTCGCGAACGGCGTGCCGAAGCGGCGGAACATGTGATCACAGGAGAGCCACCAGCCGCCGATGTCTTCGTACATCGGGCTCAAAGGCTTGGGGCAGTGCAGGTCGTCGTAGACCCAGAACAGGCGCTTCTCGTCTTCGGATGCCCACTCGATCGGGAACGAGTCATCTCCGAGCTGCTGTCCGAGGACCTCGTCGTTCAAGAGTCCCATGTGTCGTTCGCCTCCATGCGGTGTGCCAGCCGTCCTCCACGGCCGGTCCGTGACTTCGGCTCCCTCCGAGCCATCAGATCCATCAATCCCGACCTCGTGGGTCGGGACATCAACTCAAGGGCACTTGGATCAGCGGCAACCTCCACCCCTGCATCGGGTCGCTTGGCGGCCCGACTCATAGATAATCGATTACCGATGACTGTACGCGCCTCGCTGCATGACAGTCAAGGACGGGTGGCTGGGAACGCCCGAGGAAGACGGACGAGCCCGGCGACCCGGCCCTCGCCTTGCCGGTGGACCGATCGGCGGAGGGTTGATAGGCGGTTGTGTGCATAGGCCGGATGGCCCCTGTTGCGGGGCCGCTTGACATTGGCTAGCCTGAAACGCGTATCCTCGATAATCGATTGTGATGATCCGCACCGTCAGACGGGCGGAGGGAACGGCGCTCGAACGCAGGCGCCGATGGGATGCATGAAGAGGTGGACCTGATGATGAAGCGGGTATCCCGCCAGGAGGCGGAGGTCTATCCCCTGCCCGGACGTGACTGGCATACGTATCTCGGGCCCGACAACATCCCCACCGAGCGCATCAGCTTCGGGGTCTCGATCTTCCCCGCGGGGTCTGCGCCCGAGGGCCACGTCCACGACACCCAGGAGGAGACGATCTACTGCGTCGCGGGTCGCGGCCGCATCATCACCCCCGACGGCGTCGGAGAGCTCGAGCCCGGTTCGGTCGTATGGGTCAGCCCCGGCACCCCGCACGCGACCGAGTCCGATGGCCCCGAGCCGCTCGAGATCGCCTGCTTCTTCAGCCCGCCCGTCGTCCCTGGCTCCTACGAGAAAGGCAAGCGGCCCGAATGACCACCGACCCCGCGCCCGCACCCGCCACGGCCGAGGAGATCGCGCGGCTCAGCGACATGGCCCGGCGCATCCGCGTCGCGGTCATCCGCACCGTCACCGACCGCAAGGTCGGACATGTCGGTGGCCCCCTCTCCGCGGCCGATATCCTCGCGGCCCTGTACGGCCGCATCATGCGCATCCGTCCCGATGAGCCCGATTGGCCCGATCGCGATCGTTTCATCCTCTCGAAGGGCCACTCCGCCCTGGGCCAGTACGGGGCCATGGCCCTCGCGGGCTACTTCGAGCTCGAGGAGATGTACACCTTCAACGTGAAGGGCGCCCGACTCCAGGGTCATCCTGACATGAACAAGCTGCCCGGCATCGACATCTCCACCGGATCGTTGGGCATGGGCTTGAGCGCCGGCCTGGGCATGGCGCTCGCTGCCAGGCACCTGGGCCAAGACTTCCGCACGTACGTGCTCATGGGCGATGGCGAGGTGCAGGAGGGCCAGATCTGGGAGGCCGCCCACGTGGCACCCCGGTTCGGGGCCGACAACCTCATCGGCATCGTCGACCACAACAGGTTCCAGCAATTCGGCTGGCGTGGCGACTCCGCGAGCGACCGCCTGCCACCGGAGGAACCGGGTGACCTCGTGGCCCGCTTCAAGGCCTTCGGCTGGCGCGTGCTCGAGATGAACGGCAACGACATGACTGACGTGGTGCGCGTGCTCGAGTTGGCCTCGCAGCCGACCGGGCGGCCCACGGCCGTCATCGCCAACACGCTCAAGGGTTACGGCGTCAGCTTCATGGCCGGCGACTACAAGTGGCACATGGGCGTGCCCACCGAGGAAGAGTTCGCCATCGCCATGCGCGACCTGGGCGAGAACGATGGGGGTGCGGCATGACGTTGCCGATGGGCAAGCAGCTACGCCTCGTCTTCGGCGAGACCGTGACCGAGCTCGCGGGCAGGGACGACCGCATCGTGATGCTCGACGGTGACCTCGGCAGCTCCACCCAGGCCAAGCTCTTCGAGGACGCCTACCCCGAGCGCTACTACCAGATGGGCATCGCCGAGCAGAACATGCTGGGCGTCGCCGCGGGCATGGCCAAGGTCGGCCTGATGCCCTTCATCAGCACCTTCGTGGCCTTCGCCCTGCACCGCCCGCTGGACCAGATCCGGGTGCTCATCGCGCAGACCGGCGCGAACGTCAAGATCACCGCCGGCTACTGCGGCCTCTTCACGGGCAAGGCGGGCAAGACCCACCAGATCGTCGATGACATCTCCATCGCGCGGGCCATGCCCGGCATGGTCGTCATCTCGCCTGCGGATGAGGTCGAGACCCGAGAGGTCCTGGCCTGGTCGGTCGAGTACGACGGCCCGGTCTTCATCCGGCTCGTGCGCGACACCACCCAGGTGCTCTTCGAGCCCGGACACAAGTTCCAGTTCGGTCGCGTCAAGACCGTGCGCGAGGGCCGCGACATCACGCTCATCAGCACCGGCACCCAGACGCCCCGCGTGGTGGACGCCGCCGACATCCTCGCGGCTGCCGGCATCGAGGCGCACGTGGTGCACATGCCCACGATCAAGCCGATCGACGTGGCCGGCGTCATCGAGGCCGCGGAGAAGACCGGCCGCGTCGTGACCATCGAGGAGCACACCGTCATCGGTGGCCTCGGTGGCGCGGTGGCCGAGACGCTCAGCGAGCACCGCCCCACGCGCGTCGATCGCATCGGCCTGCAGGACCACTACACCGAGTCTGCCACCGATGAGGAGCTGCTGGACATGTATTGTCTGTCGGCCGAGCGTGTGGCCCAGCGGGTACAGAAGCTGATGGCCAGCGATGGCCCGGTAACGAGCTGCGAGTAGGGTCGAGGATCGGATGACCGAAACCAGTCCCCGCGGAGCGACGAGGCCCCGGACCGCTGACCGGCGGATCCGGCTCAACGGCTGATGGACTTCATCGCGCAGTCGGTGGTCATCGGCCTCACCGAGCACGCGCCCCTGGTGCTGGCGGCGATCGGTTTCGCCCTCATCTACCGCCTCACCGGGCTCATCAACGTGGCCTATTCGGAAACGATCACGCTCGGTGCCTACTTCGGCATGTGGCTGAACACGACCTTCGAGCTGGACTTCTTCGCGGTCCTCATCCCGACAGCCATCCTGAGCGGGGTTCTCTCGGTCGGTACGTACCTGTTGATCTTCCGCCCGGCCAAACAGCGCGGTGTCGGCGTGCTCGAGATGATCATCATCTCCTTCGGCCTTTCGAT
Source organism: uncultured Chloroflexia bacterium (assembly GCA_963752475.1). Classification (GTDB taxonomy): domain Bacteria; phylum Chloroflexota; class Limnocylindria; order Limnocylindrales; family CSP1-4; genus JAFMJV01. Next base: position 788,269 of record CAVVYR010000006.1, on the reverse strand, counting down.
CTTCCTGCGACACGGGCTGCAGTTCATCTTCGGCTACCCGCGTCGGTTCTTCGACCTCCCGCCCGCGGAGACGATCTACATCTTCGACGTAGGGATCTCCTCGTTCAGGCTGGTGGCGCTCGTGACCGTCATCGTCCTGGCACTGCTGCTCTACCTCTTCATCCGCCGGACCAGGTTCGGGCTCCAGGCCCGCGCCCTGGCCGCCGATGAGAACCTCGCTCAAGTGAGCGGCATCCGGCCGTTGGCCGTGACGATGATGATCTGGTTCGTGGCCGGGGCAGCCGGCGGCCTGGCGGGTACGTTCTATGGGGTCAGCTCTTCGGTGGCCCCGCTGCTCGGCTGGCAGCAGTTCCTGTTCATCCTGCTCGTGGTCCTTGTTGGCGGAGCGTGGGGGCTGGGCGGCGTCATCGCCGTGGGACTGGCCACCGGAGTCGCACTCACGGCTATGGCGCTCACGTTCGACCACATCCTCTACTCGCATCTGGTACTGATCGTTGGCTTCGTCATCCTGCTCAAGTTGCGGGGTCACAAGCTGGCTGAAGCGGTGAAGGTGTAGCACGATGCTTGACTGGCTCGACTCCTTCCTGATCACCGGCCTCTTCCAGGTCGTGATGATCACGGGCCTCGCGCTGCTGCTGCACCTGCAGCTGGGCCTCACGCGCATCGCCAACTTCGGCGTGGTCGGTTTCTGGGGCCTGGGCATGTTCGTGTTCGGAGTGCTCTACGTTCAGATCGACTGGCCGTTCGGCGACCCCTGGCAGTTCCTCGTGTGCACTGCCATCGCCACGGTCGTCACCGGTATCGCCGGCCTGGTCGTGGGCTGGTTCATCTCTGACCAGGACACCGACGGCGTGCTCGTAACCACGCTCGGCTTCGCCGCCGCGGTGCAGATCCTAGCCACCACGGAGGACCAGTGGACCGGGGGCTCACGCGGCTTGGGCGGACTGCGGATCCCCTTCGACGTGGGCAAGGTGAAGGAGGACGAGTTCGTCTGGCTACTCGTTGTCGCCGCTGTCGTCGTCGGCATCTTCCTGTTCGCTAGACAGGTCCATCGCTCACCCTACGGCCGACTGCTCATCGGCATCGGCGGCAACGAGCCACTGGCGCGCAGCCTGGGCAAGTCGACCTACCGCGCCAAGCTCGGACTCTTCACCGTCACCTCTGCTGGGATGGGTCTGCTCGGCGCGCTGGCCGGCGTGCAGTTGCGGTACCTGGATGTCGGGCAGATCGGTGTGACCGTGACCCTGGCGGCGATGGTCGGACTCGTGCTGGGCGGAAGCGCGCGCGTCTGGGGTGCCGTGGTGGGCGTCGCTATGACCGTCGGCCTCTTCGACATCCTGGTCCAGTCGTATCTGCCGCTCCCTCGAGAGTGGTACACCCAGACGATCCCGGTCCTCCGGGAGGCCGTCTTCGGAGCCGCGCTCATCGTCATCCTGATCTTCCGTCCGCTCGGCATCCTAGGCGACATGCGGCGAGACAAGCTCATGAGCAAGCTCCATGGCAAGTGAAGCCGTGACCCAGCCTGAGGTGACGCGACCTCGGATCCGCGTGAAGGATGCGGTCAAGTCCTTCTCGGGCCGTGTCGTCGTCGACGTCGAGGACCTGGTGCTGGGCGAGACGCCCATCGAAGGACTCATCGGACCCAACGGCGCGGGCAAGACCACGTTGATGCGTATGGTCATGCACTCGCTGCCACTGGACAGGGGAACGGTCACGCTCCACACGCCGGATGACCGCGACGTCGTGCTCTCATCGCTGCCGGCCCAGAAGATCGCACACCACGGTGTGGTGAAATCGAACCAGGTCATCATGGACTTCGAGAAGCTGACCATCTGGGATTCGCTGCTGCTGTCGGTCGCGGAATCCAGGTACGAGCAGCCCTACCGGGTCTTGTCCGAGAAGACCGTCTTCGAGGCTCATGAGGAGGAGATGCGCCACTACCTCGACTACTTCGGCTTCGATGACCCCACCACCTTCGCCCTCTCGGCGGGAGAGAAGAAGCTGCTCGACATCGTGCGCTGCCTGCTCCTCAAGCCCAGCTTCCTGCTCATGGACGAACCGACCGCTGGCCTGCCCGAAGATCTGACCGAGAAGGTCATGGACGAGATGAGACGACTCGCTTCCGAGGACACGACCGTGGTCATCGTCGAGCACGATCTCAACGTCATCTGGAGCCTGTGTGACAAGGTTCACTTCATGGCCGAGGGAAAGGTGGTCCTCGACGGTGAACCAGAGACCATCCGTGAGCACCGCACGGTCGTCGAGAAGTACCTGGGAGAGGGGCATGTCTGAGACACCGGCCCCTGGCATCATCGAGGTCAGCGGACTCAAGAGCGGCTACCACGGCGTCACGGTCCTGAAGGGCCTGGACTTCACGGTCGGCAGCGAGGTCTTCGCTGTGCTGGGCGCCAACGGTGCCGGCAAGACCACGCTCCTCGCCACCCTGGCGCGTCTGCTTCCGCTGATGGGCGGCACCATCCGCTTCGTGGAGGAGGACGTTTCTCATCTGCGCCCCTTCCAGACCGCGGCCCGGGGCATCGCCTACGTACCCCAGGAGCAAGGCGTCTTCCCAGACCTCACCGTCTCGGAGAACCTGAGGGTCGGCGGCATGATCGGCGTTCGCCCCTACGAGGAACGGCTAGGTGAGGTGTTCGAGCTGTTCCCCGCGATCAAGGACATGCAGGGTCAGATGGCCGGCACGTTGAGTGGTGGGGAGTCCCGGATGGTCGCCTGCGGACGAGCCCTGATGCAAGACCCCAAGGTCCTGCTCCTCGACGAACCGACGGCCGGGCTGTCGCCGCTCTACGTCGACCTCTTCATGGGCAAGGTCAGAGAGATGCACCTGCTTCGGGGGGTAGCTATCGTTCTCGCCGAGCAGAACGCGACCAAGGCCTTGCAGGTCGCCGATCGCGTGATGGTGCTCAATCTTGGTGAATCCACCGCGGTAGTGGACGCCGCCGAAGTGACAACACAGCAGCTGAAGGAGGGCTATCGGATCTGATACCCACATGACCTCGGTCCAGGCCACAGCAGGAGGAGAACGTTCATGAACTTGAGGAGCAAGCAAGCAGGTCGCTTCGCGGCGTCGATCGCCGGGGCGACCCTCCTCGCCACGTCGCTCAGCGTAGGCGTCGCGGCACAGGATGAAGCTGAACCGGTCGAAGTCTGCGAGCTCGCCTACTACACCGGAAGCTTCGCCTCGTACGGACCCAGCCTCACGAACGATGTCCGCTTCGTCATCGATGAGGTCATCAACGTGGACCCACCGCTCGGACGCCCATGGGCGCTCATCTCCGAGGACATCGGAGATGACATGGAGGGCCAGGCGGCCAGGAAGTGTATCGAGCAGCACGGTGCCGAGATCATCGTGAGCATGGCTCACCAGTACCGCAACTACCGTGACTACATGCTCGAGCAGTGGGCAGAGAACGACGCGCCGCTCGCGCCGACCATCCACGGCGGGGCCATCCCGGGCAACCTCGGCGGGAGCGTCGAAGAGCCGCTCTTCCGAGCCCAGGGTGTCGACGACATGCTCGGCGTCGCCGGGGCACTGTACGCCGACTCGATCGGCGCTGAAGACGTCGTGATCTTCGCCACCGAGGTGGAGGGCTTCCAGCTGGCGGCGAACGCCGAGGAGAAGGCTGCCGAGGCCCTCGGCCTCAACGTGCTGGACCGTATCGACGCTCCACCGGAGCAGGCGTCGTATCGGGCCGAGGCCCAGAGGATCTTCGACCTGGAACCGGACGCTGTCCTCATGCAGGCGGGATCCGTGGAATCCGCCAACATGATCAAGGCAGCGGCGGAGGCCGGCCTCGCACTCAACTGGATCGGTGAGACCGGCTGGAGCGAGGCCGAGTTCATCGGCTCACTCGGAACCGATCCCATCCCCACGCAAGAAGCCATCGGCTTCGCTGCCTTTGCACCCAACTTCGACTCGCCAGGCTGGCAGTTCTACGAGGAGCTGTGGAACGCGCAGGAAGGCTGCACCGAGGGCGTGGCCGAGTGTCCGCCGTACGACGCGACGACTCCGTACGCGTTTTCCGGCTATGACCTCCTGGTCCATACGGCCCTGGCCATCGAGCAGGCAGAATCGTACAACGTTTCCGACTGGGTGCCGGCCATGTATGCGGTCGGCGACGCCGACGGCGAAGCCTGCTACCTGTACGAGGAGTGCCTGGCTCTCCTGCGCGAGGGTAAGGCCATCAACTATGACGGCGCGACAGGACCCGCCACGTACACGCCTACCGGCGTCAACGCGGTGACCCCGTCGTACACCCCGTTCAATGACGACGGGACCAAGGGTGACATCGTGGTTCTCGATCCCGATCAGGGCCTCGAGATCCTCGATATCGCCAAGTCAGAAGCCGAGTGCGACGACGATGGTGTCTGCACCTGGTAGTCGACAGATGGCCGTGTGACACGGCTGATCAGAGCCCTCCCGCTGGTAGGCGGGAGGGCTCTTTCCGTGTCTGGGTTCAGGTTGCCGGTCGCGCCTCGACTCGGTCTACCGCCGTCTCCCAGGCCTCATCGTCGGCCAACACCGCGAGGTGTCCTACTACGAACCTGATCTGACCGGCGCAGGCCTCACGCCAGAGACCGCTCTCGATGAAGGCGTCGTGCTCTCCGGGAGCGCGCAGGTCGTAGCCGATGAGCTGGCGGCAGTCGATGGCGCCGTGCTCCCGGCTGAAGGCCTCCATCGTGCCGTGCACCAGCTCGCGAGCGACCAACTTCGCCTTCTTGTGGTCCGCGATGCGTCGCTCGGCCAGCAGGCCCACGGCCAGGGCCGCGCCGGTGACCGCGCCGCAGGGCCCGCCGCTGTAGCCGATGCCGCCATTGAGGGCGATGGCGGCTGCGGGGTCCGCCGGGTCGTCAAGCCCGTAGACGCCCTTGAGCGTCATGAAGGTGGTTTCGGCGCACCCGTACGGGTGAGCGTCGTCGAGGTAGTAGGCGTCGGCCTGCGCCAGGGCCGCCTCCCGCAGCGCCTCCGCCGAGGTCAGGTCGGTCATTGCTCAGTTCCCCCGTGTGCGGCCACGATCTCGTGCCCGCTCCATTCTGGCGCTTCCGCCCGCGAGCCGCGGGAGGCGGCGATACTGGGCCCATGTTCGACGCCCGCCTCCCCCACCTGCCGCACGACTGGGCGGTTTGGGCCTTCAGCGACACGCACGGCGTGACCTCGGGCCTCGTGACGGCACTCGAGCAAGCCGGGCTGATCGACGGGGATGGTCGCTGGGTGGCGCCGGCGAAGACCGCACTGGTGGGTTGCGGCGACTACCTCGATCGTGGTGGCGATATCGATGGGCTGGTGGCCCTGCTGCGACGTCTGCAGTCGGAGGCTGCGGCGGCGGGTGGGGCGGTCGTGCTGGCCCGCGGCAACCACGAGATCATGCCGCTGATGGCGGCTGACGGCGCTCACGAGTGGCTTGAGACCTGGCTCGACTACGGCGGCCGCGGGACGGTCGACGCCTTCGGCTGCGGTGACTTCGATCCGGAGCACGCCACCGAGCTGCTGGCCGGCATCCGACGCTGTGCGCCGTGGCTCTTCGAGTGGCTGGGCTCACTGCCGCAGGCCGTGCGTTGGCGCGACGTGCTCTTTGTCCACGGCGGGCTGGCGCCGGGGCACGCACTCGACGACCTCGGCATCACCACCGACGAACACCTGTGGGTGCGTTCGGGCTTCTTCGATACCCCGTGGGACTCTGATGCCTTCGAGGCCTACCACGCTGCCGGCATCGATCGCGTCGTCTTCGGCCACACGCCCCAGTGGGACGGACCGACCTTCCACCACGATGGCCACTCGCTGGGCATCGACACCAACGCCGTGGGCAATCCGCGCATGCCCGACGGCGCCGTGCAGGAGCTGACGCTGCTGGGCCTCGGCGACTCGCACACCTTCGACGACGCGCGGCTCATCCGGGTTCCCACCGAGGACGCGCCCGACCGCATGAACCGCTGAACCAGGTTCAACGTGGAGGCGCGCCTCAGCCGCCGATGATCACTGAGTCAGAACCCGGTGGTAGATGCCTTCGACTTGCTCTGCGATCCGAAGCCAATCGAACCGCTTCACCACCGTGCGGCGTGCGTTCTGTCCGCGTTCCGTGCGTGATCTCGTCTGGGTGGCGGCTTCGATCAAGGCGGTGGCAAGATCACTGGCGTCGTCGGGCGTGACGAGCCAACCGTTCGGTCGGTCCGGATCGGTGTTCACGAACGATGGAGGACCGCCCGAGTTGGTTGCGATCACGGGCAACCCGCACGCCATGGCTTCCAGGTAGACCTGGCCGAAGGGCTCCCCGACCGAGGGCGCCACGAACACGTCGGCAGAGTTGAACCCGATGGCCAGTTCGTCATGTCCATGCCATCCAACGAAGAAGACACCGTCGACGCCCATCGAGGTCGCCACGGTGTGGGGATGCTCGCCCTCCCACTCCCCCGGATAGCCGCCCCAGATGACCAGCGGTGGGGCGTCGGCACCGAGGGCCTCGCGCACCAGGGCATAGGCCCGGATGAGGAGCGGCACGCGCTTGAAGTCGAGGAATTGCCCGACGAAGAGCAGCACGGGACGCAGGTCGCCGGTATCGGCCGCCACGAAGGCCTGGTGCACCTCCTCCTTCGTGTAGGCGATCGTGCCGGGCTCTCCACTTTCGTCCCATCCCTGCGGATCGTCGACCAGCCACCGGCGCCATCGGGCCAGCCGGTCCGCGGCGGAGGCGTCGGCCGGAGCAAAGGCCGTCGTGTCGACACCGTTGGGCACGATCTCGATCCGGCCAGGGTCGAGCCCAAGAAGATCGACCGCGAGCTGCTCATCGGCGGGCGAGATCACGATGACGCGATCGGCCCGATGCGCGGCGGCCACGAGCCGCTGATCCCACTCCTCCGCGTACGGCCACCCGCCCGACTCCCGCTGGCGGATGTCGTGGAGCATCTTGAGCTCGGTGCCGTGGAGGTGCGCGACGACAGGTCGAGCGTCAAGGGCGCGGATGGCATCGTTCACGTGGGTCAGGTGATGGGCGTGATAGATGTCTGGTGCACCCGCCTCCTTCAGCAGCGCCAGCCATGCCGCGACCTGCCGCTCATAGGCCTCCGACTCGATCGAAGCGAACACGCGGTCGGGAACTCCTGGTCGGTCCTCGAACGAAGGGTGGATCGGCACCGGCGCCGCCATCGGATCTCGGCCGTCCCCGAACCACGCGACCGATTCGCTGAAGTCCAACGCGTAGACCGGCAGACCGTCGAAGAACGTCGCAGCGTGAGACGCCACACCCGGAGGCCCGAGCGACCCACAGCACACCGTCACGTCGGTTCCGAGTCGCTGAAGCGCCCTACCCAGGTACCGCACCACCTGGGCCGATCCGCCGCGTGGATAGAACGCCAGCGTCATGGCGACCGAAAGCTCGTCCCTCATCTGCCCATTCTGGCCGATGCGTATCCCCATCGCTCGGGGCCGCCACCGCCGACGGATCTGAAGCTCGCTGATTCCAGGCACCACCACCGCGCCCGGGTCGAGGGCCGTGCTGGCCAGCACTTCGCAAATCGCGCTGAGCTCGATCCGCAGCGTTGCGACGTCGACAACCGGCGACTCGTCGGGGCATCCCGGGTCGAACTGCCGCCTTTCTCGCTACTTCGCCAAGATGGTTCTGCCTAGCAGCTCGCCTGCAGGCGCAAGGACTGCATCATCGACTCTCGCGCGCGCTTGAGCTCACGCGCGACGATGACATCGGGGTCGGGTGCGACCGTACGGGGCGGATCCACGAGCTCGACGGGCATGGGGCCCTGTCCGAATGCCTCCGCGGCGTCGGCCCAGCGCTCCCGCCACTCGGCCGGCGTCTTGGCCGGCACCTCGCGATGTGCCTGCGCCAGCCACACCAGCGCCCACGAGCGAGGCACAACGCGGAAGGCATCGTAGCCGCCGCCGCCGGTGGCCAACCAGCGCCCGTCGGCGTGCTCATGGGCCAGCTTGTCCACCAGCTCCGTAGCCCGCCGGTACGAGGCGGTGGTCAGCCGCAGATGCGCCAGCGGGTCGAGGGCATGGGTGTCGCAGCCGTGCTGCGACACGATGAATGATGGCTTGAACATGTCTGCGAGCACTGGCAGCATCTGATCCACGACCGTCCACCAGGACTCGTCGCCGACCCCGTGATCGAGCGGCGCGTTCACGGCGAAGCCCTGTCCCTTGCCCTCGCCGATATCGTCGACCATGCCGGTTCCCGGGAAGAGCGAACGACCCGACTCGTGGACCGAGAAGGTGAGTACCTCCGGGTCGTCGTGGAAGAGGGCCTCCACGCCGTCACCGTGGTGGACGTCGAGGTCGATGTAGAGCACCCGGTGTCCGGCATCCCGCGCCCGGGCCACGGCCAGGGCCACGTCGTTGTAGACACAGAAGCCAGCGGCACGGGTGCGCATGGCGTGGTGCAGTCCGCCTGCCGGCGAGAAGGCGTGGTCGGCTTCTCCCGCGAGGATGCGCTCGACAGCGCCGATGGAGCCTCCAGCCACGAGCGCGGAGACCTCGTGCATACCGTGGAACGCGGGTACATCCTGCGATCCGATGCCCATGGCGGCGGGCTGCCAGGGATGGTCGGAGAACGAACGGACCTGCTCGACGTAGTGCTGGGCATGCAGCCGCAGCAATCGCTCGTCGGAGGCTCCCTCCGGCTCCACGATGCGCTCGGCGCCGACGGCTCGCAGCAGGTCCACGCCGGGGCCGAAGCGCTTGGGCGTCAGCGGATGGCCGGGCCCGAAGTCGTAGTCGCGGAGCGCCTCCCCCCACACCAGGATCGGCTGGTCCAGCGGATCCTCAATCACTCGACGGTTCCCAGGCGCTCTCGCCGAGCGCAGCCGCGAACGCCTGGGCGGGTGCTTCACCACGATCGAGCCGCACGGCGTACTCAGCCACGAAGGCGCCGAAGTCCGCGTCGTCCGCGGCCACCACGAGCGCGTCCTCGACTGATTCGTCGTCCTCGGCCACGGGTCGCTCGAGCAGCGTGACTGCATCGCCCAGCAACGTGGGGTCGACGGTGCCGACGTTGGCGATCATGACCACCGCCGCGCCGTGGTACTCGGCCATCTCCTGGGCCTTGGCCAGGGCCTCGGGATCGAGCTCGGCGCTGATGACCAGCACCCGGCACTCCCGCATATAGCGCATGCCCATCTCGACGTCGGCGGCTTCGAGCCTTGGCAACGGCCTGGCCTCACGCGGCTGCGTGATGAGCGGCGTGCGAGTAGCAGGGTCGCGCATCAGGGCGGAGTGTCCGACCCCACCGCGGCCCAGCTCGACCACGATGCGATCACCCTCGGGGTCATCACCGATAGCCCCGACGAGCTCTACCTCGGCCTCTTCACGAGCTGCGGCCAGGGCCAGCTCCACGGCCAAGCCGCCGGGGGCGAGATCACCATCAGGTTCGGGACGGTAGACGCGAGGGCGTCCAAGGACCACGATCATCGAACGGCCTCCCTACTCTTCGCCGCGGCCATAGCCGTCATCCTGGACGATCTCCACGTCGCCGTACCCCGCTTCACGCAGGGGCTCCTCGAACTTGGTCACGTCACCGACGATGACGATCGAAGCCCGCTCGGGATCGATGTGGGCGGCGGCAGCCGCTCGCACATCGTCAGCGCTCACATCCGCGATCGCCGGGCGGTAGCGGTCGAGCTCGTCATCGGGCAGGCCCTGGACCACCAGACCCGCCAGCGCGCCGGCCACCTGAGCAGAGGTCTCGAAGCGCAGCGGGAAGACGCCGATGAGGTAGTCGCGCGCCGCGTCCAGCTCCGCCGCTTCCACCGGGTCGACCGCGATCCGCGCCAGCTCGGCCATGATGTCATCGACCGCCGGGGCCGTCACATCCGATTCCACGGCACAACGCACCGCGAAAGGCCCGGCCGAACGACGCATGTCGAAACTCGAGTTCACACCGTACGTGTAGCCGCGCTCCTCGCGTAGGAGCATGTTGAGCCGGGAGTTGAAGAGCCCGCCGAGCAGGGCGTTGGTCACCGAGAGCGCGTGGAAATCGTCGATGCGGCGACCGGTGCCGACATGACCCACGCGGATCTCCGACTGTGGCGCACCCGGCCGGTCCACGAGCACGACGCGTCGCACTGCGCCGGCCGCATCGGGAGCGGTCGGTGCGAGCGGGCCCTCGGCATCCGAGATCCAGGAGCCGAAGGCGCCCGCCACGATGTCGGCGACGGCGAGGTCTTCGATGTCGCCGCAGACGATGAGCGTCGAGGCCTCGGGCCGCAGCAGCGCGGTGTGGCGCGCCGCGAGCGTCTCGTTATCGATGGGTCCGACCGTCTCCTCCAGCCCACCGAGCGGCCGAGCGTAGGCCGCACCTTGGGCGTAGATCGTGGCCGGGAAGGCCTTCTCCGCACGCCGGCGTGCATCGGCCATGACCTGTCGCAGGTCGTTGAGACGCTCGTTCCGCAGGCGTTCGACCTCTCGCTCAGGGAAGGCCGGCTGCAAGGCCATCTCCGCGAAGAGGGACATGGCCTGTGGGAAGTGCGTCCTTGGCACCTCGACGTGTGCGGTCAGGCTGTCCCAGCCCGCACCGGCGCCCATCTCCGCGCCCAGCCGTTCGGCCGCTTCGGTGAAGGCGACCGCGTCGTGGTCGGCCGTGCCCTCTGACATCGCCCGGGCGGTAAGCATCGTGGCCCCGGCGAGTGCGGGGTCCTCGCTGGTGGCGCCGCCACCAGCATCGCCGCGCACGATCAGCTGGGCCTGCAACAGGGGCCGGCCAGGCACGTGGCACTGGAGCACCGTCAACCCGTTCCCGAGGGTCGAACGCTCGAAGTCCGGGAAGTCGTAATCGCGTGGCCGGCCAGGCTCGGGTCGCGTGTCGAGCACGCTCAGGGAGTCGCTCATGCCGCTGCCTCCTCGCTGGCACGCGGGACGTACGTGATCGTCGCGCGATCATGGCTACCGAAGACCGATGCGCACACCTCACGGATGGTCTCAGCATCCACCTCCAGGTAGCGACCGAGCTGCTCATTGATGAGCTCAGGGCGGTCGAAGTAGGTGGTGTACATGGAGAGCCGGTCGGCGATCTCGTCCATGCGCGAGAGCGCGGACAGCTCGCTCAATTCGATGAGCGCGTGTGCGCGCGCGAGCTCGTCGTCGGTCACCGGCTCGCGCGTCATGCGCAGCAGCTCCTCGTCGAGCATGGCCTCCACCGTGGCGGCGTCCGATTCGGGGCGAGCCGTGACCCAGCCGGCCGAGATGGACGAGCCGGCCACCAACGGGAGAACGAAGAAGGCCACGTCCTGCGCGACCTGCTCCTCACGCACGAGACGCTTGTGCAGCCGGCTGCCGCGACCACCGGCCAAGATCTGGGTCGCGACCTCGAGGGCGTCGAACTCATGCGTGCCGTAGGCGGGGCAGCGGTAGCCGACATGCACCCGCTCGAGAGGTACGTCGTCTGGCACGACCTCGCGGTGGGCCGGGGCGGGCTCGTCATGCGGCCGGCGGAAGGCGGGCAACTGCTCGTTGGGCTCGATGGGCCCGAAGTAGCGCTCGACCGCCTCGATGACCGGCGCCTCGTCCACGTCGCCGGCCACGGTCAGGACCGCGTTGTTGGGCACGTAGTAGGTGCGGAAGAAGGCCTCGACGTCCTCGAGCGAAGCGGCGTCAAGATCCTCCATCGAGCCGATGGGCGTGTGGTGGTAGGGGTGGCCGGGCGGGAAGACCGCGGCCATCAGCTTCTCGTAGAACGAGCCATAGGGGCGGTTGTCATAGGACTGACGCTTCTCGTTCTTGACGACGTCTCGCTGGTTGTCGAGGTTCTCCTGGCTCATGGCGTCGAGCAGCGTGGCCATGCGGTCCGCCTCCAGCCACAGTCCGAGCTCGACCTGATGGGACGGCAGCGTCTCGAAGTAGTTGGTGCGGTCGAAGTAGGTGGTCGCGTTGAGCACGCCGCCGGCACCCTGCACGATCGAGAGGTGCTCGGCCTTGGCCACGTGACGGCTGCCTTGGAACATGAAGTGCTCGAAGAGGTGGGCAAAGCCGGTCTTGCCGGGTTGCTCGTGCTTCGACCCCACGTCGTACCAAAGGTTGATGGCCACCACCGGGGCCACCCGATCGGGCGCGACGATCACGCGCAGGCCGTTGCTGAGGGTGTGCTGACTGAAGCGGACGTGGGCGGCGTCACTCACGACGGCACCACGATGACGACGTTGGGCATCGTGCAATCCTAGCGGGGAAGCCGCAGCCCGACGCTACTCGGGCTGGTACTGGATCTCCCGCGCCACCGGCAGGGCATCAGGATGATGAGCCTGCAGGAAACCGATCAGCCTCTCGCGCACCAGACAGCGGAGATCCCAGGCGTTGCCCGAGTCAGGCGCACTGAAGAGCACGCGCACCACCATGGAGCGGTCGTCGTTGTCGGTGACCAGCACGGACCAGGCTTCCCCGTCCCACATGCCCGACTCGTCGAGGATCCGCTTGAACTCCGTGCGGATGGCTTCAACGGGGGCCCGGTAGTCGAGGGGGAAGCTCACGGTCGCCAGCAGATCAGTCGTCTGCCGGGTCCAATTCTCGACGGGCTTGTTGACGATGTCCGAAAGCGGCACGATGAGCCGTCGCTTGTCCCAGATGTATACCACCGCATAGGCGACGGTGATCTCGCCGATGCGGCCCCACTCGCCTTCGATGACGACCACGTCGCCGATCTTGATGGGCTGGGTGAAGGCGATCTGGATCCCGGCGATGAGGTTGCCGATGAGCGGGCCGGCGGCCACGCCGAGCACGATCCCAAGGACGCCGGCTCCGGCCAGGAGGCTGGCTGCCAGCGGCTGTACCCCGGGGATGGTCAGCAGCGCGATCGCCACTGCCAGCAGCCAGATGATGACCGAGCCGAACCGCTGCAGCACGGCCAGCTGGGTGCGGACCTGGCGGGCCTCGAGATCATCGACTTCGTCAGGAAAGCGATCGGCAGCCATGTCCTGCCCCACGAGGGTCAGCGACACGGCGAGCCAGCCGAGCGCGATGATGCCGATGAAGATGACCACGCGACGCACCAGGTCTGCAGCCTCCTCGCCCATCAGCAACGTCGAGACCAGCACTGCGGCCAGCACGACGAGCAGGCGCATGGGGTTGCGCGTGCGCTGGACGACGTATTCGTCGAGCCTCACGTCCGTGCGCATGACGATGCGGATGACGATCTGCCATGAGACCCAGTGGATGGCCAGGCCGATCAGCACCGCCACCAACACGATACCGATAGCTGCTACGTCACCGCCGGTATCCTGGAGCTCGATCTGCACGAGCGCACCTCCTCCTCCATCGGATCCCCACTGCGGCGACCACGTCTCGAACCATACCGAGTCACGGCGCGTCGATGTCGGCGTCGTGCACCCGTACGATGCCGACGAACCCCTCCGCAGGCAGTCGCTCAAGGGTGTTTCTGAGGGCACGGTGATGCTGGTGGATGACCACTTCCGGCACCGAACGGTCCTCGCGCGTGGCGTTCTGCCGCAGGCATCGCTCAAGAGACACGTCGAAGGCGATAGCGATCGCCGGCCGTCCGGCGTGGGCTGCGCGCCGCAGCAGGGAGCGCCGAGCACCCTCGGTCAGGTTGGTGGCGTCCACGATCGTACGCAGGCCGCGGCGCAGGCGTGCCTTCGCCACCTGGTGCAGCGCCTTGAAGGCGTCACCCGTGGCCGACTGGTCGGCCGGGTCGCCGGCGACCAGCTCGCGGAACGCGTCCGACGAAAGGATCTCGGAGCCAGCGAAGTGCGCCGCCGCCCACGTCGATTTGCCCGCACCGGAGGGACCGACCAGCAGCACCAGTGCGTCCGTGGGTAGGTCCGCGAGCCGGGGGTCAGCCATCACCCCGTCCGATCTCGAGCCAGGTCTCGAGCGAGCGCACGTCGGCGATGCTGGCCTGCGCCGCCGGCTCCAGCGCGTGGGCGGCAGCGATGGCGGTATCCATGGTGGTCATGCACAGCACACCTTCGGCGATGGCGGCGTGGCGGACAGCCGCCGCATCCAGCACCGCACCCGATCGCGGCATCGGTGTGTTCACGATGAGCGAGACGCCGCCCTCGCCGATGATGTCGACGACGTTGGGCAGGGCGCTCTCGTGATCCCCGGCCATGGCCACCTCGCGCACCTCGTGACCGAGTCGGCGCAGCTCGGCGGCCGTGCCCGGGGTGGCCGTGAAGTGGTAGCCAGCGGCAGCCAAGGCGCCGGACAACTCGCCGATGCGCTCGATGTCGCGCGGTGCGACGGAGACCAGCACTTCCGCGCCCTCCGGACCCGGCAGCGGCGGGTGCAGCGCGGCCGAGAGCAACGCCTTGGCCAGCGCGACGCGGGCATCCTCGTGCACCCCGATGACCTCACCGGTCGACTGCATGCCCGGACCCAGTGATGGATCGACGCCTCTGAGCTTGGCCGTGGAGAACACCGGCGCTTTCACGGCCACGAAGTCCGGCTCCGGCAGTAGCCCATCGGTCCAACCCATCTCGCGCAGGCTGGCACCCTGCCCTACCCGGGTCGCGAGCCCGACCATGGGCACTCCGGTGACCTTGGACAGGAAGGGCACGGTGCGGCTGGCGCGCGGGTTGACCTCGAGCACGTAGACACCGTCGTCACGCACGATGAACTGGGCGTTGACCAGGCCGCGCACGCCGACCTCGATGCAGATACGGCGCATGGCCTCGACGATGAGGCCCTTGTCGGCATCGCTCAGCTGCTGCGGCGGGAAGAAGGCGGTGCTGTCGCCCGAGTGGACACCGGCTCGTTCGACGTGCTCCATGAGCCCGGGGATGAGCACGTCGGTGCCGTCGGTGATGGCATCGACATCCACCTCCAGGCCCTCGAGGTAGGCATCGATGCGGACGGGGCGATCCTCGGTGATGACGGTGGCCACGGCCAACTGCCGGGCGAGATCATCAGGTCCGTAGCAGAAGTCGATGGCCAGCCCGCCGATGACGAACGACGGCCGCACCAGCACCGGGTAGCCGATCTCGTCAGCCACCGCGAGGGCCTCCTCGAGCGATGTCGCGATGCCGCCGCGAGGCTGCGGGATGCCCAGGGCCTCGATCATGCCGGCGAAGCGGGTGCGCTCCTCCGCGCGGTCGATGGCCTCCACGGAGATGCCGGGCGTGGGTACGCCGCCTTCCTCGAGCGCGACCGCCAGGTTCAGCGGCGTCTGCCCACCGAACTGGATGAGCGCCCCGAGGCGTTCCTCCCCCTCCGCGGTCTCAGCGTGGATGACCTCCATCACGCTCTCCTCATCGAGTGGCTCGAAGTACAGCCGTGAGGAGGCATCGAAGTCGGTCGAGACGGTCTCGGGGTTGGAGTTGATCATCACCGCCGAGGCACCATCCTCACGCAAGGTCTGCGCGGCCTGCACGGCGCAGTAGTCGAACTCGATGCCCTGGCCGATGCGCACCGGCCCGGAGCCGATGACGAGCGCAGCCGGTCGCTCCACCGGCGGGGCCTCGGGCTCGGAGCCGGCGGCCGCGTAGGTACTGTAGAAATAGGGCGTCTCGGCGGCGAACTCAGCGGCGCAGGTGTCGACCATGGCGAAGCCCGGCCGTAGCCCGAAGGCCTGGCGGCGCGCGGTCACGTCCGCAGCCGGGATGCCGGAGACAGCACCGATGTCGTGGTCGCTGAAGCAGGCGCGCTTTGCCAGCACCAACGTCTCGTCGGTCAGGTTCGGGCCCTCGTCGCGCATGCGATGCTCGAGCGTGGTCAGGCGCTCCATCTCGGAGAGGAACCACGAGGACATGCCGGTGACCCGCTGGAGGTCGGCCGCTGGCACGCCCCGGCGCAGCAGGGCCAGCAGCCGCCACAGGCGCGAGTCGGAAGGGCTGAGGAAGCGCGTCATCAGTGTCCGACGCGATGCCGGCACCGCGTCCTCACCGCCCTCGACCACGAGCCCACCCTCGTTCATCAGGACGTCGGCGAAGGCTTCATCGTGGCTCAGCGTGTCCTCCGGGATGGGCGCGTGCTCGCCGTCACGGATGCCGGCCGCCCAACCGGCGAGGACGTCGAGCGTGGGCCACCAGGCAGGGTCCTCGGCCAGGAAGCCGGCGCCCGCTTGCTCAAGACCGCGAAGGGCCTTGTTCAGCGCCGCCCCGAAGGTGCGTTCGATGGCCATGACCTCACCGGTCGCCTTCATCTGCGAGCCCAACGTCCTGTCGGCGCCGGGGAACTTGTCGAACGGGAAGCGCGGTAGCTTGACCACCACGTAGTCGAGCGCGGGCTCGAACGCGGCCACCGTGTTGCCGGTGATGGCGTTGGGGATCTCGTCGAGGCGCCGACCGACGGCGATCTGTGCCGCCACTCGCGCGATGGGGTAGCCGGTGGCCTTCGAGGCCAGCGCCGAGGAGCGACTGACGCGCGGATTGACCTCGATGACCGCGTACTCGGTGTAGTCGGGCGAGAGGGCGAACTGGACGTTGCAGCCACCCTCAACGCCGAGTGCTCGGATGATGTCGAGCGCAGCGGTGCGCAGCCGCTGATGGACGGGGTCGGGCAGCGTCTGCACCGGCGCCACGACCGCCGAGTCGCCGGTGTGGACGCCCAGTGGATCGACGTTTTCCATCGAGCACACCGCGATGCAGGTGTCGGCGGCGTCACGCATGACCTCGTACTCGACCTCCTGCCAGCCGGTGAGGTAGCGCTCGGCCATGACCTGCCCGATGGGGCTCAGCCGCAGGCCGGTCCGACAGCGCTCGAAGAACGACTCCCGCGTGGTCACGATGCCGCCGCCGGTGCCGCCGAGGGTGAAGGCAGGACGCACGATGGCCGGCACACCGATGGCTTCGAAGGCCCGCTCGATGGCCCTCCTCTGCTCGTCTCCCGACTCCCCTTCGACGATGTAGCTCGGCGCATACGGCTGGCCGATCCGGTCGAGCAGGTCACGGAACCGCTCTCGATCCTCGGCCATCTCGATGGCCGCGATCGGCGTGCCCAGCAGGCGCGTACCGGTCCGCTCGAGCACGCCGGCCCTGGCCACGTCCATGGCCAGGTTCAGTCCGGTCTGTCCGCCGATGCCGGGCAGGAGGCCGTCGGGCTGCTCGATCTCGAGGATGCGCTCGACCGACTCGACGGTCAGCGGTTCGAGGTAGATGACGTCGGCCACACCAGGGTCGGTCATGATCGTGGCCGGGTTGGAGTTGAGCAGGATGGTGCGGATGCCCTCTTCTCGCAGCGCGCGGCAGGCTTGCGTGCCGGCGTAGTCGAACTCCGCAGCCTGACCGATGACGACCGGGCCGGAGCCGATGATGAGGATCGAGCGGGGCTTCGGGGTCATGCGGTCACCGGGTGCGCGTAGGCCCGCACGTGGCCCAGGAAGCGATCGAAGACCTCGGCCGCGTCGAGCGGCCCCGGCGAGCCTTCCGGGTGGTACTGCACGGTCTCGATGGGTAGCCCGTGGTTTCGCAACCCTTCCACGGTCCCATCGTTGAGGTTGCGCTGGCTGACATAGAAGCCACCGTCATCGGGCAGCGAGTCGGCGACGACCTCCACCTCGTGGTTCTGGGCGGTCACCGTGACGCGACCGGAAACCTCGTCACGCACGGGATGATTGGCGGCGTGGTGGCCGAAGCGCAAGCGCTGGGTGCGGGCGCCGGCAGCACGGGCCACGATCTGATGCCCCAGGCAGATGCCGAGGAGCGGCCGACCATCCTCGATGACGGCCCTGGCCAGCGCCACCTGCGCATCCAGCATGCCCGGGTCGCCGGGACCGGGGGAGATGACGACGCCGTCGATGTCCGGCCGCAGCACCTGCTCGGCAGTGGCCGTGTGCGGCAGGATGCGTACCCGGGCGCCACGCTTGCGCAGCGAGCGGACGATGTTCGCCTTGAGACCCAGGTCGATGACGGCCACGACCGGCCCGCGGTCACCGACTTCGTACGGCGACGCGGCCGAGACCTGCGAGACGAAGTCCTGCTCCTCCCACACCGGGACGGCGCGAGCGGCTGCCACCGCGGCTTCCGGGTCGGTCTCGCCGGGGGCGGTGATGACGCCACGCAGCGACCCGCTCTCCCGGAGGTGGCGAGCGAGGCTGCGCGTGTCCAGCCCGGCCATGGCCGGCACGCCCCACGAGCGCAGCAGGTGCACGATCTGGCGGGCCTGGCCAAGGACGGCTGCTGTCGCGTGGCCGACGATGAGCCCGTTGAGCCAGGGTCGCTCCGATTGGTCGTCATCGGCGAAGCGACCGTGATTGCCGATCAGCGGATAGGTCATGACCACGACCTGACCGGCATAGCTGGGGTCGGTGCAGACCTCCTGGTAGCCGGTCTGCGAGGTGTTGACGACGAGGTCCCCACCGCCATGGCGGTCGGAACCGAAGGCCACGCCACCGAAGACGGTTCCGTCCTCGAGCGCAAGCAGGCAGGGACCCCTGCTACCGATACGGGGGTCGACGACGGCGTCTGCGGGCAGAGGGATGGCAGGCGCGACGCGCGGCGCACCGACGGACATGGTCAGGCTTCCTCCTTGCTGGCCTCACGGGACCGGGCTTCCGGCCTCACGGGACCGGATCGGCAAGTGCCTCCAAGCGTACTACGGCTCGATGCTCATCAGCGCATCGTAGACGTACGGCCCGATGAGCTCGGCCCAGCCGGCGTACTGCTTGGCGGTGGGGTACGGCGCCGGTGGGCTGGCCTGCACCAGCAGATCTCCGTCCAGAGCGATGCGCTCGTTCACCGGTCCGATGTCGATGACCGTGATGCCGCGTGCCTCGGCCTCCTCGACGAGGCTGGCGTTGTGCTCGGCTACGGCTTCACTCGAACCACGCTCACGCCCCCAGTCTGTGAGCGTGTGGTCCGGCGTCGTGATGGCGAAGATACGCTCGGAGTCGACGACCAGCAGGAGTTCGTCGAGGATGGCCGCGACGTTGTCCGCGTAGCCGTCATCGTGGCTCACGATGTCGTTCAGCCCCACCTGTAGCGTGACCACGTCGGGCTCGTACCCGGCCACGTCGTCCACCTGCTCGTCGAGCACCTGGATGCTGGGGTGGCTCTCCTGCGCCAGGTTGTAGGGCGTGATGCGCACGTCGGCACGCTGGTTCAACGCGGCTGTCAGCTGGGCCGGCCAGCTGTCGCGACGCGGAGCGTCCGTGCCGACACCGACGGTATAGGAATCACCCAGGAAGACGATGCGGTAGCGCTGCTTGACCGCGGTCTCGGCGGCCACGGTCGCGTCGTCACCAGCCTCGGCCGCTGGCTCCGAGCTCGGTGTGCTCGTGCCCTCCGGAGACGGGGCCGCGGCATCGCCCGACGCACAGGCCGTCAACGCCAACACAGCGGCGGCCGTGAGCGACCAGGCGAGGAACCGTCTCAGCACCATCGGTCAAGCAGCATAGCGCGCATCCTCCTTGCGCCTCGCCGACGGTCCTCTAGGCATAAGAGGAGCACAGCGCTATGCTTTCGGCCCGCACCCAGCGGAGCACGTCAAACGCAGCAGGAGTCGTGGAATGCCACGCTCGATGTGGCGCGGCGCGATCCAGTTCGGCCTCGTCACGATCCCCGTCCGGCTTTTCCTTGCGACCGAATCGCGAGGAGGTCTCTCCTTCAACATGCTCCACGCCGAGGACCACAAGCGCATCCAGATGAAGGTGCATTGCCCCGAACACGGAGAGATCAAGCGCTCTGACACCGTCCGCGGGTATGAGTGGTCCAAGGGCCAGTACGTCGTCCTCGAGGAGAACGACTTCGAGGCCGTGCCGCTCAAGACCGTTCGCACCATCGAGATCGAGCAGTTCGTGCCCTCGCGTCGAGAAGACCCCGGCGCACGCTTCGTCAAGCAGTCCTACTACCTCGAGCCGGAGCCGGTGGGACGCAAGGCCTTCAGCCTGCTCAAGAGCGTGCTCGCCGAGAGTGAGCTCCAGGCCGTCTGCAAGATCGTGCTCAAGGACCGCGAGGTCCTTGCCTCGCTCGACCCGTTCGGCACGACGATGCTGCTCTCCACCCTCTACTGGCCGGACGAGGTCCGCGATGCGGGCGATCTCGACATCCCAGAAGAGAAAGAGGAGTTCAAGCCGGCCGAGGTGGCCATGGCTCGCCAGCTCGTCGAGACGCTCACGGGCGAGTTCGATGCCTCGCGCTACAAGGACGAGTACCGGGAGGCCCTGCTGAAGGTCATCGACAGCAAGGTCGCCGGCCAGCCCGTCGAGGCTGCCGCGCCCGAGCCCGAGCCGAGCAAGCTGACCGACCTGATGGCGGTGCTGGAGGCCAGCGTGGTCGCCGCCCGCGGCAACAAGGACGAGGCCCCCCTCGCGGCCGCCGAGGAGCCGGTCTCGGTCACGAAGGCGCGCGAGTCCCGGGCACGCAAGCCAACGAAGGCCTCAGCCTCGAAGTCGAGCTCCACCAAGTCCAAGCGCTCGAGCAAGGCCGCCTCGAAGTCGTCGACCGCACGGAAACGCAAGACGGCCTGACCCCGCGTCTGGCCCCGGTATCGGTGTCAGACTGGTGCGGAACGATCAGATGAACCAGCAGCTGCACCTACCGATCGATGACGCCAGTGGCGAGACGCCGGCGCTGCCTGCACGCCTGCGCTTCCCGACGGCGACCGACGGCGGGCGACCCTTCGATGACGACGCCTTCTTCTTCGAGCCGTGGTGGCCGGGCACGCGCGCGTTCCTGCGACGCGGCGGCGGCCTGCTCGAGCTGCGCACCGAACACCTCAGCGACCCGCTGGCGATCTTCCCTGAGCTGCGCCCGAGCCTGGCCGCGATCCCGGCCGATGGCGTGATCGTCGAAGGCACACTGCTGGCGCTCGACGAGGAGGGCCGGCCAGACGATGCCCTGTTGCGACGGCAGCTACGCGGTGGCGGTCTGGAGGACGTCTATGCCGAGGGCGCGTTCGTCGCCTCCGATCTGCCCTATCTCGACGGTCGATCACTCGGACGCCTGCCCTTCATCGAGCGTCGGCGCCGCCTGGCCTCGATCTTCCCGGGCTCTGACCACTGTGTCGTCGGGCCCGGTCTGGTGGGCGAAGGCCTGACCATGGCGCGCGCGGTGGCTGAGATGGGCATGGGCGCCTTGTCGGCGCGACGCCTCGACGGGCACTGGAGGTCCGGAGAAGCAGGCGACGCCTGGTTGCGACTGCGACTACGGCAACAGCCGGCGGCGGACACCCGGCCGTTCCTGGTGCTGCTCGAGACGCTACCGCTGGGTGACTAGGGTCTGCCTCCGCCTAGAGCCTAGAGCCAGTTGGTGGCGACCTCGCCCCAACCACGCATCGACCAACCCTGCAGCACTTCGTCGACGATGACCTCGGCGAACTGCGCGTCCAACTCACCCCCGAAGAGCAGGCGCCAGTAGACCGGCCCGACGAGCATCTCCGTGGCCACCGTCGGATCCACGTCAGGGCGCAGGTCGCCTCGCCGCACACCGCGAGCAACCACGCGCGCGACCTCATCTCGGCGGATGGTGATGACCGAGGCTCGGAAGGGATCGCCGAGCTCCGGGTTGCGGGCGATCTCTGAGAGCAGCTCCCGCGTCACCGGTCCGTAGTCCGTCTCCGTGAGGGCGCGCATGGGGCCAAGCACCGTGGCCAGGAGTTCCGTTCGCGTGTCGCCGACGTCGGGCACGGCGAGGTGTGGGGTGGCCAGCTCCAGCAGGAGCTCCAGCGCGAGATCCTGCTTCTTGGGCCAGTGTCGGTACACGGTGGCTTTGGAGACCTTGGCCCGCGCCGCCACGTGCTCCATGCGCACCTTGTCGAAGCCGTCGGAGATGAGCAGCTCCCGGAAGGCCTGGAGGATGTCCCGGTGGGCACGATCGCTCCGAGGCCGGCCGATCTTTCCCGCGGTCCTGGAGGCGGCATCCGATGGTGTCTCGCGTGCGATGGCCGTGTCCAACGCATCGACCTCCGAGGCCGTTGTGCCTTTTGCCTCAGCGTTCATGAGGCGACAGTATACGAGACGATGCGTCTCGATTGCAACCAGACTGCAACCCAAACTAACGAGACGGACCGTATTGCAATGTCTGTCGACCTGGTGTACGATACGGACCGGTTCGAAACACTAGCCGTGCTCGGGCCGCTGAACACGACCCAAACCTCGTCAGTCAACCGGGAGGTTGCAGCCATGACCCACACACAGGTGCCCGGGATCGCCGCACAGCCGGCGCCCTTCATCAACGAGCGCGAGAACGAGCGTGCCCTCGAACTCATCGAGAACGCTGAGCGCGAGGCCCCCTTCTGCCTCTGCGGCAGGCACATGATCACCATCGCGGACGGCGATGCGATCGTCCTCGAGTGCTCCAGCCGTGCCGAGGAGAAGAGCGGCCTCTCCGCCATCCTCGCCCGCGTCACGGCCCTCGGCCACACGCGTCGCATGATCATGGAGGCGCCCTCGGCCTAGGAAGGCCCCAACCACATTCGAGAGCGAGCGGGGTCGGTCTTCCTCCACCTCCTCCGCCGGAACCGTTCGCCTCAGCTTTGAACCCCCGGGCCGACTCCCTTCGGTCCGGGGGTTCTTCTATTCCCTCGTGTCGACACCGTGGCGGCCCTGGTGCGAGAAGGACGCTTGTGCGACACGGTGGGTGACGCCTAGTACCTTCGCGTGGGTGCGCAGCGTCAACGCCCAGACGACACTGGACCCCTCCGGAGAGCCCGGAGGGGTCGTTGTTGGCGAGATGGTGAGCCGCGAAGGATTCGAACCTTCAACCTAGTGATTAAGAGTCACTTGCTCTACCGTTGAGCTAGCGGCCCGAGGTCCTTCACTGTAGCAAATCTCCGCAAGACGCGGCGAACGTGACCCTCCGGTCCCATGTCGGCACGGAGTCGAACCACAGAGGCCGGCCAAGCACCTGCGCCGCATTCTCACGAGATGTGGGAGGCTGTCAGGCCAAACGCCGCCAGCGCGCCGACGGCTGAAAGACCATCGCCGGCGCAGCCACGCAACCGAGGTCGTATGAGTCGTCGTCACACGCCTGCCATCCCCTCCATATCGTCGCGTCCACTGACGACGATCTTGATGGTGCTGCTCGCCGCGAGCGCGCTGCTTCCGGCCTCCGCGGCCGCCCAGCGTGACACCATCACACCTGCGGATATCCGCGCCGAGTGGCAATTGCTGACCCAGGCGGACGCCGACGGCATCCTCGAGGACGTTCCAGCCGGTGTGGGCGCGACGATGCTGCTGTTCTCCGGGGCGGCATCGGGCGAAGGCGCCTGCAGCACCTACGACTCGATCTACTCCAACTCCAATGACCTGCTCTTCGTGTCGGTCGACCCCAACGACCCGGGGCAGGTGCAGTGGCGCGATTGCGACCCCGCCTCACGCGCCTTCGATGAGCAGTTCTACGCCAACCTCGAGCGCATCGAGTCCATCGCCCGCGCCGACTCGCTGCTGGTGGTCCGGGATGCCATCGGCGAACGGCTGATGGTCTTCACCCGTGCCCAGGTCGACAACGATCCCACGGCCTCGCGCTGGAGCCTCGCCCGCATCGGAGGCGCGGATGCTTCGGTCGAACCGGTCATCGCGGGGCTCAATCCGTGGATGGAGTTCCTTACCGGCGGCTCCGTGGTAGGCAGCACCGGCTGCGGCTCCTTCCTGGGCAAGTACGCGACCAACGAAGGCCGTATGGACATCACCGACGTGGCCTATCGGCTCATGAGCACCTGCACCGATGGTGCGCGCACGCAAGCCGAGAAGTTCCTCGTGACCCTCGGCGACATCAGCGACTTCCAGGTACGCCCCGCTGGCCTCGCGCTCGAGGACGCCGAGGGCAATACGCGCTTGGCGCTGGAACCCGAGCTCGATGTCGCCGGCAAGACCTGGACTCCGACGGTCATCTTCGACAAGAGCGGTAAGCAGACCTACGGGCAGGGCAACGAGCTGTCGACGTCGCTGGTGCAGTTCATCGGCGGACGCTACGAGGGTCGCAGCATCTGCCGTCCCTTCCGCGGCTCGACGACCCGATCGGGCCTGGCCGTGGCCATCGGCAAACCCGAGTTCGTGGGCACGTTCGAGGACAACTGCGAAGGTCAGACCGGCACCGGCCTTCGGCTCGGCGACATCGAGACCGGCTTCATCGAAGCCCTCGAAGACACCTCGTCCTACTCACTTCGCGGTTCGGAGCTGACCCTCACCGACGTCAATGGCGTCAGCCGCGCGGTACTGGAGCCGCAGCCACCGCTGACCGGCACGACCTGGGTGGTGTCCAAGCTGCGCAAGGGCAAGAAGCTGGTCAAGCCGGCAGGCGATGCGCCCATCACCGCCACCTTCGAGGACGTCGACGCTACGCGCGTCGGTGTCGTGGAGGGCAAGACCGGCGTCTTCAACAACATCGACGAGAACGAGTACGTCGGTCTCTTCGAGACGCCACTGGCTTCGATCATCGACATCGGCCAGCTCGACGTCGAGGGCAAGGGCTGCCGTGGCAGCAAGGCCAAGACCAACGCCTGCAAGGACCAGAGGCGGTTCATCGATCTGCTCGAGCAGGCAGATGGCTACGTCGTCCGCGAAGAGGACCTCAAGCTCTTCAAGAACCCGCGCCAGAACCTCATCATCTTCGAGCGCGAGCGGCTCGACGCTACCGACGAATAGGTCGTCCGCCGACCTCCCCTCTCGAGCGCATCCGGCCTAGCCATCCTCGTCCGGGTCGGTTCGGTAGGCCCGTGTGACAGAGAGGTCGACGACCGCGGCTTCGGGGTCCGGCCCGCTCGCCGGTGTGGCCTGGAACTCGAACTCGAAGCGTCGGAGCCGCGCCAGCGGCAGCAGTGCGATGCCCTGCAGCAGGAGCGTCGCCATCAGGATGCCGTCGAAGGCCCAAGCCTCTGCCGCTACCGCTCCGATGATCGCACCCGCGATCTGCCCGAGGGCCAGGAACACGCTGTAGAGACCCATGATCGCGCCCCGGTCCGCGGGGAACGACTCGGACATGTCGGCAAGTAGTCCCAGCGCCGCCGGCGTCGCCCCGGCCAGGATGAAGAGGCCGATGCCGAGCCCCGCCAGCCACGGCAGGCGCATCACCGCCGTGTCGTCGCCGGTGTGGTTCAGCAGCAGCGCCGAGACGACGAAGGCGACGCCGCCGAGGACGCCGTAGAAGATGATCGTCGTCCGCCGCATGACGGAGAACCGGCTGCCCCAGTAGAGGACGCCGCCAAGGAAGACCGCGCCACCGATGACGAAGGCGATGGTCACGTGGATCGGATCGAAGCCGCCCACGAGCCACTGGTCGGCGAAGCGCTCATCGGGGTTGCGCACCAACTGGAAGAGCGTCTGCGAGGTGTACAAGCCCAGCCCAGCGTTGAGTGCGATCCAGGTTGGCGCCAGTAGCCACACGCGCGAACGACGCAGCAGCCGGCGATAGCGACGCCAGCCGCTCCGGACCGCCGCCACGGGCGGATCGAGCGTCCCCCTCGCGACGTCGGGCACGAACCAGCGGTAGAGCGCATACGCCGCCACGTAGATGATGCCGTTGGCCAGGAAGCCGACGGGGCCGAAGACCTGCCACACGGGCCCGGCGGTGGCGAAGCCGAAGGCCAGGCCGCCGACGGTGGCTACCTCGAAGCGGGCCGAGGCCTTGCCACGCAACGCCTCGTCGCCGCTGGTGGCCGCCGCGATGAAGCCGAGGACGGAGGGCACGCTCGCGGCGGTCGATGCGCCCTCCAGCAGACGCGTGAGGCCAAGCACCGCCAGGCTGCCCACGAGGATGGGGATGGCGATGGTGATGGCCCCGGCCTGGATCTCCGCCGTCAGTGCCGTGAGCACGACCGCAACGAGCCCGAAGACCGGGCCGATCTGCATCACCCGGTGATGTCCCACCCGGTCCGAGAGCAAG
The DNA here is from genome assembly GCA_963752475.1 of uncultured Chloroflexia bacterium. GTDB lineage: Bacteria > Chloroflexota > Limnocylindria > Limnocylindrales > CSP1-4 > JAFMJV01. Next base: position 762,544 of record CAVVYR010000006.1, on the reverse strand, counting down.
CCGAACGGCGGCGAGAGCACGAGCTCGGCCGCGTAGAAGAGCGCCGTGAAGACCCCGATGGCATAGGCTCCGACCTCGGGCCCACCGTACGCGGGGAAGTCCGCGAGCAGGAAGACCAGCAGCGCGCCGGTCAGGCCGGTGGCGAATTGCAGCACGAACGTGGCTACGGTGACGGTCCAGACGCTACGTTCCATGCCCGCGGAAGGGTACCTGTCAGACGAGGAGATATGCTCGGACGGTGAACGCCCCATCAGTACCCGACGACATCATCGCGCTCGCCGACGAGCGAGCCACCGCCCGCGCCCAGCGGGACTATCACACCGCCGACGAGCTCAAGGCCCGCATCGAGACGGCTGGCTGGAAGGTCATCGACTTCGGCGCCGGCTACGACCTGGAGCCCGCTCGACCAGCCGACATCACCGAGGGTGAGCGCACACTCCATGGCGCCGTCGAATCGGTTCCGTCGCAGCTCGACGAGCCGGCCACGGCACCGGCTTCGGTGATCGTCGTCGCCGAGGCCGGCGTGTCGCCAGACACCACGCTCCGGGCCCTCGCCGACACGACTCCCGCGGGCACGCAGGTCCTGGCGCTGAGAGGGCCACAGGAAACCGTGGAAGGACCGGCAGACGAGGTCATCGGCACGGCTGTGGCATTCGGAGCCGGAGATGCGCTCCAGGCTGCACTCCGTAGGAGCAGCGGCGAGATCATCGTCGTCCTCGAGCCGGAGCGCACGCTCGCCGGCGATATCGTCACGCCACTGGTCGAGGCGCTCCAGGACCCATCGGTCGCGATCGCCACGATCGAGGGCCTGCACTCGACAGACCTGCATCGCTACCACCCCGCCGAGCAGGGACACGCCACGACAGCCGCGTCAGGCTGCTACGGGTTCCGCCGGTCTGAGCTCATCGAGCGCGGACCGGTCGATGGTCGGCTCAAGCTCCGGGGCAGCGTGGCCGCGTGGCTGGGTCTGCTCCTTCGCGACGAGGGCCCCGACGCCGAACCGCGGCGTGCGGTCATCGTCGACCTGCCGTTGAGGCGATCCGAGATGGAGCCGAGCCTGTCCCCGGAGCATGCGCGCCTGGCCCGACGCGACGGCTACCGCGTAGCCGATCGCTTCCGCGGTCATCACTGGCTGGCCGGCGAACAGCTGGAAGATGCGAGCGTCGTAGGTGATGGGGCCGATGAAGGCGAGCGCGACGATCACGCTCACGAGTCCGGCGAGGCCTACGAGACGTAGCGGACGCGTTCGTACCGCCGGGTCCGGCGGCTTGCCGGTCGGCGACACCGGGTCGTTCGAGGGACGGGACCAGAAGGAGCCGAGCGTCGCACCCGTCGGCACCACCAGGAAACCCAACACCGCGCCCGCCAGCAGGCCACCGATGTGGGCGGCGTTGTCGATGCCCGGGACGGTGAAGCCGATGAGCAGGTTGATGCCGATGAGCATGCCGATCTGCGTCGTGAGGTTGCGAGCGTTCCGCGTCAGCGCCGGTTTGTGTATCCGATCGGCCACGAGCAATACGCCGAAGAGTCCGAAGACGCCGCCGCTGGCCCCGACCGCCGGGTTGAACGAGGTGGCATAGCTGGCGACCGAGCCGGCCGCGATGCAGATGAGGTAGATCGAGAGGAAGCGCCAGGGTCCATAGAGCGATTCCACGATGGGTCCGATGATCCAGAGCGCGTACATGTTGAAGAGCAGGTGGATGATCGAGCCGTGCACCAGGGCCACGGTGAGCAGACGCCAGTACTCGTTGTCGAGGTAGATGGCGCTCTTGTCCAGCAGCAGCAAGTCCTCGAGCTCCACCGCACCGCCCACGAGCGTGAGCAGACTGATCACGACCGTGATCGCGAGGACGCCGTAGGTGATCCGCGGTCGTGTCGCACCCTCTGGTCGTGCGCGGCTGAAGGCTCGCTCCGCGCCACCCTCATCACCCATCTCCTTGCTCAGCCAGCCGATGCGTGACTGGATCGCCGCCTGCTCCGATGCCGGCGCCCTGCGACCGGCCTCCCGATAGGCACGAGCGGCGCCTGGGATGTCATCGAGGCGAACGCGCATCGAGGCCAGCTCCTTCCAGGCACGCCAGGTGAGCTCGTTCTCCGGTGCCTGCGTGGCCGTGATCAGCGCCTGCAGCGCCTCCGGCTCCTGGTCGAGGCGGTATCGACACTCCGCCAGGCCGATGAGCGCCGCCGTGTGGAGTGCAGGGTCACCCGCGCCCACGACGCGCGAGAAGGTGCCGGCAGCCAGGTCCCAGTCACCCTGCTCAGCCAACGCCTGACCACGCTTGAGCAACCCGACGGCGACCTCACTGTCGAGCGGGCCCGGCCGAGCGGGATCGGAGAACGAGGACTGGAAGGAAGACGACATCTCCAAGACTGTAACCGCCCAGCCCGGATAGGGCCGTGGGCGGCGCCGCGCCTGGCCCGGCCTACGAGCGCCCGAGGTCGAGCGCCAGCTGGTCGTCGTGGGTCGACTTGGTGCGTCCGACCCGGCTGGGTCGCTGCCGTGGCGGGCGAGGACGGCTGACGCCCTGTGCCAGCAGCGGCTCGCCCAGCCGCAACGCGAGCTGCTCGGCGAGCGGCCACCAGTCGTGGTTCTCGGTGATGCCGGATGCAGCCTCCACGATGAGTCGATCGCGCGGCACCAGGCGCGGCAGCCGGGCATCGAGGATGGCCTCGATCTCATCGCGGAACCGGTCGCTGGTGGAGCGCACGCCATCAGCACGGATCTCGACGTCGGGGGTCAGGCGGACCACGAGGTCATACGTCCGCGACCATTTCCGCACCATCGGCTCGACGTCGAAGTGGTCCTCACCCCCACCCGCGCGCAGGTAGTAGGCGAAGTTGTCCATCACGCCGCGGTCGGTGACGAGACACTCGGCCTTGCGCGACAGCTCCAGCTCTCGCCGGATCTGGGAGGTCAGCACCCACAGCTGTGCCTCGGCCGTGGCGCCTTCGTTGATGCCCAGGGGATTGTCGCGAACGACCTCACGGGCGAACTCCACCGAACGGCCGGCACGCTGGATGGCACTCGCGAACGCCAGAGCGGCGGTCGTCTTGCGAATCCCGTGTGAGCCGATGAAGGCGATCTTCGCGTTACGTGGCCAAGGCACTGACCGATGCTATAGCCTCGGGCCCATGACCACACATCGTGACCGCTACCCCATCCGTGTCGGAGCGCTTGTCTGGCCCCAGCAGACCGAGTGGGCCTCGATGCTCGACGCCGCCCGCCTCGCCGACAGCGCAGATCTCGACTCCCTCTGGACCTGGGACCACATGCACGCCATCGTCGGTGACCCGCTCCAGCCGATCTACGAGGGCTGGACCACGCTGGCTGCCTGGGCCGCCGCGACCGAGCACATCGACCTCGGCCTGATGGTCGGTGCCAACACCTTCCGCAACCCCGGGCTGACAGCCAAGACCGCGGTCACGCTCGACCACATCAGCGGGGGCCGCGCGTGGCTTGGCATCGGCGGGGCCTGGTTCGAGTACGAGCACACAGCTGCCGGCGTGGACTTCGGAAGTGGCTTCGGGCAGCGCCTCGACTGGCTCGACGAGGCCGTGTCCGGCATGAGTGCGCTGCTCGCAGGCGAGACCGTCACGTCGACTCCTGGTGGCCGCTACGCCTTCGATGCGCTCGAGCACCACCCCCTGCCCTTCCGTGGAGTCGACACGCTGCCGATCCTGATCGGTGGAGGCGGCGAGAAGAAGACGCTGCGGACGGTCGCGCGCTACGCCCGGGGCTGGAACATCAACGGCGACCTCGAAACCGTGGCCCACAAGGCCGAAGTGCTGCGCCGGCATTGCGACGCCGTCGGGCGCGACCCGCTGGAGATCGAGCACACGCTGGTCCACTTCTGCGTGCTGCGAGATGACCCCGAGGAAGCCCGAGGTGCCCTGCAGGCTCGCCTCGACGCCAACGGCAGCCGCCACATCATCGACCCCGAGCACGACTTCTTTGGCACCGAGGAGCAGGTCGCTGAGCAGTGGCAGCGCTATGTCGAGCTAGGGTTCACCCACCTCATCGTGGACATCCCCTCACCCTTCGACCACGAGACCATCGAGCGCCTACCGCGCCTCCGGGAACTCGTCGCCGGAGGTTGAGCCCAGGTCGCAGTCATGACGACGGCCGAGCCTGGGAGGCCCGGCCGTCGTGTCTGCGTGATGGAAGGGTTGCTCAGGTGCGGTGGCGTTGCTCGCGGATGACCCAGCCGCCCATGACGATGAGCGTGGCCGAGAGCAGAGCCCAGAGAGCCCAGACCATAGACAGACCCAGACCACCCGTTCCACTCGGCCCGGATGCGCTCGTCGGCACGAGCATGTCGGTCGGTGGGAGGGCTGCCTTGACCTCGGCAGCCACGATCGTGACCGTTGCCGACGCGCTGCTCTTCACCACGTTGGCCGCGGGCTTGATGCCGGCGCTCGTTGACCCAGCGCCGTCGTCATCGGCCGCGCTGACCGTGACCGTGTTGACGTGCTTCTGTCCGGCGCTGCCCTCGACACGAGCGGTGAAGGCACAGCTGAACGTGGCCCCGCTGGCGATCGTCGTCCCGACCTTGTTGGCGCAGCCGTTCTGGCTGACACGACCGTTACCGGAGGCGTCGAGGTCGCCGAACTTGTCGTCGACGATGCCGATGAGGGCCAGAGGCTCCTCCACCGTATTGGTGACCGCGACCGTGTAGGTCACGTCACCACCCGGCTCGGCGATCTTGCTCACGTCGGCAGCCTTGCTGACCGAGATCGCCGGCGGGGCGTCGGTGAGGGTGACGGTCGCGGAGGCGTTCGCTGTGACCGCGTTCCCGTGGATGTCGGTGCCTGCCGCAGTGATGGTGTCAGTCAGGGTGTCCCCTGCGTTGCCGCTGAACTCCCCACTGAACGAGCACGAGTACGAGGCGCCCGGGTTGATCACCTGGGGTGTCGAGCAGGTCGTGCCCGCGATGAGCGCGACATCCCCGTAGGGCTTGTCGGCCAGGCTGGTGATGGTGACATCGACCTTGGAGGTATTGATGATCTCCACCCCGTAGGAAAACACGCCCCCAGGCTCAAGCAGACTGGTGGGCGTCGGGGTCTTGGTGACGGCGATGCTCCCGACGAGCTGGGTGTTCGTTGAACACGCAGGTCGTCGTGTCGCCGGAGATGAGCACGAAGGATGCGGTGGCCGATGCGGTGTCGCCGCTGCTCTTGTCGTCGTCGCAGACGATGCTGGTCAGCACCCATCCGACGGGCACCAATTCCTTCGAGCTGTAGCTGCCAGGAGCCAGCTCGCCCACGATGATCTGGGCGCCATCCACGATAGAGCCGGCGGCATCACCCTCGAAGGTGAACGAGGCCGGATCGCCATCGGGAACCGTCTGCTTCTCGACGATGATCGTGGCCTGCTCGTAGTTGAGGAAGTCGGGTTGCCGATGCTCGCGTCACCCGACTGGAGGGTGAAGGGGCCGATGGACTCGGGCAGGGTCGCGACCCAGCCCGGCTGGCAGCGTCTCGGTGACGGTGTAGCTGCCAGGGGCGAGCTGCTCGAAGCGGTAGTTGCCGTTGGTATCGGTGGTGGTGCTGACCGGGCCGGAGCCGGCCGCTGAGCGTGATCTCCCAGTTCGGGAGGCCAGGCTCGCCGGCATCGATGACGCCGTTGCCGTTGAGGTCGTCGAACTTCGTGCCCGCGACGCTGGCCTGCTCAGTAGTTGAGGAAGTCGAGGTCGACGACGTCGCTGCCCGACTGGAGGACGAACGGGCCGATGGACTCGGGCAGGGTCGCCACCCAGCCGGAGGGCACCGTCTCGGTGACGGTGTAGCTGCCAGGGGCGAGCTGCTCGAAGCGGTAGTTGCCGTTGGTATCGGTGGTGGTGCTGACCGGGCCGGAGCCGCCGCTGAGCGTGATCTCCCAGTTCGGGAGGCCAGGCTCGCCGGCATCGATGACGCCGTTGCCGTTGAGGTCGTCGAACTTCGTGCCCGCGACGCTGGCCTGCTCGTAGTTGAGGAAGTCGAGGTCGACGACGTCGCTGCCCGACTGGAGGACGAACGGGCCGATGGACTCGGGCAGGGTCGCCACCCAGCCGGAGGGCACCGTCTCGGTGACGGTGTAGCTGCCAGGGGCGAGCTGCTCGAAGCGGTAGTTGCCGTTGGTATCGGTGGTGGTGCTGACCGGGCCGGAGCCGCCGCTGAGCGTGATCTCCCAGTTCGGGAGGCCAGGCTCGCCGGCATCGATGACGCCGTTGCCGTTGAGGTCGTCGAACTTCGTGCCCGCGACGCTGGCCTGCTCGTAGGTTGAGGAAGTCGAGGTCGACGACGTCGCTGGCCCGACTGGAGGACGAACGGGCCGATGGACTCGGGCAGGGTCGCCACCCAGCCGGAGGGCACCGTCTCGGTGACGGTGTAGCTGCCAGGGGCGAGCTGCTCGAAGCGGTAGTTGCCGTTGGTATCGGTGGTGGTGCTGACCGGGCCGGAGCCGCCGCTGAGCGTGATCTCGCCAGTTCGGGAGGCCAGGCTCGCCGGCATCGATGACGCCGTTGCCGTTGAGGTCGTCGAACTTCGTGCCCGCGACGCTGGCATCGTAGCGTTGAAGAAGTCCTGGCCACCAAGTCCTGGCCCGAGGTCAGGGTCACACCGAGGCTCGTCGGTGCGGTGGGCTGCGATCCGAGCCGGAGGCAGTCTCGGTGACGGTGTAGCTGCCGGGCAGCAGCCCGCCGAAGCTGTAGGTGCCGCCGTTCGCGGTGGTGGTCGTGAGCGGACCACTGGGACCGCTGAGCGCGATGCTCACGCCATCGGATGCCGGGCTCGCCCGCATCGAAGACGCCGTTGCCGTTGAGGTCGTCGAACTTCGTGCCCGCGACGCTGGCATCGTAGGCGTTGAAGAAGTCCTGGCCACCAAGGTCCTGGCCCGAGGTCAGGGTCACACCGAGGCTCGTCGGTGCGGTGGGCTGCGATCCGAGCGGAGGCGTCTCGGTGACGGTGTAGCTGCCGGGCAGCAGCCCGCCGAAGCTGTAGGTGCCGCCGTTCGTGGTGGTGGTCGTGAGCGGACCACTGGGACCGCTGAGCGCGATGCTCACGCCATTGATGCCGGGCTCACCCGCATCGAAGACGCCGTTACCGTTGAGGTCGTCGAACTTCGTGCCCGCGACGCTGGCATCGTAGGCGTTGAAGAAGTCCTGGCCACCAAGGTCCTGGCCCGAGGTCAGGGTCACACCGAGGCTCGTCGGTGCGGTGGGCTGCGATCCGAGCGGAGGCGTCTCGGTGACGGTGTAGCTGCCGGGCAGCAGCCCGCCGAAGCTGTAGGTGCCGCCGTTCGTGGTGGTGGTCGTGAGCGGACCACTGGGACCGCTGAGCGCGATGCTCACGCCATTGATGCCGGGCTCACCCGCATCGAAGACGCCGTTACCGTTGAGGTCGTCGAACTTCGTGCCCGCGATGCTCGCGAACCGGACGTCGTCGTCGATGATCCACCCTGTCGCCGGACTGCGAGTGATGGACGTGCCGTTTGTTGGTCGGCGCAGCCGCACCTGGAACCACTCGTTGGGCTCAGGTCGGCTGTCGCCGCAGATGGTGACGTTGAACGGGATATTGGCGCTCCCCCACCAGTTCGGTGTCGTCACGCTTGTCCAACCGCGGCTGACGTAGTCGACGCCAGCAGTGCTGCAACTGCTGCCCGCCGTTGCCGTTCCGATGGCTACCGTCCGCACCTGTACGCTGGCGTAGCCCAAACCGAAGATGCCTCCCGTTCGAGCGAAGCGGACGTTGAAGGCGAGAGGGCTGTTCGTGCCGGTGCCTTCAGGGTCCTTCGTCGCGTCGCTCACCGACCAGCCGCCAAGTGCTGCAGGCTCGACGGTCGCGTCTCCGTCCGCCTGCGGCGCGACAGCGAGTAGCTCGGCCAGACACTCATCACTCGTGGGGTCAGCTTCACAGGCTTGGGTGACGGGCTCGCCGTCAGCCTCAACTCCCTCGGGCTGCGTGATCTCCTGGCCTTCTTCGGTTCCCGATCCCGAGTCAGATGGAGCATCGCCCTCATCGTCTGTACCGCCGTCTTCCGTGGCGGATTCCTCGGTCATCGGAGCCCCTTCCATGGCGGGCTCTTGACCTTCAGCGTCTTCGACAGGTACCGCAGCGTCGGGTGATCCCACCGAGTCGTCGGAAGTGGGAGGAGGTCCGTCCTCCTTCTGAGGCTTCTCGGCCTTCTTCCCCTCGGCCTTGGGCTCGTCCTTCTCGGGCTTCGCCGCCGCGGCGGGCTGAATCCTCAGATCGACCTTGGCGCTGAGCTCGTTGGTCACAGCGATGACCTCGGTCGCCTCGATGGCGGCGACTGCGGACAGCTTGGTCTTCTCACCCTTCTGCTTGCTGAATGAACCGACGTCGGGATCGCTGAGAGACCACCTCGCGTTCTTCCTGTAGTCGCAGGCACTGTCAGTCGCTGGGTCCCAGCCTTGACCGCGCGGCGAGTCATCCTTGACGCAGACGTATGCGGCGACTGCCTGGACGTCGCCCACGGTAAGGACAAGCTCCGTCGGGAGGATCACGAGAACCCTCTCGGCCTTGGGCTCGTCCTTCTTGGGCTCCTCGGCCGGCTTCTCCTCGGCCTTGGGCTCGTCCTTCTTGGGCTCCTCGGCCTTCTTCTCCTCGGCCTTGGGCTCGTCCTTCTTGGGCTCCTCGGCCGGCTTCTCCTCGGCCTTGGGCTCCTCGGCCTTGGGCTCCTCGGCCGGCTTCTCCTCGGCCTTGGGCTCCTCGTCCTTGGGCTCCTCGGCCGGCTTCTCCTCGGCCTTGGGCTCCTCGGCCTTGGGCGCCTCGGCCTTCTTCTCCTCGGCCTTGGGCTCGTCCTTCTTGGGCTCCTCGGCCTTGGGCTCCTCGGCCTTCTTCTCCTCGGCCTTGGGCTCGTCCTTCTTGGGCTCCTCGGCCTTCTTCTCCTCGGCCTTGGGCTCGTCCTTCTTGGGCTCCTCGGCCTTCTTCTCCTCGGCCTTGGGCTCGTCCTTCTTGGGCTCGTCGGCCTTCTTGGGCTCCTCGGCCTTCTTCTCCTCGGCCTTGGGCTCGTCCTTCTTGGGCTCCTCGGCCTTCTTCTCCTCGGCCTTGGGCTGGTCCTTCTTGGGCTCCTCGGCCTTCTTCTCCTCGGCCTTCTTAGGCTCGTCGGCCTTGGGCGCCTCGTCCTTCTTAGGCTCGTCGGCCTTGGGCTCGTCCTTCTTAGGCTCGTCGGCCTTGGGCGCCTCGTCCTTCTTGGGCTCTTCGGCCGCCTGAGGATCCGGTTGCGGCTGCTGGTCAGCCTGAGCCTCGGAGGCAGGGGGAGGCTCTGGTTCGCCGTCCTGGGCGATCACTGAGGCAGGGGCGAGTAGGACTGTCGATAGCAGCACGACCGCTTGAAGCACTGCAAGCATGGTGAGATAAGGCGTACGCATGGGGCCCGACGACTGCATAGCTCCCTTTCGCCGCCCGGGGACGAGGAGGTGCCCCCCGGCGCCATCACTGTTCGGCGCGGCTCTGTCGACGAACAGGGCAGGCGCCAATCAGCGAATGATAGTCCCCGAGCGGACCGGTCTGCCTAGTCCTGTCGCACTATCGAGAGCACGGGCCATCCGTACGCCCACCCGGCCGGGATCAGCTCAGCGCGTCGGCGACGATGGCCTGGGCTTCGGTGATGATGCGCTCGAGATGGGCCTCGTCGACGAAGGACTCGGCGTAGAGCTTGGTCACGTTCTCCGTGCCTGATGGTCGCGCCGCGAACCAGCCCTGCTCGGTCACCACCTTGAGACCGCCGATCGCAGCGCCGTTGCCGGGGGCCTCGGTCAGCTTGGCCGTGATGGGTTCGCCAGCCAGCTCGGTGGCCGCGACCGCCTCTGGCGAGAGCCGGCCCAGGGCCGCCTTCTGCTCGGGCGTGGCAGGCGCATCGATGCGCTTGTACACCGGCGCCCCGAACTCCTCGGTAAGCCCAGCGTAGATGGCGCCGGGATCGCGACCGGTCCTGGCCGTCATCTCGGCCGCCAGCAGGCAGGCGATGATGCCGTCCTTGTCGGTCGACCAGGGCGAGCCGTCGAAGCGCAGGAAGGACATGCCCGCGCTCTCCTCGCCGCCGAACGCGACCGAGCCATCGAGCAACCCGTCCACGAACCACTTGAAGCCGACCGGGACCTCGTAGAGTCGGCGCCCGAGAGAGGCCGCGACACGGTCCTGCATGCTCGAGGACACGAGCGTCTTGCCGATGGCGGCGTCGGCGCCCCACGCTCGCGCCCCACCAAAGAGGTACGAGGCCGCGGCTGCGAGATAGTGGTTGGGGTTGAGCAACCCGACGGACGGCGTGACCACGCCGAAGCGGTCGGCGTCGGCATCGTTGCCCAGGGCCAGGTCGTAGTCGGCCCGCATCTCCACCAGCCGCGCCATGGCGTAGGGCGACGATGGATCCATGCGGATCTTGCCGTCCCAGTCGCGGGTCATGAAACCGAAAGCCGGGTCGACGGTGTCGTTGGTGATGGTCAGGTCGAGCTGGTAGAGCTCGGCGATGGCGCCCCACCAGGCCACTGCCGCGCCACCCAGCGGATCGACGCCGACGCGCAGGCCGGAGGTAGCGATGGCCGCAAGGTCGATGACCTCACCAAGGCTGGCGATGTAGACACCCTGATAGTCGTACCGTGCGGCGGCTGATCGCGCGCGTGGCGCCGGCACGCGCGCGACACCCTTCACGTCGCCTGCGAGCAGCTCGTTGGCCGCGTCCTGGATGGCCTTGGTCATCGACGCGTCGGCCGGGCCGCCGCTCGGCGGGTTGTACTTGAAGCCGCCATCGGCCGGAGGGTTGTGCGAGGGCGTGACCACGATGCCGTCGGCCGGGACATCCGGGTGCTCACGGTTCCAGGTGAGGATGGCGTGCGAGATGCCCGGGGTCGGCGTGAAGCCGTCGGCGGTATCGATGCGGACGTCGACACCGGCCGCCACCAGCACCTCCAGCGCGGTCAGGAAGGCCGGCTCGCTCAGCGCATGCGTGTCACGACCCATGAACAGCGGGCCCTCGATACCCTGCTCACGGCGGAAGTCCACGATGGCCGCCGTCGTGGCCACGATGTGGCTCTCGTTGAAGGCGGTGTCCAGCGATGATCCACGGTGGCCGGACGTGCCGAAGGCCACTCGCTGGGACGGCTCGGACGGATCAGGCACGCCCGAGTAGTAGGCGTCCTCGAGCGCCTGCAGATCGACGAGGATCGAGGGGTCGGCGGGCTTTCCGGCGAATTCGCTCGTGGCCACGGATGCCTCCAGTCGGCGGGTCTCGGTAGTGGGATGTGCTGTGGAAGCGAGGGTACCGCGACCTCGACAGGGTGGATCGGCTGTGGACGCCTGGCGGGCCATCGCGCCTTTGGTGCCGAATGGGTGCCCGAGTGTCTCCCAATCGGCCCTGATTCCGCTTGCCGGGTGGCGTATCGTCGGCTTGACCGGGGCGGGAGCGTTTTCCCCGGCGCTCGTATTGGAGGGACCTATCGCATGAGCATGCGTTCGTGGGCGAAGATGGCTCGCGTTACCCTTGCCGGCGCGTTGCTGGCGAGCGCGATCGGCGTCAGTGGCGCACCGATCGTGGCCGCACAGGAAGAGACGGACTGCTCCGCCATCGCCGGCGGCGTGCAACTACCCGAGACCGTCGACGGCAAGTTCAACATCGGCATGGTCCTCATCGGCCCCCACAACGACGGTGGCTGGAGCCAGGCTCACTTCGAGGGCCTGCAGTACGTCTGCGAGAACGTGGACAACGTCCACGTGGCGTACATGGAGAACGTGGCTGAGGGCGCCGATGCCGAGCAGGTCTTCCGCAGTCTCGCTCGCAAGGGCTTCGACTACATCATCGGGACGTCCTTCGGCTACATGGAGCCGATGTCGGCGGTAGCCGAGGAGTTCCCGGATCAGCAGTTCCTGCACGTGTCCGGCTTCATGTCCAACGAAGAGAACTTCGGCAACATCATGGGCGCGATGGAGGACTTCAAGTACCTCTCCGGCATGCTCGCCGGCTCGCGCGCGATGGTCGACGGCAACCCCAAGCTCGGCTACATCGCCACCTTCCCCATCCCCGAGGAATACCGACTGGGCAACGCCTTCATGCTTGGCGCGCTGGAGACCTGCCCCGAGTGCACCATGGACGTTCGCTGGATCAACACCTGGCACGACCCACAGATCGAGCGCGAAGCTGCGGCATCGCTCTTCGACGCCGGTGCCCAGGTCGTCTTCACCGGCGCTGACACGCCGGCACCTGCCGCTGTGGCCGAGGAGCTCGGCGACAAGTGGGGCATCACCTATGACTGGGCTGGCTCCTGCACGAGCCCGGCCTGCCTGACTGCGCCGTACTGGCTGTGGGGCCCTGAGTACGCTCGCATCGCCGAGGCATCGTCGACGGCAGCTATACGCCAGGCTGGGTCTACTTCGACGCCGACTCCCAGGGTATGGGCCTCTATGGCTTCATGGAGGGCGAGGAGCCGATCCCGGCATCGCCGACCTGCCCGAGGAAGACGTGCAGTTGGTCGAGGACACCCTCGCCGCCATGCTGGCCGGTGAGTTCGATCGCTTCGACGTGTTCTCCGGTCCGATCACCGACAACCAGGGAAACGTGGTCGTCCCTGAGGGCGAGTCCCTCGAGCAGGGGGACCTCGACCAGTTCAGTACGTTCGACGGGGCGACCTGCGAGTACCTGCATGTACTGGTGGGTCGAAGGCATCACCGCGGCCCCGCCCGAGGGATAGCGGCTAGCAAGAGTCACCCAGGACCTCGGGGGTCTCCAGGCCCCCGAGGTCCTGAAACACACCCATGAGTGACCCGGCGCTCGCAGTCGAGATGCGGGCGATCGTCAAGCGTTTCCCCGGCGTGGTCGCCAACGACCATGTCGATTTCGACGTGCGCACCGGAGAGGTCCACGCCCTCCTCGGTGAGAACGGGGCGGGCAAGTCCACGCTCATGAACATCCTCGCCGGCCTCTACTCGGCCGACGAAGGGAAGATCCAGGTCCGTGGCGAGAGCGTGTCGTTCACCTCACCCAGCGACGCTATCGATGTCGGCCTGGGCATGGTCCATCAGCACTTCACGCTGGTCGATTCGCTGACCGTGACCGAGAACATCCTGCTCGGGCTCGAACGAGCCACGCTTCTGGCTGGACATGCCGGCCCTACGAAGCCAAGGTCCAGGCGCTGGCCGACGAGACCGGCCTCAACGTCGACCCTGCCGCCAAGATCTGGCAACTATCGGTCGGTGAGCAGCAGCGCGTCGAGATCCTGAAGATGCTCTACCGCGGCGCCAACATCCTGATCATGGACGAGCCCACGGCCGTCCTGGCGCCACAGGAGATCGAGGAGCTCTTCCACACGCTCAAGGGCATGACCGCGACGGGTGCTTCCGTCGTCTTCATCAGCCACAAGCTCGACGAGGTCCTCCAGATCGCCAACCGCGTGACCGTCATGCGACGCGGCGTGGTCACGGCGGCCGGTGTGCCAGCCGCCGGCAAGACGAAGAGCGACCTGGCCCAGCTGATGGTCGGGCGCGAGGTGCTGGAGTCCCTCGACAAGGCGGACGTGCCCTCGGGCGAGATCGTGCTCGAGATGCAGGGCGTCAGCGCCACCAGCGACCGCGGCGTCCAGTGCCTCGAAGGCGTCGACCTGCGCATCCGCTCGGGACAGATCATCGGCCTCGCGGGCGTCGCGGGCAACGGTCAGTCGGAGTTGGCCGAGGTCATCACCGGTCTGCGCGAGTGCACCGGCTCCATCGAGGTCAACGGGAAGGAGCTGGCCAACCGCCCGGTGCTGGAGGCCATCGACGCCGGCGTCGCGCACGTGCCCGAAGACCGCACCGGGACCGGCTCGCGCACCGAACCTCTCGCTGACCGACAACCTCATCATGAAGTCCTACCGGACCGAGCCCATCGGCCATGGCTGGACCATCGACAGCAGCGTCGCCCGCACCAAGGCACAGGAGCTCAAGGACGCGTACGAGGTCTCGGCACCGTCCATCGACACCGAGGCCCGACTGCTCTCGGGCGGCAACCTGCAGCGGCTCATCCTGGCCCGTGAGATCAGCTCCCAGCCCGGACTGATGGTCGCGGTCCAGCCCACGCGCGGCCTGGATGTGGGCGCGATCGAAACGGTTCACAAGCTGCTGCTGGAGCAGCGTGAAGCCGGGCATGGCGGTCCTGCTCATCAGCGAGGACCTCGATGAGATCCTCATGATCGCCGACCGCGTGGCCGTCATCTACGAGGGTCGGATCAGCCCGTCGATCCCGGTCGAGGAAGCCGAGGTCGCGCAACTGGGCCTGATGATGACCGGTACCAGCGCCGAGACGGCAGCGGAGGAAGCGGCCCGATGAGCGCCGCCGCACCGATCCGTCACGGCGCGGCTGCCGTTCGCCATCCACATGGAGCGTCGCCTCGAGACGCCGCGCGGCCTGGGCGTGGTCACCACCATCGGCGCCGTGGTCGTGGCCCTGCTCATCTCGGCGGGCATCATCTGGCTCATCGGCGGCGACCCCATCAACGCCTACGCCCACATCGTGCGCTCGTCGCTGGGCAGCATCGGCGTCCTCTCGGACACGCTTGGTCAAGGCCACGCCGCTGATCTTCACAGGCCTCGCCTGTTCGGTGGCCTTCCGCATGCGCCTCTGGAACATCGGCGCCGAGGGCCAGCTGATGATGGGCGCCTGGGGCGCCAGCGCCATCGTGCTCCTGGGCTGGCTCCCTGAGGGCACGCCCAGCTTCGTCTACCTGCCGCTGATGATGCTCGCCGGCATCGGCATGGGCGCCCTCTGGGCCGGCATCGCCGGCTGGCTCAAGGCCCGCCTGAACGTCAACGAGATCATCACCACGCTGATGCTCGTCTACATCTGCCAGAGTGGGTCAAGTTCTGGGTCTTCGGCCCCTGGAGCGACGGCGGCTTCCAGATGTCGCCCCGCTTCCCGCGCGAGGCCTGGCTGCCACGCCTGACCGACCACAGCGACATCGTCAGCGACTTCGCCGGCCTGACGGTCCACCTCGGCTTCGTCATCGCGCGTCGTGGCCGCCGGCCTGGTGTGGGTCTTCCTCAACCGCACGCGCAAGGGCTACGAGATCCGGCTCATCGGCGACAACCCCCGAGCGGCGCGCTACGCCGGCATCAACATCGGCCGCACGATCATCCTGGTGATGCTCATCTCGGGTGCGTCTGGCGGGCCTCGCCGGCGCGTCCGAGATCAGCGGCGTGGTCCATCGGCTGCAGGACAACTTCTCGCCGGGCTACGGCTTCACCGGCATCATCGTGGCCTTCCTGGCGCGCTTCAACCCGCTGGGCGTCGTCGTCGCGGCGATCGCCTTCGGCGCGCTCATCCTGGCCGGACGCGAGATCCAGCCGGCCGGCATCCCGGCCATGATCCAGGGCGTCATCCTCTTCTGCGTCATCGCCAGTGACGTCTTCCTGCGCTACCGCGTCAGGGTGGTGCGACGGTGAACCTCGAACTCGCGCTCGCCGCCGGTGTCGGCGCGGGCACGTCTTCCTCTTCGCCGCCATCGGGGAGCTCTTCGCCGAGCGCTCAGGGGTCCTGAACCTCGGCGTGCAGGGCATGATGTTCCTGGGCGCGCATGGTCGGTTTCTGGGTCGGCGCGGACGTCAACCCCTGGCTGGGACTGCTGCTGGCCATGGTCGCGGGGGCGCTACTCGCCGGACTCCACGGCATCGTCACCATCCACCTTCAGGCCAACCAGATCGTGTCCGGCCTGGCGTTGACGTTCCTCGGCACCGGCTTGGCGCTGGTGCTCGGCGATGGCCTCGCCAGCGGCAGCCCGCCACTGCTGCCGGTCATCACCGTTCCGCTACTCTCCGAGATCCCGCTTCATCGGCGGCATCTTCTTCACCGACCACTCGATCCTCGTCTACGTCGGCTACCTGCTGGTGCCGCTGACCTCGATCTGGATCTTCCGCACCCGGCCCGGCCTGCACCTGCGCGCCGTTGGCGAGAACCCCAGCGCGGCTGATGCGCTTGGCGTCAACGTCTACCGCCAGCGCTACCTCTACGTGATGCTCGGCGGAGCGCTGGCCGGCCTCGCGGGCGCCTACATGACGATGGCGCTCGTGCCTGGCTGGCACGCGGACAAGACGTTCATCGCCCAGGGCTGGATCGCGGTGGCCCTCGTCATCTTCGGCCAATGGAAGCCAGGACGCACGATGTTCGGCGCCTACATGGTCGCCTTCATCTTCCGGCTGGCACTCGACCTCCAGGGCAAGGATGCGTTGCTGGGTCTCTACAACATCTTCTATGAGTACCAGCCCGCCACATTCTTCCTGGGCATGCTGCCGTACGTGATGGTCATCCTCGTGCTCGTCTTCGCTGCATCCGAGGCCAACCGCAAGCGCATCGGCGCACCGGCCGCACTGGGCGAACCCTACGTTAGAGGCGAGCGCGGCCACTAGCCTGCATGGTCTCCGCTGACCCATCGCCACCGACGGTTCGCGCCAGCGACGCTCCAGATGCAGGACGGGCCGGGGTTCGGCGCTGTCCGATCAGTCCGCGACGCTGACGAGTGGCTCCACCTGGGAGTGGACCTGACGCAGGACGGGAGCCATCTCCCTGAACATCTCCAGGGTCAGGCTCTGCGGACCATCCGAGAGCGCATCGTCGGGGTTGGGATGGACCTCGACCATGATGCCGTCGGCCCCACCGGCGACCGCGGCCACCGACATCGGAGGCACCAACCACCGCTGGCCCGTGGCATGGGACGGGTCGACCACGACCGGGAGGTGCGTCAGCTTGTGCAGCAGCGGCACGGCCGTGAGGTCGAGGGTGTTGCGGGTGTACTTCTCGAACGTGCGGATGCCGCGCTCACAGAGGATCACGTTGGGATTGCCCGAGCTGACGATGTACTCCGCCGCCATGAGCCACTCTTCGATGGTGGCGCTGATGCCGCGCTTGAGCATGACCGGCTTCCGGTGCGGCCGGCAGCCATGAGCAGCGAGAAGTTCTGCATGTTGCGCGCGCCGATCTGGAGGATGTCCGCGTGCAGCTCGACCTGCGTGATCTGGCTCGGCTCCATGACCTCGGTGATGACCGGCAGACCGGTCTCGGCGCGGGCTTCAGCGAGGAAGCGGACGCCATCCATGCCCAGACCCTGGAAGCTGTAAGGGCTCGTCCGAGGCTTGAAGGCACCGCCGCGCAACACCGTCGCGCCAGCCTCCGCGACCGCCGTGGCTGTGCGCATCAGCTGGTCGCGGCTCTCGATGGCGCAGGGGCCGGCCATGATCGTCAGCGAGCCACCGCCGATGGTCGTGTTTCCCACCTCGATGACCGTGTCCTGCGGGTGGAAGTCACGCGAGGTCAGCTTGAAGGGCTTGCTGATGGGTGTGACCGACTCGACCCCGGGCAGGACGGCGAGGTGTGCCATGACCTGTTCCTTGCGCGGTCCGACGTCGCCGACGACGCCGATGATCACGCGCTGCTCGCCACGGCTCTCGTGGGGCGTGAGTCCATCGGCCTCGATGTGGCGACGGACCTCCTGGACCTCTTCCTCGGTCGCTCCGACCGACATCACGACCAGCATGCGGTCGACTCCTTCCTCGGGATCAGCTCAGGCCACTGAAGGGCCGGATGGATGTGCTCAGGCTTCGCGGTCGGGCACCGTGTGGAAGAGCTCCGCCTCAGGCTCGCCCTCCAGGACGCGGATGAGTCTCGCCGGGCGCAGACCAAGGGTCGCGCGCCCGCGAGGACCTTCGAGGGTCAGGGAATCCGTCGACTCGGAACGCGCAAGGATCGTCACCTGCGCACCGGGCCGAAGGCCTCGCGCCTGAAGGTACGACACCAACCCGCCGTCTTCCTCGGCAGCCTCGGTGATGCGATAGACGGTCGCTCGTACGCCCGCGTCCACGTCACTCAACGGCAGGCCATCGGGGCGTCTCCTCGCGATGGCCTCATCGATCGGGTTGCCGTGCGGACACGTCTCCGGATGGCCCAGGAGCTCATCGAGGGCCGCTTCGACACGGGGCGAGATATGGGCCTGCAGCCGGATGGCCTCCGGATCGATCTCTGCCCAGGGGATGCCCAGCACGGATGCCAGCAGCCACTCGGCCAAGGCATGGCGGCGGTAGATGGCGTCCGCCTCCTGGTTGCCCTTGGTCGTCAGGCAGACGTTGCGCTGCTCGCCGATCTCGACGAGGCCGGCACCCGAGAGGCGTCGCAGCATCTCGCTCGTCGCCTGCGGAGAGACGCTCATCCGCCGCGCGAGGTCGGCTGCGCTGAGCGGGTCACCACCACGCGACTGGCGGATGGCCAGCAGGTACGCCTGCTCGGCGGCGGAGGTCTCTGGTCGCTCGCGGTTCCCGTTCACGCCTACAGGATAGGACGACGGCCACGTCAGGGAGCGGCTGAAGCGACGACCGTCGCTCAGAACGAACGGTCCCGCACGATCTTCCCCAGCTCCAGCCGACCGACCGCGCGCAGGGCGGGCCACTGCGAGAGCAGCCCGACCACGATGATGGCCACCGACGTGAGTGCGAAGGTCATCGGCCGGACGTATAGCTCGAAGGCGAACATGTCGGAACTGAAGGCGTACATGAAGACCCAGGCCAGGACCCAGCCGAAGATGAGGCCCGGCACGAGCCCCACGATCGTCAGCAACAGGTTCTGGATCGTCACCATGGAGCCGATGGCCCGCCGCGAAAGACCGAGCGTGCGCAAGACGGCCAGCTCCCCCTGACGCTCGGAGATGTTGGCCGACATCGTGTTGTAGATGAGCGCGAAGGCCAGCACGCCGCCAAGCACGATCATCACGCCCACGAAGGCGTAGAACAGTCCCATGTACTCCTGCACCAGCTCGTACAGCGCGTCCGAATCGACGAAGGCCTGGACGCCCGCGATGGCACTCAACGATGCGCGCATCGTCGAGCCGTCCACGCCATCCGCGAACGTGAGCATCAGCAGGTTCGGCGGATCGGTGCCGGCCGCCGACACACCAAGAGCGGCCTCCACCGCCCCGATCGCGTATGGCAGTGAGGTGTACGCGTTCGTCCCCAGCGGCTCTTTCACGAAGCCGGCCACAGGCACGCTCTCGAGCAGACCCAGGCTGGCGATCTGCAGATCCACCGTCTCGCCGACCTTGACGCCGAGGGCTCCCTCGAGCGCCTGGCCGAGCACGATGCCCTCCTCCGGCACTGGTAGAACGCGGCCATCGGCGTCCAACAGGACGTGCATCTCGGCCTCGGGCTCGAGCGCGGTCAACGTGGTCGTGTAGGAACCGTCAGGACCGACCACCGATACCGGGACGACCAGCGCTTCCTCGACCCCGGTGACACCGTCCACAGCACGCACGTCGGTGGCGATCTGCTCCGCTGGGCGGCCGGCGACGTGCAGCTGTGCGTCGTAGTGCTGGATCTGCACGAACTGGCGATCGAGCAGGACCTGCACGCTGTCGATGAAGCCCCACGAGACGATGACCAGCATCGTGGCCAGCATCACGCCCACGACCGACGCCACGCTGCGTCGGCGTGCACGCCCGAGGCCGCGGATGGCCGAGAGCCAACGCACCGGCAGCCGGCGCAAAGGCGGGATGATCCGCTCGAGCAGCGACTCACCCCCGCCACCTGGAGGCAGCTGGCCGCGCATAGCCGTGGCCGGCGAGATGCGACCCGCCTGCCTGGCCGGGAACCAGGCCGCGAGGAATCCGGTGACGACGCCGACGAGGAAGCCTGTCGCGACCGTCGCGGGTCGGATCTCCACGACTGCGGCGGGGATGCTCAAGGTAGTGGTGTACAGCCGGGTGATGCCCTCAGCCAGAAGGGCTCCGATGACCACGCCCACGACCGAGGCCACCACACCCACGACCACGCCGATGGCAGCGTAGTGCCAGGTGATGGTGCGACTGCGGAAGCCGAGTGCGCGCATGGTGCCGATGTTCGCCACCTGCCCGGAGATCATCCGCCCCAGCATCACGTAGGTGGCGAAGGCGGCGGCGATGAGGAAGAACGCTGGGAACATCACCGACATCTCGGCGAATCCCGAGACGTCCTCCTGGAGCGCGGCGTTCGAGGGTTGCTCGTCGAGCGTGAAGGCATCGAGCGCGCCGGCCGCGAGCACGGCCGCACGCGCGTCTTCGACGGCCTCCGCCGACGCGTCGTCGGCGAGACGGAAGAGCACTTCCGAGCGCTGGGCCGTGGGTGCCAGCTCTCGCACGAACGACTCCGACGCGAACACGACCCCGAAGTCATCGGGCAGGACCAGCACCTCCTGGCGGCTCTTGGCCGGCCACAGGTACTCGGGCGAGGCGGCCACGCCAAGGACCTGCGCCTCGGCCCAACCGTCGGGCGTGGAGATGGAGAGCGCCTCACCAGGCTCGAGATCGAAGTGTGCCGCCATGTGCTGCTCGACCACCACACCGTGCGGCGTCCGCGGATCGAGGGTCGTGCCGACGGTGATCCGGATGTCGTTGACGGTCGACTGGCCCGACGACTGCATGCCCACCGCGCGACCGAGCATCGTGTGGTCCTCGCCGACGAGGAATGGAACGTCGGCCACGGTGCGAGCTGTCGAGGCCCGCAGCCCCGGCATCTGGTCGCCGGCGGCAAGCACCTCCTCGCGTGGGCCGCCGACCGCGGTGACGTGAGCGAAGCTGGTCTCGCGGTAGAGCTTCTCGTACGAGCCGGTCAGGTTGAGGAACGCGTCGAAGGATGCGTTGAACATGCCCACGCCCAGCGCGATGACCAGGGCCACGCTGAGGAACTGGGCTGGCCGTCGGCGGATGTCGCGCCAGAGCGCGCGTGACAAGTGGCTCACCACTGCAGCTCCGAGGCGTCGACCGGATCGGGCTGGAGCCGGTCCTCCACGATCGAGCCGGAGTGCAGGTGGATGACGCGGTCGGCCATCCGGGCGATGGCCGAGTTGTGCGTCACCAGCAGGACCGTCGAGCCGAAGCTCCGGGCCGCGCGGCGCAGGGCTCCGAGCACCTGTCGGCCGGTCTCCAGATCGAGCGAGCCGGTAGGCTCGTCGAGAAGCAGCACCGTGGGGCGCTTCACCAGCGCCCGGGCGATGGCTACCCGCTGCTGCTCACCACCCGAGAGCAGGCTCGGGAAGCGACCGGCGCGATCGACCAGGCCCACGGCTTCGAGCGACTCGGTGGCACCACGCTCGCCGACCCCGACGAGCTCGCCCACGAGCTGGACGTTCTCGAGCGCCGTGAGCGTCGGGATGAGGTTGAAGAATTGGAACACGAAGCCGACGTCGGTGCGGCGGTACTCGGTGAGCGCGGCCTCGTCGAGCCCACTGACCTCGTGTCGGTCGACGGTGATGGTGCCGGCCGTGACAGCCTCGATGCCGCCGATCAGGTTCATCAGCGTCGTCTTCCCCGAACCCGATGGTCCGAGCACGACCAGGAACTGGCCGCGCTCGATCTCGACGGAGGCATCGCGCAGGGCGTGAACCGCCAGATCGCCCTGGCCGAAGGTCTTGTCGACGTCCTCCAGGCGGATGACGGGTGCAGCGGCGTCTGTCGTCATGTCCTCTCCTCCCCTGGTGGCTCCAGCAAACGGATGAGCGTCTCGGCGGTAGCGGTGGCATCGAGGCTCTGGTCGGCCATGCGCTGGATGAGGAAGCCGTCGAGGAACGAGGCGATGACCGCGGTCAGCCGTTCGGCCGGGATGTCGTCGCGGACCACACCGCGCTCCTGGGCGACCACCAGCCTTGGCGCGAGCATCTCGCCCCAGGAACCCATGACGCCGCCCATGGCATCGGCCATCTCCGGTTCGCGCGTCACCTGCAGCATCGCCTCAGCCATGAGCACGCCGACGTCGGTACTCAGATCGAAGCGATCGAGCAGGCGCATGACGCGGTGGATGGACTCGGGCAGTGGGCGCTCGTCGAGGAGCTCGTCGATGAGCCGCCCCGTCTCCTGTTGAAGGCGCGTCATGACAGCTTCTCGCCGCAGGTTGGCGACCGACCCGAAGTGATAGTGCACCAGCGCCTGGTTGACCCCGGCCCGGTCGGCCACGGCCCGCGTGGTCACACCACGCCAGCCGCGTTCGACCACGAGCGATGCCGTAGCGGCCAGCAGCCGCTCTCGCGTCAGATCACCGCCGGCCGGCCGGTCTTCCGCGGTTTGGGCATTCGATTTAGGCATGTGCCCAAGGGTATCAGCCACAGGCAAGCAAGACCTTGGTGCCGGGGGCCAGCGGGCCTAGGGCTCGGGCGTGACCTCGTCACAGCGATCCCAGTCGACCGCACCTTCGATCCACTGGGGCCGAAGGCAATCGACCGGCGACTCGGTCGGCACGGGCGTCTCCTCGACCATCATCCCGAAGCGCTGCCCGACGAGACGCGACTCGGCCGGCCAGGGATGCCAGTCATCGGGACGCGTGGCCTCGGTGGCGGTGGCGTAGAGCGCGATGCTGGTGCCATCGGGTGCGACCTGGGCCAGGATCTCGAGCTGCTGCCCGGTGATCTCCACCTTGAGCGTGGCATCGAACTCATCCGGCCCAGCCGCCGGCATCCAGGTGCCTTTCGAGAGGACGTCACCGGGACCGGAGACCACCAACGCGCCGCTGGGCTGGAACGCCCACACGGCGCCGCCGACCTCATCCGCGGTGATCGACCAACGGCCGACGACAGGGTGATCCTCAGTGGCGTCCTGGGCCACGCTGGTCAGGACGACGGCCGCGAGCAGCAGCGTGGCTGTGGCGATCGAAGTGACGACGGACCGACCGACTGATATGCGCGTCATGGTGACACCACCGTAGCAGGCGCAGGCAAAGGTGCGATCAAGGAACGGGGCGCCGGACGCAACGGGCGCCCGGCTCTCCCACTCGGCTGCCCGTGCTGGCAGCCCACGTGACCTCCGCATGCCGGGGCCGGATGGGACCTGGTCGCACCCGAAGCGCGCTGGTTCCGGTATGTCATCCGTGGCATATTGGGACGACCGCCCCGCGGGCGGACCGCTCCACGAGACCGACCACCCGAAGGACGTATGAACGCACGACTGACGACGCTGGTCTCTCGCGCCCTCGGCCCTGACGCCAGCGTGCCCGGCCTGCCGCTGTTCCACGCGGGGCGATGGCTCAGCGATGACGCCGACCCACATGCACAGGTCGCGGCGGCATTCCTCATCGCGGCGGGCGGCGAGTCGCTCCCGGATCACGCTCAGGCCCAGCGCATCCTCGAGGATCCGCCGAGCGCTGCTGGCGAGGTCGCGGCGTTCTACCGCGACGCCCTCGACCTCGTCGACGCGGAGCTCGAGGAAGCCTTCGAGCGCGACGCCGAGCTCGCCCGCGAGTGGGACGCGGCTGCTGACGCCCTGGCCGCGGCAGGCACGGGCGAAGAGGCGTCCGAGGCCATCTGGCGAGCGCTGTTCCCGCAGGCGGTCGGTATCCGCCATCACGAGAACACGCACATCTCCGCCCTGCGACACCACCGTACCGTCGAGATCGAGGAACCGGCTCCCGAGCCCATCGCAGACCCCGCGCGAGAGGTGCTGTTCACGTCCAACGTGCTGCTGACGGTGCCCGACGAGTCGACCGACATCGAGGCCCTGCCCTACCCTGCCGAGCTGCGCGAGGCCATCCGAGCCGCCGCGGCCGAACCGCAGCGCTACTGGTTCGACCACCCCATCCAGATCGGCGTCGAGCCCGCCGCCAACGAGCTGCTCTACGGACTGCGCGGTCTCGATGCCGCCATCGCTGCCGAGGACGAGCCCGCGCGAGTCACCTGTCTGCTCTCGGTGAGCGTCACCCACGAAGGTCTCGCCGGCGTCGCCCGACGGTACGTCGAGGCGGAGCTGGCCCGTGACGGCGGCCTGCAGCATCTCGAGGTCGTCATCGTCACCGAGGACGAGACACGCCGTCTCGTGGACGAGGTCCTGCTGCCGGCGCTCCACGACCCAGCCGAAGAGGTCGCCGTGAGCTTGCGGCGCGTGGTCGGCGTGGACGGGCGCTACGGTCGCCACTACAGCTTCCTCAAGGCCGTGGCTGCGTTGTGGCAGGCCTCGGTCGCGTCGGAGGTCCGGGCCACCTTCAAGATCGACCTCGATCAGGTCTTCCCGCAGGACGTGCTCAAGGCCGAGACGGGCAAGACCGTGCTCGAGCACCTGCGTACGCCGCTGTGGGGCGCCACCGCTCGCTCCGCCGACGGAGAGGAGCTGGAACTGGGCATGCTCGCCGGCGCCCTCGTCAATGAGCGGGACATCGGGCATGGCCTCTTCACGCCGGACGTACCTATCCCGGAACGGCTGCCGGCACTCGACGAGCACGTCTTCTTCAGTCCATTGCCGCAGTCGATCTCGACGCGAGCGGAGATGATGGAGCGTTACGACGGAGCTTCCATCGACGGCCGGACGCGGGCGCTGGAGCGGGTCCACGTCACCGGCGGCACCAACGGCATCCGTATCGACGCGCTTCGGAAGCATCGTCCGTTCACACCGACCTGGGTCGGCCGCGCAGAGGACCAGGCCTATCTCCTGTCAGCTCTGGGCCAGGCCGGACCTCGACTGGCATACGCGCATGCCGCAGGCCTCATCATGCGGCACGACAAGGAGGCCTTCGCAAACCAGTCGATGGAAGCGGCCAAGATCGGCAAGCTCATCGGTGACGACGTCCGCATCCTCGTCTTCTCGGCCTATGTGTCGGCACTGGCCCGCACGGGGATCGACGAGGCCGAGAGCCACCGACTGCTCGACCCATTCACCGGCTGTTTCGCGTCGGCGACACCGAAGACCCTGGTCGTCTTGCGGGTGGCGCTGCGTACCCTGCGGCTCTTCGGCTCAGGCAAGGTCGACGATGCGCGCGAGTACGCCACCCTCGCGGCCCAGCGAGTGACCGATGCGTTGGCGACCGATGGCGATCCCCGCATGGTGCAGCTGGCGCTGGCCGAGGAGCGGCAGGCCTGGAACGCCTACTACGACGCCATCGACGCCATCGAGGCCGACGGGTCCGAGCTGGCGGGACGAGCCAAGGCCATCCTCGACGAGTGCCGGGTGAAGACGGCCTAGACCGAGGGCGGCTCCAACCCGAGCGTGGTTGCGATCGAGCCCAAAGCCGACCGCTCGGCGTCATTCACCACCACTCCGCCACGGCCCAGGAAACCCTGGTCCTCCTTGCCTGCCTGCGCGACGGTCACGGCGATGGCCAGCAGCCAGGCCTTGAAGCCGGCGGCCTCCTCTGCGGTGGCCTTCTCATCGAGGAGCCGCACGACGCGCCCGAGCACGATCATCGACTCGTCGAGCGCCCCAGGCGCCGACGCCACCGCGAGGTAGTCCGCGAACACGTGGTCAGTCTCCAGTTGCGCCTGCAGCCACACAAGGATCGAGGTCACGAGCGTGTTGCCGACGAAGTCCGGCTGGCTCTTGAGGATGTAGTCGGCCGCAGCGAAGCCCTCGCTGACGGTCTCTTCCTTGCGCCCGGGACTCGCCGCCGAGACCGCCACCGCGGCTGATCGGATGGCTGAGCGGAGCAACTCCTGCTCTTCGTCGGTGTAGTCGGCAAGGACGGTCATGGATACCTCGGCGGTGTCAGGTCGGTGAGCACCTAGCGTATCGGACACGGGTGAGCCTGAGTCTTCAAGCCCCGATCCCCTGAGACGGACCGGCCGAGGCCCGCCCTTCGGCGGGCGGGCCTTCTCTTCGATCCTTGAAGGACGACGCCAGCCCGTCAGGCCCTACACCCCAGGGGCGAAGTCGACATCGAGGAAGCCGTCGTCGCCGAAGTCCCAGACCGCGACCAGCTCGGTCGTGGGCTGGCTCTGCGTGGCCTCGGTCACGATCACGTCTCCGCTGCCGGAATCCAAGTCGTCGATGAGGGCGGAGGTGTCGACCCCGTCCTCCTCCTGGTAGATGTCGTCATACGTGGCGCCGACCCGGGTCCAGATGTGCTCCAGTCCCGCGCCGCTCATGACCTCGACGTAGTCCGGGTCCGCCTCGACGCCTACCGACGTCACCACGTGCTGCTTGACCTTCCAGTCCTGGAAGGGCCCACGGAGCACGGCGGGGGTGATGATCGCAGGACTCACGGGGTACTGGCCCATCTTGATGATGTCACCCACGGTGACGGCACCGTCCCCGTTGGTGTCGACGATCTTGGCGATCATCACGTCGCCCGCATCGTAGACGTGGTTGGTGTTGACGTCGGCGTAGGCGATGACGAGCGTCGGGGGCTCGGGTGGGATGGGCACCGGGATCTCGCAGTTGACCCAGGGCCCGGAACCGGTGCCCTGGAAGCACTTGTCCACGCCGAGGCCGCCGTTGAGCGTGTCGTTGCCCACCTGGCCCGCGATGAAGTCGGGACCGGGGCCGCCGTGGAGGCGGTCGTTGCCGAGCTGGCCCCAGAGGACGTCGGCGCCGGGGCCACCGACGACGAGGTCGTTGCCCGTGCCGGCGCAGATGAGGTCGTTGCCACCGCGGCCGTAGATGCGGTCGGCGCCACCCTTGGCCACGATGACGTCGCGCTTGGCGGTGCCGACGAGCTTGTCGGCCTTGCGGGTACCCACGATGGTGGCGACCTTGCCCTGGCAGCGGGGCTTGGCCGCGGACGCGGGGGAGGCCACGGTGGCGGCGGTCATCGCTCGCGAGCACCGCAGCCGCGGTGACCACGGCCAGCACATGGCGGATTCTGGTGGTGCGCATACCTTGAGGGACCCTCCCAGTAGCTGCGTCGCCCCCCGGGGTCCGGTGCCCCTCGAACGATCGCTGCATCCTAGCGTGCTCGCGAGCACAAGTGAAGGCCCGGCCTCGACAGGGTGGGCCTTCACTGGCTCGTGCCGATCGGTGCGTCAGGGAGTGTAGAAGATCACATCGATGAAGAAGTCATCGCCTCGGCCGGGCGCCTCGAGTTGGTAGTCCTCGCTCATCGGTCGACTCGGCGAATTCGGCTGAAGGACGACGGTGTCCGGGACGTCGACACCGAATGGATCCCGGAAATCCGAGACATCGCCTGACCCGCTCTCCTGGTACTCATCGTTGTTGACGCCGATCTTGCGGAACCATCTGTGTGTGCCGCCCGCACCCGTGACGATGACCCAGTTCGCGGTCACCGCGTCGATAGCGGTGATGATGTGAGACTTGACCTGCCAAGGCTCCATCGTCTGGCGGATGCGCGCCGGGGCCGGCGTCGCGCATCGAGCCTCGTTGGGTACTGGCCCATGTTGATGGTGTCGGTCACGCTGACCCCACCGCTCCGGTCGCTGTCCACGATCTCGGCGATCATCACGTCACCGGCATCGTAGGCGTGGTTCGGGTTGGCGTCGGCGTAGGCGACGACGAGCGTCGGGGGCGGGGGCGGTGGCGGGCAGTTCGCAGTTCGACGACCTGGCCCGACGCCGGTGCCCTGGAAGCACTTGTCGACACTGATCCCGCCGTTGAGCAGGTCATCGCCCACCTGGCCCGCGAGGAAGTCGGGACCGGGACCACCGTGGAGGCGGTCGTTGCCGAGCTGGCCCCAGAGGATGTCGGCGCCGGGGCCACCGACGACGAGGTCGTTGCCGGTGCCGGCACAGATGAGGTCGTTGCCGCCTCGGCCGTAGATCCGGTCGTTGCCGCCATGGGCGACGATGATGTCGCGCTCGGCGGTGCCGCCGATGAGCTCGGCTCTTCCGGGTGCCGACGATTGTGGCCACCTTGCCCTGGCATCTTGGGCTTGGCCGCACTGGCGGGGCTCGCCACCGTGGCCGCGGTCATCGATGGCCAGCACCGCGGCCGCGGTGACTACCGCGAGTACGTGGCGGAGTCGGGTGGTTCGCATCGGTGCCTGGATCCCTCCCAAGACCTGCGTCGCTCCGGCAGCCCGGGACTCAGGCACCTGTGACGACCAGCCTAGCGCAGCGCGTATATACAAGCCCGTCGCCGGCCCCATTCGGGGGATTGCCAGCCCTGAGGTCTACCTCGGTGGTCGGGCGGTCGGGCGCCAGAGTGCCATCTCCTTCGTCAGTCGATGCACGGGGCAAGTGCTTCCATGGAATCCTCGCAGTCCACGCGCCAGGACGTACATCGTGGCCGCCGGTTCCAGCGAGATCGAGCCAGCGTCGGCGTCTACATCTCGACTCGACCTCCAGCAGGTCCAGAGGAGCCCGGCTCGAGCCTCGCGCTCAAGGCCGGCGCCTCGTACTCCACGGCCCATTCATCGACAGGCGGTGTGTCTCCCCGCCGAAGCGTCCCTCGATGGCACCGTCGTCGAGCAGCATGAAGGCGTTGTCGGCCTGGGCTTCGAAGTCCGCGCGGTCAAGGTAGAGCCGCGGCTTGTCGCGGTACGGCTCACCCGACGTGGGACAGGCCGTCACGCAGTTGCCACACTCGTTGCAGAAGTCGGTCTGCACCGCGATCTGGAGTCCTTGCTCTGCTCGATAGGCGCGCCGTTCGCCGTTGACGATCTCGCCTTCCTCGACGCGCAGGATCGGCAGGGCGGTCGGTGAATGGCTGTGACTCGTAGGTCATCAGCGCCATGTTCGGACAGACGCCGACGCACAGGCTGCAGATGGTGTGGCAGTCGAGGCAACGTGCCGCCTCGGCCTGGGCCTGCTCGGGCGTGTATCCCAGGACCGTCGGTTCGAAGCCCGCCCGGTCCTCGAGTGCTGTGTGCTCGACGGGCACCCGATACTCCCGACGCGCGCGTCGCTGCATCATGGCCGGCAGGTCCACCGGCGCCGGCGCTTCGGGCGACTCGTCGGCGACCTCACCCCCAAGAGCGGTCGCGATGGCCCGCGCCACGGCCTTGCCATCGGCCGCGGCCTTGACGATCGACGAGGGCCCATCGAGGGCGACGTCGCCGCCGGCGTAGACCCCAGGGATGGACGTCTCGAACGTGAAGGGGTCGACATCGATGTAGCCGCCACGCGTCAGCTCCGGTGGCTCGTCACCGAAGAAGTCCAGCACCGAGTGCTGGCTGATGGCGAGGATGAGCGTGTCCAGCTCGATCTCGAACTCGGAGCCGGGCACGTCGACCGGGATCTTGCGGCCCGCGCGATCACGCTCCCCGGCGTACTCAGTGCGGGTGCAGACAAGGCCGGCGAGGCGTCCGCCCTCGACACGGATCGACGCCGGCTTCGCCAGCTCGACGATACCCACTCCCTCCTCGCGGCAGGCCACGATCTCCTCGGGGTCGGCCGGCATCTGGTCGATCGTCCGGCGAT
The DNA here is from genome assembly GCA_963752475.1 of uncultured Chloroflexia bacterium. Lineage (GTDB taxonomy): Bacteria > Chloroflexota > Limnocylindria > Limnocylindrales > CSP1-4 > JAFMJV01. Next base: position 733,509 of record CAVVYR010000006.1, on the reverse strand, counting down.
AGATGAGCGAGGCTTCGGAGGCGCCCACACGCAGTGCGGAGCGAACCGTATCCATGGCCGTATCGCCCGCCCCGATGACACCGACACGTGGGCCCACCGACAGCGGCGAGCCCTCGCGCACGCTGCGCAGGAAGGCCAAGGCATCCATCACGCCTTCGGCATCCTCGCCCGGTAGTCCGAGCCGCTTGGCCAGCTGCGCGCCCACGGCCACGTAGATGGCCTCGAACCCATCCGCCCGAAGGTCGTCGAGCGTGAGGTCGACCCCGGCTGACTGTCCATAGCGGATCTCGACGCCAAGACCGCGCAGGATGGCCATGTCCTGGTCGATCGCGGCCTGTGGCAGCCGATACTCGGGGATGGCCCCACCGACCATGCCGCCCGGGTACTCGTGTGCCTCGAAGATGGTGACGGCGAAGCCAGACTCGGCCAACGCCTGGGCGGCGGACAGGCCGGCCGGCCCTGCACCGATGATGGCGACCCTGGTGCCTCGGGCGGGACGCTGCAGCGGGATGAGCGGCTGTCCCTCCTGCTCCATGATGAACCGCTTCATGTGGCGAATGGCGAGCGGCTGATCCAGGTGCGTCCGGATGCAGGTCGTCTCACAGAGGTGATCGCAGACATGGCCCAGGATCGAGGGCAGCGGGTTGTCGCCGCGCGTCAGGCGCACAGCCTCGGCGAGATCGCCATCGCGCACGGCGTTCATATAGAGCGGCACGTTCTGGTCGACCGGGCACTCGTCGACGCACGGGGCCTGGATGCAATCGAAGAGCCCGAGCTCCCGCGTCGTCTTGGACCGATCCGTGCGGAAGGAGCTCTTCTGATAGCGCCAGTCGCCGCGGACCTCCCCTGCGTAGCGGCGCAGGTTGAGCCGCGCGAGCACCTTCGAGACGAGCGCCACGAGCGCCTCCGCGTCATGACCGTGCTCGAGGGCCCAAGCCCGGGCGGCATCGAGCGGAGCACCAGGTCCGTCTGCGAGGGTGGTGCCCAGCGAGGCGCAGGCGTCGAGGTCGAGGGCCAGGCTGCTGTCGGTCAGCGATGACCAGTGCAGCACCGGCGCGAATTCGCTGAAGCCATTGACACCCACCGCCCGACGGGCGCGGAAGTCGGCCAGGTCGGCCGCCTGGACCTCGTCCATCGCCGTTGCCAAGTTCTCGGTGTACTGACGCAAGCGCAGGTATCCGCCGGTCTTGAGCAGGTCAGAGCAGACGGTGATCGTGGTCATGCCAGCGGCCAGCAGGTCGGCCACGTTGAAAGCATCGGCCCCACCGGCGTACGAGAGCATCACGTCGCCGCGGAACTCTTCGGACAGCATGGCCGCGAGGTTCACCGTCACCGGGTGCAGTGCCCGGCCCGACAGGTACATCATGCCCTCGGCATCGAACGTCGAGCGCCAGTTCTCCACCTCCAGCGTGTTCGAGAGCTTGAGCCCGAACTGGAGGCCTTCCGATGCCGCTACCCGGCGCAGGTTGTGGATCATGGGCACGGCGTCGACGTACTTGAGGTCGTGGCCGAAGGCCTCGTCCGGCACCGGCACATCGCCAAAGCCAAGGTCGTCGTTGATGATGCCGCGCACGCGCTCGGGTCCGAGCAGCGTCGGATTGCACTTCACCGACGTGTGCAGCTTCCGCTCCTGCAGCAGGTACAAGCGTGATCTGCTCGATCTCGTCGGGAGGGCAGCCGTGCATCGTCGAGAGCGTCATGGTGTCCGAGACGGTCGCTGGGATGTCCAGCTCGCGGACTTGGGGGAAGCGGCGGGCGACGATGTCGACGTACTGCGGCAGGTAGGCCGACGCGTCGCGCATGGTGTCGAGATACCACTGCACGTTGGGCTGCTTGATGCCTGCGAGGTCGTAGCCCACGCTCATGTTGAAGACGACACCCGGGTCACCCGGGAAGCCGAGCTTCCGGTGCAACGCATGCACCAACACCCAGGCGCGCAGGTACTCGTCCAAGGACTCGAAGACCTTCAGCTCCTGCGACCACTCGACGTTGTAGCCCTCGTCCTCGACATCGATGCAGGGCTTGGCGATCTCGAGCTCATCGAGCGTCTGGATGGTCTTGAGCTCGATGAAGCGAGCGCCGACGAGCCACGAGACGACGATGTTCTGGGCCATCTGCGTGTGGGGGCCGGCGGCCACGCCGAAGGGCGTCTCGAGCGTCCGGCCGTAGACGTCGACCTTGAAGCGGTCGGCCGGGCCGGGTACGAAGAAGGCAGCGCGGGGCACGCCGAAGATCGAGTCCTTCGTCTCGAGCTCGTCGAACACCCAATCGGTCAGCTGCTCCATCGAGATGGGATGGAACCGATCGCCCATGACCTCGCTCCTCTGCCTTTGCTTCTGCTTCGTTGGCGGCGCTACAGGCGGGCGTGTAGTCGCTTTGCCTGTTCGGCCGCCTTGGCCCGGACTTCCGCGGGGTCGACCTTGGTGACCACACCGTCGCGCAGGACCGTCTCGCCACCGACCTTGACCTCGAGCGGCCGGACGCCCGGCGTGAAGGCGATGTGCCACGGGTCCATCGGGTCGTACGACCAGGTGACCTCATCCTCGCGCGCCTCGGGCATCAGCTCCCAACCGGTCTCCAACCAACCCCAGGCCGTGTCGGGTCCGCAGGTGACATCGACGCTGCGCTGCATGACGTAGGCCAGGCGGAAGGCCTCGATGACGTTGCCGCCGATGCCGTCCGTGCCCAGGGCCACCGGATTGGCGAAGCGCGCCGGCTGCGCGTAGCCAACGCCGTTGTTGAGGTTGGACATGGGGTTGTGCAGGATCGTGCCCCGGAGCCTGTGATCGGTGGGCAAGTGCACGCAATGGGCCAGCAGCCAGTCATCACGGGTCAGGCCCTTGAGGCGGCTGGGTGCGTCGATGTCGCCGACGCCCTCGCAGACGTGGATGTGGACACCGACGCCGAGCGCTTCGGCCGTGGCTGCGGCTTCGGCCAGTGAGCCGTCCGTGCAGGTGAAGGCGGCGTGGATGCCGATGAGGCCCTTGTTGCCGGCCTCGATGAAGCGGCGGTTCTCCTCCAGGCCGCGGCGGGCGCCGTCCGGACCGTGGCGGTCGGTGATGCCATATGCCGGAAGCACGCGCACGCCCACCTCGGCGCAGGCCTCGGCGATGACGTCGAGCGAGCCCTCGATGGCGTTGGGCGATTCGTGGTGGTCGACGATGGCGGTGGTACCGGACTCCAGCGCCTCCAGCGCGCCGAGCATGGCCGACCAACGGATCATCTCCAGGTCGAGGGCCGTGTCGAGCCGCCACCAGATCTGCTCCAGGATCTCCTGGAAGTTCGTGGCCACGGCCGGGGGCGGCGGCATGCCACGGGCGAGCGCCGAGTAGAGATGGTGATGGGCGCACACCAGGCCCGGGGTCGTGGCGGCCATGGACTTCTCCTCGCGGCTTCGTCGTCGGCTGCGTCTACTGAACCACAACCCCGGCACCCTCGTACACCCGCCGGACAGCCCCATCGAGCGGGCCGACCGGGCTTCCGGAGCACCTCGCCAGCGTGTAGTCTCCCTGCCCATGGACTTCGGCTTCACCCTCAAGGCTGAGCACAGCGTCGAGCGCACGGTCGCCCTCTTTGACCAGGCGGAAGAGGCCGGCTTCACGTACGGCTGGTTCTGGGACAACCACGTGCTCTGGCGCGAGATCTACCCCCTGCTCACCGTCCTTGCGACCACGACCAGGACGATGCGCCTTGGCGCCTGCGTCACGAACCCCACCACGCGCGACCCCAGCGTCACCGCCAGCGTGCTGGCCACGCTGCAGGAGGTCAGCGGCGGACGCATGGACCTGGGCATGGGCCGCGGCGACGGTGCGGTGCGGCTGCTTGGTCTGCCGCCCACGAAGCTCAAGACGATGGAGCACGCCATCGAGGTCATCCGCGAGCTGGCCGAAGGGCGGCCGGTGGACTACCGGGGTACGCACCTCGACCTGACCTGGACCGAGCGCGCCAAGCTGCCGGTCTGGGTCGCGGGCTACGGCCCGATGGCGCTGGCGCTGACCGGTCGTGTGGCCGACGGGCTCATCCTGCAGATCGGCGACCCGGCGCTGATCGAATGGATGGCGGGCACGATGCGCAAGGCCGCGGCCGACGCAGGGCGCGACCCCGATTCGGTCATGGTCCAGGCGGCAGCCCCGGCCCACGTGGGCGATCTCGAAGACTGCCGCGAGCGCACGAAGTGGTTCCCCGCGATGGTGGCCAACCACGTCGTCGACCTCGTCAAGAAGGTCCCGCCCGACGAGCTGCCCGAGTCGCTGACCGGCTACATCACCGAGCGCGAGGAATACGACTACCGACACCACGCGGAGGTCGGGTCATCGAACGCCGACTACATCGAGGGCGACGTCATCGACCGCTTCTCCATCCTGGGCGAGCCGGCGGCGCACGTCGAGCGCCTGCTGCAGCTGGCCGAGGTCGGCGTCGACCAGTTCAACATCTACCTCATGAACGGCGACGAGGAAGAGCAGCTGGAGATCTACGGCGCGGAGATCATCCCCGCGGTGAACAAGGCCCTCGCAGCACGCGTCTGAAGGGTCAGCCCCGCAAGACGACGGGGCCCGCCCGTGGACGGGACGGACCCCTGAGGCGAGGATCAGATCGGGCGACTAGTAGATGTCGACCTCGATGAAGAAGTCGTCGCCCTTGCCGAGGGGCGTTTCGATGTCGATGGCGCTCGTCGGCACGCTCGGGCTGGTGGTGTCGGTGTAGACGCCGTCGGTCGTGTCGGCATTGCGGTTGTCCCAGATGTCCGAGGTTCCGTCGCCGTCACTCTCGACGTACTGGTCACTAAACAGGCTATTGGAGTCGAACCAATGGTGATCGCCGCCACCCGCGGTCTGGACGTTCACGTGGCCGCCCAACGTGGAGGCCACCGCCACCACCTCGTGTTCCTTGACCGTCCACGCCTCGAAGGTCTGGCGGATTGCAGCCGGCGTGACCGCCAGCGGGGTCGTGGGGTATTGGCCCATCTTGATCGTGTCACCGGCGTCGATCACACCGTTCTCGATGGTGTCGACGATCTTGGCGATCATCACGTCCCCGGCGTCGAACGTCTTGTTCCTGTTGGCGTCGCCGTAGGCGACGACGAGCGTCGGCGGCTCGGGTGGGATGGGCACCGGGATCTCGCAGTTGGCCCAGAGCCCGTCACCGGTACCCTGGAAGCACGTGTCCACCCCGAGGCCACCGTTGAGCAGGTCGTTGCCGACCTGGCCCGCGAGGAAGTCGGGACCGGGGCCGCCGTGGAGGCGGTCATGCCCGAACTGGCCCCAGAGCACGTCGGCACCGGCACCACCGACGACGAGGTCGTTGCCGGTGCCGGCGCAGATGAGGTCGTTGCCGCCCTTGCCGTAGATCCTGTCGTTGCCGCCGCGGGCCACGATGATGTCGCGTTTGGCGGTGCCGCGGATGACGTCGGCCCGCTTCGTGCCTACGTGGGTGGCCACCTTGCCCTGGCACTTGGGCTTGCCGGCGCTCGCGGGGCTGGCGACGGTGGCCGCGGTCATCGTGGCCAGCACCGCGGCCGCGGTGAAGAGTGCCGCGGCGTGGCGGAGTCGGGTGGTGCGCATCAGGCTGGATCCCCCTGTCTGCGTCGCTCCGATGCCCCGGAGGTCGGAGCCTCCATGCGACGACTTCAGGCTACTCCCGGGCGCAAGCAGTCCGGTCGCGCGAAGATCGTGCCCTGGGGTGACCGAGGCCCTCACCAGACATCAGGAAGAAGGCGTTCCGATCCTCGACAGCACCGCGGTGCCCATGGACAGACCGACATGGCCCGCCACGACCGAGCACTTGACCTTGAACAGGGAGTAGACCGGCCGAGGCGCCTCACCTAGCGACTCGTAGTTGCCCTGGCCCTTGGCGATCACCAGGTCGGCGGACTCGAACCGCTGGCGGAACTCCAGGCTGCAGTCGTCGAGGAGCGTGCCGGGAGCATCGGAGCCGTTGTCGATGACCTCGACGAGCTGGGTCATCCCCGTGGTCTCGGCATCCATGAGCGTGGCGTCGTTGAGGATCGGAGCCCCGCGCACCGCGACGGTCACACGCTCGGGCGTCAGCTGTTCCACGAGGAGTTGGTCGAAGACGATCTCGCCGCAGTTGTCGGCCAGGTAGAGGATGTCGGTAGCCGACTCGGCAGCGGCCCGAAGCTCGTCGAGCGGTCCCGCGACCGGCTCGGCCAGGGCCTGCTCCAGGGCGTGGTGGACGTCGGCTTCGGTCAGCGTTCGGTTGATCCCGAGGTCGATGACGTTGCCGGCGACGGCGATGCGGACTGCCAGCTCGAACGGGTCATCGGCGGCAGCGACCAGCGCGTGCAGCTCCGGTAGCAGGCCCAGCGCGAGCTCGTTCTGCCGGTCCTTGGAGCGGCGGTAGGGGTCGTCCTCGCCGGTGACCGCACGAAGATGTGCATGGAGGCGCTGGCCCAGCACCGGGGGCGAATGGCGACGGTCCGTCTCGAGCGTCCAGCGCAGCATCTCTTCGAGGGTCCGCTCGTGGAACGCCGGGTCATCCGAGAGATGGCGGCTGGCATCGAGCGACTGCGCCATCAGACATGGCACGCAGTCGAGTTCGGTCCGCATCTCTTCCCCCACTGGATCGGTGGCACCCGCAACCACGACGATCCACATGGTGCTGACGTGCCACTCGAGTATGCCATCGACTGCCTGACACCCTGCCCAACATGCAGGGAGGCCCGCCCCTCGACGGGACGGGCCTTCACGATCGGAGCAGGGACGGTATCAGGGGTTGACGTAGATCTCGACGTCGATGAAGCCGTCGTCGCCCTTTCCATAGCCGCCGAGGTAGAACTCAGACATCGGCTTGCTCGGAGAGTCGGACTCGTAGTCGACGTAGTCACCGCTGCCAGGGTTCTTGGCGTCCCAGATATCGGAGTAGTCGACCGTGTACTCGTAGTACTGATCGCTGCTCGTGCAGCCGTCGCCGTGCTCCCAGAACTGGTGGCTACCGCCGCTCGACGTCACGAAGACGGCGCAAGGGTCGTTGTTCGTATCGACGCTGGTGACCGTATGGCTCTTCACACGCCAGTCCTCGAAGGTGTTGCGGATGGCCGCGGGGGTGACAGCGAACGGCGTGGTCGGGTACTGGCCCATCTTGAGCGTGTCGCCATTGTCGATGTAGCCGTTCTCGATGGTGTCGACGATCTTCGCGATCATCACGTCTCCGGTGTCGTACTTGTGGTTGTTGTTGGCGTCGCTGTACGCGATGACGAGCGTGGGCGGCTCGGGCGGTGGCGGTGGCGGTGCAGCGGCGGGCAGCTCGCAGTTTGCCACCGTGCCGATGCCAGTGCCCTGGAAGCACTTGTCGAAGTTGAGGCCACCGTTGAGCAGGTCGTTGCCTACTTGGCCGGCGAGGAAGTCGGGTCCGGGGCCGCCGTGGAGGCGGTCGTTGCCGAGCTGGCCCCAGAGCGTGTCGGCACCGGGGCCACCCACGACGAGGTCGTTGCCCGTGCCGGCGCAGATGAGGTCGTTGCCACCGCGGCCGTAGATGCGGTCAGCGCCACCCTTGGCCACGATGACGTCGCGCTTGGCGGTGCCGACGAGCTTGTCGGCCTTGCGGGTACCCACGATGGTGGCGACCTTGCCCTGGCAGCGGGGCTTGGCGGCGGAGGCGGGGGACGCCACGGTGGCGGCGGTCATCGAGGCCAGGACCGCGGCCGCGGTGACCACGGCCAGTACATGGCGGAGTCGGGTGCTTCGCATGCTTGAGGGGACCCTCCCAGTAGCTGTGTCGCTGCGACACCCCCGTGGGGGTCAGGGCCCCTCGTGCGATCGGGTCAGGGTACAGGCAACGGCAAGCGCTGCGCTAGGGGTTCGCGAAGAGCAAGTGGCGCGCCCGGCAGGATTCGAACCCGCGACCCTCTGATCCGAAGTCAGATGCTCTGATCCACTGAGCTACGGGCGCGTGGCCTCAAGTATGGCATCGTTGCGCGACCATGCCGCAAGGGCACCAACCTCGATGACCCAGACCCTGCCCATCGAGCCCGGGGCTGCCCCATGGGTCGCCCGGCCCACAGCCGATGTCCTGGCAGGACTGCTCGCTGTCGCCGGATCACCGACGGGCCGACCCATCCTCATCGCCGTCGACGGCCGTCAGGGCAGCGGCAAGACCACCACTGCAGCTCGGCTGTCGGAGCAGGTACCTGGAAGCGTCGTGGTCCACACCGATGATGTCGCGTGGTGGGAGTCGTTCTCGGCTGGGACCACCTCATGGCGGAGGGCATCCTCGAGCCGCTGCGACGCGGAGAGGATGTGGACTACCAACCGCCGGCATGGAAGCCACGTGGCCGAGAAGGCTCGATCGTGGTCCCGGCCGCGACGCCGCTCGTGCTAGTCGAGGGCTGCGGCATCAGCCGCCGCGCTCTCGCTCCCCTGCTCGACGCCGCCGTCTGGGTCCAGTCCGACCGGGAGGAAGCCAACCGTCGTGGCATCGCGCGTGATGGGGGCGGCCAGGCGGAGATCGACTTCTGGTGGGAGTGGGACGCCGAAGAGCAGCCGTTCCTGGCCGAGGACCGCCCCTGGGAGCGTGCCGATCTCGTCGTCTGCGGCACCCCCGCACTCGGAGGTGCGGACTACGACCCCGCCTCCGACCTGCTCATCGGGAGCCCGTTGCGTCCCTGGCCGCAGACACGAGTAGAGCCCCCGCCGAAGCAGGGGCCCTGACGATCCGAGTGGACCGTGGTTCGTATCGAGCTGACTACGGCTCCACCTCAAGGACCGCGAAGGCCTGAGTGGCTGGCCGCTGCCTGCCGTCCGACGGCTTGTTGACCACCAGAAACCTGCCGCTGTCGTTCATGTGCCGGGCCATCACCGTGGAACCGCCGCCGACATCCGACTCCATCCGCATGCGTTCCGCCACGCCTACGCCCACCGCGCTCTCGCGTCGGGGATGCAGGAAGGCGACCTGATGGCGCTCGCCGGTTCCGGCTACTTGCTGAGCGCGACCTGGAAGGCTGCGAAGGCCTGCGTAGCGGGACGCTGTCGACCATCGGACGGCTTGTTGGCGACCGCGAAGCGACCCACTTCCGGCTTGAATCGGGCCATCACCGTCGAGCCACCGCCATCCATGTTGAAGGCGTGCTTGGCGCCGAGGGACCGCATCAACTGGCCCATCTCCGCAAGCGTGACGCCGGCACTGCCGCCATAGCGGCCATCGACGGTGACCATGATCACGCGACCATCAGCCGTCACACCCAGGCCCGTCCGCGGGTGACGCTGCTGGCCGGGTGCGTACTTGGCGCGCGTCGGCGCCACGATCCGGCTGCCACGAAGTGTGAACCAGTTGCCGCCCTGGACCTCCACGGCCTTCTTGAAGCCAGGCGCCTTGGGCATGCCGTCTGCACAGGGCCCGCCGTTGCTGCGGACGATGGACGTGTGCAGCGGGAAGGTCTGCCCTGGACGCAGCTTGTAGACCCAGGAATGCTTCGGGTTCTTGACCGAGAGCACGGCCTGGCCGGCCTTGAGTGGGGTGTTCCCTCCCCCGCGACGGACGCGCAGGACGCGCACCGTCTGCTTGCCGTTGGCCATCAGCTTGCCCTGCAGATCGAGGATGACCTCGACGCCGCCGTAGGCCGTCTGCGTGCGCGGCGCGAAGCGGCGCGTGTAGAGCACGACGTGGCCTGTGTCCCGGTGCGTGTTCACCTTGTGGATGCGGGTGGCGTACTTGAACCCGGGCGGTGTGACCTCGACCTGGGCGCGCACGTTGTCGATGCGGGCGTTGCCTTCGGCATCGACACCCAGCGACGGTCGGGCGCAGGCCTGCGCCACCATCAGCTCACCGCCTGACACGGCCATCGAGTGCGGCGCCGCGTACGCATCCACGCGCTGACGCGTGGACATGTCGCCGTTGGTGGCGATGATCGGACGGAAGCCCTTGCGGCGCTTTCGGAGCGCGATCTGCGAGACCAGGTCGCGCTTCACGACTCGGTCGTTGGAGAGCAGCGCCTTGAGCCGCACGCTGGGGTTCTTGGGATCGACGATCCCGATGCGAACCACCTGCTTGCGCCCGCCGGTCGTCTTCATCGTTCCCTGCTGGAACGTGATGCCGGGGCTGAGCTGGACCGACATCTTGGCCCTGAAGGGCACTGTGACGGCAGCATCCGCGACCGACGTGAGGGGCAGGCTAAGGGCAAGAAGCACAGCGGTCGCCGCCGCGAGGCGGGGAATGAAGGACCGTTGGGAGAGGCGCAGTTCCATGTGCCGATGGTCTGTCACCGCTCGGCCCGTGACCCTACCCCCGAAGTCCCGGTCCCGGGGCGCCGAACGACTCAGCCCCGGTCGAGCTTCACCGAACGTGCGGCGGCAGGCGGCGGCACCGGGCCGGAGTGCCCGCGCTGCTTCTCGTTCATGTCCGAGGCCATGGCGATGGCCTCGGCCACGGCTCGGTCGACGATCTGGACCTTGCTGGCCTCGAAGGTATGGATGGCACCGTCGGTCGTCACGCACACGACTTCGGTGATGGTGCCGGTCTGCTCAGACCAGGTGGTGATGAGATCGATGGCTGTCACGGGGTAGCCGTTGGGGTCGGCGCCGCCCGGGTGGTAGATCGCGGCCAGTGGGCCCATGCTCGCGCTCCTCGTGATCGCTGTGACGGATGCGTCGCCGCAGAGGCTAACGCGCCCGCGACCAACGGACAGCCCGGATGTGCCGATGCGCCCTATGGCGCCGGCACCTCCCCTGCCACCGTCGCGAGCATGACCCCACGATCGAGGACGGACGGACGGCTGGCCCTGCCGTCGACCACGGCCGCCATGACGTTCCTGCGCAGCCTCGGTGACCCCATCATCGACCTGCAGCTAGAGCTCCGGTTCGGTTCGGCCCCTGATGCCGTACGCAGGCTGCGCGAGGCCGTCTTCGCCACACCTCTCATCACCGCCGCGTTCGAGGCACAGCACGCCGACGGCAGCTGGGGTGGCGAGGACGAGAGCCCAAGACGCGTGCTCTCTACGCTGTGGATGACCAAGACCCTGGCCGAGCTGGGCGTGGACGACTCTCACCCGGGCTGGCATCGCGCGGTCGAGTTCCTGGCCGAGCGCTCCCATACCGCGAGCGGCGTACTGGGCCTCGACGGCCGCGACGCGAGCGTGCTCAGTTGCTACGCCGGTATCGCAGCCGAGCTCTACCTACTCGGCGGCCGGGCCGACCTGGCTCGACCACAGATCGATTGGATCAAGGACTACCAGGACGTCAGCGTCTCCGGCGTATCTCGCAGATCTCGACCCGCTCAGGAGTGGGATGCACGGCTGCGCTCGCGCTATGGCGGCTGCCTCAGGGACACCACCTGTCTCATCGGGCTTGTCAAGACTGGCCGCGCCCTCGCAGCCTGGGGCGCGCGCGAGACAGACGCGGAAGCAACCGAGCTCGCCGAGGCCATCCGCGAGGCCTACCTCGAGCGGCGCCTGATGTACCGCACCAACGGCGAGGTCGTGCCCATCGGCGTCTCCGGCGCGGAGCCTGACCGTTGGCTGCAGCCCACCTACCCGCTCGACTGGCACACCGACCTCATCGAGGTCCTCGATCTCGTGGCACATACAGGAGCGCCCGACCGGCGGATGCAGCCCGCGATCGACGTGCTCATGAACGCGCAGCTGCCTGACGGCACGTGGCCGCTTCGACAGACGTTCCGTCCGCGAGAGCTCCCGGCGCCCGAACGGCGGAGTCGCTCGAAGGGCAGTCCCATCATCACCCTGCGTGCGGTCGTCGCGCTTGACGCCTGCAACGTCGCCGCTGCCTGACCGACCTAGCTTCCGACACCCTTCTCGGCACCGGCCATGATCACGCCCCAGAAGACCCCGCCCTGCGCCGCCATGCCCATCTGTACCAGCAGGCTGGCCTCATCCATGGCGCCGATCTCGTGCCACACCGCAGGGAACACGACCAGCGCGATCACACAGGCGACGAGGAGCCAGGGTCGGCTCAGCTCGACGCGAACGGGCCCTCCGGCCCGCGCCATGGCCACGGCCTCCGACAGCACCACTCCCGCCACGACCACGAGGTAGAGCAGCACCTGCTGCACCGGCGGCATCCCGCCGGAAGCCGCCGGGCCGATGCCCGACACGGACTCGTTGAGATCGAACCACCCGAGCACGAGCTCCACGCCCACCTCCCTCTCGATGCCGACATCGAAGCCGCGAGTGGTGCGTGCAGGCAACACGCAGGATTGCGTACGGTCGGGTCACCCCCCGGGGCCCGATGGGGCCATGTTCGGTGCGGTGCGGTCGGGATAGGTTCAGCCAGTCATCCGCTCGCCGCCATCATCCTCAGCGGCGAACATCATCGATGTCGGGACCCGTACGACCCTGACATACGAGAGCCGGCCCACCCGCGGGGCCGGCTCTGTCGCGTCGGTCGCGCAGGACCGGATCAGCCCTCGCGCTCCCCTCGTCCGGGGACCAGCGACGCAAGCACCATCAGCCCGCCGATGACGACCGCGCCGATGGGCCAGACCTCGCTCCAGTCGAGATCGATGTCGAGCCGGTCGCCGAAGAGCACCCACACGCCGACGATGACCAGGAGGATGCCGAAGATGGCCGCACCCGATCCCCCGTTACGGCGACGGGCAGCCGGTGGCGGTGGTGGCGGTGGCGACCCCCAACCCGGCTGCTGGTACTGACCGGGCTGACCGGGCTGACCGGGCTGCGCACCCTCGGGCGGCTGACCGCCGTAGTACGGATCGGGAGGGGGCGCATAGGGATCGGCTGGGGGCGGCGCGCCGTAGTAGGGATCTTGCGGAGGCGCGGGCGGCGCGTACGGGTCTGCCGGCGGCTGGCCGTAGTAGGGATCCTGGGGCGGCGGCTGCTGGCCGCCGGGATACTGGCTCATGAGCAGGCCTCCGGACGCTCGAGAGAGAAGGACGAGACGGTGTTGGTGAGCTCGAGGCGGATGTGCTCACCGGCATTCGAGAAGCCTGGACTGGCCCACGTGCCATCACCGGTCTCTTCGAGGCCCGCATCGCCCAGGTCGCTCGAGCCGAGCGTCTCGGTCAGCTCGACCTCCATCGGCATACTGCCGGGAGCGCACATCTCCAGTGACGACGCGTTCAGGGTCACCGCGGCGTTGGCGGAGCCGGCCGGCAGCACCAACGTCCCGTCGGCCGCGTTGAGCGTCAGCTCGATGTCGATAGGCTCAGGTGCGTCGGCCTCACCCAGGTCGAACGTGGCGTCGGAAGCGTTGAGCGTGGCCGCCAGACCAGCGATCGGCCCCGGGCCCGTGTCGACCGTCGCCTCAGCAGCGTCGAGCGTCAGATTCATCGTCAGCTCGGCTTCGGCCGGCACCTCGACGCCCCAGTCACTGCGCGCCTGTCGCCCGATGAAGGCGATCTCCTCGGCCCCGCCATCGCGGACGGTGATCGCGGTCGTGCCCGCCGGGCTATCGGTCTCCTCGACGCGTGGCGCCTCACCCGCGTCATGGCTGGCTTCGATGCGCCAGATCGGTTCGGCCGAGCGCTGTACCGTCAGTTCACCGCAGGGCAACGAGAGATCGAGCCGGAACTCCTCACTCGACGCGATCCCATCGCGAGTCGTCATCTCATCTCCGGACTCGCCGCCCGCACAGGCGCCGCTGGAGATGGCCGGGATGACGGCCCACACGTTCCCGATATCGTTGTCTCTCAGAGAGACCGCGGCGGCGCCGAAGATGATCCCGAAGGTCGCGGCCACGAGGGCGCCCCCGAACCACGAGATGGGGGTCCAGCGCAGGATGAGACCGAGTCCGATCCCGACGAGGATGAGGGGCCACAGCTGGCCCAGCTCGCCGGCGATGTCCGACTCGATCCAACCCTGGTCGACGGCGAGCGGCACGCCGCCCAGCGCGATGAGGAACACGCCCCAGTTGAGCAAGCTTCGATTGATATGCATGGCGCGCTCAGTCTAGCGAGGCACGAGCACCGCGGCGGCTCAGGACGGCGCGGGCAGGTCCCGGCGCGGGAATCGGTAGTAGGCGATGCCGACGAAGAGCCCGATGAACGCGAGCAGGACGACGAGGTCGCCCAGGGCCACTCCGTCGGTGAGCACCTGCTGGGCCTTGAGCAGGTTGAACATCGACCAGTCCTCGAGCACCGCGACATCGGGCCAGATGCCGCCGATGGTGAAGGCGAGGTAGTTGAGCAGCACGAAGACGGCCGGGATCCCGATGGCCGGCGCGGCCCGGTCCGACTCGACCGAGACGGCGAAGGCGAGCGCCATGAAGGCCACGAACAGGAGCGACGAGACCATCCACAACTGCGTCATGTTGGCGATCTTCACCTCGTCGCCGAAGCCGACCGCCAAGGACGTCAGGCCGATGGTGACGGCCAGCACGCCGACGAGGATGGCCACGAACACGACCCCCGCGGTGTTGAGCGTCAGCAGCAGCCCGCGCCGCGAGATCGGTCGTGAGAGCGTGACCTCCAGCGTGCCCTTGTCTCGCTCGCCGGCGATGGCCAGGGCCGGGAAGGCGATGGCCATGATGCCCACGAGCAACAGCGTGAAGGGGTGCTGGAAAGCGAACGCCATCGAGCCCGTCAGCGAGAGGACGTTGCCGCCGCCGAAGCCCTCCATCATCTGGCTGAAGAAGGGTACCGAGTCGACGAACTCGCTCATCTCCGAGCCGAAGGCCGAGTACATCAAGGGCATGACCACGCCCATCAGCACGAGCCCGACGGCGATGACCACCAGGCGCAGCGCGTTGGCGCCGAAAGTGTAGGCCAACAGCGGCAGGTTCATCCGTCGCTCCCCTCCTGGGGTAAGGGATCGGCCTCGTCTGCGTAGTACTCCATGAAGGCGTCCTCGAGGCGCGCCGGCTCGAGGAGCAGGTCGTCGATGGCCACGCCTTGCAGCGCCGCCAACAGCGGCCCGGGCTCCCCTTCGAGCTGACAGGTAAGGACGCCATCACGGATGCGCACGTCGGTGACGCCCGTGACACCCTCGAGCACGGGTGCCTCGCCCGCGAGCCGGATCTCCACGGAGCGCCGCCGACGATCGAGCAGCTCGGTGATATCGGTGAGCGCCACCAGCTCGCCCTTGCGGATGATGGCCACACGGTCGCAGACACGCTCGACCTCGCTGAGCACGTGTGAGCTGAAGAAGATCGTGCGGCCCACTCGCTTGCGGTCGTCGAGGATCTCGTAGAAGGCGCGCTGCATCAGCGGATCGAGCCCCTCGGTGGGTTCGTCGAGCACGGCCAGCTCGGGATCGGCCTGGAAGGCCTGGATGATGCCGATCTTCTGGCGCATGCCGCGCGAGTAGTCACGGATCGGCCGGTCCAGGTCGCGCTGGGACATCTCCATGCGCTCGATCAGCTCTTCCCGCAGTGGCGCGGGCCGGCCGTCGAGCCGCGAGAGGTAGGCCAGCTGCTCGGCCCCGGTCATGGAGTCGTAGAAGGCGATGCCACCGGGCAGGTAGCCCGTCTGCCGGCGGATCTCCTCGTTGTCGCTGACGATGTCCCGCCCGAGCACGGTGGCCGAACCCGCCGAAGGATGGAGGTAGCCCAGCAGCAATCGGATGGTCGTCGACTTGCCCGCGCCGTTCGGGCCCAGGAAGCCGAAGATCTCGCCCTCCTCGACGGAGATCGAGAGGTCGTGCAGCGCGCGCACTTCCACGGCCCGGTGGAGCGGGTTGCCGTGCCCTCCGTAGGCCTTGCCGAGCGCCTCGGTGACGATGGCAGCCATCGATCTAGGCGGTGTTCCCTCCCGATGCCCGGCGCCCGGCCAGGCGCCAGCCGAGCGGCAGGATCCCAGCGGCCAGCAGCAGCTTGAGGATGTCACCCGGCACGAAGGGGTAGAGGCCGAACGGAAGGACATCGGTCACGGCGCGGTCGAGCGCGAGCGCCAGCCAGCTGAGGCCGAAGGCGTAGATGGTGAGCGTACCGACGAGCATGGCCCCCAACGAACCACCGAGCCGGCGGTCCCAGCCACGCTCGGCCAGCTTGCCCACCGCCGCGGAGGCGAAGAGGAAGCCCACGAGGTAGCCACCGGTGGCCCCGAGCACGACCCGGCCGGACTCGACCGAGGCGAACGTGGCCGTGCCCGATCCCTCGAAGGCGAAGACCGGCAGGCCGGCGGCGCCGATGAGCAGGTAGATGCCGGTAGCGCTCAAGCCACGCCTGGCACCGAGGGCGGCACTGGTGAAGAGCACACCGAAGGTCTGCAGCGTGATGGGCACATACGGATTGTCCGGCACGTAGAAGCGGCCAAGGCTCACGGCCGGCAGCTCGAAGGCGATGCGCGCACCCAGGATGAGCAGGATGACGGCTCCGGCGATCAGGGCGACGTCACGGGCCCAGGCCGGGGCTCGGGTGGCGAGGCTCGAGGGGATGAGGTGGTCGCCAAGGGTGTGTCCTCGTCGGCCAGCGAGGGTCCCGGCATGCTGCGCGGTGGTCATCGGGGAGATGCTAGCAGGGGCCCGATGTCCACGGATGACGTAGACCGTCGTAGACTCCAGCGATGCGTCGTCACTGGAAGCTCATCCTTGGCATCGCCGTCGCGACCGTGCTGGCCCTTGGGGCCGTCGGTTTCGCCTGGCTCACCGACCTCGTCGATCCCATGCCGGAGGCGCGGGCCGCGGTCGAGTCGCAGGATACCGTCACGGCCTCGGAGGATCCGTGGCTCACGTTCACGCCGGCCGAGCCGACCGACACTGGGTTCATCTTCTACCCCGGTGGCCGTGTGCCTCACGAGGCCTACGCCCCGCCGGCGCGCGCCATCGCTGCCGAGGGTTACCTGTCGGTGGTGCCCTCGATGCCGTTCGGTCTGGCAGTCCTGGCGCCGGACACGGCCGATGACATCATCGAGGCCTATCCCGAGATCGAGCAGTGGGTCATCGGCGGCCACTCGCTCGGCGGCGTCATGGCCGCCGACTACGCCATGGACAACGACCCGGTCGAGGGGCTCGCGCTGTGGGCGTCCTACCCGCAAGACGGCACCGACCTCTCGGAGTCAGAGCTCCTGGTCACATCGATATACGCCACGGAGGATGGGCTCACCACGCTCGAGGACATCGAGGCCTCACGGGACCGCTTGCCGCCGGACACCGTCTTCGTGGAGATCCAGGGCGGCAACCACGCCGGGTTCGGCTGGTACGGCGAGCAGGAAGGTGATGGGGTCGCCACCATCAGCCGCGAGGAACAGCAGGCGCAGGTCGTCGAGGCGACGCTGGAGCTGCTCCAGTCGGTCGAGGCGGGCTAGGCGCGAACGGTGTCTTTGAGTACCAGCTGCACCAGGCCCAGGTTCAGCTCGTGGATCTCGACCTCGAAGCGGTGCTCGCCCGCCGTCAGCGGATGCCCGGCGATGTGGAACGTGACCACGTCGCCTCGACTGAACGAGACCGGCGTTCGCCGAGAGACCTCAGTCGCACGGTACGCCGTGTCACTGCCCGCGAGCGCGGCCGTGATCCCGGCCGGGTCGATGATCTGGCCGTCCATCGTCACGCTCCCGATGCCCACGATCGTGCCGTTACCCATGCCGTTGCGAGCCTGAAGGCTGAAGCCATCACCCTCCGGCCGCAAGCTGCCCTTGACGTAGAACTGGCGAACGAGGAAATCGGGGACGCGCATCGAGGCAGCCTAGCCGTTCTGCTCGGCCTGCGCCTGCGTCCACGCTGGTGGCTCGTCGAACACGAGGTGGAAGGCGTAGGTCTCGGCGACGACCGCGCCGACCTGCTCGTCGCTCGCCCGCCGCGGATCCCAGCCGTAGACGAACCCCATGAACCCGGCGTTCTTGAGCACGCCGCGGGTCACAGCGATGGCCTGACTCTGCTCGTCGAGCTCCATGGCGGTGACCTCGTAGGTGCGATCACCCACGAGCAGTGATGCTCGCGGCTGGGCCCGCAGGTTGTGAACCCACCCCGCGGAGCGCCCGAAACCGGCGAGCAGCCCCACGCCCCTTGTCGTGGGTACGTAGTTCAGCGGGATCTCGCGACGCTTGCCGCTCCGGCGGCCGACCGTGTGCAGGACGCACATCCGTCCGCCGAGGGTGGTGTCCATCGTCCCACCGAGGAGCTCGAAGAGTGGCAGCATGATGCGGTCACTGAGCGTTCGCAGGAGCCAGTGAAGGAGCCGCATCTGAGTCGTCATCTCATCATCGTCGCGGTCGAGCGCCCAACCAATCCAGAGCCGAAGGTCCCTTCCCCGCCCGTCGGCCCCGCTGCAAGGTCGTCACATGCCTGAGTCACTCACGGTCGCCGTCGAGCGGCACCTCTCCGCCCTCGTCGATGGCTTCCCCGACCGTCATCCCGGTCGTCCCGGCAACGTCGCTGCCAACGACTACGTCGCGGCCGAACTCGAAGCGCACGGATGGGCCGTGGAGTCCGTGGACTTCGAGGTGCTCGACGCTGAGCTGGGCCCAGCGAGCCTGAGCATCGATGGCCACCCGTTCGAGGTCCTGCCCGGGCCGTACACCGTGCCGGTGGAGACGAGCGCCCCGCTGCTGCCGATCGACTCACTCGAGGCGCTCGAGGGCGCCTCCATCGAAGGCGCCCTCGTGCTGTTGCACGGGACCATCGCGGCTGACCAGCTGTTCCCCAAGTCGTTCGACTTCATCGAGGCACCCGAGCACCGGCGCATCTACGAGCTACTCGAGGCCGGGTCGCCGGCGGCGGTCATCGGCGCTACCGGACGGGGCGGCGGCATGGGTGGCGGCCTCTATCCCTACCCCCTCATCGAGGACGGCGATTTCGACCTGCCCAACGCCTACACCACCGACGTCATCGGTGAGCAGCTGCTTCCGCTCGCAGGCAAGACCGCCGAGCTCACGATCGACTCGAAGCGCTTCACGCTCCCGGCGCGGCAGCTGACCGCTCGCCGTGGCCCGCAGGGCGCACCTCGGGCGATCGTCATGGCGCACATCGACTCCAAGGGCGGATCGCCAGGCGCCCTCGACAACGCCACTGGCGTGGCCGCGCTCCTGGGCACCGCACGACTGCTCGCCGACTACGACGGCCCGTATCTGGTCGAACTCATCCCCATGAACGGAGAGGACTACTACGCCAGCACCGGGGAGCATCTCTTCGTGGCCGCCAACGAGGGCCGCTGGGACGAACTCCTGGGCACGGTCAACATGGACGCCATCGGCTCCAGGGGCGCCTCCACAGCGGTCTCGATGTACGCGGTCAGCGAGCGCGGCTCCGAGCTGATCCATCGGGTCGTTCGGCGGCACGGGACGGTCTCGCTCGGCGAGGCCTGGTACGAGAGCGACCACAGCATCGTGGCCGGCCATGGTCGACCGGCCGTGGCCATGACCTCGACCGACTTTCGCCGCCTGTGCGAGACCGTCACACACACCGACAAGGACACGCTCGAGCTGGTCGATCCGGCGATCGTGGCTGACGCGGCTGAATTCGTAGCCGACCTCGTGCGCTCGCTACCGGCGGTCGGCGGCGCCGACGCCTGAGCCGGAGCTCGCTACCAGGCGAGCTCCACATCCAGGAGGTTCTCGTCGCCCGTCACTGGCGGTGATCGCCAGCCCGCAGGCGCTAGGCTTCTGTGTGTGCTGGACGACCTCTTCCTACATCCTCGTGGTGCTCATGCTCTGGGCACACGGGATCTCGCACTTCATCTGGTTCCTGGCTGCGTGGTCCTCGGTGCCGACCGGCGTCGGCGACGGCAAGTGGATCCTGCCGGGCGACATCACCATCCGAGGACGCGTGGGCAAAGCCCTCGGGTTGCTGGCGCTATTCGTGGTGATGGTCTTCATCACCGCCGGCGCGATGCTGGCGGCGGGCATGGAGGACTGGAACGGCATCGCCAACATCGGCATCTTCCTGTCCTACGGGGTGGTCGTGCCCTGGATCCGACAGGGGCCGGGCTCGTGGCCGCTTACGTCGGTCATCGCCAACATCATCCTGATGTTCCTCGTGACCCCGGAGATCTCGGGCGAGCTCCTCGTCTGAGCGCTGCCTGGTCGCGTCTTCCCGCGTGAGCGGTTACACTCGGATGCGCTCGTCGTCCCCTCCTGTGTGAGCATGGACGCGTCGCATGGTGGCTATAGCTCAATAGGCAGAGCATCGGATTGTGGCTCCGAAGGTTACGGGTTCAAGCCCCGTTAGCCACCCCACCAACTCAAGCGTGAGATCGGCCCTCTGAGGACATCAGGGGGCCGTTGTCGTTGGGTCCGTACCCATGTCCGTACCCATGCGGGAGTCTGACTTCGGCCAGCGCCCCGCCTTCAGCTCGGCGAGGCAGTCGGCCATCTCCTGCACGCAGTGCAGTTCCGTCTGCCCGACGGCGGTCCACTCGCGTGACCGCTTGCCGACGATGGGCTTCTCGGACGGATCGAAGGCGTACATCGACCACTCGGCCCGTTCCGGGTGCTCCATCGGCTGACCGACGCACCAGCCCTCGGGTGTGTTCTCGTGGACGGCGTCGCAGGCGGCCTCGAGGTCGGTCACGGAGGGAGGCTTGCGGTCGACACCGGACGGATAATCAGGGGTGTCACGGTCGCGCCGTCCGGCCACCTTGACCGAACCCGGCAGCAGGCCGTGCCGTCAAAGGGGGAAGTCATCCCGATGGAAGGAACACGACTCCGCCGTGCCGTGGCCTTGATGGCCGCTGCCACGTTGGCCGCCACGCTCGCGGCCACGGCCCTCGCCGCCGAGGTCGAGGCGGCCAAACCGAAGCCCAAGTGCCAGGGCAAGGTGGCCACGATCGTGGGCACGCGGAAGGGCGAGGTCATCCGCGGCACCGCCAAGCGCGACATCATCGTGGCCCGCGGTGGGAACGACCGTATCTACGGTCGGGGCGGCAACGACCTCATCTGTGCCGGCAAGGGCAACGACCTCGTCGTCGGCGGCCTCGGCGCCGACACCCTCTGGGGCCAGCTGGGCAACGACCGCCTCCACGGGGGGCCGGGCCCTGACTTCGTCGCTGGCCAGGTAGGCGATGACCTGCTCAACGGCGGCCTCAGCGTGGATACGTGCTACCAGGGCACCGGGACCGGCATGGTCGCCAACTGCGAGCTGCCCCCGCCACCGCCACCACCCCCACCGACGCTTGTGGTGGCCTACACCGACGCCAACATGAACCACGCCTACGACGCTGGCGACGTGATGATCGCCGAGATCGTCGACACCAACAGAGACGGCGTGGTCGGGGCCGGCGACACTATCAACATGGGCCAGTACCCGACGAGGCTGGATGCCGTCGCGCCGGCCCGCATCCGCCAGACGATGGAGCCTTGGGCGGTCAAGAGCCACCCGGTCGCGACCGCGGACCAGGATGCTACCGTCGATATCGTCTACGTCCAAGACAGTGCCGGCGTGTACTACAGCTGGGCCCGCAGCAGCACAACCCAAGATTTCGACCTCTACTCCGAAGAGGATGCGCATCACGAGTCCCAGTTCTGGGACGACCGGATCGCGGGTGACCATGACGGGGTCTACGCAGAAGCCGGGTCTCCGAGCCGGCCGACGGGCGACCTCAACATCATCGCGGCCGGCCTGGGCGACGACGGTTTCATCGACGTGGACATCTACGTCCCGTAGTGAGAAGGGGGAGCCCGTTGAACGTGTGATCCCACCAGCCCTCGGGCGTGTGCTCGTGGACGGCGGCCCAGGCGGCCTCGAGGTCGGTCACAAGCGTAGGGTAGCGAGGCGGGCGTGGCAGCTGGTTGGCGCGACCTTCCTCGACAACGCATACCGCCGCGCTGTACATTGAGCCCTCACGCCCGCACCGCCCGCACGGTTGCCGCGCGCCTACTGGACAAGGACGAACTCGAGCGCGCCTGGGCTTGGGGCCGCGCGCTGAGCCTCGACAAGGCTATCGAGCTGGCCCGGTCACCCAGGCCAGTGAGCATCGGTTGAGCCGACGTTGAAGATGCTGTCGTTGACTCCTCCCAGATAGTGCTCGCGGTCCGTATCGGACGGGCCACCGTGAAGCGCTCGATGACGGAGGCAGACATCATGCTTCGCAAGTCCGCAGTCGGGCTGGCGCTGGCGCTGTCAGCAACGCTGGCGTTCGTCCCCGCCGCGCTGGCTACAGAGACAATCACCGGCGAGGTCGACCTGGCCTGGAACCGGTGCTTCGAGGCGCCCGGCGACGAGGTGCCTGACTGGGTCGGCACGGTCGACTTCGACGGCGACGTGCACGACATGGTCTTCTTCAATCTAGGCGACGGCCGGCCGCCGAACCACGACCCCGAGGACGGTATGGGAGCCTTCATCGAGATCTGGGCGATCTACGACGGCTTGGAACTCGTCTACGACGACGGGTGCGCGCCCCAGACCTATGAGGGCGACCTGGTCATGTGGGGCCACGACGCCGGCCTGAGTGACCGCGAGGCCCAGAAGTACTCCATGAACGGCACGGTCGTGGAGGCCTTCGGTGACTACGCCGATCTCGCCGGCCAGCCCCTGTTCATGAGCGGCACCTTCACCCTTACCGACGAAGGGGGTCCGGCGACAGCGCCCGGCGTGATCGAGATCGGCTGACCTCCTCCTCGGCGGGCGCCGCTCCCAAGCGTCCGCGCATGTGCGGCGACCCTCGGGCTGGGCTCCTGAGGGTCGTCGCCAGAACAGCAAGAGACGCCCCTCCCCCTCGGAAGGGCGTCTCTCTCGTGTCTGCGCGGGTTCGCGCCTGGCGATGCTCTCTAGGCCGTCCCGGTTCGAGCCGTGGGTTCTGATGTTGTGTCGCCGACGGGCTCGGCGATGTCCTCGTCGAAGCGCAGTCCCCGTCGACCAGCCTCGACCTGTAGCGCCAATCGCATGACCTTCCAGTAGGGCGGCTGGACACGACCGCGATCGTGTGCGAATGCGGTGAGCTCCTCGTCGCTGAACGAGCGCAGGAACCGCTCGAAGGTCTTGGTCATCGGCCGGTGCCTCTTGTCTTCTCGTGATGGCGCCCTGCCGGCCTTGCTGGCCGGTCGCTCTCGGACGGCAGGTCACATGCTGGACGAGCCGCTCCGCATGGGCAATGTCGCGAGCATGCAGCCGTTCCGGTCGCCGCTTGCCGCTGTGCGGCAATCGCCTACTTCCTGGTCGTGACTACCTCGTCGACCAGTGGATCGATCGGCCCGAGTTCCGACGACCGTCCACAGCGGACGCTGGTGCCGTCGTCCAGGGCGATCAGCTCCTGCCTGACCGCGCACGTGTCCGTTTCAGCGAATGCACATCTGGGCCCGAAGCGACAGCCCACCACGGGATCGATCGAGGCCGCGGCACCACTCGGGTGGAAGGGCACACGGAAGGGCACTCCGAGCTCCGGCACAGAGCGTCGCAAGGCCGCTGTGTAGGGGCTTCGCGGCAAGGTCAGCAGTCGCTCGGTGTTGCCTCGCTCGACGACCTCACCGCGGTAGAGCACGACCGTCTCTGTGCAAAGACGCGTGACCACGCCGAGGTCGTGGCTGATGAGCAGGATGCCCAGACCGCGCTCCAGGCGCAGCCGCTCGATGAGCTCGAGGATACGCACCGCGACCGTGGCATCAAGCCCGCTGGTGGGCTCGTCGAGGAAGAGCATCCGCGGCCCCACGGCGAGGGCCCGGGCGATGACCGCGCGCTGGCGCTGCCCGCCGGAGATCTCATGGGGATGGCGCTTGGCCGCGCTCGCGGGTAGGCCGACCTCGCCCAGCAGCCGCAGCACGACGTCATCCTGCCCCTCCCCATCGCGCCGTTCGGTCCTGCCGCCGGCCCGCCAACCCTCGGCGACAGCCGAGCCGACCGTCTGGCGCGGGTCGAGTGCACCGTCCACGTCCTGCATGATCGGCTGGATCGCCTTGCGGAAGGTCCGCAGCTCACCCCGTCCCATGCCCGTGACCGGTTCGCCGTTCCAGGTCACCGTTCCAGCGCTCGGCTTGACCAGCCCCAGCAGCGCGCGCAGGGCCGTGGTCTTGCCCGACCCGCTCTCGCCGACCAGTGCCAGCGACGCGCCTGGCTCGAGCTCGAGACGATCGATCGCGAAGGCCGGCGGCATACGCTTGTCAGTCCCCGGGTAGCGGATCTCGAGGTCGCTGGCCTGAAGCACCGCCGGGGTTGCCGCGCCAAGGGTGGTCGGCTCGGTCATGTGGCCACCTCCGCCGGCCTTGGTAGCTCAGGCTTGGCCGCCACCAGCGCCTGAGTCACGGGGTCGGTCGGGTGGCTGAGGATCTCCGGCCCGCCACGCTCGACGACGCGTCCGCGCTCGATGATGTTGATGCGGTCGGCCAGACCGGCGACCAGCGCGAGGTCGTGCGAGACCAGCAGGAAGGATGTGCCCTCGTTGTCCCGCAGCTGGCGGAAGAGCTCGGCCACCTCCGCCTGCACCGTCACATCCAGCGCGCTGGTGGCCTCGTCGGCCAGGATGAGCTCCGCGCGCAGCGCCACCGCCAGCGCGATCGAGACGCGTTGCGCCTCACCACCGGAGAGCTGATGCGGATAACGCTTGAGCAGGTCCGGGTTCAGGCGCACCGCATCGAGCGCGTGCTCCAGCCGGGTCACCCGCTCGGCCTTGGGCACGTCATGCAGTGCCAACGCTCGGCCGATCCAGGTCTCGGCACGGATGGTCGGCGTGAGCGCCGCACGGGCCGCCTGCAACACGACCGTGATGCGCTGTCCGCGGATGTCGTGCAGCACCGAACGGCTCGCACCCAACACCTCGACACCGTCGAAGGTCAGGCTACCGGACACCTCTGCATTCCCCGGCAGCAAGCCCAGCACGGCCGCCTGCATCAGGCTCTTGCCTGCGCCGCTCTCCCCTACCAAGCCCACGATCTCGCCACGGCCCACGTCGAGCTCGTCGATGTCGAGCAGCCGCGCCCCACCGATGTCGACCTGCAGGTCGCGGATGCGCAGGAGCGGCGACACGTTCTCGTTCACTTGCGCGTCGCCCCCTTCGGATCGAGCCGCTCACGCAGGCCCTCACCCAGCAACGTGAAAGCGAGTGCGGCCAGCATGATGGCAGCGCCCGGCGCGATGGCCACCCAGGGGTGCGTCTGGAACAGCGTTCGGCCCTGCTCGACCATCAGGCCCCACTCGGGCACCGGATCGCGCGCCCCCAGGCCCAGGAAGCTGAGGCCTGCGAGCGTGAGGATGACGCCACCAAGGTCGAGCGACGCCTGAACGATGACCGGGCCGGCCGCGTTGGGCAGGATGTGTCGCACCGCGATGCGGACCTGGCCGATACCCAGGAGCCGGCCTGACTCGATGAAGGCGCGGCCGCGGATGGCCGCGGCCTCGCCGCGCATGAGCCGCGCGTACCACGGCCACCAGGCGATGACGATGGCGATGGCCGCGTGCTCCAGCGACGGGCCCAGCGCGGCGCCGATGGCCAGCGCCAGCAGCAGCGAGGGGAAGGCCAGGAAGATGTCCACCACGCGCATGAGGATGTCGTCGACCCAGCCGCCGATGGCCCCGCTGAAGAGGCCGATGGGCACGCCGATGAGCAAGGCACCGGCGATGACGAGCACGCTCGTACCCACCGAGTACCACGCTCCGAACAGCACTCGGCTGAGGACATCGCGGCCGACGAGGTCAGTGCCCAGCCGGTGTTCGTCGCCCGGTGGCTGGAGCGTGTTCAGCAGGTTGGTGGCGCTGCTGGCGTCGTCGGGGTATGGCGCGACCCACGGCGCGAGCAGCGCAGCGCCCACGATGAGCGCGATGATGACCCCGGCCACGATGAGCCCTGGATGGTGGCGCACGTAGGTCGCGGTCCGGCCCAGCGCCGATCGCACGCGCCCGGGCGAAGTAGTGCGGATCTCGTCGGCAGCGGTCATGCGCGCAGCCTCGGGTCGACCACGGGCCGGATGATGTCCACCACCAGGTTGGCCAGCAGGTAGGCCAGCGCGACCACGACGGTGGCACCGGCGATCGACGGGGCATCGAGCGTGGTGATGGAGTCGGCGACGTACGAGCCCAAGCCCGGCCAGTCGAAGAGGTTCTCCACGAGGAAGGTGTTGGCCAGGGCGTAGCCGAAGACGAGTGCCAGCGCCGCCAGCACCGGGCCCAGCGACGAGCGAAGGGCGAAGCGCCAGATGATGGTGCGCTCGTTGAAGCCGATGGCTCGGGCCATGCGCACGTGCTCCTCGCCCAGCGTCTCGATGAGGCTGGCGCGGAAGAGGCGCGCGATGAGCCCCGTGGGATAGGCGGCCACGACCATCGCCGGCAGCAGCACGTGGGTCGCGGCCGACATGAGCAGCGGTCCGTTCAGCCGGAGTGCGGCATCCAGCATCACCAGGCCGGTGATGCCTTGCTCAGCCACCACGTCGCGGAAGTCACGGTCATAGCGCCCGGCCACGGGCAGCAGGTCCAGCTCGGTGGCCACGGTCAGCTGCAGCAGCAGGCCCAGCCAGAAGATCGGGGCAGACACGAGGATAGCAGTGAGGGCGCTGGTGATCCAGTCTGGCCAGTGGCCCTTCCAGCGCGCGCCGACCATGCCCAGGAAGAGTCCGCCGATGACGGCCATGAGCATGGCCATGCCCACGAGCTCGAGTGAGGCCACCAGGCGCCCGGCCACATCCTCGATGACCGGCTGACGGGTGTGGATGGAGATGCCCCAGTCACCCGAGGCCAGCCCGATGAGGTAGCGCACGGCCTGCTCGGGCAGAGGCAGATCGAGGCCCAGCTGCTCGCTGACCAAGGCCAGCTCCTCGCGCGAGGCACGGGGGCCGGCCCAGGTCGAAGCCGGGTCTCCCGGCAGCAGCCGGGTGATGAAGAACGCGACGAGCCCGACGCCGACCGCGACGAGCAACGTCTGCGGCAATCGCCGCATCAGGAGCTGTCGCATCGTCATCGGACTCGGTCCTTCTCGATCAGGAGCGCGAGGTTCGCCCCACGCTCCTGATCAGGCGCAGGCGTCAGCCCTGCGGGCTCATGTCATAGACGAACGGGACCTGCGCGTAGGCCGGATCGTCGACGTAGCCCTCGACGCTGGCGTCCAGCGCTCGCTGGTAGTTCTGGACGTAGGGCACGACCACGACGGCATCGTCGATGAGCTGCTGCTGCATCTCGATGTACTTGGCCTCGGCGGCCTCGCGATCGGTAACGGTCAGGGACTGGATCTCGTCGATGGCCGCGTCCATGTCCGGGTCGGAGTAGTAGGCCAGGTTGAAGGTCGGCTCTTCCTCCGTGTAGAACATGGAGATGAACCAGCTGAACGGGTCAGGGTAGTCGGGCCACCAGTACATCACGAAGATGTCCTGACGCTCGTCGATGTTGTCACTGATGGCGCGGTCCCACTGGGCCTGCCACTCGAGCGGCTGGACGTCGAGCTCGATGCCCAGCTCGGCCAGGTTCGACTTCATGCTGGCGCCGACGAGCATCTCATCGGTGTCACCCGCGGCGATGGTCATGGTCAGGTTCAGCGGTTCGCTTTCTGGACCATAGCCCGTGCCGGCCAGCAGCTCGGCCGCGCCCTCGAGATCAAGACCGGTGCCTGTCAGTTCGTCGCTGTGGCCAAGGAGGCCGGGTGGGATGACGCCCTTGGTAGGCACGACCGCACCGGTGAGCGCAACGCCGATGCCGTCGGTGTCGACGGCCTTGGCCACGGCCGCACGCACGGCCGGGTCGGCCAGCGGGCCGGACGAGGTGTTGAGCAGGATCACCAGGTTCTGCAGCGACGGAGTCTCGACGATCTGCACGTTCTCATCGCTACGCAGGCTGTCGATGAGCTGCGGGGTCAAGCGCTCGACGGCCGAGACCTCGCCGGCCTTGACCAGCTGCAGCGCGGTCGTCTCCTCGGGCACGACGCGGAAGACGACTTCCTCATAGTGCTCGCCGTCCCAGCCGCCCCAGTACTCGGGGTAGGCATCGAGGGTGACCTCGAACTCGGTGCCGGGCTCCCAGCTCGAGAGCGTGTAGGGACCGGTACCGGCGTCGTTGCCCTCGCCGAACCAGGCCACCAGCTCTTCCTCGCTGGCGCCCTCGCCGGCAGCCTCGACGTCGTAGATGTAGGCCGCGTAGTTCGCTGCGGCGATGAGGTCCATGGGGGCCGGCCAGGACAGGTTCATCACCAGCGTGGTGGCATCGGGAGCCTCGAAGGCCTCGACACCGCCCCAGATGTAGCCGGCACCAAGGCCCAGGTCGCGGGTGCGCTCGAGGGCGGCCTTCGCCGCCTCGGCGTCCATCGGGTTGCCGGTATGGAAGGTCACGTCGTCGCGCAGGGTGAAGGTCCAGGTCAGCGCGTCATCGCTGGCCGTCCACTCGGTCGCGAGCGCCGGCAGCACCTCGCCGCTGGCCGAGTCATAGCGCGTCAGCGACTCGTACATGTTGTGCATCGCGGTGACCTCGTTGGAGTACGAGGTCGCCGGGTCGAGGTCGGTCACGACCGGGTTGTTGGGCGCGTACGTGAACGTGTCCACGTCCTGTGCCATCGCCGCCATCGGCATGGTCAGCGCCAGCGCCGCACCTGCGAACGCAGCACCCAGCCAGCCAGCACGGCTTCGGTTGATCCTCATTTCCCTTGATTCTCCTTCCTGGGGCCCGGAGGAGTCCGGGTCTACCCCATCACCAGTGGTCCAGCCGCCTTGACCCGGATGCGGGCCGCGGGCTCCATCAGATACGTGAGTGGTGTCTCCTCGACGTCGACGACCTCGACGCGATCGGGATCAGCGCCTGCCGCCACGGCCGCGGCACCGGCACGTGCGGCGATCTCCTGGACCGCCTCCGCGTGCGACTTGGCCGCGTAGGTCAC
The DNA here is from genome assembly GCA_963752475.1 of uncultured Chloroflexia bacterium. Taxonomy (GTDB): domain Bacteria; phylum Chloroflexota; class Limnocylindria; order Limnocylindrales; family CSP1-4; genus JAFMJV01. Next base: position 704,941 of record CAVVYR010000006.1, on the reverse strand, counting down.
GACCTCTTCAGCGCTGCCGCTGACCTTGGCGATGGCAGCACCGATGGCGTTGGCCACGTCGTGGTTGGCCGGACGCAGGATCTCGCTGGCGCCAGGGATCTCGTCGGCCAGGATGATGCTGCCGCCGCCGACGGCGATGATCGGTGCGTCGCTGCGCGAGGTCTTGACGCGGTCGATGGCGTCGGCCACGTCGCGGTCGGCCAGGGCCAAGCCTGCGTGCAGCAGCTGGGCGTGCTCGCTCCCGGGGCTCATGCTCCCGACACCGCTGACACGACCTTCGCCCAAGGCAGCGTCGGTCAGCGTGGGCGTGCCGCCACCGAAGGCGAGCCCCTCGGTACCGATGCGCCAGGCGACCGAGTCGGGGCCGATGGCGCCCGCGCGCACGATGGTGCCGCCGCCGACGGCGATCGAGACGATGTCAGGCATGCGGAAGTTCGTGCGCACGCCACCGATCTCGACGGCCTGGCTCGACTCGCGCGGGAAGCCACCGACGAGCACGCCGATGTCCGTGGAGGTCCCGCCCACGTCGACCACGATGCCATCGTCCCGGCCGGTGAGGTAGGCCGCGCCACGCAGCGAGTTGGCCGGGCCGGAGCCGATGGTCAGCACCGGGAAGCGGACCGCGTGATCGAGGGCCATGAGCGTGCCGTCGTTCTGGGCGAAGTACAGCAGCGCCGCGATGCCGCGGCGCTCAAGGGCTGCCGCAAGGGTGCCTGCCACGTCGCGTGCGACGCCCAGCAACGCCCCGTTGAGCACGGTCGAATTCTCGCGCTCGAGGATACCCAGCGCGCCCAGCTCGTGGCTCATCGAGACATGGACCTCCGGCCCCATGACCTCGTGAGCGATGTCGGCCGCTGCCAGCTCGTGGCGCGGCGAAACGGGGGCGAACACGCTGGTGATGGCGACCGCATCGACCGTGCCGGTCAGCGATCCGAGGAACGCACGGACGGCCGCCGCGTCGAAGGGCACGATCTCGCGGCCGTCAAGCTCGATGCCACCGCGAACCACCGTCTCGCCGCCCGAGACGACTGCGACGAGATCCTGCGGCCAGGTCAGCAGCGGCCGCACCGAGAGCGAGGCCGGAGCACCGATGCGGAGCACCGCCACCCGGTGCAGGTTCTTGCGCTCGAGGACCGCGTTGGTCGCGTGGGTCGTGCCCAGCATCACGTGGCTGATACGCGAGCGGTCGACATCGCCGCTCTCGAGCACCTTGTCGACCGCCGCCTCGATGCCGGAGCTCACATCGGCCGAGGTCGGGGACTTCGTCTTGGCCAGCAGCTCGTCGTGCCGATCGAGCACGACGGCGTCCGTGTTGGTCCCGCCGACGTCGATGCCGAGCCGCAGGTCGAGAGGACGCTGCCGGTCGTGCTCGCTCACGAGGTCGCTCCAACGTCCTTGCCGGGCCACGCGCCGGTTCCAGGATTGAGCTCTTCGACGGGCACGTACTCCAGATCGAAACCGAAGGCGGCCGGACCAGCCGTGCGCAGGCCGGCCTCGCTGCGCCACACCGGTGGGCACGGGATGGCGATGGCCACGACGCGCTGACCGTACTTGAGCCGCTCGGTATGGATGGCCTCGCCAGTCTGTTCGTCGAGCAGCGTGATGATGTCCGGCGCCACGGCCCGCAGCTCCCCGTCGATACGCGCAACGAGCAGCTCGTTCTGGATCTCGATCCCCAGCGTGCGCCCGGCGTCACCACGGGACCCCTCGACCGTGACCGTGCCCCGCACGAAGCCGCCCACGATGCGATTGGCCACGTCCACGATCTTGCCCTCGAGCAGTCGGGCGGCGCCCGTGGCGGCGATGACGGATTCGACCGGGTCGTCTGGCGCCCCACTGATGGCACGCCCGATGTCCGCGGCCAGGCTCACGGTGCCGGGCACGGTGGCGTCCCGGGCCTGGGCCACGGTCATGGTGTACTCGGCGCTGGCGGCGATGCCTCCACAGGCGATGGCGATGGCCCGCTCAAGGCGCTCGGCCCACTCGCCGTAGACCTCGTGGAACACCGCCCGGTGGCCCCGCTCGTCGACCACGATGGCCGGCTGTGCCGAGATGCCAGCCAGCTCCATGGTCACCATCTGCACCTCCGGGAAGGCGCGGCCCATGCCGTCGGCATCGAGCACCGGCAGGCCCGTCCTGGCCGCCCACGTCAGCGGCGCCATGCCGTTGGAGCCGCCGATCTCGGCACACATCAGCGCCGCCACGGGTCTCTGCCAGAGCCGCTCGATCTCCTCGCGCAGGTACTGTCCTTCCTCGCCCGAGCTGAGCTTCTCGATGGTGACGGTGGGGGCACCCAGGAACCCGCAGGACATGACCATCGCGTCCTGGGGCAGTTCGTCGTAGTCGACGAGCCGGATGGGGCCGTGCTCCTCGATGGCCTGCGTGGCCATCAACGTCGCGACGTAGGCCTCTCCGCCGCCGCCCGCTCCGAGCACGGAACAGCCGCGCGCGATGTCAGGGAGGTCATCGACCTGGATCAATCTGGGCACGGGCGGATGATAGCCGAGCCGGCGGCGGCCTCGGAGACTCCCGTGGGGCCCGCAGGCCGATCGATGCGATCGTCACCGAAGTGAAACCGTGCGCTCCACTCCCCTACTATCGAAGGACGAAGACGACGCCCGACCACGGGCCTGGGGAGGAACCGATGATCGACCGCACAGCCCATTCCGACGCCGAGCGCGACGCGCGAGAGAAGCCGGAGGTCCCAGCCGAGGACCTGCAGCCGCACTACTGGGCGGCCGAGGACCGCTACGCTGCCGCGCAGTTCCGCTACGTCGGCAACAGTGGCCTGCAGCTGCCGGCCATCTCGCTGGGCCTGTGGCACAACTTCGGCGACGACACGCCCTTCGCCCGCCAGCGCGCGATCATCCGTACGGCCTTCGATCTGGGCATCACCCAGTTCGACCTGGCCAACAACTACGGCCCGCCCTTCGGCTCCTCGGAGGAGAACTTCGGGCGCATCTTCGCCAAGGACCTCGCGCCCTATCGCGACGAGCTCATCATCACCACCAAGGCCGGCTGGCACATGTGGCCCGGCCCGTCGGGCTGGGGCGGCGACCGCAAGCACGTCCTCGACTCGCTCGACCGGAGCCTCGAGCGCATGGGCCTCGACCACGTCGACATCTTCTACTCCCACCGCATCGACCTCGACACGCCGCTCGAGGAGACGATGGGCGCGCTGGCCACCGCCGTCCACCAGGGCAAGGCCCGGTACGTCGGCATCAGCTCCTACTCCCCGGCCCGGACCGCCGAGGCCGCTCGTCTCCTGCGCGAGCTGGGCACGCCGCTGCTGATCCACCAGCCGAACTACTCGATGTTCAACCGCTGGATCGAAGCCGAACTTCTCGACGTGCTCGAGGCCGCTGGCGCCGGCTGCATCCCGTTCTCGCCCCTGGCCCAGGGCCTGCTCACGAACAAGTACCTCGATGGCGTGCCCGAAGGCTCGCGCGCGACGCAGGACAAGACGCTCTTCGGCGAGCAGCTCAGCGAGGAGAACCTCACCCGCGTCCGGGCGCTCAACGAGATCGCCCAGAGACGCGGCCAGTCGCTCGCACAGATGGCCATCCTGTGGGTCCTGCGTGACCCACGCGTGAGCTCCGCGCTCATCGGCGCCAGCTCACCCGCGCAGCTCGAAGACAGCGTCGGAGCGCTGGACGGGGCGCCCTTCAGCGACGAGGAGCTGGCCGAGATCGACCGCTACGCCACTCCTGGCTCCGGCGTCGATCTATGGAACGTGTCGGCCGGCCTCTGATCCCGAGACCGGCCATCGGGCGGGTGCGCTACGGAGCGAGCGTGCCCGCAAACACCTGCCAGGCCAGGATGGTCTTGGCGAAGAGGCTCAGGAACATGTAGGTCTTCTCGCCCACGAGGTAGTCGCGCCAGCGTCCGACCTTGCCGTACTGCAGGATCATGGTGATGGCGAAGACGTTGAAGGCGATGAAGAGCGAGACGAAGATGCCGATGACGAAGCCGGGGATGGGCTCGGCGTTGGCCTCGGTCGCAGCCGACCAGAGCGAGATGCCGATGACGAGCCAGGGCACGATACCGGCGATGCAGCCGAAGATGTAGTGGCTCCACTGCGTCTTGGAGCGCCCTTCGTTGGCCAGCTCCATGGACCAGCCGAAGAGGTTCATGGCCGCGTTGATGCCGAAGATGGCCACCAGCGTGCCCACTTCCTGGATGCCCGCGAGAGCGGCGATGATCACGATCATCACGCTCGAGCTGAGCGCGTATTCGAGCCAGCGCATGGGCTGGATGCCGCGAGCCAGTCGCCTCTCGTACCAGGCACGTAGCGGCCACGCCAGCAGAGCGTGGGCGATGGCGCTGAGGAAGAAGAACGTAGCTACGGCCGGACCGATAGGCAGGTCGAACAGCAGTCGCTGCGCCGGCACGAGAGTATCCGCCGCGGTGTCGAACGTCAGGTAGCTCGTGACCACCGGCGATGTGACGATCGGGTCGCGCGCGAAGCTTAGGGCCAGGATGATCAGGCCCTGGATCCCGTGAAGCGCGGCCAGCACCGCATTCCAGCGGAAGAGGCTGTGCGCCCGATCGTCCGGGATCGAGGTGGCCACCTGCTCGGCGGTCGGGACTGCGGCGGTCATGTGGAGATTTCCCCCTTGGTGCTTTGGCTCATCCTACGATTTGGGGAAAGGTATCAGTACGTCTAAAGTCTGTCAATGGTTTGTCGACTGTTGGAAGGGTGCGGCGGGATCGAGGAATGCCACCAAGTCACGCTCAAAGGCCTTGCCTCGGACGCCATGTCGCCGGCTCTCGTAGACCACCGCGCCCCCATTCGGGAGCCCTGATGCGGTCTCGTGTGCGAGCTCGGCGCCCGAGAACGGATCGAGCTCGCCGCAGGCCACGAGCGTCGGTACCTCGATCTCAGCCAGGCGGTCGGTGAAGTCGAAGTCCGCCTCGGCCTCGAGGAGCGTGACCATGTCGGTGGGATCGTCGGGGGCGTTCATGGCCATGAGTGGCGAGAAGAGCCAGGCCACGGTCCGGCCAAGGGCGTTGTCGGGCTGGACAGTCCGCATGAACCGGCGCGACACCGCGCGCCAGTCATGTGCCTCGGCATCGCGCGCCACCTCGCGGCCCCAGTCCCTTGACCAGTCGGTCGCGCGGCAGCCACAGTCCTGGATGACGAGCCGGCGTACGAGGTCAGGGTGCTCTGCTGCGAGGTAGAACGCGATCGACCCTCCACTCGAAAGCCCGATGACATCGACCGGTGGCTCGAACTCGGCACGGATCATGCGCGCGTAGTCGGCCGCCATGTCGCTCAGCGTCGTGCCTCGAGCGAGCCCCGGGCGGCGATTGACGACCCACACCGTTCGATGCTCGGCGAGGCGGCGATAGGGCCCCAGCGTGAAGCGTGATTCGAGTCTCTTCTGTGCGCGGTTCTCGAACGTCAGCCCCTGCAGTACCACGACCGGCAGTCCGGAGCCGACACGGTTGTACGGCAGGCCACCGGTCAGAGCGCCACGGTCGGCACGGTCATCCCCCATCCGCGCAGCGTAGCCGCTGGCGAGACGTCGTGGGTCCGCGCACGTGCCCTCCAGGGGTTGGCTCACCCTCTAAGGGTTGGCTCACCCTCAAAGGGTCGGCTCACCATGCCCGGATGGCCTCTCATCCCGGGGAGACCAGCTGGACGCTCGAGCCGGGCCTAACCAGCATCTTGAGCGTCAGGCCAACCGTGGGGCACTCAGACGGTGCCGCAGAGCGTCATCGAATGTCCAGCGGATGGATCGGCGCCCGGCAGCGGCGGATCGAAGCGGATCGAAGCGGATCGAAGCGCCTCGAGCGTCAGCCCAGTCTCGGGAGGATGAAGCCGGGCGCCGGGATGGCTGAAGGAAGTCGCCGGGTGGATGTCCGCCAAGAATGACTGGCGGCGGCGTCCAAACGGCATCCTAGTTGGTGAGGGTGACCTTGCTGATAGAGCGAGGTTGCTCGGGGTCGCCGCCCTTGGCCATGGTCACGTGCCTCGCATGCAGCTGGCCAGGCACGATCGAGACGATGGGCATGAGCCACTCGGGCAGCGTCTCCGGGAGTGCCAGCGACCACGTGCCCTTGGCCCGTACCGCGGCGTCATCCGAGGCGATAAGCAAGTGAGCCTCGAGCTTGCTGAGCCGCTCGATGACCTCCGCCGTGTCACCCTCGGTGGCGCCGCGCGGAGCCACGCAGAAGGTCGGGAAGCCGGCTTCGATGAGCGCCAACGGACCATGGATGAAGTCAGCCGAGGAGTACGGGTCCGCGAGCGTGTAGCTCAGCTCCTTGAGCTTCAGGGACCACTCGCGCGCGGTGGCGTAGTGGTAGCCGCGCCCGAGGATGACGCAACGATCCAGCGAGCTCATGTCGGCCGCGATGCGAGCAGCCTCGTCGTCCTGGTCGAGCGTGGCGGCGAGGGCCTCGGGCACCAGCGCCAGGTCGGACTCGGCATCGACCTTGGACAGACCGGCGGTGAGCATGGCCAACACGAGCAGCGTCGCGGTGTAGGTCTTGGTCGCCGCGATCGCTCGCTCGGGTCCGGCACGCAACGCGATGTGGTGCTTCGCGGCTTCGGCCATGTCGGAGCCGGGCGTGTTGGTGATGGCCAGCGTGATGGCACCCTGGTCCCGGGCCGCACGGATGACGCCGACGACATCCGGTGAAGCGCCCGACTGGCTGATGCCGATGACGAGCGCCCGGCTGTAGTCCGGCGAGGCGCCGTACAGCGAGTGCACGCTGGGCGTGGCCAGGCCGACGCTGATGCCGGCCATCACACCGAAGGCGTACTGGGCGTAGATGGCGGCATGATCCGACGTGCCGCGAGCCGCGATGACGACGTGTGCCGGGTCGGCCGCTCGGATGGCCTCGCAGATGGCCGCCACCTCCGGGCCGGCTTCGCTCAACAGCCGAGCGGCGACCTCGGGCTGTTCGCGGATCTCGTCGATCAGGGCCACTGGGATACCTCCATACCATGCCCGCGTGGGTAGAGACCCGGGATGTCCACCGGTAGCCGGCCGCCGATGGGCGTCTGGCCGAAGAGCGCGTCCGCGACCGCGCCGACGCTTGCCGGCACGATCGAGTAGGAGCACAGGTGGGTCGCCGACCGCGGGTAGTCGGCAAGGTCGTAGGGCGTTCGCATGGCTATGGTCACGGTCGGCGTGCCGGTCTCCAGGATCGCTTCGACGAGCCGCGCCTGACTGGGCTGCACGTTGGTTGCCAGCGTGGCCACGATGACGGCGTCGGCGCCGGAAGCCGCCTCGCGGGCGGCCCGGATGTCGTCTTCGGTCGGCTCGGACGGGACCCGCAGATCCATCACCTCAGCGTGATACCGGCTGACCGCGTCGGCCAGGGCCAGGGGCTCGTCCGCGGACGAGTCGGCCGGGGTCAGCTCTCGCGGCTGCGGGGTGATGACCAGGACGGTCGCTCCGGCCTCGGGGCGCAATGGCAACAGGCCGGCCTCGTCGCGGACGAGGGTCAGAGCCGCAATCGCCGATCGCCGCGCCAGATCGCGATGACCCTGGCTCCGCACGTAGGCGCGCTCGGGCCAGGTGAAGTGCTTCAACCAACGCCGCAGCCGCAGGAGACGCCGCTGGGAGGCACGCACGCGGCTGGCCGGTATCAGACCGCGAACGGCAGCCTGTCGCAGCCCGTCCTCGAGCCGCTTCTGGGCCGTGCGCTCGGGCGTCATCAGGAGCAGGTCGACGCCCGCACGAATCGCCACGATGCTGTCGACCACGCCGCCGACCCCCTGAGCCACGGCCTTCATGTCCATGGCGTCGGTGATCGAGACGCCGTTGAAGCCGAGCTGGTTGCGTAGTAGTTCGTGCATCACGAGGCGCGAGACGGTGGCTGGCAGGGCACGATCGCCGGTCACTGCCGGCAGCGCCACGTGTCCGGACATGACCATGCCTGCACCCGCGCCGATGGCGGCCCGGAAGGGCACCAGCTCGCGACTCTCGAGCCCCTCGAGGTCGAGGTCGATCGAGGCCAGCTCGAAATGCGGATCGGCATCGACGGCGCCGAAACCCGGGAAGTGCTTGGGCGTCGCGACGACGCCGCCTTCCTGCAGGCCTCGCGTCAGGGCCGCCGCATGCCGCCCGATCATGGCCGGGTGAGAGCCGAAAGCGCGGGTGCCCAGCGACACGTTCTCCGGCTCCACCGCGACGTCGCAAACAGGAGCGTAGTCGACGGTGATGCCGAGGGCTCGGAGCTCGCGGCCCATGGCCCGACCGGTGGCCTCGGTCAGCGTCGCATCATCGGCCGCCCCGAGCGCCATGGCACCCGGGAAACGGGTCGTGTCGTGACCCAACCCCACCAGTTGCCCGCCTTCCTGATCCGCGCCGATGAGCAGCGGCAGGTGTCCCGGGGCTGCGGAGTGCAGTTCCTCCGTGAGTGACGCGAGACCGTCGGCGCTGGCGGCGTTCGCGCGCAGGAAGACCGTCACACCGTGGGCGTGACCTGCTGCCACGCGGCGAAGGAGCCATCCCGGTGGCTCGGTGCCACCGAAGGACGGCAATAACTGGCCCAGCACCGCCTCCTCGGGGAGTAACGGCGCTGGACGGGGTGCACGCCGGCGCAGCGCCGGCGTGCCATCAGGAGCGGAAGGCCAGCTCACCGGCCGGACACCTCCCCGATGAATGCATCGCTAGCCCTTGACCGAGCCAGCAAGGATCCCACGAACGAAGTACCGCTGAAGCAGCAGGAACACGGTCACCGGTAGGAGCATCGTGATGAAGGCTCCCGCGGTGAGCAGATGCCATTGCTGCCCACGACCGCCCACGAGCCGAGACAGCTCGAGGGTCATGACCGACTGATCCGGTAGTCCGCCGAGGTACGTCAGGGCCACCAGCAGGTCATTCCAGACCCACAGGAACTGGAAGATCGCAAAGGCCGCCAGGGCCGGGATCGACAGCGGCAGCACGACCTTCGTGAACATCTGGAAGTGCGTAGCGCCATCGATGCTGGCAGTCTCGAAGAGATCGCCCGGTAACTGGCTGATGAAGTTGTAGAGCAGGAAGATCGCGAGCGGCAGACCGAAGGCGGTGTGCGCCAGCCACACGCTCACGAACGTATTGTTGATTCCCAGCGCGGAATACAGCTGTTGCACTGGGATCAGAGCCATCTGCAACGGCACGACCAGCAGCGCCACCACCAACAGGAAGAGCGTGCCCCGGAGCGGGAACCGCATCCAGGCGAAGGCGTAGGCCGCGAAGGCCGCCACAGTGATGGGGATGATCGTGCTGGGGATGGTCACGATGAGGCTGTTGATGAAGGCGTTGGCCATGTTTTCGCTGCCCAACACCTGCTCGTAGTTGATGAGGGTCCAGTCTTCCTGGAACGGATTGAACAAGGCCGTCCACCAGCCCGTGGTGGTGATGGCACGTGCATCACGGAACGAGCTGATGAGGATGCCCACCGTGGGCAGTGACCAGAGCACGACCAGGAGCAGGACCGTGATGCGCTTGGGCCAGGAACCGAATCGCGATCGGGACTTGGCCGGGCCCGCTGCGTTGGCTGCCGTCATGCCGCCATCCCCTGCTTACGGATGTTCCGAACGTTGAGCAGCGCCAGCGGCAGCACAGCCAGGAAGAGCACGACTGCGAGCACGGACGCTCGTCCGGTGTCGAAGAACTGGAACGCTTGCACATACATCTGATTGGCCACCACGTCCGTATTGAAGCGGCCGCCGGTCATGACGAAGACGATGTCGAAGACCTTCAGCACCGTGATGGCGACGGTGATGGTCACCATGATCAGCGAGCCGCGGATCATGGGCACGATGATGCGTGTGAACTTCTGCCGTTCTGAGGCGCCGTCGAGGTCTGCCGCTTCGAGGATCTCATCCGGCACGCCCTTGATGGCTGCGCTGAGCACGACCATCGCGAAGCCCGTCTGGAGCCAGATGAGGATGGCGATGAGCGCAAACGTGTTCAGCCGGAAGTCGGGTGTCTGGATCCAGGCGATCGGGTCGCCGCCGAGGCCCTCGACGATGGCGTTGAGCAGGCCGTACTGTGGCTGCCCCGGGGGACGCCAGGCGTAGACGAAGCGCCAGATGACCGACGCGCCGACGAGTGAGATGGCCAGCGGCAGGAAGATGAACGTCTTGGCCAGCGATTCACCGCGGAGCCGGTCTACCAGCCAGGCGATGAAGAGCCCCAGGCCGACGGCACCACCGACGCCCACGATCAGCCAGAGGAAGTTGTTGATGTACATCTGGTGGTTGGACGGATTCGTCAGCGCCCATTCCCAGTTCGCCGCGCCCGCGCCTTCGGTGAACGACATGAAGATGGTCGAGATGACCGGCCAGACGAGCCAAAGCGTGAGCAGCAGGAGCGCAGGACCGACGAAGACCCACGGCAGCAAGCGGTTGCGCCAGCGGTCGCCCATGCGCATGACCACGGAATTGAGGCCGATGAAGAAGAACCAGGTGCCGCCTAGGCCCACGCCCAGGGCGATGGCAGCAAGGATGAGCTTGGGCACGACCGTGTTGCCGCTTCCTGCACGCAGCATGTCGGCCTCGGTCTGGTTGCCGAGCAGCTCGAAGATCACGGCGGCGGTGTTGGCCGCAGCCTGTTTGTCGATGACAAGGTAGTAGATGCCGATCGCCAGGCCGACACCAGCAAGGATGGCGCCGACCGGTACGAGGAACGCCCTCAGCGCAGAGTCCTCGTACTCGACCGGGGGCTTGGTCCCGTTCGTCACTCGCTCCCTCCTGCGGTGTACCGGTGATCTGGTTCAGGGCTTGCATGGGGGGCGACGATGCGTTCGCCGCTCCCCCACGCGTTTCACTCAGGCGTGACCTGAGTCAATCGATCGGGAAGGCCGGGTTACTCGGCCGGCCAGCTGTCGTCGATGGCCTGCAGGCGCGCCTCGGTGTTCTCACCACCGTCGGCGATCCAGTTGACCATCTCGTTCCAGAAGCTGCCGGCACCCACCGAGGCGGGCATCAGGTCGGAGGCGTCGAAGCTCAGGGAGGTCGCGTTGGCCACGATGTTGGCCGCGGTCTCGAGCTTGTAGTTGCCAGCGGACCACTCGGCCGGGGTAGTCGAGTTCGCGCTGGTCATGCCCACACCCTTGATCCAGTTCTCGGCACCCGCGGGGGTAGCCAGGAACTGCGCCACGGCACGAACCTCGGGGCGATCAGCGGTGACCATGAGGCCATCGCCGGCGCCGAGAAGGGGCGCGCCCTGGGCAGGATCGATCGGCGGCAGGTAGAAGAGACCGATGTCCTCACCGATCACGTACTGGCTGGTGCCATCGCCGGCCTTCGCATCCGGGAAGAAGTCGGGGCCGTACCAGGTGGCCTGGCGCTGCATCCAGCAGCCGGGGTTCATCGTGTCGTCGTTGAACATCGGGTCCATCGGGTCCACCTGGGAGGTGGCCAGGATGGCCGTAGATCCACCGAGCACGTAGCCGTCGGTGAAGAAGACCTGGCCCACGATGTCCATGGCGTTCATCACTTCGGGAGAGTTGAACTTGAGATCGTTGGTGACCCACGCGTTGTAGGCATCGACGCCCGCTGTGCGAAGCATCACGTCCTCGAGCCAGTCGGTAGCGATCCAACCGGTGGCCGGGCCGGCGTCGATACCGAGGCACCAGGGAGCGCCCTCGCCGTCGGCGATGATCTGGTCGGACAGTGCGATCAGCTCGTCCCAGGTCTGCGGGACCGCGTAGCCGCGATCCTCGAAGGCCTTGATCGGGTACCACACGACCGACTTGGTGTCGACGCGGTACGGGAGGGCCCAGACCCCGCCGTCGGCGGTGCTGTACGCGGACAGCGCGGGCTGCTCGGAGCTCAGCTTCTCCACGTCGAGGATCGACGACAGCTCAAGGATCTGGCCGGCTTCGCCGTAGCTGATGATCGCAGCCGGCTGCGCCAGCTGGATGATGTCAGCAGCGGCGCCGCCGTTGAGGGACACGTTCACGAGCGTCTCGTGCTGGCCCGACGGGACCTCGGCGATGTCGATCTGGATGCCGGACGCCTCGGAGTACGCGGCCACCGCGTCGCGGAAGCTGTCGCCCTCGCCGCCGACCCACTGGGTCTGCATGGTGACCCGGTTGCCGGCGTAAGGCTGATCCTCACCGAGGGAGAGGTCCAGCTCTGCGTAGCCGGTCGGGACCTCGGGCACACCCGGGGTCTGGGCGGCTACGCCGAGGCTACTTAGTGTCAGGGCCGCGGTCGCCAACGTGGCGCCCAAGACGGCCGTCTTGCGATTCAGGTGCATCACACCTCCTCCTTGATCCCGCCCGGACTTCGGACGAGAAGTTCCATGGAAACGGATACCGGGGCGCGTGCGCGCCCGGCCATCACAAGCCTTCGCTGCCCTCCTCCCTCGGCGCCCTCCAACGCGAGAGGCCGCGACGGTCTCGTAGACCGCGAATGCTAGTCCTGATGAGCGCCCGCTTCAGGGCCGTCGCGCACGTCATGCGGCGAGCGCGAGCCCGAGCTCGGACGTCATCAGCATGGCCGCCGCACCCAGCTCGACGACGTCGTCGCCGGTACGGCCGAGATGGATGGTGGAGCGTTCCACCAGCAGGGGCAGGGCGGAGCGTCGCGCCTCGGCACGAATCTGCTGCAGCCACGGCTCCCCGAAGTCGGCCATGGGGCCGACGAGGACGATGTCCCGAGCGCCGAGGACCCCGATGATGGCTCCGATGACCCGTCCCAGCGGCGACGCGCTCTCGAGCACGACGTCACGCGCCAGGGCATCGCCTGTTTCGAAGGCCGCGAGCAACGCTTCGTGGGTCACCGGCTTGCCCGCCAGGGCCCAGCCGGGCCGCTCGCTCGCCAGATGCCGGGCGCGCGCCAGCACCGCTCGCTGGCTGGCCACGGTCTCGAGACAGCCGGTGCTGCCGCAGCGACAGAGGCCATCCTCTTCGTTCACGCGCGTGTGGCCGATCTCGCCGGCCCCCGAGTCCTCGCCCGTGTAGAGGCGGCCCCCGAGGATGATGCCGGCGCCGATGCCCTCCCCCACCTTGACCACGACCATGGCGGAACCGGTGTCATGTCGACCGAAGGCCCACTCCGCCATCGCTGCCGCCTGCGAGTCATTGACCACGATGGCCGGCAGGCCAGTGAGGTCCGAGAGGCGCGCGCCGACGGGCTCGTCCTTCCAGTCGAGCCCGACCGCCCAGCGCACGATGCCCGAGGCCCTGTCCACGAGGCCGGGCGTGCCCACGCCCACGCCGACCAGCGGACGGTCCGCCGCCTTGGTCAACGAAAGCACCAGCGACTCGAGCTCACGGAGGGCCTGCGGGCCGTCGCACTCGCGGAGCTCACGCGCGTCCCGTACACACACGTCCCCGTGCAGGTCGACGACCACGCCACTGAGACGGTGAGCGTCGACATCGACGCCCACGAGTTGGCGGGCGTCGGCCGGTACGCGCAGCAGGATGGGGGCCTTGCCGCCGGTCGACGGACCCGTCCCGGCCTCGACCACGAGTCCGTCATCAAGCAGGCCTTCGACGAGATCCGAGACGGTCGTGCGCGTGAGGCTCGTGGCCCGCGCCACATCAGCTCGACTCATCGGACCACCCTCGTGGATGGTGCGGAGGACGAGGCGTTCGTTCGAGCGTCGCGTATCCCGGTGGGTCGCCTTGGCAGGCGGGCTCTCGATCAACGAACCTCACTTTGTCAGCGGTCTGGACCAAGTAAGGATAGGTCCTTTGTCAAGACCGTTTACAAAGAATCGATTCGGTCAGCCAATCGAAGACGATCGCTGCGAACTGTCTCAGGCGCGGTCTGCTGACTACGACGAGGTCTGCGGCACCGGCAACGGCACGGCCGCGTGTATCTCGACTGAGGCCGGCTCACCCGAGCCATCACGCCGTCGCCCGGGTGCGCGCGAGCGCTTGTGCCGGTACATCTGTGCGTCGGCTGCTCGCAGCAGCTCCTTGCCCGATCTTCCATCTCGTGGATGGAGCGCCAGGCCCACGCTGCAGGTGACCTGCACGGTGGTGCCCTCGGCCATAGGATGTTGCAGCTCGGCCACGGCTGCTTCGGCTCGCTGGGCCACCGTGCTGGCCTCATCCTCGTCGGTGTCGGGCATGAGCACGACGAACTCATCACCGCCGTAGCGCGCGACCACGTCGCTGGTGCGTACGGCCGCGCGCAAGGCGCCCCCGATGGCACGCAGCACGCGGTCGCCGGCCTGGTGGCCGTGCTGGTCGTTGATGCGCTTGAAGTCGTCGAGGTCCACCATCAGCACGCTCAGGGGTACATGGCCGCGGGCTGCCCGTGCGACCTCCTGACGAATGCGATCCTGCAGGTGTCGATGGCTGTAGATGCCGGTCACGAGGTCGGTCTCGGCCGCATCGCGAAGCTGGCGCATCAGGCGTGCGTTCTCGAGTGCGGAGGCCGCCTGGTTGGCCATCGCCCGCAACAGCGTCGTCTCACCGTCGCTGAAGCGACGCCCGGAGCTCTCGGCGATGAGTTCGAGGACACCGGCCACACGGCCACGGGTCGAAAGCGGCAACAGCATGGTGGCCGCACCGCCCAGCTGATGCAGGCGCGAGAGCTCGGCCGGCTCGAGCGACTCCACGCCTGGATCGAGCCACACCGGCTGATCGTTCATGAGCACCTGGCGCAAGGTACGGTGGACGTTGGGGTCGCGTTGCGGGCCGATGAGCGGACGGCCGTCGGCGCCGATGGGCGAGAGTCGGCCGGTCTCCGCGTCCCAACGTGAGATGAGACAGGCATCCATGCCCGAGGCGGTGCGGAGCTTGGCCGCGAGCACGTTGGCCAGATCGCGCTCGTCCGAAGCCGCCCCCCCGGCGTCGGCGATCTCGAGCAGGGCCTTGAGCTCAGCCACGTGACGGTCCCGCTCGGTCAGCAGACGAGCGTTCTCGATGGCCACGGCCGCTTGGTCGGCGAGGACGCCCAGCAGGCGCAACTCATCGTCGGAGAAGCGGGCCAGGCCCAGACGCGAGAGCACGACCACGCCGATCACGCGGCTCTCGGAGCGCAGTGGCGCCAGCAGCATCGACTCCTCGCTCAGGTCGGGCGACCCCGGCACCTGCACCGCGCGAGGGTCAGCTGCGGCGTCGTCGACGATGAGTTGCTGACCGGTCGAGGCGACCCAGCCGGTGATGCCCTCCCCCACGGTCACACGCAACCCGGCGGCCGACTCGCCGTGGTACTCGCGAGCGTGCGGCCGGAAGGCCACTGGATCGAGCGTCCGACCGTCCTTGCGCAGGACGTAGACGCGGGCGTTGTCGAAGGCCACCACGCGCTGCGTCTGGGAGCAGAGCGCGGCGCTCACCTCCTCCACGCTCGTCAGGCGTGTGAGCTGGGCCGCGACGGACTGGACGGCCTCCAGCTGCGCGGACCAAGCGATGGGCCGGGGGCCCAGACGGGTGGCGACATTGCTCACCAGCTGGCGGGCGCGAACGCGAGCGATGGCCAGGTCCTCGTCGTTGAAAGGCTCACGGCGCTTGCGCTCGAGGGTCAGGAGGCTGGCGCGCTCATCGGGCAGGGACAGGTTGGTGACCGCACCAGGTCCGGGATCGTCCTTCCGGCCACCGGGCAGCCATCGCCGCAGGGGTCCGGCGTCCCGACGTTCGGGTGCAGGGTCGTTCTGTGCTGCGACGTCTACCGCCGTCAGTGCCTCGCCCTCACGCACTGACGCGATCAGCTCGAGCACACCGTCACCGCGGTCCAGATACAGATGTACGCCGTGGTCGGCGTCGATGTCCCGGGCGAGGCGTGTCAGGGCGTCGGTCGCGTCCTGGGCCAGCATCACCATCGGCGAGCCACCAGCAGTGGGTCAGCTATGGGCCGTGTGGGTTCCGACGACGCCGGCGAGCGCATCGCACTCACGAGGAAGATGACAGCGCCGAGGGCGATGACGGCATCGCCGAGCGAGAAGGCTGTGGCCATCGGCAAGGGTCGTGGGAAGACGAAGATGTCGCCCAGGAACGGGAACCAGGTGTCGGGCCCGATGAGGGTGACGTTGCTGTAGTAGGCCACCGGCACGGCGGCCACGCCCGTCAGCTCTCGCCAGACCTCGGGCGAGGAGGGCATGTAGCCGCCGTTGGTCAGGATGGGTACGAGGTTGAGTGTCGCGCCGACGGCGATGACCACCAGTCCCGGCAAGCGCAGGTTGCGCAGCAGCGCCACCAGCACAGCCAGCGTCGAGACGACGTAGATGGCCGCGCCGGCGGATCCGATGCGCTCCTGGATCGGATCAGCGAAGAGGATCAGCTGCACGGCCAGACCGGCCAGGGCCAGCTGCCACCAGACGAAGCGGACGTGCTCGATGTTGCGTACGCGGCCACCCAGCAACCGACCGACGAAGAGGCCGGCAGCGATGGAGTAGAGCAACAGCACGTCGGTTTCCGGCCTCCGCTATGGCGACGCCGGCGCACGTGGCGCCGGCGGCACGGTCATCAGGTCTCGCGATCGGAGATGCGAATGGGGCCGACGAGTTGCGCGAGGTTGAGGTTCGTCGGCCCCGGTGGTGGGTATCTACGTGCTTACCAGCGGAGCGGTGCCGCCAGCGTGAGCACGAACGCAGCGACTACCGCGAGGCGGAGCGCCAGATCCTTGTATCGGCTCATCCCTGAGTCTCCTATGAGATCGGGCCAGTGCCCTGGGTGCTGCGAGTGCTCGGGTCTCGGTCGAGGGCCGTTCCCTGACGCGACGCATCGTCTCGAAGAACGCTCGTACCCTCCATGGCGAAGTGGTACTAGGACGGGGTGTGCACGCACGCACCGACCGGCACTGCCCTTCACCGCATCGAGCACCCCCCTGCACCACCGTCACGGCGGCCCGCGTGGTGCCACGCGCAGCCCGTATGCTCCCGAGATGACCGACGAACACCTGCGCGAGACGACCGTGGAACGGCGCGTCGTCCATCGCGGCCGTTTCATGACCTTCCGGGTCGACACCATCGAAGATGCCGGTGGGGCGCGCCACCCACGCGAGATCGTGGAACACCCTGGCGCCGTCTGCGTCGTTCCCGTCACGGGCGATGACGTGCTCATGGTGCGGCAGTGGCGCACGCCGGTGGAGCAGGTCATCCTGGAGCTGCCGGCGGGCACGCTCGACCGTCTGGACGACGGCACCATCGAGGATCCCGACGGTGCGGCCCCGCGCGAGCTCGAGGAGGAGACCGGCCACCGGGCAGCGACATGGCGCAAGCTCGGCCGCTTCTGGACTGCGCCCGGCTTCACCGAAGAGGAGATGCACCTCTACCTCGCGACCGACCTGGAGCCACTGGCCGACTACCGCGGCCCTGATGTCGACGAGTACCTGGACCTCGTGCGCGTGCCCTGGCGCGAGGCGGTCGCGATGGCCGATCGTGGCCAGATCGAGGATGCCAAGACGCTTGTGGGGCTGTTCTGGCTGGCCCGCGTGGCCCAAGCGAACGAGCTGGAGTGAGTGGACGCGCTACTTGCGCATCCGTTTAGGCACGACCCTCTGCAGCGCGCGATCGAGCGCCGGGGCCAGCGAACGGGCGAAGGTCGCGGTCAGATGGTGGTGGTCGCGCCAGATGATGACGCCGTCGCGCACCGGCAGGCAGCGGTCGTTCTGCTTACAGATGAGGTCGTAGAAGTTCAGCATCACACCGCCCGACGCGTTGGCCGCCTGGCGCTCGCGTGTCGGTGAACCTCCGGCGTTGCGGTTGCGCGCCGGGGCAGCACAGGGCCGGATGTCCTTGAGGTTCTTGGCCAGGCACTCGGGCACGTCCTGTCCCGGATAGGGCACATCGGCGATGACCACGGGCTTGCCCGGCACCTGCTCGAGCATGCGCGCGACGCCCTCACCCTGAGCGTAGGGGCTGTCGTAGTCGTCACCCACCGGGTGCTGCCATCGACTGAGGGCGGTGACCACGACATCGGGCTTGCTGGCCTTGAGCTTCTGCACCACGGCCTCGTTGAACTTCAGGCACTCCTTGTACTTCTTCTTCTTCTCGAGGTTGCGCACGAGGATATCGGTGAAGGGACAGGAGACCTTCACGTAGGTCTCCAGGCGCCAACCGTTGTCGTCGGCCACACGGCGAAGCGCCGGGAACCAGTGCGAGGCGTGGGAGTCGCCGACCAGCGCGATCGTGTGCCGCGAAGAGGTCTTGCCGAAGGCACAGGACTTCGGCCACGTCGCGGACTCCCCTTGCAGGCAGGCGTTCTTCTTGAGGAACTCGAAGTCGTCCGGCGCCGCGATGAGACTGGGCTGGACGTCCTTGGGCAGGCTCCAGTCAGGTCCGGGCCTGGGTGTCTTCTTCGGCTTCGGTGCCGGCTTCGGTGTTCGCTTCGGCTTCTTCGTCGGCTTCGCGGCAGGGTCGACCACAGGCTCGGCCGCCGACCTCTCGGCCGCCTTCGGCTTGCGGGTCGGCACAGGAGTCGGTGTGGGCGTCGGCCCAGGTGCGGTCCTCGACTCCTGAGCGCTCGGCTCCTCGTCGATGAGTCCTTCGATGAGCGCGTCGCCCTCGACGTCCACCGGCGGTTCGGCCGCGGCCACGTCACCGCCACGAACCTCGGCCAGCGTCCGCTCCGTCACCCAGCTCGTGGCTCCGACCCCGATGACGACCGCCAGGGCCATGGCCGCGAGGGGTGGAGCGGCCGCACGTAGCGACCGGCCGCGGAAGCCGAACGTACCGCGCCGGATGGGCTCCTCCATGAGCAGCGTGCTGGCAGCGGCCACGACGAACGCCAGTGCCACCAGCGCCAGACGAGCGACCGCCGGCAGCTCTTCGCCCCAGGCCGAGGCCGGCAACACCAACAGCGGCCAGTGCCAGAGGTAGAGGGCGTAGCTGATGCGGCCGGTGAAGCGCACTGGCGCCAGTCGCAGCAGCAGGCCGGGCCCGAGGCGACGATCACCACCGGCCACGACGAGCAGGGCACCCAGCGTCGGCAGCAGGGCCCACCACCCCGGGTAGGCCAGCAGGTCGTCGAAGACGTAGCCCGCGAGCAGCACGCCACCGAGGCCGACCCAGCCGGCGAGCGCGAGCAGTCCCGACACGCCCCCGCTCGCGGAACCGGTCGAGGGCCACGATGGCCAACAGTCCGCCGACGGCCAGCTGCCATGCGCGCGTGGGCAACGAGTAGAAGGCCCAGCCGGCAGCGACCTCGGTACCCACCACCGCCAGCACCAGCGACAGGACCGTGATGGCCAGGATGGCCGGGGCCAGCAGGCGCAGCCCTCCGAAGCGCGCCACCAGCAGCAGGGTCGCGGGCCACACGAGGTAGAACTGCTCCTCCACGCTCAGCGACCAGTAGTGCAGGAACGGCGAGGGCGTGGCCACGGCCGTGAAGTAGTCCCCGCTCGCGAGCGCGAAGCGGATGTTCGCGACCGACAGCGCGGCAGCCACACCATCGCCGGTCACGCGCGGCAGCGCCAGTGGCGAGAGCAACCAGGCGGAGAGCAGGAACGTGACCAGCAGCGCGAGCGACGCGGCCGGGAAGAGGCGGCGGATGCGCCGGACGTAGAAGTCACGGAAGCTGATGCGACCATGTGCCGCGAGCTCGCGGTAGAGCAGCCCGGTGATGAGGAAGCCGCTGATGACGAAGAAGACATCGACGCCGATGAAGCCGCCGCCGAGCAACTCCGGCCAGGCGTGGAAGAGGACGACGAGCAGCACCGCGATGCCACGCAAGCCCTCGATATCGGGACGGAAGCGCCCTCGCTCCGGCGCGGTTGCCAGCGGCGGCACCGCACCTTGTGCGCGCACCACGACGGGCGCCACCGGACCAGGCATCGATCGCGGCCTCGGTCGTTGCTGCACGGCGGTCCCCTAGCCGAAGGCGTGTGCCTCCTCCCGCGTGACGACCCCGCGGGTTGGCGCGGATGCTAGCCCATCACCAGCGAAACCTCAGGCGAGCTCGGCGTCTCCGTCCTCGAGCCGTGTCTCGCTGAGCTCCGCAAGTCCATCCGCGTACCGCTCGAACAGGGCCTCCCCGCGCGAGGGTCGGCCCATCGGTGGCGCCGACTTGCGTCCCGGGTACAGCCATA
The DNA here is from genome assembly GCA_963752475.1 of uncultured Chloroflexia bacterium. Lineage (GTDB taxonomy): Bacteria > Chloroflexota > Limnocylindria > Limnocylindrales > CSP1-4 > JAFMJV01. Next base: position 685,011 of record CAVVYR010000006.1, on the reverse strand, counting down.
CCACCGAGCGGTCGAGCGTGAGGTCGCAGATGGCCAGCAGACGACAGACAGCCACGCCGAAGCCATCGATGTCGAGACGCTCGATGGGCAACTCGGAGGTCAGCACCGGCCGGTCGTCGGCGGAGAGCGCGAACTTCACGAAAGGCAGCTCATCGTTCCAGCGCAGGAACTGGCGATACGAGACGCGGAAGCTGTCGTTCAACGGCGGGGCGAAGTGGACCCACAGCAGCATCACGCTGCGCGGGTCCAGGATGATCGTCAGCCGGATATCGGCCCGGCGCAGCCCGTCGAGGCGCAGGTCCCAGCTGGTGACCCCGTCGCGCTCGCCGCGGTCGATGGCCTCGAGCTCGAACTCGGCCAGCCAGGCATCCACCGTCGCCGCTTCGAGCACACCCACGGCGTCGTCGGTCAGGGCTACTTCCTGGGCTTGCGGGCCCTGCGTGCCTTGAGCTCGACACTCGAACCGCTGGTGACCCGCTTGGACTTGAAGTCGGCGGGCCGGACCTCGCCGGCGATGCGGACGTTGCGCCCGATCCGGGCCGAGGCCGGGATCTGCGCGCGCTTGCCCACGATGGTGATGCCGGTGTTGAGCCGCTCCGGCTCGTCCACGTTGGGCGTGTCGAAGTCGTTGCCGGTGCCGACGATGGCGTTCGGCCCGACGTTGACTTCCTTGTCGATGATGGCGCGGTCGACGACGGCGCCGGCACGGATGTGGGTATCGAACATGATCACGCTGTCGCGGACGATGGCCCCAGGGTCGACCCGCACGCCCGGCGAGAGCACCGAGTGCTCGACGGTGCCGGAGATCTGGCAGCCGTGGCTGATGAGGCTGCGGTGGACGTTGGCGGTGCTGCCGATGCGCGCGGGTGCTCGTTCCTCCGAGCGGGTGTGAACGACCCAGTCTCGGTCGTAGAGATCGAGCGGCGGGTGATCGTCGAGCAGCTCCATCTGGCTCTCCCAGTAGGAGTGCACCGTGCCCACGTCCTGCCAGTAGTCTTCGAAACGGTAGCCGTAGACCCTGGCTCCGGCGTCGAGCATGTCCGGCACCACGTGCCTGCCGAAGTCCTTACGACCCTCGACCCACTTGTCGAGAGCCTTGGGGCTGAAGACGTAGATGCCCAGGCTGGCCAGGTTCGTCTTCGGGCTCTTCGGCTTCTCCTGCCACTCCGTGACCGCGTCGCTGTCGTCGAGGGCGAGCAGGCCGAAGCGATGGGCCTCTTCGATGGGCACCGGCTTGACCGCGATGGTCACGTCCGCCCGCTTGCGGCGGTGCTGCTGGATGAAGGGGCCATAGTCCATCTTGTAGATGTGGTCCCCAGCCAGCACCAGGATGAGATCAGCGCCTGACTGCCGGATCTGCTCGAGATTGGCTTCGACCGCGTCAGCGGTGCCGAGGTACCACTCGCGGGGACGTCCACGCGACAGGAACGGCTGGAAGATGCGGATGCCACCGCTGTTCCGGTCGAGGTCCCAGGGGCGGCCCGCTCCGATGTGGTCGTTGAGCGACATCGGGGCGTACTGGGTCAGCACCATCACGTTGGTCAAGCCCGAGTTGACGCAGTTGGACAGCGTGAAGTCGATGATGCGGAACTTGCCCGCGAACGGGACGGCAGGCTTGGCGCGCACGCCGGATAGCAGTGATAGACGTTCTCCCTCGCCGCCAGCAAGGACGACCGCCAGTGTTCGGCTCACGTCGCGGATGCTACACCGCTCCGGCCATGCGTCGTAGGCGTTCGCGCAACACCTCGTGCCGTTTCCCCTACACCGGACCCCACCGAAAGTCCCATCATCGGGCCGACGGATGCCCCACGTCGCTGGTCGACCACCGCTGCGTAGCATCTGGGTGCGGACGTTTCCGCTGTCGGAGATCCTGTCAGCCACGCCCAATGAGCGCCGCACGGAAGGGATGGGAGAAGCGATCGTGCCTGCCCTCGGGTCGCGAGCCTTCGACGCTCGAACGCGCAGCCTCCGCCTCTTCGGGCTGGCCGTCTGCCTGCTCTTCCTGCTCTCGAGCACGGCGATCTGGGCCGCCCCCGCGGAGGCCAGGGACTGGACCCCGCAGATCAAGGCCACGCGCCGAGCCCAGATCCACTGGGAGGATCTGATGCGCACGGCCGACAAGGAGCTGCAGCGCCTCAAGAAGACGAGGAAGCAGACCGTGCGCCAAGTCAAGAAGATCGAGGTCACCCTCGAGAAGCGGACCACGAAGCGGGCCCAGGCCAAGAAGCGCCTCAAGACGGCGAAGTCGGAGCTGGCCACGGCCCGACGAGAGGCTCGCGCGGCCGCGGTGGCACCGCTGCTGGACGCCGAGGTGGTCGCGGCCCTGCGTGCTCTGTTCCTGTCGCTGCGCCAGGCTGCGCTCGCGCTGAGCCCGCCGACCGCGATCATCGAGCGGCCGACCGCTCCCGTCGCGGCTGATGCGCGTGACCTGCCGAAGCTCGAGCGGAAGGTCAAACAGGCCAAGCGCAGCTTCAAGGTGGCCAAGCGCAAGTCCAAGCGCACCAAGCGCAACTGGTCCACGCTCAAGACCAAGGTCCGCTCGCTCAAGGCCGACGCCCGCTCCACGCAGACCCGGCGCGAGACCGCCGAACGCAACCTGGGCAGCTGGATCCTGGCGATGAGCAAGTACGCCCGCATCCGCGCGGTCAAGAAGTCCGACGCTCGTCCGGGCGTCACCACCAGGTTCGCCTGGCCGGTGACCGGCCGGATCAGCCAGCGCTATCACGCCGGCCACGACGGCATCGACATCGTGCGCTACAAGGGCGCCCCCGTGCGGGCCATGGCCTTCGGCGTGGTGACCTACGTGGGCTGGAACCCGTGGGACCAGCACGGCCGTGCGTTCATGGTCGTTGTGACCCACGCCGGCGGCCACGAGACGCTCTATGGGCACCTGCAGCCGAAGCGCGTCGTGCGTGTGGGCGAGGAGGTCAAGAAGGGCCACGTCCTCGGCTTCATGGGCAACACGGGCAACAGCACCGGACCGCACCTCCACCTCGAGGTGCGGCGCGGTCGGACCACCCTCAACCCACTCTCCTTCTTGTAGACCACACCAGCCGTCGGACCGAAGGTACTCCGGGGGTCCCTCCTCGAGGTAATGCCCTCGATACCCGCTGCTCGCGAGCATCACCAGCATGTTCCGAGCACGCCGATCCCCGGGTCGGGTCGAGCTGACCTGGCGCCTGCTGACACCGCTGCTGGCGGTGGCGCTGGTGCTGTCCGCCGGCCTCGTGGCACCTGAGCCCGTAGAAGCCGGTGGCACCAGCACCGTGGCCATCTACCGCGGGCGCCAGGTCGCGGCCGAGTCGGCCATGCGGCGCGCCGACAAGCAGATCGAGGGCCTGCAGAAGCAGCGCAGGAACCACGCCAAGCTGCTCAAGACCGCCAAGCGGAAGCTGGCCAAAGCCATCGCGCGGCGCAAGACCGCCGACCGCAAGGCTGACCTCGCGGGCGAGCGGCTGGGCAAGCTGAAGCTGGCGTTGGCCCGCGAGACCCGTGTCCGCCCCAACCCGGCCGGAACGCAGAAGGTCGACAAGCCCAAGCTACGCAAGCAGGTCCGGAAGCTACAGAAGCAGGTCAAGCAGCTCGAGAAGAAGGTACGCCAGGCCAAGAAGAAGGAGGCCAAGGTGCGCAAGCTCAAGCAGTCGCGCCTGTCCAAGCCGACGCCGGCGCGCCTCGCGGCTCGCAAGTCCGAGCGTGAACGCTCAGAGGACAAGCTGGCAGCGGCGATCTTCGCCATGACCGAGATCTCCAAGGATCGCGCCGGTCGCTTCGGTACGGCCTCGGTGCGAGGCTTCATCAAGCCCGTCGCGGGTAGGGTGAGCCAGCGCTACGGCTGCACCGGCTACCCCACCAACCCCAGGCGCGGCTCGTGCAAACACTTCCACGATGGCCTGGACGTGGTTGGGCCCAAGGGCACGAAGGTCAAGGCCTCAGCCGATGGCTTCGTGGCCTACGTCGGCTGGAGTCCGTGGGACGACGGGGCGCGGGCCTACATCGTGGTCATCGGCCACGCCGGCGGTTACGAGACCGTCTACGCCCACCTGCAGCCCAAGCCGAAGGTGCGCGCTGGGCAGAAGGTCAAGCGTGGACAGGTCGTCGGCACCATCGGCCTGACCGGCCGGACGACCGGACCCCACGTGCATTGGGAAGTTCGCAAGAACGGGACCAACATGAACCCGCTCGCCGCCGGCCGCTAGCCGGGTGGAGACGCCGGCGCCGCGCTAGAGGTAGGCGTACGGATTGACGGGGTTCCAGTCGCCCGACCAGACCTCGAAGTGGAGGTGGGTGCCGGTGGTGTAGCCGGTCGCGCCCATATAGCCGATGACCTTGCCCCGGCCGACCGACTGGCCGGCCCTCACCGACACCGAGCTGAGGTGAGCGTAGAGCGTCGAGACCCCGCCACCATGGGCGATGATGACGATGATCGCGCCGGCATTGCCCTCGTACGGGTTGCGACCCGCGTAGACCACCACGCCGCTGTCGGCGGCCTTGATGGCCGACCCGCTCACGCCGTTGATGTCGATGCCATCGTGGAAGTGGGCACAGCCACCGCCAGGTGGGTAGAAGCCGATGCTGGTGCAACCGTAGCCCTGGCTGATGGTGCCGCTGGCGGGCCAGACCATGCGGCCGCTACCACTGCCGGCCCGGACGCCGTACTTCTTGGAAGCCGTCGACTGGGCCGAGGCCATGAGCGAGTTGATCTTGCTCTGGAGCCGGCTGCGGGTCGACCGCATGGCTGAGGCGGCCGCACGCATCTGCTTCTTGTTCTTGATGATCGAAGCCAGCCGGGCCTGCTGCGCCTTCCAGGCCGCCTCCTTGCGCTTCTTCAGCTTCTCAAGCTGGTTCTCGGCCTTCTTCAGCTCCCTACGCAGGTCGACGACCTGGTCCCACGTGTCCTCCGTGGCGCGGCGGAGCTGATCGGTGCGCAGGCGAGTGGAGGTGGTCAGCAGCCGGAGTGCGTCGAGCGCCTGCTGGTCCTGCGTGATCCGTGCCGCCAACTGGGCATCCTGCTCGCCGTACGAAAGGTAGGCCGAGGTGTCGGTCAGCACGTCGGAGAACGAGTCGGCCGTGAAGACCTGCTCGATGATGCTGGTGTCGTTGGTGCGGTAGGCCTCGGCGAAGCGGAGGCCCATGGACTCGCGGCGCGACTTGAGATCGGCCTCACCATTAGCCAGCTCTTGCTCGAGCAGACCCAGCGTGAAGTCGGTCTGCTGCTGCTCCTCGACGAGCCGGGCGTGCTTGTCCTTGATGTTCTGGATGCGCGCCTTGACCTTCTTGATGCGCTCGCGCGTGCCATCCAGGTCAGCGGTGACCTTCTTGATGTCCGCTTGCGTCTGGACGATGGCCGCCCTGGTGTTCTTCTGGTCCTGCTGGAGCTCGGCCACGAGCTTCTCGGACTTGCTGATGGACTTGGTCAGCGCCGCCTGTCGCTTCTTGGCATCGGAGATCTGGTCCTTGAGGCTGGCGGCTTCGACCGCCGGTGCCGGCACAGCCGGGACCGCAAGCACGACGACGAACATCAGCACGAACAGGCGGAGCCAGGGCACGGCGGCTCCTTGTGCTCGCGCGCTAGCGCTAGGCACGTTCCAATACAACTCCCACTTGCTGCCGTACGCAGCGCCCCGGGCACGGGGGGCGACCAAACACGGCACTCGGTCGCTGTCACCATGCTACTCCCGCTCGAGGGAGCCCGCAAACGCAGGTTGCACGCTCAGGGCGGGCTAGTACGTTCGAGCCGGTGCGTGGACGCGCCACCAGAAGGCACCCTTCCGACATGCACACGCCCGAGCCCCGCCCTCGCCTGCCGCAGGCCGATCCGATGACCATCGCTGCCGTCATCGCGGCGCTCGTCGGTGCCGTCTTCGGCTTCGGCGCCGACCGCCTGTCGGCCCGCTGGCCGGTGCATGAGGACGGATCGGTGCGCGGGCTCGACTGGCGGACGCCGGTGGTCGTCCTCGGTGGGGCCGTCTCGTTCGGGCTCCTCGCCTGGCGCTGGACCGACCCCCTCGATCTGGTGGTGCTGGGCGTCTACGTCGCGGCGCTCATCGTGCTGCTGGCGACCGACCTCGACCAGAAGTTGCTGCCCGACCTCATCACGTTCCCACTCATGGGCTATGCGCTGGTCATGCTCGTGCTCGGGCTCAACCCCGTGCTCGAAGGCAAGACCCAGGTGCTCATCGCCGCGGGCGACCTCGCGGCCGTCCTGGCGGCGATCCTGGCCCCGGCGCTGCTGGCCATCACCGACCGCATCTTCCGCGGCGCTCTGGGCATGGGTGACCTCAAGCTGGCCGTCAGCCTCGGGCTGATGTTCGGCATCACGCAGCTGTTCGCCGGGTTCCTCGTCGGCACCGTCGGCTTCGCGGTCGTGGTCCTGGCGCTCGTGCTCAGCCGACGCGTCTCGATGAAGACTGCCGTGCCCTTCGGTCCGGCGCTGATCGCGGCAGGCGTGATGGCGGCGGTGATCCAGCTCTAGTCGTCGGCTCCGGGACTAGGCCGCAGCGGTCTTCCCGGCCAGCGCCAGCTCGACGAGCGTGGCGTGCATGACTCCGGTCGAGCCCTTCGTCGAGAACGGATCGACCTTGGTCAGGTAGGCACTGCCCGCGATGTCGAGGTGCACGAAGGGCACATCCACGAACTCCTGGAGGAACAGAGCGGCGGTGATGGCGCCACCCTCCGGGCCACCGATGTTGGACATGTCCGCGAACGGCGAGTCGAGGTCCTTGCGCAGGTCCTCGACCAGCGGCATCCGCCACAGCGGCTCGCCCTGACGATCGGCAGCGGCCTGGACCTGGGCCCACCACTCGTCGGTGGTACCGAAGCCGCCGGTCATGTAGCGCCCGAGGGCACGGGCCATGGCACCGGTGAGTGTGGATACCTCGGCGACGTGGGTGGCACCCTGGCGCTCCGCCCAGGTCAGGGCGTCGCCGAGGATGAGGCGACCCTCGGCGTCGGTGTTGTCGACCTGCACGGTCTTGCCGTTCATGGCCTTGACCACGTCACCCGGCCGGGTCGAGCGCGGGCCGGGCATGTTCTCGACGGCCGGCGCCACCGCCAGCATGGGCAGTTCCGGGGCCAGCTGGGTCGCGGTCGCGATGGCGTTGATGACCGTGCAGGCCCCGGTCTTGTCTGTCTTCATCTCGTCCATCTTGGGAGACGGCTTGAGGCTGATGCCGCCGGTGTCGAAGGTGACGCCCTTGCCGACCATGGCCAGCAAGCGGCCGCTGGCATCGGTCTGCTGCGCGGGCTCGTTGCGCAAGGCGATGAAGCGCGGCGGGTTGTCCGAGCCGCGACCGACGGCCATGAACATGCCCATGCCCAGCTGCTCCGCCTCCTCCGGACCGAAGACCGTCAGCTCCAGCCCATGCGCCTTGGCCAGATCGCTGGCCTCGTCGGCGAGGACCTCTGGACTCACGTCGTTGGCGGCGCGGTGAGCCAGGCGGCGGGTGCGGTTGCCACCCTCGCCGATGGTTCGGCCGCGCTCCGCGCGGGCAGCGAGCTCGTCGGTCTCGCCCGACTCGACGACGAAGGTGATCTCGTCCAGCTCCGGCACGCCGTCCTCGACCTCGCTGTAGATGGCCTTGGGATCGGCGGCGCCCTCGATGATGCCGCGCATCAGCAGCTCGACCACATCGGCCTGCGGCGCGTGGCCGCTGACCACCAGCGCATCGGGCAGGTGGACCGCCAGCGTGCTCACGTCGAGGCCGGCGAGGTTCTTGACCAGCACCGCGCCCAGGCGTCGCGCGCCGAGGCGGTCGACGGCGCTGCCGTCGCCGACGCCCACGACCAGCACGAAGCGCGCGGCCATGTCGCTCGCCGGCAGCAGCCGGGCAGCCCAGAGCTTGCCCTTCATCGCACCCACTTCGCGGAGCTGGCTGATGGTGCCGTCGAGACGGCGATCGACTTCGGCAAGGTATGCCGGCAACTCGTCATCGGCCGGGACCGTGACGGCGAGGACGTCCGCTTCGACGTCCCAGGGCAGGCGGTGTTCGACGTTCAGGCGCATGGGTTCTTCGTTCTTCTCTCCGGTCTCGTCGTCCCGCGCAGGCAGGACGCATCACATTGGTCGCAGGGGACTTGTGAGTCTACGCCTCAGGAACGACGCCAGCTCCGCACCTCGCGCCAGGTCTTGGTCGCCCGCATGTGGCCGTAGAGCTTGCCGCTCGCGGGATCGTAGGCCGCGAGCGCTGGCGCACGCCCGCGGTGCGCGTGTAGGTGGCCCCCAGGCGCGCCGCGTGCTTGCTCCCATGCCAGCCCGCTCCGAGGCGTCTCTGCACGTTCTAGTTGCCGTTCTCCTCGAGGCAGAGCACCCGGCTGCCCGCGGGCGGATGGGCGTAGAGGTCGAGCACGCGGTTCTTCTTGGCCTCGTAGTCCTTATCGGGCGAGGCCTTCCAGGTCTTGTGTTGCTGGTAGCGGATGCCATGCTCACGCATGATGCGCCGGAGCTGGCTCCCGCTGATGGTCGGCACCACTCGCGTCCGGAGCAGGTGGTCGCGCAGCTTGGTCAGACTCCAGTCGGTGGAGGGCTCACCGAGCTCTCGTGGACTGGCGAGAGCCACCTTCTCGTTGTCCGCGCGCTGTTCCTCATCTATCCGGCGTGTTCCGCTGTTACTCGCACTCGATGAGGTTGAGCCAGCTCGCGTAGGTGGGCAGGTACACGAGTTCGATGTCGTGCGCGTCGGCCCACTCGCGGAGCTCCTTCTTGAGATGCGGGCTGAAGTTGTCGAGCACCACGATGAGGTGCTCGTCGCAGCTCGCCCGCAGCGAGCGCAGCAGCTCGCGCACCTCGCGCCAGGTCTTGGTCGCCCGGTTGTGGCCGTAGAGCTTGCCGCTCGCTCGATCGTAGGCCGCTAGCAGCTGGCGCACGCCCGCGGTGCGCGTGTAGGTGGCCCTGAGGCGGGCCGGGTGCTTGCTCTTATGCCAGCCCGCTCCGAGGCGTGGCTGCAGGTTCAAGGGGCCGCACTCGTCGAGGCAGAGCACCCCGCTGCCCTCGGGCTGTTGGGCGTATATTTCTTTCTCTCTTTTCTTCTTTTCCTCTTTTTCCTTCTCGGGCGAGGCCTTTTTTGTCTTGTGTTGCAGTTAGCGTTTTCCATTCTCACGTATACGGGCGACTAGCATGGGCCGATGCCGACCACCGCTCTGGGACTCCGCGACTGGCTACAGGCGATGCCCAAGGCCGAGCTGCACCTGCATCTCGACGGCTCGGTGCGCCCGTCGACGGCCCTGGAGCTGGCGCGGGAGCGCGACCTCCCGTACACCCCGCCCGACGAGGCGGCGATGCGAGCCCGCCTGGTGGCACCTCGCCGCTGTGCCGACCAGGCCGAACTGCTGCAGGCCTTCGACCTGCCCATCGCGCTGCTGCAGGATGCCCCTGCCCTGGAGCGCGTCTCGGCCGAGTTGGTCCAGGATGTGGCCAGCGACGGAACCGTCTACGCCGAGGTCCGCTGGGCACCATCGCTACATCTCGACCGAGGCCTCTCGCTGCACGATGGGATCGAGGCCGTGGTCCGTGGCGGGAACCGTGCGGCCGAGACAGCCGGGACCCACGTCCGCTTCATCGCCGTGGCCTTGCGCACGCACTCGCCGGTGGTCGCTCGCGATGTGGCTCGTACCTCGCTCGAGTTCAGGGGTCAGGGGCTCAGCGGGTTCGACATCGCCGGTGTCGAGGTGGAGGCGCCCGACCCGAGCATCTTCGGTGACGCGGTGGAGGTGGCCAGAGCCGGCGGGCTCGGTATCACCTGTCATGCCGGCGAGTGGGGTGGCGCGGCGCAGGTCTGGCGAGCCCTCGAGCTCGATCCGTGGCGCATCGCACACGGCGCACCGGCCGCTGACGACCCCGAGCTCATGGCTGAGCTGACCGAGCGCGACGTGACGCTGGACATCTGCCCCACCTCCAACCTGCAGGCGGGGATCGGCACGGCCGACCACGCTGCCCCCCTGCCCCGACTCCTGCGTGCCGGCGTACCGGTCACCATCAGCACCGATGACCGCACCGTCTCCGACCTCACGCTCGTGCGTGAGCTGGTGGGCGCGGTCGAGTCGCTGGGACTGACGCCGGCGGAGGTCGCGCGAGCGATGCGCCGCGCGTACGCGGCGGCCTTCCTGCAGCGCGACGAAGAGCTGCGGGCAGAGCTCCAACAGGGCTTCGAGGCCTGGCTCGCCGAGCACCCCCCTCCGACCGGCGACGGAGGCTAGGCCGCCGCCAGTCGGTCGAGTGCTGCGCCCAGGTCGCCCGGGCCGTCCACGATGAGCGTCGGTCGCTGCGCCATCGGCAACGCGGCGGCCTGCTCTGCGGTGCTCACGCCGGTCAGCACGAGCACGCTGCGGGCGCCGACCGCATGGGCGGCCGCGATGTCGGTGATGAGACCGTCGCCGATGACGACCGCCTCCTCGACGGGCACACCGGTCACGGCAGCCGCCTCACGCATCAGCCCCGGCTCAGGCTTGCCGATGACCATGTCCGGCTCCCGCCCGGCGGCGGTGACGATGGCCGCGATCATGGCGCCGGCCCCGGCCTTGAGGCCGTCGGCCATGGGGAAGATGGGGTCGCGGTTGGTGGCCGCGAAGAAGGCGCCGGCACGAACGACCGCCGAGGCTGCCGAGAGCCGTTCGAAGGAGAGGTCGAAGTCGACGCCGGTGACGATGGCGTCGGGCTGCTGCTCCATGCCCTCGTACGAGCACTCGACCGTGGCCAGGCCGACGTCCTCGAGTTCACGGCGCAATCCGTCGCCCCCGAAGACCATCGTCAGTCTCGGCGGCTGCGACCTGGCCGCAAGGGCCAGCGCGGTCCCGCGGGCTGACGTCAGGATGCGCTCGAGCGGGGCTGGCGCCCCCATACCCTCGAGGCGCGCCTGATACTCGGTACGATGCCAACGCGAGTTGTTGGTGACATAGACGATGATGTCGCCGTCCGCCGCGCGCTGTGTCAGCAGCTCGGGCATGCCGGGGATCTTCTCCGTGCCCCGGTAGACGACACCGTCAAGATCGACGAGAAGGAGCATGACCCCATGGTAGTCAGCCTCGATGACATCGACCTGCTGCTCATCGACGGCGACAACCTGCTCCACGACGTGCGCGGTTCGCGCGACGAGGGCGGCGTGGCCTGGCTGCTGCCGCGGCTCTCCGGTTGGCGACCGACGCACCTGCGCATCATCATCGCTCTCGACGGCCACGCCGCACCAGGCCAGGCCGGCCGTCAGAAGGCCACCCGTGGCATCGAGTTCCATCACGCGGGTCGCCGTAGCGCGGACGATCTGCTCATCGACCTGCTCGGGGCCCAGCCCTTCGCCGGTCGCAGCCGCACAGCCGTGGTCACCCGTGACCGCGCGCTGCAGGCTCGCACCAACCGGGCCGGCGGGCAGACGCGCTCTGTCGACTGGCTGATGCGGCAGGTCTCGGGAGGGCCGAAGGGAGCCACGAAGGGCGCCGCTCCGGTGGGCATCGGCCAGGGCAAGCCCAACACCCAGCGACACTACGACCCGTACCGGCCCGATGAGGACGCTCGTCCGTCATGGGAACCCGGACGCGGAGCCACCAAGAAGAAGGGCAATGCGAAACGCAGCCCCAAAGGTTCACGTCAGCGCTAATATCTCGGCATGACGTCCGACCCGTGGACCTCGTTCCTCGATTGGCTCACGACCGTGATGGTGCCGGCGTGGGGAGAGCTCATCGCACTCCTGCCCTACGTCGTCATCGGCGGCGTCGTCGGGCCCATCCTGACCATCATCGTCCTGATGTGGGGCTGGCATTTCATCAGCCGACGCCGCGGCAGGATCCGCCGGACCCGGGCGCAGGCGATCGCCGCGCCGATCGGCGCTGACGGCCTGGCGGTGTTCCCCGTCAACGAGCCGTACTGCGAGGAACACGCCCTCGTGTACCCGCCTCGAGAGACGAGCTGCGCGATCGACGGGAACCCGCTCGAGGTGACCTGCCCGGTCGACGGCTCCGTGCGTGAGGCGGCGATCGACACCTGCACCGGCTGTGGCACGAAGTTCAAGCTCGGTGCCGCTTCGTCCACAGCGGTGGTGGTCGCTACCGACGGTCCACCTGAGGGTGGCGCCGCGGTCGCCTAGTGGCCACGCTCTCGAACTACCTCTTCGTCACCGGCGCGCTGCTGCTGCTCTTCGCCTTCGTGCTGAGCGTGGCCTACACCGCCCTGCTGGCGGTGGGACGTCGCACGGTGATATCCCCGCAGCTGGCGACGGCCGGTCCTGATGGGGCCGCACCCATGGTCGACGAGGCCAGCACCCCGCCCGGTGCCGAGACCGTCGCCGCCCTCGCCCACGGCCTGACGTGGGCCAGCTTCCTGCTCATGGCCGGCTCGCTGGTGGCGCGCGCGATCATCGTCGAGCGCGGGCCGTGGGGCAACATGTACGAGTTCTCCATCGCCTTCGCGGTGGGCATCCTCGGCGGCTACCTCTTCCTGCAGCGCCGCTACCCCATCCGCACCATCGCGTTCCTGCCGCTGGGCGTGGCCCTCTTCCTCGCGGGCTATGCCGCCACGCTCCCGGCGGCCATCGAGCCGCTGGTGCCGGCACTGGAAAACCCGCCGCTGCTGACGGTGCACGTGGCCATGGCCATGATCGCCTACGGCGTGTTGGCCGTCTCCTTCGGGGCCGCGGTCGGCTACCTCGCCCAGGGTGAGCAGGACCGCTTCCACTGGCTCCCGAGTCACAAGGTGCTCGACGAGGTGGCCTATCGCTCGGTGGTCATCGGCTTCCCCATCTTCGCCACGATGATCATCCTGGGCTCGTACTGGGCCTCGATCGCCTGGGGGCGCTACTGGGGCTGGGACCCCAAGGAGACATCGGCGCTGGTGACGTGGCTCATCTATGCCGTCTACCTACACGCTCGCAGCCAGCCGAACTGGCGTGGGCGCCCAGCCGCGCTCGTCCTGGTCATCGGTTTCGGCGCGGTCCTCTTCACCTACTTCGGCAATCTCTTCTTCAGCGGCTTGCACTCCTACTCCGGCCTGTAGCCGAAGGCACGGGTCAGCGAGCTCGCAGCCCCGAGATGATGCGCGAGCGGTAGGTGTCGAAGATGACCGCCAGGATGACCACGAGGCCGGTCACGATGACACGCCAGTTGTCAGTCACGCCGAGCAGGATCAGACCCGTGCTCAGCACCTGCAGCAGGCACACCCCGAAGAACGTGCCGATGACCGAACCCTTGCCACCGGTGAAGCTGGTGCCGCCGATGATGACCGCGGCGATGGCCGTGAGCTCGTAGCCGACCGCGGCGATGGGGCTGCCCACATTCAGGCGCAGCAGCCACACCAGGCCAGCCAGGCCTGCGAGCAGGCCGCAGATGACGAAGGCCGAGACCTTGAAGGGCATGGGATTGTGGCCCGACAGCCGCACCGCTTCCTCGTTGTTGCCGATGGCGTAGATGAAGCGCCCGAAGATCGTGAAGCGGAGCACGAACCAGGCCACGGCCACGACGGCGATGGCGATGAGGAAATAGACCGGGATGCGCACGATCCCGAGGTCGATGAGGATGTTGCCGAAGTCGATGAAGGGGCGCGGCAGGCCGTTGATCGTGGCGTTGTCGCTGACCACCTGCGAGGCACCGCGGGCGATCGACATCATGCCCAGGGTGACGATGAACGAGGGCACCTTCCAGCGCTCGCTGACGAAGCCGTTGATGAAGCCACAGAGCGCACCGACGAGCAGCATGACCACGATCGCGAGCGGGATCGAGACCAGCGGATCGAGCTCGAACGGCACCCAGAGGGCGAGGAAGTCGGGGACCATGATGGTCGCGCCCACGACCGTGGCCAGGGCCAGCACCGAACCGACAGAGAGGTCGATGCCGCCGATGAGGATGACGAAGGTCATACCCACCGCGAGCACCGTGTTGATGGCCACCTGGCCGAACATGCGCGTGAAGTTGTCGCTGGTCGCGAAGTAGGGTGCGAAGATCATGAACAGGATGACCAGGACGACGAGGGCGAGACCGACGCCGGCCTCTCGCAGCGAGAAGGCGACGGCACGGTTGGCCAAGGACATCTGACCCTCGCCCCGGGGCGTGGACGGTGTCGATGCTGCGCTCATGCCGTCTCTCCTGTCGTGGCTTGGCTGGCTCGGGCGGCGGCGGTCGCCGGGTCAAGGTAGTTCTTGTAGGCCAACTCGAGCACGGCCTTCTCGCTGAACTGCTCACGCAGCACTTCACCGACGATGGCGCCCTTGCTGAAGACGATGATGCGGTGGCAGATGCCCAGCAGTTCCGGCAGGTCCGATGAGACCACGATGGCGCCTTTGCCGGCCTCGACGAGGTCCCAGATGAGGTTGTGGATCTCGAACTTGGCGCCGACATCGATGCCGCGCGTGGGCTCATCGAAGATGAGGATGCGTGACTCTGCGAAGAGCCACTTGGCCACCACGACCTTCTGCTGGTTGCCGCCCGAGAGGTACCGCGCCAGCTGGGCCGGGGATTGCGCCTTGATGCTGAGCGCGTCGATCAGCGCTTGAGAAGCCGCGGCTTCGTCACGGGTTTGGAGCAGGCCGCGCTTGGTGACAGCTTCAAGCTTGGTGATGGTCGTATTCTGGGCCACGCCCATGTCCAGCATCAGGCCTTGTGTCTTGCGGTCCTCGGTGAGCAGGCAGATGCCGGCCGCAACCGCATCGCTGGGCTCGGTGATGCGGACCACCTCGCCCTCGACCTTGATGACGCCTGTGGCGGCCTTGTCAGCGCCGAAGATGGCACGCATGGCCTCAGTCCGCCCAGAGCCCACGAGGCCGGCCACGCCCAGGATCTCGCCTTCATGCAGCTGCAGCGAGACCGGCTCGAGATTGCCGCGGTAGCTCAAGTCCTCGACGGTGAGCAGTTCGCTACCCAGCTCGACCGACGGCCGGAAGGGGTAAGCCTCGGTCATGGCCCGCCCCACCATCAGCTCGATGATCTGGGGCACGGACACATCGGCGACGTCCTCCGTCGCGACCCACTGACCGTTGCGGAGGACGGTGACGCGGTCACCGATCTCCTTCACCTCGTCGAGATGGTGGCTGATGAAGAGGATGCCGATGCCTTGTCCAGCCAGCTTGCGGATGATGCTGAAGAGCTGGTCTGTCTCGCGCGGCGTCAGTGTGGCCGTGGGTTCGTCGAGGATGAGCAGCTTGGCCTCGGTCAGGAGCGCGCGGGCGATCTCGACCATCTGCATCTGTGCGATGCCGAGGTCCTCGACCGTGGCGTTGGGCGGGACGTCCAATCCGACGTCGGCCATCAAGCGCTCGGCTCGCTCGCGCATCACCCGCCTGTCGACGAGGCCGTGATTGCTGGGCAACGACTCGAACGACAGGTTCTCCTCGACGGTCAGGTAGGTCAGGAGATTGAGCTCCTGGTACACGACCCGGATACCGGCGTCGATGGCCTCCTTCGGATCGTGCGCGAGGTAGCGCTGGCCGTTGAGCAGCATCTCACCGCCATCGGGCTTCTGGACGCCGGAGAGCACCTTGACCAGCGTCGACTTGCCGGCACCGTTCTCGCCGACCAGGGCGTGGACCTCACCCGAGAAGACGGTCAGGCTGACCCTGTCGAGCGCGAGGACGCCCGGGAACTCCTTGGAGACCTCGCGTACCTCGATGATGGGTGCGTCCGCGGGAGACGCGACGGGCGCGGCCATGGTCTCGGCCGTGATCGTGGCGTCGCTCGTGGGTCCGCTCATGGCCAGCTCCGCAAGTCTTGGTCGCGAGTGCAAGAGAAGGGTCAGCCGTCGGAGGAGGCCAACGGCTGACCCCTGGACTTCTACGTCAGCGCCTTATTCGACGACGACGTTCTCAGCGGTGATCAGGTCGATGGGGGTCAACTGCCAGCCGCAGAACTCCTCTCCGGCCAGCTCGCGCAGGCCCATCTCGATACCGAAGACTGCCATATCCGAACCGTACTGCTCGATGGTGGCCAGCATGGTTCCATCAGCGATGAGCGGGCGTACGGCCGGGATGTTGTCGAAGCCGACGACCTCGATCTCACCGGTCTTGCCCTCGGCGTCGAGGGCTGCGGCCACACCGAGAGCCATGCTGTCGTTGGCAGCCATGACCCCCTGGATGTCGGGGTACTGGGTCAGGAAGGTGGTCATCAGCTGGTTGGCTTGCTCGGTCTCCCAGTTGGCGGTGCGGGAGTCCAGCAGGTTGAGGCCGCCCTCTGCGACCGCGTCCTCGAAGCCCATGCGGCGCTGGTTGCCGTTGTCGGCCTCGGGGTTGCCCTCGAGGATGACCACGTTGGCGCCCTCGCCCAGGGATGCGGCCAGCGCGTCGCCGGCCATCTTGGCGCCGAGGCGGTTGTCCGGGCCGAAGAATGCGAGGTCGATACCCGCATCGGCCATGGCGTCCTGGTCGAGTGCGACGTCGATGTTCACGACCTTGATGCCGGCGTCGAGCGCCTCCTTGATGGGCTCGACCATGGCCTTGGAGTCGGCCGGGGCGATGACGATGACGTCGAACTGCTGGGTGATGTAGTTCTCGACGGCCGCGACCTGGGCGGCGAAATCACGCTCGTCCTGCATGCCCACGGTCTGGAACTCGAAGAGATCGGTGTTCTCGGCGGCGAAGGCCTTGGCGCCGTCGTCCATCTGCTGGAAGAACTGGTTCGCCAGCGACTTCATGACCAGGCCGACCTTGGGCGTGTAGCCCAGCTCATCGGTCAGGTCAGGCAGCACACCGGTGACTTCGGCCGCCGGGCACTCCTCGTCCTGGGCCACGGCCACGGTGCTCGCACCGACGGCCAGACCAGCAGCCATCAAGGTGCTCAGGCCCGTTGCCAGCCAGCGGTTGTTGGTGATTCCAACCATTTGGTGAATCCTCCCTTTCGGCCCCCTCCAGGGCCCTGCGGCTCTCGATGATGTGTCGACACAGCGAACCACCGAGACAGGCGCGCAACCGTTTGCGCAACCGTTTACGCGCCGAAGTCTACGCCTGCAGTGAAAGCAAGTCAACGCCGAATCGCGGATCGGGCCGGAGGCCCAGCCGGTCGCCGCGGCTGCTCAGTGCCGTCGGCGGCATCGGCTGCTCAGTGCCGTCGGCGGCATCGGCTGCTCGGTGCTTCGCTATCCCCTGCCGGCTGAACACAACCGATCGGCGGCTGTGAGTGTTCAGTCTCAGCCCGTTGGAGACTGGGACTGACGATCCGAGCCTGCTGGAGGCTGAGATGCAGCACTTCCTTGTCGATGACGTCGAGTTCAGCCACCTTGGGATAGCCGCTTGAGCTGCGGGGAGGGCTGCGGCGAGGGCTCGTCATCGGTGAACGGTCAGGCCACTCGCCGGGATCGAGCCTAAGCGAGCTGCCGGGCGATGGCCTCGCGGGAGGGCAGCCCGGCCTGGGCACCCGAGATGGTGGTCTTGATGGACGCGCCGGCCATGGCCCAGCGCAGGGCTTCGCGCAGCTCCGCACCTCGGGCCAGCTCGGCCGCGAGGATGCCGTTGAGAGCATCACCTGCCCCGGTGGTGTCGACCGGCTCGACCTTCAGCACCGGCAGTCGCTCGGAGCGGCCCGACTCGTAGAGCAGGGCTCCGTCCCCTCCCAGCGTGACGATCACCGGAGCCCCACTACGTTCGGAGAGCATGGCCGCGGCGGCCTCAGGGCTCCCCGAACCAGAGAGCATGGCGGCCTCTGTCTCGTTGGGGGTCAGGATCGGCCCGAGGGCCAGCAGCTCGTCGGAGAGCGGCCGTGCGGGTGCCGGGTTCACGATCGTGGGCAGTCCGTGCCCAGCGGCCCAGCGTGCGGCACTCAGGACCGCTTCGTCGGAGACCTCGAAGCCGAGCAGGCAGACGCTGCCGGTCCCTGGAACGAGGCCGGCCGCCTCATCCTCGATCATGGCTGCGTCAAGGCGGGCGTTGGCGCCGGAAGCCACAGCGATCTGGTTCTCGCCAGCTTCGTCGACGACGATGAGCGCGAGTCCGCTGTGCGTGTCATCGATGACGCGACAACGTGAGACATCGACACCAGCCGCGGCCAGGCCCGCCAGGGCGCTCCGGCCGAGATCGTCAGCCCCCACGGCGCCGAGCATGGTGACCGCCGCGCCGACGCGGGCAGCCGCTACGGCCTGGTTCGCGCTCTTGCCGCCGTTCTGCTGGATGAAGCTGTCCCCGAGCACGGTCTCACCCGGACCGGGCAGCGCCGGCACGCCCACGATGAGGTCGACGTTGATGGAACCAGCGACGACGACGGCGTGGCGATCGCCCATGTCCATCAGCATCACATACCCCTACCTGGCCCCGACCCGGGATGCGCAACCGTTTGCGCAACCGATTGCGGAAAGCGTATCCTTGGTGGATGGCCGTGTCAACGCTCGTCGCGTCGCCTACCATCCGTGCCCGCGCATGACCACCATCCGCGACGTCGCCGAGCGGGCCGGCGTTTCCATCACCACCGTCTCCCACGTCATCAACGGCACGCGCAAGGTCGAGCCCGCGACCGCCGCGAGGGTCGAGGCAGCCGTCGACGAGCTGGGCTACCGCCCCAACGCCCTGGCCCGTTCGATGCGCCGTGGCACCACGCACACCGTGGGTGTGATCATCCCGGACATCGCCAACCCCTTCTTCGGCGACCTCGCCCGCAGCCTCGAGGACCACATGTTCGAGGCCGGCTACAGCGCCATCATCTGCAACTCCGATGGCGACCGGGCCAAGGAGTCGCGCTACCTCGAGGTCTTGCTCTCCAAGCAGGTCGATGGCCTGCTCCTCGTCGCGGCCAGTCAGCCATCCGAAGGGTTGCTCCACCTGGTCGAGCGCGGGACGCCAGCCATCGTCGTCGACCGCGAGGTCGATGAGCTAGCGGTCTCGCAGGTGCTGGTAGCCAACCACGAGGGTGGTCGGCTGGCCGGCCGACACCTGCTCGATCTGGGCCATCGCGACATCGGCGTCATCGCCGGCCCGGGCGGCCTGGGCACGAGCGCCCAGCGACTCGAGGGCTTCGCCTCGGCCCTCACGGATGCAGGGGTCGAGCTGCCGGACGAGCGCATCGTGCGTGGCGACTTCCGGGCCGCGAGTGGCCGAGCGGCCATGGAGCGGTGGCTGACGGAGGACACACTCCCCACGGCCGTCTTCGCCGAGAACGACCTCATGGCCATCGGCGCCCTGAGCGCCGCCCACATCGCCGATCTCGACGTGCCCGAGGACGTGTCGGTCGTCGGCTTCGACGGCATCTCGTTCGGGGCCGATGTCACGCCACCTCTGACGACGGTCACGCAGTCCATCGAGGATCTGGCGTCGGCAGCCATCGAGTTGCTCTTCGAGCGCTTGCGTGACGAGACGGCCGCACCCCGTCTGGTGGAGCTCGACGTGAGGCTCCACGTGCGCGGCACAACGGGTCCTCCGCCCGCGCGCTGAGCCTCCCGGCTCCGTGGAGGTAGACGGAAGCGAACGCCTGTTCTATCATGTTGCGCTCGTCCTCACGCTGTCCACAGGCGCCATGCACAGTCCATCCCCAGCGTCGGCCTCAGATCGGGCCCAACCGCTACATGTTGTGTACTCCTCGCGGGCCGGACCCCAATATGTAGTGGTTTTGGGCTTGACAGGCACCAGCCCCTCGGTCCACAATCTGCCGACCGCCGCTGGGTCCAGGGAGCGTCCTCCCGGAGCGAACCCAGTGCAGGGAGGAAGAGTCGGTGCCCACGTCGTGATCCGACTGCCCAGCGTCGGTGGAAGCGTCGCCTGAGCGGCGCAAGAGGAAGCATCCGAATGCGCCGATGTCGTCGTCGGCGCGTCACGTTCGAGAGGAGAGGTCATGGCTGAGGCTGTCGCCAAGGTCCGCAACGCTACCGCAGGCAAGGAGGCGACAGCTCGATCCGGGTCACGCAACGGCAAGGGCACGGGCTCTGCCGCCAGGGCGGCCATGGATGAAGCCTTCCGTTTCACCGGCGCCGGCTCCAGGGGGCTGACCTTCGAGCGACGCTGGACCACGCCCGGCACGCACCCCTACGACGAGGTCGAGTGGGAGCTGCGCGATGCCAGCATCGCCAACGAGTCGGGTAAGGCCGTCTTCGAGCAGAAGGGCGTCGAGGTTCCCAAGGAGTGGAGCCAGCTGGCCACCAACGTCGTCGTCAGCAAGTACTTCCGCGGCCACATCGGCACGCCCAGCCGTGAACGCTCGGTCAAGCAGTTGATCGATCGCGTCGTCAACACCATCACCGGTTGGGCTGCCACACAGCGGTACTTCGCCACCGACGAGGACCTGGCCACGTTCAAGGCGGAGCTGACCCACCTGCTGCTGCACCAGAGGATGGCCTTCAACAGCCCGGTCTGGTTCAACGTGGGCGTGGAGGCCAGGCCGCAGTGCTCGGCCTGCTTCATCAACTCGGTCACCGACTCGATGTCCTCGATCATGGACCTGGCCAAGACGGAGGCCATGCTCTTCAAGTACGGCTCCGGCGCGGGCGTCAACCTCTCCCCCATCCGCGGCTCCAGCGAGAAGATGTCCACCGGCGGTGTGGCCAGTGGACCGGTCAGCTTCATGAAGGGCTTTGACGCCTTCGCCGGCGTGGTCAAGTCGGGCGGCAAGACCCGGCGCGCGGCCAAGATGGTCATCCTCAACTCCGGGCATCCGGACATCCTCGAGTTCGTCGACTCCAAGGCCAGCGAGGAGAGGAAGGCCTGGGCCCTCATCGAGGCCGGCTACGACCCGTCCTTCACGGGTGAGGCCTACGGCTCGGTCTTCTTCCAGAACGCGAACCACAGCGTGCGCGCCTCGGACCAGTTCATGCACGCGGTCCAGGATGACGAGGAGTGGACCACGTATGAGGTCACCACCGGCGAGCCCGCCGGCACGCACCGGGCTCGGGACATCTTCCGCCACATGGCAGAGGCGGCCTGGATCTGCGGCGACCCGGGCATCCAGTACGACACCACCATCAACGACTGGAACCCGGTGGCCAACACCGATCGCCAGCACGCCACCAACCCCTGCTCGGAGTTCTCGTTCATCAACGACACCTCCTGCAACCTCGCCTCGCTGAACCTGATGAAGTTCGTCGATGGCGATGGCAAGTTCGACGCAGAGGCCTTCCGCTACGCCGCCCGCCTGACCATCACCGCGCAGGAGATCCTCGTCGACAACGCGTCGTACCCCACGCCGCAGATCGAGGAGAACTCTCACCGCTTCCGCCCGCTGGGCCTGGGCTACGCCAACCTGGGCGCGCTGCTCATGAGCCGTGGCCTGGCCTATGACTCAGACGACGGCCGCGCTTTCGCTGCCGCCATCACCGCCATCATGACCGGCGAGGCCTATCGTCAATCGGCCGTCATCGCCCGCGACCACGGTGGCGCCTTCAATGACTACGCCATCAACGAGGGCCCCTTCCTGCGCGTCATCGGCAAGCATCGCGACGCGGCCTACGAACTCCAGGAGGAGCTGGCCCCGGACCAGCTGGTCGCAGAGGCCCGTAGCGCCTGGGACGAGGCCCTCGCGCTGGGCGAGAAGCACGGCTATCGCAACGCGCAGGTGAGTGTTCTCGCGCCTACCGGCACCATCGCCTTCATGATGGATTGCGACACCACCGGCATCGAGCCGGACATCGCGCTCATCAAGTACAAGAAGCTCGTCGGCGAAGGCTTCCTCAAGATCGTCAACCAGACGGTCCCAGCCGCACTCCAGCGTCTCGGCTACTCGGCCGAGGAGGTCGAGTCCATCGTGGCGCACATCGACGAGACGGAGACCATCGAGGGCGCGGCGGACCTCAAGCCCGAGCACCTGCCGGTCTTCGATTGCGCCTTCAAGCCCATGAACGGCGAGCGCTCCATCGGGCACATGGGCCACCTGCGCATGATGAGCGCCACCCAGCCCTTCCTGTCGGGCGCCATCAGCAAGACCGTGAACATGCCCGAGAGCGCGACTGCCGCGGACATCGAGGATGTCTACCTGCAGGGCTGGAAGATGGGCCTCAAGGCCATCGCAATCTATCGCGACGGCTCCAAGCGCAGCCAGCCACTTTCGACGGGCAAGAAGAACGACCAAGACACTGCGACTACTCCCTCGGCAGATGCGGCGACGGGGCTAGAGCTCACTGGGGAGCCCAAGCCATACCGTCGCCGCCTGCCGGACGAGCGTCGCGCGGTCACGCACAAGTACCAGGTCGCCGGACACGAGGGCTACATCACCGTGGGCCTCTACCCGGACGGCCAGCCTGGCGAGATCTTCCTCAAGATGGCGAAGGAGGGCTCCACGGTCAGCGGCCTCATGGATACGCTGGCCACGATGGCCTCCCTTGCGCTGCAGTACGGCGTACCGCTGCGGGACCTCGTCTCGAAGTTCACGCACGTGCGCTTCGAGCCCTCCGGCTTCACCGGCAACCCGGAGGTTCCGATCGCCAAGTCGATCGTCGACTACATCTTCCGCTGGATGGGTTCCCGGTTCCTCTCGAAGGACGATCGCGACGCCCTCGGCATCATGGGCGGCGAGGTCGTGTCAGAGGCCCCGGCGGAGCCATCTCCGCAGCTGGGCGCATTCGACCCGGTTGTCGATTCGGCCGAATCCACCTCGGCTGAGGCTCCGCCCGCTCCGTCGTCCTCCTCCGATGGCGCGGGCGGGGCCCAGCCACTGGCCATGGCACCGGCGCCCAGCGCGCCTGCTGCTTCGGCTAACGGCAAGGGCAACGGCCAGGCGGCGGCCTCACTGGGGGTCGGCCAGCGCATCGCCTTCTCGGTCAGCGCGGACTCCCCGTCCTGCATGGACTGCGGCAGCATCATGGTCCGCAACGGCAGCTGCTACAAGTGCCTCAACTGCGGCAGCACGAGCGGCTGCAGCTAGCGGACGACGCACCCTCTACACGACGCTCGCGGCCCGGCAACACCTGCCGGGCCTTCGTCGTACGGGTCGCATAGGCGACACCCGGAGGCACCTGCGAGCGGCTACCCTGCCCTTCGATGCGCATCGCCACCTGGAACGTCAACTCACTCAAGGCCCGCATGGAAGCCGTGGAGCTATGGCTGCAGCGCGCCCAGCCGGACGTGCTCCTGATGCAGGAGACCAAGCTCTCCGATGACGACGCGCCGGAGATGCCCTTCCGCATGGCCGGCTACGAACTGCTGCACCACGGCGAGGGCCGCTGGAACGGCGTGGCCATCGCGAGCAAGGTCGGTATCGAGTCGCCCATCACGAACTTCGGCGACGGCCCCGTGCGCGCCAGCCGCAGCACCAAGGACGCGCCCACGGCCGACGACTTCGACCCTCAGACCGAGGCGCGCATGGTCAGCGCCGTTTGCGGTGGTATCCGCGTCGCGAGCCTGTACGCGCCCAACGGCCGTGAGCTCGACTCGCCCTGGTACCAGGGCAAGCTGCGTTGGTTCGACCGGCTCGCGGCATGGGTCGACGAGGTCGCGAGGCCGTCCGATGCCCTGCTGCTCGGTGGTGACTACAACGTCACCCCCACCGACGACGACGTCTGGGATGCCAGCGCTGCCCATGGCGCCACGCACGTCTCCGCACCAGAGCGGGCCAAGCTCGAGGCCCTGCTCGACTGGGGCCTCGTCGACACCTATCGCGCGGTCCAGCCCGCGACCGATCGCTTCAGCTGGTACGACTATCGCGCCGGCGCCTTCCACAAGAACATGGGCATGCGCATCGACCTGCTCTACGGCACGCAGCCCGTGGCCGACCGAGTGGTCTGGGCGGAGATCGACCGACACGCCCGCAAGGGTCCACCCACGCCATCGGACCACGCACCGGTCGTCATCGACCTCGACGAAACGGGCGCTCCCATCGAGGCCGGCTGGGAGGGGGCGCTGGCACGCGTGAGGAAACGAACCAGGACGTAGCACGAGGCTCCCCACTCATGCGCTCGGATCTCCCCACCGGCGTGGTCACCCTGCTCTTCACCGACATCGAGGGTTCGACGCGCCTGCTGTCAGAGCTCCGTGGCGCCTACATCGAGGCCCTCGCCGAGCACCGCCGGATCATCCGCGAGGCGGCCGCAGCGCACGGTGGCAGCGAGGTCGACACACAGGGCAATTCGTTCCTGCTGGCCTTTCCACGCGCGTCGGGCGCGGTGGCCTCGGCCGTGGTTGCGCAGCAAGGGCTGGCGGGTGGGCCGATCAAGGTGCGCATGGGGATCCACACCGGCGAGCCCGAGCTGACCGACGAAGGCTACGTCGGTCTCGACGTCCATCGTGGTGCCCGCATCGGCGATGCCGGACATGGCGGTCAGATCCTGCTCTCGGCCACGACCCAGCCGCTCGTGGACGTCGACACGGTCGACCTCGGCGAGCATCGCCTCCAAGGCATCGAGCGGCCGGAGCACCTGTTCGGCGTCCTCGCGGACGGCCTGGATGCCGAGTTCCCGCCGCTGCGCGCGATCGACGCATCAGAGCCTGACTTGCCCACGTGGCTGACGCCGTTCGTGGGTCGCGAGATGGAGCTCGCGCAGCTCGATCGAGCGGCTCTCCGACAGCGAGACCCACATCGTCTCGCTCGTCGGCCCTGGCGGCGCCGGCAAGACACGCCTGGCCGCTGAGGTCGCCCGCCGGCGCTGGAATACGCAGGGCACGAGCACATCCTTCGCCTCAGCCCTCGGTGCCGATGACGCAGATGGCCTGGTCCATGCCATCTGCGACGGGATCGGTTTCGCCGTCGACGCGGCTCACGGCTTCGGACGCACGCTCCACCAGCAGGTCGCCGACTACCTCGCATCCCAACCGCGCCTGCTCGTCGTCGACAACGTCGAGCATGTCGACGACGCGGGAGCCGTCCTCGCCGAGATCGCCCAGCGGGCACCGTCGACGCGATTGCTCGTGACCTCGCGCCGCCGCCTGGGGCTCTCCGGCGAGTGGGTCATCGAGATCGGCGGGCTCCGACGAGCTGACGCCGAGATGGGCGGAGCGGATCCCACCGACCCGCCCATCCGCCTCTTCCTGGAGTCCGCTCGTCGAGCGACCGCCAACCTGACCATCACGGACGAAGAGTGGCCGCACATCCGGCGCATCTGCGACCTGCTCGACGACATGCCCCTCGGGATCGAGCTGGCCGCCGCCTGGATGGGCACCCTCGGTGCGGCCGAGCTGGCCGAAGAGATCGCCACCAGCTTCGATCTGCTCGAGACGTCAGCGGCCGATCTGCCCCCGCGACACCGCAGCCTTCGCGCTGCCTTCGAGGGCTCCTGGCGTCTCCTTGACGAGCGTCAGCGTGACGTGTTCACAAGGCTCAGCATCTTCGTCGGCAACTTCGACCGTGAGATGGCGCAGGCCACCACGGACGCCGACGCCGCCGTCATGGCGGACCTCGTCGCCCGCTCGCTGGTCCGGCGCCGCGCCGACGGCCGCTACGAGATCCATGAGCTGCTACGACAGTACGCTGAGGCCGAGCTCCGCGCCTCGGGCCGTGAGGCCGCTGCTCGCGACAGGCACGCGCGTGCGCTCACCGAGCGCTTGCGTTCTGACCTCCCTGCGCTCGAATCGTCCGCCTCGCTCAGGACGCGAGCGCGTCTGGCGCCGGACTACGGCAACCTGCGGACGGCGATGGAGTGGGCCGTCAGCCGCTGGCCGAACGACGAGGTCGAGCCGCTGCTCTTGCCGGCTTCGACCTTGTGGACCATGAGCGTCGATCCGGTCGCCGTCGAGATGTGGACGGCGATCGCCGGGGCGGCGCGCGAAGCCACGCCGTCAAGCGACGAAGCCGCACCGCCAATCGAGCACCTCGTGGCACCACATCTCGCGTTCGCCTACGCCGTCGTCGATGACAACGAGGCGGCTGATGCCACGGTCAAGGCGAGCCTGCCGCTCCTTGAGGCCACCGGTCGTACGACGGAGGTGGCCCTGTGTCGCATGGTCCTTGGCATCGACCACTGCAATCGCAACGAGAACGGGGCCGCGCTCGAGCCCCTCGAGTCGGCGGATGCCGCGCTCCGTGCTCCCGAGCATCGGCTGGTGCGGGGTGAACTCCAGACCTGGCTCGGCTGGGCTCGCCTGATGACAGACGACGCAGCCGGAGCACGCGAGGCGTTCGAACTCTCGTACGCACTGTGCCATGGGCTGGGCGAGCCGCTGGCGACGGCCTTCGCCGTCTCCAAGCTGGCCCTGCTGGAGGACTTCGCGGAGCACTACGAAGCCGCGCTCGACCTGCACCTCGATGCCTTCGCCCAGTTCGATGCCGCAGGCAACGCCGGTGGGGTCGGCTATGCCCTCTCGCGTGCCAGCTTCACGTCCTACTGCCTCGGCCGATACCAGGCGGCACTCGACTTCGCCCATGCGTCGTACGAGGGCTTCCTCGAGATCAACCACCATTGGGGACTCATCCTCGTCACCGCTCGACTTGGTTTCGCCTACCTCGGATCGCAACGCCCGGACGAGGCCGAGCGCTGGGGCTTGCACAGCCTGGAGCTGGTCCATGCCGACGACCGAGCAGGCAAGCTCCACTCCCTCGGCCCGGTCGCTGGCGCCATGGCCCGACGCGGGGATCTCGACGGCCTGCGCATGCTCCGTGCGATCGTCGCCGACGAGGAGTTGCCGCCGTTCCTGGCCACGCAGGTCCGTCGCGAGCTCACGGAGGCCGAACGTCGGTTCGGCGAGCCCGAGCAGATGGACGCGATCGACCTCGACGCGGAGATGGAGCGGCTCCTCGAGCGACCGCACCCCGCGCCCGTCCTCCGCTGACCGGCCGCGAGCACCGCGGCTCGCGATCGTCCTGCGCTGACCGACATGTAAACGATTGCGCGAGCGTTTGCGCGCGTGATAGCGTGGTGCGGCACGGTGTCAAGTCGACAGGAAGGAGGCACGCGAGCCGACATCTCACCCTGACGAGACTCACAGCTTCGAGCGTCGCGATCGCCCCGAGCGGACGACCACGGGGCTCTCCAACGGGGAGAAGAATTGCACCACAAGAGACTATTGGCGCTGGCCATCTCCGGCGCACTCATGACATCCGTAGCGGGCAGCGCCGTCGCTGCCCAGGACGAGGGGGCCCAGAAGGTCATCCTCGACACCGACATGGTCGAGTTGTTCGATGACGGCATGGCCATGCTCATGCTCGACCGGGCCGAAAACATCGATCTGCTCGGCGTCACCATCGTGTCGGGCAACACGCCCATGCCGGCCGGCATCGCCACGGGCGTCCGTCAGCTCGAGGCGCTCGGATCTCGACACGCCCATCTACGCGGGCAGCCGCTTCGGCTTCCGCAACTGGCGCTTCGACCCCGAGATCCTCGCCGCCGAACAGGGCTTGAGCCCGGTCGTTTCCTGGCCTGGCTACCTGGGCCACTACGACGAGACCATCGGCGGCGACCCCATGGCCGACTGGGTCGAGGTCTACGAGTCCAAGTACGGCGAAGCACCGACATACGAGCACGTCTACGAAGAGGGCGTACCCGACGCCGACGGCAACGACGAGGCCATCGGCTTCCTGGTGGATCAGGTCGCCAAGTACCCGGGCGAGGTCACGGTCGTGGCCATCGGCCCCCTCACCAACATCGCCCGAGCCATCATGAAGGACCCTGCGTTCGCGGGGAACGTCAAGGAGATGGTCTACATGGGCGGGTCGTTCTACCTGCCAGGCAACTCCTCGGCATCCGCGGAGTTCAACTGGTGGGCCGATCCAGAGGCCGCCAAGATCGCCGTCCGCCAGCAGTGGGGTGACCCCGATTCAGAGTCCTACGCGAGCTACGGCAACCAGATGATCGCCGGCCTGGAGGCCAACGCCAATACCGGCGCCATGCCCGAAGACCAGTACAGGGAGATGGTCGACGGCACCTTCCCGGGGATGCAGGAGCTCTTCCTGGCGCGTGAGGAATCACGCATCGCACAGGATCGTCCGATCACCATCGGCAACATCTGGGACCTGTTCGCTGCCGGCTATGTCATCGATCCCTCGATCGTGCTCTCGTGGAACGATGACCCACGCCCCGAGGACGGCGTGCCCCAGCCGATCTATGGCGTCTACGTCGATGTCGACACCAACGACGGGCTCGACTATGGCCGGAGTCTGGCGTTCCGGGAGGACATCGGCCCAGTCGGTACGCAGAAGGCCGCCATCCAGAACTTCATCGATGAGGAGAAGTTCTGGACCGAGCTGGTCGTACCGCTGTCGATGGATCCCTCGCGCTAGTCACGCTGTCGTGGCCATCACGTCAGACATACGAAGAGGGCGGGGCGCCATGCAGGCGCCCCGCCCTCTTCGTACCGTCAGCGACCGGGACAAGAACTTCGCGGCGAACCGATCAGCGGTCGTGTCGATCACGTAGTCGGCCATGGTCTGATCCTCGGTAGGGACCAGGAAGGTGTGGTCACCGCCCTCGATGACGTCGAGGGTGACGTCCTCGCTCTGACTGGCGGTCGACGCGTTCACGGACACTTGGGGGTCGACCGCAGCGTCGGCCGAGGCGGCCATGAGCAGGAGCGGGCCCGCGAAGTCCGCTAACTCGGTCAGGGCGGTGCCGGCCATCTGCGAGCTGAAGTAGTCGCAGCTATGGACGATCGTGCGCCAACCGAGGTCGAGCTCGATCTGGCCTTCCCCAGTGGCCTCGCAGGACTCCAGGCTCGGCGCCAGGAACGGCGCCTGCACCTCACCGTCGTAGATGGCGCCCGACCATGAAGCGAAGGCCGCCGGGCGCGCGTCGGTGCCGACGAGGTAGGAACCGATCATCGAGCCATTGCTGAAGCCGAGCACGCCGACGCGCTCGGGGTCGACGCCCTCCTGTCCTCCTGATCAGGTCATCGGTCCATGGATCGCGAACGTCGACCCACGGGTCGAGTATGAGCCTCAGGCGATGGTCATCGCGTGCGCCACACCCACGGCCGCGGCCGAGCGATGACGTCGATAGGCCAGGACCGCGATGAAGCCCACGCTCAGCTGGAAGATGACCGCATTGGCCACGGCGCTCGGGACATCGTCGCCGTTGGGCTCCATCACGAGGGGCACGTGCAGGATGGCAAAGACCGTAGCGGACGCCAGTGCCGCCCACCCGGGTCGTCGGCTCCAGGCCTCCAGCGGCGCGAACAGGGCCACCAGCAGGAGCAACTGCTGGCCGATCCCGCTGGGCAGTGCGAAGACCACGTCGACCACGTAGAACGGCCCCACCACCAGCAGCCGTGGCAGGGCGATGAGGATGTACAGACCCAGGAAGGGACGCGGGTCTCGCAGGCAGCGCTCGCGCAGCCCGTGGTGACCTCCCGCCCGCACGTACGACCAGACCCAGCCACCGCCACCGACGAGCGTGAGCAGGAAGCCGAGCTGTGCACCGAGGCCGAAGCTCCAAACGACCCACCCAAGAGCCACGATCAGCGCAAAGGCGCTGCGGGGACCGGCTGCCGGCATCGGGTCGGGATCCGGATGTGCCCGTCGGTGCCGGCCAGCCCACCAGGCAGTGAAGGCCACCGCGGCCAGGCCCAGCCAGATGAGCAGCACCATCGTGACGGTGATCTCGTCTCGACGAACGACGAACACCGCGGCGGCCGCGAGCTGCATGGCCAGGTACAGCTGGATCGGGCGTGAACGCGAGGCCCGGGCGAGGTCATGGGCGAGTGCGCGGTCAAGTCGCATCGGCCGGAGTCTACGCCTGCGACAAGTGGACCCCACACCTATCCTGTGCCACGTGACCCTGTACCACCTGCACGACCACCCGCCACTCACCGACCCGTTGATGATCGTGGCCTTCGACGCCTGGGTCGACGCTGGCACCGCCGCCACCATGGCCGCCCGGCTCGTGGCCGAGGATGCCCAGCCCATCGCCGGTATCGAGGCCGACGGGCTCTATGACTACCGCGCTCGCCGACCCGCGCTGCATATCGACGACGGACGCCTCATCTCAGCCGACTGGCCGCAGCTCAGGGTGCTGCATCGGCGTTTCGAGCAGCGCGACGTACTGATCCTCATGGGCCCCGAGCCCGACTATCGCTGGCGCGAGCTCTCGCGCGAGCTGGTCATGCTCGCCGCCGACCTGGGCGTGAAGGAATGGATGACGCTGGGGGCCATCCCGGCGGCGGTGCCGCACACGCGCTCGGTGAACATCCTGGGCATCGCCTCAGCGGAGGGTCTGCTCAAGGGCGGCGTCGAAGCCGGCCCCACCGGTTCCATGCAGGTACCGGCCGCCGCCGTCTCGGTCATCGACATCACCATCGCCGAGGCCGGCATCCCCACGCTCGGATACTTCGCCCAGGTCCCCCACTACGTCAACGGCGAGTACCCTGCCGCGGCCGTAGCACTCGTGCGGGCGCTCGAGTACCACGTCGGCGAGGCCATCTCCACCTCGGCGCTGGAGCTGGAGGCCCATAGCATCAGCACCAAGCTGGACGCGGCTGCGGCGTCGGACGACTCCACCACCTCGTACGTCGAGCGGCTCGAGGAGATGACCGACGAGACGCGTCTGCCGTCGGGTGAGGAACTCATCGGCGAGATCGAGCGCTTCCTGCGTGATCAGGACGCCGGAGACGGCGACCTCCCTCGCTGACGGCCGGGCCATGCGCCTGACCGATCGACGACTCAACCGGGCCACGCTCGCACGCCAGGCACTGCTCCGACGCAGTGACCTCGACCCCGTGGCCCTCACCGAGGCCGTCGGCGGACTCCAGGCCCAGGAGCCGGCCTCGCCCTACATCGCCCTCTGGACCCGCAGTGACGGCTTCGAGCCCGATGCCCTGAACCTCGCCCTCCACCGGCGCGACCTGGTCAAGGCCACCCTCGGGCGCAGCACGCTCCATGTCGTCAGCACGGCCGACTACCGCGCTTCGGTGACCGCGCTCCTGGCGGTCACGCGGAGCAAGTGGATGCAGGAGGCGCGCGGCCGACCGGTCGAACGGACGCTGCCGGACCTGACCGAGGAGTCGCTGGCCTTTGCCTCCGAGCCACGGACCAACGTGGAGCTGCGTGACCATGCCGGGACCCTCGGCGAGTCGGTCCCCGCCGATGAGCTGTGGCGACGCATCCGTCGCCACGGCGCCTTCGTCCACGTCCCCGGCACGGAGCCCTGGACCTTCGGGCGCCGCCCGGTCCAGATCGCCGCCCGGAGCTGGCTGCCCGACCCGGAGCCGGACGAGGAGGCCGCACTCGAGCACGTCGTACGCAGCCACCTGCGCGCCTTCGGCCCCTCGCGCCCGGCCGACATCGCACAGTGGTCGGGCCTCGCCGTCCGAAGCCTTCGGCGCGGCATCGAGCGGATCTCAGAGGTCGTCACCTACGAGGACTCGCGCGGTCGAGTCCTCTTCGACCTGCCCGATGCTCCCCTCCCCGATGCGGCGACGCCCGCGCCGCCACGTCTGCTGCCCATGTGGGACGAGACGTTGCTGGCCTACGCCGAACGAGACCGGGTGCTGCCTGAGCCCTACCGCAAGCGCGTCATCGTCAAGGCCGGCGACGTGTTGCCGACGTTCACGGTCGACGGCTACGTGGCCGGCCTGTGGTGGGCGGAATCCGACCGGGAGGACCGGCCGAGGATCGTGCTCGAACCGTTCGAGCCGTTGACGCCTGCGGACCGCGAGGCGCTCGAGGCCGAAGGTGCGTCGCTGGCGGAGCTTGTCGCCCGGCGTGAGCCGGACGTCTACCGTCGATACCGGTACACGAAGCGCCGCGACTAGGCCTCCGGCCTCGGCCCCGCTGACTAGACTCGTCGCGTGGACCTCCATCTCGGCTTCGGCCTGCTCGCGCTGCTCGTGGCGGCCTACAGCATGGTCGCGGTCCGGTTGGCCCGCTGGTCGATCTCGGCGGCCTTCGCGTTCCTTGTCATCGGTGCCGTCATCGCCGGCGCCGGGCTGGGCGGGTTCGCGGAGGAGCTGCCAGCGACAGATGTGCTGGGCGTGCTCGCGGAGATCACCCTGGCGCTCGTGCTCTTCGCTGCCGCCTCTACCATCCGGCTCAAGCGGCTCGAGCTCGACTCCAGCGTCGTCGGGCGCATGCTCGCGATCGGGCTGCCGCTCACCGTCGCCATCGGCACCGCCCTCGCCCTGGGTCTCTTCCCGGGCATCACGTTCGGCCTGGCGCTGCTGATCGGCGCGACCCTCGCGCCCACCGATGCCGACCTGGGCCATCAGGTCATCACCGACACCTCGGTCCCGGCGCGGGTGCGCCGCATCCTCAACGTCGAGAGCGGGCTCAACGACGGCATCGTGGCGCCGCTCATCACCGTCGCCATCGCACTCGCGGTCTACGGCGATGTCGGTGGCGTACAGCCGATCTGGGAGGCGGTCCGCGAAGTGGCGGTCGCCGCGCTCACGGGCATCCTCATCGGCGGCGTGGGTCGCTGGCTGCTGATCCGCGCCGACCTCCGCAAGACCGCTTCGCCGAGCTCACGCCAGCTGGCCACGCTGGCGCTGGCCCTGGGCGCGTTCTTCATCGCCGCCGGGCTCGACGCCAGCGGCTTCATCGCCGCCTTCGCCGCGGGCCTCGCCTTCGGCATGGGCCACAAGGAGCGCGTCGAGTCCGCCGTCAGCTTCACCGAGGCCCAGGGCGCGTTGCTCTCCATCGTGGTCTGGCTCATCTTCGGCCTCATCGTGGTCCACGAACACATCGTCGAGCTCAGCGACCCCATGGTCGTCGTCTACGCCCTGCTCTCGCTCACGGTCGTGCGCATGGTGCCGGTCGCGCTGGCGCTGGTCGGCTCCGGGTTCGACCGCGTGAGCATCCTGTTCGTGGGCTGGTTCGGGCCACGCGGTCTCGCGAGCATCGTGTTCGTCCTCCTCGGAATCGAGGCGCTCGAGCATGCCGGGGTGCCCTCCGATCCGCTCGGGCCGGTGGTGGCCTGGACGGTCGTGCTGTCGGTGATCCTCCACGGCTTCAGCGCGACGCCGTTGGCCAGGTGGTACGGACGCTACGCCGATGGGCTGCCTGACGGCGCCGCCGAACGACTGGGCGAACAGGAACCGCGCAGATCGGCCTGGCAGATGCACATGCACCACCACCCCAGGACCGACGCGTGACGACAGTGCGGACCCGATCTATGCTGCAGTCATGAAGCGATATCGTGCTGCGGCTCTGCCGCTCCTGACCATCCTTCTGATGCTGCTGCTCGGCTCGACGGCGGTGGCTCAGGTGGCTACGCTGGCCACGCCCGACCCCGACGCGGAGGCATCCCAGGCGCCCTCCGAGGAGCTCGACGACGAGCAGGCCATCCTCGACCTCGTCGCCTGTCTGCGCGACAACGGGCTGGACATCCCCGATCCGCAGTTCGGACCGGAGGGCCCCACCTTCGCCGACCCCAGCGTGATCTTGGGCATCGACCTCACGGGCGACACGTTCATCGACGCCATGGACGCCTGCGAGGAGTTCCTGGAGGCCGTGATGCCGGAGGTCGATCCCGAGCAACAGGCCGAGCAGGTCGAGCAGCAGCTGGTGCTGGCCGAGTGCATGCGTCGCGAGGGCATCGAGGACTTCCCCGATCCCGATCCGGTCCAGGGCTTCACCTTCCGCGACATGGGCTCGTTCGACCCCTTCGACCCCGACTTCCAGCAGGCCTTCGTGACCTGTGCCGCCGACATCGGCTTCGATCCTGCCGATGGTGCGCCCTCGGCTCCTGGTGCACCTTAGGCCGTTACACCGGCCTTACACGTGGCCATCAGAGCCTGACTAGCGGTCGGGAGCATGTTCGTCATCCACGACCAGACCGCCGTCCACGGAGCGATCGAACCATGAACCTCTTCCCCAGAAGCACTCTCGGCGCGACATCCATCGCCTTCGGTCTGACGTTGGTGCTGACGGTCGGCGCATCGGCGCAGGTGGCCACGCTGGTGAGCCCCGATGAGACACCCGAGCCCGACGCGGCCGCTGAGGTCATCGAGTTCGAGGACCAGGACGAGGCCCTGCTGGCCTACGCTCAGTGCCTTCGCGACAACGGCATCGACGTCGACGATCCCCAAGCCGGAGTGGGCGGCGCTCGCGCTGTCCTCGGCGGCGGACCCCGCGGCGGCGACACCGGTATCGACCGACGCTCGGAGGAGTTCATCGCGGCCAACGAGTCCTGCGTCCACATCCTCGAGGCCGCGCGGCCGGAGATCGACCCCGAGGAGGAACAGGAGCGTCTGGAGGAACAGTTGGCGCTGGCGCAATGCATCCGGGATCAGGGATTCGAGGAGTACCCTGACCCTGCCATCGGCTCTGACGGGCGACTGGAGCGTGTCCGGGGCCAGGAGATGGCTGAGATGGCCATCGATCGTCGATCGCCCGAGTTCCAGGAGGCCATCAGCGCGTGCCGCGACGAGATGGGCCTCGAGGATGGCCCGGGCTTCGGTGGCGGCGACGGCCCCGGCGGTGTGAACGGAGGGAACTAGGACATGCAGCGACTCCTCGTCCTCGCCATCACCGTCGTGCTGGTGGTCGGCGCTGTGTTCGTCAGCGCCGACTTGCCCCTCGCCACCGAGGATGACGCTGCCAACGCTGCCGCCACACCGATCGTGCCGGTCTCCACCGCCACCGTGCAGCGGCGCACCATCGAGTCCACCGAGGAGTTCGACGGCACGCTCGGCTACGCAGGAGAAGGCGTGATCATCTCGGGCATGAACGGCACCTACACCGACCTGCCGGAAGCCGGCGAGATCGTCTCGCTGGGCGACGAGATCTACGAGGTCGACGGCACCAACACCAGCTACCTCATGTACGGCAAGCGGCCGGCCTACCGACCGCTGAGTATCGACAGCGACAACGGCCCGGACATCAAGCAGCTCGAGACCAGCCTCAAGCAGATCGGGTTCCCCAAGATCCTGGGCCAGAACTTCAAGCCCGACTGGAACTTCCGCGTCAAGACCGAGGACGCCGTCACCCAGTGGCAGAAGCGAACCAACCAGGAACAGGACGGCCGCATCGAGATGGGCGAGGTCACCTTCCTGCCCGGGGACGTGCGCATCACGGAGGTCCTTCCGGAGCTCGGCTCACGCTCGCAGGCCGGACAGGTGCTGGCCTATACCAGCGGCACCGACCTGGTGGTCATGCTCGACCTCGAGGCCGACCGCCGCGACATCCTGCGGGAGGGAGACACCGTCACCGTCGAGCTACCTGACGGCAGCGATGCCGCCGGCACGATCAC
This sequence comes from uncultured Chloroflexia bacterium, assembly GCA_963752475.1. Classification (GTDB taxonomy): domain Bacteria; phylum Chloroflexota; class Limnocylindria; order Limnocylindrales; family CSP1-4; genus JAFMJV01. The sequence goes on along the minus strand of CAVVYR010000006.1, from coordinate 650,096 downwards.
CGAGATCTCCAGCGTTGCCCAAACGGTCTCGGGTGCCTCGGAGCCCACGGTGGAAGTGACCATCGAGCTCGAGGACATCGCTGCCGTGGGTGATCTCGACGGCGCCGAGGTCTCCGTCAGCGTCGTGCGCGAGTCACGCCCAGACGTACTGACCGTTCCGGTGGACGCTCTCCTCGCCTTGCGCGAGGGAGGCTACGCGCTCGAGATGGTGGCCGACGACGGCAGCACCTATCTGGTCGCAGCCGAAGTCGGCCTCTTCGACGACGCCGGCGTGGAGGTCAGCGGCAGCTTCGACGCCGGCGACACCATCGTGGTACCCGCATGACGTCTAGGCAGGACCCGCCGCCGGCGCAGCCCGCACGCCCATGGGCGCCGCCCCCAGCCGCGTCGATGGGCCCCGTGGAGACGCCGCTCGACGCTGAGATCGAGGAGTGGCTCACCGACAACGTCGGCGAGTCCGCCGACCCTGATCCGACGGTGGTCGCGCCACAGCCACCGATGGCGCGAGGATCCGGGCGACCGCCGACCGCTCGAGCATTCGGTCCGTCCGGGGCTTCGTCCCCCCAGCGTCCGAACCCGACGCCGATCGTGCCGGAGATCAGGCCAGCGGCGATGACGCCACCTCCGGGTGCCGCCGCTCCCCGCCAGACGCCGACACGGCGTGCGCCCGGCGCACCGAAGCCACCGGCTCGGGCACGGAGCGCGCCGAGTCCGAGCGCATCTCCACCCAGCACTTCGTCGAACTCGCAGAGGCCCCGCCTGGCGCCGCGCCCGTCGTCGATGCGGCCCGGTGCGAGCGGTCCACAGCCAACGTTGCCGAGTATGCGCCCACCGCTTGCGCGGCCGCCCCTCGGTCCGGTCGTACTCGACCTCCAGGAGGCAGCGCGCACGTATCCCGGCGATCCGCCCGTGGAGGCGCTACGGGGCGTGAACCTGCGCGTGCGCCAGGGTGAACTCGTAGCCATCGTCGGCCCCTCGGGCTCCGGCAAGTCCACCCTGCTCCACGTGCTGGGCACGCTCGACAAGCCCACCAGCGGTATCGTCAAGGTCGCCGGCTTCGACATCAACGAGCTCAGCGACAAGGATCTCTCCGGCCTGCGCAGTCAGCACGTCGGTTTCATCTTCCAGCAGTTCTTCCTGCTCGCAGGCATGACCGCCCAGGACAACGTGGCTAACGGGTTGCTCTACCGTGGCGTCGGCCCGGCGGAGCGACGCAGGCTGGCAGCCGAGGCCCTGGAGCGGGTGAACCTCTCGCATCGTGCCGACCACAGGCCCGGCAAGCTCTCTGGCGGCGAGCGTCAGCGCGTGGCTATCGCCCGCGCCATCGTTGGTCGGCCCAGCGTGGTGCTGGCGGACGAGCCCACGGGCAACCTCGACAGCAAGACCGGGGCGGTCATCCTCGATCTGCTCGATGAGCTCAACCGCCAGGACGGTACGACCATCGTGGTCATCACCCATGACCACTCGGTCGCGGCACGCATGCCTCGCCGGCTCGAGATCCTCGACGGCCGCATGGTCCGCGACAGCGCCACGGTTGCCGCGGCATGAGCGCAGTCGCCAAGCCCATGCAGGGCCAGGCCAAGCCGCCCCAGGCCGAGGTCAAGCCTCGGAAGCCCAGGAACAGCAGACTTCACCCGTCGGATCTCGTCAGTCTCGGTGCCATCGGCCTGAAGGCCAGCCGGGTCCGCTCGGCGCTGACCATGATCGGCATCGCTATCGGCATCGCAGCCATGGTGGGCGTGCTCGTCATCTCCGAGTCCAGCCGCTCCGATCTGCTCAGCCAGCTCGACCGCCTGGGCACGAACATGCTCCGTGTCACCGCCGGCCAGACGCTCTTCGGTGGTGACGCCGAGCTGACCTCGGAGGCGCGTTCGATGATCGAGCGCGTCGGTCCGGTCGAGTCCGCCTCGAGCGTGGCCACCGTCGACGCCACCGTGCGTCGGACCGACTACATCGACGAGGGCCGCACCGGCGGCATCGCCGTGACGGCCTCTGACCTCGACCTGCTCGAGACCCTGCGCGCTGATGTCGCCGTCGGCAGATGGCTCGATGAAGCCTCCTCGACCCTGCCCACGACCGTCCTTGGCACCACCGCCGCCCGGCGGCTCGGCATCACCGAGCCCGGCGTGCGCGTGTGGATGGACGACCAGTGGTTCACGGTCATCGGCATCCTCGAGCCCGTGGAGCTGGCCAGCGAGCTCGATTCGTCGGCCTTCGTGGGCATCCCGCTCGCGGAACAGCGATACGAATTCGACGGCAGCCCTTCGACGATCTACGTGCGCAGCGATGTCGAGTACATCGAGGACGTGCGGGCCGTGCTCGGCCGGACGGCCAACCCCGAGGACGCCAGCGAGGTCGAGGTCACCCGACCCTCCGACGTGCTCGAGGCCAAGGCCGCCGCAGCCGTGGCCTTCACCGACCTCTTCCTCGGCCTCGGGGCCGTGGCCCTCATCGTCGGTGGCTTCGGTATCGCCAACGTGATGCTGATGTCGGTCATGGAGCGACGCGGTGAGATCGGCCTGCGCCGTGCCCTCGGCGCGACCCGACGCCACATCGCCCTCCAGTTCGTCAGCGAGGCGCTGGCACTCGCCCTCGTCGGTGGAGTGCTGGGCGTGCTGCTCGGTGCCGGGTTGGCCGTGGCCTACGCGCTCTCGCAGGAGTGGATGCCCATCATCCCGGCCGTGGCCGTGGTCGGTGGCATCTGCGCCGCGGTGGCCATCGGCGCGCTCGCCGGCTTCTACCCGGCCATGCGCGCGGCCCGGCTCAGCCCGACCGATGCGCTACGAGGAGCCGAATGAGCGGTTCCTGAACGAACCCGCCATGAATGCGAACCGAGCCCGGTTGCCCGCGAACCAGCGGTAGCCGGGCTCGATCGCTTCCCGCACCAGCGGCAGACGGAGCACGACGGCGACGGGCCCGAATGCCGGCAGGCGCTCGAGCACGCGCACCATGGCCTCCCCTCCCGCGGCCCACTCGCCGTCCTCGTCGATGACATGGAGCTCCAGGCGCAGGTCGCGGTCCGCGCGCAGGCGGCGCACGCTCTCCCATTCGTCGCGGTCTGCCCACTGCAGCGGCCGGATCCTGAGCCGTGCGTCCCCATCGAGGCCGGCGAAGCGGCCGGCGATGCGCGTGCACACCCGGCACCGCGCGTCGTAGAGGACCGTCAGTCGGCCACCGCTGGGCGGCCGCTCGGTCATGACGCTCGCAGGCGCGTCGGCTGCACGTGGATGCGCACGGGGTAGTCGGCGGCGAATGACTCGGGCGTCATTCCCAGGTCCTCCATGGGACCCTCGTACTTGCTCACGTAGCGCTCGTCCTCGTTCGCCGGCGGTCCGTCGCTCACGATCAGGGCCGTGCCCTCGATGATCACGACCTCGCCGCCCGCGGGCGTGCTGTTGAGGTTGAGGCAGACCTTGGGGTTGGCGCGGATGTTGCGCGTGCGCGGCGTGCCATCGAGCGAGTAGATGACGATGTCCTCGTCCTCGATGAGGAACCACACCGGCGAGGTCTGGGGTTGGCCGGCCGTATCGACCGTCGTCATCCAGGCGACGAGCTCGCCTTCCAGTCGTTCCTGGATGTCAGGGCGTTCATCGAACATGGCCCCAGCATAGTCGGCACCCGGAACCGGCACCGGCTCCGTGCCGGTGGAGAGACGGCGTTGCCCCTACCATGAGCCGATGCTCCAGCAGGACGGCTCCATCCGCATCGCCTGGCAGGCTGACGGCTTCGAGGCCATCTTCGTGCGTGCGCGCTTCCGCCCCGCACCGGACCTCGATGGCTTCGCCAGGACCGTGGCTGACGTGGCGCTGCTGGAACGGACGTTGCCCGACCTGCGCAACGCGCTGCGCAAGGAGTACCCGGGTCAGTTCGACCTCGTCACCGATGAACCGTTCTTGAAGCCCGGCCGCGTCATCATCAGCTTCCATCCGCCGCGCGGCGAGCCCAACCCCGATCCGTGGTAGCCGACCAGCCGACCTTCGAGGTCCGAGCGACCACGGGTGCGTTCGAGGCCATCGAGGAGCATCTGCGAGGAGCCGGCTTCTTCGCTGACCGGCCGCCGCAGGACGTGTGCGCCGATGTCTACCTCGGCTACGGCCTGTCCGAACCCCTGCGCCGGAGCGAGCGGGCGGCACGCCCCGAGCCGGCCGATCTGCCCCTGGCGGCCTGTCGCCTGCGCCGGGTCGCTGAGCGAGCGGCGGCTGTAGGTGCCTTCAGCATCGGCGCCTGGGACTCGACCTGGACGACCGCCGATTACGCGCACGCCGTGGGGTTCGCACGCGAGGCCATCGCCCAAGGTGAGGTCTACCAGGTCAACCTGGTCCAGCATCTCTCGGCGGCCTTCGACGGCGATCCCGCTGGCCTGGCCGCGGCACTCGGTCCCTTCGCTCCTCTTCATCCGCAGCCGCTGAGTGGTGACGGCTGGAGCATCGTGTCGGCCACACCCGAGCTCTTCCTCGCGCGCCACGGACGTCGGCTCTGGACGATGCCCATCAAGGGCACGAGGCCGGCCGGTGGCGCGGCAGCGCTGCAGGACTCGGCCAAGGACGCAGCCGAGCACGTGATGATCGTAGACCTCGAACGCAACGACCTGGGACGCATCTGCGAACCTGGCAGCGTGGTCTGGCCGGAGCTCATGCGCGCGCGACCGATGGCTGGTGTGGAACACCTCGTCTCGCTCGTCGAGGGCACCGCTCGAGACGGCATCGGGTTCGCCGAGGCCATGCGCGCGATGTTCCCGGGCGGCTCGGTCACCGGCGCACCCAAGATCGCTGCGCTCGATCACATCAACGCCCTCGAGCCGGTCGGCCGCGGAGCCTCGATGGGCGCCCTCGGGACCGTCTGGCCCAACGGCGACTTCGAGCTGGCGCTGACCATCCGCACCTTCGCGATCGTCGGCGACCGCATCCACCTGTGGGTCGGTGGCGGCGTCGTATGGGACTCGGAGCCCGAGGCCGAGGTCGAGGAATCGTGGGTCAAGGCGCGTCCGCTGCTCGACGCCATCGGTGCGGCCTCGCATCCGAAGGTGGCGGCGTGAAACCCGACGCTCACCCGCTCGCGGTCGGCGTCCTGGGACGTGGTGTCGTCGACCCCGACGTCCCCGTCATCCACGCTGATGATGCCGGACTGCTCCGAGGTTTGGCGGCATTCGAGACACTGCGCGTCTACGGCGGTCGCCCATTCGCCATGGAGGAGCATCTCGAGCGGCTGCGCGCGTCCGCTGCGCGGATGCAGCTACCCGCGCCCGATGCCGACGGGTTGGCCGACCTGGCCCGGACGGTGCTCGAGGCCGCCGCTGCGCCCGATTGCTCGTTGCGCCTCACCATGACCGGCGGTCGAGCGGGCGGCGAGCCCGTGTCGATGGCGGTGGTCCTGCCCATCCCCGGCGATCTTGAAGACAAGCGCGCGAGAGGCATCGCCGCCGTCTCGCTCCAGTTGGGCACCGACCCGCGCCTGCGCAAGGATGCGCCATGGCTGCTCGACGGCGTGAAGTCGACCTCCTATGCGGTGAACATGGCCGCCTTCGACGAGGCACGGAGACGCGGGGCCGAAGATGCCGTCTTCATCGCCGCTGACGGCTCCGTGCTCGAAGGCCCGGTGACCAACGTCTGGTGGCGCACCGACCGAAGCCTCTACACTCCCGCGCTCGACCTGGGCATCCTTGCCGGCGTCACGCGCGCCTACCTCATCGACATCGCGCGGGAGCAGGGCTACGAGGTCCTGGAGGGCTGGTACCCACTTGGCGACTTGGCCGCGGCCGAGGAGGTCTTCAGCTCGTCCTCCGTGCGTGAGCTGATGCCGATCGTCCGGCTCGACGATGTGGCCGTGGGGACGGGCCGCCCAGGAGAGGTCGCCCGGGCGTTGCAGGACGGGCTGCGGAAGGCTGCCGGAGCCTGATCGCGAATCACGAGACCCACGCACTGGGCGCGGGTCCGACGCGGTCTGGGTGCACGCGTTCGGCGGCCGGCGCGCATGCGCTCACGACCCCGACCGCGCGAATCAGCCGGCTCGGGTGTCAGATGAGATGTTGCCCGCTCGGGGCTGGGTGACGAGGTTGCTCATGCCGTGCGATCCATCCGCGGTCTGCAGCAGCGCCCACGACCACTCAGTGGCCCTGGGGCTCCGAGTCTTCCGGACCTGCCGGTTGCGGAGATCGACCATTCGAACCGAGTACCTCCTGGTACGAATCTACGCCTGTGGCGGTCAGATGTGAAGCCCGATTCGTGAGACTTGGTCTCACGCGCGCTGATCTCCAGGGGCGTGACCGTTCGAAGAAAGATGCAGCGTGAGGCTAGGGGTTGCCAGCCGGAGCGCTACGGCTGGAAGCTGCCGCCCTCGGCCTTGAGCTTGGCCTTGTAGGCGCGCTTCTTCTCCTGGTACTCGGCGAGCGCTTCGGCCGAGTCCACGTCGCCCAACGTCGGGTACGTCGGCAGGACCGACTCGAGCCCGTCGAGCTCCAGTCCGAAACGCTTGTGCAGGATCGCCAGCATGGCCTTGGCCTTCATCTCGCCGATGCCCGGAAGCGCCAGCAGCCGCTGCTCGAGGTCGGGGCCGTCGGCCGCGTCGTGCCAGAGCGCGGCAGGATCATCGCCATAGCGTTCGGCCACCGCGGTGCACAAGGCTTGCGTTCGCTTGGCCATGTTGCCGGGGAAGCGATGGAGCGCGGGGCGCTCGCGGAAGGCGGCCTCGAAGTCACCGGGGTCCATGGCCGCGAGTTCGGCCGCGTCGAGCGTGCCCACCCGGCGGCGCAGTTCGAGTGGGCCGCTGAAGGCCTTCTGCACGGTGACCTGTTGGTCGAGCACGAAGCCGATGAGCAGGGCCATGGGATCGACGGCAAGCAGGGCGTCGGCCTCGGGGTCGCCGGTGTAGGGAAGCGCGTCGGGGGGCGTGGCTGTCATGGCTGCAGGGTACCCCCTACCATCGGCGGAGAGGCTATTCGAACGGATGCGCTACAATGCATGGGCATCCCCGACCCGCGCGCGGTCGAGCACCGGAACCTCCGGTGTGCTCCCGCGAGACGCGAGCCTCTGATGAACCACCGCTCCCCGAACGGGATGCGTCGAGCGGTACACCGACACCACGGTCGGCTTGAGCGCACCCTTCGATGGTCGCGCCGCCGGCGAAAGGATGAACCTGATGCTTCACCGAAGCCCACCCACCAACGCTGCCATCAGCCGGCGGAGCCACGCTCAGCGCCGGCTTCGCCGAGCGGCCAGCCATCGGCTGTTCTGCAGCACCAACGGCTGCACCACCTTCCTCGTCCCTGATGACGACGGCAGGAACGCGACCTGCCCGGTCTGCGGGCTGCATCGCAAGCTGCGCCTCACGCGCGAAGCGCAGCCGGCCCCCCGCCCGCACTAGCCCTCGCGGCTCCGTGCGAGCATGAGCACGTGAGCCAGCAGCAACGACCAGGCGATCGGCCGCTCATCCGACGCGATGCCACGGGTAAGGAACGCACGGCTCCTCGCTGGGAGACGTTGACCGAGCGGCTCATCCGCGAGGCCCAGGAGGAAGGCGCGTTCGACGACCTGCCCGACCACGGGCGGCCACTGCGACCCGACGACGAGACCTACGCCGGTGACATGGCCGCAGCCAACCGCGTCCTGCGCAATGCCGGGGCGGCGCCACCGTGGGTCGAGACGGACAAGGAGGTCCGCCAGCGCCTCGAGGCCATCGAGGGTTTGCTCGTGCGTGCCTCGCGTTCCCCTGCCGCAGCCAGCCAGCGCCTGCAGCGTGAGCTCGACGCGCTCGCTGACGCTCATGACGATGCGGTCACCCGGCTCGAGGGCATCGCCCCCACGGCGCGACAGCAACGGGCTCGGCTCGACCGCGACGTGCTACGCCAACGCCTCACGAGCGCACTCGACCCGGACCATATGGCGTGAACCAGCGCTCGATGGAGGCCGACCTCATTGCGTGGAACAAGGTCATCCGGCTCCAGACGACCGGGCGTCGGAGCGGGTTGCCGCGGGTCGTGACCATCGGCTTCGTGGTCGATGGCACCGGCTCGTTGCTCGTGGCCGCGTCATCCGCGACGACCGGATGGGCCCTGAACCTGCGGGCGAAGCCGGCATGCATCGTCGAGCTCGAAAGCACGCGGAGGCGCTACACCGCGAGTGAACTCGATGTCACCCAACGAGCTGCCACCGTCCGTGAGTTGATCCTCAAGTACGGCACCCCGGCCGAGCGCCTTGGTGCCGGTCCGGCCTTCCGGCTCGATCCCAGACCGTAGCGCGACAGGCCGGCCTGCTGAGCAGCGACTACACTGGGCCGATCGCGACTACGCGCTCTCGTTGAACCAAGTGGCGGCATCTCCGGGTCGATGCCTCGCGCGACACGCGCACAAACGAACGTGACAGCCCTGGACCTGGCCGATAGGTGGGCAACACGACTACCCAAAGGACCCGCATGCCATTCGACGATCTGGGCCTCGGCCCGGAGACCCTCCGCGCTGTCGCGGAAGAGGGGTACACCGACCCCACCCCGATCCAGGAACAGGCCATCCCCATCGTGCTCAAGGGCGTCGATCTGATGGCGCGAGCCCAGACCGGCACGGGCAAGACCGCAGCCTTCGCCCTGCCCATCCTTGAGCGACTCAAGGGCCAGGCCAACAAGTCCTTCTCGCCCGCGCGGCATCCCATCCGCGTCCTCGTGGTCACACCCACGCGCGAGCTGGCCATCCAGGTCCACAACAGCTTCAGGGACTACGGCAAACACGTCGGTCTACGCTCCACCATCGTCTACGGCGGCGTACCCATGGGCCCCCAGGAGAAGGATCTCCTCGCTGGCGTCGAGATCGTGGTGGCCACGCCCGGCCGCCTGCTCGACCACGCCGGCAGCCGCACGCTCAACCTGGGCCAGGTGGAGGTGCTGGTGCTCGATGAGGCCGACCGCATGCTCGACATGGGCTTCATCGACGACATCCGACGCATCGTGGCCATGCTCCCGGCGAAGCGCCAGAACCTGCTCTTCTCGGCCACACTCGATGGCGAGGTCCGTTCGCTCGCGAGCACCTTCCTCAACGATCCCGAGATGGTCGACATCGAGCCGACCATCAAGGCTGCCGAGTCGGTCGAGCAGATCGCGTACCTGGTCGACGCGGACCGCAAGCGAGAGCTGCTGTCCCACCTGATCCGCACCCGCGACCTGCACCAGGTGCTGGTCTTCACGCGCACCAAACAGATGACCCGTCGCCTCGCCTCCCAGCTCGATCGCGGCGGCGTGGAAGCGACCGCCATCCACGGCGACCGCACGCAGCCCGAGCGTGAGCGCGCGCTGCAGATGTTCAAGAGCGGCGAAGTCCGCGTGCTCGTGGCCACCGACGTGGCCGCCCGCGGGCTTGACATCGAGGACCTGCCCGTGGTCGTCAACTTCGAGATCCCCTACGACCCCGAGGACTATGTCCACCGCATCGGTCGTACCGGGCGTGCGGGTAAGGAGGGCCTCGCCCTCTCGCTTGTCTCGTTCGACGAAGAGGAGCAGCTCAAGGGCATCAACCGACTCCTGAAGAAGGACCTGCCGGTGAAGCAGGTCCGTGGCTTCGAGGTCGACCCCAGCAGCCGGCCGGTGCGCGGCAGCTCACGCGGCGGTAGTGGAGGCCGGCGCCGGCAGCCGGCACGACGAGGTAGCGGCCGACGCGCCTCGCGCTAGCCGGGCAGCACCGATGCCGCGGCGGCGAACCGTCGCACGCGGATATCGCGCTCGATGTCGTCGGCGACCTCGATGAAGTGCCGCCGTAGTAGTTCCCGCTCGGCAGCGAGACCGTCCACGAAACCGCGGATGCGCTCGACCTCGTCCGACTCAGCCCACAGATCGGGCACGAGCCAGCGGAGGTAGGACTCCGCGTAGGCGTGGTCGCGGGTCTCGTAGACCTGGGCCACGCGCTCGTAGAAGTCATCCCGGAAAGCCGCCGTCAGCTCGCGCTGATGTGGCCATTGGAAGCCGGCGATGGCGGCACGCGTGAGGTAGTCCGACCCGTAGCCCTCACCGTTGATCCGCTCCCAGGCTTCCTGCTTGGCGTCTGCGTCCGGTCGGCTAGCGGAGGCGCGGATGGCGGCACGTTGGCCGCGATCGGAGGGGTCCCGAGCCTGCTCTTCGTGGACCCGCTCGGTCGCTCCTTCGAGGCCGAAGGCTGCGGCCTTGATGGCCAGGCTCCAGCGCAACAGCTGGTCGACCTCCACATCGGCGACCGACCAGGAGCCGTCCACCAGGCCGAGCAGCTCGGCGATGTCTTCGGGGTCGCTCGCGAACGTCGCGGCGGTGCGAGCCCACGTCAGCCGCAGGTCTGGGTCGGTGGCGGTACGCATGGCCCCGATCGCGGCCCGTGTCAGAGTACGTCCGACCTCGACCTGATCGTCTGCGGGCAGGTAGCGGCGGAGCGCCACGCCCGCCCGGCTGACGACCGAGTCGACCATGGAGCGGTCGCTCTCCCGGGGCGCCCAGCGGCGGACAGCCTCGAGGTAGTCGGTCGAGCGCAGGCTGGTCGCTCGGACCATCTCCCACAGCGTCGACCAGGTCTGCTGGCGCAGCAGCGCGTCGGGCAGCTCCGGTAGTCGTTCGAGTGCGAACACGGTCGAGACAGGATCGAGCTCGGACAGGGCGTAATCGTGGTCGCGGTGGTTGGGGAAGACGAAGAGCGGCTCCCCGCGCCCGACGGCCTGGCTGACGTCCGCGGTGGCCCCGTCGATCGTCGCGGGGATGCTGTCGACCCGGAGCGAGTCGTCGGCCGCAGGGCTGACGATGCCGATCTCGGTCGTGTGCGGGCGCAGGAGCTCATGATCCGGGAGCGCTCGCTGCTGCAGGGACATCCCGCTGATCCGGCCGTCGACGGCGGTCCAGTGAGCCCCGATCACGTTGACCGAAGCCGTCTGCAGCCAGAGCGCGGCCCAGTCCTCGAGCGGCTCACTCGCAGCATCGCCAAGGGCGCCGAGGAAGTCAGCCAGGGTGGCATTGCCGAAGGCGTGGCGGTCGATGTAGGCGTGCAGCCCGTTGCGGAACGCATCCTCACCGATACGCGCGACGAGCTGCTTGATGACGGCCGCGCCCTTCTCGTAGGTGATGGCATCGAAGTTGCCCACGGCCTGGTCGGTGTGGTCCACGCTGGTGGCCACCGGATGGGTGGTCGCGAGCTGATCCTGCCGATAGGCCGCCGGACGCATCTGGCCGTTGAACACCAGCCAGGCATCATCGAAGCGAGTGGCATCCGCCAAGGCGCGGTAGGACAGGTAGGTGGCGAACGTCTCGTTGAGCCAGAGATCGTCCCACCAGCGCATCGTCACGAGGTCCCCGAACCACATGTGCGCCAGCTCGTGGAGCACGACCTCACCGCGGGTCAATCGCTGCCCATGCGTGGGTGGATCGCGGAACAGGAAGCTGTCATGGAAGGTGACGGCACCGACGTTCTCCATGGCGCCCGCGTTGAACTCGGGCACGAAGAGCTGGTCGTACTTGCGAAACGGATAGGGCCTGCCGAAGAGGTCCGCGTAGTAGTCCATACCCTGCGCGGTGAGCTCGAAGATCTCGTCCGCGCTGCGCTCGAGCTCGGCGCGCATCGAGGTTCGACCGTACAGGCCCAGCCCCAGGCCGCCGTGGCTGTCCTTGACCTGCACGTAGGGACCAGCGATGAGCGAGAACAGGTACGTCGAGAACGGCCTGGTTGCATCGAACTCGTGGAGCCGGCGGCCCCCACGCAGGAGGCTGGTGCCGAGAGCGGCCTCGGCGGTCACGACCTTCCAGCTCTCCGGTGCCGCCACCGTCAGCTTGTAGCTGGCCTTGATGTCCGGCTGGTCGAAGCACGGGAACAGGCGGTGCGCCGAGAACGGCTCGAAGTTGCTGTAGACGTAGGTCGCGCCGTCCTCCGGATCGACGAAATGGTGAACGCCGTCGCCGGTGGCGTTGTAGTCGTTCTCGTACTCGATGACCAACCGGTTGTGCATGCGCAGCTGCTCCGGCGTGAACCACAACCGGTGATCTCGATGATCGGGCTCGATGTCCTCGCCGTTGGCGCGGACCGAGCGGACCCCGCCCGAGAAGTCCAGGAACAACGGACCATCGTTGGGATGGAGTGCGAAGGTGATGACGACGCGGCCGGTGTAGATCTCGCGACCCTCGAGCAACTCGAGCTCCAGCTCGTAGTTGACCTTCTGGACACGTGCCGAACGCGCTTCCGCTTCCGCGCGGTAGAGCACATCGCGTCCCGGGCCGCCGTGGGAACTCATCGTTGGTGACGATCCTCGCTGGCGACGGACAAGTGCACCGCAGTCTAGCGTCCGACCACTTATCCCTGGCTTACCTGCAGGTGGACGGGCCGACGTTCCAGCTCAAGGCGATCGGTGGAACGCGCTACCGCCTCCGACGTCGCGGCGCTCTGGCAGGTGGCACCCCGCCTCGCAGGGAGTGACCGCACGCTTTGTGTCACCCTTTGGGCATGTCCCCTGCACCTTCCGCAGCCGAACTGCTGCGTTCCATCGGCCTCGATGTCGACGGCCCCGCCCGCTGGGGCGGGAAGCCCACCTCCCGCAAGCCCGGCATCTTCGCCGTCGAGCTGCCGGAGCCCTCCGAGCACTGCAACATCGACATCGACGAGGTCCGCCACTGGCTGGAGCGCGTACCCGAGTTGAAGATGGACGGCGAGCGGCCCACCCAGTCCACCCTCGCCGAGCGGATGCGCACCTTCTGGATCCCGAACCAGCAGCTGGTCTACGTCGGCCGCACGGCCAAGAGCCTCAGTGCCCGCGTGGCGTCGCTCTATGCCACCGAGCTCGGCCACGCCCGACCACATCCCGGCGGCCACTGGCTCAGGGTGCTGCGCGAGCTCAACAGCCTGCGACTGTGGTGGGCAGAGACCGACGCACCCGAGGAGTACGAGGACGTGCTCATCGAAGCCTTCGCCGACAGTGTCTCCGACGAGGACAAGGCGAACCTGCCCGATGGTGCAGCGGTGCTGCCCTGGGCCAACCTCGACTCCCCCACCAACCCACCGCGCGACACCGGCCTGACCGATGCCTTGCTGGCGGTCGAGCTGACGCCGACCAAGAAGTCGAACGTCAAGCGCTCCGACACCAAGGGCAAGCGACGGGCCGCCTCCAAGACCACGGGTTCGACCCGCAGTCCACGCAAGACGGCGACCAAGGCGACCGCCGGCAACAAGGCTGCTGCCAAGGCCGCAGCGGTGTCCAGGAAGGATGCCCCGACACCGGTGACGGCCGAGGGCCTCGCCTCCATGCAGGCAGAGATGGTGCGACTGACCACCGTCGAACGACCAGAGGTCGTGGCACGCGTTGCGGCCGCCCGCGAGCTGGGCGACCTCCGTGAGAACGCGGACTACGAGGCCGCGCGCAACGAGCAGTCATTCCTCGAGGGCCGCATCATCGAGCTGGAGCAGAAGCTCCGCACCGCAGTGGTCATCGAGACCGCCGTCGGCGGCTCGATCAGCATGGGCTCGACCGTCATCTACGAGATCGAGGGAGAACGCGAGGAGCTCAAGATCGTGGGCTCCGCCGAGTCGGATCCGATGGCTGGCAAGATCAGCTCGGCTTCACCGGTGGGCAAGTCGCTGCTCGGCCACCGCGAGGGGGACGAGGTGGTGGTGGTGACCCCGGCAGCGCAGTTCATGTACAAGATCATCGAGGTCAAGTAGGCCGCCCGGCCTTCGTAACGACTGGGCGACCGACCACCTCTACCGTGGCTTCGGCCGCACCTGCTTGCGGCCGACCGACGCACCTTCGTCCCTGACGTCGTTCCAGCGCCTGGCGGCCGAGGGCTTCGCGGCGGGCACCGTGCGTGACTGCCTGAGCCAACCCAAGCGCCCGTCGGCGGTCACGACGCGGACCCAGCGCACTCCATCGGCTGTGCGCCTGGAAGCGCGCACCTTCAGCACCTGGCCGTCCTTCAACTTTCCGCGCTTCGGCCAGGCCCTGCCGCCGACCGTGACGCGAAGCGGCTGCGCCTCGGCCGACCGTCGCCAGTCACCCTTCGAGGGGGTCGAGCTCGTCTTCGGGGGCATGCCCGAGCCCTTCCGCGGCGCCTTCCTGCGCAGCCTCATGATGTTCTTGACGTAGCCGGTGGCGTAGCTCGACCACTTCTTCTCGTTCCTCTCGGTCCTACCGGTCAGCCACCAGTAGGCCACGCGCTTCCACGAGCCCAGCCAGAGGTAGAGGTCGCGGATCTTGCCGTAGGCCACCTTCTCCTGGTTGTACGGCGTCTGATCGGCATGGCCGTCGCCGAGGTACTTCTCGGCCCACGCCGGCCAGTTGAAGGGCATGATCTGGTACTTGCCGAACGCCCCTGAGCTGGTGTTGCGCGCGAGGTAGTTCCAGCCCGACTCCTGGCCGGCCATGGCCCACATGAAGCGGAGCTGGTCGTCACGCCCCGGCGGCGATGCGGCGACGCCCGGCCGTGGCGCGAGGCCGATGACGCCGACGACGAAGGCGATGACGAGCACGAGCGTGATCAGGCGACGCGCAGGCAGGGACTCGGACAGCACGCGTCCAGACTGTGACCTCGACGTCCGCCGGGCTACGGGACGATGGTTCGGTCCGGTGGCGGACGGTTGGGTCTGCTGTGGTCTTCTAGGAGCGAGCGCCGGCCTCGGCGAGGCGGACGGCGTGCCGCAGGGGCACGTCCTCGCTGGTCTCGAAGTCGACCGGCGTCAGGGTCAGGAAGTCGGGCGGGCTCAGCCGTGTGCTACCCAGCGGCAATGAGACGTGCTCGTCGGGTGTCACACCGAGGCGGAAGACGCCCTCCCCCGCCGGTGTCAGCCACTCACGAACGCCGAGCCGCAGCGCCGACTGGTCGCTGAGGCGGATGGTGTTGAGGATGGTGCCGGTACCGAACGTCTGCTCACCCACGATCCTGGCCCGGCCGTTGTCGCGCAAGCCCGCGGCCAGGATCTCGCCGGCGCTGGCGGTGCCGTAGTCCACGAGCGCGACGATGGGGAGTTCGGTGTCGAGCGCCCGCCCAGGATCCACACTGACCTCGATGGCGTCCTCATCGCGTCCGCGCTCAAGGAAGGCCACGCCCTCGTCGAGGAATGCGCTCATGGCGTTGAGCGTCTCGTTGACGAGGCCGCCTGGGTTGCCGCGCAGGTCGAGCACGAAGCCGGTGGTGCCCTCATCGATGGCCTGCTCGACCGCCTCGCGCACCTGGTGGCCCGAGCCGACGGAGAACTGCACGATGCGGATGACTGCCACATCCGAGCCAGGCGCCATGGCCCAGACGACCGGGTCGACCTCGACGTCGGCACGCAGGATGCCGATGTCCAGAAGCTCGGCGCCACCAGGACGTTCGATGCCCAGGCGTACGAGCGTGCCGGGCTCTCCGCGCACCAGGCCGCCGAGCTCTCCCAACGGCAGCCGGGCCGTCTCGACGCCGTCGACGGTGGCGATGATGTCACCGGCCTGGACGCCGGCGTTATCGGCTGGCGAGCCGTCGACGACGGAGATGATGAGCGGGGCGCTGGAGCGTTGATCGAGGACCACCCCGATGCCGGCGACGCGTCCATCGAGGATCTCCTGCTCGACCTTGTACTCCTCCTCGGTGAGGTACTGGGTGTGCCCGTCGTCGCCGAGGGCATCGACGATGCCGCGGATGGCGCCGACGCTGAGGTTCTTGGTGGTCAGGGCGTCATCGTCGACGTAGCGCTCCTCGAGCAGCTCGAGGACCTCGGCGATGAGGTCCTCATCGAGGGTCGGCGCGTCGGTGTCGTCGGCCGCGATGGCCGGAACGGCGAGCGCGACGGCCAGGGCGGTGGTGGCGAACAGGCGGGGGATGCTTCGCGGGAACATGTCCGAGGCATCATCGACCAGATGGCGCGGATGTGCATCACGAACTGATGTCGATCGATCGTGGACGAACGATGTGGATCGATCGTGGAAGAGCCGCGAGGGAATCTTCCGAGTTCGTGGACAAGCCGCTTGTGGTGCCCCGACTGCGTCCCTATCGTAGATAGCAGCCCGGAGGGGTCATCGAAACGGAACCGGAGAGGCTGGTCCGCCAGTCACTTGGGTGCCGCGGAGGTGGTCTCGCCGGGCTACTTCGTGTCTGGGCGCACATCGTGCCACGCTAGTTGGCACAGCGGTCCTCCACTGTCGGCGGCAGCTACCCACCACGGAGGACACGAGGATGGTCGTCGTCGATTGCCCCTGGTGCGAGGAAACGGCCCACCTGCCCTTCCCGCTGCCGGAGGAGCCAGAAGCTTCGTTCAGCTGTGCTGTCTGCGGCACCAGCATCGATTGGGCAGACGAGCCCGTCGTACTGGACCTCGCGGCCTAGACCAGGCGCGGTGAGCGAGCCTGCAGATCCGCCTTCAATCGCTCGTACCCCGGCTTGATGACGCCGTTGATCAGACGCAAGCGCTCGTCGAAGGCCAGGAAGGAGGACTTCATCGCGTTCGTCGAGAGCCACTGGATCTCGTCAAGACCGATGTCGAAGGCCTCACTGAGCGCCGCGAACTCATCGCTCAGCGTGACATCGCTCATGAGTCGGTTGTCGGTGTTGACGGTGACGCGATAGCGCAGTCGTCGCAGCAGGTCGATCGGATGGTCCGCGATCGAATCGACGGCGCCCGTGTGCACGTTGGACGTCGGGCACAGCTCGAGCGGGATGCGGTTGTCGCGCACGAACTGCGCGAGCCGGCCCATGCTGATATCGCCGTCAGGCGTGACCGTGATGTCGTCCACGATGCGCACCCCGTGACCCAGGCGCTCGGCGCCACACCACTGCAGCGCCTCCCAGATCGAGGGCAGCCCGAAGGCCTCGCCGGCGTGGATGGTGATGTGGAAGTTCTCGCGGTGGATGAGCTGGAAGGCATCCAGGTGTCGACTGGGCGGGAAGCCATCCTCGGGCCCGGCGATGTCGAAGCCGACCACGCCCTGATCGCGGAAGCGGACCGAGAGCTCGGCGATCTCCACCGAGCGCGCGAACTGACGCATGGCCGTGACGATGGCCCGGATGACGATCGGGTTGCCAGCGGCTTCGGCCTCTCGCATGCCGCCCTCGAAGCCGGATAGCCAGGCCTTCATGACCTCGTCGAGGGTCAGGCCACCCTGGGTGGAGAGCTCGGGCGCGTAGCGGACCTCGGCATAGACGATGCCGTCCGCGGCCAGGTCCTGGGCACACTCCGACGCCACACGAGCGATCGTGTCGGGCGTCTGCATCACGCCCACGGTGTGGGTGAAACCCTCCAGATAGAGCTCCAGCGAACCACGGTCCGCGCCTGAGCGGAACCAGACCCTGAGCTCCTCAGGGTCCTCGGTGGGGAGACCGGTGTAGCCGGTCTCGTGGGCCAGCTCGATGACGGACGCTGGACGCAGCCCGCCGTCGAGATGATCGTGCAGCAGCACCTTGGGTGCGCTGCGAATCGTCTCAGTCGTGACCATGTTGCGATGGTACCGCTCATGCCACCGCGGCCGTTCGGTGATACTTGGCCCGTGAGCGACAAGAGCAACGCACGCGTGACCTTCCTCGGCCACGCCACCATCCTCATCGAGATCGACGGCGTGCGCGTCCTCACCGACCCCATCTTGCGCGAGCGCGTGGGCCCGCTCACGCGCACGTCGGGCCCGCCGGCGCCCGAGCTCTATGCGGACATCGATGCGGTACTCATCTCGCACTCACACTGGGATCATCTCGACTACGGCTCGCTCAAGCTGATGGGCTTCGACGTGCCGCTCATCGCCCGCACCGGCATGGCCACCGAGTTCGAGTCGCACGGCTTCCGTGACGTCACGGAACTCGAGCCCGGCGATGCCAAGACCATCGACGGCGTGCGCATCGAGGCCGTCCATGCCGAGCACAAGGGCTTCGGCCCGCCGGTCGGTGGCACCGACCTCTGCCTTGGCTTCATCATCCGCGGCTCACAGTCGGTCTACTTCGCCGGTGACACCGCCTTCTTCGACGCCATGGCCGAGTTCGACATCGGACTTGACCTGGCCCTGCTACCGGTATGGGGCTGGGGCCCGACGGCCAAGCCGCACGAACACCTCGACCCCATGGGAGCGGCTCGTGCCACCGCGGTCATCAAGCCACGGATCGCCGTGCCCATCCACTGGGGCACACTCCATCCGGTGGGCTTGAGCTGGATGCGTCCGTCGACGCGGATCGACCCGCCCCACCAGTTCGCACAGCTCGTGCGACGGATGGCACCGGACACGACCGTACGCGTGCTGCCCAACGGCGGCTCGCTGACGGTGCCGTCACGCTCGCAGCGATCGATCCCGCGAGGTTCGAACTAGGCCGCCTCGAGCTCCCCGACGAAGGCGGCGGCCTGGTCCAGCACGTCATCGAGCACCGGCTTGAGGCTGTGACCCACCTTGGGGTACGTGATGAGCCGCGCGGTCGGCAGGCGCTCTCCGATCGCGCGCCGGAGCAGGTCGAGCTTGGCGAAGGGATCCGACTCACCCGAGAGCAGAAGCACCGGCACGTCGATGTCAGGCCAGTGGCTGCTGCGGACGTCCCAGTCGGGATGGCCGGGCCGATGGAGCGGATAGCTGAAGCAGACGAGCGCGGCACACGAGGGCTCCGAGTCGGCCGCCAGCAGGCTGGCCACTCGGCCGCCGTACGACTGCCCGCTGATGACCAGCCCGCCCGGTGGCTCGGCGGCCGCATCGACGTGCTCCCGATAGACCGGCACGGCCTTCTCCGCCTTGCGCAGCGGCAGGTCGATGGCGGTGGCCCTGATACCGCGCTGCTCGAGTCCGTCGACGTGGCGCTGCATGGAGGCGGCCCCGCCGGAGGCGCCGTGGGCGATGAGGATGCGCATCGGAACAGGGTAGTCGAGCGCGTGACACGCAAGCTGGCACAGACGGTCGACACGGTGGGGGCATGGAAGCCACGAACATCGTCTCGCTCGCTGACGTTCCCGTCAGCCGCAGCCACGTCTCGGTCAGTGGCGAGCACATCACCATCGAGTCGCTCAGCCTCGCCGACCAGGGCCTGGCCACGTTCGTGGCGGACCGTCCGGCCGACGACCGCCCGGAGCTCATCGTGCGGGCGCTGCGCATCGGGCTGCTGGCCCTGCAGGACGCCGGCGCCTCGCTCGACGTCGATGTCGTGCGCCGTGAGTTCGAGTCCATGGTGCGCCAGACGGCGACGCTCAACGAACGCGTCGCGGCCCAGGTCGACGAGGTCCTGCGCCAGAACTTCGCCGATGGCGACGGACGCCTGCCGCGCACCCTGGAGACCTTCCTAGGCGACCGTGGACAGCTGCGCTCGTTCACCCGCGAGCTCTTCGATGAAGAGCGGCGCGACTCGGCCATCGGCCGTATGCGCGTACTACTGGGCAACTACTTCGACGGCGACGCTTCGCGCCTGGCGCAGTTGCTCGACCCCACGCGCATGGGCTCGCCGCTGCACCAGTTCCGCAGCGAGGTAAGCAAGGGCTTCGAGGCCCTCAACGAGCGCCTCGCGGCCATCGAGGCGGCGGCCACGGCACGTGCCGACGAGCGCTCCAGGTCAGCCGCGAAGGGTGCCGACTTCGAGGACCTGCTCGAGGGCATGCTCTCGGATACGGTCCGTGGCACGGACCACCTCGTCGAGCGCACCTCGGACGAGGCTGGCAACATCCTGCGCTCCAAGAAGGGTGATTTCGTCCTGACGGTCGATCCGGCCACCACGCGGGGCTCCGCGGTGCGCATCGTGGTCGAGGCCAAGGACCGTGCCATCAGCGGTCGCGCCATGCGCGACGAGATCTCGGAGGCCAAGCGCAACCGCGATGCCGCCGTCGGGCTCGTGGTCTTCAGCACCGCACACGCACCCGCCGGGATCGCGCCCTTCGATGTGCGCATGGGTGACGTCTACTGCGCCATCGACCCTGACGACCCCGAGCCCGCGACGCTCGATGCCGCCGTGCGCCTGGCTCGCCTACTGGCCATGGCCGTTACTCGTGACACCGAGGGTGACGTCGATGCGGACGCGGTCCACGAGGCCCTCGAGCGAGTCCGGGCCGAGCTCGACGCGGTGCGCGGGCTCAAGATGAAGCTGACCACCATCGGCACCGCGGCCAAGGCCGTCAACGCCGGATTGGACCAGTTGCGCGACGGCATCGTGGTCCGCATCGCGGAAGCAGAGGCGGAGCTGCGGGTGGAACCGGGCGAGAGCCCCTAGGTCGAGCCTCCACCGCCCACCGGGCGCCAGGGCGTCACCGAGGTGATCGCCGCCCGCAATTCGTCGCTACCGATGATGCCGGTGAACTTCGCTTGCAGGCGCCCGTCCCGGTCGATGACGAAGACCCACGGCGGCTCCTCGATACCCCAGGCCTCGGCGTAGTCGGTGAGCACGGCCGGCCCCCCGGGCGGGTCGAGCTCGAGCATGTGTCCGTCGCGTCCCATGGCCATATGCCATGGCTCGGCGTGGATGACGGTCAGACCGGGGTAGTCGATGAAGACCTCGTGAAGGATGCCCAGCGCACCACCGCAGGCAGCGTTGGGGCGGAAGGCGTAGGAATCAAGCACGAACACCGTCGGCTGATGCTGCGCGAGGGCGTCGTCGAGCGTCCAGGTGTAGAACGCGGTCAATGGCTCGGGGTCGGAACTGATGTGGTGCATGAGGCTATGGGCATCACGCATCGTCGGGGTGTCTCCACCGGGCACGAGCGCATCGAGGGCGGGCGTGCCCATGTCCGGCCACACCTCCAGACGCCCATCACCGTGGTACTCCTCCCCTTCGATGGTCGCTTCCACCGCGACCGACCAGTCACCGAGCTCCTCGAACGTGACACGCGCCCGGTAGAGGCGACGCCCGTAGGTCGCGTACTTCTCGATCGCCGGCTGACTGTTGATGACCCCGCCGCCCGGTGCGGTGAACCGCAGCCGGAGCGGGCTGGCGGCATCGGCGAGCGACTCCCCGGTGGTGGCGTCGTAGACGCTCAGAAGGACGTCATTCGTGCCGACCCAGTGCTGGGTCGAGTCCAGGACGACATCGAGCTCGCCCGTCGACCCGGCCTCGTCCGCGGCCGACACGGGCACGGTCGCGAGCAGCAGGGCCAGGGCCACGGTCAGCGCACGCATGGGCACACGCTAGCGCTCCTCAGCTGGATCCGTCTGTGAGCCAGGGCCCGTTCCGAGGGACCCTCAGGCGACCTCGGCGGGTCGCTTCGACGGTCGCACCACGAGCACCGGACACTCGGCATGCCGCACCACATGATCGGAGACCGAGCCGAGGAACATCCGCTCCGCACCGCTGCGGCCACGCGTCCCGACCACCACCAGATCGGCATGCTCGGCCTCCGCGGCGGCGGCGATGGAGTCGCCAGGTTCACCATCCCACACCAGGAACTCGGCGGTGACACCGGCATCTCGCGCTCCGCGCACGACCTTGACCAGCAGGGACTCACGCTCGCTTCGGGCCTGGTCCACACGCTCATGCGAGCCGCCACCAGAGAGACGACGCTTCTCGAGCACGTTCACGATCAGCAGACGCGCCTCGAGTCGGGCAGCCAAGTCGATGGCACGGTCGGTCGCCTCCCGCGAAGCCGCGGTGAGGTCGGTGGCAAGCAGGATCGTACGGATCGGACGCATCGTCATATGAGCCTCGGGCCCCACCGAGGGTTACGCGTAGGGACGCATGGACCCTTTCTGGGGTCACACAGGCCTGCCCTGCGAGGGCCGCCTGCCTATTCGGTGACGACGAGCGCCGTGACCATGCCGAACATTCCATCGAGGCCTTCGACGTGCGGAAGGATGTGGCAGTGGAGCGCCCACACACCCACGCGATCGCACTCGACGATGGTGTCGAAGCGCTCTCCCGGGTTCACGCCAAGTGTGTCGCAATAGAAGCTGGCGCTGCCCAGTTGGGCACCGTCGCGAGCGACCACATGCTGGCGGAAGCCATGCGTATGCCACGGGTGCATCATCACGCCCTCGTTCTGGTAGCGGATGAGCACGCGCTCGCCCTTCTTGGCGATGATCGGCACGGTGGCCGGGAAGCCCTTGCCATTGATGGTGAAACCACCCAGCGAATCGTTGTGGATGAAGATGTACTCCTGCGTCACGCCGTACTTCTGGTCGTACCGCTCGGCGGCGTCCTTGGGGTCGACGATGAGCGCGCCCAGCAGGCCGCGACCGACTTGGTCGGTAGCGTTGTGGTGGGAGTGGTACATGTGTGAGCCGTGTGGCGTGGCCACGAATTCGTAGCTGAACGTGTCACCCGGGATGATCGGCGACTGGGTCAGGAACGGGATGCCGTCCATGTACCAGTTGTCGAACTCGATGCCGTGCATGTGCACGCCGGTGGTCTCGTCGAGGTTGTTGGTGACGTTGATACGGACCTTGTCACCCTCGGTCACGCGCAGCGCCGGACCGGGCCACATGGCGTTGTAGCCGAGTGCCTTGACCGGCTCCTTCATGGCGTCGATCTGCCAGTCCATCTGGTCGACCGTCAGGTCGAACTGCTTCCAGTCTCCATCGATGGTCGGCTCGAGCGGCTGGTTGCCATGATCGACGGTCGTGAACTCCGGGTCGTACTCCGGCTCGCCGATGATCTCGGCCATGCCCAACGTGGCGGACAGGTTGCCCACGAAACGGCGCACCTTCTCGCGCGCGGCCATGTCGTGCTCCGTCCAGCCCGCGGGCATCGGCTCGCTGGATCCTGCCTGCTCCTCGGTCATGGGTTCGGTCGTCTCTGTCGCGGCCTCGCCCTCGCCCTCCGCCGGAGCGCTCTCACTGCCCTCGGCTGCGGCCGTCAGGGTGCGTAGCGGTGCATAGGACCAGGCGCTACCGCTGGCCGGCGCGCAGGCCGCGAGGGCCGCTGCTGCCGCGGTACCGCCGGCCACGGCGAGCGCACCGCGCAGGAAGCCGCGCCGGCTGGTTACACCGAGCGAGACCGGCACCATCCGGTCGGGGTCGGCCGCCGCCTCCTCGGCGGCCACTGACGCGATGGCACCATCGATCGCGTCTTCGGTGGGGTTGACTTCGTCGGACAGGGGGGATTGAGCCTTCGCGTCCATGGCGGAAAGAGTAACCGGGTCGCTGAGCGATTTCAGGGCCGTCAGGACACGCGGAGGGGGCCATTGGTCACGTCAGACTGGTAGATTGGGCCTGATGGAACGAGCTACTGCCACCGCGAGCAGCGCCGGGGACACCCCGACCACAGAACAGTTTGCCGCAGCGATCCGAGAGGCCGAGGACTGGGCCGCCGCGGCCAACGAGGCCCGCCGCCGCCTCGAGGCGCTTGACGCGGCCACCGTGGCCATCTCGCAGGAACTGGGCCTCGAGCGCGTGCTGCAGATCATCGTCGACAGCGTGCGCCCGCTCGTCGGCACCCGCTACGCGGCGCTGGGGATCCCCGACGACCACGGCTCGATGGAGCGATTCATCACCAGCGGCCTGAGCGAGCAGCGCCGCGCAGCCGTTGCTCATCCACCTCGGGGCAAGGGGCTGCTGGGTATCAGCCTTCGCGACAACGACACCGTCCGCAGTGACGACATCGCAGCCGATCCACGCAGCGCCGGCTTCCCGGCCGAACATCCACCGATGACGACGCTCCTGAGCGTGCCGGTCAAGGTCGAGGGCCGGGCCATCGGCAACCTCTATCTCAGCGACCGCCTCGATGATCAGCCCTTCAGCGAGGACGACGAGCGCCTGGTCGAGTCCTTCGCCCGCCACGCCGGCCTGGCCATCCACAACGCACGCATGCACGAGGAGCTGCGCCAGCTGGCGGTGCTGCAGGAGCGCGAGCGGATCGCGCAGGACCTGCACGACGGCTCCATCCAATCGCTCTACGCGGTCAGCCTCGCCCTCGAGGACACCGAAGAGCTGATGGCCAGCGATCGCGACCAGGCGGCCGAGCGCATCGACCATGCCATCGACCAGATCCACGGCACCATCCAGGAGATCCGCGACTTCATCATGGGCCTTGACCCTGACGCCCGCACGGCCGTCGACCTGCTCTCGGGCCTGGCTGCCCTGACCGACGAGTTCGAGCGCAGCACGCTCATCGAAGTCGAGCTGTCGAGCGATCCGGACGTGCCACTCGATCCGGACGAGACCCTCCAGCTGGTGCAGCTCACGCGTGAAGCGATGAGCAACGTGGCCCGCCACGCGGAGGCTTCCAAGGTGGTGGTCAATGTCGAGGACCGTCGCGAATGGCTGCGGCTGTCTATCATCGACGACGGTCGCGGCTTCGATACCGGCGAAGGACAGCGTCCTGGCCACCACGGCCTCACCAACATGCACGCCCGAGCCGACTCACTTGGCGGCTCGCTCACGATCCACAGCGACGACGACGGTACCCGGGTCGTCTTCGAGATGCCGCGGGGAGAGCGCGGCCGAGTCAAGGAGTCCAGCCAATGACCGACCCGACCGAGTCCCAGGGCATCCCCAAGAGCCCGGGCGCGGATGACAAGGCCGCTCCGGCCAAGAAGCTGCGCCTGCTCGTGGTCGACGACCACGAGGTCGTGCGGCAGGGTCTGGCGGCGTTGCTCAACCGCCGCGATGCCTTCCAGGTCGTGGCTGAGGCAGGCACGGTCGAGGAAGCCCTCAGCGCCGTCGAGCGCTTCGCGCCGGACCTCGTGATCATGGACGTGCGGCTGCCGGACGGGTCGGGCATCGAGGCCTGCCGCGACATCCGCGCCGAGTACCCCGATGTGCGCGTGGTCATGCTCACCAGCTACCCCGACGAGGAAGCCGTGCTCTCGGCCATCGTCGCGGGTGCCAGCGGCTATCTGCTCAAGCAGGTGCGTGCGCGCGATCTCGTCAACGCCCTCGAGGCCGTGGGCCGAGGCGAGTCACTGCTCGATCCGGCAGTGACCGAGAAGGTCCTGGAGCGCGTGCGCCGCATCGCCACCAGCGCCTACACCGACGAGTTCGCGCAGCTGACGGCCCAGGAGCAGAAGATCCTGCTGCTGGTAGCGGAGGGCAAGACGAACAAGGAGATCGCGGCCGAGGTCTACCTCTCGGACAAGACGGTCAAGAACTACGTCTCGTCGATCCTCTCCAAGCTGAACCTCCAGCGGCGTGCGCAGGCGGCCGCGTACGTGGCCAAGCACAAGCCGGGGTCGAGCTTCTAGGACTCCGCTCCCCCATCGCCGGCCGGTTCCCCGCCGGCCGGTTCCCGGGACTCAGGCGTTCGCTTCCGCTCCGTGAACGGGCACAGGCGACTTGGTGCTGTCGGCCACGACGTCTGCCACGGACACGCCGTCGAGCCGCTGGAGGATAGCCTCCTGGGCCTCGAAGAACATGTCGTGGACATCGCACGGGTCGTTGCCGTCGCAGGGCTTGCCCGAGAGGACGCACGTCTGCCGGCGCGCGTCACCCTCAGCCGCCTGGATGATGTCGAGCAGGGAGATCTCCGAAGCCGGCTTCGACAGCCGGTAGCCGCCGGCGCGACCGAGGCGAGCCTCCACGATGCCAGCACGGTTCAGATCCCCGAGTACCTGCGGCAGGAACCGAACGGGGATGTCCATCTCCTTGGCGATGTGCCGAGCAGGGACGACTTCGCCCTTGTCCGCACGCGCCAGCGTGAGCACGGCCCGGATGGCGTAGGAGCCGCGATGCGTCAATTCCAACCTCATTGCTCGTAGTTTCGCACGGCAAGGCCCTGTTGCGGAAGTCCGAACGTCATACCCGGAGGTGCCGCATGCACCGATTCGCATACCTATGTGCTGGCACAAGCCGTGGGCCGATCGGCCCGGGCGACATGTGCCATCCGGCCATCGCCAACTCCGATCACGAACGAGACGATCATCTCGTTCGTTCGTGGATGACTCCTTGACCGGTCGTCCACCTACGGAAGGTGCTCGCCCGCGATGGGGCAACCCATCGGGGGGAGCGGGCGAGTGCCACCTCCTCTTGCTGCCCGACGCGGCGTCTCGGTCCGACCGGGACGCCGTGATCTCGTCTCCGGGCTCTTCGCTGAACGGGACCTTCGGCCCCACGCTGGTGACGGATCGGACCTGTCCGTCATGACCTCCCGGCAGGACCATGGCGGGCAGATCGACGGGACACCGATCCGCGATGACCGCGCGAGCGCCTGGGAGGGACGGCCGGATGAAGAAGATCCTGGTGGCCTATGACGGACAGGAGGCCGGGCAACGCGCGCTCGAGATGGCCGCCCGTCTGGCGACCACGTTCGATGGTCGTGTGGACGTCGTGAGCGTCGTACCCGAGGGATTCGGGGCCGTCGAGGCTGGAGTCAAGGAACCGGCGGTCGAGCATGCCCGTGAGCTCGTGGAGGCGCGGACCGTCCTGCGCCGCCTCGGCATCGAGGCCGGCCTCATCGAGCCCGCCGGAGACCCGGCCCAGACGATCGAGCGCCTGGCCGACGAACGCGGCTACGACACCATCGTCGTCGGCGGCAACCGCCCTGGACGTAATGGACACTCCTGGATGGACAGCGTGACCGCTCACGTCGCGGCCAACGCCCACGCTGACGTGGTCGTGGCCAGACGCGTGCTAGCGCCTGACCGACACGCGGCTGGCTGACCGACCCGCAGCCGTCAGGCTGTGCCATCACACAGTGCTTCACTCTCACTTCTGCGTCATCCTGCGCTCGGCCGTATCCTGAGGCCTCCTGGCCGAACCCCCGCAAGGTGATCCCTCGATGAGCTCGAACGACAAGCAGTCCTCCGACGGCAACATGACGCGCAAGCAGCGTCGAGCCGCCGAGCGTTCCGCCCGCAAGAGCGGCAAGACCAGCGCTGCCACCGCCACCGCCAGCGGCAGCTCTGGTCCCTCGATGGCGATCGTGAGCGTGGCTGCGATCTCCATCGGTATCGTGCTCGTGGCCGTCCTGCTGGTCATGAGCGGAGCGCTCGGGGGCAGCGAGACCGCGGCCATCGAAGAGCCCGACACGCCGGCGCCTGCCGAAGAGCTGCGGGATGGGCTGACGCTCGTGGCCGATGGCGCCACGCCCAGCGTCTCGGTCGAGATCTTCGAGGACGTCCAGTGCCCGCACTGCCAGACGTTCACCGAGCGCGTGGAGCCGCTCATCATCGCCGAGCACGTGACCGACGGCACGGCCTCGCTGAGGTACCACGACTACATCATCTTCGGCGAGGATTCCTTCGATGCCGCGGTGGC
The DNA here is from genome assembly GCA_963752475.1 of uncultured Chloroflexia bacterium. Taxonomy (GTDB): domain Bacteria; phylum Chloroflexota; class Limnocylindria; order Limnocylindrales; family CSP1-4; genus JAFMJV01. The sequence continues at coordinate 623,085 of CAVVYR010000006.1, read as the reverse complement.
CATGCGTGCCGCTGACGAGCTCGACGAGGCCTTCTGGGACTACCACCACGTGCTCTACCACAACGCCGAAGACGGGCTCTTCACCCGGGACTGGTACGTGGACATCGCCGAGTCCGTGGGCCTCGACCGCGAGGCCTTCCGTGAACTACTCGACGACGAGTCCCTGCGCGAGGCCGTGACCGAGTCACAAGAGCTGGGGACCAGCTACGGCGTGAGTAGCACGCCCAGCGTCGTGGTCAATGGCGAGCTCCTCGTCGCACCCACCTGGGATGACCTCAACGCTGCCATCGTGGCCGCCGCCGAGAGCGCCGGCTAGAGCATCGACGATGCGACGCACCTCGCTCCTGGCTGTCGCTGCCGGCCTTCTCATGCTGCCAGCGGCCACCTTCGGCCAGGACACGCTCGCCGACGAGCTGCCTGAGGCCGGCGCGATCCTCGAGTCGGGACGCTACAGCAGCGACTTCGTGGGCCCCATCATCGAGTTCGAAGCCGACGACATGTGGATCGTCGGGCCCTCGGGTAACGGTCCCATCTTCACACTCGAGTACATCGGTGCGCCGGGCAGCGTGCTCAGCTTCACCCGCTTCGACGGCGAGGCCTTCCTTGACTCGTGCGACCCCAGTTCGATGACCATCGTCGAGCCCTCGGTCAGCCGTCTGGCTGAGATCCTCGCGGGCAACCCGTACCTCAACCCGGGCGTGCCCGACGTCATCGATGTCGATGGCTTCAGCGGCCTGTCGCTCGACATCGGCGTTCCGACGTATGCCGAATGCAACCTCCCCTACGTGCTCATCTGGGCCATCCCCGTGACCGACGGCGGCGAGTTCCTCCAGATGGCCAACCAGCAGTCGCGCTTCCTCATCCTCGATGTGGACGGCGACGTCATCGTCATCGCCATCGAGGCCTTCCCTGGCGTGCCGTTCGGTGGCTTCCTCGACGCCGCCTCGGAGCTCGTGGAGACCATTCGCATCACACCTGGGGAGTACGTCCCGCCTGAGCCGACCCGCGCGCCCGAGGCGAGCGACGGGCCCGGGGCCCCGACCCCCGCGCCGGTCGATGGGGCCGACGCCTCCGCCTGAGACTCGGGCCGCGGTCGCGGCCTCGTTGATCCGGACCGCCTTCGCGATACCGTTCTCCGAGCGCGACGCCCGAACCGGATACCGCCCTCCGCTCGGTACCTGTTCCAACCATGTAGAAGAACGGCCCAAGCCATCGTGCCCTTCGGCACTCATGCGCATGTGGGCATATGTGGATGATGTGGACATGGACCCGATCTACGAGCTCCAGGCGGAGATCTGCCGCACGCTGAGCCACCCGGCACGCATCGCGATCCTGCATCTCCTCGACGAGGAGCCGCGCGAGGTCGGCCGATTGGCCGAGGCTATCGGCATCAGCCAGCCGAACGCCTCGAAGCACCTCGCGGTCATGCGCTCGGCCGGCCTGGTCGAGGCTGTCCGCGACGGCCGAGGCTCGCTCTACCGCCTGACCGACGAAGGCGTCATCGGAGCCTGCGACACGATGGCTGACGTCATGCGCCGTCGCCTCGCCCGCCTGGCCCAGCTGTCCGCGGCCATCGAGAAGCCCGAACCAGCGACCACATAAGGAACCGACGAACGATGGATGACAAGCCCCTCGCGATCGTGCTCTTCAGCGGCACCGATGACAAGCTCAACGCCGCGGCCGTGATGGCCTCGGGCGCTGCGGCACTCGGTCGACCCGTCCATATCTTCCTCCAGTACTGGGGCCTGGACGCCTTCCGCGCGGACCGCATCAAGAACGACCATGGCCTCGCCGCCGAAGCCGGCGTTGAGGGGAAGGCCGCGGTCGATGCGCTCCAAGCGGAGGGCCAGGCCCCCTGGTACGAGACCCTGGCCATGGCCAAGGAGCTCGGGAACGTCGAGGTGCAGGCCTGCTCGCTCTCGATGGACGTGCTCAAGATCACCGAGGACGACCTCGACGAACTGGTCGATGGCACCGAGGGCGTGACCGCCTTCTATATCGCCGTGGGCGACGGCCAGATCCTCTTCATCTAACCCGCGATCCTCTTCACACAACGCTGACACGACACACCAAGGAGCCCGTCATGAGTGACGTCCATACCACCGTCGATGCCAAAGGCCTGTCCTGCCCGATGCCGATCGTCAAGACCGCGCAGGCGGTGAAGACGGTCCCGGCCGGCGAGCTCATCGAGGTCCTCGCCACCGACCCCGGGTCGGTCAAGGACTTCGCCGCATGGACCCGCTCCACCGGCAACGCCATCCTCGAGCAGACCGAGGCCGACGGCGTCTACCGCTTCGTCATCAAGCGCGCCTAAGCGGCGAGCACGCAGGGAAAGGGACACCCATGACTACCGAGACCGCGGCCCCGGAGGCCGCCACCGATGAGGGCGCCGAAGCCCAGCTGACCGAGGCCATCGCGGTCGCCGCACAGCCCGAGAGCAGCGTACCCGGCTCGCAGCGTCAGTTGGTGATCATCAACTGGAGCGGTGAGTTCGACAAGGTCCTGCCGACCCTCATCATGAGTAGCGTCGCGGCCGCCAGTGGCTACAAGGCGCAGGTGTTCCTGACCTTCTGGGGCCTCCTCCCCTTCGTCAAGGACTCCAAGCGCATCACCGGTGAGGGCACGATGCAGAAGATGCTCTCGTTCATGCAGCGCCCGGGCATCAGCCACATGAAGATGTCGAAGATGAACTTCATGGGCATGGGTCCGTGGATGATCGGCAAGCTCAGCGAGCAGTACAACGTCGCCTCCCCGCAGGAGCTGCTGGAAGCCTGTCAGCTGATGGGCGTCGAGTTCCTGCCCTGCCAGATGACGATGGACATGTTCGGCCTCAAGCGCGAGGACATGATCGACGGCCTCGGCGAGCCCGTGGGCGCCGCCACCGTCCTCGAGATGATGACCGAAGACCATACTGGCTCCCTTTTCATCTAGCCCCCGATCGCGCACGGGGCCTTCCCCCCGGTCCCGTGCGAATCCTCCAGGAGAAGCACCCATGACCCTCGAACTCGAAACCAACCCGACCAAGACCATCGATGCTCGCGGCAGCTTCTGCCCCGGCCCCCTGATGGAGCTCATCCGTGGCATCCGTGAGGGCCAGGTCGGTGATGTCCTTGCCGTCATCTCGACCGACAACGGCTCCAAGACCGACATCCCTGCCTGGGTCGACAAGGCCGGCCACCGGCTCGTCGGAGTCTTCGATCACGAGGGCTACGATGAGATCGTCGTCGAGAAGCTCAAGTAGTCCCCATATCCAGGAGTGACTGACATGCAGAACGTCCTCGTCCTAGGCGGCGGCGTCGGCGGCACGCTCGTCGCCAACCTCATCAGCCGCAAGATCAAGAAGCAGATCGACGCCGGCGAGGCCAAGGTCACGGTCGTCGACGAGAAGGGTGAGCACGTCTACCAGCCCGGCTTCATGTACATCGCCATGGGCAACGAGGACCCCAAGTCCTTGCGCAAGCCCGAGCGACAGCTCCTGGACAAGCGCGTCGACCTCGTCATCGGCGAGGTCACCAGGATCGATGAGGAGGCGAGCACGGTCGAGCTGACCGATGGAACGAAGCTCGACTACGACGAGCTCATCCTGAGCACTGGCTCACGCATCCTGCCCGAGGCCATCGAGCACTTCGAGGACGAGGCCCATCACTTCTACAGCGAGGAAGCCGCCGCGCGACTGCGTCAGGCGCTCGACAGCTTCACCGGCGGCAAGATCGTGGTGGGCATCGCCTCGATGCCCTACAAGTGCCCGCCGGCGCCACTCGAGGTGGCCTTCCTCATCGAGGCCGAGCTCCGTGACCGCGGTCTACGCGAGAAGAGCGAGCTGCACTACTGCAGCCCCATCGCCCGTGCCTTCACCATCGAGTCCGTGAGCGAGATGGCCACGCCCGAGCTCGAGAGCAAGGGCATCGAGCTGCATACGTTCTTCAACGTCGAGGCCATCGATCGCGAGCGCAAGATGGTCCTGAGCCTCGAGGGCGAGGAGCTCGAGTACGACCTGCTCGTGCTGGTGCCACCGCACAAGGGTGCCCAGGTGCTGATGGATAGCGGTATCGCACCCGAGCCCGGCGGCTGGCTGCCGACCGACCACAAGACGCTCAACGTCGGTGGGCGCGAGCACATGTGGGCACTCGGTGACGCCACCGACCTGCCGCTATCGAAGGCCGGCTCGACGGCCCACTTCGAGGCACCAGTGATCGCCGAGCGCGTCTCGGCCCGCATCCAGAACCGCACGCCCCATCCCAAGGACAGCATCTACACCGGCAAGGTCATGTGCTTCTTCGAGGTCGGCGACGGCAAGGGCACGCTCCTGCGCTTCGACTACGACAACCCACCCAAGCCGCCCAAGCCCAGCCGGCTCTGGCACATCGGCAAGCTCTTCTTCAACAAGACCTACTACACCATCGTGCCAAAGGGTCGCGGTGGCAGCATCGAGAAGCGCCTCTAGCGCTTCGGGTCAGCCCTGGACGCGATCCGGGGCTGGCTGGTATCGCTCCGCGGCCGGGAGCTGAGCCCGGGCCGCCTCGACCTTACGCTCCCGTGCGTCACGGGAGCGTCCTCGCGTCTCGGCCACGATGACGCCGAGGATCTCGCGCCATCGCTCGTAGACGAAGTGATGCCCCTCGTGGGGATAGAACGTGGCCACGGCGTCGCTGATGTTGCGCTCGAGGTACTTGCCCATGCCCACGGGCACGACCTTGTCCAGCGATCCGTGCCAGATACGCACCGGTACGGTCACGCCGCCGATGGGGAAGCCGAAGGGGCGCGCCAGGCACAGCGCCTCGTCGTAGATGCCACCGGTCCCCTGCCGGTACATCTCCGTGGCGTTGGCGATCATCACCGCACGGAGCGCCGGGTCGCCGAGGATCTCGCGGTCCGCTTCGACCATGCCGCTGACGGCCTCATCGAGCTGTTTGTGTGGATCCGACCGTTGCTGCCGGGACCAGTTCCACATGGCCAACGCGATGACCCAGGGAGCATGGTCGGCGGTGCGTGACATGGCCCGGTGCCGTGGCCAGGTGTAGCCCGTGGACCCGGGCACGCCCGAGAGTGGCGCGGGTGCACTGATGAGCCCGATGACGTCGAAGCGATCGGGCATCTGCCAGGCGCAGGCGAGCGCATACGGGCCGCCGCCGGACCAGGCCACGACCGCACAGCGCTCGATGCGCAGGATATCCAGCAGTTCGGCGATATCGCGTGGGAAGTCGGTGACGCGCCGCCCGGGCTGGCGTGTCGAGATGCCGATGCCAGGACGGTCGACAGCGATGACGCGCGTGCCCAGCTCGGCCGCGATGTCATCGTCCGGATGGCGCACGACGCGCGAGGAGCCGAACCCGTGGAAGAAGAGCACCGGCACTCCATCCGGGTCGCCGAAGTCATCGAAGCCCAGCAGCCGTCCGTCCGACAGCGTGACCTGGCGTGAGTTGGGTCCAAGCTCGACGAGCGACTCGCGGAAGCGAGCCCATCGTCGCGCACGGCGATACACCCGCACGCTCCGAGGGCCTCGACCGCTTCGACGACGTCTGGGCTGCTCAGCGTCCATCTCGGCCATCATGCCACGCGCATCGGCCCGGGGGAGATCGAACTCAACCGAGATCGAAGCGGTCGGCCTCCATGACCTTGACCCAGGCGGCCACGAAGTCGTCGACGAACTTCTGTCCGTTGTCGTCCTGGGCGTAGACCTCGGCGTACGAGCGCAGGATCGAGTTGGACCCGAAGACGAGGTCGACACGCGTGGCTGTCCACTTCGACTCGTCGGTCTTGCGGTCGCGGATCTCGTAGACGCCGCCATCGACCGGCTGCCACTTGAAGGCCATGTCGGTCAGGTTCACGAAGAAGTCGTTGGTCAGTGCGCCCGCGCGATCGGTGAGCACGCCAAGACTGGTGCCACCATGGTTGGTGCCGAGGACGCGCATGCCACCGACCAGCACCGTCATCTCCGGCGCGGTCAATCCCATCAGCTGGGTGCGATCGAGGAGTAGCTCCTCGGGGCTCACGACGTAGTCCTTCTTCAGCCAGTTGCGGTACCCATCCGCAAGCGGCTCCATGGCCTCGAACGACTCGGCGTCGGTCATCTCGTCGGTGGCATCGCCGCGGCCGGGTGAGAAGGGCACGCTGACCTCGACACCGGCGGCCTTGGCGGCTTGCTCGATGCCGACGTTGCCAGCCAGCACGATGACGTCAGCCAGGCTGGCGCCGGACTGAGCCGCGATGGGCTCGAGCACGCCGAGCACCCTCGCCAGACGCTCGGGCTCGTTGCCGGCCCAGTCCTTCTGCGGAGCCAGCCGGATGCGGGCGCCGTTGGCGCCGCCTCGATAGTCCGAGCCTCGGAACGTGCGCGCGCTGTCCCAGGCCGTGGCGACCATCTCGCCGATGCTCAGGCCGGCCTCGGCGATGCGGGCCTTGACCGCATCGACGTCGTAGTCGGTGGGGCCGGCCGGGATGGGGTCCTGCCAGAGGAGATCCTCAGCTGGGGTCTCGGGTCCGATGTAGCGGGACTTGGGCCCCATGTCGCGGTGAGTCAGCTTGAACCAGGCCCGAGCGAAGGCATCGTTGAAGCCCGCAGGGTCGTTGCGGAAGCCCTCGAGGATGCTGCGATAGCTGGGATCCTCGCGCATGGCCATGTCGGCGTCGGTCATGATCGGCGTGGTGCGGATGCCAGGATCCTCGACGTCGGCCGGCATGTCCTCCTCGGCGATCTCGACCGGCTGCCACTGCCAGGCACCGGCCGGACTCTTGGCCAGCTCCCACTCATGATCGAGGAGCATGTCGAAGTAGCCCATGTCGAAGACGGTGGGCTCGGACGTCCAGGCGCCCTCGATCCCGCTGGTCACGGTGTCGCGGCCCATACCCTTGCCCCCGGGGTTCTTCCAGCCCAGGCCCTGCTCCTCGACGCCGGCTGCCTCTGGTTCGGGGCCGAGATCGTCGGCGTTGCCGTGGCCGTGGGTACGGCCGACGGTGTGGCCACCTACGGTCAGGGCCACGGTCTCCTCGTCGTTCATGGCCATGCGGGCGAAGGTCTCCCGCACCTGCGCCGCGGTCTTGAGCGGATCGGGCTGGCCGTTGACGCCCTCCGGATTGACGTAGATCAGGCCCATCTGTACTGCGGCCAGCGGGTTCTCCATGGTGGCCGGGTTCTCCACGCTGCCGTAGCGCTCGTCGCTCGGCGCGAGCCACTCCTTCTCTGCACCCCAGTAGATGTCCTTCTCGGGATGCCAGATGTCCTCACGGCCGAAGGCGAAGCCGAAGGTCTGCAGGCCCATCGACTCGTAGGCCACGTTGCCCGCGAGGATCATGAGGTCGGCCCAGCTGATCTTGTTGCCGTACTTCTTCTTGACCGGCCACAGCAGCCGCCGGGCCTTGTCCAGGCTGACGTTGTCCGGCCACGAGTTCAACGGCGCGAAGCGCTGGTTGCCCGTGCCGCCACCACCACGACCGTCGGCCAAACGATAGGTGCCTGCCGAGTGCCAGGACATGCGGATCATGAGGCCGCCATAGTGACCCCAGTCGGCGGGCCACCACTCCTGGCTATCGGTCATCAGCGCCGTCAGGTCCGCCTTCAGGGCCGCCACGTCGAGGGTCTTGACCTCCTCACGGTAGTCGAACCCGGGACTCATGGGGTCGGTCTTCGTGTCGTGCTGGTGCAGGATGTCCAGCTCCAGCGCCTCCGGCCACCAATCCATGTTGCCTGCGCCGGCGGAGGTGTTGGCCCCGTGCATCAGCGGGTGCTTGCCGTTCGATTCCATGTCGCTCTCCGAAGTCTTGGTCTCAGCAGGTGAAGGCCGGGCATCGCCCCCTTGCGGCCATTATGCCGCCGCGGTTCGGCGGCCGAGTGCGGTCGCGGGGGCGCCTACACGCCTCGTGCGCGGCGCATCGCCTGGATGGCTGCGAGCTGGTCGCGGAACTCATTCCGGATAGAGTCGATCTCGTCTGAGCGGAAGCCCAGCTCCTTGCCGATCTGGTTCAGCTCGGCGCTCTCGGCAGCGGTGATGGTGTCGTCCGCGGCTCCGACCGCGAAGGCGGTGCGCAGCAGGGTCTCGCGCTGCTCCCGCGTGGAGTTCTCGGTGAACGAACGCGTGACCACGTAGTCGTCGGTAGCGCCATAGAGCTCGGCCATGTTGCGGGCCATCTCGACCACCAGCACGGCCTGGGCGCTGCGGATCTTGCCCACATCGATGACGGCCTTCTCCATGTAGTCGAGCTCCGTGCGGGAGATCTCCAAGTCAGCGTGCGCTGCCCGCGCCAGCACATAGGCGAAGGCAGCGATGTAGCGACGCTCGTCGAGCGGCAGCGCATCGAGCTCGCCTGCGATCCGACGGATCGACTCGGTGTCGGACTGGCTGGGCGTGGCGGCCGGCACCGCCTCGGGCTGCTGTGACTGCTTGTTGCCGCCGCCGAAGAGGCTGCGCAGGACCATGGGACTACCTCGGGTTCGATGTCGTGTCGTGGATACCGACGCTAGCACGGACCGCGTGCGATGGTCGCCGGAGCCGACTACACTCGCGCGGTGACTGACTCCCCCACGCCGCCCGAGGACACGATCGCTCCGCGCAGCCGCACGCCGCCGAGCCCGGCCAACCGCGACCTGGGCATGCGCGCTTCGCTCATCTTTCCCACGCGCGAGATCGTGGAGGACTACTACGTCCCACTGATCTACACCGCCTGTCGCACGTGCTACAGCGAGCTGGAACCACAGGACATCTTCGAGCGCGCTACCAACGGCCGCATCGCACCCGAGAAGCAGCAGGATCTCGTGCGTCGTGTCATCGACTCCGGCCACGGCTCCACGATCGAGCACATCGTCTTCACCTTCGCCATCAGCGGCGTGACGAGAACGCTCAGCCATCAGCTCGTGCGCCATCGCGCCGGCCTGGCCTTCGACCAGCAGTCGCAGCGCTACGTCAAGTACAAGGAGCCCAGCTACATGGTGCCGGGCTCCATCACCGATGCCGACGAGGAGGTCCGTGATCGCTTCGAGGAGCAGATGGCGGGCTCGCTGCGGTTCTACGAAGACATGCTCGACGCCGGCATCCCCGGCGAGGACGCGCGCTTCGTGATGCCCAACGCCACGCGTACGAACCTGGTCATGACGACGAACCTGCGCGCGCTCATCCACATGTCCGGCCTGCGACTTTGCGTCATGGCCCAATGGGAGATCCGCCGGCTGTTCCAGCTCATCCGCCACGAGGTCTTCAGGGTGAGCCCGTTCCTGGGCTCGTTCCTGGCACCGAAATGCGTGCCCATGGGCTACTGCGATGAGGACCGGAACCGCGACGAGCACTGTCCCATCCGTCCCCACAAGGACAACGTCCTCGGCGCCTGGGCAGAGAAGAAGGCCGCGGCCAAGAAGGCCGGTCGAGACCTCCCCACGGTCTAGTCGCTCGTCGGCTCAGCGGGCGTCGCGCAGGTCCTCCGCGAAGCGCCCGATGACGCGCGCCAGACGCGGCCCCGCCTCATCGGCTGCCTCCACGACCTCCGCATGCGTGAGCGGCGTAGGTGAGAGGCCGGCGCCGGGGTTGGTCACGAGTGAGACACCGCATACGCGGATCCCGGCCCAATTCGCGGCCATCGCCTCCATCACCGTCGACATGCCCACAGCATCGGCTCCCAGACCTCGGACCATGCGGACCTCGGAAGGCGTTTCGTAGGTGGGGCCGGTGAGCCCGAGGTAGACGCCTTCGGCCAGGGCCACGTCCGTTGCCCTGCCGGCAGCGTGGAGACGATCGCGCAACTCGGCATCCCATACCGCGGACATGTCGGGGAAGCGCGGGCCGAGTGCGTCGTCGTTGGGCCCCATCAGCGGGTTTCGACCGGTGAGGTTGATGTGGTCGCGCATGACCATGAGTGTGCCGGCACCGAAGGCCGGGTTCACGCCACCCGAGGCGTTGGTCAGCAACAGGATGGGCGCTCCCAGGCGGCCCATGAGCAGCGCCGGCTCCACGACCAGCCGCTCGGATAGGCCCTCATACATATGCAGGCGCCCGCGCAGGCAGGCTACGGGCAGGCCGCGAAGGGAGCCGAGGATGAGGCGACCGCTATGGCCTGCGACGGACGGCGCCGGCCACCCTGGCATCTCCTCGAAGGGGATCTCGACCGCGTCCATGATCTCATCGGCCAGTCCGCCCAGTCCCGAGCCGAGGACCATGCCCAGCGACGGGACCAGCGGTGAGGCTTGGCGGACATGCGCCTCCAGCTCGTCGAGTCTCTGGCTGAAGGGGACGATCTGGTCGGGCATCGCGGTCGGCTCCTGCTGCTGGTCGCACAAGGGTAGACCGCGTCGGACACATGGAAGCGCCCGGAGCGACCTTCACGTTCCTCATGCCGCCTTGATGTGATCGCAGCGACCTTCGGATGCCGGACGGCCTTGATGCGATCTCAGCTGTCCTGACCTGGCCGGTTCGCGTTGATGTGATCGCCGCGTCCCTGGCCCCGTGTCTGGCCCCTCCGGGCAAGACCTACTATGCCGAGCAGGCCCCACCAAGGTCAATCGACTTGTCCACGAAGTCACGGGTTTCGCGAACGGCGATATCCACCGATCTGCGCTCAGTGTGGATAGACCGTGGAGAACCAGCCTTGGGCGAAGCTAGAGTGCGCGACGCCGAGCCTTGATCAGGATCGTGTGGGCGTAGCGGTCGTGCAGGCCTTGCTTGGTCGGACTCTGAGCCATGGTGTAGAGCAGCAAGACGAGCCAGGCCACACCCAGCGCCCACAGGATCAGACCCACGAAGTTGGGCACGTAGACCGCCAGCGATGAGAGCAGCGCCGGGATGCCAAGCAGGAGCCAGCGCACCAGTGAGCGCTGCCAGCTGATGCGACTGCCGTCGTCCTCGTCGCCGATGCGCATCCCCAGCAAGCGCATGCCGACCGTCGTGCCGAGCAGGGTCCAGGCACCGGCGAAGTAGGCAAAGCTCACGCCCAGCTGCAGCACGAGCACGATGATGAAGGCCACGATGTCGAGCTCTCCGCCGGCCGAGTCGATGGCTCCCGGCTCGGTCACGAGGCCACCGAAGAGCCAGGCCAGGACGACGCCGATGACCACGAGCACGATGATGTCGATGATCAGCGCGATGATGCGGTTGGGCACGTCGGCGTAGACGAGGCCGTCGGGGCCGGGTGTGAGGGCGGTCGAGGTCAGCCGGCTGGTGAGGCCGCCGGCCCTCGTGTCCGGCGCATCAGCGTCGCGTTCACGCGATGCGTCGGAGCGCGCGTCCTGCGGCTCCTCCCAGATGCCCTCCTGTTCCAGCCCGGGGTCATCGCTCTTGGGCGCTCCGGACATCGTCATCGCTGACCTCCTGCGGCGCACAGCCCGGCAGCACTCCCGCGGGGCACGACACGCGTGACTCAGGATACCCGGCGACTTCGTCACCGCGAGCCCTCATCCGCCGATGCGCGACATCTCCACCTTGGGCAGATCCCCGGTGGCCGCGGAGCGCAGCTCCGAGTAGCGATCGGTCCGAGCGCTCCAAGCCTCCGTGAGGCGCTCGCGGAGCGCGTCATCGTCGGCACCCTCCCGCAGTGGCGCCCGCACGTCCAGCCCGTCGACGCCGAAGAGGCAGGTGAAGAGCATGCCCTCGGCGGTAAGGCGAGCGCGGGTGCACGATCCACAGAAGGGCTGCGTCACCGAGCTGATGACTCCGATCTCTCCGGTCCCGTCGCGATATCGGAAGCGTGACGCGACCTCTCCGCTGTAGCGCGCCGGCAGCGGTTCGAGTGGCATCTGCGCATCGATGAGGGCAAGGACGTCGGCCGAGGGCACGACCTCATCGAGGGCCCAGCCGTTGGTATGCCCGACGTCCATGAACTCGATGAAGCGCAGGGTGTAGCCACGCTCGCGAGCGAAGCGGGCCATGGGCAGGATGCTGTCCTCGTTGAGCCCGCGACGCACGACCATGTTGACCTTGATGGGTGTCAGTCCGGCAGCGGCCGCGGCCTCGATGCCCTCGACCACGCGCGCGACCGGAAAGGCCACGTCATTGAGACGGGCGAAGGTCTCGTCATCGAGCGAATCGAGGCTGACGGTGACGCGGTGGAGGCCCGCTTGCGCCAGCGGCTCGGCCATCCGGGCCAGAACGGAGCCATTGGTCGTGAGCGTGAGGTCGTCGAGTCCCTCGATGTCGGCGAGCATCCCCACGAGCTGCTCCACGTCTCGGCGGAGCAACGGCTCCCCGCCGGTGAGCCGGACCTTGCGCACGCCCAGCGAGACGGCCACCCGCGCCAGGCGCGTGATCTCCTCGAAGGTCAGCAGCTCTTCGTGCGGCAGGTATCGAAAGGCCGCTCCGTAGATCTCGCGGGGCATGCAGTAGGTGCAGCGGAAGTTGCAGCGGTCGGTGACCGAGATGCGCAGGTCATGCAGCGGCCGCCCCAGGCGATCGATCGTGGTGTTCGATGCGGTCACTGCTCGCGAGCAGGCCCCGAGACGGCCCGGCCGTAGACGCGTCGCTCGACGCCGCGCCCCATCCAGCCGATGACGAAGGCGGCCAGGCCCAACAGCACGTGGCCGATCTGGTCGAGACCGGAGGTAGGTTCGTCGTAGACCCCGAGCAGGTCCGAGCTCAGGAAGCTGAGCACGCCGGTAGCGAGGTAGAAGAGCCCCAGCCCAACGAGGCCATAGGCCCGATTACGCCCGTTGAGCGCCAGTCCGACGTGCAGGAAGAGCGCACCGCTGACGAGGTGGACCAGATCGTGACCGAAGCCGGTGACGATCAGACCAGTGTCCTCGGGACCACCGACGATGGGGTTGCCCAGCGAGCCGGCCACGCCGAGGAGCACCAGCACCGCGCCGGTGATGACCGCGAACGTACGCTCCAGCCCCATCGAGCCCATCAGGCCTCCTGTCCCTGCCGACGCCGGACGACGTCTCGGCTGGGACCGAGGCTACTCGTCATCGGCGGAGCTTGCACCATGGCGGATGGAGTCGACGACGGAGGCATCGGCGAGCGTGGTCGTATCACCGAGCGACCGTCCCTCGGCCACGTCACGCAGCAGGCGCCGCATGATCTTGCCCGAGCGGGTCTTGGGCAGGTCGGGCGTGAACAGCAGGTACTTGGGCTTGGCGATGGGCCCGATGACCTTGCCCACGTGCGCACGCAGCTCGGCCGCCAGATCGTCGTTCGTCGCGATGCCGGCCCTGGTGATGACGAAGGCGAAGATAGCTTCACCGCTGACGGGGTCGTGCTTGCCCACGACGGCCGCCTCGGCCACCGCCGGGTGGTCGACCAGCGCCGACTCGACCTCGATGGTGCTGATGCGGTGGCCAGACACGTTCATCACGTCGTCCACGCGGCCCAGCAGCCAGAAGTAGCCGTCCTCGTCACGGCGGGCACCGTCACCGGCGAAATACATGCCCTTGAAGCGACTCCAGTAGGTGGCCTTGTACCGCTTGGGGTCGCCGTAGATGCCGCGCAGCATGCCCGGCCACGGGCGCTTGAGGACGAGGAAGCCGCCCTCCCCCAGCGGCACCGAATGACCCGTGGCGTCGACCACGTCGGCCTCGATGCCCGGGAACGGGAAGCAGGCGCTGCCGGGTTTGGTCGCGGTCACGCCGGGCAGCGGTGTGATGAGGATGTGCCCGGTCTCGGTCTGCCACCAGGTGTCGACGATGGGCGTGTCGCCCCCACCGATGTGCTGCTGATACCAGCTCCAGGCCTCCGGGTTGATGGGTTCACCCACCGATCCCAGCAGGCGCAACGACGAGAGGTCGTGCTTCGCCGGCAGCGCCTCGCCCTGCTTCATGAAGGCACGGATGGCGGTGGGCGCGGTATAGAGCACGGTCACGCCGTACTCCTCCACGATCTCCCACCAGCGCTCCCAGCTGGGTGTGTCCGGCGAACCCTCATAGAGCACGCCTGTGGTGGCATTGGCCAGCGGGCCGTAGACGATGTAGGAGTGGCCGGTGACCCAGCCGATGTCCGCGGCACACCAGTAGACATCGTCATCCTTGATGTCGAAGACCATCTCGTGGGTGTAGCTGGCGCCGAGGAGGTAGCCCGCGGTGGTGTGCATGATGCCCTTGGGCTTGGCCGTCGTGCCCGAGGTGTAGAGCAGGTAGAGCATGTGCTCCGAGTCGAGCGGCACCGGCGGGCAGTCGGGCGCCTGGGCCTCGACGAGATCGTGCCACCAGACGTCTCTGCCCTCGACCATGGTGGCCGGAACAGCATCGCCGACGCGCTCGACGACGAGCATCTTCTCGACCGTGGTGGTGATCTCGACGGCCTCGTCCGCGGCACTCTTGAGGTCGACGGCCTTGCCCCGGCGCCAGCCGCCATCAGCGGTGATCACCAGCTTGGCCTGGGCATCGTCGATGCGACTCGCGAGCGCATCGGCGCTGAACCCGCCGAAGACGACCGTATGCGGTGCGCCGATCCGAGCACAGGCGAGCATAGCGATAGGCAGCTCGGGGATCATGGGCATGTAGATGGCCACGCGATCGCCCGTATCGACGCCCAACTCGCGTAGCGCGTTGGCCGTCTTCTGCACCTCACGATGGAGGTCGTTGAAGGTGATGGTGCGTGTATCGCCCGGCTCACCGATCCAGTGGTAGGCCACCTTCTCGCCGTCCCCGCCCTCGACGTGGCGATCGACGCAGTTGTAGCTGACGTTGAGCTTTCCGCCATCGAACCACTTCGCGAACGGCGGCTCCCACTCGAGCGTGTTGGTGAAGGGCTCGAACCAGTCGAGCTTCTGCTCCGCGAGCTCGGCCCAGAAGGTCTGATAGTCCTCCTCGGCGGTGACGTAGAGATCGGGGCCGGCGTTGGCCTGCGCCATGAACTCCGGGCTCGGCGGGAACGAGCGTCCCTCCGCCATCAGGTTCTCGATCTCCGGTCCGCCGGCTGCAGGGCGTTGCTCGTCGCTCACGTGGCTCCTCCTCCACTCGTCGTGCTCACGGGGGACGCGGCATCGACGGCCGCAGGATAGGCGAACGCGCGACCTCGCGTGAGGCCGCGCGTCCGGTGTGAGCCATGGTGCCGGCTGAGCCGGCGCGGTCAACCGCCCGGCTTGTCGTCGCCTGGGATCTCTGGCGGCGTATTCGCGCCCATGGGGTCGGTCCCGCTGTCGTCGGCCGTGGGCGAGGTGCTGGGCGGAAGCTGGCCGGAGGAGATGGCCGCACCGGTACCGCCAGTGCTGCCATAGCGGGGAGCGCTGGACGGGTAGTAGCGCTGTGCCGTTTCGGTCGCCTGGTTGCGGTTGCCCCAGAGGCCGGCCCACTTGGACAGATCCAGGATCAGGCCCAGCAGGATCCACATCCAGTCCCAACCCTCGACGCCGTTGCCGCCGCCGATGGTCGGCGTCCACACCAGCATGTACATGATGGTCGTGAAGGGCAGGAAGAGGATGCCCAGCAGAGGCATCACCCAGTCACCGCCCCATACGAGGTCCCAGTAGTCACCAAAGATCCAGGCCAGCACCAGCACCACTCGTGGCGCGACCGCGATACTGAAGGCCAACAGACACCCGAGCAGGATCATGATCTCCCTCCGCTGCGTGTGGCGATGCTACTCGCCTCGCGCAAGCGGCGTCATCGTCCGATTGGTATGAAGGCTGCTCGCTCGACTCCTCGTCATCCTCAGCAACGTCATCGCCGAAGGGGCGTCGCTCACCAGCTGGCGCCTCGACGGCGGCCACGGCCTCCCGCGGTGCCAGGAAGGCATTGGCCAGGAAGCCGGTCAGCGTGCCGAAGACGCCCACGCCCACGACGATGATGAGCGAGCCGATGATGCGGCCCGCATCGGTGACCGGGTAGTGGTCGCCGTAGCCCACGGTCGACATCGTCACCAGCAGGTACCAGGCCGCGTCCGAGGCGGTGTGGATGTTGGACTCGGGTTGGCCCCGCTCGACCGAGAGGATGGCCAGCGAGCCGAACTCGAGCACGAGGATGGCCACCAGCAGGACGGACAGCAGACCGCCGGCTGCGCGATTGGAGAAGAACGCCTTGAAGGCCTGGAGAGGGCCACCCAGGCGCCGCATGACGCGGATCATGCGCACGATGCGCAGCACCCGCAGGATGCGGAGGACCGGGAAGACAGCGATGACATCGACCCAGCCGTAGCCCTTCGTCAGGTATCGACGGCGGTCCTGCGCTACGACGAGGCGTCGCAAGAGGTCGAGCAGGAAGACCAGCGTCAGGAGCGAGTCCATGATGACGAAGACCTGGTCGATATCCGGGCTCCGGACAAGGCCGACCAGCAGCAGGTTGAGCACGCTTAGGATCGAGACGCCCAGGATGAAGACCTCCCAGGCCGGCGACAGCAGGACCTCAGCGTTGTCCTGCTGTCTGCCCCAGTCGACCCCGTCGATGGGCTGGTCGATGTCTGCCATCCGCTCCCCTCTCGACCCGACACGAAAAGCCACCGGGCGAAGCGCCCGGCGGCTCTATCTTCGATGACCTGACCGTGGCCAGGCAAGCGGACTACGAAAGCAGCTTGGCCTTGGCGGCGGCGAACTCAGCGTCGTCGAGTACGCCGGCGCTGTGCAGTTGGGCCAGCTGGTTGAGCTGCGCCATCATGTCGCCGCCGGCATCTGCGGGCGCAGCAGCCTCCGCGGCCGGGCCGCGGTCGCGGTGGCGGGGACCAAACGCCCGGCAGCGCAAGACGAAACAGCGATCGGCTGAATGGCGGCAGCACAACGCAAGGTGGATGAATGCCAACGAGGCCTCTCGGCAGGGGCGGGCGGCAGCCACCCGACGGCGACCGATACCATCAAAGGGTGAAGTCCGTCCTCCATCGCTACGTGCCCATCACGCAGTGGCTGCCCGCCTACCCCCGTGAGCTCCTGGGCAAGGACGTCGTCTCGGGGATCACGTCCTGGGCCGTGATGGTGCCGGTGGCGCTGGCCTATGCCGAGCTCGCCGGCGTGCCGGCGAGCGTCGGTCTGGTCACGGCCACGGCCGGTTTGACCGCGTACGCCATCCTCGGCACGAGTCGGCACGCTAAGGTCACGACCAGCTCGACGATGGCCGTCATGTCAGCGTCCGTGGTGGCGCCGGCAGCAGGTGGCGACACGGCCACCTACATCGCCATGACCGCGATGTTGGCCATCCTCGTGGGCGCCATGCTCGTGGCGGCGGGCGTGCTTCGCCTCGGCTTCCTGGCCGAGTTCCTGGCCAAGCCCGTGATCACCGGCTTCATCGTCGGTCTGGCCATGACCATCGCCATCGGCCAGTTGCCCAAGCTCTTCGGGATCGAAGGCGGCGACGGCAACTTCTTCGACCAGGTCGTGAGCTTCCTCGAAGGGTTGCCCGATACGTACGTACCGGGGCTCGTCATCGGTGTCGTGGCCATGGTCCTGATCATCGGCTTGCGTCGGATCGACCGGCGCATCCCCGGCCCGCTCATCGCCGTCGCCGGCGCCACGTTGGTCTCGGCCGGCCTCGACCTCGAGAGCGACGGGCTCGCGGTCGTGGGCGAGATCACCGCCGGCCTGTCGGCGCCGTCGATCCCCGAGGTCGGTCTCAGCGACATCGCCTACCTGGCCACTGGCGCGGCAGGCGTGATGTTCCTGGCGCTGGGCGAGTCGCTCGCGGCCGGTCGCGCCTTCGCCAACCGCCACCGCTATCACATCGATGCCGACCAGGAACTCATCGCACTCGGCGGGAGCAACCTCGCGAGCGGCGCCATGGGTGGCTTCGCCGTCGACAACAGCGTGAGCTCGATGGCTACGGGCGAGGCGGCCGGCAACAGGACGCAGTTGTCCTCGCTGGTCACCGCCGGTGGCATGTTGCTCACCATCGTCCTGCTGGCCTGGATGTTCGAGGACCTGCCCCAGGTCATCCTGGCGGCGGTCATCATCACCGCGGTCATCAACCTCGTCGACATCCGGGAGTGGCAGCGCTACATCGCCTGGCGCCGCACTGATGCGCTGGTCGCGGCCATCGCCACCTTCGGCGTGCTCATCACCGACGTCCTCTTCGGCCTGCTCATCGCGGCCCTCGTCTCGGTCGTGATCCTGCTCTACTCGGCCAGCAAGCCGGCGGTCGCCAGGCTCGGACGACAACCTGAGCCCTTGGCCCGGTTCGTCGACGTCGAGCGCAACCCGGAGGCCGAGGAGCTCGAGGACATGCTCATCCTCCGTCTCGACACCCCGCTGTACTACTTCAACTCGACGGCCGTAACCGACCTCGTGACCCGGACCGTCGATGGCATGGAGAAGATGCCTCGAGCGGTGCTGCTCGATATCGAGGCCACGAACGAGCTGGACGTGACGACCTCTGATGCCCTGTACGAGCTGGCTGGCACGCTGGAGTCGCGCGGATCGCAGCTGGTGATCGTCCATGCCAAGGGCAACGTGCGCGACCGCATGCGCAAGGTCGACCTCGTCGAGCGCCTTGGCCCCACCGGCATGTACCCCTCCGAACGGATCGCCGTCGATGCCCTTCGCGAGGCCTGGGCAGCGACGGATGCGCAGCGGGCTTCGAGCAACGATGGGGCCGACGAGGCACTGGAGGCGAGGGAGGCGCTCGAGCTCGAGGCCGATAGCCCTGCCGATGAGACCGAAGAGGGGACGCAGCGCTAGCCTGACTGGCTTCCGGGCAGACGCGACGGCTTCGACCGATGCAACGAGCGCTGCGCCCTAGCGGTGTGGTGCCGTGCCGGCCATGGGCGCGTCCCTGCCACGTACGTATCAGACACGTCGTGTGATGAGCGTGGTGCCGAACACAGCCAGCGTCCGGAGAACGACCGCGCGGCGCTCTACACTCGGGCCATGACCGACTGGGATATCGACTCCGTCCGCTACCGCTTCCCTGCCCTGCGCCGCCCGGGCCCGGACGACCGGCCCGCCGTGTGGCTCGACAATGCCGCCGGCACGCAGGTCGTGGACACCTGCCTGCGCTCCATCAACGACTACTACCTCGCGAGCAACGCCAACCATGGCGTGCCCAACGCACCCAGCATCGAGACCGACGAGCTCGTGGCCGAGGTACGACGAGCCACGGCCGACCTGCTCGGCGCGACCGATCCCGATGAGATCAGCTTCGGTCCCAACATGACCACCATCGTCTTCGCCATCAGCCGTGCCATCGGGGCCTCGATGCAGCCGGGCGACGAGATCGTGGTCACGCGTGGCGACCACGACGCGAACGTCGCGCCCTGGCTGGCCGTCGCCGAAGCTCACGGTCTGGCGGTGCGCTGGGTGGGCCTCCGGCCCGATGATCAGACCCTTGACCTGGACGAGCTCGAGCAGGTGGTCGGTCCACGGACGAAGCTCGTGGCGGTGGGCCTCGTGTCCAACGGCACCGGCACCATCAACCCCGTCCCGCAGATCGCCAATCTGGCGCGATCCGTCGATGCGCAGCTCTTCGTCGACGCCGTGGCCGCGGTGCCGCATCTCGCGACCGACGTCGAGGCCCTTGGCGCCGACTACCTCGTGTGCTCGCCGTACAAGTTCTACGGGCCGCACCTGGGCGTGCTCTGGGGCCGTCGGGCGTTGCTGGAGTCGCTGCCGCCGTTCCATGTACGCCCCGCGGGCGAGGCCATCCCCGGCCGCTTCGAGACCGGCACCAAGCCCTTCGAGCTACTAGCCGGGCTGGGAGGCACGATGCGCTACCTCGAGAAGGTCGGCATCACCCAGGGCGGCGCTCCCGGACTGCCGGGGCACGACGACGAGTTCCGCCGCTCACGCCTGCTGGCGGCGCTCTCGGCCATCCGGCGCTACGAGTCGAGCCTGGGGCGGCAACTGCTGGAACGCGTGAGCGCGGTCAAGGGCATCACCGTGTACGGCATCACCGATCCTGCCCGCGGTTCGGAGCGCTGCCCGACGGTGGCCTTCACGCTCGCCGGCCACAGACCCGTAGACGTGGCGCGAACGCTCGGCGAGCGCGGCATCTACGTGCGCAACGGCGACCACTACGCCTATGAGCTGCACAAGGCGCTGGGGCTCTCGGAGACCGGCGGCACCGTGCGCGCCAGCCTCGGCCACTACAACACGCCCGAGGAGATCGAACGGCTGGGCGAGGCGCTCGACGAACTGGGGGCGGCGTGAGCAGCGAAGGGGGAAGCCGAGGCGAGACTACGAACAAGCGCTGCGCTCGCTCGGCCTGGTCTTCGACGAGGGCACCCTCAGCGACGTGATGGTGGTGGAGCTGTCGTCTGGCTTCGGGGTCACGGCCTTGCGCTACGAAGGCGACATCCTCGAGGCGGGCACCGACCGCCGCTACCGGGTCATCGAGACGCACTTCAGCGACGCTGGAGTCGCCGAGGCGTCCTCCATGGGGAGCGGACACCGCGGCACGCGACACCGGGCCAACCGCAACGAGGAGGCCTTCCGGCTGCTTGGGCGCTACATCGTCCGTGCCGGGGGCTCGCACGTGCTGATCGTCGACCAGGGCGATGCCTTCCTGCTGCGCATGCTCGTCGAAGGCGAGAGCGACATGCCGCATCGGTTCGTGACGATCTCGAGCAACGAGCTCGCAGGCCTCCGCACCCTCGCGCTCCGAGATCGTCGCGAGGGCTGACGCTAGGCCAGTGCCGAACCTGACGCCTCGGTCAGAGCCCGTTCGGCTCGGCCCCCTCCTCCGCCCTGGAAGCCTCCGCGCGGTCGGCAGCGGCGTGAGCATCGGCCGACTCGACTGACTGGTCATCCTCCGCCACCGGAGGCTGCCCGGGCTCCGGCCGCCGGGATGGCAGCTCGCGCGTGTACATCAAGGCCACGAACGCGACGATGGCGGAGACGACCAAGCCGGTGCGCAGCGCCTGGAGCTGGGCCTTCTGGTAGTCCTCCACCAGCGCGGCCTGGATCTCCTGGTCCAGATCCGTGTCCTCCAACGCGACTGCCAGTTCGTCGGCTGCGACCATCTCCGCACCGTCGCTCATCTCGATCGTGACGGCCGCCACGACCTGGGTGGGGATGCGCTCGTCGTCGCTGACGATGGACACGAAGCCGGCGGCCAGGCCCGCGGTGACGACGGCACCGACGAGCTCCACGCCCACGGATGAGCCGAGCTGCTGGGAGGTGTACTGCAGGCCACCGGCCTCCCTGCCGCCCGAGGCGTCGACCGACGATTGCACGACCGAGCGCGAGGATGATGAGCACGGGGCGAGGTCGTCCTCCTCGTCCGGCTGATGCCCGGTGGGCGGGAGTGCAGCGGCCCCGATGGCCGCGGATCGGGTCGGGCTGTCAGCCGGCCTTGGGTGGTACCCATCCCGGAAGGTGCTCACGCAACACGTCGAGCGGCAGCGAGCCGTGGCCGATGACCTCATCGTGGAAGGCCTGGTGGTCGAAGCGATCGCCGTCGCGCTCCTCGAGCCCGGCTCGCAGGTTCATGATCTCGCGCTGACCCATCATGTAGCTCAGCGCCTGTCCCGGCCAGGCGAGGTAGCGGTCGGTCTCGATCTCGGCCTCCAACTGTGAGAGGCCCGCGCGCTCCTTGAGCACGTCGATGGACTGCTGCCGGGTCCAGCCGAATGCGTGCATGCCGGTGTCGACCACCAGCCGCGCCGCCCGATGCGCCTCCGACTCCCAGGCGCCGAAGCGCTCGAGCGGCGTGCGATAGAGCCCCATCTCGGCCGCCAGTCGCTCCGAGTAGAGGGCCCAGCCCTCCACGTACGCGCCACACGCGAGCAGCGCGCCATGGACGCGGAAGGCCGGCAGGTCGTCGAGGTGTCGCTCGGTGGTGAGCTGGAAGTGGTGACCCGGGACCGCTTCGTGGTAGGTCATGGGCACGACCTGGTGCAGCGGTCGGGACGAGGGGTCGTAGGTGTTGAGGAAGTACAGGCCGGGACGACTGCCGTCGTCCGCCGGCGGGTAGTAGAACCCGGCCGGGGCACTCTTCTCGGCATGGGCCTCGACAGCCTGCACCTCGCAGCGCTCCTCGGGTGGGTTGCCGAACCACTTGGGTGCCTCGACCTCGGCGCGCTCGATCCACTGCCGGGCCAGGGCCACCATCTCCTCGGGGGTGTCGGCGTGGTTCGCCGGGTCGCTGTCGAGGAAGACGCGCAGCGCGGCCACGCTCTCCTGGCCCAGCTCGCGGGCGATCGAGGCCTCGGCCGCCTCGATCTCGTCGAGTCGCGCGAGGCCGTAGTCGTGGATGGCCTGGGGGTCCTCGTCGAGGTTGGTGTAGCTGCGGATGGCGTGGCCATAGACCGCCTCACCATCGGGCAGGTGACAGACGCCGTCGCCGGCACGCACGTGCTCCGCATACGACTCGAGCAGCTCGAGCCAGTCGGCCAGGGCCGGTTGTACGTTGGCCTCGATCGAGGCCAACAGCTGCGCCGCCTGCTCCTCGGACAGATCGGCGTTGGCCGTCATCAGCGGCGAGTCCGCAGGCGGCGTCTTGGCCAGCTCCCGCGTCTGCTCGATGCAGCGCGCGACGACCGCGGCCGGCGCCGTGCGCCCTGAGGCCAGACCCTCTTCCACGTTGGCTCGATGCGCGGCCATCCATTCGGGGTAGGCGGCCAGCCGCTTGAGCAGGTTGTCGAACCGCTCGGGCGTGTCGGTCCGGCAGAACCGGGCCAACTCACCCACCAGCGACTGGGGTCCGCCGATCTGGTCCAGCGCCTCCAGTTCCCACAGGCGCAGCTCGTGTGCGCCACGGAAGCGGGAGATCACCGCCCGCATCAGGCCGAGCGTGACCGTATCCTCCACCGACAGCTCAGCGGCCGAGAGCTCATCGACCCGGACGGCCCAGCGCTCGACGAGCGCCATCGAGGCCTCGCGTCCGGCAGCCGACGGGTCGTCGAGTCGGTCATCCCAGGCCTCGATGCCCTGGACGGTGGCCCACATCGGGTTCTGCTCCAGGTACTGCGTCCAGGCTTCGTCGGCGAACCGATAGACGGGCGTCCTAGTCAAGTGGTGCTCCCCTCTTGTGAATTGTCTGGTTGTCCGTCGGCAGCTCAGCCGGCCTTGGGCACGACCCACCCGGGCAGCTGCTCGCGCAGCACGGTCAGGGGCAGGGAGCCGTGGCCGATGACCTGGTCATGGAACGCACGGTGGTCGAAGCGATCGCCGTCTCGTTCCTCGAGCAGGGCTCGCAGGCTGAGGATCTCGCGCTTGCCGATGTAGTACGTGAGCGCCTGGCCGGGCCAGCCGATGTAGCGGTCGGTCTCCGTCTCGGCCTCCAGCTGGCTCAGGCCCGCCCGCTCCACGAGCACGTCGATGGACTGCTGCCGGGTCCAGCCGAACGCGTGGATGCCGGTGTCGACGACGAGACGAGCAGCCCGCCAGGCATCGAGTTCGAGGGCCCCGAAACGCTCGATCGGCGTGCGGTAGAGCCCCATCTCGTGGGCCAGCTCCTCGGTGTAGAGGCCCCAGCCTTCGATGAACGAGCCAGCAGCCATGCGTGCCCCGAAAAGACGGAAGTCCGGCAGTCCCTCGAGCTCCTGCTCGATCGCGAGCTGGAAATGGTGGCCAGGGACCGCCTCGTGGAAGGCGATGCCGGCCATGCGGTGCAGATGCCGCGAGGCCGGATCATACGTGTTGATGAAGTACATGCCCTTCCGGCTACCGTCGGCGCTGGGCATCATGTAGAACGCGGGCGGCGATTCCTGCTCGGCATGGGGCTCGACGGCGAGGACCTCGCACCCCTCACGGGGCAGGCGACCGAACCAGCGAGGCGCCTCCGCCTCGGCGCGGGCCACCAACTCCTTGGCCAGCACCACCATCTCGGCCGGATCGGTGACGTGGTTCTCAGGTGCGGTCTCGAGGTGAGCTCGCAGCGCGCCCACGTCCTCGAAGCCGAGTCGTTCAGCGATCTCCGTCTCCTGGCGGTCGATATCCTCGAGCCGCTCCAGCCCGTAATCATGGACGGCCTCGGGGTCCTCGACGACGGTGGTCCACGATCGGATGTAGTGGCGATAGAGCTCGTCGCCGTCGGCGAGGTGCCCGATACCGTCGCCCGAGCGGACGTGCGGCGCGTAGTCCTCGAGCATCTCCAGCCAGGCGCGCAGGGCGGGCAGGACGTGCGACTCGACGGCCGCCACGAGCGCGGCGCGCGCCTCGTCCTCGACATCGGCGTGGACGAGCACGATGGGGTGCTGATCGGCGGGTGTCTCGACGAGTCGTTGCGTCTGGGTCAGGCAACGTTCGACCACGGCCGGGGCCGCCGTGCGTCCGACCTCCACGCCCTCGGCCAGGTTGGCCCGATGGGCGGCCATCCAGGCCGGGTACGCCTCCAGCCGCGCGAGCAGCTTTCGCATCTTCTGGGGGTCGTCGCCACGCTGCAGCCGCGCCAGGTCGGCGACGAACGCCTGTGGCCCGTCGAGGGCATCCATGGCTTCGAAGTGCCACAGCCGCAGCGCATGGCCCTCGCGGATGCGGCGGATGACGAACTCGATGGTGCCCAGCGTGACCTGGTCCTCGACCGACAGCTCGAGACCGGCGAAGCCGTCCATCTCGGCTTCCCAGCCATCGAGCACCGCGAGCGTGGCGGCACGGCCATCCGGACCGGGGTCATCCAGCTGGTCGTCCCAACGGTCGTCGCCCTGGACCGTGGCCATCACTGGGTTCAGCTCGAG
This sequence comes from uncultured Chloroflexia bacterium, assembly GCA_963752475.1. Taxonomy (GTDB): domain Bacteria; phylum Chloroflexota; class Limnocylindria; order Limnocylindrales; family CSP1-4; genus JAFMJV01. The sequence continues at coordinate 598,645 of CAVVYR010000006.1, read as the reverse complement.
GAACTGCTCCCAAGCACGATCGGCGAAGGCGTGGACGGGCGTGACAGCGGACTGGTCGATGGACACGAGGTTGCTCCGAAACGGTGGCAGACGAGGCTGGGGGGTCAGGCCTCGAACATGGGAATCTGGTCTTCGTCGCGCTCGACCTCGGGATCGAGCCCCAACAGGGGGCTCAGGACCGAGAGATCGGCGCGGGGACTCGCCCGCAGGCGGCGCACATGGCTCCACTTGAGGATATGCCAGTTGTCGGTATCCATCCTCCGGCGCAGCACCGGGGATCGGTCGAGCCGCAGGCGGAGCAGCTCTGTGCGCTCATCGGGGATGACCAGGAAGCGGACCACGTTGTCCGTGGTGTCGATCCGGGGGCCGCGTTTGAGGATGGCCTCATCGAGGGCGGCCTGCCACTCGACATCGATCAGGAAAGCGCCCTTTCCGCGCACGTACCAGATGCAGTCGAGCTCCTCGAGGACCTCCTGAGGGCCGGGCGCCACGAGCGGCAGGTAGACCCGTTGTTCGGGATCGCTGAGCAGGTCACCGAGCCGAACCGAGCCATAGCGGCGACGCTGCTCCCGCTCGGTGATCCAGGCCCGCATGCCGGCGCGATGAGCGAAGTCGGTGAGCAGCCCCACGATCTCGCCGTGCTCGGCGTAGCGCGTCTGCAGCGCCTCGTCGGTGCGGATGAGCCCATCCTCGGACGGCTCCGCCGATCGGTAGCTCTCGAGGATCGTCTGTACCAGCTCCGGATCGACGGTCTCGGGGCCGCGGAACAGGCGGCCGACCCGGTCATCGAAGGCCGCGCGTGTGATGCCTCCGCTGGTGCTGAGGAGGCTGAAGATGCTCCACTCCAGGCGTTCCGACAGCGACTGCTTGGCGGCGGCGAGGTCTCGCGGCTCGCGCAGCCACCAGAGGTCGTCATCGATCTCTGCGAGGCGTGGATGGTCAGGCTTGTGCAGTTCGCGGCGGATGATGTCCAGCGTGAGCTTGACGGGGTCGCTCGCGGGTCCCCGGTCCTCCCAGTCGATGTCCTGCTGCACGGGCTCGTCGGTATCGCTGTCGGCGTCGTCGGACGGCGCGCCGCCCTGGGACGTCTCGCTGACGAGGCCGAAGTAGCCCGGCTCGCGCTCGGGTTCCTCCTCTGGTTCGACCGACCGCGGCGTGCCCACGAGCCGGCGCAGGTGGCCCAGGTGGTCCAGGCCCAGAAGCACCTCGGTGAGGATGCGCTCGAAGCGGGTCGGCTCCCCGCGCAGCTGCATGACGGCCACGGCGATGTCCGCGATGGCGCTCTCGACGGCCGAGATCTGGAAGGGGCCCGACGGGTCGGATGAGGACTGGATGGCCACATCCCGGCCACTGCTGTCGCCCTTGGGCAGGGCGAACTGGACCGTGCCCTCGAGACCGGCCTCGCTGAGCCCCAACACGGCATCGTCGACACGCATGCCCGCACCCACACCACCGATGACCGTGGCCACGAGCGCCTCCGGGCTGGCACGCTCGAGCAACATCACGGTCTGGGCGTTGGGCAGCAACACCGGCTGTACGGCGGAGAGCGCGCGTTGGAGGGTGGCCGCGTCACGAGCCCACTCGGCCTTCACAGAGGCACCGAAGACGCTCGCGAGCGGCAGGGTCGCGGCACCCTCGGGGCCGATGGCAAGCGATGAGGCGAGGTAGGCGTAGGCCAGCGTGTCGGGCGACCAGTGGATGGGCGGCTGGCTCAGCACGAGCTTCACGCCGGGGCGCACGCGCGGTCGGGCCCCAGGCTCCGTGCCCGGTCGCGGCGGCGGCCCGAAGGTCTCCCGGCCATGTGGCAGGCCGAAGCGCAGAGCGACGTTGGCCGAGCCATCGAGCAGGGCTGCCAGGTCCGGCCCCACCCGCGCGGGGTTGCGGCTGCCGCCCCCGTCGATAGCCTGGACGAAGGCGCGCACCACCTTGACGCCCTCCTCGAACGCCATCCACACGTTGCGCTCCCGCCACTGGCGGGAGTTGGAGCCGCGAACGTGGCCGCCGCTGATGCGGACCGAGGCCACGCGGCCGGGGTAGCCGTTGAGGCGACTGATCGAGAGCGCCATGTGCACGAGCGCCAGGCGGAGGGCAGCCTGTACCGACGGCGACCGCAGCTCGGTCTCGATGCGCTCGAGGATGGCCGCGAGCGCGACCTGTGCACGCGGTGGATAGAGGTCTACCAGCTCGTCGGGCAGGGGGTGATCCGGCACCGGCGCTGGGAAGCGTCCGCGCAGGAAGTCGCGAGCCGCGGCGGCATCGACCGAGCGCGCGCGGTAGAGGTCATCGGGATCGACCGCTATGGGCCGCCTCTCTGCCCGATTATCACGACAGCGCGAGCACTTGAAGCTGCGGCGCGACGGATCCTCGGCGTCAGCCTTCCACACGAACTCGCTGACGGTGACGGTGTTGCCACAGCCGGGGCAGCGAGAGGCGTAGCTGGCTTCGATCGCGGCACGCAGGCCGCCCTCCATACCGCGAGCATCGACGGCGATGCCTGACACCGCTGCGTCGAAGTGACGCAGGTCCGGCGGGCGCAAGAGGATCTCAGCGACCAGCCGGGTCAGCGCCGTGGTCTCGATGGTGAACGAGCGGCGCAACGCGTCGATGGCGCCACGAGTGATCCAGCCGCCTCGGCCGTGCAGTTCGAGCACCACGTCACCGGCCTTGGTACGCGCAGCGATCTCGGCCTCGACCAGCGCCATGTCGGGCACGGGCGACAGCCGCTCCAGTGCGGGCAGGCGCGGCCCACGGCCGGTGGTCTTGGAGGGCTTCTTCGGGTCCGCCATCGTCGGTCCTGAGTCTATCCGCGCAAGACGGAACCGGCAGCGGGCGGTTCGGCGTGCCGCGCACGCCAGAAGTCAGGGTCGGAGTGCGCCCCGTGAGGAGTCAGGGGCGGGAGGTTCAGGCGTCCTCGCCGGCCTGAGAGATGTCGTCGTCGCCATCGTCGCCGTCGTCGGTATCCGGCTCACCCTCGCCCTCGATCTGGAAGCCTTCCTCGGCCTGGGTCTGGGCCGACAGGACCGAGCCGACATCCTCGAGGGACTCGGGCTCCTCGTCGAACTCCAGCTCTTCCTCGAGCGCCTCGTCTTCGCGCACCAGCGTGCCCTTGGTGTAGGGACGGAGGTCGGAGACCTTGGCCGCCGTGGGGAAGCTGACCATGCCGTAGTTGGACGGGTCCTGGTAGGTCTCGCGGATGATGATGCGGACGTCCTTGTCGCCGAGGCTGGTGACACCGGCAGCGTACTTGTTGCCGTCGGCCATCAGGCGCAGCAGGCGAGCCGCCACGCGCGGCTCCACGACGCCGATCTTGACGCCGTTGGACTTGGCCACGACGCGTGGGCCGGAAGGGCTGAGCTCGACGAAGTCACCGGGGTTGACCTGTGCCAGGTCGCTGGGACTGGCGAGATCGACGAGGTGGGCGAAGCCGGTCTTGCCGGTCTCCTCCACGAAGATGCCGACGGGCGCCTTGCTGCCCTCCATGGCCGGAACGGTCTTCGAGCCGGCGTCGACCATGAGCATGCGCAGGCGATGGATATTGCGGTCGGCGATGCGGTTGGTGGGGTCGATGGCCAGCGCCGACTGGTAGTGCTCACGGGCCTTGCCGAGCTCACCCAACTCCCAGTAGGCCTTGGCGGTGCGGTTTTCGGCAGCGCTGTCGGGACCGCTCTCGAGGATCCTCTCGTTGACCTCGACGGCGCCGGCCCAGTCGGCGTTGCGGGCAGCATCGATGGCCTGATCGACCAGCTGTCGCTTCAGGCGGCTGGCGGTGATGGCGCTCGAAGCGGCAGCCGGGGCCGGGGCCTGTGCCGTGGGGTCGTTCTCGGTCAACGGGTCGAAGCTCATTCGTTCCTCAGGGGCGTGGGGTCTGGGGCCGCGCGATCCGCGGCGGTCGGTGGGTGCCGGGCAGGGCCGTACACCACCGACTGGCGAACGCGAATCGTACCATCCCTCCCCTCGAACGCCCGTCGTCGGAGGGCTCGCGGCTCAGGAACGCAGGTCGATGAGACCAGCCTTCGTGGGCGTGAAGCCACACGACTCCAGGTAGAACGACGACAGCTCTCCGTCGAAGTCGACGTGCAACCACTCGCATCCGGCAGCACGCGCCTCGGCTGTCGCGCGCTCGATGAGCCGCGTGCCGATGCTCTGTCGGGCTGCTCTGCTCGCGACCATCGGGTCGATCACGAACGCATGGAAGGCTCCGTCCCAAGGCACATTGACGAACCCCACGAGGCCCTTCTCGTCTCGGGCGACGACCCAGCCCAGGCTCCACCGCTCGACCTGCTCGACCCAGTGGTCATCGAAGAGGTCATGCCCGAAGGCCTCTGCGTGCAACCGGTTCAGCTCGTCATCCTCGAAGCGCCCCCGCCACTGATACGTCACCTCCATCGGCCGAGCGTAGCAGCGAACCGGCGCGCGGCTACCCTGCCGACGGGTCACTCGACGGAGCAGCGTCCCGATATACGTTCGCACTCCGCGGCCTCACCCGTGGGGCGGATAGAACGGCGGAGCGTTCGTCGTTTCACCCTCGGCGTGGGTCGATTGGCGGAGCACGGACTGCTGCTTCGCCCGGTGACCCTTCCGGTGGGTAGCGGCTGACTAGAACCGGTGGGGCTTCTCGCGCATGAGCGCCATGAACTCGTCGCGCGGCAGCGTGTTGGCCACGAGCTCCTTCGTGACCCAGCCGCGGCGAGCGATGGCAACGCCCCAGTCGAGGTGGGCCCAGTCGGCGCGCTCGTGGGCATCGCTGTCGATGACGAAGCGACAGCCGGCCTCGATCGCGGCACGGATGCGGGACTCATCGAGGTCGAGCCGCGCCGGACTGCCGTTGATCTCCAGCAGCGTGCCCGTCTCCGCCGCGGTTCGGTAGAAGGCCTCCCAGTCGAGGTCGAGGTCCGGCCGTACGCCGATCTTCCGCCCCGATGGGTGGCTGATGATGTCGACGTGCGGGCTGCGCATGGCCGCTTCATAGCGTGCCGTCAGCTGCTCTCGTGGCTGGCGCCGACCGACATGCACCGAGGCCACGACCACGTCGTACGCCGCCAACAGCGCATCGGAGTAGTCGAGCCTGCCGTCGGTCGTGATCTCCAGCTCGGTGCCGTGGAGCAGCCGGAAGCCCGGGTCCGCGCTGTCGGGCACCTCCCCTGCCGCGGCCTCGGCAGCGAAGCGCTCGTTCAGTTCGCCGACGACCCGCCGCTGCGCCTCGACGCGCGCCGGCGTCAGCCCGTTGGCAACGCCGAGGCTCTGCGAGTGATCGGTCAGCACCTGATACTCGCGACCGGCCGCCCGCGCCGACTCGACCATGACCTCGAGCGGCTCGCGCCCGTCAGACCAATGGGAGTGGCTGTGGCAATCACCCCGCAGATCGGCGCGTTCGATGAGACGAGGCAGCTCGCCCGCCTCGGCAGCCTCGACCTCACCTCGGCCTTCGCGCAGCTCCGGCGGGATCTCGGCCAGCTCGAGGAAGGCGTAGAGGTCGGACTCGGTCGCGAACGACATGGCATCGGCCGACTCGTCGTCGAGCGGTGCGAGCCCCCGCTCCGACAGCGACCAGCCACGCTCGCGGGCGCGATGGCGCAGCGCCACGTTGTGTTGGGCCGATCCGGTGAAGTGGACCAGGTAGCTGCCGGTGGCGCCTGGTGGCATGGCCATGATGTCGAGCTGCGGGCCGTCCGTGAGCCGGACCGTCGAGCGATCGACCCCACCTCGGACACCGGTCTCGACCTCCTCGACCACGGGCAGGGCTCGCAGGGCCTCGAGCACGGCGCCCGGGTCCTCGGTCTCGACGAGGATATCGAGGTCGCCGACGGTCTCACGCCAGCGCCGCACCGACCCCGCGGCTACGGCCGCCTCTACGCCCGGCAGCTCCGCGACCAAGGCCACGACCCGATCGGCGAGGGCATGGGCCTCGTCGATGCGCATGCGGCGCGGCGGGCGCTTCTCGAGCTCCTCGATGCCATCGATGATGTGCTGCTCGGTCTTGGCGCTGACCCCGCGCACTTCGCGCAGCCGACCGTCGCGAGCCGCTCGCTCAAGCTCCGGCAGCGTGGCGATCCCGAGCGTGCGCCAGACCTCGCCGGCGGTCTTGGGCCCGACCCCGGGGATGGCCAGCATCTCGAGGAGGGTCGGGGGGACCTCCGCACGGAGTGCTTCGTGGTACGCCAGCTGCCCGGTCGTTGTCAGCTCCTCGATGCGCTCACCGATGCTGCCGCCGACACCGCGCAACCTGGGCGGGTCACCCTCGCGATAGGCCGCTGCCACGTCGACACTCGAACGTGCGACCGAGTCCGCGGCTCGCCGGTACGCGCCGACCTTGAATGACGACGCGCCCTTGACCTCCAACAGATCGGCGATCTCGACGAGCACGGCCGAGATGCGGGCGTTCGTCAGCGTCGCAGCGGGGTCGGTCGGCTCGAGGGGTCCGGTGCGTTCGCGCGGCATCCGCTAAGCCGTGACGACGCGATCGCGACCTTGACGCTTGGCGCGGTAGAGGGCGCCGTCCGCGCGCTCGACGAGCTTCGTCACCGGCAGGCCGCCCGGGCCCGCCACGGCTACACCGACGGAGACCGTCACCGGCTCGGTGATGCCGAGGGAGGCCGGATGCAGCTTGACCACGGCGCGGCGGATGCGCTCGGCGACCTCGACCGCCTGCTCCTCCTCGGTGCGTCGCAGCAGCACCGCGAACTCCTCGCCGCCGTAGCGGGCCGGCGTGTCCTCGTCACGGACGGCGCCGGTGATGGCTCCGGCCACGCCGCGCAGGACCTGGTCGCCGGTGCTGTGCCCGAAGCGGTCGTTGATGAGCTTGAAGTGGTCGATGTCGATCATCAGGATGCCGATGCTGTCGTTGGCTCGACGGCGCGGGCTCTCGATGGCGAGCGCCTCGTCGAAGTAGCGTCGGTTGGGCAGCCGCGTGAGCACGTCGATCTTCGCGCCACGCTCCGCGGCCTCGAGCGCATAGGTGCGGGCGAAGGCCGTGGCGACCTCGTTGGCGGCCCAGTTCAGCAGCCGGATGTCACCGTCGCTCCAGGCCTCCTTGCCGCGACGCGCGAGCAGCAACGCGCCCAGGAAACGGCGATCGGCCACCAGGGGCGTGGCCATCGTCTGCGGCAGTCCGTACTCGGAGCGCACCCGTCGGGCGATCTCCTCGGCAGCTGCCGCGGCCTCGTCGACCGTGTCGGTCCGGACGGGCTCGGCCTCCTCCTCATCGTCGGGCGGGACATCGCTGACCCGATCGATCTCGGGCCGCAGCACGGTCTTGGAAGGGGGCGCATCGGCATGGGCGGCCACGAGCGTGACCTCGACCTCGTCGTTGGGCTGGACTCTGGCCACGACCACATGGTCGGCATCGGTGGCCGAACGCAAGTCGGTGATGACGGTATCGACGACGGAGTCGGCAGACACCGAGCGCGAGAGCCCGGTGACGATGCGTCGGATGCTGGCCTCACGCTCGAGGCGGTTGCGCATCAACTGCTGCGTGGTGTCGTGGCGGACGTACAAGCCCAGCACCAGCGTCACGAGGGCGACGGCGAGGACGATGTCCGGGAACCCCACGCCGTCGTCGTGGAGATACCAAGCGGTGACCAGTCCAAGGACCAGCAGTGTGCCGGCCAGAACTCGGCGCGTCAGCTGCAGGCGTCGGACGAGCTGGGCATCGGCGACGGACTCGGGGGCGATCTCCAGGTCCGGCGGTCCCGGCTCCTGATTTGAGGTCGAGTTGGCGGCGCTCACCCCGCGAGGATGGCACAGCCGGATGGACGTGTGCGACGTTCATCCCATGGCAGTCGCCGTCCGCATCGCAGAAGGCCGTCGTTTCACCACTCCAGAAGCCGTTCGGACCCTCAAGCAGGATCGTGCCGGTCATCGGCAGCTCCCGGAACTCGCCGATGTCGTGCATGTCGAAGTTCAGTACGTCTGCTTGGTTGTCGGCAAACGCGGGTCGCTCCACTCGACCTGCTCTTCCAGCCTGTAGACCCGGGCATGCCCGACTGCATCTTCGACCGACCACTCCTCGTCGGTCGTGTCGGGCACCAGACCTATCCGCGTCCCGGTGAATGGTGTGTCACGCCCGACTTGGGTGTCATCCTCCTCGGCGACGGTTGTGGCCGCGTGCCGAAGGGCAGCGCCGAGACGACCGCCGCCGGCAGCCACATCCGCAGTCTCCACATGGCGTCACGCTACCCCACACTGTCGCGCGGTCAGCAAGCCGCCGCCAGCCGAGGCGGCGCGATGATCTACTGGGTAGGCGACTCGGGCATGATGCGGTACAGACCACCGGGGCCGAAGTCGTAGTCACCCACGGCCCACACCGATCCGTCCGGCGCTGCGGCTATCTGGTAGATGGAGGTACGCGCGAGGTACGTGGTCGGTACCCCCGGCGTCGAGCCGTCCTCCCCAGCCTCCGCACAGGTGACGCCAGCCGCACCGACGCCCCAGCCGGTGGGTCCGCTCCCGCGCCAGCAGGAGTAGTCGCCCACGCTCACTATCCCTCGGTCGGGCACCTCGAGGATGCGCGAGCCTTCGCCTTCCGGTCCCGCGACCTGAAGTTCCGGGAACAATCGGGCATCTTCCGCGTACAGCACGAACCAGTCGTCGGGCACGAACCGGTCGCCGGCGAGGCGGGAAACCCCGTGGTACCCGACGGCGAGCAGCGTGCCGTCAGCCAAGGTGACGAGGTCGGGAATGGGCGTGTCGACGGGCAGCCCATGCTCGTGGGTGTATCCACCCGGCTGGCCGAGAGCCCAGATGAACGCACTGCTGGGGTAGGTGTTGTCGTCGCCGTGGTTCGTGGTCGTGAGCCACACGGTCCCATCGGGCGCGACGGCGATGCCGTCGGTGTCAAGGCGGTTATCGGGGTGGGTCTCGTCGAGGTCGTGGCCGACGCCATCGCTGATGATGCGCTCGACGCCGGGTTCCACCTCTTCGGTGAGGAGTCGCAGGGCGTCTGTCTCGTCCTGCGCCGCGACCCCGACAAGCGAGCCTGTCAGTAGGCCGCTTGTGATGGCAGCGACGAGCAGCGACGTTCGCGTCGTACGCATGAGGGTCCCCTTTGTGCGTGGGCCGGATCCTCCAGTGGCTCGGCGCGGTCCAAGGCGGCCATGGTGGTGGGCCGTGTGTCGCAGCCTCGCGCTACCCGCCATCGTCCCGCCGGTGTCCATGAACACATGTACCCCCTTCGCTACTCGATGGCCGCCACGGCCTCTGGGGTGATGACGTAGGCGTGGAGCGTCTTGCTCCCAAGGATGTCGTGGGCCCCCAGCCAGAGGCTGCCGTCAGGAGCGACCGCGAAGTCGTGGACCAGGGACCCAACCAGATAGGGGGTCCACGTCGTGCCGTCGTAGTGCGACACGCCGCAGCAGTCCTCTGGTTCGTCGGTCTGGAGGCCGATCAGCCAGAGGCTGCCGTCGGGGGCGACCTCGAGCACGTTCGTGAAGATGTCGTCCGGTACGCCCCACGGCTGGACGCCGTCGGCCTCCGTGAACGTCGTCCAGCCCGGGTCATCGAAGCGGGCGACGCTCGTGTGGCTGGCCTTCACCCACAGCGTGCCATCCGCACCTGCCTCGAGGAGGCCCCGGCCCCGGCCCGGGACCCATCCCTCCGGACCCGGGATGGGACCCGGAATGGCTTCCCATCCCTCGCCATCGAAGCGCAACAGCAGTTCGCCCCCGGAGGGGCTACCGCTGCGCGTGCCGACGAGCCACACATCGCCGTCGGACGTCACCGCCAGTTCGAGCCAGCGTGCGTCGCCACCGTAGACATCGGACCAGTCGAAGGTCGTGAGAGAACCGTCGTCTTCGAGCCGGAGGAGCGCGGTCTCTGAGGCCGCCCAGACCGTGCCGTCAGGTCCGACGGCCAATGCACTGGGGTCACTGGTCGTGGTCGCTCGCTGCGTCCATCCCTCGCCATCGAACGAGAAGATGCCGGTCCGGTCGTCCGGGGTATCGCCGATGCCCCAGAGCGAGCCGTCGGGTGCGACCTCTCGGTGCAAAGGCCAGACCGTGACGTCCTCGAACACCGGGTCCTCGCCGAGGCGGAACAGGCCGTGGTCGCCCTCATCGACCGACATCCAGACGCTGCCGTCCGGGGTGACGTCCACCAGGAAGCCGGTGATGTCCCAGCCGCCGAGCGGATACGAGAGGTCCCGCACGCCGTCGTTGACGACCCGCAGAACCCCCGGCTCGACTTCGTCCGTGGCCATGCCAGAGAGCAACTCCTCGGTCGTCGTGGGTGCCTCCTCGGAGTCGGGCGGCTCCTCTCCCGAAGGTGGCCCGTTGACCTCGGCTTCGCTGGCCGCCACGGCCTCGGGGCTGATGACGTAGAGGTGGAGCGGACTGGCCATGTCATCGGCCCCCAGCCAGACGCTGCCGTCGGGAGCGATGGCGAAGTCGTGCATGCAGGTCTCCACCAGATACGAGGTCCACGTCGTGCCGTCGTAATGCGACACGCCGCCGCAGCCCTGACCGAGCGGGCCGGTCGGGCTGCTGAGGAGCCAGAGGCTGCCGTCGGCGGCGACGTTGAGCAGGTCCGTGTCGAAGTAGCTCGCTTCACTCCACGGCTCGACGCCGTCGGCCTGCGTGGACATGGTCCAGCCCGGGTCATCGAAGCGGGCGAGTCCGACCGCAGCGTTGGCCTTCACCCACAGCGTGCCGTCCGCATCGACGTCGATGTACCGGCCCAATATGCCGGGGCGCCATCCCTCGGGACCTGCGATGGCTTCCCATCCCTCGCCATCGAAGCGCAACAGCAGTTCGGACCCCTGGGTAGCCCCCCCGACGAGCCATACGTCGCCGTCGGGTGACACTGCCAGTTGGAGCCAGTTCGCGCCACCGTCGTAGACATCGGCCCAGTCCTCGATGGTCGTGAGAGAGCCGTCGTCTTCGAGCCGCAGGAGGACGGTCCCGTCGTTGTCCCCGTCTATCGCCAACACCCAGACCGTGCCGTCGGGTCCGACGGCCAACGCGGACAAGTGGTCGGTCGTGGTCGCCCGCTCAGTCCATCTCTCGCCATCGAACGAGAAGATGCCGCTACGGCCGTCCGTGTCATCGCCGATGGCCCAGAACGAGCCATCAGGGGCGACCTCTCGCGAGCGAAGTTGGTCCCAGGGGTCCTCGAATACTGGTGCCTCGCCGAGGCGGAACAGGCCGTGGTCGCCCTCATCGACCGACATCCAGACGCGACCGTCCGGGGTGACGTCCACCATGAAGCCGGAGTAGCCCCAGCCACCAAGCGGATACGAGAGGTCGCGCACCCCGTCATTGATGACCCGGTAGACACCCGGCTCGACTTCCTCGGTCACCATGCCCGTGAGCAACTCCTCGGTCGTCATCGGCGAGGGAGACTCGGTCACCGCCGCCGGGGTCGGCTCGTCGCTTGGCTGGGTGGAGAGGATGCCCGCGAGCAGGAAGCCGCCGAACAGCGCCACGATGGCGGTCGCGGCGATGAACTTGACTACGGAGAACACCGTGAACCCCCTTGCGTGCTGAGGCCCATCTGTGGCGGGGATGGAAGCAGGACGGTCGAATGCCTCCGGCGGCCACCAGCGACCACGCTGTTGGACCTCGGGCAGGCTCGCCATCACCTCTCGGGCGCACTCCCGCGCATCGGGCGGTGTCGTGTCCATGCCCCTGAACCACGGCCCGAGGATGGGTCCCATCGGCTGCTGCTTCATCTCAAAGCCTCCTCGCGGACCCGTGACGTGGTCGTCGCCCGGGCATCGGCGCTGAGTGCCGCCCGCATGGCATCCTCGGCCCGCCGCAGGCGGGCGTAGACGTTCCATCGAGAGATGCCCAGCGTCCCAGCGACCTCCGCCGGGGTCATATCGAGCAGGTAGCGAAGAACGAGCACTGCTCGGTGGTCCATCGGCAATCGAGCGAAGCCACGTTCGAGTGCGTCACGATCGAGGACCGCGTCATAGTCGTCTGTAGCCCTCGGTTCCTGTGCTGCCGGTACTCCCGCGCTGGACACCCAGGCTGGCTGACGCCTGCCCTCCGCGTAGCAGGCACGGACGAGGAGTCGGTAGGACCAGCCCGCGAACTTCGATGGGTCGCGCAGGCGACGCAGGTCCTGCCATATCTCGAGGAACGCCTGTTGGGTCGCGTCCTCCGCAAGACCACGGTCACGCAGAAGACAGTTGGCGACCCGGAACAAGCGCGCATGGTGGACAACGGTCAGCGACTCGAACGCTCGCTGGTCCCCCTGTTGCGCTCGCACCACGAGGTCTTGGTCCATGCCCCACATCCCTTGGACCGGTCGTCATCTCTGACCATCGGAGGGACCGGACCTCTTCCGGTCCTCTACAGGGTACGTGTGCCCACCAAGGCTGAGATTGGACAACCTCATCCTGATTGCCGCCTGCTGAGCGGCCTCGTCCGAGCGCTGTTCCGACCGTCGCCGTCTTGTTGCTCTAGCGCACCTTGTAGAACTGCTTGTCCACGAGCTGGCGGATGCGGGCGGTGTTGGGGCGCACCGAGCCGTCGGCTGCCAGATAGCCCCACGTCGCCGGTGCCAGGACCTTCATGTGCGTCCGGCGCAGCTTCATGTCCTCGAACATGGCATACAGCTGACCGGCAGCCTCGACGGTCTTGGGGATGTTGGTGTCGATCTTGTCGCGCACCCTCAGCAGCCGGCCCACCAGCTCGATGCCGGCGCCGTCATCGATGATGTTCTTGACCGCCGCGCGGACCATCTCCTGCTGCCGCTCGGCGCGCTTCCAGTCACTGTTGTACTCGGTCCCCTGCGTGCCCTTGCGCGAGCGGGCATAGACCAGGGCGCTCCGACACTTCTTGGGGTAGGGCTTGCAGGCAGGATCGCCCTTGAGCTTGTAGCCGTCCTTCACCGGGAAGTACACGCCGCGTGAGTTCTTGTGGTGGTAGGACGAGTCGCGGACCTCTTCCTTGATATCGATGCGGATGCCACCGAGCGAGTTGACCAGGTTGGAGAAGGTCGCGAACCGGGTCATGGCCCAGTAGTCGATCTCGGTACCGAGGAACGTCGCGATGTCCTTCTGGAACTTCCTCATGGCCTTGCGGTCGATGGCCTTGTGGCCCAGCGATGGATCGCGATAGCGGATGTAGTAGATGGAGTTCACGCGCATGCTGCCGCTGTTGCCGCCGCCCGCGAGTGGGATGCCGGCCATGTCGCGCGGGATGCTCACGACTGCGGCCGTGCCCGTCTTGGGGTCGATGGTCGCGACCATGATCACGTCAAGTCGCTCACCCGGTGCGTTCTTGCGCCAGTCGCTGCCGACGAGCAGGACCGTGAGGCGGCCGTCCTTGCCCAGATCGATAGGCAGGCCCTTCCTGGGCCGGGTGGTCTTCTTCTTGTCGTGGTTGTAGCGCGTATCGGTGGCGAGCTGACGCATCGAATCGATGGCGATGCGCAGGCCCTCCTCAGCCGGTACGAGGCCCGGCGACAGGGCGGTCGCGGGGGTCGCCCCGAAGAGGACCGAGATCGCCAGCAGCACAGCGACGATGCGCGCTGGTGGGGTTCGTCTCATCGGGGTAACCCTACCCCGTCTTCGCTACATCATCACGAGGCCGCCATCGACGGCCAGCACCTGCCCGGTGATGAAGGCGGCTTCGTCCGAAGCCAGGAAGGCCACCGCGGCCGAGACATCTTCCAGGCTCGTGAAGCGGCCGAGCGGCGTACGAGCCTTGGCCTCCTCGAGCAGGTCCTCCGGCAGGTCGCCCGTGAGGTCGGTGAGGACGAAGCCCGGCGCGACGGCGTTGCAGGTGATGTTGCGCGAACCCAGCTCTCTGGCGGTGGCCTTGGTCAGGCCGATGAGGCCGGCCTTGGCCGAGGAGTAGTTGGTCTGCCCGATCTGCCCGGCCTGGCCGCTGACGCTGGTGATGTTGATGATACGACCCCCGCGGGCCTTCATCATCGGCCGGGTCGCGGCCTTGATGGTCCAGAACGTGCCCGACAGGTTGGTGTCGATGACGTCGTTCCAGTCCTCGGGCTTCATGCGCATGATGAGGTCGTCGCGCGTGATGCCCGCGTTGTTGACGAGGATGTCGATCTTGCCCAACTCGGAGAGGGCGGCGTCGACGAGGGCCTTGGCCGACTCGGGCTGGACCACGTCCGCCTGCACCGCGAGCGCCTTGCGACCGAGGGCCTCGATGTCCGCTACGGTCCGCTGTGCGGCCTCGGCGTTGCCGCGATAGCTGAAGGCGATGTCGGCACCCTGCTCGGCGAGACGAAGGGCGATGGCACGGCCGATCCCGCGCGCGCCACCGGTGATGACCGCGCTCTTGCCGGACATGTCGATCATGGGACTACTCCTCGGTATGGGCGCGCGCCGGCTCTCCGGGCACGACGTCGTCGAGCGGGACCGGCGGTCCGGTAGGGTCGTTGAGCACGGCCGCCAGTCGCGGCGGAATGGGATCGACCGAGGCCCAGTCGAGTGGGGCTCGGACGCTGGCCACGGGCTCGACGTTCGTGGCTCGGGCGGCATCGGCGGGGTCCGCCGTCCACTCCAGCGCGATGGCGCCGGAGGTGAAGCCGGCACCGAAGGCCACGAAGACGATCTTGTCGCCGGGCTTGACGCGACCCTGGGCGACGGCCTCGTCAAGTGCGATGCCGACCGAAGCCGCGGAGGTGTTGCCGTACTTGTCGATGTTGACGAAGAATCGATCCATGGGCAGCTTGAGACCCTTGGCCACCGCCTCGATGATGCGCACGTTGGCCTGGTGCGGGATGACGAGGTCGATCTCGCCAGCCGTCCAACCGGCCTTCTCGACCGCCGACAGTGCCGAGGCCGCCAGGGTTCGGGTGGCGTAGCGATAGGTCTCGCGACCTTCCATGCGGATGTAGTGCTCCCCGCGCTTGGTCGTCTCCGTGCTCGATGGGCTCTTGGACCCGCCCGAGGGCAGCCAGATCATGTAGGCACCGTCCGGATCGGTGGTCATCTCCAGGCCGGACATGCCACCACCATCCTCTTCGGAGGCGGAAAGCACGACCGCGCCGGCCCCGTCACCGAAGAGGATGCAGGTGCCGCGGTCGTCGAAATCCAGGAAGCGCGTCAGCAGCTCCGCGCCCACCACGAGCACGTGCTTGGCCATGCCGCTGCGCACGTACGAATTGGCGGTTGCGTAGCCGAAGACGAAGCCCGAGCAGGCGGCGCCGATGTCGAAGGCGGCGGCGGTGCGGTTGCCGATGGCCTCCTTCACCAGTGCCGCCGTCGAGGGCATGGGGTAGTCCGGCGTAAGCGTGGCCACGACGATGACGTCGATGTCGTCCGGCTCCAGGCCGGCCACGGCGATGGCGCGCTTGGCCGCGATGGCTCCGAGCGTGGCCGTCGTCTCGTGCGGCGCGGCGACGCGTCGTTCGCTGATGCCGGTACGCGTACGGATCCACTCGTCGCTGGTATCGACGATGCGCTCGAGGTCGGCGTTGGAGAGCACGCGCTGCGGCACGTACGAGCCCCAGCCGCTGATGCGGACGCTGCGGGGCGGGCCCGCGGGAACGGCGCCGGGTCCACTCATGCGGGGTCGACCTCGATGAGCGTCTGCCTGGCCTTGACCAGGTCGCCGTCGCCAGCGGCGATGTGGCGGACGGTGCCGGTGACGTCGCTCTTGATCTCGTTGAACAGCTTCATGGCTTCGATGAGGCCGATGACCTGGCCGGCGATGACCTCTGTCCCCTCGCGTACGTAGGGCTCGGCGCCGGGCGACGGCGAGCGGTAGTAGACCCCTGTGAGCGGAGCAGTGATGGCGTGGGCGCCACGGGGCTGGGCCGGCTCTTCGATGATGGGTTCGGTGATGTGATCGGGCGTGACGGCTTCGGCGGCCGGAGCGGCAGCAGCCACGGCCGGGGCCACGGCTGCCGGGGTGCGCAACACGATGGTCGTGCCTTCATGCGCGACCTCGAGTTCGGCCAGGCCCGAGCGCTCGAGCAGCCCCTCGAGACGGTCGACCAGGGCGACGAGGTCGTTGATCTCTTCGCGATCGGCCATCAGCCCTCCCATCGCTCGACGATGACGGCAGAGTTCTGGCCGCCGAAGCCGAACGAGTTGACGAGGGCCACCTTCATCTCGCGCTCACGCGACGTCAGGGGGGTGAGGTCGAGCTCACCGGCGTTCTCGTCGGGCTGGTGCAGGTTGAGCGTGGGTGGCACGACCCCCTCCTCGAGGGCCTTGACCACGGCCACGGCGGCGACCGCACCGGCAGCACCGAGGGTGTGGCCGATGGACGACTTGGTGGCGGTCACGCTGACCTCCGGCGCGTGCTCGCCTACGAGCGTATTGATGCCCATGAGCTCGGTGGGGTCGCCCTCGCCGGTGGCGGTCGCGTGCGCGCTCACGAGATCGATGTCGCCCGGCTCGAGCCCGGCCTTGTGCAAGGCGCGACGTGCGGCGCGCACGGCACCCACGCCTCCCGGGGTCGGCGTGGTGATGTGATAGGCGTCAGCGGTCGCGGCATAGCCCTTGACCTCTGCGTAGATGCGAGCGCCGCGACGCTGTGCACGGTCGAGATCCTCGAGGATGAGCGCGGCCGAGCCCTCGGCCACGACGAAGCCGTCGCGATCGGCGTCGAAGGGCCGGCTCGCGGCCGGCGGGTCGTCGTTGCGCGTCGAGAGTGCCTTCATGCGCGCGAAGCCGGCCACGGTCGCGTCGGCCACCGGAGCCTCGCAGCCACCGGCCACCATCATGTCGGCGTCGCCTCTCTTGATGGTCTCGTAGGCCTCACCGATGGCGTGCCCGGACGAAGCGCAGGCGCTGGTGGTCGAGTAGTTGGGTCCCTGGGCCCCGAACTTGATGCCGGCGACACCGGCGGGCATGTTGGCGATAGCCATGGGGATGAAGAAGGGACTGACCTTGCCAGGCCCCTCGATACGCGTCGTCGCGATCTGATCGATGAGCGTGATGGTGCCGCCGAGGCCGGAACCCATGAGGATGCCGGTGGCCTCGGCTTCCTCCCCTTCCAGGCGCTCGGGCAGGCCGGCGTCCTCGAAGGCCTCGCGGATGGACACGAGGGCCATCTGCGTGGTGCGGTCGGTGCGTCGGATCTCCTTGCGGTCGAGCACGGTCGAGGGATCGAACTCCGAGCACTCGCCCGCGATCCGGCTGGTCATGGCAGAGGCGTCGAAGAGCGTGATCGCACCGATGCCAGACTCGCCCGCCACGAGGCGCCGCCAGTACGTGGGCACGTCGTTCCCAAGGGCGGTCACGGCGCCGAGGCCGGTCACGACCACGCGGCGCCCTCCGGCGACGAAGGTCATCGGACGAATCTCCCGGTTCGGATGGTGGCTGCACGGTAGACGTCGCCGGCCAGACCGCGATCGGCCACCAGCTCGGCGGTGGGGTTGGGGTCGTAGGTGGCCCGGAACAGCTCCGCACTGGGCTCTTCCCCCTCCTCGAGGGTGACCAGGCCCCAACAGGCATCAGGCGTGCCGTCGAAGGCGTAGCCACACGAGCCGGGGTTGACGATGAGCTTGCGCCCGAAGTCACGCACGTCGGCAAGGTGGGTGTGGCCGCAGGCGATGACGCGCGCGTCGGTGCGGGTCACGCGCTGCACGGCGATGGCCGGGTCCAGGTCGGCCGGCAGGCCCAGCGTCTGGCTACCGGGCGAACCGTGAGTGCCCAGCACGAATTCATCCCCGAGCGCCACCCGCCGCTCGGCCGGCAAGCGCCGCAGGTACTCGAGCTGGTCGTCGCTGAGCTGCTCGCGAGTCCACTCGGCCACGGCACGATGAGCGGTCGGAACGTCGTCGAGCCAGGGGAAGGCGGCGGTGTAGTCGCCATCGGCGACGGCGATGTCGGTGTTGCCCGCGATGACGTAGGCACCGGCCGCCTCGAGCGCCTGGACCACGTCGATGACCTCTGCCGGTTTGGGTCCGTTCTGGACAAAGTCGCCGAGGAGGAGGATGCGATCGGGCGCGGCCTTCTCGATCTCCGCGAGGGCGGCTTCCAGTGCGGCGAGGTTGCCGTGGATGTCGGAGACGAGCGCAAGGCGCAGGCTCATCGGAGGGCTCCTTCAGGGGCGATGATGGCGGAGATGTCGGTCTCGCAGGCGACCTCGCCATCGACCGAGGCGACGGCGTGGGCCTTGGCCATGCGGCGGCCGAGCTTGGTGATGGTGATCTCGAGGTCGAGCGTGTCACCGGGTTGTACGACGCGGCGGAAGCGGCAGCCGTCGATGCCGGCGAAGAGCCCGATCTGGCCCTGGTAGGCGTCCAGCTGTCCGACGTATACGCCCAGCGTCTGGGCCAGCGCCTCGACCTGGAGGACACCGGGCATCACGGGCATCTCCGGGAAGTGGCCCCCGAAGAACCACTCGCTCGCGGTCACGCCCTTCTGCCCCTTGATGTAGCCCTTCTCCTCGTCCAGCTCGACGATACGGTCGACGAGCAGGATGGGCCAGCGATGCGGGATGACCTTCATGATCTCCGTGGCGGTCAGCACGATGGCGGGCTTCTCCACGCCGTCGGTCATGGTCGGGCTCCTTGCTCGGGCTCGACGGCGGCGAGGAAGGCCGCCGCGCCCTTGCGGTCAAGCAGGTTGGTGTCGAAGCCGCCCGACAGGAACGTTTCGTCCTGCAGAAGGGCCCGATGTAAGGGGATGTTGGTCTCGATACCCTCGACGATCAGCTCCTGCAGGGCGACGCGCGAGCGCGCCACGGCGGCCTCGCGATCGGGACCCCAGACGATGAGCTTGCCGAGGAGCGAATCGTAATACGGCGGGACCTCGTAGCCGCTGTAGAGATGGGTCTCCATGCGGATGCCGGCACCACCGGGCGGCACGTAGTGTTCGACGAGCCCGGCCTGGGGACGGAAGTCCTGTTTCACGTCCTCGGCGTTGATGCGGAACTCGATGGCGTGGCCACGCAGACGCACGTCGTCCTGGCCATAGCCCAGCTCCTCGCCCGCGGCCAGCCGGATCTGTTCGGCCACGATGTCGATGCCGCTGCGCATCTCGGTCACCGGATGCTCGACCTGGATGCGCGCGTTGATCTCGATGAAGTAGTAGTCGCCCTCGGCGTCGACGAGGAACTCGAGGGTGCCGGCGTTCTCGTAGCCGGCGGCCACGGCCGCCTTCACGGCCGACTCGGCCAACCGCGTACGTCCGGCGTCATCGAGCGCCAGGGTGGGTGACTCCTCCACGATCTTCTGGTGGCGACGCTGGACCGAGCAGTCGCGCTCACCGATGTGCACGCCGTTGCCGTGCTTGTCGATGAGCACCTGGACCTCGACGTGCCGCGTCTTCTCCAGCCACTTCTCGAGATAGAGCGAGTCGTCACCGAAGGCGGCGCGCGCCTCCGAGCGGCAGACCGTCAGCGCCTGCTGCAGCTCGCGCGGGGTCCGCACCATGCGCATGCCCTTGCCACCGCCACCAGCGCTGGGCTTGATGAGCAGCGGGTAGCCCACACGCTCCGCTTCCTCGAGGGCATGCGCATCGTCGCGGAGCATGCCCGCAGAGCCCGGCACCATGGGCAGGCCCTGGGCGGCGAGCAGCTCCCGAGTGCCGGCCTTGCTGGCGAACTTCTCCAGCACCTCCGGCGAGGGGCCGATGAAGATGAGGTCATGGGCGCGCGTCATCTCCGCGAAGCCGTCGTCCTCGCTGAGGAAGCCGTAGCCCGGGTGGATGGCATCGCAGCCGCTGACGAGGGCCGCGCTGATGACGGCCGCCGCGTTGAGATAGGAGCGAGCGGATTCGGCCGGACCGATGCAGATGGACTCATCGGCCATGCGCACCGCACGCGAGTCGGAGTCCGCCTCGCTGTGGGCCACGACGGCCTCGATACCCATGCTGCGGCAGGCACGCAGGATGCGGACGGCGATCTCGCCTCGGTTGGCGATCAGCACGCGCTCGATCATCGGGCCAGGTCCTCCGCACCGTCGTCAGCGGGCTCGAGCGGATCGATCTCCGCAAGCACCTGGCCGAACTCGACGGCCTGGCCGTCCTCCACCATGACGCTGGCGATGATGCCGTCGTCGGGGGCGCTCACCTCCTGTGCGATCCCGAGTACATCGATGCTGCCGAGCAGGTCGCCGGTCTGGACCGACGCGCCAACCACGAGATCGCGGCCGGGTGTGAAGTAGCCCACCGCGTTGGAGCGGGCGACGCTGCCGTTGGCAGCCTCCGGGTTCGCGCCATCGGGCGCGGAGGTGGCCTTCGCGGCCGCGTGAGCCCCCGCCCTGGGATCGCGCCGAAGACGAACGCGCCAACCACCGGTGCTGACCTCGAGCTCACCCAGGCGGCTGGCCCGCAGGCGGGCGATGAGCGCGGGCACCACCTCCTCGGTCAGCCCTTCGAGGCTCACCCCCGGCTCGTCGGCGTCGGTCGCCGGCGGTCGCCCGGCAGTCTCGTGGGTCACTTATCACTCCCATCGTCCCCGAGGTGGGCATGCCCATCGACCTCGGTCTCACGTTCCTCATCATCGTCGTCGACCGCCTCGGGCGCCAGGCGCTGGCCCTCGCCCACGCCGACGACGCTCTGTCCGGAGTCCAGGAGCGCGCGCAGCCGGTCGACCCAATTCTGACGCTCTCGGCGCTCTCGCACTGGCAGGTCCTTGGTGGTGAACGCGCCGTAGTCGCGGTAGCGCGTGTAGCGCGCCCGCACGAGCAGATCCAGATCGTGGTGGACGAGCGCCTCCAGCTGGGCCTCGATGGCCTCACCCAGGCGTCGCGCGGTCTCCTCTGGATCATCATGTGCACCCTCACCGGGCTCACCGATGACGGTGTCGATGACGCCCAGGGCCTGCTGCTCACGGGCGGTCAGGCGCATGGCCACAGCGGCCTGCTTGGCCATGTCGGCGGTGCGCCACAGGATGCTGGCGCAGCCTTCGGGGCTGATGACCGAGTAGATCGCGTTCTCGAGTGCGAGCACGACGTCGCCGACGGCGATGGCCAGTGCGCCGCCCGAACCGCCCTCACCGGTGATGACGGTCACGATGGGCGTACGCAACGAGGTCATGTCGGCGATGTTGCGGGCGATGGCCTCCGCCTGGCCGCGTTCCTCCGATGGCGCGTCGGGTGCGGCACCAGGGGTGTCGACGAAAGTGACCACGGGCAGACCCAGCCGCTCTGCCAGCTTCAGCAGGCGACCGGCCTTGCGATAGCCCTCGGGATGAGGCATACCGAAGTTGCGGCGGATGTTCTCCTCCACCTCGTTGCCCTTCTGGTGGCCCATGAACACGACGCGATGGCTGCCGATGGTCGCGAAGCCGCCGACGAGCGCGGGGTCGTCGCCAAAGCGGCGATCGCCATGCAGCTCGACGACGTCGGTGGCCATGCTCTGCACCAGCTCGAGCGTGTGGGGTCGCTGGACGTTGCGGGCCATCTGCACGCGCGCCCAGACAGCATCACGCAAGGCCTCGTCGTCGATGGCCGGCACGTCGCCATTCAGCGCAGCCTCGGCAGCCACGGGGGCGACCTCCTGCATGTCCGACTCAACCACGGATGGCCTCCGCATCTGCGCCGGCGCGTTCGTCCGCCCCGGCAGCGCCACCGTTGCCGTCGTGGTGTCGTTCGACACGCGGCTGTAGGTAGCCGAGCAGGCGCGAGACCTCCGCCCGCAGCTCACCTCGCTCCACCACGAGGTCCACGAAACCGTGCTTGAACAGGAACTCCGAGCGCTGGAATCCCTCGGGCAGTTCATCGCCGGTGGTACCGGCCGCGACGCGAGCGCCGGCGAAGCCGATGAGCGCGTTCGGCTCGGCGATGTTGACGTCACCGAGCGCGGAGAACGAAGCGAAGACGCCACCGGTGGTGGGATCGCTGAGGATGCTGATGTAGGGCACACCCGCCCGGGCCAGTCGCTCCACCGCGGCGCAGGTCTTGACCAGCTGCATCAGCGCCAGCGTGCCCTCCTGCATGCGTGCGCCACCGGAGGTGCTGATGGCGATGTAGGGGATGCGCTCTTCGCTGGCGGCCTCCGCGGCACGGGTGATCTTCTCGCCCACGACCGAACCCATCGAGCCGCCCATATAGGCGAAGTCCATGGCCGCGATCGAGACGCGCTGGCCATCGATGGTGCCGTAGCCCCAGACAGCGGCATCGCGGATGCCGGTCTTCTCCTGCTGCTGGGCCACGCGCTCGGGGTAGGCCTTGAGGTCGACGAAGCCCAACGGATCGAGCGACTCGAGCCCGCGATCCTGTTCCTCGAAGCTGTCGTGGTCGAGCAGGATGCTAAGGCGCATGTCCACGCGCAGACGGAAGTGGTGGCCGCACCGAGGGCAGACGCGCTGGTTCTGCTCCAGCTGTTTGTTGTAGATCATCTCGTCGCAGCTGGGGCACTTGGTCCAGAGATCGGAGCGGGACGAATCGGGGCGGGGACGGAAGGGCCACTGGATGGGCACTAGAACAGCCCTCCCGACGAGCGGGAGCGCCGCCAGGCCACGATGGCCGCACCGGCGATGGGCAGCGCCAGGGAGACACCCGAAGCGATCGCTCCACCGGCGACGAGATGGCGGCGGCGACGCTCGCTGGCCGCGGCATCGACAGTGTCCACCGGCGGCTCGATCTCGATGTCCGGCCTGATGGGCGCGGGGGCGGCCATCGCGGCGGTGGCCGGCGCCAGATCCATGCGGCGAGCGGCGGCCAGCCGCGCTGCGAGGTGCTCCTCGAAGCTGAAGCTGGGGTGCAGACGGGGCAGGGCACGACGCAGCAGACGAGCCGTGGCCACGAGCGAGTCATCGTCGTGTGGCAACGGACCACCGGCCTTCCTGATGATGGCGTCGATGGCGTCGTCTAGCTGGGCCGCGGACTCTGGCGTCCTGGTCATGGCTCCAGTCGCTGCCGCACCGAGGTCAGTGCGCGATGGATCAGCACGCGCACGGCGCCCTCCGACTTGCCCATGATCTCGCCGATCTCCCGAGCACTGAGCTCGTTGACGAAGCGCAGCACGACAGCCTGACGGCGCTCGGGCGGCAACTCCATCACTGCCTGCAACGCGCGCTGTGTCTCCATGCGCGTCTCGGCGGTAGCGGCAGGGTCATCGGGCGCGCGCAGGTCGAGCGCCAGCTCGATGGGGTCTTCCGGATGGCGACGATCGCGTCGTCGCTCGTTGGAGATGGCGTTTCGAGCGATGGTGTAGAGCCACGACTTGAACGTCGAAGCCTCGCCCTCGCCTTGCTCGCGGAAACGCGGCAACGCCGCGAACGCCCTCAGGAACACCCCTTCGGTGATGTCCTCCGCGGCGTGCGGGTCACGAGTCTCGTAGAGCGCGAGTGAGTAGATCTGGGCCACGTACTTCCGATACAGCTGCTCGAAGGCGCCAGGATCCCGTTTGGCGGCCTCGACCGCCGGCCGATCCGCATCGAACGGAACGACGACAGCCGCGGACTCACTACGCCCTCTCCCCTTCCAGAACACCGACGAAGTCTAGCCGTTACACCGTTGCGTCGGCGTCATCCACCGAACAGCGCAAGACGTCGCCCACGGCGATCGCGCTCAAGGGCCGGCCAGGTCCCGTCCGCACCAGCAGCGCCCCGCCATCACGGTCGACGCCGACGGCGATACCGCTGATCACGTCCGCGCCGGTCTGGACCTCGACCGTGGCACCGGTCTGGATCTGTGCGTCGGCCCAGCGCAGGCTGTCGAAGTGGCCCGACTTCAGATCCTCGTAGAGTGGGCCGAGCCGCTCCAGCCAAGCCGAGAGCAACGCGTCCCGATCGATGCGGCGACGCCCGGACGCCTCTGACAGGCTCCACATGGAGTCAGCCAGCTCATGGGGGTAGTCGCCCTTGGCCCAGTCGACGTTGACTCCGATGCCCACGACCGAGGTGCTCAGTCGATCACCCTGCAGCCCCGACTCGGTGAGCACGCCGGCGACCTTGCGCAGCCGGCCGTGATGGACAGCGATGATGTCGTTGGGCCACTTCAACGCCAGGCGGTCGGCCGTCGGCCCCAGGAGCGAGGTGGCCGCACCGAGCATGGCGATCGAGACGATGGCCGGCAGTCGCCAGGCGTGGACGGCGGAGATGCCCATGGGTCGGAAGCCGACCGAGACGAGCAGCGAACCGCCGGGGCGGTCCTGCCAGATGCGGTCGAGTCGACCACGGCCGTCGCTCTGGACGTCGGCCACCGCGACGCAGACCTCGTCGCCACCCTCGTCGAGCCAGCCGCGCACGACGGCCTGCGTCGAACCGACGCGGTCGAATCGCTCCAAGCGGGAGACGAACTCGGGCACGCCTCCCGCGAGCTCAGCCAGCGGTGAGTCCCGCCGTCGGGTCGGCGGTCTCCGGCTCCTGCAGCCTGAAGGTGCGGTGGATGGCCTTGGCGGCGGCGTCGATCTGGTCCTCGGCGATGATGCAGGTGATACGGATCTCCGAGGTCGAGATCATGCTGATGTTGATGCCCTCGTCCGCGAGCGCGCCGAACATCTGGGCGGCATAGCCAGGGTGGTTATGGATGCCCTCACCCACGATCGAGACCTTGGCCACGTCGGGGTCGGTCTGGACGTCTTCGAAACCGAGCTCCTTGCCCAGCAGCTCGAGCAGTCGCTCGGTGCGGGCGACGTTGGAACGCTCGACGGTGAAGGACATGTCCGTGCTGCCGTCGTGGCCGACGTTCTGCACGATCATGTCGACGTTGAGGCCCTGGTCGGCCATGGGCTCGAAGATGGACCTGGCGATGCCCGGGCGATCGGGCACACCCACGATGGTGACCTTGGCCACCTTGCGGTCGAGGGCCATGGCCCGGACCTTGTCTCGCAGCTCCACAGCGGAAACCTCCTGGATGCTGGTGCCGGGGTGGTCGCTGAACGTGGAGCGCACCCGGATGACGACGTCGTTGACCCAACCCAGCTCCACGGCTCGGGTCTGCATGACCGTCGCGCCCTGATGGGCGAGCTCGAGCATCTCCTCGTAGCCGATGGTGGGGATGAGTTGCGCGTCGGGAACGACGCGCGGATCGGTCGTGAAGATGCCCTCCACGTCCGTGTAGATCTCGCAGGCATCTGCCCCGAGGCGCGCGGCCAGCGCCACCGCGGTGGTGTCGGAGCCACCACGGCCGAGGGTCGTGATCTCAGCGGTGTCGTAGGACTCGGCCGTGGAGCCCTGGAAGCCGGCCACGATGACGACGCGGCCGCGTTCGATCTCGCGGTGCATCCGCGCGGGGTCGATGTTGGCGATGCGCGCACGGCCGTGGGCGGTGTCGGTGCGGATGCCGGCCTGAGGGCCGGTCAGCGAGACGGCCTCGATGCCCTGCGCGTGGAGCGCCATGGTCACGAGCGTGCCGCTCATGTGCTCGCCGGTGGCCAGGAGCAGATCCATCTCGCGCGGATCGGGCTCATCGGTGATGGCCGCAGCCAACTCGGTCAGGTGGTCGGTGGTGTCACCCATGGCGCTGACGACGACCACGAGGTCTGCGCCCTCGCGGCGGTCGCGCGCGATGCGCCCGGCGACGTGGCGGATCCGCTCGGCATCTGCGAGCGAGGAGCCGCCGTACTTCTGGACGATGAGTCGGGACATGCCTCGAGTCTACGCGAGCGGCAGCGATGCGCTTTCCGGCGGCGCACCAGCACGCCCGATCACGTGTGCACCTTCAAGCCTGACCGCCTGTACCGCGGCTCGTCCCCTCATCCGGAGTGACTGGGCACGGCGCTCCATGGCCGCCGCGATGGTGGCCGCGGCCGCGCCTTCGTCACTGAAGGCGATGACGGTGGGGCCGGCGCCCGACATGCAAGCGCCCTTGGCGCCAGCGGCGAGCGCCGCCTCGATGAGCTCCGGCAGCTCAGGATAGGCTGCCGCGCGGTAGGGCTCGTGCAGGCGATCGACGGTACCGGCGCCGAGCAGGTCGAGCCGCCCTTCGCTGAGCGCAGCCACGGTGAGGGTGGCCGCGCCGACGTTGTGTACGGCATCGGCGAAGGGCACGTGCTCCGGCAGGGCCGCGCGCATGGCCGCGGTCGAGAGGTGCTTGTCCGGGATGTAGAGCGCAGCCAGGAGGTTCGCGGGCGGCTCGATGCGGATGGCCCGCGGCTCGCCTGCGACATCGGCCACGACGCAGAGCCCGCCGTAGACCGCAGCGGCGGCGTTGTCGGGGTGCCCTTCAGCGATGGCTGCCAGTTCCAGGATGCGCTGGTCTCCGAGTGCGCCGGCGAGCAGCTCGTCGGCGGCCACCAGCGCTGCCACCGTGGCCGAAGCCGATGAGCCCAGGCCACGGGTGACGGGGATGCGGTTGTCCATGCGTACGTGCCAGCCACAGCCGGAGGCATCCATGCCGGCATCCTCGAGCCCGTCGATGAGCGCGCTGATGAAGCGGTTGCGTCGCCCGGTCGGCAGGTGCCCTGCTCCCTCCCCGTGGACGTCGACGTGGAAGGCCGGCTCGGTATCGGGCGGGATGGCCTCGACCTCGATGATCGTGGCCAGGTCGAGGGCCATGGCCAGGGCATCGAAACCCGCGCCGAGGTTGGCCGTGGTGGCGGGGACATCGACCGTGATCCGACGCCCGATGAGGTCGGCGCCGGAGCGCACGGCACTCACCAGCCGAGGGCGCCGCGAACGGCCTCGACCGTGGGCTCCGCCTCGAGGTTCGGATCGGCCAGGCGCATGGCCGTGTCGGGGTCTTTCAGGCCCAGGCCGGTGAGCACGGCCACGACCGTCGCCTGTGGGTCGACGCGACCATCGGCCACCGCCTTGCGCACACCAGCCACCGAAGCCGCCGAAGCAGGCTCGCAGAAGATGCCCTCCGTGCGTGCGATGTCGCGATAGGCGGCCAGGATCTGCTCGTCGGTGACGGCGTCGATCAGCCCGCCCGACTCATCCCGCGCGGCGAGCGCGAGGTGGCCGCTGGCCGGTCGGCCGATGCGGATGGCAGTGGCGATAGTGTGAGGCTCGTCGAAGTCATGACCCTGCACCAGGGGTGAGGCGCCCTCGGCCTGGAAGCCGATCATCTTCGGCGTCGAGCCCACCAGGCCCGCGTCGCGGTACTCCTTGAAGCCTTTCCAATAGGCGCTGATGTTGCCCGCGTTGCCGACCGGGATGGCGAGGTAGTCGGGCACTGCGCCGAGGTCCTCGCAGATCTCGAAAGCGGCCGTCTTCTGGCCCTCGAGGCGATACGGGTTGACGGAGTTGACCAACTCGACCGGATAGTCGGGGTCACGCTCGGCAGTCATCTCGCGCACGATGCGCAGGGCGTCATCGAAGTTGCCCTCGATGGCCACCACGCGCGCTCCGGCGGCCTGGCCCTGGAGCATCTTGCCCGCGGCGATCTTGCCCTTGGGCAGCACGATGACGGCCTCGATGCCGGCGCTGGCGGCGTAGCAGGCGGCCGAGGAGCTGGTGTTGCCGGTGGAGGCGCAGATGACGGCGCGCGCGCCGCCCTCGATGGCCTTGGCCACAGCCACGACCATGCCGCGATCCTTGAACGAGCCGGTGGGGTTCTGGCCCTCCACCTTCAGGTACAGACGCTCGATACCGAGGGCCTGGCCGAGGTTGCAGGCCCGGACCAGGGGCGTGAAGCCCTCTCCCAGCCCCAGCGCCGGCGTGGCCTCGGTCAGCGGCAGGAAGTCAGCGAAACGCTCCATCAGTCGCGGGCGGCGACCCATGCTCGATCGCTCCTCCCGGAGCTGCTGCAGGACCTGACTCATGGGCTTCTCCTAGGCGTCCGCGAGGACGGGGTACACGGTCACGGGGCGCTCGACGAGCCCCAGCTTGGCGGTCATGGCGATGAGGCTCGAGGGCTTGGAAACGAAGCCTTCGTCGGTGCTGGCGAGCGCGAGCTCCTTGACCGCATCGGGGAAGCCGGCCTCGCCCAGGCCCTCGATGATGACGAGCCAGCCGCGCTCGCCGCCGAGGTCGTCCTCCAGCTCCTGGCGGTCAGCCGGTCGCAGGATGCCCCAGGTGGACCCTCCGTCCTGGCCCAGAGCCAGGACGTCGGCGAGGATCGCGCTCGAGGTCGCCGGGCCGCCCGCGCCGGGTCCGGCCATCGACACGCGGCCGACCGGGTCAGCCCCGAACTCGACGTAGTTGGTGACGCCGCTGGTAGCCCCCAGGCGCGAGCTGGCCTTGAGGGCCATGGGCGTGACCGCGCCACGGACCCCGTCGCCGGTACGCTCCGCACGGGAGACGAGCTTGAGCACGAGGCCGAGCCGCGCGGCCACGCTCATGTGGCTGCGCTGGACGCCGGTGATGCCGTCAGCGGCCTCGCCACCGACGGCCGGTGCGCTGCGCCGGACCTGCTCGATATCGATCCAGCCACCCCACGCCAGGCGGCTGAGGATGACCAGCTTGTAGGCCGCGTCCCAGCCTTCCACGTCGCTGACGGGGTCCGCCTCCGCGTAGCCGCGGGCCTGGGCCTCGGCGAGGACGTCGGCGTACTCGCGCGCATCGGAACCCATGGTGCTCAGGATGTAGTTGGTGGTGCCGTTGAGGATGCCGCGGATGACCTGCACCTCGTTGGCACCGAGCTCGCCGACCAGAGGACCCAGGACGGGCACACCGGCGAGGACGGCGGCCTCGAAGCGCAGCGACCGGCCGGACTCGCGAGCAGCATCCTCCAGCTCCGAGCCACGCCGGGCGATGAGGTCCTTGTTGGCGGTGACGACGCTCTTGCCCGCGGCGAAGGCATCGAGCACGGCCTGACCTGCCACACCCGAGCCGCCGATGAGCTCGACGACGACGTCGACCTCGTCGTCGAGCAACTCGTGATAGTCGGTGACCTGGCGGACGTCATCGGGGATGTCCAGGCCGCGATCGCGCTCGAGGTCGAGGTCGGCCACGCCCACGAGCTTCGGGGCCGCCTGCCCTCGGGCCACCACGCCTGCCGCCCAGGCCGGGTCCAGCAGACGCTCAGCCACGGCAGTGCCCACGGTACCCAGACCGAACAGGGCCACTCGCGGACCGCTTCGCTCGGAGTCAGGCTCGGCCGATGTGTTCGTCATCTCGGAGGCATCATGATCCATGGCCCGATCGTAGCGCAGCGCACGCCTGCTAGAGTCGGGCGGCGACGGCTCTCGGCCGCGCGACCCACCCCGACTTCACTCGAGTACCCATGACCGACACCATGACTCAGCCCACCACCAGCGCCAGCCCGAAGCCGGGGAGTGGCGGACGCGTCTTCAGCGGCGTCCAGCCCAGCGGCCTGCCGCACGTGGGCAACCACCTCGGTGCCTTCAGCAACTACATCGCCATGCAGGACGGCTTCGACGCCATCTACTGCATCGTCGACTACCACGCGCTGACATCGACCCACGACGCCGAGCTCATCCGGGTCGCGACCAACGAGATGGCGTTGGGCCTGCTGGCGCTGGGTCTCGATCCCGACAAGGCCGTGCTCTTCCGCCAGTCCGATCGGCTCGAGCACATCGAGCTGATGTGGCTCTTCGCCTCGGTCACGCCCATGGGCTGGGTCGAACGCACACCCTCGTTCAAGGAGAAGCGGCGGGTCCAGCCCGACGACGTCAACCTCGCGCTCTTCAACTACCCCGTGCTGCAGGCGGCGGACATCGCCATCTACAAGGCTGACTACGTGCCTGTGGGCAAGGACCAGGCGGCGCACCTGGAGCTGGCGCGAGAGATCGTCCGCGCCTTCAACAGCCGCTACGGCGAGACCTTCCCCGAGCCGCAGGCGGTGTTCAGCGAGGCGCCCATCGTCAAGGGCACCGACGGCGAGTCCAAGATGTCCAAGTCACTCGGCAACGTCATCGAGATCTTCGCCGACGAGGACACCATCCGGAAGCAGGTCATGTCGATGGTCACCGACACCCAGCGCCAGCGCCTGTCTGACCCGGGTCGCCCGGAGGTCTGCAACGTGTGCCAGATGCACCGGATCTTCAGCCCCGATGACTACGAGGACATCTGGGAGGGCGAGCGCAGCGCCACCACCGGTTGCGTAGCCACCAAGAAGCTGCTCGTCGAGCGCATGCTGGGCTACTTCGGCGAGGCGCGCGAGCGATACGCCGAGCTGAAGGCCAAGCCGGGCCTCGTGGAGGAGATCCTCGCAGCCGGCGCGGACACGCTCGCACCGAAGGCCGCCGACACGCTGGCCGAGTGTCACGAGCGCATGGGGTTGGCGCCCCGCCGCTAGCCTGAGGACGGCTGGATGCCCGTCGGCTCAGAGTAGACTCGGCCCATGTTGTCCCGGCTCATCGAGCAGGAAGGGCGCTGGATCCGTGCGCTCCTGATCCTGGCCACCCTTACCGTCGGCCTGGTCTTCATCAACCTCGCCGCGGACGTCATCGTCTACTTCAGCGACATCATCCTCATCGTGGTGATGGCCTGGGTCTTCGCCTTCGTGCTCAACCCGGTCGTCGACGGCTTCGGACGCCTCGCTCCGGCGGTCCCACGCCTGATCCCGGTGGTCGTGGTCTACGGCCTCCTCTTCATCGTGCTCATCGGTCTCGGGCTGATCATCGCCACTGGCCTCGCCAACTCCATCGTCGACTTCACCGATGAGCTGCCCTCGCTGCAGGAGCGCGTGCCCGAGATCGTCGCTCCCTGGCAGCAGCGGCTCGACGACCTTAGCCTGCAGGTCGATCTCGAGGTCGTCCTTGACCAGGGCCTGCAGGAGCTGGCGCGCTCATCGGGCCAGTTCGTGGGCCCGCTGCAGGACGTAGCCTTCGCCAGCCTGGGCGTGCTGGGCAACCTCGTGATCATGATCTTCCTGTCGCTCTTCATCGTCGTCGACAAGGACAACCTGCTCGGCTTCGTGAACCGCATCACGCCCCCGCGCTACGCGCCGGAGATGCGCCTGTTCCGGACCAGCGTGGCCTCCTCCTTCGGCGGCTTCATGCGGGGCCAGGCCATCCAGGCCCTGGTGCTGGGCTCGGTGGCGGCGGCCGGCAGCTTCGTGCTCGACATCGAGTACATGCCGTTGACCACGGCCCTCGTGGCGTTCTTCCAGTTCATCCCGTTCTTCGGGCCGTTCGTGTCGTGGTCGCCACCGGTCATCGCGGCCGTGCTGACCCAGCCCGACGCGGTCATCTGGATCCTCATCATCATGTGGGCCGGCTGGTTCGTGACCATGAACTTCATCCAGCCACGCGTGATGTCGAGCGCCGTCGGCATCCACCCGGTGGTGGTGCTGCTGAGCGTGCTCATCGGCCTGCGCCTGCAGGGCGTCATCGGCGCCATCTTCGCCATTCCCGTGGCGGCTGTCATCAGTGCCTTCTTCTTCCACTATCTCAACCGCAGCCAGGGCGGGCCCCGTGACGTCACCAGCCGAGCCGCTCGCCGGCTCGAGGAGCGCCAAGGCCGACCGGTCCGCGTCCCGACGCCCCCGGTCGTAGGCTCGCCTCACGGCGGAACCAGGACAGGGCCCGCCACCTCCACCGATACCGCAGCAGATGACGAGGAGCCGACATGACCGATGAGCAGGAGTTGACACCAGGCGAAGTCCACGACGCGCCCGCGAAGCGAACCCGGTCGGGCACACCGGCCGACGGACTCACCGGGGCCTACGACGACCACACCGACCTCGCAGCGCACGGCCGCTATATCCCGACCGCTCGCGCCACACCGCGCCAGGCCAAGCCGCTATCCGAGTGGGAGACGCGGCCGCGCATCCTCGTGACCAACGACGACGGCATCGAGTCGCGTGGGTTGTTGGCGCTGAAGCAGGCGCTGGAGCCGATCGGCGATGTCTACGTCATGGCCCCGGCCACGAACCAGTCGGCCGTCGGTCACTCGATGACCTTCATGCGGCCGCTGCGTGTCCGTGAGCGCCGGCTCGACGACGGCTCGACCGGCTGGTCGGTCGACGGCTCCCCGACCGATGCGGTGGGCGTGGCCTTCCTGGGCTACTTCGGCATCAGCTTCGACCTCGTGGCCTCAGGCATCAACTACGGCTCCAACCTCGGCGACGACATCACCTACTCGGGCACCGTCGGCGCGGCCATGGAAGCCGTGCTCAGCAGCTGCCCGGCATTCGCCATGAGCCAGGAATGGAGCGACGAGCCCGACTTCGAGCTGGCCGGGCAGGTGGCCCAGATGGTCGCGCGCAACATCCTCGAGCATGGCCTCGGCGAGGGTGAGCTGCTCAACGTCAACACGCCGGCGCAGGCCGCCGACGACCCACCGCGGATCGAGCTCACGCGCATGGGCAAGCGTGTCTACCAGGACAAGCTGCTCGAACGGCTCGACCCGCGCGGCGTGCCCTACTACTGGTTCGGCGGCCCGCCGCCGACCGGCGTCTCCGACCCCGGGACCGACTTCCACGCGGTCTCCACCGGCGCGGTGGCCATCACGCCCATCCAGCTGGACCTCACCGCGCGGCGGCTGCTCGATCGTATCCACAGCTGGGAGTGGCGGGTCGAGACGACGAGCGACGACCCGGCGGCCGAGTAGCGCCTCGGCGTGGAGCGTCACTCCACCGGCGCGAGCGCCGCCTTGACGCGAGGTGTCTAGCGCTCCCCCTTGAGATCGGCGAGGACGGCCGCAGCTGCGTTCCGGCCGGGCAGACCGGTGACACCGCCACCGGGGTGTGCCCCCGCGGCCGCGAGATACAACCCCTTGACCGGCATGCGGTGTCGGGCGTAGCCCAGCAACGGTCGCCAGGCGAACCACTGGTCGAGTCCCGGCTCCAGGTGCAGCGGATGGCCGCCACTGACACCGAACTGGGCTTCGATGTCCACGGGCGTGCACACCTCGCGGGCCACGACGAGCTTGCTGATGCCCGGCGCCGCTCGCTCCAGGGTCTCGACCACGAGATCGCCGAGCGGTTCGCGCTGGCTCTCCCAGTCGTCGTCGCGCAGCGCATACGGGGCCGACTGCACGAGCACGCTCATGACGTGCTTCACGCCGCTGGCCGCGGCACCGTCGACGAGCAACGGGTCGACGAGGCTGGGGATCGTCGCCTCCAGCCAGGGCGCCTCGCTGATCCGACCGTACTTGGCCGCATCGGCCGCCTGGTCGAGGTAGCGCAGCGAGGGCGCGAGGACGAGGCGTCCACGCAGTCGTGTCGCGCCATCGTCGCCATCGAGGCCTTCGAAGTGGGGCAGGTCGGCCAGGGCCAGGTTGACCTTGGCGGTCACGCCCTTGTCGCGGAGGTTGTCGACCTCCCAGCCCAGCTCGGGCCCGAGCGTCTCGGGGTCAGTGAGCACCTGGAGTGTCGTGCGCGGATCGAGCCCGCTGACCACGACCCTCGTCTCCAGCTCGGTGCCGTCCGCGAGGGCCACGCCCTGCATCGACTCGTGGTCGTCACGGAAGGCGACGACCTGGGCACCGGTGCGGATCTCGACACCGGCGGTTCGAGCCGCTTCGGCGATGGCCGCCGCCAACGCGCCGGGGCCACCCCGGGCGTAGACGGTCTCGCCGGCCGCACCCCCGTGGTTGCCGGCCGAGTCGGTCAGCATCACCGCAGAGGTGCCACCGTGGTGCGGGCTCATGGCGGTGTACCGCACACCGCGCGTGGCGATGAGCGCCCGCAAGGCGTCGGTCTGGAGGTTGTCCTCGAGGTAATCGGCGATGGCCGTGGGCAACATACGCGTGAACTCGCGCGCGTGGCGAGGCTCCAGCTGGCGATAGCGCCAGCCGAACTTCAGCCCAGCCGCGAGCACGTCTGGATTGGCCTCCTTCGTGTCCGGCGGCGTCATCAGGAGCAGTCGCCAGAGGGTCGAGGCCAGCGCCCGGACCTCCGCGTCGAACGGTCCCCAGGCCGCGGCGTCGGCAGCCGACACCGCGCCCAGGCCGGCGGCCGTGCGTGCGGGATCGTTCCACAGGGTGATGGGCGCACCGTCGCCGCCGACGGATGTGGCCAGCGCGGCCGGCTGCACCAGGCGCAGCCCGTGCTTGGAGAGCTCCAACTCCCGCGCCACCGCCGGCGTCAGGCGGCCGACGGTGTGGGCCAGCGTCGGTACGCGAGCAGAAGGTGCGATCTCGGAGGTGCCCAGGGCGCCACCGACCGACTCGCGTTGCTCGAGTAGCAGGGTGCGGAGGCCGGCACGGCCAAGGTAGGCCGCGGCGACGAGGCCGTTGTGGCCGCCACCGACGACGATGGCATCCCAGCGCTGCGTGGTCATGCGGCACCCCCCGTCCGCTTCATCTGTTGGAGCACCTTCATGGCCGCGATGCGTCCGTTGGCACCCATGATCCCGCCGCCCGGATGGGTCGAGGATCCGGCCAGCCAGAAGTTCTCGAGCGGTGTCTCGAAGCGGCTCCAACCCGGGACCGGGCGGTTGAAGAAGAGCTGTTCGAGCGTGAGCTCACCCTGGAAGATGTTGCCCTCGGTCAGGCCCACGTCCCGCTCCATGTCGAGGGGGGTCATGACCTGACGGTGCAGGATGATGTCGCGGATGTTCGGAGCCCGCTCGGCGATGACGTCGATGACCGCGTCGCCGAAGGCCTCCTTCTGGTCGTCCCAGGTGCCCTGGTCCTCGGCGAGGTGGTACGGCGCCCAGTGCACGAAGCAGCTCATGACGTGTTTGCCGGGTGGGGCCATGGTGGGATCGACCAACGTGGGGATGATCATGTCGATGTAGGGCTTGCGGCTGAAGCGGCCGGCCTTGGCATCGTCGTAGGCCGTCTCCATGTATTCGACCGAGGGGCTGAAGCTCATGGCCCCACGGAGATGCTCGCCGGGGCCTGGCAGCGAGATGAACGATGGCAGCCCATCGAGCGCGAGGTTGACCTTGCCGCTCGAGCCGCGGAAGCGGAAGCGCTTGACCTCGGCCTCGAAGTCAGGCGGCAGCGTGCCGCTGGGCACGACGTCCAGGAACGTGCGCTTGGCGTCGAGGGTCGAAAGCACGTGCGTGGCCTCGATCTCCTCGCCATCCTCGAGCACGACACCGGTAGCCTTCCCCTCCTTGACGAGGATCTCGGAGACCGGCGCCTCGGTGCGGATCTCGGTGCCCAGCGCACGAGCCGCCGAAGCGATGGCGGCAGCCACGCCGCCGGTGCCACCCTTGGGGATGCCCCAGGCGCGGAAGGCGCCGTCGATCTCACCCATGTAGTGGTGCAGCAGGACGTAGGCCGTGCCGGGTGAGTGCACGCCAAGGTTGGTGCCGATGATGCCGCTGGCGCTCATCGTGCCCTTCAGCGGGGCGGTCTCGAACCAGCGATCGAGGAACTCGGCCGCGCTCATCGTCATCAGTTGCACGAACGTCAGCTGCTGCTTGCGCGGCAGCTGGGAGAAGTCCTTGACCAGCGAGCCGAGGTCGGCCGCGTCACGTGGGTCCGGCCGTCGCAGGTCGGTCGGGGTCATCGCGAGGATGGGCTTGATGAAGCGCGCCATCTGCGCCATCAGCTGGCCGTACTCCTCGTAGGCCTCGGCGTCGTTGATGGACCAGCGGCGCAGCTCGCGCATCGTGTGGGCGTGGTCATCGGTGCGCCAGAGGTGGTCCCCGTCGGTGGGCGTGAAGGTCCCGTCGAGCGGGAGGATGTGCAGGCCGTGCTTGGGCAGCTGCAGGTCGCGGATGATCTCCGGACGCAGGAGGCTGACCACGTACGAGAGCACGCTGAAGCGGAAGCCGGGGAAGACCTCCATCGTGAGCGTCGCTCCGCCCAGGACCTCCCGACGCTCGAGCACGAGCGTCTTGAGACCCGCCTTCGATAGGTAGGCGCCGCTGATGAGGCCGTTGTGGCCGCCACCGATGACGACCGCGTCGTAGCGTTGTGGCACGTTCTCCTCGCTCGGCGCGTCTCACCGGCCTGGCGGCCGGGTCCCCCACGCGCCCTCGACGACAGGGAGGTGTCGCCGGACTTGGCCTCATGCTACCCGCCCAGCCGGGTTGCGGGTCGGTCGCATCCGCGCGCTTCGGGCGGCCTAGACTCTGTCCATGTCAGTCGGATCAGCCTTTGACGAGCGAGCCCTCGAGCTGAACGTCCGGCGACAGTGGCGTGAATGGTCGGGGGTGTTCAGCTCGAGCGCGTATGCGCCGCATATCGACATCGAATACAACGCCATCCGCAATGCGGCCGCGCTCATCGATGTCTCACCCCTCTTCAAGTACCGCTTGTCCGGCCCCGATGCCGACCGCCTTGTCGATCGCGTCATCACGCGCTCGGCCGCAGGAGTCAAGCCGGGCCGGGTCATCTACACCCCGTGGTGTGACAGCCAGGGTCGCGTCATCGACGACGGCACGCTCATGCGCATGGACGACGCCTCGTGGTTCTGGACCGCGGCGGAGGGTCAGTACCGCTGGCTCAGGCTCAATTCGCGCGGCCTCGACGTCGAGATCGAAGACGTGACCGACGCGCTCGGCGCGCTGGCGCTGCAGGGCCCGCTGGCACGGGAGGTGCTCCAGTCGACAGCACAGACCGATCTCAGCGATCTGCGCTACTTCGGGCGCCGGGAGTTGGAGATCGCGGGCGTCACCATCGACGTGAGCCGCACCGGCTACACCGGCGACCTCGGCTACGAGCTGTGGATCCCGGTGGAGGGTGCGACGGCTGTTTGGGACGCGCTCATGGAGACCGGCACGGCCTACGCCATCCGGCCCGCCGGCATCCTCGCGCTCGACGTCGTGCGCGTCGAGGCCGGGCTCATCATGGCCGGCGTCGACTACACCTCGGTCCACCATGCGCTGACCCCGGAGCAGAGCTACTCCCCCTTCGAACTGGGCCTCGGTGGCCTCGTCAAGCTCGACAAGGAGGTGCCCTTCGTGGGCCAGGCCGCGCTGCGCAGAGAGGCCGAAGCCGGCGGTCCGCCACGGCGGCTCGTCGGGCTGGACCTCGACTGGGCGGACCTCGAGCGGCTGTATGCGAAGCAGGGGCTGTCGCCTGCGCTCTCGGCCAACGCCTGGCGCGATGAGATCCCGATCTACGACTTCGGCGAGCAGGTCGGACGTGCGACCAGCGGCTCGTGGAGCCTGGTGTTGAAGAAGAACCTGGCCATCGGCACGGTCAAAGCAGCATCGGCCGAGATCGGCACCGAGCTCGAGATGGAGTGGTCCGTCGAAGGAGTGCGGGGCAGCATCGGCGCGGAGGTCGTGGAGTTGCCCTTCTTCGACCCGCCCCGCAAGCGCGAGTAGCGCTCCAGCTCGGGAGCGCCCCGCGGTCACAGCGGGCTCATCCCTGATGGCCAGCTCGTCGCGTTCGCCCGCCGGGCGGCAAGCCACCAGGAGCTGGCAGGAGTATGATGCGGCTGCATACTCGGTCGCATACTGGAGAACCGATGGCCATGGTTCGGACCACGATCACGCTGCCCGAGGAGTTGCTCGAGCGGGTAGACGAGTTCGCCGGCGAGGGAGGCCGCAGCGCCTGGATCGTCGATGCCGTTCAGGCCCGTGCCCGTAGGGAGAACCTCGGCCGCGTCATCGAGGAGACGCGTGGCGCGATCACGGACTCCAAGACCTGGCCGACCGCGGAGGCCACCTACCGCTGGGTCCGCGAGCTACGCGAGGAGGGCGAGCGTTGAGCGGCTATCTCCTCGACACGACGCTCGTCATCGACCACGCCACCGGACGCAGCGACGGCGTCGCGATGGTCGCTCGCCTGTTCGCCGAGACCGGCGAGCTATTCAGCTGCGACATCACCACGAGTGAGGCACTGGCCGGAGGCTCCCACCAGGAACGACAGTCGATCGGTCGGTTCCTCGGCGCCCTGGAGTACCTGGCCCTCGATCCGGACGGAGCCCGCTGGGCCGGCGACCGACGTCGCAAGCTCCGCGCTGCGGGTCGGCGAAGCCCGCTGGGTGACTCCCTCATCGCCGCGGTCGCGTGGCGCATGGATGCGACCGTGGTGACCCGCAACCCGCGTGACTTCGAGCCCTTCGGCGTGAAGGTCCTCGGCTACGGCGACCCGATCTAGGTCAGCGCGGGCACGAAGCGGGGATCGACCTGGTAGACCTCGCGGATGCGGTCTGGTGACAGCACCTCGGCGGATGAGCCGTCGGCCACGATGCGGCCCTCATCGAGCAGCACCAGACGCGGGAAGAAGTGCGCCGCCAGGGGCAGGTCATGCAGCACGGCCAGGACCGTCAGCCCATCATCGGCCAGGCCCTCGATGAGCTGAAGCACCTCCACCTGGTGACGCAGGTCGAGGTGGACGGTGGGCTCGTCGAGCACGATGAGGCGGCCGCCCTGGGCCACGGCCATGGCCACCAGCACCAGTTGCTTCTCACCCATCGAGAGCGAGCGCACGTCGCGTCCGCGAAGTCTCTCGATGCCCACGCGCCGGATGGCGGCGTCGGCCGCCGCCCGGTCCTCGTCGGTCTGACCGGTGAACGGGTTCTCGTGCGGGATGCGACCCAGCTTGACCACGTCCTCGACCGGCATCGAGAACGGCAGGTCCACCTGGCTGGGCACGACCGAGATCGTCTGCGCCAGCTTCGAGCGCTCGATCTCGGCCAACGGCACCTCATCCAACCGCACGAGGCCTTCGGTCGGATCGGCCAGGCCGGTGAGGCAGCGCAGCAGGCTCGACTTGCCTGCGCCGTTGGGCCCGACGAGACAGAGACGCTCCCCGGGTTCGATGTGCAGGTCGATGTCGGCCAGGATGAGCGCCTCGTCGTAGCGCAGCTCGAGCCCGTCGATGTCGACCCGCAAGCCCCGTCCGCTCACAGCTGGTAGGCCGTCCGATAGCGGCGCAGCAGGTAGACGAAGACGGGCGCGCCGATCATGGCCGTGATGATGCCGACCGGCAGGTTGCCCACCAGGCGGGCACCGAGATCGGCGACGACGAGGAAGGCCGCGCCCCAGATGGCCGAGAGCGGCAGCACCAGGCGGGCGTTGGGCCCGACCACGAGGCGCACGATGTGTGGGATGACCAGTCCGACGAAGCCGATGAGGCCGGCGAGAGCGACCGCGGCAGCGGTGACCAGCGAGGCCAGGCCCAGCAGGATGGCCCGCTCGCGGCGTACGTCGACGCCGAGATGGAGCGCGGTGTCCTCGCCCAGGAGCAGGCCATTGATGGAGCGTGCGCGCATGAGGATGAGGACGGTGCCCACGGCCACGACCGGCAGGCCCAGCGCGAGGCTCTGCCAGTCCGCGCCGTTGAGGCTGCCAAGGAGGTAGTAGAAGATCTGCTGCAGCCGAGCGCCCGAGAGGTACATCGCGAGCGACAGGCCGGCCGCGAGCATCGAGCCCACGGCATAGCCGGTAAGCAGGATCGAGGTCATGGTGGAGCGGCCGCCACCGCCAGCGATGCGGTAGACGATGGAGATGGCCAGGAGCGCCCCGACGAAGGCGAGGATGTTGACGAGGCCAAGGCCGAGCCAGGCGATCTGGATCGGCAGCAGCACGCCGATGGCAGCGCCGAGGGCGGCGCCGCTGGCCGTGCCCAGGACGTACGGGTCAGCGAGCGGGTTGCGCAGCAGCCCCTGGTAGGTCACGCCCGCGACCGAGAGACCGAGGCCGACCACGAGCGCGGTCAGCACCCGCGGCAGACGCAAGGTGAAGACGATCGTCTCTGAAGAATCGGCCCAGGTCTGCTCCATCGGCCAACCCAGGCGATGAGCCAGGATGGCGACGGTCTCGGTCACGGGCACCGAGACGGTGCCCAACGCGACGCCGGCCACGCAGGCGAGCACCAACGCCATCAGCCCCGCGAGGCCCAGCATGACGGGTCGCCGTCGCAGGGCCTCGAAGGAGCCGTGGTGGACCTGTGCGCGCGGTTGCGCGAGGTCCGAGCTGGTCATGGTCAGGCGGCCTCACACATCGGCGGGTCGTCCGGGAAGTCAGCCAGTTCGAGCTCTGGGTGGATGGCGCGGGCGAGCGAGGCCAGACCCTGGGCCAGGCGCGGACCGGGCCGCGTGATGGGCACGTCGTCGACCGGCCGGACGTCGCCGTTGACGACCGCGGTCATCCCTTCCCAGCCGGCACGTGCGGCGACAGCATCGGGACAGGTCCCGTAGTTGGCATCACCCAGGACGATGACCTCGGGGTCGGCCACGACCAGCTCCTCGAGCGGGATCGACCACAGCGCCGGATCGCCCGTGGTGATGGGCGCGCCGCCGGCACGGACGATCATGTCGGCCAGGAAGGAGTCGGGCGCAGGGGCGTAGATCTCCGGCTCCGCGCCGAGCTCGTAGAAGACGGTCGGGGTCGTGCCCACGGCGGCCGCTTCCTCGGCGATGGCGTCCATCTGTGCCGTCAACTCGGCAGTCATGGCCAGGGCTTCGTCGGAAGCGCCGATGACGGTGCCGATCAGCTCGATGTCCGACATCACGGTGTCGACGTCGGGGGCGTACAGCACGGCTACGGTATAGCCCAGCTCACGCATCTTGGCGATGTCGTCCGGCGGGGTGAAGAAGTTGCCCGCGGCGAGGACGAGATCCGGCTCGAGGGCCACGACCTGCTCCATGATCACGCCGGTGTAGGTGGCCACGTCGGTGAGGTCGGCGGCCTCCGCGGGATGGTCGTCGTAGTCGGTCCCACCCACGAGGCGGTCGCCGGCGCCGAGCGCGAAGATCGTCTCGGTCGTGGAGGGTGCGAGGCTGACGATGCGCTCCGGCATGGCCTCGATGCTGACCTCGGTGCCCTCGTCATCGGTGACCGTGATCGGGAAGGTGTCGTCTGCAGCGGCCGGAAGGGCCGTGGCCGCGAGCAACGCGGCAGGCGTGAGGGCAAACAGAACGGCCCTGGTTGGTATGCCGAGGGCCCTCGCGACGATAGATGTGTTCACGTGCTTCCCCTTTCGCTCGAAGGGCTGGCGCACGATCTCGAGGCACGGCGTCCGGACTGACAGCTCGAAGCTGATCACCGTAGCGGGACTGCGTCGGATCCTCCCCGACTT
Organism: uncultured Chloroflexia bacterium; assembly: GCA_963752475.1. Taxonomy (GTDB): domain Bacteria; phylum Chloroflexota; class Limnocylindria; order Limnocylindrales; family CSP1-4; genus JAFMJV01. Next base: position 558,104 of record CAVVYR010000006.1, on the reverse strand, counting down.
CGCGTACCCCGGATCCCGCTGTTCGGTTGTGTCCCGCGAGTCTACAGCGGCGGTCAGGGGCAGAACGCGACCAAGTGGCACCTGGAGCCCTGATAAGTGGCACGTAAGTGCTGTCGTCCACGATACGGAGGACCGCCTCGGCCGCCGGGACCATCCGCCGGAGGAAGGGCTGTCCATGCGAGGACCGCACCATGTCAGAACCCGCCACATCACCACGATCGTGCTCGGAACCACGTTGATGGTGAGTACGCTACCGGGCGCCGCCGCTGCCGCCACAGCAGACGACGCCTCCACGCTGCCAAGCTGCCAGAGCCTGAGAGGTAACGCCGTTCGTGACGGTGAGGTCGCCTCACCGTTCGCTGCGGCGCTCGATGATGAGGGCGTCGTGACGGGCTACCGCCTGACACTGCAGCACGACGGCAAGGAGCACCGACTGCGCACGGGGCCCCGCGGGTTCTCGGTGGCAGCGGGCTCACATCGGCTGCTCATCGGTGAGCGGAGCGACGCAGGCACACGCTTGGACATGATCGACATCAGGCGGGCCTGTCGGGTCTGGACGCGGCAACTGAAGCGGCTCCTGTATCCGCAACAGGACGCCACCACCGGCAAGCTCCGCCTCACCATCCACGACCGCGACTCCCGGCGCTACGAGGGCACACACGTGCTGGACCCCGAGAGCGGGGCTCCGCAGGCGACCGTCGACGAGCCATGCACGGACGCCTGCGTGCCCTCGGATGGCGCACTGACCACCGTCGCCCTGCAGCCGGCTGGGGCCGCTCGGCCCACGCCGAACTTCGCGGCCGGCGCCTGGCCCAAGGACAAGAAGCTGACCTTCCGCTGGAAGGCCGATGCCACCCCGCCCGCATGGGCCAGAAGCCCGCTCAAGTCCGGCGCGGCGGATGCCTCTCAGTCCTCGGGATCCCGCAGTCCGGACTTCGTCTACAGCAGCAGCGGCGCCAACCTCGTGGCCTACACCGGATCGCTGCCCGGCTTCTGTGGAGTCAATGCCATCGCCTGTGCCGCACGCAGCATGCCCTCGTATTGGGGCGTCTGGATCCGCCCGCACGGCACGGACCTACCGTGGGGCACGCTGCGCTGGTGTCAGAAGACCGGCGCGGCAAGCGGTTGCTTCGACGTCCGGCGCGTGATGCTTCACGAGCTCGGCCACATCGCGGGCTTGAATCACCCCTCTGCGTCCGGCTTCACCCTATCCACGGGCGACTCGGTCATGCAGGGCATCACGCCGGCCCGCCCGGCCGCCGGCGCCAGCCGCCACGCATTCGGTCGCTGCGACGTGGCCACTCTCCAGGAGCTGTACGACACACCCGACAACAAGACGGACATCTCTACCTGCAACAACGTCGCCACCAACCTCGCGCTCACGGCTAGCCGCTATACGATCAGGAGGGGCCAGGCCGTGAAGCTCACGGCCACCCTCAAGGTCGCGGGCAACAGTGCCTATCGGCAGCTCTCGACCAACCCGCTCAACGGCCGCTCGCTCCAGCTGAAGTATCGCCGGGCCGGTAGCAACACCGCCTGGAAGACCATCTGGATGCGTTCGCTCTACCAGCAGGGCCGCTACGAGGCCACGCTCAGGCCGGGCGCGACCTGGGAGTTCAAGGCGGTCTTCCCCAAGCCCGGCGATGAGGGCCTGCGCTACAGCCGCTCGCCGGTCAGAAGGGTGAAGGTGACGAAGTGACGACTCGTGCGAGCCTCGTGATCGCACTTTCCATGGCCATCGGCTTGCCGATGGCCATGGCCGCCGACGAACCGGCCGCAGATGCAGCCGCGCCGGAGGACACGACCGTGTCGGTCGCGCTCCGCGGACCCTTCGGCACCGTCGCAGGAACCGATCCGGAGATGCCGGCGACGGCGGCCCCGGATGGCCGTGCGCTCGATACGTGGCAGCGCGAGGCGACGATGGAAGTGGTAGTGGAGCCACCGCTCGACGCGACCGCGTCGCTGACGCTCCAGGCGACCCCCATCGAAGGGGGTGCGGCCGTCGAGCTGCCAGTCGTGGAGGGACGCTGGGTGACCGCCCCGGAGATGCCGGGTGAGCACCTCGTGCTAGCCACCGTCGTGAGTGACGAGGGACGGCACGACGAGTACGCCTGGCTCCTCGAAGTCCCCGACCGCCCCGCCGGCATCGAGACGCTGCTGTCGATGCCGCCGGTAGAGGCCGGCATCACGGCCGCATCGGGGGCTGTGATGGGCGTGCGCGGACATGGTTGCTACGTCGACATGTGTCAGGAGGTCGGCTTCCGACCGCCGGCGACGACACTGGAGCCACTGATCGTCACCGTCGGCGAGCCCGTCGCGCTGGGTCTGGACGACGGCTCGGCCATGATCGGTTGGGAAGGACGTCTGGAACCAAGGTCGGGCACGGGCTCCGAAACGCGCTTCGCGGAGGCCACGTTCGATCAGCCCGCAGACAGAGCGGTGCTGACGGGCCTCGAGCCGGACGAAGCCGGCGAGTGGCTGCTGGAGCTACGTGCGGACTACGACCGCGAGCGCGGTTGGCAGTGGTATCTGTTCCGCATCGTGGCTGAGTAGCGCGCAGGCTGGTGCCGCGGGGTCGTCTGCGCCTCTAGGCGCCGGCGGCCTCCGGCACCTGCTCGGACTCCGGGAAGAGCGACGTCTGGCGCTCCTCGGGCAGCATCACGCCCAGGATCTCCTGCATGGCTGCGATGTGGGCGCAGGTCTTCTGGGACTCGAAGTAGTGGCAGTTGCACTGCCAGCCATCGGCTTCGAGAGTCAGGTGGTGCGAGTCGTTATCCCCCGCGAACGTGACTGCCAGGCGCTCCACCGTGATGCGGTCCCGCTCACGCGCGTAACGATGGGCCTTCTCGATCTTGCCGATGACGCTCGAGTGCATCGATCCCAACCTCCTGCCCGCCGCTGTCCGCCTCGACGAGCTTCTTCGCGACGCCGCGTCAGGCCTGAGGCGGCCTGCTTGACCAGCGTCGATCCCTGCTCCCTAGACTAGCGACTCCACCAAGAAGCGACAGGGGCCGAAGGTCTACTCGGAACCAGCCTGATCGGCCAGCGCGAGCTGCCCCTTGATGTGTTCGATGGCCGCCACCGGCGACGGGTCTACGGCATACATGAAGGCGAGATACACGCTCACGTAGTCGCCCAGCACGACGGTGCTCAGGGCTTGGCTCAGGCGGCTCTCGCCGATGGCCTCGGCGGTCGTATGCCAGATCAGCCCCGTGTCCATGACGTCACCCAGGAGCTGTGCCCGCAGCGCGTTGCGCGGGTGGTCCGACCCGCTGCTGAGGAGCACCACCGCGAGGTGATCACGTAGTGACTCGGGTTGCTCCAGGCCGACGACGGTGTTGTGCGTAGCCTCCGGCAACTCGTCGAACATCGCGGTGGCCTTGCTGTTCTCATTAAGCTGCTGCTTCCAGCGCCGCGCCACCGGCGCCATGAACCCGGCCGCGCCGATGAGCACCAAGCGGTCCACGAGCGACCAGGCCAACTGCTTGGCGGGGTTCTCGGCCGTGCTCACGTCGGGCTCGCAACGACCACCCATCTCGCGTGTCGCGGCGACAGCCGCATCGATCTCGGCATCGTCCAGCTCCAGCACGCCGGCGCGCTCGAGGATGCCGGCCACGATGGCCAGCGACCAGCCCAGCGAGGCCCGCGGCGAGGCGCCATCGGGGAAGGTCACGAGGGGCAGGCGCGCGGCCTCGGCCACGCGCCGCAGGGCTCCGCCGGTGCTGACGCAGACCACCGGGCAGCGCCGGGACAGGGCGGTCTCCAATTGGCGCAGCGACTCCTCGGTATCGCCGGACTTGGAGCTCGCGATCACCATCGTCTCCGGGCCGACCCAGGCCGGCAGCTCATAGCCACGCAGGATCTCGACGGGCACGCTGATGCGGTCCGCCCAGACGGCCTTGACCAGCTCGCCACCGATGGCCGAGCCACCCATGCCCAACAGCGCCACCGAGCGCGGGGCCGTCCACGGCAGCTCGAGCCGCCGCGAGATGCGCCAGCCTTCGGCGACCTGGTCCGCCAGGCCCGCGACGTGGCCGAGCATGCCTTCGCTGTCCGCCCGGCCCATGGCCGCAAGGTCGTCGAGGATGTTGGCGCCGCCCTGCATCGTCATCGAGCGCCCCTCCTAGCCGTTGACCATCTTGTCGCCCTCGGCGAGGAGGGCATCGCGCAGTCGCTCACTGCTGGCTTCGGCGTAGACCCGCACCAGCGGTTCGGTGCCGCTGAAGCGCACCAGCAGCCATGAGCCGTCGTCGACCCAGAACTTGAAGCCGTCGCCGGTGTCGAGCGCCACGACGCGGTCGAGAGGACGTCCGCCGAGCGCCTCGGGAGCGTGGTCACCGAGCTCGGCCAGCAGGCGCGCCTTGAGCGCGGGATAGGAAGCCCGGTCCGTGTGCACGTCCGTGCGCAGGTAGAACGACGGGCCGGCGACCTCGTGCAGGTGCGCTACCGCCTCCGACACGGTCGAGCGTCCGGCCTCGCGCTCGCGGATGAAGAGGTCGAGCAGGAGCAGGTCGGCGTAGATGCCGTCACGCTCGGGCAGGTGCATCTTGAAGCCGTAGCCGCCGGACTCCTCACCGCCCATCATGGCGTCGGTCTCGATCATCTTGGGCCCGACGTACTTGAAGCCGACCGGCGTCTCGTACACATCCACCCCGTACCGCTCACCGAGTCGGAAGGCCATCGAGGTCTCGTTCACGGTCGTGACCAGGGGGTCACGCTGACCGAGGTGCTCGAGCATGTAGTACGCCAGCAGGCCGTAGCACTGCAGCTGGTGGATGAAGACGCCGTTCTCGTCGACCGCACCGGCGCGGTCGGCATCGCCGTCGAGCAGCAGGCCCAGGTCATAGCCACCGTCACGGACACGCGCCAGGGCCTCGTCCACGTGCGGCCGGATGGGCTCCGGGTTGACCCCACCGAACCAGGGGTTGCGCTCGCTGTGGATCTCGTCGACGACGATCTTGCCGCCCGCGAGGAGCCGGCTGGTCCAGCCGGCGCCGGAGCCATACAGCGGGTCGACCAGCACACGCATGTGGGCCGCCTTGAGCTTGTCGAGGTCGAGCGACCGGCGCACGAAGCGCTCGTAGCCCGCGAACGGATCGAGGTACTCGATCTGGCCGGCGGCTTCGGCCTCGTCCCACGGCTTGCGCGGTGGGGTGCCGGCGGCGTTGGCGGCGATGGACTCCTCCACCGCGGCGAGGATGCCGGGGTGCGCCGCGGCGCCGGTGGGCGACTTGATCTTGAAGCCGTTGTCTGTCCAGGGGTTGTGCGAGGCGGTGATGACGATGGCGCAGGCGGCGCCACGCTCCACGACCTCGTACGAGGTGACCTGCGTGGGGATGGCCTCGGTCGCGAACATCACGGGGATGTCGTGAGCCAGGATCACCTCTGCCGCGGCGATCGCGAAGTGCTCGCTGCTGAAGCGGCGGTCGTAGCCCACGACGATGCCGTTCGCCTGCGTGCCTTCCGTGATGACCCACTCGGCTACGCCTTGAGCGCATCGGCGGACGTTGTCGTAGGTGTAATCCTCGCCGATGCGGGCTCGCCAGCCATCGGTCCCGAAGACGATGGATGGCACCGCAGGCGGTGTTTCGGACACGGGCGCTTGCCCTCCTCTCGCCTTACCTCGCCGATGCCCCGTAGTGCGGGGCGCCACGCATCCGGAATGGTACAGCGAGCCGGGGCTAGACTTGCGTATGAGACACCGGATCGAAAGGGAGCACGTGGCGGGCGACACGAACGAGGCGGGTATGGCGGCTTCGGTCGCCTCCGACGCGGCCGCTCCGGCGCCGATCTTCGTCATCGGCTCACCTCGCTCCGGGACCACCTTGCTGCGGCTCATCCTCGACTCGCACCCTGACATCTCCTGCGGCGAGGAGACGCACTTCCTGCGTGATCTCGAGTCGGTGGTAGGACGGAACTGGGACCTGGTCGCGACCTACGGCCTCTCACGTGATTGGTGGATCGACCATCTCCGCGGCCTCTACACCACGTTCCAGGCGGAGGTCCTCGCCCGCAGCGGCAAGTCCCGCTGGGCCGAGAAGGACCCCACCTACACGCTCCACCTGCCCTTCATCGAGGAGCTGTTCCCGACCGCCCTCTATGTCCACCTGCTCCGTGACGGCCACGACGTCGTCGCCAGCTTCCGCGACCGCTGGGGCTACAAGTCGGCCGCCCGAGCCGCACGGACCGAGTGGGCCCGTTATGTCAGCGCCGCCCGCGAGCTCGGGACGCGGCTGCCAGGCGATCGCTTCCTGGAACTCCGCTATGAGGAGCTCGTCGACGACCCCGAGACCCAGGGACGACGTCTGTTCGAGTTCCTCGGCGAGCCGTGGGATGCGTCCGTGCTCGAGTTCGATCCGGCCGAGCACAGCGCCACCGACCGCTACCAGTGGTTCAGCGCCCAGCAGCGCGAGGCGGGCGATGACGACCGCACGATCTACCGCTCACGCGTGGGCACGGGCAAGGACTCGCTCGACCCCGTCCTGCGCACGATCCTCCGTCGGCGCCATGGCGACCTGTTGCGCGAGCTGGGCTACACCGCATGAAGCCGATCCGAGTCGGGTTCCTCCACGTCGGCCGCGAGCGCAGCGGGCTGCGACGCTATGGCGCAATCCTCGCCGCGGAGGCCGCGACCCGTCCGGACATCGAAGTCATCGAGAGCGACATCGGCGACCGCGGTGCGTCCTGGTCCGACCTGCGTCGGGCCTGTCGACGAGTGAGCGACGTCGATGTCGTGCACATCCAGTGGAAGGTGGCTGACTGGAACCCGCGCCTCGGGGGCATCCCACGGCTGGAGGTCGCTCTGCGCTCGATGGGTCGCCCCACGATCTTCACGCTCCACGATGTCTACGCGCCGGAGAACCGCTGGCAGCGCACGATCACGCCCGAGGCCCTGGGCCTGCGCCGCCTCGGCATGGCCGCCTCGAGCGTGGTGGTCCACTCGGAGGAGGAGCGCGGCCGGCTGGCCGGACGAGTGCCCGATGCCAAGGTCGAGGTCGTGCCGCACTTCGTCGAGCAGCGAGCGGCCCTGCCCGACCGTGAAGCCTCACGTGCCTCGCTCGACCTGACCGACAAGCGGGTCATCACCCTGCTGGGCCACATGATCAAGCGCCGCGGCCACAAGCTGGTCATCGAGGCCCTGCGCCAGCTGCCCGATGACGTCCACGCCCTCTTCGTGGGCGCCCCGTTGCGTGGCCGCGAGTACATGGTCGACCAGTTCAAGGAGTACGCGCTCAAGAACGGTGTCGAGGACCGGACCCGCTTCATGGGCTTCGTGCCCGAGGAAGAGCTGGAGCGTGTGCTGGCCGCCACCGATGTGGCCCTTGCGCCCTACCGCTCGATGTCGGCCTCGGGGGCGTTGGCCACGCTCATCTCGGCCGGCCGGCCCATCGTCACCTCCGACCTGCCGCAGTTCCGGGAGCTGGGCGCGATGGAGCCAGGTGCGTTCCACTCGTTCACGCCGTACAAGTCCGAGCAGCTGGCACTCGCCATCGAGGCCGCCCTGACCGTGGCCGGCGACGAGCCCGACCCGCACGTGGAAGCCCTGGCGCGCCGCCTCTCGACGACGCGCGTGGTGGACCGCTACGCGGGCCTGTATCGAGCTGCAGCCGCTCGTTAGAGCAGGTCGCTCTTCTCGTCCTTCAGCTGGTTGACGACCTTCTTCACGTCCTGCGCCGCGTCGGCCGAGATGACCAGCAACGCCTCCGGCGTGTCGACGACGATCACGCCCGCGAGGCCGACCGTGGCCACCATGCGCCCGCCGGCCGCGTGCACCAGCACGTCCTGGCCGTCGACGTCGATGACGCGAGCATCACCCTCGGTGGAGATGACGGCGGCGCCGTCGGTCGCTCGATGATCACGCAACGCGGACCACGAGCCGAGATCGCTCCAGCCGACCGAGATGGGCACCACCGCCACCTTCGCTTCCAACGAAGCCGGCTCCAGCAGGGCGTAGTCGATCGACGTGTCGCGCAGGTCCTGGTAGGTCTCGGCCATGGCCGCGCCGGGCCAGCCGGCCTCGCCGCTGGAGTGGTTGTCTGCGCACCAGTCGCGGATGGGGTCGCTGATATCGGCCGAGTAGGCCCCCAATCCCGCGATCGCGGCCGAGCGCTGCCAGACGAAGATGCCTGCGTTCCAGTAGGCCGAGCGGGAAGCGATGAGCTCGCGGGCCCGCTCGGGCGTGGGCTTCTCCTCGAACCGCTCGACGCGGAACGTCGGTCGGCCGGCGTGCTCGCTGGCCTCGCCGGTGGAGCGGACATAGCCATAGCCCGTCGAGGGCTCCGTCGGCTCGACGCCGAGGGTCACGAGGTCGCCGTCGGCCGCGCGCTCGGCGGCGGCGGCGAGTCCATCACGGAAGCCCTCTTCGTCCCCGATGGCGGGATCGGCCGGCAGGACCACCATGACCTCGTCGGCCGGACGGTCGATGGCGTGAGCCATGAGCGCGACCGCTGCAGCGGTGTTACGCCCGAAGGGCTCGCCGATGATGTTGGCGGCGGGCACCTGCGGTGCCACCTCCTGCACCAGCGACGCGTAGCGGGTATCGGTGACGACGAAGACATCCTCGGGCGCGATCAGCGGCGCTAGCCGGCTGACGGCTGCTTCGAGCAGGGTGCGATTGCCTTCGAGGAGGGGCAGGAATGGCTTGGGGCGGCGAGAGCGGCTCAGCGGCCAGAGCCGCGTTCCGCCCCCGCCGGCCATGATGACGGCGTACATACCGACGATTGTGCATGAGGCGGGCTATCATCCGCCGAGACCCCCCGGGACGAGAGGCAGGAAGACGACGAGCGTGACCGACAGCGTGACAGAGGAACCGACGACCGCGAAGCCCGCCGAGGAGGCGCAGACGACCCCGCCGGTCGACGACCGACCTCCGCGCGGATTGAACCCAAGCGTCCCACCGGATGCCAACCCGGAGCCGCTGCCCATCGGCATCACCGACATGTGGCGCATCGCGCGCAAGACCTACCGGGCCGAGCGTCGCTACTACCTCAAGCTCGACCGGCACCGCCCGATGACTTCGAAGCGGCTCTCTAGCTCGATCTTTCCCTCGCTCAAGCGTTCCGTCTTCATCATCGGCGCCGCACGCTCCGGCACGACCTTCCTGGGCGATTGCATCGGCCGCCTGCCGGAGGTGACGTACCACCACGAGCCGCCGGCGACCAAGGCCGCTGGTCGCTACGTCTATCAGGGCCTGTGGGGCTACCGCCGCTCGCGCGAGTTCTTCCGGCTGGTCTATCGCTGGCTGGTCCGCGTGGAGCGAGACGGCGACCTGCGCTTTGCCGAGAAGACGCCCACCAACATCTTCCTCATCCCCTTCCTGGCCAAGGCTTTCCCCGACAGCCAGTTCCTCCACATCATCCGCGATGGCCGAGACGCGTCCAGCTCGCACATGCACAAGCCCTGGCTGCGCGCAGAAGATGCCTGGTCCGGGGAGCGCGAGCCGGGCGGCTACCTCCACGGCCCCTGGCCCAGCTTCTGGGTCGAGGAAGACCGGCGTGACCAGTTCCTGCAGGCGAGCGACGCCCGTCGCATGGCCTGGGCCTGGCGCCGTTACACCGAAGCCGGTCTGCGGGATGGCCAGGAGCTGGGCAGCGAGCGCTACCACGAACTGCGCTACGAGGATCTCGTGCGGCAACCGGTCGACGAGGCCGAGAGGATCCTCGACTTCCTGGGCGTCGAGCGCCAGAAGTCACGGGACGCCTTCGTCTCGGCCACGATGCGGGCCGATGACTCGTCGGTAGGTACCTGGCGCTCCACCTTCTACCCGTCCGAGATGGCCGAGATCGACGCCGAAGCAGGCGACCTGTTGCGGCAGCTCGGCTACGACGACGACTGACCGCGTACCGACCCCGAACGATGACCGCTGAGCTGCGCGACCTGGGGTTCCTCCACCTCGGGCGTCCCGAGAGCGGCGTCCGTCGCTACGGGCAGCTCATCGCCGACGAGGCCCGCACCCGCGAGGGCCTCGAGATCACCGAGGTCGAGGCCGGGCGCGTGGACCAGTCGTCGGAGCAACTCGCGGAGGTGGCCGCGCAGCTCGCCGACTGCGACGTCGTGCTCATGCAGTGGAACAAACGCGGCTGGGGCAAGCACGGCCGGGCCCTGCCGCGGCTGATGCGCTTCCGACGGGCGTACAAGGGCGCGCTGGTGGTCACGATGCACGACGTCTTCGACCGCACCGGCTTCCGTGCGCGCTATGCACATCCTGACGTCTGGGGTCTGCGACAGCTGGGGCGAACGGCGGACCGCGTCGTGGTCCACTCGCAGATCGAGGTCGAGCGCCTGCGCGGCATCGTGCCGGTAGAGAAGCTGCGGGTCATCCCGCACTTCGTGGAGTCGCGCGAGCTGCCCGTGTCACCGCAGGAAGCACGGGCCCGACTCGGCATCGGCGACCGCCGGCTGGTCACGCTGCTCGGATTCGTCTACGGCCGCAAGGGCCATCGCTACGCCGTCGAGGCGGTGCCCTACATGCCCGATGACGCGATCATGGTCTACGCCGGTGGCCCCATCGAGGGACGCACCTTCGTCTACGATCTGGCCCGCAGCAAGGCGGAGGAGCTGGGTCTGGGCGACCGCTTCCGCATCACCGGCTACCTCAGCGAGGAGGAGATGGGCATCTGGATGGCGGCCACACACCTGGCCATCCTGCCCTTCACCGACCTCTCGGCCTCGGGCTCGATGTCCTCGTGGATCTCATCTGGCAAGCCGATGCTCGTGTCGGACCTGCCCGGTACTCGCGAGTACGCCCGACGAGTGCCGGGTGCGCTCAACTTCTTCGGTCCCGCTGGCGAGGCGTGGCCGCTCGGCTCCGCCATCAGCGAGCTCCTGGCCAAGCCCCTCCAGGACCCCGACCCGGGCGTGCGGCGATTGGCTCGCGAGCTGAGCATGCGCAAGACCGTCGACCGCTACCTCGACATCGCGCGGGAGGCCGTGGCCGAGGTCCCCTGAGAGGCCGGGGCCGGAGCGCCGAGTCGCGTGGCTAGATGTCGGCGTCGTCCTTGAGCAGCTGGGCCTTGTCCGTGCGCTCCCAGGGCAGGTCCAGATCCTCGCGACCGAAGTGGCCATAGGCCGCGGTCTGCTGGTAGATCGGCCGCCACAGGTCGAGGGCGTTGATGATGCCGCCCGGACGCAGGTCGAAGTGACGCTCGATGAGCGTCTGGATCTCGGCGTCGTCGATGACGCCGGTGCCAAACGATTCGACCGAGATGCTGACCGGCTCGGGGATGCCGATGCCGTAGGCCAGCTCGACCTCGAAACGATCGGCGAGGCCGGCGGCGACCACGTTCTTGGCCACCCAGCGTGCGGCGTACGCGGCCGAGCGGTCGACCTTCGTCGGATCCTTGCCGCTGAAGGCACCGCCGCCGTGACGGGCGTAGCCGCCGTAGGTATCGACGATGATCTTGCGACCGGTGAGCCCGGCGTCACCCATGGGTCCGCCGATGACGAAGCGACCGGTGGGGTTGACGTGCATCAGCGGATCGGTCGAGCGCAGCTCTGGCTCGATGCTGGGCAGGATGACCGCCTCGATGACGTCGTCGCGCAGGCGTTCGGTGCGGATATCGGGGTCGTGCTGGGTGGAGACCACGACCGTGCCCACGCGTGCGGGCTTCCCATCCTCGTACTCGACGGTGACCTGCGTCTTGCCGTCGGGTCGCAGGTAGTGCAGCTGGTTGCTCTTGCGCACCTCGGACAGGCGGCGCGACATGCGGTGGGCCAGCGCGATGGGCAACGGCATCAGCTCCGGCGTCTCGCGGCAGGCGAAGCCGAACATCATGCCCTGGTCGCCGGCCCCGAGCTCGGCCCCGTCCACGCCCATGGCGATGTCGCCAGACTGCTCCTTGACCGAGACCATCGTGCCGCAGGTCTCGTGGTCGAAGCCCAGCTCCGAGCGTGTGTAGCCGATGTCGCGAACGGTGTCGCGCACGATGGACTGGAACTCGACATAGCCGTCGGTCGAGACCTCGCCCAGGACCAGCACCAGGCCCGTCGTGGTGGCGGTCTCCACGGCCACGCGCGGATGCGGGAACTTGTGCTCCCGCGTGTCCTCGATGATGGCATCGAGGATGGCGTCCGAGATCTGGTCGCACATCTTGTCGGGATGGCCTTCGGTGACCGACTCCGAGGTGAAGAGGTAGGTGCCGGAACCGGCGTTGCTCGTCATGAAGTGGCGCTCTCCTGTCGTGGGGTCGGCGGAAGCGTAGCACGCACCTCGGCGCCCATCGTTCCGTGGTCCCGTGACCTCCGGCTCGGGCCCGAGGACCGCCCATTAGGGGCCTGATGGCCGTGCCCCTGCCCGACTTGGGGGCGCATCCTGAGCGTCGATGGCCGATCTCCCGTCCTCCATAGATCCGCGGCTCGCGTCGGAGCTGCTGGCCGACTGGGGGTTCCTTGCCGATCCCGACCTGCCCGACCGTCCGGGTCCGGCGTTCCTGCTCGTCGCCATCCGGGCCAAGCCCACGTTCAAGCACTACGACCCTGAGCTCGTCGAGTACTGGGTCACCGGAGCTCGCGGGTTCGGCGTGCGCGAGACGTTGACCTATGCCAGCCGGCTGCCACGCGAGACGACGTTCTCCTGGGGACGCATCACCGTCAGCGACCGCAAGGGCGTGGCCAACCGCTACCTCTCCTTCGGCGGCAAGCTCCGAGCAGACCGCGTCGGCGGCGAGGTCATCTGCGTCTTCGAGTCACCCGCTCCCCTGCTGCGACGTGGAGGACACTCCCAGGGATGGGACACCGGTGCCCACAGCGTCGGCGGCTTCTTCGGTCGCTTCCGGGCCGCCGCCGGCTACCAGCACGAGTTCGAGAAGCTGGCCGCGGACACCGACCCGGTCACACGCTACGCGGCCTTCGTCAGCGAGCTCATGGCGCGCTACCGCTCGAGCGAGTACCTGCGCGACCACTACCCCAAGCTGTGGACCACGATGGTGGCCGAGGAGAAGCGCCTCAAGCGCGAGCACCAAGCCGAGTGGGCCGGTGGCGCCGAACTGCTCGAGAAGACCAAGCGCGTCGCCGGCGGTGGGTCGATGACCCGACTGCTGCGGCCCTTCTAGACCAGGAAGAAGGCCGGCTCCTCCTCAGGTGCCGGCCTTCCGTGTAGCGATGCTATCGGGTCTTCAGGTGCCCTGCTTCCAGGAGTTGTAGTACTCCGTCTGCTCCGGCGTCATGTCCTCGATGAAGACCCCGCGCGACTCCAGCTTGAGCCGTGCGATCCGCTTGTCGAGCTCTTGGGGCAGGACGTGGACCTCGTTGCCCAGCGAGGCGTGGTTGGCAGCGACGTACTCGGCCGCCAACGCCTGGCCGGCGAAGCTCATGTCCATGACCGCCGCTGGATGGCCCTCGGCTGCGCCGAGGTTGACCAGGCGGCCTTCGGCCAGCAGGTACAGCTTCTTCTCGCCGAGGTCGTACTCCCTGACGTTCTCGCGGGCCTCGCGGACGTGACCTTCGGCCAGCCGCTCGAGGGCCGCCAGCTCGAGCTCCGCGTCGAAGTGACCGGAGTTGCTGAGCACGGCCCCGTCCTGCATGACGCGAAAGTGCTCTTCACGGAAGACGTTGAGGTTGCCGGTAGCGGTGACGAAGATCTCGCCCCACGCCGCGGCGTCGCCGGCGGTCATGACCTGGTGGCCGTCCATCAGGGCCTCCACGGCCGGGACCGGGTCGACCTCCACGATCGTGACACGGGCACCCATGCCGCTGAGGCGGTTGGCGATGCCACGACCCACCCAGCCGTAGCCGGCCACGACGCAGCGGCGCCCCGCGAGCAGGTAGTTCGTCGCGCGCAGGATGCCGTCGATGGTGGACTGGCCGGTGCCGTAGCGGTTGTCGAAGAGGTGCTTGGTCTGGGCCTCGTTGACGGCCAGGACCGGGAACTCGAGCGCATCGTCGTTGGCCATGGCCTTGAGGCGGATGACGCCGGTGGTCGTCTCCTCGGTGCCGGCGATGATCTCCGACAGCTGGTCGGGGCGCTCCTTGTGCAACAGTGCGACGAGATCGCAGCCGTCATCCATGGTGATGTGCGGGTGCGTGTCCGCGGCCGCGTTGAGGTGCTCGTAGTAGGTCTCGTTGTCCTCACCACGGACCGCGTAGCAGCTGATGTCGTACTCGGCGACCAACGCGGCTGCGACGTCGTCCTTGGTCGACAACGGGTTGGAGGCCACCAGCGTGACGTCGGCACCACCGGCCTTGAGCGTACGCATGAGGTTGGCGGTCTCGGTGGTGACGTGCAGGCAGGCAGCGATGCGCAGGCCGTCGAGCGGCTTCTCGTCCTCGAAGCGCTCGCGGATCAGGCGCAGGACCGGCATCTCCCGTTCCGCCCACTCGATACGACGAACACCTTCTTCCACGAGACCGAAGTCAGCGACATCGTGGGCGGGATAGGACGCGGTCTGGCCGTTATCGGCGTCACCGGAGGTGGTCTGCATCGGGTTCTGGGGCGCGGGGGTATCGGTCATCCATTCCTCCTGAGATCGGAAACGAAGGCCCGGACGGGCCCGACGATGCTATCCCACAGCGACGTTTCGCGGTGGACCAGGCGCTCCTCGAACTCGGTGTGTTCGCGGTAGCCGAGCGACCGGTAGAGCGCCAGCGCCGGCGGGTTGTCGGCACGCACGTTGAGCACCACCGTGTCGCACTCACGCAACAGGTCGGCCGTGACCGCGCTGGTCACGACCTTGCCCAGGCCTTGCCCGCGGTACTCGCGATGGGTGTAGACGTTGCCCACCGCGGCCACGCCCCACTGGGGGCTGATGACGTGCGTGCCGGCAGCGGCGATGAGGCGGGTGCCACGACGGATCCCGTAGTAGACCCCGGCCGCGACGGCCTGTTCGGGCAGGTAGGCGTTGAACCCCAGCTGGTACAGGCGGTTGAGGTGGCCGGCATCGCCCTGGTCCAGGCGCACGGCATCGCCGACCACGGGTCGGAAGGTGCCCGCCTCCACCACCATGCGGACCATGGGCGCCGGTGCGTCCGCTCGATAGTGGTCGCGCACGCCACCGAAGACGTCCGCCTTGGCCCCGAGGTAGGCGAGGCGAGGCCGCACGATGTCGCGGAGGATCGCGCTCACGCCGGCCGGGTCCCCCATGGCGAAGATGGGCTGCGGCGAGATCCCGCGGTACTCCATGACCACGGCCACGGGCTCGTCGTCCTCGAAGGCGACACCGAAGCGCGTGCGGCCGAACTCGCTGTCGTCGGTGTCTGCGATGGCATAGGCCGCGAAGACGCGGTCCTGGCCCAGGAAGCGATGGAGCAACCGCCGGTCCCGGGTGCTGCGCACCGAGAGCTGACGCTCCCCGGCCACGCTGTCGCGCGTCACACTCGCCATCAGGCCATCGGCTCCGCATCCGTGACGCACACATCGATGAGCCCGGAGGGGATGACGTCCGCCGCGGGAACGAGCGCGTCGGAGGTGCGGATGGGCGTGTCAGAGAGGTAGGCGGAGAGCTCACGCGACGGTCGGAGTTCGGAGGGGATGGCGTTCCCATCCGCGGTGTCGGCGTCGATGGCCGTCGACGGTGTGACGGTCACGAAGCGCGGGCTGGCGTCAGCGCCGCGGGCGGCCGCGGCGAGCTGAGCGAGTGCGCGGGCACCCACCAGCGCCGAGGTGTCGCCATCGGCCGCTTGCCACTCGCCACGCACGACCACCGCGTCGAACGGCATCCGGTCCAGGAGCCAGGCAGCGGCGGCATCGGCCACGATCTTGTGCTCGAGCCCCGACTGGCGCAGCTCCCAACTCGCGAGCCGCGCCCCGTCCATGAAGGGCCGTCCTTCGGCGAGGAAGACCCGCAGCTCACGGCCGGCGTCGCGCATACGGTTGAGGGCGGTGAGCGTGGCACCCAGCTGCCCCGCCACGAGCGACCCCTGGCCGCCATGGAGCAGCAGCGTCAGCGGACGACCGTCGGGTCGTGGCAGCGCCGCCTCGAGCCGGCTCGCCAGCCTGGCCTCGGCCGCGGTCGCCTCGGCCGCGATGGCGTCGGCCTCGACGCGCATGGCCTCGGCTACCTCGATGCCGCTCGCCGAGTCACCGAAGCGCGCCGTGAACGTGCGCATGCGCTCGACCGCACCGGCTAGCGGACGCGACGAGGGTCGTGCGTCGATGAGCGTCTGCTCGGTGCGACGCAGCTCTACGCGACGCTGCTCGGCAGGCTTGTCCGCGCGTTCGGCAGCGGTGAGCCAGAGTCCGTAGGCCGCGAGCTGCGCCATGAGGGGACCGCCGCGGGCCACGCCCAGCCGCAGGTAGTAGGCCACGTCGCTGCCGCGCTTGGCCGCGACCTCCTCGAGCGCTTCGGGGATCCGCCGCTGATCGAGGATGACCAGTCCCTCGTCGGCCAGGCGGTAGGCACTGCGGTAGCTGTTCTCGGCTGCGGGCTCGGCTGCGCTCGTGACAGGATCGGCGGCCGCACCAGAGCGTGCGAACTGCGGCTTCTCACCCTCCGCATCGGGCTCGTCGAGGCCGAGCAACTCACCGGCCAGGGCACTGGAGGTCCGGCCCACGACATCCGCCATGCCGGCCACCTGCCCGACCGCGGACGCAGCCTGCTTGCCGAACTGGAAGAAGAACGCCCGACGGTCAGGGTCGTGAACGGCTTCGTCGGGGTCACCCTCCCCCTCCGGCGGTGCCTCGGCAACCTCCGCGGGTTCCTGGGGATCCTGCGGGTCAGTACCCGATGACGCTGTTGATCGGGTAGCCATCGAGGCGCTCGCGACCCTTCAGGAAGCCGAGCTCGACGAGGAAGGACAGGCCGACGACCTCGCCCTTCAGCTGCTTGACCAGCTCGATCGTGCCCAGGACCGTGCCGCCGGTGGCCAGCAGGTCGTCGACGATGAGCACCCGCTGGTTGGGGCGGATGGCATCGCGGTGGACTTCGAGGGTATTGGTGCCGTACTCGAGCTCGTACTCGACGCTGATCGTCTCCGCCGGCAGCTTGCCCAGCTTGCGGACCGGCACGAAGCCGGCGCCTAGGTGCAAGGCCATCGGCGCGCTGAAGATGAAGCCACGTGACTCCATGCCCACGACGATGTCGATCTTCTCGTCCTTGAAGGGCTCGTTCATGAGCTCGATGGACTCGCGGAAAGCCTCGGCGTCATTGAGCAGGGTGGTGATGTCGTAGAAGAGGATCCCGGGCTTGGGGAAGTCGGGGACTTCGCGGATCTGGGCCCGTAGCGAGTCGGCGGACACGGTGGCTCCCGTCATGAAAGGGCTGGTTGGTGGGCGGAACTCAGAGTCTAGCGCACGTCCTGCACCGCTCACGCGGACTTCGGCTCAGCGGCGGGGTGGCTTATCGACCAGCGAGCCCCCGCTGGCGCCATGCCGGGCGGCCACGATCTCGGACATGATTGCCAGCGCCGTCTCAGCCGGCTCCCGACCCCCGAGGTCGAGCCCGATGGGCCCGCGCAGGCGGGCCAGCTGCTCCTCGTCGAGGCCCGCGGCGGCGAGTCGCGCCCGGCGTGCTCGCTGCGTCTTGCGGGAGCCGATGGCGCCGACATAGCGACACTCACGCTCGAGCGCCACGGTGATGGCCGGATCGTCGAACTTGGGATCGTGGCTGAGCACGGCGACCGCATCACCGCGACCGAGCTGCAGCTCATCCGCGACCTCGTCGGGCCAGCCGATGACGAGGTGGTCGACATCGGGGAAGCGCTCGCGCGTCGCGAACGCCGGGCGGCCGTCGATGAGGACCGTCTCGTAGCCCAGCTCGCCACCCAGTCGCACCAACGCGACGGCCACCTCGACCGCACCCACGACCAGCAGGCGCGGGCGTACCGGGAAGGCCTCGATGAACAACTGACGGCCGGCCGACTCGGTCGTGATCGATGTGCCACTCGAGATCGCGTCGGTCGCGAGTGTGACGACCGACGCATCTACTTCCGCCTCACCCAGCGAGCCGCTGAGCGAGCCGTCCTCGTGCACGATGAGCGGATCGGAGGGGGCTGCCATCGGGCCCAGCTCGGAGCCGCCGAGCTCCGCACCGGGGGAGTCGTGGGGCAAGGTCGTCACCAGTGCTCGACCGGCATGACGGTCCACGAGCGTGGCGCGAACGGCCTCGACGGCGGCGGCCGGCACCGCCGGCTGCACCAACACATCGATGGTGCCGCCGCACGCGAGGCCCACATCCCAGGCATCGCTATCGCTGATGCCGAAGCGCACGACACGCTGCTGGCCCGAAGCGGCCGCCGCCTCCATGTGCTCGGCTGTCGCACCCTCTACGCAGCCGCCGCTGACCGAGCCGCTGATGCGTCCGTCCGAGGCGCGCAGCATCGTCGCCCCCTCGCGTCGGGGCGAAGAGCCGAAGGTCCGGATCACCACCGCGCGCGCGACCGCCAGCCCTTGGGCCGTCCAGGCGTCGAGCGTCGGGAGCAGTTCCCTCATGCCACGACCCCCGGCCGCAGGGCGACCTCTGTCCGCAGATCACGGTGGAGACGGGGCACGCCGTTGCGGTCGGGCCGGCGGCTGCGATGCTCGGCCATCTCGGCCAACAGCTCGCCCAGCCGGAAGAGCGAGGCCAGGTCGTGCACCGCGACCAGGTCGTCGATGAACGGGTAGGCCGCGGCCATGCCCCCCGCGAGCGGCTGGTAGTACTCGGTGGCCGCGAGCGGATCGAGCCAGATGAGGCGGTGGCACGAGCGCTGCAGGCGTGCCATCTCGCGACGTACGAGAGCGGGATCGCCACGATCCCAACCGTCGCTGACGACGATGACCACGCCGCTGGAGCGCAGCGTGCGCCGGGCCCAGTCGCGGTTGAACTGCTCGAGCGAGGCACCGATGCGGGTACCACCGGACCAGTCGGAGACCGCCGCCGAGACCTTGTCAAGCGCGACATCCGGGTCGCGACCCGTGAGCTCGTGCGTCACGCGCGACAGGTGGGTACCGAAGACGAAGGCCTCCGTGCGCACGTTGGACATCCGATGCAAGGCCATGGCGAAACGCATGAGCAGGCGCGAGTGCCGCTCCATCGAGCCGGAGATGTCACAGATGACGGTGATCGAGCGCGGACGCATGGCCGGCCGACGCCAGAGCCACTGCACGAGGTCGCCGCCGTTCTGGAGGTTGGCCCGGAACATCTGCCGTGCTGCCAGCAGCCGACCGTGGCGGTGGAGCACCTGGCGCCGGGAACGCCGCTGCTCGAGACGCGGGCGGACCTGGTCCACGAGCCGCTCGGCATCACGCAGCTCATCGGGGCTCATGCGGTCGAAGGGCTTCCTGAGGAAGCGTTCGCGCTCACTCCAGGACCGGGAAGCGCCGTCCTCGTCCTTGAGATCGGCGCCATCGGCCTCCGACGCGTCACCCTCGTCCTCGGTCGCGCCGGCCGCGACGTCGCCATCGTCAGCTCCGCCCTCGGCCGCGACCTGTGCGCCTTGTTCGTGCTCCCGGCCCGCGAGATCCACCTCCAGATCGAAGTCGGGCGGCTCGATGGCCAGCTCGTAGCGGGTCCAGAAGCGGTCGAAGACCCCGTCATAGATGTCGACCTCGTCGCGGCGACGGACGAAGATCGAGGAACCCGCGGCTCGGACCTGCTCGCGATCACCGATGTCGATGAGCGTCAGCGCCCGCGAGTAGTCCATGGCGGCACCGAGGTCCGTGGTCAAGCCTTCGGCGCGCAGGGCACGCGTGAACAGCAGTGCGTTCCAGAAGAAGGCGCTGCCGGAGATCCCGGGACCGCTATCGGGCGCGGACGTCCTGCTAGCCGGCGCCACCCGCCGGCTCCTCCAGGTAGCGGGCGGCCGTGGCGCCACGGATGGCCTGCACGTCCTCCTCGTACTTGAGCACCACGCCCAACGTATCGTCGACGAGCTCCGCGGTCAGCCGACCCGCGCCGAGCGCCAGCAAGGCGGAAGCCCAGTCGATGGTCTCGGCCACGCCCGGCACCTTGGTCAGCTGGCCCGCCCGAAGCCGCTGCACGAAGGTCACGATGGCCTCCGCCAGACGCTCCGGGGTGTCGGGCACACGAGCCAGCACGATCTCATACTCGCGTGCGGCATCGGGGTAGTCGATCCAGTGATAGAGGCAGCGTCGCTTGAGCGCATCGTGGACCTCGCGCGTGCGGTTGGAGGTGAGGATCACGCGCGGCGGATGCTCCGCGCGCACGGTGCCCACCTCCGGCACGGTCACCTGGAAGTCGGAGAGTAGCTCCAGCAGGAAGGCCTCGAACTCCTCGTCGGCGCGGTCGATCTCGTCGATGAGCAGCACCGGCGCCTGGCCGTCCGCCGCCTCCAGCGCCTGGAGCAGCGGCCGCTTGAGCAGGAACTCCTCGCTGAAGATGTCGTGTGTGCGCGCGTCGCCGAGCTTGCCTTGTGCTTCCAGCAGCCGGATCTCCAGCATCTGGCGCGGGTAGTTCCACTCGTAGACCGCGGTGTTGACGTCGAGGCCTTCGTAGCACTGCAGCCGGATGAGCCGGGTCCCGAGCGTCGAGGCCAGGACCTTGGCCAGCTCGGTCTTGCCCACGCCCGCCTCGCCCTCGAGGAGCAGCGGCCGGCCCAGCTGGAGGCCGAGGAAGACGGAGGTCACGAGCGCGCGGTCGGCCACGTAGTCGCGCTCGGCAAAGGCAGCCTGCAGGCCGTCGATGGTCTCGGGATGGTGGGGCATGATGGGACTCTAGCGCGCATCGCCGAGGGAGGGCGGTTTCCCCCATCCGATGGGTCGGGGCACCTCCGGGTTTGCTATCGTGCGTCAGGCCGACGAGGCGACACGGAGGGACCAGGTGACGAGCGATCCACAGGACAGCCAGCCACACGCCCCCGAAGCGGCTGGCGAGCCCGACTCCGACGCCGTCCTGCCGTGGGGCGATCGCCTCGACGTCATCGCCCAGGAGCGCTTCAACCGCACCGACTGGATCGAGCTGGCCGCGGCCGTCATCCTCGCGCTGGCAACGATCGTCGCTGCCTGGTCGGCCTACCAGGCCACGCGCTGGGGTGGTGTGCAGGCGAGCTCCTCGCGCAGCGCCATCGAAGCCAAGACCGATGCGGCACAGCAGACGAGCATCTTCGGGACCCAGATCCAGGTCGACCTGCAGGTCTGGAGCCTGTGGCTCCAGCAGGAGGCCGACGACAACGAGGGAGGCGCAGCGTTCCTCGAAGCTCGCTTCCGTGACGAGTTCAAGCCGGCGTTCGAGTCCTGGATCTCGTCTGTGCCGGAGGGCGAAGTCCCACCCGGCACGCCCTTCGACATGCCCGAGTACCAACCCACGGCACAGGCCGAGGCCGACCGCCTGAACGCTGAGGCCGAGGTGCTCGCCGACACGTCCGCCGAGGCCAACCAGACCGGCGACAACTTCGTGCTGACGGCGGTGATCATGGCCTCGGTCCTGTTCTTCGCCGGTGTGGGCACGAAGCTCAAGGGCCGGGTCGTCCGCCTCTTCATGCTTCTCGTGGCCGTGCTCTTCTTCCTCGGCGGCGTCGGGTTCATGTTCAGCCTGCCGCAGAACGTCGGCATCTAGGAGACGCCATGGAACTCAATAGCGCCGAACTCGTCTTCTGGGCCGTCGTCCTCTCGCGGCTGTTCGTCCCGCTCCTCATCCCTCGGTTCCCGCTGCCGGCGATCCTCGCCTGCCTGATCATCGATGGCGTCGACCAGTCGATCTTCCAGGCCGTAGCGCCTGACGCCGACCTGACCAGCTACCAGAGCTACGACAAGGCCCTCGATGTCTACTACCTGGTCATCGCCTACATCACGACGCAACGCAACTGGACCAATCAGCCCGCCGTCTACATCGCCCGCTTCCTCATCTTCTACCGACTCGCGGGCGTGGTCCTGTTCGAGATCACCGGCGTGCGCGAGCTGCTCATCATCTTCCCCAACACCTTCGAGTACTTCTTCATCTTCTACGAGTCCGTGCGCCTATTCTGGGATCCGCGCCGGATGAACATGAAGGTCCTGGTGGGCGCCACCGCCTTCATCTGGATCTTCATCAAGCTGCCGCAGGAGTGGTGGCTGCATGTCGCGCAGCTGGACATGACGGACTTCATCAAGGAGGACATCTTCGGTGTACCGGCCGATACCGCGTGGATCGATACCTTCGCGGCCAAGCCGTGGATCGTGGTCATCGCCATCATCGTCGTCGTCCTGCTCATCGCCGCGGCGTACTGGGTCATGAAGAACAAGCTTCCACCACGCGACCGACCGCTCACCATCGACGCCAACGCCGAGCCGAGCCGCAAGGTCCCGACCGAACGCCTGGAGGCAGAGCGGGCCCGCATGGCGAAGACGTTCCTGCGGCCCGGCCTGTTCGAGAAGATCGGCCTGCTGGCCCTGACCGGCATCATCTTCGGCCTCATGCTGAACGTGCAGGCTGAGCCCATCGGCATCGCCGTCATCATCGGCATCGTGGTCCTCGGCAACGCGGCCCTCAGCCTGGTGCTCGAACGGCAGGGCTTCGGTCCCGGCCCGGCGCTGCGCCAATTCGTGGTCACCGGCCTGCTGAACATCGTCGTCGTGATCGTGATGTTCTTCGTCTTCGACTTGCTGGGCTACCCCATCGACGGCCAGAACACGGGCTTCTTCGTGTTCCTCATCACGCTGCTGGTGACGCTCTACGACCGCTACCGGCCGGAGTACGTCGCGCGTTTCTCCAAGGACGATCTGGAGGCGCCGGCCGCAGGTTGAGCTCGCCACACGGCCACCGTCGATGAGCGAGCCGGGCACGGACGAAGGAACCGCTGAGGCTGCACCCGAAGCGAAGAAGAAGGGTCGCCTCAAGGCTTGGCTGATGCCGAGGCTGACGCGCTATGGGCTTCTCCGGCGCGCCCTCGGCATCCAGGTCGTGTACCGCAGCAGCGCCGGTGGGCTGATCGTCGGAGGACTCTCGTACGCAGCGCTCTTCGCCCTCATCCCGACACTCATCCTGGTCATCGCCGGCGTCTTCCTGCTTGTCGATAGCCCCGAGTTCCGCCAGCAGGCCATCGACCTCATCAACGATGCCTTCCCGGCCTTCAGCGACTTCACCGACGAGGCCGTCGAGGGTGCCCACGAGCTGGCGGCCGTCGGTGGCGCCATCGCCCTCATCGGCTTCCTCTGGGGCGCCAGCGGCCTCTATCTCAACCTCACTCGGGCCATCGAGCGCTTCTTCCCCGGTGAGCGGGTGAGCGGCGCGCTTGCACGCGTCCTGGGGGTCATGCTGGTCTTCCTGATCATCGTGGGTGTCCTGGCCGCGGTCATCCTCGCCGGCGTCGTCACCGTCGTGGCTCAAGCCCTGAGGCTGGACGGCGAGTGGATCCTGGCCGTGGTCGGCACCCTGGCCACGTTCGCCATCGCGGGCGGCATCGTCTATGGCACCTACCGGGTCATCCCCTCCAACCCTCCCGCACGCCAGAGCGCCCTGCTGCCTGCCGCACTGGCCGGCGGCGCCATCGCGCTCATGACGCTGCTCTACAGCGTGCTCTCCCCGTGGCTCGTGTCCGGATTCCAGGCCTTCGGGGTGATGGCTTCGGTGTTCGTCGCGCTGGTCTGGCTACGCCTTGTCTTCCTGGCCCTGATCTACGGTGCAGCCATGACTCGCTATCGGGACTTCGTCGCGGCCGCGATCGTCCTGGGCGAGGCGGAACCCGACACCTACGCCACGCGCTACGCCCTGGACCAGGAGGAGGCACGAGCCCGTCGCGAGGCGGAGGGCGCCCGCCACCTGGAGCGACGACAAGCGGAAGGCGCCGCGGATGAGTCGGCCGGCGGCTAGGTTCGGCTCCCAGGGAGGTCCTGGGCGCAGCCGATCCCACCCCTGCTCCCCGTTCGCGCTAGCCGAGTGGCTCTCGGCCCGAGAGCTGCGCCAGTCGGTCGACCATGGCCCGCGTCAGCGACCACGAGCGCTCCTGTTCCGCGGGCGGACGCACCCGCACCTGGTTGCTGCCGTACTTGATGCGTCCCTGCAACGTCCGCAAGGGGTCATCGACCGACTGCGGTGCCAAAGCCCGCATCGTGGCCGCACGAGACCAGTCGGGCCCGAAACGCAGGACGACCTGGCCGCTCTCGAGCGCCACCGACGACAGGCCGGCCTCCTCCGCCCGATAGCGCAGCTGCGAGACCTCCAACAGGCGCTCCACTGGCGCCGGCATGGTCCCGTAGCGATCGAGCAGCTCCGTGCGGATCTCGTGGAGCCCGTCATCGCTGACGACACGGCCCAGCCGCCGATAGAGCTCCAGCTTCTGCGGCTCTTCGGGTACGTAGTCGTCAGACAGGTAGGCCTCGATGGGCAGATCGATCTTGGCCTGGGTTCGAGCATGACGTGGCTCACGACCCTCGACGCTGGCCTTCTCCTCCTCCACCGCCTCGGCCAGCATGCGCGTGTAGAGGTCGAAGCCGACGGCCGCCATGTACCCGTGCTGCTCGGCGCCCAGGATGTTGCCCGCACCGCGGATCTCCAGGTCGCTCAACGCGATCTGGAACCCGGCTCCGAGCTCCGAGGCATTGAAGATAGCCGCCAGACGCTTGCGGGCGATGTCGCTCAGGGCCGCCTTGCGCCGGTAGAGCAGGTAGGCGTAGGCCCGGCGCGAGGAGCGGCCGACGCGACCCCGAAGCTGGTAGAGCTGGGCCAGGCCAAGGGCGTCAGCACGGTCGATGATGATGGTGTTGGCGTTGGGGATGTCGAGACCCGACTCGATGATGGTGGTCGACACGAGGACGTCGTACTCGCCGGACGCGAAGGCGAGCATGATCTTCTCGAGCTGCCCCTCCGCCATCTGGCCGTGGCCGACTGCGATGCGGGCGCTGGGCAGCAGCCGCCGCAGCTGCTCGGCCTGGGCATCGATGGTCTCGACGCGGTTGTGGACGTAGAAGACCTGCCCGCCGCGGTCGAGCTCGCGCAGGATGGCGTCGCGCACCAAGCCAGCAGAGGCCTCGGCCACGCGCGTCTGGATGGGCAGGCGGTCCTCCGGCGGCGTTTCGATGACGGACATGTCGCGCACACCCACGAGCGCAAGGTTCAGGGTGCGCGGGATGGGCGTAGCGCTCAAGGTGAGCACGTGGACCTCGGTCTTGAGCTGCTTGAGGCGCTCCTTGTGGGTCACGCCGAAGCGCTGTTCCTCGTCGACCACCACCAGCCCCAGGTCACGGAAGCCGATGTCCTTGCTCAGCAATCGATGCGTGCCGATGACGATGTCGACGGTGCCGGCCTCGAGTCCCTTGAGCGTGTCCTGCTGTTCGCGCTCTGGGCACGAACCGGCTGAGCGAACGGACGGTGACCGGATAGGCCGCGAAACGCTGCTGGAAGGTGACCAGATGCTGGGCCGCGAGCACGGTCGTGGGCACCAACACCGCCACCTGGGTGCCAGCCTGGATGGCCTTGAAGGCGGCCCGAAGGGCGACCTCCGTCTTGCCGTAGCCGACGTCGCCCACGACGAGCCGGTCCATGGGCGAGGCCTTCTCGAGATCGGCCTTGACGTCGATGGCAGCGCGTAGCTGGTCGGGCGTCTCCTCGTAGGGGAAGGCTGCCTCCATCTCCGACTGCCAGGGGGTGTCCTCGCCGAACGAGCGGCCGTGGGCCTTGGCCCGATCGGCGTACAGCCGCAGCAGGTCACGGGCGAGATCGCCGACGGCCTTCTTGACCCGCGTGCGGGCACGCTGCCACTCGCCGCCGCCGAGCTTCGAGAGCTGCGGGTGGTCGCCACCCGCGTATCGCGAGACGCGCTCGATCTGCTCCACCGGCACCCAGATGCGGCCCTTCTCGGCGAAGCGCAGCTCAAGGTAGTCGCGCTCCTCCACGCTGCCCGCGGCAGCCCGTCGGACGAGGCCGTCGTAGCGGGCGACACCGTGATCGACGTGGACGACGACGTCTCCGGGCTCCAGACGCTCGAGCAGGTCGCGTGGCACGACACGCCGCATGGCGCGTGGTCGACGGACGCGGACCGAGCCGAAGAGCTCACGGTCGGTGATGAACGCGAGGTCGTCAGGACCACCGGCGAAGCCGCCGTTGAGACTGCGTTCGATGATCGCGAACCCGCCAGCCGGGACCACCTCGTGCAGGTCGGCGAGGGGTGCGGCGCCCTGGTCGTCGTCCTCGAGGATCTCCGAGAGCCGTGCCGACTGGTCCGAGGC
Organism: uncultured Chloroflexia bacterium; assembly: GCA_963752475.1. Taxonomy (GTDB): domain Bacteria; phylum Chloroflexota; class Limnocylindria; order Limnocylindrales; family CSP1-4; genus JAFMJV01. The sequence continues at coordinate 532,093 of CAVVYR010000006.1, read as the reverse complement.
CAGCACCACCCGTGCGCCTTGGCTCCGCCAGCGACGGACGGTGGCGGCGAGGTCGCCGATCGGCGCGGGCGGCATCACCGGCTCATGCCAGCCGAAGGGGTTGCCGCCCGGCGGCGCACCCTCGATCTCCGACTCCCAGGTCAGCTCCAGCGTTCGCGCTTCGTGCAACGCCGTCTTCCACTCGCGGGCCGTGGGGTAGGCGGTGGCCCAGCGCGCGGGCAGCTCCCCTGCCCGCTCCAGCTCGTCGCGCCGTTCCTCGGCTTGGGTCTGGAGGAACTCGGCCACGGTCGAGACCTCGTCTGGCTCATCGACAAGCCAGATCGCTGGACCAAGGTGGTCGAGGGCGGTGTGTGGGGCGAGGTAGCCACCCCACAGCTCGGCTGCGTCGCCCAGCGCTCCCGAGTCGAAGCGCCCAAGGTCCGACTGCAAGCCCTCGGGCAGGCGCTCGACGGTGCGGTTCATGCGTTCAACGAGCTCGTCCCTGACACTCGCACCGAGCAGGAACTCCGAGGCGGGAAGCAGCACAGCCTCCTCGACCGATCCGACCCCGCGCTGATCGGCGGGATCGAAGGCGCGTAGCGAGTCGATCTCGTCACCGAACCACTCGATGCGTACGGGCATCGGTTGCCCCGCGGGAAAGACATCGACGATGCCGCCACGCCGCGCGAACTCGCCACGGCCACCGACTTCGGGCACGTGCTCGTAGCCGAGGTCGACGAGCGCGCCGACCACGCGGTCCATCGCCAGTCGCGTGCGCACCGACAATCGCAACGGCTCGGACGGGATGTCGTCGGGCGCGAGCGTGCGCTGGAAGAGCGCCTGCAGGCTGGCTACGAGGATGCGCGCCGCCGATCCCTCGCGACGCCATTCCGCGAGTGCCGCGACCCGTGCAGCCGATTCGTCACGCACCAGTTCGGAGCGCTCATAGGCCAGCGCCGTCCGCGCCTGCAGCGTCACCACCCGCTCGGCGCCGCCGAGCCAGGCGCCAAGCTCTTCCGCGACCCGATCGGCGATCTCGGCATCGCGGGCGATCCACACCAGCCGCTCCCCCGAGGCCACGGCCACGGCGGCCGCAAGGTAGGTCTTGGCACCATGCGGCAGCGCCGCGTAGGTGACGTGGCGCAGGTCCCGCCCGACCCGGCCGCTGGCTGCCTTTCGAAAGCCGTCGACAAGGGCATCGAGGTGCCCGCTCTCTGCCAGCAGCGCCGTCAGCGGCGAAAGGTTCGGGATGCGGTGCCGCGCGGCGGTCGCGGGCCGTGTCTCGTCGCGACGGCGGCGAAGTCGCGTGCTTCGGATAGCGTCGGTCACGCCTCGTCCTGGCCGCGCCCGCCGAGGATACCGGGCAGGAGCTTGCGCCAGCCGGTCTTCGTCCGCACCACGCCGTCGGCATCAGGCTTCGGCTCCTCCGGCGCAGCCTCGGGCTGGATGGTCGCTCTTCTGGGCTGCTGCTGCGGCTCTTGCGTCTCGGCCTTGGGCTTCGGTGGCTCCTCGATGGGCGGCTTCCAGCCGTTCCACCTGTTGGCCACCACGTCGGGACCCTTCTCGGTCCACAGCTCGACCGCGTCGGCCGCGGCGTCGAGGATCATGTCCAGGTGCTGCTGCTCGGCGTGCGCGAAGTCGCCCAGCACGTGACCGATGGCGCCGCTCGTGGGCTTGCCGATGCCGACACGCAGGCGGGCGAAGTCCTCCGTGCCCATCTCGCCGATGATCGAGCGCAGGCCGTTGTGGCCGCCGGCGCTGCCCTTGGCCTTCATGCGCAGCTTGCCGAAGGGCAGGTCCATGTCATCGACGACCACCAGCACGTCCGGCATCGGCGCGCGCTCGCGAGCCATGACCTTGCGCATGGCCTCGCCCGAGCGGTTCATATAGGTCAGGGGCTTGACCAGGATGAGCTCGTCATCGCCGATGCGACCACGGGCGGTGGCGGCGGCATCCTTGGTCTTGCCCTTGCCGGATGCGCCGTGGCGGTCGGCCAGTCGATCGAGCACCATCCAGCCGATGTTGTGTCGGGAGTTCTCGTACTTGGACCCGGGGTTCCCCAGGCCGACGACGACCTTCTTCAAGCGCGTCCTTTCATGTCGTGGGCATGCGCAGCGGCCGCGACCCGATCCCAGGCGCGCGGCGCAGGTGAGTGATGGTACTCGCTCGAGGCTAGCGGAAGATGCCGGACCGCTCAGTGAGCTCGTCGGCCTCGGCGACTCGGTGCCGTGCCTCGGCGACTCGGTGCCGTGCCTCGGCCATCCCCTGCTGGCTGGACTCGACCAGCCCGGGGCCAGGAGTGCGCGGTCTCAGCCCGGTGGGGACCGAGGTTGGCGCTCCGAGCCTGCTGGAGGCTGAGATGGAGCAGTTCGGCGTCAACCGACGTCGAGTTCAGCCATCAGGGGATGGCGGATGCAGCCATCATGGGCCGACAGGTCCACGGAGCTGTCGGCCGACACGTCGGCGACCGACGAAGGCGCTAGCGGAAGATGCGCAGCTTCCCATCGTCGGTGCCGACGGCGAGGACCAAGCCACCGTCCGCGGCGGGCGTGGCAGCCACGTTGGTCAGCAGCCGGCCGTCGAGCGTCAGCCGGTCGAGCTCCTCGAAGCCGTCGTCCGTGCGGGCGAGAAGGGCGATCTCGTCCATCGCCTGCGTGGGCACGACCACGTCGAGGCGCCCATCGCCGTCGGCATCGGCGAGCAGGGCCATGTCGAGGTTGTCCGAACCCAGCTGGTGGGAGCTGTATCCCCCGGTCGAGGCCACGAGCTCGAGGTGATCCTCGACGACACGATAGGCCTCCACGATGCCGCCGATGTGCGGCGTGCGCACGGCGATGATCTCGAGCTCGCCGTCAGGGGCGAGCGCGCCGGCGCCGATCTGATGCAGCCAGCGGTTGCTCTGGCCGATGGGCTCAGACTCTGCCACGACCGAGCCATCGAGCGCGTAGGCGCGCAGCCGGGCGCCGTCGTCGGCATCGCTGACGGTGACGAGCAGTTCGTGGCCGAGGTCGTTCGGTACCAGCTCCACGACCATCGCCGACGTCCCCTCCAGGACCTCGTCGGTGCCGACCGCGACTCGCGCCAGCGGTCCGGCCTGATCGCGCACCTCGACGGCGGAACCCTCCAGCTCGTCGCCGAGCACGCCGTGGGCATAGCGATCGGTCGGACCGACGGGAGCGACCAGCGCCGCACCGGGGATCTCGGTCACGCGCGCATCGGGCAAGGGGTCGGCAAACCAGGCCGTAGCACCGAGCGCGGAGCCGACGACGACCTCGTCCTCACCCGCGGCGAAGGCCAGTGGGGGATGGCCGGGCGCCAGCGGCGGTGACTGGCTCTCGCTGACGTAGGCCGCACCGCTGCCGTCGTCGATGACGTGGTCGACGGTGCCGTCATCGAGGACGACGAACCAGGAACCGCCCCGGTCGCTGGGATCGGGCAGCACCCAGGCAGGCGTGCCACCGAGCGCGACGTCGAGCGTGTCGCCACGGAGCGGGCCGCAGCCGCCGACGATGCGGTTGCCGGTGACGCTGTGATCGGTCCGGGCGAGCCTCGACGCGGGCTCACCCGCGTCTGGAACGACACAGTCATCACTGGCGCTGACGGCCCCGGTGAGGCCGAGGGTGAAGAGGGTGGCGAGAGCGGTCGGTCGAAGCATGTGGCCATGCTAGGGCACGGCTCGAGCCTGGCCCTGCTCGGCACGAGCGGGTCCCTCCGGCCCCTATCTGGCGCTGGCGCTGTTGGCGACCGCGCTCATGGCCGTCGGCTCACGACTCGAGGCCTGACGACTCCCCGGGATCGGTGGAAGATGGGCTCAGGCTCGGGCGCCGGTCATCCTCCCCAGACTGCCCGGACGCTCGAGTCGGTCCGATCCGACCCTGACCAGCGTCGGTCCATCCCACGGACACTCTTCGACGCTTCGCAGCACGATCTGAGCCCCTCAGGGAAGGCCCGACGCTCGAGAAGCCCCCCGCGGCCGGCTCGAGCGTCCGCCCGGTCTCCACGGGATGAGGGCCAGGGTCGACGGGACTTGCACTCGCGTGCCTGAGCCCCGGGTGCCATCTGGCCGCCCAGGCGGTCGGGCACTTCCGCCCTTGTCCTCGCGGCATCGTGGTGAGACGCTTGTCCGTGGAGGTGCGTCATGGACTGGTTCACGTACCTGTTGGCCGCAGTCGCCATGTTCGTCCTGCTCATCGGCGGTGTGGTCGCTTCCGGCCTCTGGGTCGGCTGGTGGCGTCAGCACCGTTGGCACGACGACGACTAGCCGAGCCACGGCACCCGAGCGGGACTGGTAGTCAGCCGTCCCGCTCGATCCGCAGCAACTGCCGCTCTAGGGCACGCATGGCTGCTTCCTCCTCTGGCTCTCCATGATCCCAACCACAGATGTGCAGCCCGCCATGCGTGATGAGCAGGCGCAGTTCGTCGGACGGGTCCCAGCGCAGGTCGCTGGTCTGGCCTCCGGCGCCGCCCTCGGCCTGGTCGATGGCGCGCTCCACGGAGACGACGATGTCACCCAGGTTCACGGGCTCGCCCGGCAGGATCGGGAAGGCATCGACGGCCCCACGCACGGCCGGGTCCTGCCCGGCGTGCTCAGGAAAGGCGGACGGCGGCAACAGCGGGAAGCTGAGCACGTCGGTTGGTCCTTCATTGCCCATATGCTCGGCATTGAGGGCGGCCAGCTGGCCATCATCGGCGAGCGTGAGCGTGATCAAGCTACCCTCGGGCGCACCGGCGGCCGCCACCGCGGCGGCCAGCACCTGCTGGCACTCCTCGATGGATAGCAGCTCGGGCACGCCTTCGCGGACCACGACCTCCACGGACACCGCCGCGCGACCCTCGGCTCCGCTCAAGCGCCCTTGCGCTCCGTTCGTCGTGACTCGAGCTCGACGATCTTGTTCGTGGGGTAGGCGATGCGACGGTGGTACATGGCCAGCAGCTGCTCGATGAACGACTCACGGATGCGATCGAGGTCACGCAGCGTCAGGTCGCACTCGTCGAACTGGCCGTCGATGAGGCGATCGCTGATGATCTGGCTGACCATCGCTCGAATGGCGGGTTCGTCATGGCTGGCCAGTGAGCGGACCGAGGCCTCCACGCTGTCGGCCAGCATGAGGATGGCGGCCTCGCGCGTCTGAGGTTTGGGTCCGGCGTGGCGGAAGCGGCGCGGATCGACCTTGTCGGCGGCCTCCTTGCCGGCTGCCGACGTCAGCGGTGCCCCCGCCTCCTCGGCCGCGATCTGGCGGGCCTTGGCGTAGAAGTAGCCCATGAGCGCGGTGCCGTGGTGCTGCGGGATGTAGCCGATGAGCGCCTTGGGCAGCTTGTACTGGTAGGCGATGTCGATGCCGCGTGCCACGTGGCCCACGATCATCGCGGCCGACTCCTCGGGCGGCAGCTCGTCGTGCACGTTCTCGCCGCCGGCCTGATTCTCGATGAAGACGACCGGATCGTAGAGCTTGCCGATGTCGTGGTAGTAGGCCGCGACACGGGTGACGAGGGCATCGGCGCCGATAGCTTCCGCGGCCTGCTCCGCGAGGTTGCCCACCATCAGCGAGTGGTGGTACGTGCCCGGAGCCTCCAGCAGCAGACGCCGCAGGAGCGGCTGCGTGGGGTTGGCCAACTCGAGCAACTGATAGGACGTGGTGATGCCGAAGACACTGCCGAGAACGGCGAACGTACCAGCCGAGAGGATGGCGGCACCGAAGGCCGAGATGGCCGAGGCCGCGAGCAATTGGAGGTAGAGCTCGAGGTCCCGACCACCCATGATGATGGTGAAGGCGGTGACGACGGCGATGTTGGCGGCCGTGATGGCGGCGCCGGCTTGCACGAACTGCGAGAGACGCTCGCCGCGGCCGATGACGATGGTGCCCACGAGACCACCGAGGAAGGTGTAGGCGGCGAGGTCCATGGAGCCGGTGATGACGCCGGCCATCACGGCGACCATGGCCGTAGCCATGCTGGCCACGCCCGAGTCGAGCAGCACCGAGAGCAGGAGCCCGACCGCGAACGTGGGCACGAGATAGGGCGTGATCGTGCCGTCGCCGGTGATGACCAGCAGGGTGGTGGCCGTGAGCAAGGCCAGCGCCAGCAGCAACATGGCGTTGTTGCGGTGCCACAGGCGCGAGCGGAAACGCCACATCCAGGCCATGAGGGTGGTCACCACCACGATGGACAGCAACAGCCAGCCGAAGACCACCAGATAGTCGTCGGCTCCCGACATGGAGCGCAGGTCGTTGAAGGCCAGGACCAGCGTGAGTCCGGCCACGAGGAGCGTAGAGAGGAACCCCAGGCGCACAGCGTCGCGCCTGGTGAATGCGAGGATCTGGCTCCCCCGTCGTGCCAGCATGAGCGAAGCCTAGGAGGCCGGAGCCGCCTTGGCTAGTTCTTCCCTGACGATTCCGCTCACCAGCTTGCCGTCGGCACGACCCTTGGTCTGGGGCATGAGTGCACCCATGACACGACCCATGTCCTTGGGCGAACTGGCGCCGGTCGAGGCGATGGCCTCGGCCACGAGGGCGCGAACCTCAGCCTCGCCCATCTGCTCGGGCAGGTAGGGCTGGAGCACCTCGATCTCGGCCTGCTCCTTGGCCGCCAGGTCGTCGCGACCGGCATCGGTGTAGGCGGAGATCGATTCGCGGCGCGTCTTGACCTGCTTGGTGAGGACAACCAGGGCCTCCTCGTCGGTCAGATCTTCGCGCTTGTCCTTGGCCGCGTTCTGGACAGCAGCGAGCGCCATGCGCAACGTGTCGCGTCGGTGCGCGTCGCCATCACGCATGGCGTTCTTCATGTCAGCCTGGAGCTGTTCGGTAAGGCTCACGGCGGACCTCCTCTCATAGGGCAGGTGGAGGGGGCTCGGGGACCTTGTTGGGAATCTCTGGGGGCGGGCTATTCGCCGCGCGCAGCCTTCTTGCGCTTCGCTTCCTTGCGCTTACGCTTCACGCTGGGCTTCTCGAAATGCTCGCGTCGACGGGCCTCCGCGAGGATGCCGCTCTGCTGGATCTTCTTGTTGAAGCGTCGCAGTGCTGCCTCGAAGGTCTCGTTCTCACCGACTCGGACTTCTGCCAACTAGGAAATCACCTCCCGCTGGTCGGTATCAGGCCGCACTCGACCGTCGGGACCAGGACCGACGGGGAGCCCCGCGCGACGTGAAGTGCACGGTGAGGCCGAGATAGAGTGTAGGTGACGCTCTCGCGCGCGGTCAAACGGCCCAGCGGTTCCGGTGCCATGGCGCGGCGGGCGCATCGCCGCCGATGAGGTGGCCGGCCGCCCCATCGGCCGTGAAGGTCATCGGTCTAGTCCAGCTGCACGACACGGCCGATCGCCCAGACACAGCACGACTCGTCCTTGGATCAAGGTCGCCTGCACCGACGCTATCGGCTGTTGGAGCCTGGCTCATGGCCGATCGTCGCCGGCACCGACGCTAGCGGCCGCTCGAAGCTCGAGCGATAGCCACGCGTCGCTCCTGCCGACGCAAGTCCAACGTGGGACGACTCTTGTCGCCCGAATCGAGGCATCCGCGCCGGGAATATGCCCACTCACGCTCGTCGCCGGCCGGCCACCGTCCTCGTGGCCTGGAACGGCTGACTACGAGTGAGACTACGGTCGGCTCCAGCGACGGCTGGCCATCTGCACGCCTCTTGCCTCCGCTCATGGCCCTCTCGAGCCGTGCGACCTGAGCGCTACTCCCTGCCGCGCCGTCGGGTGAGCGAGAAAGCCTGGGCCATAGCCATCGAGATGGCGTCGAGGGACACGAAAGCCATCAGCGCACTCGCACCTCGACCCGGATGGAGGGCGGCGCCGAGCGCGAGGAGCGATGCTGCCGCCACGTTGGCAGTCAGCGTCTGCTTGATACCGCGGCGCCAGTCGAGGCGCACCGCCTGCCCTAGAACCACATAGGCCCACCCGATGATGGCTGCGCCGAGGGCGCCGATGGCCACGCCCGGCAGGCGGACCAGTCCGGCGATGCGGGCACGGAAGACGATGACGAGCAGCCCCATCACCGCGCAATAGCCCGCGTCGAGCGCGAGCGTCACCCGAGCGAGTCGTTCACCAGTCATGACCTGAGTGTAGTGGCGCCACGCCGACGCGAGGACAAGGGATCATGGCCAGGATGACGGTGAGCGGACGCCCTGGTCCACACGCCTGGGGCCACACCACCGAGCCAACCGATCGGCCGCTCGCAACACTCTCGGCGAGGCAGCCACAGCGGACCGGCGATCGGCCTCATCCCCGTGCTTGCGGCCGTCACTCGCGTGCCTGATCGGCGGCTGCCCGAGAGCGTCGTTCACGATGTGAAGGAGTCTTGGTCTTCGAGACACCGGCGGGGCTTGATTCGGCGGCCGAGAGGTTGCAGGCTTGGGGCGTGCGCTGCCGTGGTGCACGAGTCGTCGAGAGGGGTGCCGCTGCCGCATGACCAGTGAAGGAAGGGCCGCACTCGCGCCGGTGAGGAGCGCGTTTACGGCCGCCTTCCTTTCGTTCCTGCTGCCCGGCCTGGGCCATGTCTACCTGCGACGCTGGCTTCGAGCCCTTCTCTGGATGGCGCTCCCCATCCTTGCCTTGGTCGCGAGCCTCGGCTACATCACCACGACCGGGGTCAAGGAGACCCTGGCATCGTTCGTCGATCCGGACGTCCTCACCGCGGCGCTCCTGCTCATCGCCCTCGATGCTCTCTACCGACTGGCTGCGGTGCTCGACGCCTGGCGCCTCGCGCGCGACCCGCTCATCGGGACGGGCATCACGCGCACGGCCTCGGCCGTCGGTGTCGCCCTCATCGTGGTCGTGATCCTGGGCAGCCACGTCGCGACCGCCATGCCGGTGCGCTACGCCCAGGACGTGCTCGACGCCTTCGATGGCGGCGGCGACACCAGCGCCATCCCGGACATCAGCGAGCTCCCGCCGGACCTGCGAGACATCGTCTCGGCCACCGCGGCTCCCGACGCCCTCGCTGCCAGCCCTGAACCTGGCGACACTCCCTCCCCCACGGTCGAGCCCTGGGACTCCGACGAGCGGCTCGACATCCTGCTCGTGGGTCTCGACAGCGGCCGGCCCGGCGAGCGGACCTACCTGACCGACACGATGATGGTCGTGAGCATCGATCCGGCCTCGGGTCGCATGGCCTTCATCTCCCTGCCACGCGACACCGTCGACGTGCCGCTTCCACGGACCGCCGATTTCCGCAAGGCCCGCTCCGTCTTCGGCGATGCCTACGCCGGCCGAATCAACACGCTCTACATCACCGCGCGGCTGCGTGACGACCTCTTCCCCGGCAACGACAAGGACCGTGGCTACCGGGCGCTCATGGGCGCGCTGTCGGAGCTCTACAAGCTCGACATCCGGCACTACGTGGCCGTCGACCTCAAGTCCTTCCGAGGAGCGGTGAACGCCTTGGGCGGTGTGGTCGTGGACGTGCAGGTGCCGCTCTTCGATGCGGCCTACGCCGCCGCCGACGGACGCGGCAAGCTCAAGCTCTACGTCCCACCGGGCATCCAGAAGATGAATGGTCAGGAGTCGCTGGCGTACGCCCGCTCGCGCAAGTCGACCTCGGACTTCGACCGATCCGCCCGGCAGCAGTACCTGGTCGAGTCGTTCAGGGATCAGGTCGACCTCGAGGCCATGCTCGAGCCGGGCGTCATCGGTGAGCTGCGCACGCAGTTCGACGAGTACGTGACCACCAACATCCCAGCCAGGATGCTGCCGCAGCTGGTGCTGCTCGCGACCGAGCTCGATACGCGCAAGCCCCGGTCGCTGGTGCTCTCACCGCTCAAGGGCTATGGGGTGACCCAGGCCGACTACGACATCAAGCCCAACCTGTCCAGGATCCGCAAGGCCGTGAAGAACGTCTTCAAGACTGGCTCGAAGAAGTCCTCCGCGTCGAAGGCACCGAGCCCGTCTGCCTCGGGAGCCCCGTCTCCGTCGGCGGAGCCGTCGGCGCGGGCGCAGCCGAGCCCTGCTTCGGAGCCGAGCCCTGCTTCGGAGCCGTAGCCTGCGGGTCGTCGACGTTGCCGGGCCAGGCCTCGTAGTGATGCCGGAAGTACATCAGCGGACGTGAGCCGGGCGTTGGCGTTCGTCCATCCTCCACCGCGGCGATGAGCACGACGTGGTCACCGGCCTCGACGACCTGTTCGATGCGGCATTCAAGCCACGAAAGGCTGTCCTCGTACAGGATCGGCATACCCGTAGAGCCAGGGCGCCACTCGATCCCGGCGAACCGGTCGTCGATCGGCATGGAGAAGCGGCGTGAGAGCTCTGCCCGGTCACCGCGCAGGTAGTTGACCGCGAAGCGACCCGCCGCCAGCAGCAGCTGCAACGAGCGCGATCGCCGGTCGAGGCTGATGAGCAGCGACGGCGGCTCGGCTGACACGCTGGCCACGGCACCGACGGTCAAACCGCGGGGCTGGCCGTCGGCGTCGACGGTGGTCACGACGGTGACCGTCGCGGGCGCGGTACCCATGATGTCGAAGAAGGTGCGCTTGTCCATCGGCACTATCTTGCCCGAGCCCCGTCAGGCAGCGGTCCACCGGCATCGGCGGTACTGGTCGGGTGCATCGAGGATGGAGTAGCCAGGGCCCCGATCCTGCGCCGAGCATCTGCCTCCTCGATGACCGGCCGGACCCTCTGTGGTGATCATCGACTAGTAGGTGAGTCGATCCGCTTCGGGTTCGACTTGATCGTTCACTCGCGCCTGCTGGTTCCATCGCGGCCTGGACTCACCGCTACACTTCCCGGCCATGACCGACTTCCCCCATGCCTCGGACTACGACTCGCTCGTCGAGCTGCTGGACGATGCGGCCGGGCGCTGGCCCGCGGAACGCGTCATGTACAGCCTGCGCCTGGACTCGGGCACCGAGCTTGCGTGGTCAGCGCAGGAGATGCAGCGGCGCTCGATGCTCGCGGCCTGGCGACTCCGCTCTCTCGGGCTGGAGCCGGGCGATCGCCTGATGACGTGGTCACCCTCGACTCCCAACCTGCCTGCGGTCTACTGGGGCGCGATGAGGGCCAGCCTCGTGGTCGTGCCCATCGACCTACGCATGACCAAGGAGGTCGTCGAGCGCATCGCCTCCATCGCCGACACGCGCTCGCTGGCGGTGGACGAGGGCTATGACGCTCCGGATCCCGCCGAGATCGGACTCGAGAGCATGGACATCCAGAAGCTGGGCGATCTGACGGCCGAGCCCGACGATGACTGGCCCAAGGATTGGGAGGCTCAGGTCCGAGGCTGGCCGCAACCAGATCGCGATTCGCTCTTCGAGATCCACTTCACCTCGGGCACCACGGCCGCGCCCAAGGGCGTGCTCCTGACCCACGGCAACTTCCTCGCGTCCATGGGCATGTTCACGGACCTCTTCGAGGTGCGGCACTTGAGGACCATCTCCATCCTCCCGTTGTCCCATCTGCTCGAGCAGATCGGGACCCTGTTCACGGGCACGATGCTCGGAGCCGAGGTGGTGTACGTGCGCAACCTCCGCCTGATCTCCGGGTTGCTGAGCGAGCTGAAAGTCAATGTCCTCGTCGCCACCCCCCAAGTGCTCGAGCTGGTCTGGAACAGCCTTCAGCGCCAGATCCGCAAGCGACGCCTGGGCTCCCCGTACATCGACCATGCCCCGCGACTCGCGAAGTTCCTGCCCTACCCCCTCAGACGGCTGCTGTTCCGCCCGGTGCACGCGCGAATGGGCGGCGCCCTCGAGCTGATCCTCTCGGCCGGGTCCTACCTCCCACCGGAGCTCCAGATCGCCTGGGAGGACCTCGGCATCGTCGTCCTGCAGGGCTACGGCTCGACCGAGGTCGGCTTCGCGGTGGCCAACACCGAGTGGCACCATCCACCGGGGCTGGTCGGTCGTTCCCACGCGGACACCGAGGTGCGTATCGATCCCGATACCGGCGAGATCCAGGTCAGGGGCAGCAATGTCTCACCGGGCTACTGGCGCGACGAGGAGAACACGCGCGAGGCACGCACCGAGGACGGCTGGTACCGGATGGGCGACACAGGTGAGTTCACCGAGTCGGGCGATCTACGGCTCTCCGGGCGCCTGAAGAACATGATCGTGCTGCCCAACGGGCTCAACGTCTATCCCGAGGACATCGAGGCCGCCCTCGCCGACCACGGGTTGTCCCAGGCCGTCGTGCTCGAGACCGATCCAGGCCGCATCGAGGCGGTGGTGCTACCTCCGGGCTCAGTGCCCATCGTGCGGGCGGACCAAGAGGCCGCGAACGACCGCGAGGTGGATGACGAGCTGCGGACGGAGATCGACGGCCTGGTCAAGGCCGCCAACGCCGACCTCTCGATGCACCAGCGAGTCGCCGCCTGGCGACTCTGGCCCGAGCGCGACTTCCCACGCACGCACACGATGAAGATCAGGCGCAATCTCGTGCGCGAGTGGGCTGGTGGCGATGTGGCCCTGCAAGTCCGAGAGGCCGAGTAGTCCCTACTTGTTGATCTCGACAGGGGTGCCCACGCTGGCGATGGCGTCGAATGCAGCCTGCGCGCGGTCAGGGTCGTCCGAGCGGCGCTGCGACCACGTCGTGAACACGATCGTGTCCTCGAGCGTACTCACCGCGAACTGCGTGTCGGCAGCGAAGTTCGTCTGCCCGAAGCCGGACTCGACGTACTCGACGAGATCATCGGCCAGCTCCGTGGCGGCGCCGTCGCTGGGCGCCTCGTAGATGACGACGAAGCCGTCGTCGGGGTCGGCGAGGTCCACGCGCCGAATCGTCCGCGGCAACTGCAGCAGCGAACTCGGCTCCGACGGCCGATATGACCCGATGGGCATGGTCAAGCGCTCCCCGGCTCCGGCCAGCGCGGTCTCGAGCGCCGTGATCGTGCGCTGGACGGAGACGTCGATCGTGCGCATCGGCGTCGGCAGCTCGACCTCGTCGGGCACCACCGACGGTCGGTCCGGGCTGGCACAGGCGGCGAGGGCGAGGACCGCGACCAGCGGCAGTGTCATGAGCAGCCTGAGCGGCATCAGCGAGCGCTCAGCCCGGAGGCCAGGTCATGGCCCGGCCGCCGAGGAGATGGAAGTGCAGGTGAGCGACCGACTGGCCGCCGTCGACGCCGACATTGGTGACCACGCGATAGCCCGAGCCGGGCAACCCGGCATCGGCCGCGAGTGACGCGGCCACCGCGAAGACCCGGCCCAGCAGCTCGGCATCGGTCTCGGCCAGGTCGGCGGCGGAGGCGATGTGGCGCTTGGGAATGACGAGCTGATGGGTCGGCGCGACCGGGTTGATGTCGTTGAAGGCGAGTACGAGCTCGTCTTCGTGGACCTTGTCCGACGGGATCTCACCCGCCACGATCTTGCAGAACAGGCAGTTCGGGTCGGTCACTGGCTCCTCCTGCGGACTAGAACTGGGGCTTGCTCATCATGAGCCAACCGATGAGGCCGATGGCTGCGGCCATGCCGTAGCTGATGTAGCGCTGCCGACGCGCTCGCTGCCGCCACTTCTCCTTCTCCTCCTCGGTCGCGGCCTCCCTGAGCCCGAGCAGACGACGGACGCCCGGTCGCTGGACGAAGAACGAGACGACCAGGATGACGGCATAGATGGAGATGCCGAGCAGGAGCCAGGGCTGCTGTGCGAACTGCGAGCCGAGGATGGCCAGCATGCCGATGCCGGTCGCGGCGACCCCGACACCGATGATGACCGTGCCGTGCGCCTCGAGCCAGATGAGGCCGCGCACGGCACGACCGCGGTTGCCGCCGACGACGGGCTCGCCGTCCATGCCCCGCGTCCGCATCGTGAATGGCAGTGCGAAGGCCGGCACGAAGAGCGAGATGGCCAGGATGATGTGGATGGTCAGGAGGTAAGGGAACCACTCGGCCGGGATCACGGTTCGGGGCGCTCGAGGTCGAGCGAGACCCATTCGGTCTCCTGCTCCCGATGGACGACGCGCAGGCCGGCCGCCGCAAGGGCGCGCCGCACCTCCGGCTCGCGGTCGATGAAGATGCCCGAGGCCAACAGCCGGCCACCGCTGCCGGGCGTGCCGTCGCCGGGTCGAACGGTCCCGGCGAGCAGCGCCGCGAGCTCGACGAGGATCGAGGCTACGAGGTTGGCGAAGACGAGATCGAAGGGACCGTCGTCGATGGGCAAGCTGCCCTGGGTGGCGCGCACCGTCACGCCGTTGCGGGTGGCGTTCTGGTGTGTCGACTCGACCGCGATGGGGTCCGTGTCGATGGCGCGCACGGGCACGGCCCCCAGCAATGCCGCACCCACCGCGAGCACACCCGAGCCGCTGCCGACATCGAACGCGCTGGCGCCTGTGACGAGGCCCTCGTCGTCCCAGCGCTCGAGGCCCAGGAGGCAAAGGCGCGTGGTGGGATGCAGCCCGGTGCCGAAGGCCATGCCCGGATCGAGCGCGATGATGACGTCGTCGGGTGCAGGGTCGTACTCACGCCACGTGGGCTTGATGACGATCCGCTGTCCGAGGCGCATGACCGGGAAGTGCTCCTTCCAGGCCGAGGCCCAGTCCTCCTCGTGGACCTCACGCACCTGCAGCTCGCCGATGGGACGCAGATCGAAGGCGGTGAGGTGGCCGAGCCGCTCACGGGCTTGGGCGATAGCCGCCTCTGCTGCGGCCATGTCGAGGGCCGGAAGGTACGCACGGATCGTCACCGGAGCATCGAAGATGGGCGTAGCAGCCAAGCCCTCCTGCCCGGTGGTGAAGGGCTGCTCTACCGAGACGCCGCCGCTGGCCGCGCGCGAGAGGATCTCGCTCACGGCCTCCACCGCCTCCGGGTCACACTCGATGGCCAGCTCCAGCCAGGTCCCTGCCGCCGAGGTGCCCTCATCGGCTCCGGGCGGCGTCCGCTTCTCGTCGTTCACGTCTAGCCGATGGCGTCCTTGATGCGGTCGCCCAGCGAGCGCTTGCCATGCTTCGTGCGCGGCCCGTCAGCCACGGCCGTCTCGCCATCAGCCGCAAGCTCTCCCGACTCCGCGGCCAGCTCCTCGAGTAGCTCGCGCTGCCGATCGCTGAGGTCCTTGGGCACCTCGATGTCGACCAGCACATGGAGGTCGCCGCGAGCGCCCTTGCGGCGCAAGTGCGGGACGCCCTTGCCACGACGACGGATCTCGGTCCCGGGCTGCGTGCCGGCCTTGACCTCCAGCATCTCCTCGCCGTCGGGCGTGATGATGGGGATGTCGGCGCCCAGAGCCGCCTGCGTCATCGACAAGGTGAGCTCGAGGTAGAGCTCGGTACCGTCGCGCTTGAGCTGCGGATGCTCTTCCACGTGGGTCACGACGTAGAGGTTGCCGGGGGTGCCGCCGCGGGGTGCCGCCTCCCCTTCGCCGGTGAGGCGGATCTGGTGGCCGTCATCGATGCCGGGCGGCACGCTCACACGCAGGGTGCGTTTGCGCTCGGCGCGACCCTGCCCGGCACAGGTGGGGCAGGGCTTCTCGACGACCTGGCCCGTGCCGCGGCAGCGACCGCAGGGCGTGACGTTGACCATCTGGCCGAGCAGCGTGTTGCGCACCTCACGTACCTCGCCACTGCCGTCGCACTGGGGGCACGAGATGGGTTCGGAACCCTCCTCGGCGCCGGAGCCATCGCATGTGTCGCAGGTATCGAGGGCGCTGAAGGAGAGTTCCTTCTCCGCCCCGAAGACGGCCTCCTCGAAGGTCAGCTGCAGGTCATAGCGAAGGTCGGCGCCGGCGGGGCGGCGCGTGCGGCGTCCACCAGCACCTCCGGCGGCAGCGCCACCGAAGAAGGCGTCGAAGATGTCGCCGAAGCCCTGGAAGCCGCCGAACGGGCCG
This sequence comes from uncultured Chloroflexia bacterium, assembly GCA_963752475.1. Taxonomy (GTDB): domain Bacteria; phylum Chloroflexota; class Limnocylindria; order Limnocylindrales; family CSP1-4; genus JAFMJV01. The sequence goes on along the minus strand of CAVVYR010000006.1, from coordinate 516,376 downwards.
TAGCCCTCGGCGCCCGCGCCGGTGCCACCGACGCCAGCCCGACCGAACATGTCGTACTGCTGCCGGCGTTGGGGATCGGACAGGACCTGGTAGGCCTCGTTGATCTCCTTGAAACGCGCGTCAGCGTCAGGGTCGGTGTTGACGTCGGGGTGCCATTGCTGGGCCAGCTTCCGAAAGGAGCGCTTGATGTCCTCGTCGCTGGCGCCGCGCTCAAGCCCCAGGATCTCGTAGTAGTCGCGGGATGTGGCCATGCAGATGGGAAGTATAGGGAAGGTCGAGCGGTTGGCCTCGCGGCCGCTACTTCGGGACCCCTATGCTCAGGCGATGGACCCCATCGTCGTCAGCGCGGCCGGTGCGCGCCGTTTCCTCGTGCAGCGCCACATGCTCGCGCCTGCCCGCGCCCAGACCGCCGGGCTCGACGGCGTGCGGGCGGTGTTCGAGCGGCTCGGCTCGATCCAGTTCGACCCGCTGGCGGTGGCCGGCCGCAACCATGACCTGGCACTCCATGCACGCGTTCGCGACTACGAGATCGAGTGGACCAGCGAGCTGCTCTACGGCACGCGCGAACTCTTCGAAACCTACAACAAGATGCTCAGCCTGGTCCCGAGTTCCGAGCTGCCCTGGCATCGCCACACGTGGGCGCGGTTCACCCGCATCCACACCGAAGATGCGTTCGTGCGTCATCGCGAGGCCATGGAGCACGTGTTGGAGCGCATCCGCGCCGAAGGACCGCTCACGAGCCTCGACTTCGAGCGAAAGGGCAAGGTCTCCTGGTACTGGGGTCCGACGACCGAGGTGCGGGCCATCCTCGAGGCCCTCTGGGAGGCCGGGGTCGTAAGCCTCGACAGGCGCGAGGGCAACCGGAGGTACTTCGACCTCACCGAGCGGGTCTTCCCGGCCGAGCTTCTGGGTGATGAGCGATCCGAGCGCGAACAGCTGCGCCACAAGATGCTCTCGCGCTATCGGGCGCACGGCCTGCTCGGGGCCAGCGGCGAGTACGCGCTCTGGTACGGGCTCGGCCCTGCGAGCAAGTTGCGCGCCACGGACCCGCCCAGCACTCCCACCCGCGCGGAGCTGCGCGAGGAGTTGCTGGATGCTGGCGCGCTCATCCCGGTGGAGGTCGAGGGCGTGCGCGGACGGCGATTCGTGCTGGCCGAGGAATCGACTCAGCTACGCGCTGCCGATGCGGCCGCCGATCTTGCCTCTCCATCGGTCGTGTTCCTGGCTCCGCTCGACCCGCTCGTATGGGACCGCGATCTGTTGCGGAACCTCTTCGACTTCGACTACGTCTGGGAGGTATACGTGCCCAAGGCCAAGCGCCGCTGGGGCTACTACGTGCTGCCGCTACTGTGGGGCGACCGCCTGGTCGGCCGCATCGAGCCGCGCATCGATCGCGAGAGCGGCACGATCCGTGTCCTTGGGCTGTGGTGGGAGCGTTCCTTCTCCCCTCGCCAGGAGCCGGGCTTCGTGGAGGCCATGCGCACCGCACTTGCGGAGTACGCGGCCTTCGGTGGGGTCAGCCGCATCGACTGGGGTGACCTCAGCGCTGCCAGGCGGCTGTTCGGCGTCCGCCCGAAGCGGGCTTGATCGACGCGCTCCACCTCCTGCGGCTATCCCCAGCTAGCTGGACTCGACAGTCAAGACGCGGAAGTGCCTCGTCTCAGCCTCAACCGGGCTCGGATCGTCAGTTTCAGCCACCTCAAGCCTCGGATCCTGCAGTCGGGCCGTCGGCGCGTCGAGTCGAGCCACTCGGGGATGAGGAAGGCGACCGGGACGCGGTGTAGCCCCAGCCGGCTTGACACGTACGTAGTCGGTCCATAGACTCCGTAGGTACTACGTACTGAGACGCACGTACGACAGGGAAGAAGACTCGCCTCTCCCCTTCCCTGGCAGGACGTCTACGCCGTGAAGACGTCCGGACCGAGGCCCCGGGACCTTGACCCTCCCGCCGCCGCTCAAGGCGCCGTTCCGAGCGATCAGGACGGCGCCTCGGTCTGGCCGGTGCCTGGCCGCTGGTCAGGTCGTAGCAGGGCGCGCTACTTGAGCAACAGCCCGCGTAGCCGGCGAGCGGTGATGGCCAGGCCCACGATACCCATGACCGAGAGGTAGGCGATGTCGAAGAGGATCATCGCGTCGACCTCCCCGGTCGAGAACGACCGCATCATGTGCACGCCGCGGTAGAGCGGTGTGAACTCGACGAACGTCTCCAACCAGTCGGGGTAGACCGAGATCGGGTAGAACGTGCCGCTGAAGAGGAACATCGGCATGACTACGACCGTGACCATGTCGAAGTCCTGCCACTTGCGCATATACGTCGTCGCGGCCATGCCGACCGCCGACGCCGCCAGACCGATGAGGAGCGCGCCCGGGACCATCAGCAGGCCCAGGGGCGAGAGCACCAACCCAAGGACCAGCATCACCGCCAGGAAGGCGATGGCATAGAGCAGGCCGCGGGTGAGCGCCCAGCTGACCTCACCCACCGCGATGTCCGACGGCCCCAGGGGCGTGGACAGGATGGCGTCGAACGTCTTGGCGTACTTCAGCTTGAAGAAGAGATTGAAGGTCGACTCGAAGAGCGCGCCGTTCATGGCCGCGGTGGCCATGAGTCCCGGCGCCACGAAGGCCGCATACGGGATGTCGCCGACGTCACCCACGAGCGTACCCAGGCCGAAGCCGATGCCCAGCAGGTAGAAGACCGGCTCGAAGAAGCCACTGACGATGATGGTCCAGGCGCGTCGGTAGACGATGACGTTGCGCTCGAAGACCTTGTGGGCTCGCGAGCCACCGAGGGCTCGGGTGGGGATGAAGCGCGTGGTGATGAACATCGCGCTACTCCGTCAGCCTGCGGCTGAACGTGCGGTACGACCAGGCCAGGCCGACCGCCACGAGGGCGCCGAGGTACGCGAGGTTCACGACCGCCAGCGCCGGATCGAGCATGTCCAGCGCGATGCCGCGCGAGAGCGAGACGGCGTGCCACAGCGGGGTGGCATAGGCCACGTACTGCAGCAGCTCGGGCAGCTGGCTGATGGGGAAGAACGTGCCGCTGAAGATGAACATGGGCATGATCACGAAGCGGAAGAGCCAGGCGAACGGCGTGTCGTTCTTCTGCGCCGCGGCGAAGGCCTGGATGGGTGCCGCGAAGGCCAGCCCCGTGAGCACCGTCACCGGCAGCATCAAGGCCGCGTGCGCCAGGTCGGTGGCCCCGAAGGCGATCATGACCGCCAGGAAGACGATGCCGCCGAGGGTCACGCGCACGCCCGCCCACAGCAGTTGGCCGGTGGCCACGTGCCGCGCGTCGAGCGGCGAGATGATCATGGCCACGTACGTCTTGAGCCAGCGGATGCCGGCCATGACCGGATACGTCGATTCTCCGGTGGCGCTGTTCATGGCCGTGGCCACGAGGATGCCCGGTGCGAGGAAGGTGGCGTAGGGCACACCTTCGATACCGGCAGGGTTGGACTGGTCGACGAAGGCACCCAGGCCCACGCCCAGGGCCGCGAGATAGAGGACGGGGTTGAGGAACGTGGAGAAGACGGTCCCGTGCCAGGTCCGGCGATAGACCATGGCGTGGTGCTCCACCACACGCAGGATGCTGCGCAGGTGGTCGCGAGCCGTCACTCGATGAGCCTCCGCCCGGTCAAGCGCAGGAAGACGTCCTCGAGCGAGGATCGGCGCACGAGCTGGCTCACCGGCCGAACGCCCTCTCCGTGAAGCACCTCGGCCAGCGCCTCACCCGAGTCGGTGTAGAGCAGGATGCGGTCGGGCAGTTGCTCCGAGCGCTGGATCAACCCCTGGCCCTTGCCATCGAGGTCGGGCGTGCGCAGGTCCTCGAAGCGCAGCTCCAGCACCTCTCGGCTGGCGTACTCGCTGATGAGCGCCTGGGGCGAGCCTTCGGCCACGATCTGGGCCTTGTCCATGACCACGAGCCGATCGCAGAGCTGCTCCGCCTCATCCATGTAGTGGGTCGTGAGGATGAGCGTGGTGCCTTGCTGCTTGAGCTTGTACAGCCGCTCCCAGACCATGTGCCGCGCCTGCGGATCGAGGCCCGTGGTGGGCTCGTCGAGCAGGATCATGTCGGGTTCGTTGACGAGCGAGCGGGCGATGGTCAGGCGCCGCTTCATGCCGCCCGAGAGCGGCTCCACCTGGGAGTCGGCCTTCTCGGTCAACTGCACGAAGTCGAGCAGCTCGTCCGCGCGACGGCGGCACTCCGCGTAGGACAGGTCGAAGTAGCGCCCGTAGATGACGAGGTTCTCCATGACCGTCAACTCCATGTCGAGCGTGTCGGCCTGGGGCACGACGCCGAGGCGGCGCCGGATCGCGGAGCCGTCGTTGCGCGGGTCCATGCCGAGCACCTCGAGGGTGCCCCCGGTCATGGGCGAGATACAGCCGATCATGCGCATGGTGCTGGTCTTGCCGGCGCCGTTGGGGCCGAGGAATCCGAAGGCCTCACCCGGCTGGACATCGAAGTCGACGGCGTCGACGGCGGTGAAGTCGCCGAAACGCTTGGTCAGTCCACGGGCATGGATAAGCGGAGTGGTCGGAGGGGTGGACACGTCTCGATGGTAGCCGAGATACGACGTGCTGCCTCAGGGCCGCCGGCGGGCGCCGAGACGATGAGGCGCTACCCTTCGGGACGTGAACCGACTCATCCGCTGCGCGGGCTCCGCGGCCCTCGCTCCCCTGCTCCTGGGCTCCCTCGGGCCCGGGGTCGCCGCCCAGGCGGAGGCGGCCGAACCACCGCGGCCGAACATCGTCGTGGTCATGCTCGACGACGCCAACCCGCACGACGGACGGCTGTGGTCGTCCGAGGTCATGCCGGAGCTGCACGACCTCGTCATCAGCCGTGGGGTCCGCTTCACCGACTTCCACGGAGAGGTCCCGCTGTGCGGACCGTCGCGCGCCAACCTGCTCACCGGGCAGCATGCCCACAACAGCGGTGCCAACAGCAACAATGGCTCCCAGCTCGACGTGTCCACGACCATCGCCACCGAGCTCGATGACGCCGGCTATCACACCGCCTACGTGGGCAAATATCTGAACGGCTACAAGAAGTTTGCGCCTGCGCAGTACGACCCGCCCGGCTGGAACGACTTCGACGTCATCAACAGCAACCAGGGCAAGTACTTCTGGTACCAGATCCGTGACCGCGACGGGAACATCTCCCAGCACAAGACCGACGAGGACGACTACTCGACGGACGTCATCGCCGATATCGCGGTCAAGCGCATCAGACAGGCGCCCGATGACGCGCCGCTGTTCGCGCTCATCGCGCCCTACACGCCGCACGAGCCCAACCTGCCGGCGCCCCGACACGAAGGCGACGAGCGCTGTGCGGACCTCGAGCCGTGGGCGCCGCCGAACTACGACGAGGCGGATGTCTCGGACAAGCCGGCCCATGTCCAGAAGCTCGAGCCGCTCGGCGACAAGGGCTTCGATCTCACCGCGCACTGCGAGTCACTGCTCTCGGTGGACGAGATGATCGGCCGGGTCGGGCGCACGCTGGAGAAGGAGGGCCGACTCGACGACACCGTCTTCGTCTTCATCGCCGACAACGGCATGACCTGGGGTGAACACCGTCGCGTGGCCAAGGTCTCGCCGTACGCGACGCCGATGCCGGCCTACGTGGCCTGGCCGGCCGGTCGGGGGGTTGAGGCGCGTGATGACGCGACCACGCTCTCGATGATCGACTTCGCGCCCACCTTCTGCGATCTGGCCGGCTGCGAGATGGGTCCGTATCCCAACGGCCAGGAGACAGCCGACGGGCTGTCGTTCGCGTCGGTGTTGGCGGACGAGGAGCTGCCGACCGTGCGCGAGTCACTGCTGCATACGGTGCCGTCGGGTGGCGACAGACCCGTGTGGTGGTCGATCCGGACCACCGCCGACCATCCCGACGGGCGCTGGCACTACATCGAGAACCGCGGCGGCTTCCGCGAGCTCTACGACATCAGCGGTGGCCTCTGCTACGAGTGGGCCGAAGGCTCGCCTGGCGACCCCTGCCAGATGGAGAACCTGCTCGCGGGACAGCCCTCGGCCGAGACGGAGGCGCTGGCCGACGCTCTATCCGCAGAGCTGGCTGAGCTCAAGGTCGAGGTCGCGCCCGCGTTCGAGGTTCGGAGCTAGATCTACGACCCACGCTGCGGGGCGCTGGGTCCGCTAGGGGTCGTCGCTCGGCGCCGGGACGGTGCCAACGTGGAGCGCGACGATCCCGCCCATGAAACCCTGCCAGTCGACGCTCTCGAGGCCCGCGTCGCGCATGATCTCTGCGATGCGCTCCGGCGCGGGGTAGTCCTTCACCGAGTTGGCGAGATAGCCGTAGGCGTCCCCCTGGCCCACCAGCCTGCCGATGATGGGCACGACGTGGTCGAACCACAGCGCCACCAGCCGCCCGAAGGCGCTCGTGGGCGTGTGGATCTCGAAACACACGACCTTGCCGCCGGGCCGCACCGCGCGCGCCATCTCGACGAAGCCCCCGCGGTAGTCGGCGAGGTTGCGCATGCCGTAGGCGATGGTGGCCGCGTCGAACGTATCGTCCTCGACGGGCAACTCGAGCGCATCGCCCTGCTCGAAGCTGAGCCCTTCGAGCTCGACGGGCCGGTGCTCGTTGGCGACCTCGATCATGCCTGCGCTGAAGTCGATGCCCAAGGCGGTGCCGCCGGGCTGTGCCGCCCTGAAGAGGTCCGTCGTGACCTTGCCGGTGCCGCAGGCCACGTCGAGCGCAGCGTCACCAGGACCGACGCCGCTGGCTTGGATGATGCGCTTGCGCCAGCGCGGCTCCTGGAAGCCGCTGATGGCCAGGTTCATGCCGTCATAGACGCCGGAGATACGGTCGAACATCTCCTCCACCTTCTGTGGCGGCGCGCTGTTGCCCCGGCTCATGTGAGGAAGTCCTCGATGGCATCCGCGACAGCGTCCGGACGCAGCACGGGGGCCATGTGCTCGAGACCCGGGAGCCGGACGTGGTCGGCCACGGGGATGCGAGCGGCCAGCACCTCGGCGATCTCGGTGTAGAAGGGCGCGCTGGCAGCGCCGGTGGCGATACGCACAGGGCAGCCGATCCGTTCGAGAGCGTCGGGTTCCATGCCCGCAAGGGTGGCATCCGCGACGGCTCCCTGCCCGGCCTGCTCCACACGTCGACGGGCCCCGGGGCTCAAGGCAGCCACTGCATCGGCACCAGAGACGCCCTTCATGAAGGTCAGCGCCGCGGCGCCGAGTCCGTTCTGGTCTCGCGCTGCCAGCGTTCGACGGCCGACCTCGGCCATGCCAGCCTGGACCTCCGGCGACGCCACCGACGCATAGGGCGGCTCGTAGGCGAAGACCGCACTCACCAGCTCCGGGCGCTGCGAGGCCAGCTCGATGGCGATGCAGCCACCGAAGCTGTGGCCGACCACCGCGACGGGCCCGAGCCGTTCCGCGGCGAGGACCTGAGCCAGGTCCTCGATGTGCTTCGTGACGGGGATCGGCACCGCCGGGCCATCGAAGGTGGAGCGACCACTGCCCAGCCGGTCGATGCTGACGACGGTGTGGTGTTCGGCCAGCCGAGTCGCCAGCGATCGCAGCTGCCGAGAGGACGACAGCGTCGAGTGCAGCAGGAGCAGCGGTGGACCATCACCTTGACGGTCGCGGTGCACGGACGGCATCGAGCGGCCCGTCCCGGTGACGTCGCCCAGCTCCGCGCGCGCGACCTTGCCCATGGCGTTGCGCGGCAGCTCCCGCACGCGCACGAAGTCCGCAGGCACCTTGTAGGTCGCCAGTCGGTCGCGGCAGTAGGCCTTCAGCGCGTCGTCTGTCGGCCCGGTGCTGCCGGTCGGCACGACGTAGGCCCGTGGTACCGCGCCCCAGCGCTCGTGCGGCACGCCGATGACCACGGCCTCGCCGATGCCCGGATGGGACTCCAACACCGCTTCGATCTCAGCCGGGGTGATGTTCTCGCCGCCGCTGATGATGAGATCGTGGCGCCTCGCGCTCACGCGCAGCAGTCCGTCCGCATCGAGGCTTCCGAAGTCACCGGTGTGGAGCCAGCCGTCTCCGGGCAACGCCCGCGCCGTGGCTGCATCGTCTCCGAGGTAGCCGCTGAAGACCATCTCGCCGCGCACGAGGATCTCGCCATCGTCGGCGATCCGCAGTTCCACTCCGGGCAGCGCCTGACCGGCGGTCGGGTCGTCGAGCGTGGCTTGGTCGCCACCACCGCTGGCCACACCGGAGCCGGTCTCGGTCAGACCGTAGGTCGTCAACACGGGATAGCCGGCGGCACGGGCACGAGTCAGCAGATCGGACGGGACGGGGCCACCTCCGAGCAGGATCCCGCGTAGCGACGACGGCACCGGGCGGTCCTCGCGTTCGTCGAGCAGCGCGAGCAGCTGCGCGGCCACGAGCGAGAGATGCGTCACGCCATCCTCGAGTCGCGCGCTCACGATGGTCGGATCGAAGCGGTCGAGGACATCGAGGGCGGCACCCCAGCGAGTGGCTCGCGTGACGATCGCCAAGCCGGCCACGTGGAAGAGCGGCACGCAGAGCAGCCAGCGGTCAGCGGGCTGCGGTCGCAGCAGGGCGGCCCAGGCGTGGGCGCTGGCACGGTGGTTGTCGTGGGTCAGGACGGCGCCCTTCGGCCGCCCGGTCGTGCCCGAGGTGAAGACGACCGTGGCCGGAGCGTCCAGGTCGATCCTGTCGCGCAGCGTCGGCGGCAAGGCACACGGGACCCCAGCCAGAAGGGCTTCGATGCGATGCGTGGCCATGCCCTCGGGAGCAGCCTTGCGGGCCTTGCCCTCGTTGGCCTTGTCGCACAGCAGACCGTCGGCGGCGGAGACCACGAGCTGGTCACGCAGCTCAGGCACGCTCGCCCGGCGGTTCAGTGGGATGTGCACCGCGCCCTGCCGACGTGCGGCATGGATGAGCGCGACCGCGGGGGCATCGTCATCGAGCAGGCAGGCGATGCGACGCCCCTCACCGAGCCGCTCCGCGTGCAGCGCCAACGCCAGCTCGTCGGCTGCATCCAGCAGTTGGGCCCGGGTCCACGTCGCGGCGCGAGCCGCCACGGCCGGCGCATCGGGGTCCTGACGGATCCGCTCGAGCAGCGGATCGGGAGCGAGCGTCACCGGATGCGATACCGCTCGAGTGATGCGGGGTCGAGGTCGACACCCAGACCGGTGCCCTCCGGAACCGCCATCCGGCCTCGGCTGATCGCGAGTGGCGAACTCAGCAGGTCCGACTCGAGCAGGTCCGCGGTGGCAAGGCCATGCGCCTGCGAGCCCGGCGCGGTGGCAGCCAGATGCAAGGCTCCTGCCAGGCCCACACCGGTCTCGAACAGCGTCGAGACCGTCACCGGCACCCCGGCGGTCGCGGCCAGCTCGACGATCGCGTGTGCCTGACGCAGGCCACCGACGCGCGCCGGCTTCACGATCAGCGCGTCCACGGCTCCGGTATCGAGCAGGATGCGAGCCGAACCGAGATCACGGACCGACTCATCGGCCGCGATGGGCACACTACCGGTCCAGCGCAGCCGCGCCAGCGCTTCGGCACCGGCACCCGGCGGGATCGGCTGCTCGGCGTACTCGATGTCGAACGGCGCGACCTTCGCCAACACCTCCGAGGCCCAGTCGGCGCTGAGGCTGCCGTTGAAGTCGAGACGCAGCGCCACGTCCGGCCCCACCGCCTCGCGGACGGCAGCGACGCGGGCTTCGAGCGACCCATCCGGCTCCTCTCCGGCCTTGAGCTTGAGGCAGCGGAAGCCACCCTCGACCAGGGCGGCCGCCTGTGACGCCGTCTCTTCGGGCTGATCCATGCCCAGCATCGCGTTGAGCGGCACATCCGGGGCGGCCTGGCTGTCGAGGTAGGCGGCGATGGACTGCCGGTTCACGCGCGCCAGCAGGTCGATCAGCGCGGACTCGACCGCCGACCTCGCAGCTCGGCCGACGAAGGGCCAGGTGTCGATGTCTCGCAACGTGCCCTCGACCGTGACCGGGTCGGATAGCTCGATGCCCGTGAGCAACTCGATGAGCCTGGGCGACACGTCCTCACCGAGGTCATGTGGACGCGGCGCGGGGAACTCGGCGAGGCCCTTGCGGCCGTCGTCGGTGCGCAGGACGAGGATGCCCGCACGGTGGTGCTCCCAGCGCTGCGTGCCACTGATGATGGGCTCACGGAAGGGCACCTCGAGGGTCGCGACCTCGACGCGGACGATCCGCATCAGACGAGCCCCCCGAGTGCGAGACCCGCCGCGAAGAGCACGCAGTAGATGAGCGAGAGGCGCGCCGTCTCGCGCAACACGGGGTTGAGGCGCCGCGGGTCGCCGCCGGCATGGACGACGCGGAAGAGGGCGACCGTCAGGGGCAGGCTGGCCAGCGGCAGCAGCACGGTCCAGGTGACGTCGCCCGCGATCAGCAGCCCCACGGGGATGGCATAGGCCACGCCGATGAGCAGGTCGTACTCGGCCACCGCGGCGCGCTCGCCGAGGATGACCGCCAGGGTGCGCTTTCCTGTGACCGTGTCGGTGTCGATATCGCGCACGTTGTTGATCACGAGGATGGCTGTGATGAGCGAGCCGACCGGGATGGCCGCGGCGAAGGCCAGCGGCTCCCACGACGAGGTCTGCAGGTACGTCGTGCCGGCTACCGCCACGAGTCCGAAGAAGACGAAGACGAAGACCTCGCCCAGCCCGTGGTAGCCGTACGGCCATGGCCCGCCGCTGTAGGCGAAGGCGCTGATGATCGCGGCGACCCCGAGCACGAGGATGACCAGCCCGCCGACCGATACCAGGTACAGACCGACCAGTCCGGCCAGGCCGACGATCACGGCCAGGCCGGCCAGCAGCTCACGTTCGCTGAGCAGTCCCGAGGCGGCGGCTCGTGGCGGTCCCAGACGCTCCTCGGTGTCCACGCCGGAGCGGAAGTCCGAGAGGTCGTTGGCGACGTTGGAGGCGACCTGCAGCAGCAGTGCCACGGCCAGCGCCGCTGCCGCCGGTAGCGGCGCGAAGACGCCGAGGCTGACGGCCACGGCCAAGCCGACCAGCACCGGGCCGATCGCGGCAGGGAGCGTGGCCGGACGGATGGCCACGAGCCAGGCCCGGGAGCGGCTCACCGGAACGGATGCTCCGCCGGTCTCGGCGGTGGGGTTCGTCATGCGGTCTTCACGGGCGCCGCGGGTACTTGCGGTAGTTCGGCTTGCGCTTCTCGAGGAAGGCCTGGCTGCCCTCGTGGGCCTCCGGCGTCTGATAGAAGAGCATCGTGGCATCGCCGGCGAGCTCCTGGATGCCGGCGAGCCCGTCGACATCAGCGTTGAACGAGCGCTTGAGCATGCGGATGGCGGTGGGGCTCTTGTCGAGGATCTCCTCGGCCCACTGCACACCCTCGTCATCGAGCTGCTCGAGGGGCACGACGGTGTTGACGAGGCCCATGTCCAGCGCTTCCGCAGCGGTGTACTGGCGGCACAGGTACCAGATCTCGCGGGCTTTCTTGTGGCCCACGATGCGGGCCAGCATGGTCGCACCGTAGCCGCCGTCGAAGCTGCCGACCTTGGGTCCGGTCTGGCCGAAGACCGCGTTGTCCGAGGCGATCGAGAGGTCGCAGACCACGTGGAGCACGTGCCCACCGCCGACCGCGTAGCCGTTGACGAGAGCGATGACGACCTTGGGCAGCGATCGGATCTGGCGCTGGAGGTCCAGCACGTTCAGCCGGGCCACGCCTTCGTGGTCGGCATAGCCGGCCTCGGTCTTGACGTTCATGTCGCCACCCGAGCAGAACGCCTTGTCGCCGGCGCCCGTCAGCAGCACCACGCCGATCTCGGCGTCGTCGCGGGCGCGCCCAAAGGCGTCGATGAGCTCGGTCACGGTCTCCGGCCGGAACGCGTTGCGCACATGCTGGCGGTCGATGGTGATCTTGGCGATACCGGTGCCCGAGTGCTCGTAGCGGATGTCTTCGTAGTCGTGGGCGCTGATCCAGTCGGTGGGCATGGCTCTCCTCAGGCTGTGACGGGGCTGCTGGTCAGGAAGTCGTCGACGACGCGGATGAACGTCTGGGGCCGCTCCAGGTGTGGCGTGTGGCCGGCACGGTCGATGATCTCGAGACGGGCATGCGGGATGCCCGTGGCGACGACCTTCGCGCGACCAGCGCCGGCCGTGTCGAGCACGCCGGCGACGACGAGCGTGGGCGAGGTGACGTGCCGGAGCCGGTCGTGCATCGGCGCCATGGCCCCCTGCCCTGCTCCACGCAGCGAGCCTGCCAGGCCGGTCGGCGTGTGCCGGCGACGCTCGGCGCGTTGGTGAGACTCGACGTCGGCCGGTAGATCCACGTGGCTGGCGAAGATCGGCATCGCCTCCCACCGTGCGATGAAGGCATCGGTGCCGTCGCGCACGATCTCCTGCGCGAGGTGCTCGTCCGCCACTCGGCGTGCGTTTCGATCGGCGTCATCGACGATCCCGGCCGAGGGACTCTCGAGCACGAGCCGCGCCACCGACCGCGGGTACTCCAGTGCCAGCACGAGCGCGAGTCGGGCACCCATCGAGTAGCCGACCACCGTCGCCGGCTCCGCCTCGAGCAGGGCCAGCAGGTCCGCCAGTGAAGCGGCCTGACGCTCGAGGGCGTAGTGGACAGGCTCGGCTGGGGCATCAGAGCGGCCGTGACCGAGCAGGTCGGGTGCGATGACGCGGTGGTCGGCCGACCACGCCTCGATCTGCGACGACCACATGCGTGCGGTGCCAGTGAAGCCGTGGAGCAGGAGCAGCGGCTGACCGCTGCCTTCGGTGAGGACGTTGAGGCTCATACGTGGGCCTCCAGCGCACGCTCGACCGCCGCGAAGGCCTCGCCGTGGAGCTCGACGTTGCGTGTCCGATCGGTGTTCACCTCGAGCACCGTCACGCCCGGTCGCTCCAGGCACGCTGCGATGCCCCGAGCGAGGTCGCCGCCGCCCACGCGTCGATGTGTCGCACCGAGGGCGGTCGCGATCGGTCGCAGGTCGAGCCCGTGCGGTGTGCCGAAGAGCTCCTCGTAGTGCTCCGGAAGGCCCAGGTCTGGACGCTCGGCCGAGCCCTGCGGCAGGAACGAGAAGATGCCGCCACCGTCGTTGTCGACGAGCACGATCAGCAGCTCGAGCCCGAGTCGCTGCGCGGCCACGAGCGAGGTCAGGTCGTGCAGGAAGCTGAGGTCGCCGAGGACGAGCACGACCGGGTGGGGTTGCCCGGCGGCCAGCCCGAGCGCGGAAGCGATGAGCCCGTCGATGCCGTTGGCACCGCGGTTGCCGAGGAGGCGGCGCGGCCGCTTCGATCCGGGCAGGAAGGTGTCGAGGTCCCGCACCGGCATGCTGTTGCCCACGAGCACGAGCGCGTCATCCGGTAGCGCGGCGTCGAGCGCGGGAGCCACAGCTCCCTCGAACGGTTCGGCAGCTGCGGCGTGGAACTGCGCTAGTGCCGTGGCCGCGACCGCATCAGCCGCGAGCCACGCGTCCAGGAATGCCGGGTCGCCCGAGCCCTCCCCCCGGGCGGCATCCGCCAGCGCCTCGACGAAGGCCACGGGTTCGGCATCGAGACGCTCGATGGCCTCGCCGGCGGGCACGTTCCAGCCCTCCCCGTCGTCGACGAGGAGCTGCGGTGCGTCCCATCGCTCGAGGGCCTGGTTCAGGGCCTTCGATGTCGGCGTGCCGCCGAAGCGGAGGATGAGGTCCGGGGCCTGACGCTCGCTGAAGCCCGGGATGCGCAGCAGGGCGTCGTGGTACGCGACGATGGCCTCGCGATCGTGGGGCCCGCAGCGCAGGTTGGCGAGCGCATCGGCCACGATCGGCGCCCGCAACGCCGCCGCGAGCTCGGTGACCGGTGACGCGAAGCCGGGTCGGTCGAGCGGGCCGCAGACGACGAGCGGGCGCGCCGCGGCATGGACGCGCGGCAGCAGGCGCTCGATGAGCTCCGGGTCGATGGCCGCGGCCTCGATCCGCGGCCGTGGATCCGCCTCGGTAGCGGCATCGTCCGCGACCAGCGATCCATCGGGTAGCAAGGGCTCCCGGAAGGGCAGGTTGAGCTGGACCGGCCCCGCTGGGGCCCTGGTCGCGACATCGAGGCCGCGGGCGACCGTTCCGCGCAGCTCGGCCTCGGCGTCAGGGTCGTCAGCCGGCACAGGCAACTCGGCGAACCACTTGGCATGGCGGCCGTAGAGCTCGATCTGGTCGATGGTCTGGGGTGCGCCGATGCCCTGCAGCTCAGGCGGTCGGTCGGCCGTCAGCACGATCAGCGGTACGCGACCGTAGCGGGCCTCGGCCACCGCCGGTGCGAAGTTGACGACGGCCGTGCCGGAAGTGGCCAGGATCGCCGACGGACGACGTCCGCCTCTGGCCGCGCCCAGCGCGAAGAAGGCACCGGCGCGCTCGTCGAGGTGCACCCAGCAACGCAGCTGCGGCGCAGCCTTGAGCGCCAGGGCCATGGGCGTCGAGCGCGAGCCCGGGCAGATCACGACGTCGCGCACACCGCCAGCGATGAGCGTCTCGACGATGGCACGGAGGGGCGCCGCGGGTGTGCGGTAGCCGGTCATGGCTCGAACCGTCCGAGCGCGGAGCCGAGAGCCTGCAGCTTGGCGCTCGATTCGTCCCATTCCCGCTCCGGATCGGAGTCGGCGACGATGCCGCAGCCGGCGAAGAGCGTGGCCGTGGCGCCCGCGATGACGCCTGAGCGGAGGGCCACGACGAACTCACCATCGCCATTGCGGTCCATCCAGCCCACCGGGCCGGCATACCATCCACGCTCGTGGGGCTCTTCCTCGGCGATGAGCTCGAGCGCCAGATCGCGAGGCGTACCGCCGACCGCGGGTGTGGGATGGAGGCGCTCGACGAGCGTGAGCACATCGGCATCATCGACGAGCCGGCCGGACACGGGCGTGACCAGGTGCTGGACGTGACGGAAGCGCACGACCTCCGGTATCCGCGGGATGGTCAGCCCCTGCGCCACCGGCGCCAGCGCCTCCCGCAACATGTCGACCACGACCGCATGCTCCTCGCGCTCCTTATCGCTGGCGAGGAGTCGCTCGGCCAGCATCGCGTCCTCTGCCGGATCGTCCGCGCGGCGGGCTGACCCGGCCATGGCCATCGTGCGCAACTCCCGACCCTGCAGGCTGACGAGCCGTTCGGGCGTAGCGCCGACGAACGTGCGGGGTCCGCGTGAGAAGGCGAAGACCGTCGACTCAGGCGCTGAGGCCTCGAGACGACGCAGGACCCCGGTGACATCGATGTCGGAGGCCGCCTCCAGCGTGATCGACCGCGAGAGCACGGCCTTGTCCAGCCGGCCACGCCCGACGGCCCCGGCCAGCCGTGCCACCGAGCTCTGCCAGGACGTGACATCCGGGGTTCGCCGTCGGACGGCCAGGGACTGTCGTGCCAGCCCAGAGGGCTGCACCGCCGCCTCGGAGAGGAAGGCCCACGTCTGGTCCAGCGACTGGACCATCGTGCCCGGCGGGACGCCATCGGGCTCCACGACCATCGAAGCTGTGAGCCACGAACCCTCCGATGTCGTGGACAGCAGCAGAGCCGGCAGCGTCAGACAACCCCCCTCGAAGCCCTTCCAGACCTCCGACTCGACGGGATCCTCGTCGAAGCCGAACCCTCCCAGCAGCGTAGGGCCGGCGCCCCGGGGAGCGTCACCGGTGTCGATGGCGGCGCTCTCGAGCAGCATCCGCCAGGCGACCGAGACGACCTGGAAGCGGGCTTCATGGCTCTGCCGAGCGGCCCAGGCTTCACCGACGCCGACGTGCGCGATGCCCGCTCCTGGCTGCATCCACAGCGACACGCCCAATGGCTGGGCCATGCCGTGCAAGGCGACCGGGTCCACTGGCGCCACGGGCACGGTGGCCGAGACCAGCGTGGCCTGGTCGCTGCCGGCCGCACGAGCGATCAGCGGCGTCAGCGCGGCCGCGAGGTCGGGCGCGGCGGCCCGCTCCACGACGGTCATGCCTCGGCGGTTGCCGCGATGCCCGCCTCGGGGATGCCGACGCTGCGCAGGAGGATGCCCCGCAGCGTGGGGTACGTGTCCTCCAGCCGCCCGGGGTCGTCGGCCATGAGCCAGCGCATGACCACCTCGTTGAGCGCCCCGAACCAGGCCATGCCCGCGATCTCGGTGTCGAGGGACTCGATGGTGCCGGCCTCGACCGCGGCGTCCAACTGACGCGAGATGATGCCGGAGAAGCGTTCGTGGAGCCGCTGCAGCTCCGCCTGGAACTCGGAACCGGCACCGACCGCGTCGATGAGGAACAGCCTGGCCATCGTGCGGTGGCCGGCGAAGACGCCGAGTACCGTCTGGAGTGCCACGTCCGCTCGCTCGATGGGGTCGTCGTACGGCGCGATGGTCCGCTCGACCTTGCCCGTGAGCCGGTCGGCGGTGGTACGCAGCAGCTCGAGGAACAACGCTTCCTTGGTGGGGAAGTGGAAGTAGACGCCACCTTTGCTGGTCTCTGCCTGGCGCCCCACCTCGTCCACGCCTGCCTGTCGGTAGCCGCGCTGGCTGAAGACGGAGAAGGCCGCATCGAGGATGCGCTCGCGGCGCTTGGCGCTTCGTTCCTGCCTCATGCCCTGCTGGCCTCCGTTTCCGACTTCCGACGCGGCGGTCGGTTTCGACGCCGACTAGCGTAGCAGAGCCGTCCCACTATTCCTATCAAGATATGGGAGAATAATGGCACATGAGAGTCTCTGCCAAGGCCGACTACGCCGCCCGCGCCGCTGCCGAACTGTCCACCGCGACCGACAAGCCCATCAAGGCCGAGCGCATCGCTTCGGCACAGGACATCCCGGCCAAGTTCCTCGAGACCATCCTGCTCGAGCTCAAACACGCCGGCATCGTCCGCAGCCAGCGTGGCCCGGAGGGCGGCTACGCTCTGGCGCGCCCGGCAGAGGAGATCAGTGTGGCCGACGTCATCCGTGCCGTCGACGGCCCGCTTGCCAACGTGCGAGGCGACCGTCCAGAGAACATGGAATACAAGGGCGCGGCAGAGCCACTGACCGACGTCTGGATCGCGGTCCGCGCCGCGCTGCGCGACATCCTCGAGACCACCACCCTGGCCAACCTGCGCGACCATGAGCTGCCCACGCGGGTAGCGGAGCTGGCCGATGACCCGGAAGCCTGGGTCTCGCTCGGTCGGATCCGTGGCGCCACCCCCACGGGCGGCCGCAAGAATCAGCCGAAGACGAGCAGCGCCAGATCGTAGATCGTGACCTCGCTCGTGCCGTCGAGCGAGATGCGCACCGCGTCGACCGTGCGCGGCTTCTTCTCCAGGGCCACGAGACCGAGATAGGTGCCGGCACCGGACATCTCGTAGGTCGCTGACGGCACCCACTCCCCTCCCTCGCGGGCGGCCAGCTGCGCGCTGACGGGCCCCGCGCCATCGACGCGCAGGACGTAGGCCAGCGCATGCTGACGAAGCGGCTCACCCCCGGTCGGGATCACCAGCGAGCCACGGTCGCCCTCGAACCGCACCACCGGGACCTCATCGGCCTCGAGCGTCCCGCCCTCGACCCCCAGCGGCGGCTCGGGCTCGAGTGCCGACCATGTGACCTCGGCCTGTAGCCAGGCCATCTCCTGGGCGATGTGCTCGGACGCGAGGAAGCGGCCCGGCGCGGGCTCGTAGCCATGGTCCTCGGCGCGCACGTGCGCACCCCGCACGCCGGGCATCGGCAGACCGCGGAAGGAGCGCTTCTTGCGCGCTTCGGTCAGACCGGCGGCCTCGTTGGAGGTGATGGCCGTGGCCTCCTGGCCGAACATGTCGTTGATCGGGAAGCCGGGCATACGCAGCTTGCTGCCGTAACGAGCCGGGCTGCGGGCCAGCGTGCGCATCTCGTCCATCAGTGCCCGCGTGCGCGGCTGCCAGCGATCGATGACATGGTCGACTTGGCCGGGGATATCGAAGGGCACCTCGGGCAGCTGGAAGGCATGGGTCGAGGTCGTGGCACGCGTTCGCTTGGCCTGGAACTCCGCCCACGACTTGGTGAAGTAGTGGTTCATCTGGAGGTTGGCGTAGCTCGGGTCCTCGATGACCGTGGCCTCTTCGCTCGTCGGCTGCCCCGCCGTGTTGACCGTGCGGCCATGGACCGTGAAGGCGTTGTGGATGCCCACGCGAGCCGCCCCACTGGGCCGGATGATGGGTTTGGCCAGGACCTCGCTCGTACCCATCCGCGGCACGTTCTCGCTGTACTCCCGATAGATCTCGGTCACCAGGCCGTCCACGGGCTCGCGGACCCCCGAGTAGCAGAACTCCTTGCGTGAGACGAGCACCTGCTCGGCATCGGGGTAGCGGGCCATGACGTCGCTGATGGACTCGTCGTGCTCGGGCACCAGGAACTCGTCGATGTCGACATAGGCGATCCACTCGGTGGTGTCGCCGAAGAAGCGCACGACGTGGTTGTTGGCGTCGCGCTGCAGGCCGCGCATGGGGAAGTAGATCGTGGTCACGACGCCGTGGTCGGCGTAGGGCTTGAGCACGTCATGAAGCTCATCGGTGGAGCCGTTGTCGTAAAGGAAGAAGTGGTCGACTCCGATGGCCATGTGGTGGCAAAGCCACTCCTCCATGTTCGGTGCCTCGTTCTTGAGGATGGCCATGACGGACACATCGAAACGGCCGCGCTCCATCAGCGGCGGACGCTCCCTGCGCTCCTCGCCGGGGCTGCGACCGAGGACCTTGCCCACGCGCTTGCTCAGTGCCATCGCTGCAGCCTAGCCGGTCGCGATGACGAAGAGGTCGTAGAGCGTGAGCGTGTCCACCGAGGACTCGAAGCGTAGCCGCATCACGTCCCCTTCCTTCGGCGTCGGCTCGACCTCCACGATGGCAGCGACGCTCGAGCCTGCCGGCAACCCCAGTTCGACGGGCGTGCTCGCTGAGCCTTCCCTTCGTTCGATCGAAGCGACCGCCGAGGCCTCACCGTCCAGGCTCGCCAGCAGCCCGAGGTGATAGCAGCGGAGCATCGCATCCGACGGCAGTGGGATGAGCAGCTCGGCAGCGCCATCGACCAGGCCGATGGTGGCGGGGCCGTCCACGGGTAGCTCGAGCTCGCCGGCCGTCGCCGCGATGGGCAGATCGGGCGCGCTGGTCAACCCGTTCACGATGCGGCCACGCATGTGACCCAGCAGGGCCTCGATGTGCGACGAGGACGAGAGCGCGTCTCGCCACGGCTGCGCGGGCTGGTCGGTGACGTCCACCACCAGGCCGACGCCGTCGTAGCGGTTCTTGAGCCGCGTCGACGCGGAGCGCGCGGGCTGGGTCAGCCCAGCCGACCAGTTGGCGATGGCGAACTCGCCGAAGCGGAAGAGGTCGTTGGGCCGCGGGAAGTACTCGAAGCCGATATGGCTGCCGTACTCGTACGGGCGTGGGTCAAGTCGACGCAGCCGTTCGAACATCGCCGTCGTCCGCTCGGAGAAACGCTGGGCCGAGGTGTCGACACGCTGCACGGGCAGATCGAAGTCGACGGCCGAGCGAGCGATGCGGCCGGTCGCCGAACCGCGGAAGCGCTTGGCCTCGAACTCCTCGAACGAGCGCGTGTAGTAATGGTTCAGCTGGACCACGTCGCGCAGCTCGGCCTCGTACGTCTTCGTGGGCTGGCCCGGCTCGGGCACGTCAGCGGGGAAGGCCAGGTGGATGTCCACGGCCGAGACCGCACCCGGCTGCACGATCGACTTCACTCGCGGTGGCAGATCCCGATCCAGCCCGAGCACGTCGGCCACGCCGGTGTACTCGTCGATGGTCAGCCCCTCTGGCTTGGTGCGGTGGCCGGAGAAGCCGATCTCGACGCGGGGCACGCGCAGGACCGCGGCGTCGGGATAGCGCGCGAGGAACGAGGGGATGTCGTCATCGGCCAGCGGCACCAGGAACTCGTCAGGGTCGTAGTAGGCCAGCCAACGGGCGGCGGCGCCGAACATCCGCAGGGAGTGGTTGTAGGCCGCCAACTGACCGCCCCCGATGGGCCAGTCGATGCGCGTGACGAGGCCGTGGTTGATGTAGCGCTCGAGCAGCTCGGCGCTGCCGTCGGTGCTGCCGTTGTCGTAGATGACGAAGTGGTCGACACCCAGCGCGAGGTGATACGCCAGCCACTCCTCGAGGTAGTCGGCCTCGTTCTTGACGATGGCCACGACAGCCACGCCCAGCGGCGGCCCACTGAGCAGCGGTCCCCTGCCGCGAGTGTTGGGTGGCTTGGCGCGCAGCATCTTGCCCGGCGTCTTGCGCTTGCGCCCATCGTCCTTCGGGGCAGCGGGTGACCCGGGTGTCCCGGACACGAGGCGGCTCAAGCGGCGACGCAGCTTGTCCGCCGGCGTGGGCTCAGCCATAGGCGATGACGAAGAGGTCGTGGACGGCCATCTCGCCACTGGTCGATGCCAGACGGATGCGCACCGTCTCGGCGAGGTCGGGCTCGGGTTCCAGCTCCACGAGCCCAGCGTAGGCCTGTCCGGGATCGAGCTTCAGCTCGACCGGTTCGCTGCGACTGCCGTCTGCGTGCACCAGAAGTGCCTCCACCTTCGTCGGTGCGGTGGTCGTGACCACGAAACCGGCGGCGTAGACCCGTCGCTGACCGTCAGCGTCGATGTCGAAGCGCGCCTCGCCGTCGACGACGTCGGCATCGGTGAGGGTGCCTACCAGCTGCCCGCGCGCTCGCTCCAGCAGCGGCTCCAGATGCATCGAGCCTGAGAGCTCACCCTCGACGACCTCGTGGTCGTGTCCGCTGACGACGCCGACGAAGCCGATGCCGTCGTAGAGGTTGGGGATGCGCAGGGCCGGCTCGCGTCGTGGTGCCGGCTCCTCCATCACGCTGTTGGCGACAGCGAACTCGGTGAAGAGCCCGAGGTCGTTGAAGCGCGGGAACCGCTCCAACGCCAGCTCGCTGCCGTAGCGGTACGGGCTGGGCGCCAGGCTGTGGATGCGCTCGATCATGGCCTTCGTCCGATCGGTGAAGCGGACCGCGGCATCGTTCACGCCCTGCGCCGGCAGGTCGAAGGGGATGGCGGGTCGGGCGATGCGTCCCGTGGCCGACCCCCGGAAGCGTTTGGACTCGAACTCCTCGAACGAGCGCGTGTAGTAGTGGTTCAGCTGCACGAATCCCCAGCAGGACTTGCCCACGGTCTTGTGCGGCACGGCCTCGCCGTCGGGCCCGCGTGGGTCATCAGCCACCGTGGCGGTGTGGATGCCGACAGCGCTGATCGACTTCGGCTGCACGATCGACTTGACCCGGGGTGGCTTCGACGCGTCGCGCCCGAAGACATCTGCCACCTCGGTGTAGGACTCGATCGTCAGTCGGTCGGGCGGTTCGCGATGTCCGGAGAAGCCGAAGTCGATGCGTGGAACGCGCACATCGGCCGCGTCGGGGAACCGGGCCAGGACCGAGGGGATATCGTCGTCGACCAGCGGCACCACGAACTCATCGACGTCGAAGAACGCCAGCCACCCGACGGATGGGCCGTAGAAGCGCAGCGCATGGGAGTAGGCGTCGATCTGACCGCCGGGCAGCGGCCAGTGCACGAGCGTGACCAGGCCGTGGTTGACCCATGGCTCGATGACCTCGTGCAGCTCATCGGTAGAGCCGTTGTCGTAGATGAAGAAGTGGTCGACGCCCAAGGCATGGTGGTACGCGAGCCACTCATCGAGATACGGCCCCTCGTTGCGCAGGATGACGACGACGCCGAGCTTCAAGCCCGGCGCCGACAACAGGGGCCCTTTGCCGATCACGTTCGGCGGCGTCGCGCGGGTGGGTTTGCGCGGCGATGGCGACGGCGCCCTCGGGTCACCCCGAAGGCGCTTCATCGCTTCCCGTGAACGTTCCAGCATGGTTGTGGCGGACGGGGCGCGCGGCCCCGACCCGGACTAGACCTCCTTGAACTCACCCTCCACGGCCTCGTCGTCACCGTCCTCGGCAGTATCGCCCGCGGCGTCGGTGCCTGTATCGCCAGCCTCGCCGGCAGCACCCATGTCGGGAGCGGCCTGCTCGGCGCTGGCCTGGTAGGCCTTGGTGGCGACTTCCTGCAGGGAGCTGGTGAGCTCGTCGGTGGCGGTCTTCACGGCCGCGTCGTCATCGCCCTTGAGCGCGGTGCGCACGGCCTCGATCTTCGACTCGACCGAAGTCTTCTCTTCGGCGCTGATCTTGTCGCCCAGCTCGTTGACCGTCCGCTCAGCCTGGAAGGCCAGCGCATCGGCCTGGTTGCGCTGCTCGATGGATTCACGCTTGGCCTTGTCCTCGGCCGCGTGCTCCTGGGCCTCCTTGACCATGCGATCGACGTCGTCGTTCGAGAGCATCGAGCTGGCCGTGATGCGCACCGACTGCTCGCGGTTGGTGGCCTTGTCCTGGGCCTTGACATCGAGGATGCCGTTGGCGTCGATGTCGAAGGTCACCTCGATCTGGGGCACACCGCGTGGGGCCGCGGGGATGCCGTCGAGGATGAAGGTGCCCAGGGTCTTGTTGCCGCCGGCCATCTCGCGCTCACCCTGGAGCACGTGGATCTCCACCTGCGGCTGGTTGTCCGACGCGGTCGAGAAGACCTGGCTCTTCGAGGTCGGGATGGTGGTGTTGCGGTCGATGAGGCGGGTCATGACGCCACCGAGCGTCTCGATCCCCAGCGAGAGCGGGGTCACGTCGAGCAGCAGCACGTCCTTGACGTCACCGGCGAGCACGCCCGCCTGGATGGCGGCGCCGACCGCGACGACCTCGTCGGGGTTCACGCCCTTGCTCGGCTCCTTGCCGCCGAACATCGACTTGACGGCCTCGACGACCGCGGGCATGCGGGTCTGGCCACCGACGAGGATCACCTCATCGATCTGGCTGGCCTTGAGCCCGGCATCCGCGAGCGCGGCCTCGACCGGCTTCTTGGTAGCGTCGACGAGGTCGGCCACCAGGTCCTCGAGCTTGGCCCGCGAGAGGGTCGTCACGAGGTGCTTCGGGTTCTTGTCGGCGTCGACGGTGATGTAGGGCAGGTTGATCTCGGAGGTGGTCGCGGTCGAGAGCTCGATCTTGGCGCGCTCCGCGGCCTCCTTCAGGCGCTGCAGGGCCTGCTGGTCCTTGGACAGGTCGATGCCCTGGTCCTTCTTGAACTCCTCGAGCAGCCAGTCGATGACCTTCTGGTCGAAGTCGTCGCCGCCGAGGTGGGTGTCGCCATTGGTGGCCTTGACCTCGAAGACGCCGTCGCCGAGCTCGAGGATGGAGATGTCGAAGGTGCCGCCGCCGAGGTCGTAGACCGCGATGACCTCGTCCGACTTCTTCTCCAGGCCGTAGGCCAGCGAGGAAGCGGTGGGCTCGTTGATGATGCGCTTGACGTCGAGGCCGGCGATGCGGCCGGCGTCCTTGGTGGCCTGGCGCTGCGTGTCGTCGAAGTAGGCCGGGACCGTGATGACGGCCTCGGTCACGGTCTCGCCCAGGTAGGCCTCCGCGTCCGCCTTGAGCTTCTGCAGCGTCATGGCGCTGATCTCCGGCGGGCTGTAGGCCTTGCCATCGGCGAGGGTCACGACGATCCCGTCGCTGCCGTCGTCCTTCTCGACCTTGTAGGGCACGAGATCGATGGAGCGCTGGACCTCCGGGTCATCCCAGCGGCGGCCGATGAAGCGCTTGATCGAGTAGATGGTGTTGGCGGGGTTGGTGATGGCCTGGCGCTTGGCGATCTGGCCCACGAGGCGCTCGCCCTGCTTGCTGAAGGCCACGACGCTGGGCACCGTGCGCCCGCCTTCCGCGGACGGGATGACGGTGGGTTCACCGCCCTCCATGACCGCGATGGCCGAGTTGGTGGTGCCGAGGTCGATGCCGATGATGCGTCCCATTCAGTGCTTCTCCTTGAGGGGTTTCGATGTCAGTTCGATGGGTGGTCTGGCTGCGTTGGTCGTCTGCGTTGGTGTTGGTCGTCGGCGTCAGTCGTCGTTGCGTGCGACCGCTACGAGAGCGGGTCGCAGCACCCGGCCGTTGATGGTGAAGCCGCGCTGGAGGACCTTGATGACGGTGCCGTCGGGCACGTCGGCGATGTCCTCGTAGCTGATGGCCTGTTGGGTCTGGGGATCGAAGGGTTCGCCTTCGCCACTCCATGGCCTCGATGCCCTCGGCTTCGAGCAGGGCACGCAGCTTGCGGTCGATGGCGGTGATGCCCTCCACCCAGGGGCTGTCCTGGGCGTCCTCGGGAATGTGCTCGACGGCCAGGTCGAAGTCGTCGGCGAGGTCGAGCACGCGGATGAGCAGACGGTCGCCGGCGATCCCGGCCGACTCGGCCCGCTGCTCCTCACTAGCGCCGCTTGAGGTTCTGGTAGTCGGCTCGGGCGCGCTGCCAGCCGGCCTCGGCCTCGGCGGCACGTTGCTCGGCAGCCTCGAGTCGCTGGGTCAGCTCCTCGATCTGCGCGCTCACCGAGACGCCCTCGGTATCGAGCGCGGCGATGCGCTCCTCGGCGCGGGAGCCGCCGCAGCTTGGCATGCGCCCGACTTGCCTGCTCGGCCTGCTCGGGGTTGCCGTTGGTCTGCTGCGCCTGCTTCGGCGCCGTTCTTCTTGTCATTCATGCGTACAGGTGGTCCACCAATTCGTTCATGAGGCCGCGCACGTAGCGGACCGTTGAGATGGCGTGGGGATAGGCCATGCGCGTCGGGCCGATGACACCGACGACCCCGACCGCGCGGTCGGAGCGGCCGTAGGAGGCGACCACGAGCGAGACGTCGTTCATCTCCTCGTGCTCGTTCTCGCTGCCGATGAGGACGGTCACGTCGTCGCTGGCCGCGAGCCGGCTCACCAGCTCACCCAGGTAGACGCGGTCCTGCAGGACGTTGAAGACGCGGCGCAGCCGCTCGGAGCGATCGAACTCGGGCTCCTTCATGACGTTGAGCAGGCCCTCGCTGAAGACCTCCTCGATGGCGCTGGCGTCGAACTCGTGCATGACGCGGGAGACACGTTCCACGGCCTGGGTGAAGAGCGGGTCGACCGAGCCCGGGCGCTCGCGCAAGGTGTCGAGCACGGCGTCCACCTCCGCTGTGGTCTTGGCCCTCAGCACGCGGTCGATGCCATGCGCGATCTCGTCCAGCTCCGCGGCTCGGTACTCGTGGTCGAGGTTGAGCAGCACCTGCTTGACCGGCCCCACGGCCATGACCAGCACGAGGCTGGCGTTGCGCTCCGCCGTGGGTACGATGTCGATGCGGCGGATGCGGCAGGCCTGGGGCTTGATGGGCGTGGCGATGGCCGCGCAGCCGGTGGCGCTCGCGAGCGTGGAGGCAGCCAGCCGGAACCACTGCTCGTTGGCGAACTCGACCTGGCCGAACTGGTGACGGATCATCAGTTGCTCGACGGGCGCGAGGCTGACGGAGTCCGCGATGGACTCGACGTACAGGCGATAGCCGCGGTCCGTGGGCACGCGACCCGCACTCGTGTGGGGATGACCCAGCAGCGCCGCGGTCTCCAGCTCCGCCATGATGTTGCGCACGGTGGCAGGACTGATGGAGAGCGCGTACTTCTCGACCAACGCGACACTGCCCACCGGCTGCGCGGTGGCCACGTATTCCTCGATGATCGCCCGCAGGATGGCCGCTGAACGGTCCTCCAGCGGTCCTGGGCGTACCTTTCGCCTCGCCAATCGATCCTCGTCTTGCGGTGGGTGTCTGCGGGTGGAGGTTAGCACTCGCCTGTCCTGAGTGCTAACTCCCTGGGGCATATCCTATCAGTCCCCCACCCCGAGTGTCAACGAACTCGAAGAGCGGACCGCACGCAGCCGACCGCATCGCTCGCGATGCCTATGGGGGAGACGCCAGCGCTGCGCCCTCAGCTCCGCCCAGTGATCCAGCCCGCGGGTGGGACCGCGCGGCGGGACGGTTCCGGCCGGCCGGCGAGAAGCCGCTCAGCCAAGGCCGAAGTTCTGCGGCAGGCTCAGCATGAAGGCCAAGCCGCCCAGGAACAGGGCGGCAGCCGCGAACACCATCGCGATCCTGATGGCCCTCCCCTTGAACTTGGACCCGACGCCGGCGAAGAAGAGGACGGAGGCCATGATGACCGCCACGAGCACGAAGTTGTCGCCGGTCTGATTGGCCGTCGCTGCGATCGCGGTGGCCTCGTCCGCCTGCCGACTCAGGTCGAACGCGTCCTCGCGTGCATCGACGGCGTACTCGTCGTATTGCGGCAGGTCGAAGGGCGTGCCCGGAGGGACCACCCCTTCCGGTGTCAGTTCCAGCCAGGCCTCGAAGGCGGGCCTGAACTCATCTCGGAGCCGCTCCTCGAGGACGACCATGCCCGACTCATTGCCTTCGGCCGCGACGATGAGCCAGGCGGTCAGGAACTCGGCGTCAATCTCCGCGCCCTCGGCGTTGATGGTCGTGGCCTCGGCGGCCTCGGTGCGCAAGCCGATGGCCAGGTTGGCAGCCGTGGCCTGTTCACCGCTCCACCTGGTCGACTGGTAGGCCGACCACGCCGCGATGATCGTCGCGAGGGCGAGGATGACCGCCGCCGCAAGCTCCACCCAGTCGCTCCGGTCGAAGCGCTGAGCGAGATCATCGAGCCGTCCCTCGACTCGCGTGACCACGTTCACCGGGTCATCGTCGGGGGTGAGCGGGCCCTGTGGCGGACCCTTCGCGCCGTCCAACATCGATCTGCTACCTCTCTGGGACATGACGCTCGGCTCTCATTGCTGTTTGGCCACCAGTCTGCGCCGAATCACGATCTAGTACCAGTCAGCTTGGCGTTTCGGTCGCGGCTGTCGGTCTCGCACCGCCCGCCAGACATCTCAGCGCGATAGTCTCAAGAGGCCACCTCGTCGATGCGGCGGGGGTGGCCGTGGAGCCAAGCCCCAGGAGCGAGTCGGATGAGCGATGTCACGAGCATGAAGGAGCCCTCGGCCGAGATGCAGAAGCGCAGCTTCTGGCGTTTGGTCGCGTATGCCGCGTTGCTGGGGGTAGTGGGCGCGCTCGCGGGCATCGTCTTCCTGGGCGTGACCGGTGTCGGCGCCAGCTGGTACGGCGACCCGGGCACAGGTTGGTTCGATGGACCAGTCTGGTGGGTCGGTGTAGCCGCGCTCGCGGGTCTCGTCGTGGGCATCCTGCGCCGAGTGCTCAAGATGCCGCCCAAGACACCGGGCCTGATCGCAGACCTGCAGGATGAGCACGTCGACGAGCGGTCCGTACCCTCGATCGTGGCCGTCTCGGCCGTCTCCCTGGTGGGTGGGGCCAGCCTGGGGCCAGAGGTCGCCCTCGGACAGATCGGCGGCGGTACGGCCGGCTGGATAGCCAGGCTGCGCGGTCTCGGGGAAGACGACACCAGGGCCCTGACGCTCAGCGGCATGGCCGGTGCCTTCGGCGGACTCTTCTCGAGCCCGCTCATCTCGATGGCCCTCGTCATCGAGGTCGCGCGGCCGGCCCGGGAGAGGTTCGAGCGCACGTTCTTCGGGAGCCTCGTGGCATCGAGCGTCGCGTTCGGTATCTACTTCGCCATCATCGGCAGCGTGTTCCTGGGTATCTACTCGATCCCGGCCTACGATTTCGAGGATTGGCACCTGCTCGCCGGCGTGGGCCTGGGCGTGCTCGCGGCGGCCGTGGCCATCATCTCGGTGAGCATCCGGATGGTGGCCGGGAAGGTCTTCGCACTTCTGCCGGTCAACGACCTGGCCAAGCCCGTCATCGGCGGGATCGCCTTCGGACTCATCGCGGTGGTGCTCCCGCTGACCGCCTTCACCGGCAGCGACCAGCTGGAGCTCGTGCTGACGGACGCGCAGACCCTGGGGCTCGGGCTCCTCGTCGCGATCCTCCTGGGCAAGATGGTGGCCTTCGCGGTGAGCGCGGCCAGCGGCTTCATCGGTGGCCCCATCTTCCCGGTCCTCTTCATCGGTGGCACGTCCGGCGTCATCGTCAACCAGGTCGTCCCGGACGTGCCCCTGGGGCTGGCCTTCGCCTGCCTGCTCGCAGCGGTACCGGGTGCCATCGTCTCAGCGCCCTTCTCGCTGGTCCTGCTGGCGGCGCTGCTGACCCAGGTCGGCACGCTCCAGACGGCCCCCATCCTGATCGCGGTGGGCACCGCGTCCCTGATCGTCGCCGGGGTGCGCTCGATCCTGGCGGAGCGTGCTCAGTCTGCCGGCCCGCCTGCTGCCCAGCCGCCGAGCTGAGGCCAGCGCCAGTTTCGGTTGCTCCGCCCGTCGTTGCCCCGGTGTAGAGTCAGCCACGTCTGCCGGGGTCCCACCACGAGGGTCGCGGCGACTCCCACACAGCCCTTCAAGGGCAGCCCGCCCCGATGGGCAGACAGACACTGGAGAAGAGGTCGCGCCATGGTGGTCAAGAAGCTCACAGCACGCGAGGTCGAGGAGGAGATCGTCTCTCCTGCCTACACGCATCGCATGGACCTCGCCGAGATGCCCAAGTACCGCCTCCCCGAGCACGGCGCCATGCCCGACACCGCGGAGCGCCTCATCGGCGACGAGCTCATGCTCGACGGCAACGCCCGCCTCAACCTGGCGACGTTCGTGACCACCTGGATGGAGCCGCAGGCGGAGCGCCTGATGGCAGCCTCGTTCGACAAGAACATGATCGACAAGGACGAGTACCCTTCCACCGCCGAGATCGAGAAGCGCTGCGTCAACATCGTGGCCGACCTCTTCCACGCGCCCACCGAGGGAGACGCCGTCGGCGTGTCGACGACCGGTCCTCGGAGGCGGTCATGCTCGGCGGTCTGGCCATGAAGTGGCGCTGGCGCCAGCGCCGAGAGGCTGCCGGACAGGACACCTCCAAGCCGAACCTGGTGCTGGGGTCCAACGTGCAGGTGGTGTGGGAGAAGTTCTGCCGCTACTGGGACGTCGAGCCGCGCTATGTGCCGGTGGAGAAGGGCCACTACGTCATCACCCCTGAGGCCGCGGTCGCCGCGGTCGACGAGAACACCATCGGCGTCATCGCCATCCTGGGCACGACCTACACCGGCGAGTACGAGCCCATCAAGGAGATCCACGACGCGGTCGTGGCCAACAATGCTGCGACCGGCCTGGAGACGCCCATCCATGTCGACGCTGCCTCGGGTGGCTTCGTGGCGCCGTTCCTCTACCCCGACCTCGAGTGGGACTTCCGACTACCGAACGTCGTCTCCATCAATGTCTCGGGCCACAAGTACGGCCTCGTCTACCCCGGCATCGGCTTCGTCGTCTGGCGCGACCAGGTGCATCTGCCCGAGGAGCTCATCTTCCACGTCAACTACCTCGGTGGCGACATGCCCACCTTCACGCTGAACTTCTCGCGCCCCGGCAACCAGGTCGTGGGCCAGTACTACAACTTCATCCGGCTCGGACGCTCCGGCTACACCAAGATCATGCGCGACACTCCAGGGCATCGCGCTGGAGCTCTCGTCGCGGATCGCGCAGATCGGACCCTTCACCATCGTCAGTGACGGCAGCGCCATCCCGGTGCTCTCGTTCACGGTGGCCGACGACGTGCCCTACACCGCGTTCGACCTCTCCGACCGGCTGCGCTACCACGGCTGGCAGGTGCCCGCGTACACGATGCCCGACAACGCCACCGATGTCGCCGTCCTCCGCATCGTGGTGCGCGAGGGCTTCAGCGGCGACCTGGGCCGCGCCCTCATCGAGGACATCACGAAGGCAGCTGCCGACCTGCTCGCGAACCCCCCACGACGGTCTGCGGAAAGAGCTGGTTTCAAGCACTAGGCATCGAGGTGACCGAGGCCACGGGCTGGGAGGAGGTCGACCGCCGGGGCATCGGCCCCTTCGTCACCTCGCGGGTGCTGCGTCGCCCTGACGGCCGTGAGTTCGAGTACACCGCCTGGCGCCACCGCAAGGGTCACGGCCTCATCGATCGCGGGGCCCCCTCCCGTGGGCGCCAGGTCCGCTGGTGGGCGCCGGACCGTCGCGGCTGGTGGATCGCCGTGCTCTTCATGGTCGGTTCCGCCTGCTTCGCCCTCGGCTCGCTCCCGTTGGCGGCGGCTGCCCTCGGCTCGGCGGCCGCGTGGGTGTTCTTCATCGGCTCCATCTTCTTCACCTCGGCCGCATATCTGCAGTTCTACGAAGCCACCAACGAAGGCGACGACCTCGAGGACCGTGGGCGGACCCAGCGGCTCTTCGGGATCAGGTCCAACTCGATGGGCTGGTGGGCGGCGGCAACGCAACTGGTCGGCACCGTGGCCTTCAACGTCAGCACTTTCGCCGGCACGCGCGACCTCACGACCCAGCAGGGCGAACGCTTGATCTGGGCGCCAGACGTGGTTGGCTCGGTCCTCTTCCTGGTGGCCAGCGCCCTCGTCATCATGGAGACGCACGATCAGCTGCGGGGCATCCTCTTCCGCTCGCTGGAGTCGCGCATCGCCGGGCTCAACATGCTGGGCTCCATCGCCTTCGGCATCTCGGCCGTGGCGGCCTTCATCGTGCCATCGACGGGTGAGTTGCTGAGCCTGCCGCTGGTGAACCTGTTCACCTTCGTCGGCGCCTGCTTCTTCTTCGTCGGCGCGGCACTGCTCATCCCCGACTTGAGCTCCGAGCCGCAGGAGGCTCCAAGCCTATCGGGCTGAGTCCGACGCCTCCGGTCGGATGACGATGAGGAAGCCGCGGCTCTGGCCTGACGCCGGGACGAACCCTTACAGCGCCTCGTGAAGCACGGGAGTCAGGGCCGCTACCAGCTCTGGGCTTCGCCTCCCACGCGGTCGGCGGCGCGCTGCTCGTCCTCGCCCGAGTCGAGGTAGGCCTTGAAGGGATCGCCCGGCAGGCCACGTTCCTGGCGCAGCTCGGCGAGCGGGCCGCGGACGTCGGTGAAGAAGGCGTCCCAGAGCACGTTGTTGGCCTTTAGCACGTCGCCCGCCCGCTGGGCGGCCAGCAGCGCCTCACGATCGACGAGCAGGGCCTTGGCGAAGAGCTCCTGCAGCGTCTGCACCGAGCGGATGATGGCCGGCACCTTAGGCTCGATGTTGTGGCACTGGTCGAGCATGTAGGCCGTGTTCTCCGCGGTCTTCTGGGCCACCGGGTCGTCGTCGTCGCGCATGGCGTTGATGAGCTCGTGGGTGATGCGGAACATCTGGTACGGGTCGATGGAGCCGACCATGAGGTCGTCATCGCCGTACTTCTTGTCGTTGAGGTCGAAGGCACCGAGCTTGCCCTCGGCCAGCAGCAGGGCCACGATCTGCTCGATGTTCACGCCGAGGCTGTGGTGGCCGGTGTCGACACAGACCACGGCCCGCTCGCCGACGCGGTTGCAGACCGCCATCGACTGACCCCAGTCCTGCACGTCGGTGGAGTAGAGCGCGGGCTCGAAGATCTTGTACTCGAGGAACATGCGCGCGTCCTCGGGCAGCCAGGCGTAGGCCTGCTGCAGCCCTTCGACGAGCCGGTTGCGGCGCCAGCGCAGGTCATCCTGCCCGGGGTAGTTCGTGCCGTCGCCGAGCCAGACCTTGACCGCGGGGCTGCCCATCTCGTCGGCGATCTCGCAGCACTCCTTGAGCGCGGCGAGGGCCTTGTCGCGCACGTCGGGGTCGGGGTGACACATGGAGCCGAGCATGTAGTCGGGGTCCTGGAAGGTGTTGAGGTTGATGGCACCGACGCCCATGTCCTTGGTGTTGATGTACTCGAGCAGGCCGGTGTAGTCGTCGGTCTTGTCCCAGGGGATGTGCAGGCTGATGGTGTGGGCGATGCCGGTGTAGCGCCGGACCGTGCCGCAGTCGTCGATCTTCTCCTCGACCGTGCGCGGGGTGCCCTGCTGCTGCCAGACCTTGAAACGCGTGCCGGTGTTGAGGAAGCCCCACGAGGGAATCTCGATCTCGAGCTCGTCGACCGCCCACAGCAGCCTTTCCTGGATGGTGCTGGCGCTGGGATCGATCTTGGCACTCATGTTCTGCATCTCCTCGGGGTGGTCAGGGCGCGGATGCTTCCATCGTAGTCATGAGGGCCACCGCCGACAGGGTCCACCTGGCTCGAGTCGCGTGCGTCAGGTGGCCCCACGCTGCTCGACGCTGCTCGTGACCTGCGTGAGGCACAGGAGTGCGAACGGGACTGCCCCTTGCGCGCGGTGCAAGCCGGCGTGGGCGCTACGGCGCGGTCTCGAAGGTCTCGTAGAGGTAGCGGCGCGGGACTTGGCCGCTCTCGTGGATCTGGCGCGCGAGCTTGGGCCCGAAGTAGCGCCAGTGCCACGGCTCGTAGCCATAGCAGGAGGCGCTCTTCTTGCCCTTGGGATAGGACATGATGAAGCCGAACTTCCAGCCGTTTCGACGGAGCCACTTACCCGAGGGGGAGTCGCCGAACTTCGTCGAGAGCGGCACGCCCGGCCCGACGGTGAAGTCGACGGTCGTGCCCAGCTGGTGCTCTGAATGGCCCGGTCGAGCAGAGAACTTCAAGGCCTGCGCTCGCCCGTAGGAACGCACATAGCTGTTGAACAGCGCCGCCTGGTAGTCGTAGGAGCGCCAGGCCGAGCGCACCGCCAGCGGCTTGCCGGCCTTGCGCGCGGCCCTGCCGAGGGCCTTGAGGTCCTTGATGATCCGCTTGCGGACCTTGCCCGAGCCGGCGACATCGGCCCGCTTCACGCTGACCAGGTCCCACGGCTGGTAGCCCTTCGGCAACCGCAGGTTCGTATCGAGCAGCGTCTTCTTCCACTGCTTGACCTTTGCGTAGCGCGTCATCTCGTCCTTCACCCCGCAAGCCGGGAGCCTGACCTTGGCCGTCCCAACCACCGGGCCGGTCGAGGCCAGGAGCGACTCGAGAGCGGAGTCGATCGTGGGCGCAGCAGGCGCCGCCACCGCCGGGAGCGCGGCGCTTAGCAGCAGGATGGTCGACAGGGTGGCCGCGACGATACGGCGCAGGATCACGGCTGGCATGGAGCGCATGCTACGCGCCGGCTGCGGAACCCGCAGTCGGCAGCAATCGGGCGAAGACCTCGTTGGCCAGCAACCGGCCGTCCTGCGTGAGCCGAGCCCGACCACCGGATGCCTCGAGCAATCCTCGCGCTCGCGCCCAGTCAAGTCCGTCGCGTAGCCCAGGTTCCTGTGTCAGCTCGGGCCCGATGCCCTCGCGCAACCGAAGCCCGAGGATGGCCGACTCCGCCAGCATCGTCGCCTCGTCGACGACCTCGTAGCCACCCGGAGGCAGCTGCCCTCGATCGAGCGCCTCGATGTAGCCGTCGAGCCGGGCGGCGTTCCAGGTCCGGGTCCGAAACCCATCGGAGGCGTGGGCCCCTGGGCCCACAGCGAGGTACGGCCGACGCCGCCAGTAGAGCAGGTTGTGCCGGCTCTCGTGGCCGGGTCGTGCGAGATTGGCGATCTCGTAGCGCTGCAGACCCGCAGCCGCGGCCAGTTCGTCGCTGAGCCGCTCCATCTCGGCCGCTCGTTCCTCGGACTGTTCTCCCCTCGCCCGGTCGCGCCAGGCCCGGGCCCCTCGGCTGACCGGCAGATGATCGCCCTCGGGACCGGTCAAGCCATCCGCATCGGGATCGTCCAGGCTCAGCGTGTAGGCGGAGAGGTGCTCGGGCTCAAGTGCCAGTACGGCGTCGAGCGAGGCCCGCCAGGAGTCAAGCGTCTGGCCCGGGATGTCGGTGAGCAGGTCCAGGCTGATCGATGAGAACCCTGCCTCACGTGCCGTTCGCATCGCGGCGACCACGTCCGAGGCTCGGTGCCGGCGGCCCAGCCGACGCAGCTCGGGATCGGCCATCGACTGGGCCCCGATCGACAGGCGATTCACGCCCGCCCCACGGAAGCCGGCGAGGTCGCCGACCTCGGCAGCCCCGGGGTTCGTCTCCAGCGTGATCTCGGCATCCGCCGCGATCCCGAGACGCCGATCCACCGCCTCGAGCAACTCGGCGATCTGCGCGACCGACGCCAGCGACGGCGTACCGCCACCGAGGTAGACCGACCGCAGCGCCGCCGCAGGCCGTCCCGCACGCGTGCGGAGTTCGAGTTCGGTATGCAGCCCACCGATCAGCGCCTCGATCCGGTTCTGGGGCCCTCGCGTCGCGCTCCCTGCTACGACCACGAAGTCGCAATACGGACACAGCGAGACACAGAACGGGAAGTGGACGTAGAGCCCTTCGGCGGGGGACGGCCCCGTCATGGAGCGGGTGGCGGGGCCGCTAGCCGCGGCGGACGTCTCGTGGCTGGATGACGTAGGCGCCGTTGTCACCGGTGCCACCGGTCGGCCGGTGCACCTCGGCCACGACCGCGCGCTCGGGCGGACCCATCGTCATGAACAGCGCGAAGCGCGTGATGGCGTGCCCCAGGAAGCCGGCGGCGATGCCCAGCGTCGAGACCGTCAGGGCACCCGCGACGAGACCGATGGCTGCCCACAGCAGCATGGTGAAGAGTCCCCGGCTGCCGGTGCCCGCACGCACGGTGAATGCGTAGATGAAGGCGGCGCTGACGATGGCCAGCCAGTCGGGCAAGCCCAGTGACAGCAACAGGCCGAGCATCACGCCGCGGAACAGCCACTCGTCGTAGAAGGCGGTACCGACCGCCGTGAGCACGCCTCCGGGGTAGCGACCGGGCGCCGGGAAGCTGATACGACCGTTTCGCAGCACCGCCAGCATGAAGGCCGCCACGATGCCGGCGCCACCGAACAAGAGGCCGTAGACCATGGCCTCCGTGCGATCGGGCGAAAGCACGAGGTTGAGGTCCGCCACGGGCGAGGGATGCAGCGCGAAGACGATGAGCGCCAGAGCCACGCCGGCGCCATACCAGCTGAGCCGACCCATCCACACGCGCCACTCGCCGTCCTGCGTGTCCCATTCGGCGGCGCTGAACCGCTTCGTATCCAGGCGCAGGATGAACATCAGCGCGGCGATGCCGATGAACAGGAGGTACTGGACGAAGTCGGGCAGCATCTACTCGCTCTCGCTCCCGCCAAGCACCGCGAGGAAGGCCTCCTGCGGGATCTCGACGCTACCCACCTTCTTCATCCGGGCCTTGCCTTCCTTCTGCTTCTCGAGCAGCTTGCGCTTCCTGGTGATGTCACCACCGTAGCACTTGGCCAGGACGTTCTTGCGCATCTGACGGACGGTCTCGCGGGCGATGATGTTGGAGCCGATGGCGGCCTGGACGGGCACCGTGAACATCTGGCGTGGGATGAGTTCCTTGAGCTTCTTGACGAGCACGCGACCGTAGGCCTGCGCCTTGTCCCTGTGAACGATGACGCTGAGCGCATCGACCGGCTCGCCGTTGACCAGGATGTCCATCTTCACGAGATCGCCCTCGCGGTAGCCGATCTCCTCGTAGTCCATCGAGGCGTAGCCCTGCGTGCGACTCTTGAGCTGGTCGTAGAAGTCGACGATGACCTCCGCCAGGGGCAGCTCGAACTCCATGAGCACGCGCTCCGGATCGAGGTACTCCATTCCCAGGAACGTGGCCCGGTGGTTGGTGCCGAGCTCCATGAGCGAGCCGATGTAGGTCGCGGGCGTGACGATGCTGAGCTTGACCCAGGGCTCCGCGATGGACTCCAACTCGCCCGGGTCGGGCAGCAGGGCCGGGTTCTCGACCTTCAGCTCCCCTGCCCCGTGGTTGAGCGTGACGACGTACTCGACCGAGGGCGCGCTGGCGATGATGTCGAGGTCGAACTCGCGCTCAAGGCGCTCCTGCACGATCTCCATGTGCAGCAGGCCGAGGAAGCCGATGCGGAAGCCGAAGCCGAGGGCGACCGAGGACTCAGGCTCGAAGCTGATCGAGGCGTCGTTGAGGTGCAGCTTCTCGAGCGCCTCGCGTAGCACCGGGTAGTCGGGCCCGTTGATGGGGTAGACGCCCGCGAAGACGAGGGCCTTGGCCGGCTTGTAGCCCGGCAGCGGCACGTCGGCCGGTTTGGTCGTGGTGGTGAGGGTGTCACCGACCTGGCAGTCGCGCACGGACTTCAAGCCGGTGGCGACGTAGCCCACCTCGCCGGGACCGAGTGTCTCCACCGGCACCAACGCGGGGCGGAAGACGCCCAGCTCCACGATCTCGGCGTCGGCCTTGGAGCCCATGAGGCGGACCTTGTCGTTGGCCTTGAGCGTGCCCTGGGCCAGGCGCACGTAGGCGATCACGCCCTTGTACGAGTCGTAGTGGGAGTCGAAGATGAGGCCCTGCAGTGGCGCCTCGGGGTCGCCCTTGGGCGGCGGGACGCGATCGACCACCGCCTCCAGCACCGCCTCCACGTTGGTGCCGTCCTTGGCGCTGACCATGATGACCTCCTCGCGCGGGATGGCGAGGACGTTCTCCAGCTCCTCGATGACCACGTCGGGCTGCGCGCTGGGCAAGTCGATCTTGTTGAGCACGGGGATGATGACGAGGTCCTGGGCCAGGGCCAGGTACACGTTGGCCAGCGTCTGGGCCTCGATACCCTGCGCCGCGTCGACGACGAGGATCGCGCCCTCGCACGCCTGCAGGCTGCGGCTGACCTCGTAGCTGAAGTCGACGTGGCCGGGCGTGTCGATGAGGTTCAGGCCATAGCGCTGCCCGTCGCTCGCGGTGTGCTCCAGGCGTACAGCACGAGCCTTGATGGTGATGCCCTTCTCGCGCTCAAGGTCCATCGAGTCGAGGACCTGGCTGGTCATCTGCCGCTTGTCGAGGGTATGGGTGACCTCGAGGAAGCGGTCCGCGAGCGTGGACTTGCCGTGATCGATATGGGCGATGATGCTGAAGTTGCGCAGGCGTTCCTGCGGGATGCGTTCCATGGGATGAACGGATTCTAGCAAGCGCTCGGCCGGACTCCCAGTTCGGGGTCTGAAAGGCGGCGGAGACATGGGTTCAGCCATCGCTCCCTGACTATTGGGTCCTCGCCGGAGACCGGCCGGCTCGTACACTCCTCGAGCGTGAGCCTGCCTGCCTTGACCCCTGCGCGCGTGTCCGACATCGATTGGCGCTGGGCCCTGCCGCGGATCCTGGTCATCTTCGTCGCCACGCGGCTACTGGCGCTCGGGGTCGCCTTCGCGGTGGAGACCTACCAGCCACCGCCGCCGGAGGTCCTCGTCGACGACCGGCCGATCATCAGCAGCCTGACCGTGTCGGACACCGGGTCCTACCTCAGCATCGCTGAGACCGGCTACCACGCTGAGTTCGAGCGTTTCCCCAGCTATGCCTTCTACCCGGGGTATCCGGTCGTGATCCGCGCGCTGACGCCCCTTGTCGGCGGCGACGCGGCGGTGGCCGCCATCATCATCAGCAACGTTGCCTTCCTGCTGGCATTGGTCGTGCTGTACGCCCTCTCAGTGCGCTATCTGGAGCCCGACAAGGCGATCCTCAGCCTCTGGTTCCTGGCCCTGGCGCCGGGCGCCATCGCCTACTCGCTGGCCTACTCCGAGAGCCTGTTCCTGCTCCTCGCGGTGAGTGCCTTCCTCGCGATGGAGACTCGCCACGGGTGGATCGCTGGCATCGCCTTCGCGCTGGCTACGTTCACCCGCGTGCCCGGCATCCTGCTCGGACTGCCGCTCCTGCTGCTTATCATCGAGCGCGATGGGTGGCGACCTTCGCGCGCCTGGCTTCCACTGCTCCTGGCGCCCCTGGTGCTGGCTGGCTTCTTCGCCTACCTATGGTGGCTGACCGGCGACCCACTCGCTACTGTCAACGCCCAGTCCTTCTGGAAGCTGCCCGCGGACGGATCGGCGCCACCAGCCAACCTCGCGCTGGAGGGCCAGGAGGGACCGGCCATCGTCCTGAGGACGGCGCCGGACTGGGTCATCGCCTTGTGGGTCACTGTGCTCACCTTCTACGCGTTCCTCTTCGTCTTCTTCCGACCCGACCGCATCCGGCCCGCGTACTGGCTGGTGGGCTTGATCGCCCTGGCCTCGGTCTTCCTGACCGGCAAGCTGCTCTCCTCGCCGCGCTACGTGGCCTACGCCTGGCCATTCGACTGGGTGTTGGCCAGCCGCAAGTCCAGGATCGGCCGCGGGATCGTGCTGGTGGTGTTCCTGATACTCCACGTGTTCCTGCTGTGGCAGGCGTTCACATGGCACATCCCGCCGTAGGCAACCCGGTGTCAGCGCTCCTTCTCAGACAGCTGCGGCGTGGGAGTCATGGCCTCCCGTCTCGTTCGCCCGAAGGCTGCCGCCGACCGGCACCGTTCGACACAGCGGCCTTGTCGCCCTCCAGGTCCCTTGGAGACTGCCGTCCACACCTCCTGCGCTGGGCAGGGTACCAGTCGAGCAACTCGATGGCCTCGGGGAAGCTGCGCTCGCGGATCCACCTGATGGCGGCGGCCCCATCGGAGACGAAGAGGATGCGTTCCGCCTCGTACACGCCCATCGCGGCACAGGCCGCGGTGAAGCGCTCGGCGAACGTCGTCCAGGACCCGGTCGCCCCCACGAGGTGCCGGTCGAGCAGCCGGTGCCGGTCCTTGCCGGTCCGCTCGGTGCCCGTGAACACGAGCCCGAGCTTCACCTCCATGTGGGTGCCGCTGTGTCGGTCGTTGACCATCGTGCCGTCGGCACTGACCCAGACATCGCCCGGCATCGCTCCGCTGCTGGTGCGCTCGGGATGGGCCCCGAGCAGCGCCTCGGTGCGGGCGGCCACGCCGGCCTCGATGCGGGCGCCCTCCTCCTGCACCCAGCCATGGACCTGGCCGTGGCTGACCCCGATGGCGCGCAGCTCGTCGAGCGTGCGGGCGGCCTTGGCATAGGACAGCTCGGTCACGAGCCAGAACTACTGGCGCGCTGCGCCGACCTGCGCTACCATTTCCGTTCGCGCGTACGTGAGTCGCGTCGCGGCACCCCGTGCCCGGCGAACGCCTGCCGCGCCGAGAGAGAACACCCAGAGCTGTTGAGGACATATCACCTTGGCCCATTCATCGCGGACCTGGAGCGGCGCCCGGACGCCGTCCGCCCTTAAGCGCGTTCGGCAGTCGGCTCGACGCAACGCCATCCTGCAGCCACGGCGCACCGCCGCCAAGACGCAGATCAAGAACGCCCTCGCGGTCGCTGAGAGTGGCGATGCCGAGGCCACCCGCAAGGCCGTGGCCGAAGCCGCTTCGGCCCTCGATCTGGCAGCCAAGTCCGGTGCCATCCACTCCAACAACGCCGCCCGTCGCAAGGCTCGCCTGATGCGCCGCGCCAACGCCGCCCTGGGCGGTGAGTCGCTGACCGCCAGCAAGGCTCCCAAGCGTCAGATGTCGAAGGCTGCCGCAGCCAAGGCCGCGAAGACCCGTATCGCCGCCAGCAAGGCCAGCAAGGCCAAGGGTGAACAGACGGCTGCCGGTAAGGCCCGCGCCGCGCTGACCAAGACGACGTCCAAGAAGACCACGGCCAAGAAGACGACGGCCAAGAAGACGACGGCCAAGAAGACGACGGCCAAGAAGACGACGGCGACGAAGGCCAAGTCGACGGCCAAGAAGACGGAGAAGTAGGGAGCCACTCCCCTCCCTGAGCTCTCTCGACAGCCCGGAAGCGGCGGCCCCACGCGGGACCGCCGCTTTTCTGTGGGCCGATCGGTCGAAGGCTGCGACGGGTTAGACAGGTCATGTGCGTCTGCCGCGCGGTCGCCCTGCGCGTGCTCGTTACTGCGTAAGCTTCCCTGCGTCCGGAGGCTGAGAGCGTGGCCGTGCGAAGAGAGGTACGGCGTAGTAGCGCAGATTGCTAGGGTCTAGCCCGATCATCGTCCCATGGGAGCGTGCGAATGACCAAGTCCAGCGACGGCTTCTCGAAGGCCGAACAGGCTGCCATGAAGCAACGGGCCAGAGAGCTCAAGGCCGAGGCGCGTGCGAGCAAGAAGCGCGCCGATGGCGAGGGGGCGGTGCTCGCAGCGATCGCCGAGATGCCCGAGGCCGATCGCGTCCTCGCGGAATGGTTCCATGCCATCGTCGCTCGAAACGCGCCAGACCTGTGGCCCAAGACCTGGTACGGCATGCCGGCCTACTCGATCGGGGGCAAGACCGTCGTCTGCTTCTTCCAGGGCGCGGCCAAGTTCGAGGCACGCTACGCGACGATCGGGTTCAACGACGCAGCCGCGCTCGATGACGGCAGCATGTGGCCGGTCTCGTTCGCGATCACCGAACCCGCCGAGGCGAACGAACAGCGGATCTCCGAGCTCGTACGAAGATCCGTCGAGTAGGCCCACTCGAGACAGCAGCTCCGGTGGGCACCCGCGTCTGGTACCGCCTGACCCCCATGCTGTGCAGTCGCGTATCCGTCACGGAACGTGTCCGATCGCCGCAGACGCGATGGGGCCCCTTGCCCACCATCGAACCAAGCGCGCCGGACCAGGGCGCGTCTCGACGTAGCAGGAGGCGCGGCATGAAGAGCAGGACCCAAGATCTACCGATCGCCCACGAAGCCCTCGGCGAGATGGTTCGAGGCCAGGACTGGGGCGGGACCACGACCGCCTACATGGAGTACCCGGCCGGCCTGGACTTCGGCCCGCTGCTCGAGGGATTGGAGCAGGATCACTGCCAGTGTCCACACTGGGGCTATGTCATCGAGGGTCGTATCCGTGTGAGCTACCAGGATGGCAGCCAGGAGGTCGTCGAGGCAGGCGATCTCTACTACTGGCCGTCGGGGCACACGATCGTGGTCGACGAGGCGGTCCGGATGGTGGAGTTCAGCCCCCACGACCAGATGTCGCAGGTGCTCGGCCACGTCGTAGGCAAGCTCGCAGCATCGGTCTGACCGACAGGACCGGCTAGGTCCGCGATGCCACGGTCGGTGTCGCCGTGGTGAAGTGCACGGCGCCTGCGGAGGAGACTCAGCCAGTCGCGGCCATCGCCGCTTCGATCTCCTCGTCCGAGGGAGCCGGCTTCCAGGCGCGCCAGGCGGCCGGCACGAAGGCGCCGATGATGGTGAAGCCGGTCAGCTGCAGCGTCCACTCCCATGACGTGCGCCATACGAACGAGGTGTAGGAGTCGACGTCGGTGATGCCCTCGTCGAGCAACGCTTGTGCGTTGTCGGGGTCCTCGATCATGCGCACGTACGTGCACTCGGGACCGTTGGAGCACTCGAACTGGCCGCCCATGGGCTCCGGCCGGTAGCCGGAGTCGGCATAGATGAAGAGCAGCCGGATGCCCACGTAGAACAGGGCCAGGCTCAGGCCGGTCACGGCGCCGGCGAAGGCGGCGTTACCGAAGAGTCGCCAGCGTGGTCGCCAGCGGAATGACTTGTGGTTGGCGTACCAGCCGATGGTCAGGCCCGCGAGCGGGGCGGAGATGAAGACCAGCGGCTGGACCGCCACCACCAGCCCGAAGCTGATGGCGATGGTGATGGCCATGCCCAGGCCGACCATGGCGGCGAAGATGGCACCACGGTCAAGCACCCGACCCTCGCCGGATCGGGTGCTTCCCGATGGTTCTTCTTCAGGCCAGGCGTCCTCGATCGGCGCGCCCGCAGGGTCGACCTGCGGACCCGCCTCCTCGGGACGAGGCCCTTCGAGTGTCAAGCGGTCGTGCTAGCGAGCGCCGGCCAGCGCACGCAGGCCGGGGTAGACGGCCACGTCACCGAGCTCCGCGTCGATGCGCAGCAGGCGGTTGTACTTGGCCACACGCTCGGAGCGCGACGGGGCGCCGGTCTTGATCTGACCCGCGTTGGTCGCGACCGCGAGGTCCGCGATGGTGGTGTCCTCGGTCTCACCGGAACGGTGGCTGATGACAGCCCCCCAGCCGGTCGAGCGAGCCATGTCGACCGCGTTCAGCGTCTCGCTGAGGGTGCCGATCTGGTTGAGCTTGATGAGGATGGCGTTGGCCGCTTCCTCCTCGATGCCCTTGGCCAGACGCTCGGGGTTGGTGACGAAGAAGTCATCGCCCACGAGCTGGCACTTGTCGCCGATGGCCGCGGTCAGCTTCTTCCAGCCGGCCCAGTCATCCTCGCCGATGCCGTCCTCGATGGACACGATGGGGTACTTGCTCACCCAATCGGCCCAGAACTCGACCATCTCGCTGGTCTTGAGCGAACGGCCTTCCTTGGCCAACTTGTAGGTGTACTCACCCTCGGCGTCAGGCTCACCGTCGATGAGCTCGGTGATGGCCGGGTCGAGCGCGATCGAGATCTGCTCGCCGGGCTGGTAGCCGGCGCGCTCGACGGCCTTGAGGACCGTCTCGATGGCGGCGGCGTTGGACGGCAGGGTCGGCGCGAAGCCACCCTCGTCGCCCTGACCGGTGGCCAGACCCTGGTCGTGCAGCTCCGCCTTGAGGGCGTGGAAGATCTCCGCGCCCGCTCGCAGCGACTCACCGAACGTATCGAGGCCGACGGGCATGACCATGAACTCCTGGAAGTCCGTGGAGTCCGCGGCATGCTGACCGCCGTTGAGGATGTTGAACATGGGCACGGGCATGGTCCACGCACCAGCACCGCCGAGGTAGCGGTACAGCGGCAGCCCGTAGGCCACCGACGACGCGTGGGCGCACGCGAGCGACACGCCGAGGATGGCGTTGGCACCGAGGTTGCCCTTGTTGGGCGTGCCGTCGAGCTCCCTGAGGAGCGCGTCGATACCACCCTGGTCCGAGGCGTCCTCGCCGAGGATCGCCGGGGCGATGGTCTCGACGACGTTGGTGACGGCCTGCTGGACGCCCTTGCCGTTGTAGCGCGACTTGTCGCCGTCACGCAATTCGACGGCCTCGTGGGCACCTGTCGAGGCGCCGGAGGGGACGGCTGCGCGACCGACGGCTCCCTCGTCGAGGACGACGGTCACCTCGACCGTGGGGTTGCCACGCGAGTCGAGGATCTCCTGTGCGTCGATGTAGTCGATAAGCGTCATCTAAGCGACTCCCTCCGTACGGTCCTGCAGGACCTTGATGCCCGGCAGCTCCTTGCCCTCGAGGAACTCGAGGGAGGCGCCACCGCCGGTGGAGATGTGGGTGAAACGCTTCGTCAGGCCCAACTCCTCGATGGCCGCGACCGAGTCGCCGCCACCGACCACGACCGACGCACCAGCGTCGACGCGATCGGCCAGCATGCGGGCCATGCCGCGCGTGCCGTCGCCGAAGGTGGGGACCTCGAAGACGCCCATGGGGCCGTTCCAGACGACCGTCATGCAGTCGGCCAGGGCAGCCTCGAAGGCCTCGCGGGAGTCGGGGCCGATGTCGACCGCGGACCACGAGTTGGGGATCTTCTTGACGGGCACGATCTTGTGCTCGGCGCCGCGGGTGACTTCCTTGGCCACCAGCACGTCGGTCGGGAGCAGCAGCTCCAGGCCCTTCTTCTCGGCCACCTTCATGATGCGCGTGGCGTCATCGACACGGTCCTGCTCGAGCAGGCTCTTGCCGACGGTGTAGCCCTGGGCGACCAGGAAGGTGTTGGCCATGCCGCCACCGATGACCATCTTGTCGACACGTTCCATGAGCGAGTCGAGGACCTTGATCTTGTCAGAGACCTTGGCTCCGCCGATGATCGCCGCGTACGGCTTCTGAGGGTCCTGCATGAGCGCGCCAAGGTTGCGGATCTCCCGCTCCATGAGCAGGCCCGCGTAGGCCGGCAGGATCTCGGCTACACCGACGGTACTGGCGTGCGCGCGATGCGCAGTGCCGAACGCGTCGTTGACGTAGACGTCTCCGTAGGCCGCGAGCTGCGCCGCGAACTCGGGATCGTTGTCGGTCTCTTCTGCGTGGAAGCGAAGGTTCTCGAGCAA
The DNA here is from genome assembly GCA_963752475.1 of uncultured Chloroflexia bacterium. Lineage (GTDB taxonomy): Bacteria > Chloroflexota > Limnocylindria > Limnocylindrales > CSP1-4 > JAFMJV01. The sequence goes on along the minus strand of CAVVYR010000006.1, from coordinate 472,974 downwards.
CAGCAGCTGGCCGGGCTTCATGCGGTTCACCGCGTCCGTGGTGCCGAGGCCGATGCAGTCACCGGTGGCAGGCACGGGGCGGCCGATGAGGTCCGACAGGCGCTGCGCGACCGGGCGGAGACGCAGCGAGTCGGTGACCTTGCCCTTGGGGCGGCCGAGGTGGCTCATGAGCACGATCGAGGCGCCGTGCTCGAGCAGGTACACGATGCTGGGGAGGGCAGCACGGATGCGGGAGTCATCCCGCACCCGGCCATCCTCGATCGGGACGTTGAAGTCGACGCGCATCAGGACACGCTTGCCCCGAGGGTCGAAGTCCCGGATGGTGAGCTTTTCCATGTCAGTTGCCTTCGAGGCGGCCGAAGCCGGTCTCTTAGAGGCGGTCACCCATGTACTTGACGAGGTCAGCCACGCGACAGCTGTAGCCCCACTCGTTGTCGTACCAGGCGAGGACCTTCACGAAGTTGCCACCGAGGCTCATGGTGCTCGGGGCGTCGATGATCGAGCTGCGCTCATCGCCCTTGAAGTCCATCGAGACGAGCGGGTTGGTCTCGACACCGAGGATGCCCTTCATCGGGCCTTCAGCCGCGGCGGTGAAGGCCGCGTTCAGCTCCTCGGCGGTGGCTTCCTTCTCGAGCTCGGCGGTGAAGTCGACGACCGACACGGTGGGGGTCGGGACGCGCAGGCTGAAGCCGTCGAACTTGCCCTTCAGATCGGGGATGGCGAGGGCCAGGGCCTTGGCCGCACCGGTCGTGGTCGGGATGATGTTCAGGCCGGCAGCACGGGCGCGGCGCGGGTCCTTGTGGAAGACGTCGAGGACCTTCTGGTCGTTGGTGTAGCTGTGGATGGTGTTCATCAGGCCGCGCTTGATGACCCAACCGTCGTGCACGACCTTGGCGGCCGGTGCGAGGCAGTTGGTGGTGCAGCTGGCGTTGCTGACGACGTGGTGGTTGGCCGGGTCGTAGATGTCCTCGTTGACGCCGAGCACGATGGTGGCGTCTTCGTTCTTCGCGGGGGCGGAGATGAGGACCTTCTTGGCGCCGCCCTCGAGGTGGCCGGCGGCCTTGGTGGCGTCGGTGAAGATGCCGGTGGACTCGATGACGATGTCGACGCCGAGGTCACCCCAGGGCAGGGCAGCCGGATCCTTCTCCTGCAGGACCTTGATCTCGTTGCCGTTGACGATGAGCGAGTTCTCGGTGTGCTCGACGGTGCCGTCGAACGTGCCGTACGTGGAGTCACGCTGGAAGAGGAGTGCGTTCAGCTCGACCGACATGAGGTCGTTGATAGCGACGACTTCCGCGTCCGGGGTGCGCTCGATGAGGGCCTTGAGCGACTGGCGGCCGATGCGACCGAAGCCGTTGATGCCGACACGAGTGGTCATGGATGGGACTCCTTCTACGCGCTGCGCTACGCCGGTCGATCGCCGGGGAGCGAGCAGTTCATCTGGTCATGTTGTCAGGTCGACCGGGCACACGGACGTGACGATTCCGGGTCCTGACGCTATGTGGTGGCGCCCGCCGACACTGCGGCCGCGCCCGTATGGTCGCCTCTAGTGGGCCAGCTCCGGCAGTGCCGATGCGACGAGAGGGACCGTGCCGATAAGCCCGACGTCATCGCCGAGTGCGGCCTGCACGATCTTCGCTCGCTGCGCCTGGATCCGGAACGCGGACTTGGCCACGGCCTCTCTTGCCGGTGTGATCAGTCGCTCCCCCCACGCGAGCGAGATGGCACCTCCGAGGATGACCACGTCGGGGCCGAAGACGTTGACGATGGAGACCACCGCGACGGCCACGGCCCGTCGAGCCCGCTCCAGTATGCGGGATGCCGTCGAATCGCCCAAGTCCGCGGCATCACTCACGTGGATGGCGGTGAGCGGCTCGGGTGCGATCTCGGCGGCGATACGGCGCAGCTCGGGCGCCTCCGCACCTGACGCCAGGGCGTCGCGGGCGCGGGCGGCGATGCCGGTGCCGCTGGCGAAGGACTCGACGTGGCCGACACCGCCGCAGCCGCAGAGCGGTCCCTCCATGTCCACGGTGATATGTCCGAGTTCGCCGGCCACCAGATCGGGCCCGACGACCGGGCGGCCCCCCGAGATCGCGGCGCCGCCGACGCCGGTCGAGATCGTGAAGTAGACCAGGTCGCCCGAACCCTCCCCTGCCCCGAAGTCGCGTTCGCCGAGGATGGCCACGTTGGTGTCCTTGCCCATGGCCCAGGGCAGCTCCAGCGCATCGCCCAGGGTGGGCGCGATGGGATAGCCGAAGAACTCGGGGCCCATGTTGGGCGGGTCGATGAAGGCGCCGGTGCGGGGATCGACGGGGCCGGGCGCCGTCAGCCCGAAGGCGATGGGCGCCGCGCCACCGGCGGCGATGTGCCCGTCACGGGCCCGAAGCAGCAGTTGTCGGCAGTGGTCGACGATGGCCACGCGGCCGTCCGCCTTGGGCGTGGCACCCGCCTGACGGGCGTGCACCGCCCCGTCGGGAGTGACCACGGCGGCGCGCGCGTTGGTGGCGCCGAGATCGAGGGCAAGGACGGGTCCGCGCAGGTAGCTGGTGGGCATCAGCCACCAGTCTAGTCAGCGCCAGTGACGCACGCGACCGCGCGTTGCTCATTCAACGCTCTGTCGTCAGACCAGCCGGCTGGTCGCTGAGTCGGACAGCAAGAGACCCCGGTCGGTGCGACCGGGGTCTCCGTTGCGTCAGAAGGGGTCGTCAGCCGCCGATGCGGAAGACGCTACCGCCACACTTGGGGCACGTGCCCTTCGTGGCCGGCTTACCGTTCTTCATGGTGATCTTCTGCGGGTTCTGGATCTCGACCTTCTGCTTGTCCTTGACGCAATAGGCTTCGGCCATCCCTGTTCCTCCTGTCCCTCCGAGCTTGAGGTCGAGCTCGGTACCGTCTCGGACCCGATCACTTGTCGGGTCTCGCTGGTTGTCAGCACGGTGTTCGCACGTTCGACCGTACTAGGTTGCCAAATCTGGCGCCCAGTGTGACGGCCGCCAGTGCTTCTCGCCTGAACGGGCCCGCTGTGCGTCCATCTCGGAGAGCACGTGCAGGGCCTCCAGGCCCGTGTCGATGAGGCCCGCTTCAGCGCGAGCCTTCTGCTCCCCCGTGACGAACGCGCCCTCGCGCCGCTGCGCGTAGACGGTGCAGACCACACCGGCCCGGCTGCCTGCCAGGGCCGACAGCGTCAGCACCGCCGACGCTTCCATCTCGAAGTTGACCACCCCCTGGCGGGCCATGCGGTCGGCCAGGTCGGGGAAGCGGATGGGCAACTGGGGGATGGGCCGGCCCTGCGGACCATAGAAGCCGGGCGCGGTGGCGGTGATCCCGGGGTGTGCCGGCCGACCGGTGCGGTGGGCGGCCTCGAGCAAAGCAGCGACAGCGGCGTAGTCGGCCACGGCCGGGTAGCCCTCCTCGACGTAGTACTTGGTCGTCGACTCGAGGCGAACCGCCCCAGTGGTGACGATGAGCTCGCCGAGCGCGATGTCCTCGCGCAGCGTGCCGCAGGAGCCGATACGGATGAAGGTCGGGGGGCGCTCGACGATGGCCAGGATCTCGGCGATGACGATCTCGACGTTGTCAGTGCCGATGCCGGTGGCCACGACCGAGATGCGGAGGCCCTTGTGAGTGCCAGTGACCGAGTTGAACTCTCGGTGTCGGCGGTGGACCTCGACGTCGTCGAGCATGCCGGCGATGACGTCGGCTCGCTCGGGGTCGCCGGGCAGCAGGATGTAGTCAGCCACCTCTCCGGGGGCGAGGTCGATATGGTACTGGCGGTCCGAGTCAGGCAGCGTGACGAGCGGGTCCGCGTCGGGCACGTTGCCTCCTTGTCTTTAACCTCGGCCTTCGCGAGGACTGCGCGGAACGATAGTCACAGCCGGGCGTGTCTGCAAGCCGAACTCGCACGCTCGGTCCACGCTCGGGCGGAAGCCGCCGAGGCAGCGCGCCCCCGAGCGCGGGCTACAGGAGGCGGTAGAAGCGCCAGAAGCCGGTCTCGATGGGCAGGATCTCGACGTCGTCGAAGCCAGCCTGGCGGGCGTAGCCACGCAGGGTGTCAGGCCGCATGACGGTGCCGGTCCCGGCGGAGTGGCCGTGGGACATGCCGTCGGGCAGGCAGATGAAGTTGGAGAAGCCGTACATCAGATGCTCGACCTCGTCGGCGTCGGGCGAGAACGACTCCGAGACCTTCTCGTCCATGACCACCACGATGCCGTCGTCGCCCGCGAGACGCTTCATCGTGCGCAGCGTGGCGATGGGGTCAGGCAGGTCGTGGATGCACTCGAAGGCGGTGACGAGGTCGTAGTGGCCCTCGACACCGGGGTCGCCCGCATCGGCCGCGTGGAAGCTCACCCGTTCGGCGACGCCCTGCTCGGCGGCGTGACGCGTGGCGCTCTCGATCGAGGGCACGTCGAGGTCGTAGCCGTCGACGATCACGCGATCGTATCCCTGGGCCAACGCGATGGCCGACCAGCCGTGGCCGCAGCCGATGTCGGCGACGCGGGCGCCGTCCGCGAGCCGCCGGTCGATGTCGTCGATGCTGCCGAACCACTCCTTGGCCAGGAGGTTGAGGAAGAAGGGCCTGTTCATGTCGCCCTGCGACTCGCGCATGTCATGGCCGAAGGCCTCCCACGAGACTCCCTCGCCGTTGCGGTGGACATCCACGATGTCGGGCAGCTTCAGGCCGGCGGCAGAGATCATGCGCGCCAGAGGTGTCACGTAGCCGAGGCTGAGGTGGTCGGTCAGAGCCTCCGCGTGCCCCTCGGGGAGGGAGAAGCGGCGGGGATCGTCGTAGCTGACCTCGAGGTAGCCGGAGACGGCCTGCATCTCCAGCCACTCACGGGTGTAGCGCTCGATGGTCGCGGCATGCTCGGCCAGCTCGTGCGGCGTGAGCGGGCCGTGCTCGGCCAACTGCTTGTAATAGCCCAGTCGATCGCCGACGTAGATGGCGAAGACGTCGAGCGTCCCGAGGATGGACTCGAAGACCTTCTCCGCGAGCGCGTCAGGCGTGGTCGATGGTGCGGGGGTCTCGGTGATGGCGGGGGTGGTCATCAGGTGGTTCCTTGCGCTGCATTCGGCTCGTCGAGACATCCCCCGGAGCGACGACTGTAGTCCTCGCATGCAAGCAGTCAGCGGTACCGCCTGAGAGCGAGGTCATCGGCTAGCCGGCACCCTCAGCATCAGACCCTTCGGCAGGGCGTGAAGGACGGGCCGCCCGCCAGGCAAGGAAGGCGGCACCTGACACCGATCCGAGCGAGAGCAACCCCAGGGCAACGAGGGCGACAGCGGGCCAGACCGCGAACGACACGGGTGCCGGCTCGCCCAAGCCGCTCGGCCTCTTAGAGGCCGCCACGTCGGCCAGCGCGCCCGGGGCGACCGCCGCCGACACCGGCTGCGTGGACTCGCTGCGGGCGATGTCGACCGCAGCGGCGCGACGCAGGTCGGCCGCGGACGCGACCACCACCTCCGGCGACCGACCACCTCGCCGCTCGACCCGTCCGATCACGTTGATGACCTCACCCACCTCGAAGTCGGCGTCGATCCGCCCGATCGTGTCGGCAAGGCGCACGGTCCCCCTGGCCGTGCCGTCATCGAGCGTCAGGCGTCGTCGCGCGACGGATTCGACGCGGCCGCCGACCCGCACGAGCCGGCCCTCGAGATCATCGAGCGACCCAAAGGTGGCGGAGAGCACGCCCGCATCACCGCCGGCCACAGCGGTTCCGATGGCGCGGCCGGCATCGTCGTCGTCATCGTCGTGTTCGTCGTCGTCGTTTCGTCGTCGTCGACCGCGCCCAGAAGCCGCCCGAGGCGGATGTCCTTGCGTGAGCGGGGCGCAACGGCGAACCGCTGGTCGGTAGCCGACGGGTGTGCCCGCTTGACGAGGCCGGTGACGCGCGCCTTGCGACCATCTTCGAGCAGTCCGCCGTCGATGCCGCTGCCGGCGAGACCGATGATGGGCAGCGTCGATCCGCTGGCCAGTTCCGCCTCGGCACGCCAGGTATCGCCCGAGCGCTCGACGTCGCTGATACGAACCGAGACCCGGACCAGCCGCCATTCATCCGACTCGACCGGCGGGCGCCGGAGGTTCGCGGCGCGGACGGATCGGGTGCGCTTGCGGCGAGGCTCCTTCTCAGCTTCGATCTGCCGCGCGCCGAACCACGTGCCGACCTCGCCGACCGCACGGATGACACTGCCGACCCTGGCCGGCGTGGTGTCGGACGGATAGCGGACGAGGATGGCCCCAGACGCGTCTTGCACCGCCACTCGTCGGCCCTCCGGGTCGACGAGTCCGGCCTTCGACGTTACGGTCCCGACGATGACCACCGTCTCGCCCACGGTGGCATCGGCGATCTTGACGCGCTTTGACTTGGGTCGGTCCGTGCCGTCGGTCAGGTCGTCTGGCACCGCGGTCGGACTCGGTGCGGGAGTCGGCGCAGGGGCCGCCACGACCGAGAGATCCCCGCTACCGCGCAGCCAGAGCCGGTAGCCGTCCGCAGCACCGGACGAGCTGGCCCGTTGCCCGACGATGCCGGTGGCCTCGATCGTCTGTCCACGTTCGAGCGAGCCGGGATCGAGGGCAAGGGGCGCGAAAGCGTAGACCTTGCCGTCGCCGTGCGAGTCGCTGATGGCGATCGAAACAGCGCCGCTCTCGTACGTGTCGACGTCGTCGATGGAGGCCGTGAGCGTAGCCAGGCGACCTTCGTTGGCCTCCGATAGCCCGGTGCTGCTCAACGTGGTCACGGCCGGCAGGCCACCGCTGCCGATGGTCGTCAGGTCATCGGCGTCCTGGGACCGCAGCTCGAGGTTGCCGTAGGGCTGTGCCAGTTCCCCGGTGGCCCGGATGACCGTTCCACGCGGGTATTCGTCGACGAGATCGACCGAAGGCAGACGGACGGGGAGTCCTCCGCTGGTGTCCTGGATGACCAGCGTGCGCTCGCCGAGGATCTGGCCCGCCTGCACCGTGACGGTGCCCTCGACCGTTGTCTCAGTGCCGACAGCCCGGCCCCGCGCTTCGGCGATATCGACGGCAGGCGGCGGCGCTGAGCTCGGCTCAGGCGTGGGCGCATGGGTCGGTTGTGGTGACGCCGTCGGGACAGCGGTGGGCGGAGCGGACGGTGTCGGAGCCGGCGTGGGCACCGGCGTCGGTTCGGAAGTGGGCCCGGGGGTCGGCGCAGGCGTTGGATCAGGTGTCGGTTCGGGTGTCGGCTTCGGTGTCGGTTCGGGTGTCGGCTTCGGGGTGGGCTCGGGTGTCGGCTTCGGGGTGGGCTCGGGTGTCGGCTTCGGGGTGGGCTCGGGTGTCGGCTTCGGGGTGGGCTCGGGTGTCGGCTTCGGGGTGGGCTCGGGGGTGGGCGTCGCGACCGGACTGCCACCGGACCCCTGCGCCACCGGTGAGCTCGAGACGCGAGTGTCGCTCGCGTTGTCGTTCGTGTCCCGGCGATTGTCGCCACCGTCTCCTGGTAGCCGCTCCACCGATGAGCCTGCAGGCGGTGCGGTGGCGGCCGTGCCCTCCACGAAGTCGGATGCAGCCGAGCCCCACGAGAGCGCGTCGATGACGGAGCCGCCCTGGACACGCAGCACGACCGACCCACCATCACCGCTGAGGCCGCCGTTGTACGTGTGGTCGGCAAGTCCGGCGAATGCACCGTCCGCATTGGCCAATAGGACGCGCGCGCCGGCCTCCACCCTACCGTCAGCGAAGACCTTCTTGCGCGTGACCGACTTCCCGCTGGCACTCACGTAGACCAGCTCGAGTCCAGACAGCGACCGGTGGGATCCAGCGGCGTTGAACAGCTCGATGTACTCGTCCGCCCCCTTGGCGCCGCCAGTCACGACCTCGCCCACGACGAGACCGTCCGAGGGTGCCCAGTCGACAGCGGCCGCTGGTGCCGCGCCGGTGCAGACGAGCGAGAACGAGATGATGAACGGCAGGATCGAGCGCCAGGGCCGGGACATGGACGACCTCCGAGTCCGGCGGGGCGGCGGACAGGGAACCCATCATCGTCCGGGGCGCTTCACCAGCGCTTATGTGCGGCTTACGGCGGAACGCTCCAGGTGAAGGCCAGCCACAGCAGGAGCACCTGGACCAACGCGAAGACGGCAAGGACACCAACGCGCCCAGCCATCGAGGAACGGTTCGCGAGCACCCAGTAGAAGGGCCACGAAGCCACGATGTAGCGCGGGGCCGAGAGCAACTTGCCCGAGGCGAAGACGCCGATGATCCCGAGCGCGGCCACGACCCAGTAGGCGACCGGGAGTCTGTCGTGACGCATGAAGACGAAGAGGAAGGCGTAGAAGCCGATGGTCGCGATCCACAGCGCGATGACATAGGGCGGTGCGGCGCTGATGGCCATCGTGGCCTCCGCAGTCTGGTCGGCCTGCGTTGCGACCACCTCCACGGCGTTGGGGCCCGTCGAGCGCCAGTAGTCCTGGGCGCGGAACGTCGCGAGCAGGTCTCCTGTCACGGTCCAGAGATAGACGAAGAAGCCAACCAGCGCAGCTGGTGCCAGGGCCAGCGGGATCCAGTCGCGCGTCGGCCGCCAACCATCACGCTGGATGTAGATGACGAGGATGGGCAGGACCAGGAGTACGCCGGGCACGCGTGTCAGCGCCGCGAGGGCCAGGAGGATGCCGGCGAACCAGGGGTGCCGGGTCTCGGCCGCGAAGAACGCGCCACAGGCGAAGAGCAGGAAGAGCCCCTCGGTGTAGGACATGGAGAAGCCGATGGCACCGGGCGCGAGTAGCAGGAACCAGAGACCCCAGATCGCACGATCGGGGTTCAGGTGGCGTACCGACAACGCATAGAAGACGACCAGTGCCGCAACCAGCGCGACGTTGGACACGAGCACGGCGGCGATGCTGGTGTCGCCGGCGGTCACGATGGTGGCCGCCTTGACCAACACGGGATAGGCCGGGAAGAAGGCGTAGTTGGGGAACGGGTCGGCGTCCGCCTCGTAGCCGTTCTCGACGATGTCGTGGTAGTAGACGCCATCCCAGGCCGTGAGGCTGCCGATGATCGGCCGCTCGTCCACGCGGACGCCGTCAGGCGGAGCCGGTTGTGTCGTCTCCACGGCCACCAGCACGGCGAACACCAGCAGGCGCGTAACGAGGAAGACGAGCATGATCCGCGGCAACGCCCAACGCCAATCGATGTCCGAGATGCGGTTGACCGGAGGCGACGTCGTGGTGTCGGTCACGGCAGGGTGTTCCAAGTGAAGATGTACCACAGCAGAACCAGCTGCAGCGCGGTGAACAGCACGACGATCGCCGCCCGTCCGAGCCGCGATTCACGTGTAGCGAAGCCCCAGTACACCGGCCAGGCCACGGTGAGGTAGCGCACCGCCGAGTCCAGCCGGCCGGCCAGGAAGAGGCTGCCGATGAGCACCACGACCGCCAGTCGGTAGGCATGCGGAAACCGGTCCGGCCGCAGGAACACGAGCGAGAACGTGTAGAGCCCGATGACGAGGTAGTAGACCAGGATGGCCGGACCCTGTGGCAGGAGCCTCGGATCGTCGGGTGTGACCTCGTCAGGGCTCGCCTGGTAGAACGTGTCCCATGAGTCCTGAGCGTTGAACGCGGCCATGGGATCACCCGTCAACCACCAGACGTAGGCGAACCACGCCAGCCAGGCCAACGGTGCCAGGACCAGTGGGATCATTGCACGCGTCGGACGCCAGCCGTCACGTTGCAGGTAGAGCACGGCCAGCGGGAGGATCAGCAGGATCCCCGTCGGGCGAGCCAGCGTCGCCAGTGCCACCAGGACGCCGGCGAGTCGGTAGCGCCGCGTTTCGCCGGCCAGGAACGAGCCGATCGCCAGCAGCAGGAAGAGGCTCTCGGTATAGGCCAGCGAGAACGCGATAGCTCCGGGTGCCAGCCCCAGGAGCCAGAGGCTGAACACGGCTCGATCAGGGGGCAGGTATCGCACCGAAAGGGCATAGAACGCGACGAGCGCCACGAAGAAGGCCAGGTTCGAGATGAGCAGCGCTGCGAGGGCGGTGTCCCCGAGTGTCAGCATCGACGTGGCTCGGATAGCCACCGGGTAGAGCGGGTAGAACGCGTAGTCGGGCCAGCGTTCGAACTCGGCGTGGTAGCCGTCCTCGGCGATACCGCGATACCACGCGCCGTCCCAGGCTGTCAGCGTCGTCAGGACAGGGCGTTCGTCGGAGACCAGATGTCCTGGTGGCGACTGGTCCGGGTAGGCCACCTCGGCCGCCACCAGCACGCCGAACACCAGCAGGCGTGTGACGAGGAAGACGAGCATGATCCGCGGCAGCGCCCAGCGCCAGTCGATGTCCGAGAGGCGTGGGGTCGCGGTGGCTGGCAGGCTCACGTCCACGGAGTGTAGGGCGGCGGCGGCGGGCGACGAGGGCCCGAAAGTCATGGTCGGCGAGCGTGGAAACCCGCGACGTCCGGCGCGGACGTCGCTGGCGCGGTACCATCGCGCCGCCCCATCTACGAGCGCAGCAGGACTACACGTGCCCCGTTCCAGGAATACCAGCATCCGTCGCAAGAACACCAGCCGAGCCGAAGCGCGCCGTCGCCACCGCGATGAGCAACGCGAGCTCGAGGCCGATCCCATCGAGCTCGAGGAAGGTGCCGAGGCCGCCGATCTTCCAGCGGCCGAACAGCCCCAGTCGTCCGGATCGATGTTCTCGATGCCCGATGTCGTCGGAGACATCAAGGCCATCCCGACGATCTTCCGAAAGCCGCTCGTGTGGCTGCCCTTCGGGCTGCTTGCGCTGACCTTCGGGTTCTCGGTCGCGCTCATCAACGGTGCCTTCGACGACCTTCCGGAACTCGTCCAGAACGGCATCTCGCTCTACATCAGTCTCACACTGCACCCGACCAGCCTGTTCATCTTCTTCATCGGCGGCTTCGTGGCCCCACGCGGCTCGTACCTCGTCGGCGGCATCCTGGGCTTCCTCAGCGCCACCGTCTGGACGGTGGTGATGGCCATCGCCACCGAGACGATGCGCGAGCAGTACGCGGACACGCTGCTGACGGCCAACGCCGAGGGCGAGGTCGTCGGTCTCACGACCGACGCCATCCTGCAGACCTACGGCCTGGGCCTGGTCATCGGCATCCTCGCCGGCGGCTTCGCCTCCTGGTATCGCCGGTTCCTGCGCAACTCGCAGCAGCGTGCCGCGGCCAACCGCGCGGCCAAGGAACGAGAGCAGGCGGAGAAGGCCAAGGAGCAGGCGCGTGCCGACCGCGAGGCCCTGCGCGCGCAGAAGTACGCCGACCGCGAAGCTCGCCGCAAGGGCAGCGAGTAGCAACTAGTGCTGGTCGGGACCCATTAGCTGCCGTCCCCGCTCGCGACGATCACCGGCAGCCCAAGGCTGACAGCCGCGTCCTGCTGTCGCTGATCGAAGGTCAGGAAGCGAACACCCTCCGGCATGCGCATGGCCGCGGCCAAGTGGACCGCATCGAGTGTTCGGACTCCCAGCTGACAGCCGAACTGGACGGCCTCGGCGAGACAATCGGCATCGACCGAGACGGTGCTGAAGCGCAGCCAGTCGGTGGCGAGCTCTGCCTGGCTCGTCGAATCCGTGGACCCTTCAGGGCCGCGTCGGCACAGCGTGATACGAGTCTCGGTCCAGGCCAACTCCGAAGCAGCCCAGTCCGGGTCTTGGACCATCAGGTCGGCCACGAGATCGCTCCACTCCTCGCGGACGTATCGCTTCACGAGCGCGGAGGAGTCGAGAAAGATCAAAGGCGGTCCTCGCGGAGCTCTTCGAGGATCTCCTCGCTGGTCCGTGTGCCGCTGAACTCGATCGGCTGAGCGCGCCGCGGTGGAGCGGTACTGCGCGGCGGGTTGAGACGCCCGGCTTCGATGAGATCCGCGATGGCTTCCTGGGACGCAGAGCGCTGTAGCGGCCGGATCTCTGCCATGGGCACGCCATTCGACGTGATGATGAGCCGCTCCCCTGCAGACGCTCGACGCACGATGCGACTCACATCGTTGCGGAGTTGGCGGATGGTGACTTGATCCATAGACACACTGTAGCACGCGTGCTACACCCGTCAGCCCATCCGACGCATGCCCGCGTGCCCGAGCTGACGGACGCCTTCCGGGTGCTCCGGCCCACCGCGCTCGCGGCAGACTTCCACGAGCGGCCGGATACGGCGGGCAACGAGGTTGACGGTGCCACCCTCCACCTGCAGCTGCCCTTCGACGTAGAGCAGCGCGTGCCGGCGGACGACGCCACGTAGCCGGCCCCAGACTTTGGGCCAGAGGGTCACGTTGACCATGCCGGTCTCGTCCTCGAGCGCGAGGAAGACCGTGCCCTTGGCCGTCATCGGATGCTGCCGCGTGACCACCAGCCCGCCGATCGCGACCCAGCCCGGCTTCCGGTCCGCCAGCTCGCCCAGGGTCACCGCGCCCAGCCCCTTCAGCGCCGGCCGATAGAGCTCCATGACCTGGTGTCGGGCATCGAGCGAGAGGATGGCGTAGGCGTCGCCCAGCCGTTCCAGCTCGGTCGGTGGCGGGAGCGCGGGTGCCGGCGTCGGCGGCAGGCGGATGTCCAACGGCCGCTCCCTGGCGGCTCGAGAAGCGACCGCGCGTCCAGCGGCCCGTCCACGCGTGGCGCCGGCGATCTCGCGCAGCTGCCACAACGCCTCCCGCCGCGGTTGGCCCAGCGAGTCGAGTGCCCCGGCACGGATGAGACGCTCCACGACCTCCTCCGAGAGCTCCGTGCGGGCCACCAGGTCGGCCAGTGAGTCGAAGGGCCCTCCGTTCGCCCGTGCCTCGTCGAGCCGCTCCCCTTCCGCCTCCCCGATGCCCTTGACCAGCCCGACGCCCAGCCGTATGCCGTAGCCGCGCGCGCTCGGCGCCGCGAACCGGTCCCGTGCTGACTCCGAGGGCACGACCACGGCCGATGACTCGACCACGTCTGGCCGGCGCTCGATGCCCGCATCCGGCGGCAGTGGCTCCCCGGGCCGCCCGACCCATTCGGTCGTCGTCCGCAAACGGCTGGCGTTGACGTCTACCGGCAGCACCGCCACGCCGTGTCGCTTGGCGTCGTTGATGAGCACCTCGACCGGGTAGAAGCCCATCGGCTGGGCGTTGATGAGCCCGGCCACGAGCTGCGCCGGGTAGAAGAGCTTGAGGAAGGCCGATTCGTAGGCCGTGCGGGCGAAGGCCGCGGCGTGGCTCTTGTTGAAGCCGAAGCTGGCGAAGCCGGCGACCTTGGTGAAGAGCTCCTCCGCCTGCTCGCGGCTGAGCCCGCTGGTGGTCATGCAGCCCTCGACGAAGCCGGTGTGCAGCCGCTCCATCTCACGAGAGCTACGCCATGTGCCCATGGCCCGGCGGAAGCCATCGGAGTCGGCGGCGCTGTAGCCGGCCACGTCGATCGCTACCTTCATGACCTGCTCCTGATAGAGGATCACGCCGAGGGTCTCCTCGAGGATGGGCTCCAGGCTCGGATGCAGGTAGGTCACCTCCTCGATGCCCTGGCGTCGGCGCAGGTAGGGGTGCACGGCGTCACCCTGGATGGGACCCGGCCGGATGATGGCCACCTCCACCACGAGATCGTCGAGCGTCTGCGGCCGGCTCTTGGGCAGCGTCTGCATCTGGGCGCGCGACTCGATCTGGAACACGCCCACGGTGTCCGCCGCGACGATCATGCGGAAGACCTCTTCGATGTCCTCCGGTAGGCGATCGAGGTCGAGGCAGACCGCGCAGTCGGCCTTGATATCGCGGAGGGCGTCATCGATGGCGCTGAGCATGCGCAGCCCGAGCAGGTCGAGCTTGATGAGCTTCATCGTCTCCACGTCACGCTTGTCGAACTGGACCACGACGCGGCCGGGCATGGTGGCGTGCTCGAGCGGGGCGATGTCCACGAGCGGCGCCCGGGTCACGAGCATGCCCCCGACGTGGATCGAGAGGTGGCGTGGCCGGCCATCGATGCGGGCGCACAGCTCCAGCCAGCGGTCCCACGGCGAGAGGCCCAGGGTGGAGCCCCGACGGCGCGGCGGCAGCGGATCGAGTTCGACGGCACCCACGCTGGTGGGGATGATGCGGCGCTCCCCATCCTCGTCGGCACGGCCCGGAGCCAACGAGGCCAGCGCCAGGCGTCGCTCCGATTCGTGGCGTAGATAGTGCTCGCTCGCAGGCGTGTCGCCGGGCCCGCCCTCGTCGTCGGATAGGCTCGGCCGAAGGTCCGCGGTCGGCAGGCGCAGCTCGCCCATGTCGTCGAGCAGCTGACGCACACCCTCAACGCCCTCGCCAGGCTCGGTGAAGAACTCGGCGAAGCCACCGTCCGCCTCCAGATCACGACGGACCATGACCGAGTCATAGGTCTCGAGCGCCTTGGCCACGCGGTCGACGAGCGGACGCGGGAAGCCGAGAGCATGGCCGACCTCACGCACGGCCGAACGCGCCCGATAGGTGACGACGTTGCAGACCATGGCCGTGTGCTCGGCGCCGTAGCGCTCGTAGACGTACCCGATGACCTCCTCGCGCCGGGATGAGGCGAAGTCGATATCCACGTCCGGGTAGGTCGTGCGGCCCTCGTTGATGAAGCGCTCGAAGAGCAGCTCGTGGCGGATGGGATCGACACGGGTGATGCCCAAGGCATAGGCCACGATCGAATCCCCGGCGCTGCCGCGGCCCTGCGCGGGGATGCCGCGCTCACGGGCGAAGCGCATGAGATCCCAGCAGATGAGGAAGAACTCGGCCAGGCCGGTGCGCTCGATGACCTCGAGTTCGTGAGCCATCTGCTTGAGCACCCGCGGGGTGATGGGGTGATAGCGCTTGCGGACGCCGTCGTGGCATAGCCTCTCGAGGTACGAGAAGGCGGTCTCGCCGCCGGGTACCGGGAAGCCCGGGAAGCGGTAGCGCTCGAACTCCAGGCTCACTTCGCAGGTCGCGGCCAGCTCCCCGGCCCGCTTGATGCCATCGAGCCAGGCGTGACGCACGAGCGGGTCCGAGTCGTGGCCCGGCGGCAGCGCGGCCAGCTCCGCTCCATCCTTCAGCGCGTACTCGCCGTTGGGTCGACGCAGGTGGGCCGCGGCCTCGAGATCCTGGCCGTGGCGGATCGAAACGAGCACGTCCTGCAACTCGCGATCCGAGCGCAGCGCGTAGTGGGCATCGTTGGTCACGACCGTGGGCAGGCCGGTCAGGTGGGCCAGGCGCGCCAGCTCCGCGGTGAGCCAGTCGTCGTCGGGCAGCAGATGGTGCTGAAGCTCGACGTAGAGCCCGTCTGCGGCGGCGATGTGCTCGAGTCGCTGGAGCGCCTGTGTGGCACCCTCACGATCGCCGGCCAGGAGGCGCCGCGGCAACTCCCCGTGACGGCAGCCGGTGAGGATGACGAGTCCGTCACGGTGCTGCTCCAGCACTTCGTGGGTGAAGCGGGGTACGCCCTTGCTGCCGGCAAGATGGGCAGCGCTGGCGAGCCGGCAGAGGTTGGCGTAACCACTCTGGTCGCGCGCCAGCAGCGTCAGATGCGGACCGAGCTCTCGCGGCCGGACGCCGCGCAGGTCCTCCCTCCGCGGATCCCTGTGGCCCGGCGGGCGTTGACGTCCGACCGCTGGCCGGACCGGCTCCCCTGCCTCGGCGATCGGAGTCGGCGGCATGGCCTCCCGGCGCTGTCGCCGACGACGCGGCACGACGATCCGCTCCGGGTCCGGAGCCGCCGCATCGAGCAGTTCGACCTCCATACCGATGACCGCGTGTAGCCCGGCCTCGCGAGCAGCACTGCTGAAGCGAACCGCACCGTACAGCCCCTGATGGTCCGTGACCGCGAGAGCGGAGAGGCCCAGGCCCACGGCTCGTTCGACGAGGTCATCCGCGGGCGAAGCGCCGTCGAGGAACGAGAAATCGGTATGGCAATGGAGTTCCGCGAAGGCCTTGGTCACTCGGCCGATGATAGAACATCTGTTCTATTTGGTGAAGCCCGACATCCGCTCCGAGAATGTGCGCCGTTGCGTTGTGTCAACACCCCGGGAGTTGCTAGAATCAGGGCAGTGGCAGATAGGGGCCTGCGAGCGACGTCCGTGCCCTCGGCGCGTGTAGGCCAGCAAACAGACCCCTCGGCGCGCCGTGATGCCCTTGCCGGGCTACTGACCGGTGGCTTCCTCATGGCCGTCATCGCGATCGTCTTGGCCATCGTCATCGCCACTCCCCAATATGCCGAGCCCGCGATCGGCGCCGGCCACGAGCCGCTCACCGAAGACACCACCGCAGCGGCCGAGGGACTCGACGTCGCCGAGGTCCGGTCGGCCGTGCTCGAACAACCCACCTCGAAGCTGCCGACCAAGCTCAGGGGTTATCGCTGGCCCGTCCGTGGCGGCATGGTCGCGCGCTACTACCAAGCCCATCCCAAGGGTGACTTCCAGATCGCCGGCGAGCGTATGCATGACGGCCTCGTCATCACCTGGTTCGACGGCGCCATCGTCAAGGCCGCGCACAAGGGCACCGTCGTGGCCGCGGGTCGGGACTGGGCCGAGCACGTCGGCTACGACGGGACGCTCGATCGGGTCTACCGCCGCTATGCGCCGATCGACGACCCCAAGGCCGCCAAGAAGTCGGAGAAGCCGTGGTTCCCGCAGGGCCTCGTGGTCGACGATGGCAATGGCTACTACAGCGTGTACACCGAGATCAAGGAACTCCTCGTCAAGGCCGGCGACAAGGTCAAGGCCGGCCAGCCCATCGGGCACATGGCCAAGGCCGAGGGCATGCAGATGATGCGCTACCGCCTGGTACGCATGGATGGCCCGATGATGCGCGTCCACGAGTCGGCTCGGCTGAGGGGCTATCCCTTCTACGCCCGTGAGCGCGTGGACCCACTGGCGGTGCTGAACACCGAGGCCAAGCGCATGCCGGCGATGAGGCGCAAACCGCCGGCGAACCCGCCCCGACTGTCCGAGTACTAGCCCACCGCGACGGTGGCGAACCCTGGCTAGTCATAGAGCCGCTCGAGGTGCCAGCTGCCGTCGAGCACATCCCGATAGACCAGCGCCAGCAGGCGTGGCCCCACGACCTTGAAGTACTCGCGCACGAGCGGCCGGCGCCACCAGGCCTCCTCGATTCGCCAGTGATTGCAGGCCTCGACCGGTTCCCGCACGCCGGACCAGCGAAGGCTCACGGGCCAGCCACGATCGTCCGTGTCCACGTCGATGGCCGGGTGCTGCCCGAGCAGCCGAGTCATGCCTCCGAGCCCACCGCGTCATGCCAGGAGAAGCGGCGCTCGGCCAGCGGATCGTCGGTATCCGCGGTGGTGGCGCGCAGGATGCGATCCTCGCCGAAACGGATGGCGAGGCTGGCCAGCTGCCATTCCAGCCGGGCGGCATGGGCACCTTGCCGGTCGAACAGCGTCAGTTGCTGACCGGCCTCCGGGGCGGTGCCGTCGAGTTGCAGCGCCAGCCGCTCCACCGGCGCCGACGGCGGCTCCGCCTCCAGCCGCGCCAGGAGCAACCGCTCCAGCAGCTCTGCCGCCGCGGACGGTTCCGGCAGCGCCTGCTCGTAGGTCATGGTCCGCGGCCCCCGGTCGTGCTGTGAGCGCTCCAGCGAGAGCGTCAGTGCTGCCCTGGCCGCCCCGGCCCCGCGCGCAGCCAATTGCTCGCAAAGCGTGCTGCTGAGATGGTGCAGCACGAAACGCAGCGGCTCCAGCTCGTCAGCCGGCGGATCCAGCTCCACGTCCGCCGCGAGATGCTCCAGCGGCCGGCGTGGGCGCAGCGGCCGGCGATCCATGCCGCGCACGAGGTCGTGCATCTCCGCGCCCGCCGGCCCGAAGCGTGCCACCACCGCGGAGTGGTCCAGCGCGGCCAGCTGGCCCATGGTCTCGAGCCCCAACACGCGCAGGCGCTCGTGCACGCCCGGCTCCGCCGGGGTCAGCGTCAGTGGCAATGGAGCGAGGAAGGCGGCCTCCTCCCGCCGCCCGCCGGCAGGGATATCACCGACCCCGATGCGAGCAGCCACGCCCGCGCCGAAGCGGGTGTTGCCGATGCCCACCCGCGGGGCTCCCGGTAGCAGCGGCTCCACGATGGCCAGCGCCCGCCGCACGAGCGCCTGCTCGTCACCCCATAGTCGATCGAGCCCTTCGATGCCGATGAGGACGCGCCCGAAGCGCGGGTCGGCCGGATCCACCTCCCCTTCCACCGCCGGTGCGAGCGCGCTCAGTGCCTCCAGTGCGGCTTCGAATGGATCCGCCAGCCCTGCAGGATCCAGGGGCAGGAAGAGGGCCTCCGGGACGAGGCTGTGCGCCGTCCCCAGCGGTTGCCCACGACGCACACCCAACGCACCTGCGGCAGGGCTGCGGTCGAGCACCGGACCCGGGTCCCAGGGCCGTCCACCAAGGACGACCGTCTCCTCTGGACTCGGGTCACGACCGAGCGCCAGCCGCAGCGGCAGGTGCGGCCAATCGAGATACAGCAAGCGCATGGTTCGAGTCCGTCAACGAAGCCGCGGTCACACCACGACCAGCCTGGGAGCCGGTGTCTCCACCGGCCGCGGCTCGAGCGGGGCCGGCTCCGGCGCAGGCTCACCGGTGACCTCATCCGCGATGAGCCGGTGCGTGGCCAGTGACCGCTCACCGTCGGTGAGGTAGTGGATGTCCAGGTCCACGCTGCGACCCGGCGGCCCGAAGCGGTTCTTGGCCACGGCCACGACTGTGCGCTGCCCGACCACGTCCCGTCCCAGGCGCAGCCACGACCGCCGCTCGAGCTCCAGACGCAGGCTGGTGCTGCCGGCCAGCGCCGCCTGCAGCGGAGCGGCGATGGTGGGTGGCTCCAGCACGATGAGGCGAGCCCCGACCCGGCGGGCATGCGCCACCAGGCGACGCAGCTGATCGTCCAGCCGGCCACGCAGCCGGGCGGGCAGATCCACCACCAGTAGGCCCACACTGCGTCCGCTCAACAGCGCGCCGGCGAGGCTGAGGCCCTCTTGTACACCCGCTGGACGCACGACCAGCAGCCAGCGCAGGTCCACGCCCCGACCGACCGCCTCCACCGGATCGAAGGCGCGACCGAGGTCCAGCCAGGCCACGATGTCACCACTCGACTGCGCTTCAGCGGCGCAGCGCAGCGCCAGCGTGGTCTTGCCGCTGGACGGGCCGCCACGCACGACGAGGCTGGCCTCCACCGGCAACCCCGACGGTCCGAGGACCGCATCCAGCGCGGGGAAGCCGGTGGAGATGACACCCGCTGGCGGGACTGCAGGGGTGGGCTGCGACGCCCCCGGGTGGGAATCCGGGAGCGCCGCGAGGGCGAGGGCGCCATGGACGGCCGGAGCCGCTCCACCCGCTGCTGCCGCCGACCCGGCCGGGCGGCCGTCGCCCAGCCGGACAGCAGCACTGCCCCAGCGGGTCTGGAGGGTGGCAAGGGCACTTCGGAGAGGCTCTGAGGACCGTTCCATGGCCAGACGGATAGTAGAACATCTGTTCTATTTGGTCAAGCGTCATGTCGCTGTCACCCAACCCCGTGAGACTGCGGCGCTAGCATGGACAGCCTGATGACCACCCCACAGCCCAACACCGAGTCGTTCGCCACGACCCGGCCCATCCTGGTCGTCGACGACGACCGCAAGATCGTGGCCCTCGTACGCGCCTACCTGGAGCGCGAAGGCTTCACCGTCATCACCGCCTACGACGGCCGAGAGGCCCTCAGCCAGGCACGAGCGAAGGATCCCGCGCTCATCGTGCTCGACCTCATGCTGCCCGAGCTGGACGGCTACGAGGTCATGCGCCTGCTGCGCGCCGATTCCGACGTGCCGGTGTTGATGCTGACCGCCCGCAGCTCCCTGCCCGAGCGCATCATCGGCCTCGAGAAGGGCGCCGACGACTACCTGCCCAAGCCCTTCAGCCCGGCCGAGCTGGTCGTTCGTGTCAAGGCCGTCCTGCGACGCGTCGAGCAGCCTGCTGCCGGCACGACCGCGGCACCCAGGGCCACCACGCTGATCCAGAATGACCTGACCATCGACACCGAGCGCTACGAGGTTCGTCGTGATGGCGATCTCATCCCGCTCACGCCGGTCGAGTTCAAGCTGCTGGTCACCCTCGTGGCCGCCGATGGCCGTGCCCTCACCCGCGATCGACTGCTCGATGCGGTCTATGGCTCGGACGACGGCGACGTGCTCGACCGCACCATCGACGTCCACGTCGGCCGCCTGCGCGAGAAGCTCGGCGACGACGCGGAGCGACCGCTGTACGTCATGACCGTCCGCGGCGTCGGCTACCGTGCGGCGCCGCAGATGACCGAGGCCTAGCGGCCCTTGAGCGGCTCGAAGCAGTCCGAGGGCCACCGTCCCGCCTTCGGCCGCGGTCTGGCTTGGCGTATCGCGCTCGTCGGCATCGGCTCCGCCCTCGTCGCGGTCGGCATCATCACCGCCGGCGTGCTCATCGTCGGCAGCGAGGCCCTGGCCCACCTGATGATGGAGCACGGCGAGACCGCCGCCGACTCCTACGCCATGTTCGACGACTCCATCCGCGACGTCCTCTGGGTGGCCACGATCATCGCCGTCGTGGCCGGCGTGATCCTGGCGGTCGCGCTCTCGCGCATGATCGCCCGGCCCCTGGCCGACATCGGAGCCGCCGCTCGACGCCTGGCCGGTGGCGATCTCAGCACGCGCGTCCCTCGTGCCGCACCCGATGAGCTGGCCAGCCTGGCCGACTCGTTCAACCAGATGGCGGCCGAGCTGGAGGAGAGCGAGCGCCAGCGCCGCGACATCATCGCCAACACCGCGCACGAGCTGCGCACCCCGCTGACGAACCTGGAAGGCTATCTCGAGGCCATCCGCGATGGTGTCATCGAGCCCGACGGGTCGACCTACGAGTCACTCCTCGAGGAGACCGAACGGCTCGTCCGACTGGCCCGCTTGCTCGACGACCTGGCCATCGGCGATGCGGCCAGCAAGACAGCCCACCCGGTCGAGATCGACCTGGCCACGCTACTGGGCGCTGCCGCCGAGCTGACGCGGCCGACCTTCGAGTCCCGACACCTGCGCCTGGAGCGTCGTTGGGCCGAGCCGCTGCCGGCAGTAGCCGACCCCGACCAGTTCGCGCAGGTGCTGGCGAATCTCCTGCAGAACGCCGCGCGCTATGCCTCCCCGGGCGGCATCGTCGTCCTGGCGGCCGAACAACGTGGTGATTCGGTCCTCGTGAGCGTCACCAACAACGGCGAGTCGATCCCGGCCGAGGATCTGCCGCGCCTGTTCGAGCGCTTCTACCGCGTCGAGAAGTCACGCGACCGGGCACGCGGCGGCGTAGGCATCGGCCTGGCCATCGTCAAGCAGCTCGTCGAGGGCTGGGGTGGCCGCGTCGGGGCCGAGTCGAGCTCCGGCCTGACCCGCTTCTGGTTCAGCCTTCCCCAGGGTGGCTCCTCCATCTCCGGAGGACGCCACCAGCCCCCGCCCAGCGAGGTGCGTGCCTGACAGACGCGTCAGGTCGCGAAGTGCCGCAGGTCAGGCGTCGATGGCGACGGCGCCCTCGGCACGCTCCTTGATGCCCTCGAGCTGGCTCTTGAGGAAGACGAAGAGACCCATGGCCAGCACCGGCCAAGCCTTCTTCTGCTTGTCGCTGACCTCGATGCTGGCGCGGACACGCTCGATGAGGCGGGTACGGCCACCGGGCAACTCCTCGAGCTCGAAGGCGAGCGTGACCCGATACGGCGGCATGTCGCTGATGTCGAAGTCGATGTCGGCCTCGCCACCGCGCTCCTCGACCGCATCGGCAGCTTCGGCCACGAGCTCGTCCACCTGCTCCCGGACCATGGCGTCATCGAGGTGGAGCACGAGCGCTTCGTTGGGCTGCACGATCCTGGCCTCGAAACCACCCTGCGGATGGGTCGGCACGAGATCGCCTTCGGCCAGGTCCTGGAACTCCTCGAGGATGGCGTCGGCACTATCCGAGGGCGGGCCGCCGGCAGGCGTCCAGGCGCGATCGATGGCGGCGAAGCTGTACCAGCCGCCTCGGCCGTAGCCCATCTGTGCCAGCCAGGGCCAGACCTGGTCGGGCGCGACGTCGATGTCGATGGAGCGGGTCTCGACGAGGTCGGCCTCGGCCACGAACTCATCACCGCTGACGCCCCGGTCGTTGCCGCCGGGCACGACGCCCCAGTTTCGGTACTGCGCTCGCATCTGCACGAGGTAGGCGGCGCCCATGCCGGCGCTGAAGGCCACGGCCATCAACTGCAGGACGAACCAGATCTTGAAGGTGAACTTGATCAGCCGGAACATGGCTGGCCTCCTCTACTGCGTGGCCGGGGCTGTCCTAGCCCTTGCTGGCTCGCCCGGCTCGCTCCTTGAGGCCGAGCATGTGCTTGCGAGTCATGACGAAGACGCCCAGGCCCATGAAGGGCATGGCCAGCCGCTGCGGTCGCCCGGAGTCGTCGGCCCACAGGCGCATCCGCTCGATGAGCCGCGTGCGCTCGCCGGGTGCCGGCTCGAGGATGAACGCCCACGTCGCGCGGAACTCGGACATGGCCGCCTCGCCCAGGGCGCCTGCGCCCTGGAGCCCGACCGGCGTGGACTCCGCTTCATCAGTGGCGTTCACGAGCTCGGTGTCGAGGTAGAGCACGAGCGCCTGGTTGGGCCGCAAGGTCCTGACCTCGAAGCCGCCACCCGGGTGTGTAGGCACGCGATCACCCTCGGCCAGCTCCTGGAACTCATCGAGGATGACCTCCGCGCTCTTTCCATCCATGTCGATCTGGTCGAAGCTGTACCAGCCGGCGCGGCCGTAGCCCATCTGCACGAGCCAGGGCCAGACCGCCTCGGGCGGCGCGTCGATGTCGACCCCACGCGTCTCCACCACGACCGGGTCCTCTACGATGTCGTCGCCGAGGAGCTCGCGCTCGGCTTCGGCAGTATCCACGCCCCAGGTCTGCTGCTCATGGCTGAGCTGTCGATACCTGCCTACGGCGAAACCGGCCACGCCGGCGAGCGCGATGAGCGCGAGCCGCCAGGTCAGCTTGAAAGCGAACCTGATGAACCAGAACATGGGCACACTCCTCGACGCGGACGGGTCATCTCGATGCTACTCCACGCTGGGACCGCCGAAGGGGCGGTTCGGGCCGAACGGCCGAGCGAGCGGTATACTGCGCCAGCCGGTGGCCGCGGGCCACGCTCAGTGGGGATGTAGCTCAGCTGGAAGAGCGCTGCGTTCGCATCGCAGAGGCCAGGGGTTCGAGTCCCCTCATCTCCACCACTTCCCCTTCCCTTGGCGTGCCTGCGTGTGTGTGTACGAGTACGAGGGCCTCACGTATCAGCACGACGGGCGACGTCCGCCTCGCTGGTGCCGCGGGCAGCCTCCCGGACCGTGGCCACTGCGAAGCGCTCGAGCAGCGCATCCTGAGCCTCAGCGAACAGGTCGTGGACACCACAGGGCTGGTCGGCTCCACAAGCATCTGCTCGGAGCACGCAGGTCTGGCGCCGGACGTTGCCTTCGACCGCCTCGATCACCTCGAGGAGCGTGACCTCACCCGGCGCCCTCGTGAGCCGGTAGCCCCCGCCACGGCCCGGGGAGGCTTCCACGATCCCGGCGCGAACGAGATCCTGCATGATCTGCGGCAGGAACCGTGGCGGCACAGACATGAGGCGGGCGATGTGGGGCGCCGAGACCAAGCGCCCACTCCCCTCGCGTGCGAGGCAGATGCTGGTCCGGATCGCGTAGTCGGCGCGGCGGGTCAGTTCGAGTCGCATCCGTCCCTTGGTCCTTCCCCATCGAAGAGGCCGAATGGCCCTAGCGTACAGGGGTTATACATCACTAAGTTACTTACCGTTGGACTAAACCGTAGCACGGTCTGGAGGCACTTCGATGCGGTATCCCCACCACGCAGTGGAGCCAGGAACATCTGTCCGAAGGGCTCGAACCGGCTCCTGGCGTCGCGCTATGCCGGCAGCCGCGGTCTCGCTCGCAGCCCTGCTGCTGTCGACGCTCGTCGGCGTCGGGCCAGTGCTCGGAGCAGAGTCCATCGAGGGCGTGACACCCGACCTCGTGCCGAAATCCGAGCTGCCGCTGGCGCCGGACGACGAGATCAACGTCTCGGTCGCGCCTGGAGTGCCTCCTCCGGCAGGACGCGCGGAGCCGGCCATCGTCGAGGTCGAATTCGAGGTCGTCGAGCAGGTCACGGCCATCGACCCCGCCAGCGGCGTCGAGTACGAGACATGGGGCTATCGCATCCCTGGCGACGACACCGTCTCCGGCACCCCCGGGCCGATGATCCGTGCCCGCGTCGGTGATGTGTTGCGCTTCACCATCCACAACCCCGAGGGCAATGCCATGCCCCACAACGTCGACTTCCACGCCGTGACGGGCCAGGGTGGCGGTGCGGCCAACACCACGGTCGTCCCGGGCATGACCGCAGTGATCGAGGCGCGACTGCTGTATCCGGGCATGTTCATGTATCACTGCGCCATGTCGGACGTGCCCGAGCACATCTCGCGTGGCATGTACGGCGGCATCCTCGTAGATCCGGCGGAGCCGCTGCCGGCCGTGGACCACGAGTGGTACATCGTCCAGTCGGAGTACTACACCACGTCGACCGAACCGGGCCTCGTCGAGACCGACCGCGCCGCCATCACCGCTGAGCACCCCACGATGGTCGTCTTCAACGGCGCCAAGGGCGCACTCACCGGAGCCAACGCGCCGGTCATGCAGGTCGGCGAAAGGGCACGGATCTACTTCGTCAACGCGGGGCTCAACCTCATCTCCAGCTTCCACCCCATCGGCTCACACTGGGACGTCGTGTATCCCGAAGCGGCGCTGCTGAACGAGCCCCTGCGCGGGTCGCAGACCACGTTGGTTCCCGCTGGGGGCGGCACGGTGGTCGAGCTGGTCGGTCAGGTCCCCAGCACCATCGTCTTGGTCGATCACGCACTCGCGAGGACCTTCGACAAGGGCGCACTGGGCATGGTCATGATCCAGGGTGAAGAGGATCCCGAGATCTTCGAAGCCATCTCCGTGGGCTAGCTCGCTCTCGGCAACGCTCGACCGACACCGGCGCGTCGTCGACGCGGTCGTGTCGGTCGGTGGCGGACATCCACCGCCACACCGATCGAACACGCCTCCGCGCGCGCCATCGCACGACGTCCGTGCTAGCCGCAGGCGCGTGGATCAGGCTTGGGTCGTGGCTCGTCGGTGGTAGTGGCATCCACGAGGCGCGCCGCCACCAGCAGCTTGGGCGCCGAGCCGACGCCGGTGCTCGTCTGCAGCACCAGCCGATGCTCGTTCTTCTTGAGGTTCCTCGTGCCGATGTTCGTGTTCCTGGCCCTCGGGTTGACCTTGTACGTGCGGTACGTCAGCAGCCGCCCGTCGCGTAGCTGGACCTCGACCTTCCGACCCAGCAGGGCTCGCTTGCCGCCGTTGTTCAGCGTGTTCAGCAGCGGCAGGAACATGCCGTACTGGGCATGCGCCAGGATCCAGGTCGTGCCCGGTTCGCCGGGGAGCCCGAAAGCCGACCACTGCTCGGCCACGTCGCAGGCTGGGTAGCCGGCCGAGCCACCGGGGATCTTCCGTCCGTCCCAGACGACCGGCAGGTCGATCCCGAGTGATGGCACGCGCACACGAACAGGGCGCGAGCCCTTGTCGAGTGCGACGCTGTGGGCGCCTGACTTGGCGAACGGGTCGTAGGCGGTGCCGTCCCTTCGTGGCTGCCTTCCGCTGCTGCCGCTCATCTCGATCGACTCCGTGCCGGTCCAGAACTGGAGCGAGTCGGCGCGTGCGGGCCACGGCGACGCCGGCAAGGTGAGGCATCGGTCGGACTTGGCCTTCCAGCCGGTGAGCGTGGCCATCGAGAGGAGGTGCGTGCCGGTCCAGACCGCACCGGTGGTGTCGATGTCACAGGAGTTCTCGACCTCGGTCCAGGTGTCCGCGGCCGGGTCGTAGGCCGCGTCCACCGAGATCGTCTCGCCGTCCTCGGGGGCGGTGCCAGCGCCAGTGAGGAACACGAACCTATCGCCGATCCACAGCGGCTCGGGCGCACCCAGTTCGGTGAGGGGGCCGACGGAGAGCTCGCCCCACTCGTCCTCGTCGAGGTCGAGCGACACGAACGCCAGCGCCCTGGGGTCTGGCTCGAGGCTCGGTTCGTCGGCTTCCTCGGGTTCGGCTCGGGTCACCGGCTCGGCATCGGCCTCGGTCACCTCCTCGAGCATCGCCGCGAGGGCCAGCACCTGTTCCCCTGTCCAGTGCAACGAGACGGGGGTGGCGCCCGAAAGCGGGGGCAGCTCGGCCCACAGATCGCCGTCAGGGTCGTAGATGGCGGCTCGTGACCGGTCCACGGACGACACGACAAGGACGTCATCGGCCCACACGGAGGCGGCGATCTCGTTGATGGGCGATGGAGCCGTGGTGCGCCACGAGTCCGTTTCAGGATCGTACGCGGTGAGACCTCGCACGGAGGTCCCGCGGGGCTCGATGAACAGGAGCTCGCTGCCGGTCCACTGCGCCTTGCTGCCGGCCATGATCTTGCGCGGCGGCCGTGCGAGCGTCTCCCAGCGGTCGAGCGACGGTCGGTAGGCGGCGGCCCGGCGCCGACCTTCGGGGTCGACGATGATGAGCTCCTTGCCCGTCCAGCCACCGGGAAGGTCGTTCGCACCGAATGGGCCCGCGGCGGTCCTGCGCCAGGCTCCACCCAAGTCCTTGGGCGGCAGGACCGGCTCGGGTGAGGCCACCTCCGCGACCGGCGAGGCGATCTCGGCCTCGGGCGATGTCGACTCCGCAACGTCCTCCTGGGCCGAGATGGGGCTTGCCGTGAAGATGACGGCGAAGGCGAGGAGCATGGCTGCGCGGCGTGATCGCATCAGGGGTCACTCCTCGTCAGCAGCTCGAGCGCGCTCTCCTGCCGACCGCGTCCTCGGCGCCGGCACTATATCGCCGGACCCGGCTTTGCGCCGCCGGTCGACGGGCCCACGGGTCTAGGCGGACCCGTTGTCGAGGGCCGCTTCGACGAGTGCCTCGCGGCGGCGGTGCAGGGTCACGTCGAGCCCAGCCGGGTAGCGGTGCGGGTTCAGCCGTCGGAGCACGCCGGGGTGGAAGCTGGCCAGCTGCTCCTGCGCCCGGGTCCGCGAGGTGGTGAGGTCGGGCAGCTCGGTCACGAGGTCGCCGCCACGCAGCGTCGGCACGAGCAGCTCCTCCTCTCGCCACGATGGGTCGATGGACTTGCGCCGCCGCGGGTTCACCGGGTCGACCACGGAGTCGCCGGGTTCGTCCTCGGACGCCGTGTCGTGGATCATGTCGGCCGCGGCCTGCCCGGCCCTGTCGTAGTAGCGTCGAGCGCCGAGGATGCCCGGCACGGTCGTCTTGTCGGGGTCGGCGCTGACCTTGACCGTCATGCGCCAGTCCTCTTCGGGACCCCGGCGCACGGCCGCGAGCTTGTAGACGCCACCGAGCGCCGGCTGTTCGTAGGCGGTCACGAGCCGCGTGCCCACACCCCAGGTGTCGATGGCCGCGCCCTGCTCGCGGAGGCTGGCGATGGTCTCGGGATCGAGGTCGCTGGAGGCCACGATGCGCGCGTTCGGGAAGCCGGCCTCGTCGAGCAGGCCTCGGGCCTCCCGCGAGAGGTACGCGAGGTCGCCCGAGTCGAGGCGGATGCCGTCGAGCTCGCGTCCATCGGCCCGCATGCGCTTGCCGGTCTCGATGGCTCGCCGCACCCCGTCGAGCGTGTCGAACGTGTCAACGAGCAGGATGGTGTTCTGGGGCTGCACCTCGGCCCACGTGTCCATGGCCTCCTGCTCGTCCGAGAACGAGAGGATCCAGGAGTGCGCGTGCGTGCCCCGGACAGGGATGCCGAAGAGCCGCCCCGCAAGCACGTTGCTGGTGGCCTCGCAGCCGCCGAGGTAGGCCGCCCGACTGGCCGACAGGCCGCCATCGGGCCCCTGCGCGCGCCGAAGGCCGAACTCCAGCACGGAATCCCCGCCGGCGGCGAGCACGACGCGAGCCGCATTGGTGGCCACGAGCGTGGGGAAGTTGATGAGGTTGAGCAGGGCCGTCTCGACGATCTGGGCGGCGAGCAGCGGACCGCGCACGCGCAGCAGCGGCTCGTAGGGGAACACGACCGTGCCCTCGGGCACAGCATCGAGGTCGAGGCCGAGGCCAGGCTCGAGCGTCGAGAGGTGCTCGATGAAGGCCGCGGAGAAGAGCGGCTCACCGGTGTTGCCCCGAAGGTCGGAGAGGTAGGCCAGGTCTTCGTCGGAGTAATGGAACGTGCGCAGGAAGCGGATGACCTCGCCGAGGCCCGCGGCCAGCGTGAAGCCTGAGCCGAACGGCGGGCGCCGGAAGAACATGTGGAAGACGGCGTCGTCCCGATCACGGCCCGTGGCGTGATAGGCACCGGCCATCGTCAGCTGATAGAGGTCGGTGAGCGTCGCCAGCGACGGGCGGTAGAGCGGCTCATGCATGGGCCGTGAGCGTACATGAGCACTCGCGCTAGCATCGTCGGTATGCGCCTACCGCTCGTCGCCTTCGCTCTCACGCTCCTGGCGGTGGCGAGCGCGTGCGGCGGGGATGCCTCCACCGACCCGGCCGGTGCCTCCCCGAGCCCGTCACCCAGCCCGAGCGCGAGCGCCAGCGCGGTCCCCGCGGTCGACCCCCAGGGCGAGCTGTGCCAGCGCGTCGGCGACATGGAGACCCGGCTCGCTGACCTCCGGCGGGTCGAGCTGATCCTGGAGAACCGCACGTCGCTCGACATCGAGCTTGACAAGCTGCAGGCGGCACACACCGAGCTGGAGCGAGCCGACCTTGGCGAGCGCGAGGATGAGCTCGAGGACTCCCTCACACGACTCGGCTACCGCATGGGCGAGCTGAAGCTGGCGATCGAGGACTTCCGGACCATCACCCAGATCAGGCGGACCTCTGCCCACGTCGAGGAGGATACGCAGAAGGTGGTCAACGAACTCAACGCCTTCATCGTCCTCTCCGGCTGCAACCAGGCGGGATAAGCGGCAGCGAAGGGCGCCCTCCTACCCTGCGGCGAATGGCGACGGTCGACCGCGCTCAGGCCATGGGCAAGCGCAACGCTTCGAAGATCCAGCAACGCCTGGCTGACGAACTGCGCGGAGCACGTCTTGCCGCCGGCCTGAGTCAGGGGCATGTGGCTGC
The DNA here is from genome assembly GCA_963752475.1 of uncultured Chloroflexia bacterium. Classification (GTDB taxonomy): domain Bacteria; phylum Chloroflexota; class Limnocylindria; order Limnocylindrales; family CSP1-4; genus JAFMJV01. The sequence continues at coordinate 443,956 of CAVVYR010000006.1, read as the reverse complement.
GGTTGCGGGAACCAGCCAGTCCCAATTCAGCAGGATCGAGCTCGCGCAGGCGGCTGGTGCCACCATCGATGAGGTCGCACGCTGCTGCGCCGCACTCGGACTGCGCCTCGACGTCAAGACGTTCCCCGTCGGATCGCCAGTGCGCGACGCTGGGCAACTGCGCCTCCTCGAGCGACTACGCAAGGAAGTCCACGCTCGCTGGCGGTGGGCGTCGGAGGTGCTCATCGGGCAGAGCGGCGACATGCGAGCATGGGACGTCTTCCTGTCCGGGCCTGGGACGGTCGGGATCGATGCCGAAACCCGCCTGTTCGACCTGCAAGCGCTGCAGCGGAGGTGTGAGGCCAAGTCCCGCGACAGTGGGGCCGACAGGGTGGTGCTGCTGGTCGCCGGGACCCACCGCAACCGACGCATCCTTCGAGACCACCGCGAGGCGCTGCGGTCAACGTTCCCCGCGGACACGGCCGAGACCCTGGGGGCGCTGCGGGCGGGTGTCCTGCCCGAACGGAGCGGCCTCATCCTCCTCTAGGACACTTCGCCATACCCACCTGCTGGGTCACTGGGCCAAGCCCGATTCCGTGCCGGCCGAATGACCCACACGGCGGGTGAGAAGGCGAACCGGTGGCCAGTCGACCCCGTGGGCGGGTGGAACGGCCGGCGCAGCAGGCCAGCCTGGCGGGGACACCCGCGGGCTGGGTCGGAAGGACAAGTGCTTGGCTCGGTCACCCGTGGGGTGGGTAGCGCCTCGGCAGGCCCGTGGGTAGCGCCTTGGCAGGCCCGTTGGTAGCGTCCAGTGAGCCCCGGACGTAGCCCCTTGGCGGGCCCCAAGCGCCCGCCTCGGTGAGCGGACGGGGTGGCTACTCGGCGCGGCGATCGGCGTATTCCCCGTCCTACTCGAGGGCGGCGCGGAGCTCGGTGGCGTGCTCTCGGAGCCAGCGGCGAGCCTCGGCGGTACGCGGGGCGTGCTGTTCCACGAGAGCCCAGAAGCGACGCGAGTGGGCCCGGATGCGCAGGTGGGCCAGCTCGTGGACCACGACCGCATCGAGCACGAACGGTGGCGCCAGCACCAGGCGCCAGCTGAACGAGAGCGAGCCGTCGGCCGAGGCGGAGGCCCAGCGGCTGCGCTGATCGCGGATGCTGACGCGCCCCGGCTTCACGTCCAGCCCCGGAGCGTGCAGCTCCACACAGGAAGTGATCGTCCCGCGGGCGCGGGCACGCAGCCAGGGCTCGAGTAGCTGTCCCGTGTCGCGTCCATCGCGTCCAAGCCGGACGATGACGCCACCCGGTACCTCCTCCACCCGACCACGGAGGGCACGATCGGCACCAGCATCGACCGTCGAGATACGGCGAGGCTCACCGGCGACCGAGAGCACGCGCCCCTCCCCCAGCGCCGGGCGCTCGGCCAGACGCTCACGCTCGGCGGTGACACGGGTGACGTGTCGATCGATCCAGGCGGCATGCTCGACCACGAGCCGCTGCGCCTCTGAAGCCGGCATGCGGCGGGGCAGCACCACCACCGTCCGGCCCTCACGGTTCACGGTGATCCTGGCCCGGCGCGCGCGGTCGGAACGCCGGATCTCGTATGGGCGTCGTGGGTTCAAGACAGCGACCTGGCCGCGGCTGCCGAGCGCTCCTGCTGATCAGCCAGCGCCCGGCGTGCGTCATCGACCGCGGTCCATCGGAACCGAAGTCCAGCCCCAGTTCGGGGTTGGCCCAGGTGGTGCCGATCGGCGGCGGCCACGACCGCCCGCACCGGATGGCCACCCACCGTCGGCGCGTCCGGCATGAGCACGATGGGCTGGCCACTGGCGGCGCTGATGAGCGGCAGGATGGCCGCATCGTCGGCGCCGAGCCCCGCTCCCACGTCCGGGTTCAGGTCGATCGAGGACTTCGCTGTCACGTTCGTCATCCTAGGTGCTTCCTCGTCAGGCTCGGCTCTTCGGCTCGTGGTCAGCCGGGTTCGCCGCGATTCGCTACTATGGCCGCCGCGGGGCGATAGCTCAGCTGGAAGAGCATCTGCATGGCATGCAGAAGGTCCGGGGTTCGAGTCCCCGTCGCTCCACCACCCCGGCGCAAGAACACGGACCCTCGTCGACCAGACGAGGGTCTTGTCGTATCCCGACCGCGATCGAGCCAGTCCACATCGGTGAGAATGTACCTATGAGCAGCTCCAACGCCCCTGACGGCGACGCCACCCGCACCTCCGTCGACCGCTATGACGCGGCCGCCATCGAACCCCACTGGCAGGGACGCTGGGAGGAGCTCGGGCTCCATCACACCGACCTCGAGGCCAGGGACAAGCCCGACTACTACCTCCTGACGATGTACCCGTACCCCTCGGGTGACCTCCACATCGGCCACTGGTACATCAAGACCCCGACCGACGCCCGCAGCCGCTTCCTGCGCATGAACGGCTACAACGTCTTCTTCCCCATCGGCTTCGATGCCTTCGGCCTGCCCGCGGAGAACGCCGCCATCAAGAGCGGCATCCACCCCGCGGTGTGGACGATGAAGAACGTCGAGAACATGCGTCGGCAGCTGCGCTCGATGGGTGCGACCTTCGACTGGAACGCCGAGGTCGTGACCTGCCAGCCCGACTACTACAAGTGGAACCAGTGGATCTTCCTTCAGTTCATGAAGGCCGGCCTGGCCTACCGCCAGATGGCGCCGGTGGACTGGTGCCCGAAGGACCAGGTCGTCCTCGCACGCGAGCAGGTCGAGGGCGTCGACCGCGTCTGCTGGCGCTGCGGCACCCCGGTCGTGAAGCGCGATCTGGAGCAGTGGTTCTTCCGCATCACCAAGTACGCCGACGAACTGCTCTCCTTCGAGGGCCTCGATTGGCCGGAGCCGGTCCGCCTCATGCAGACGAACTGGATCGGCCGCTCCGAGGGCGCGGACGTCATCTTCCGCACCGCACCGTCGGACCATCACACGGGCGGCGAGGAGCTGCGCATCTTCACCACCCGGCCGGACACGCTCTTCGGCGCCACCTTCATGGTCTTGGCACCCGAGCACGCGCTGGTAGAGGAGCTGACCTCGCCTGAGCAGCGGGAAGCGGTTCAGGCATACGTCGAGCAGGCCCGCCGCGAGACGGAGATCGAACGCCTCTCGACCGACCGCGAGAAGACCGGCGTACCCCTGGGCGCCGACGCCATCAATCCGGTCAACGGCGAGCGCATCCCCATCTGGATCGCCGACTACGTGCTCAGCACCTACGGCACCGGCGCGATCATGGCCGTGCCCGGTCACGACGAGCGCGACTTCGCCTTCGCCCAGAGGTTCGACATCCCCATCGTGCGCGTGGTCGCCGGCCCCGACGATGCTGACGACGCGCCACTCGACGAGGCCTACGTGACCAAGTCGGACGAGGCGCGCCTGGTCAACTCCGGCGAGTACAGCGGCATGCCCTGGAGCGAGGGCTTCGCCAGGATCGTCGAGGACCTCGCAGCCTCGGGCCAGGGCGAGGCTACCGTCACGTATCGCATCCGTGACTGGCTCATCAGCCGACAGCGTGCCTGGGGCACGCCCATCCCGGCGGTCTACTGCGATGGCGAGTGCGGCATCGTGCCGGTGCCGGAGGAGGACCTGCCGGTCCTGCTCCCCGACGACTTCGTCTACCCCGAGGGCGGCGGCAACCCGCTCGAGACGACCGAGTCATTCCTCGAGACCACCTGTCCCGAGTGCGGCGGTCCCGCCAAGCGCGAGACGGACACGATGGACACGTTCGTCGATAGCAGCTGGTACTACTGGCGCTACCTCTCGCCCGACGCGGACGACGTGGCCATCGACAAGGACCTCGAGGCCCGCTGGACGCCGGTCGACCAGTACACCGGCGGAGCCGAGCACGCGGTCATGCACCTGCTCTACAGCCGCTTCTTCGCCAAGGCCCTCAACGACGTCGGGGTGATCTCCTCCCGCGAGCCCTTCAAGCGCCTCTTCAACCAGGGCCAGATCCTGGGCGCCGATGGTGAGCGCATGTCCAAGTCGCGCGGCAACGTGCAGGACCCCGACGAGCTGGTGCAGAAGTACGGCGCCGACACCGTGCGCCTGTTCCTGATGTTCATGGGACCGTGGGACCAGGGTGGCCCGTGGAACCCGCAGGGCATCGAGGGCATCAACCGCTTCCTGCGCCGCGTGTGGACGGTCGCGATCGACCCGACCGGCCAGGAGCACGGCGATCCCGATGCCGGTTCGCTGCCCGATGGCCAGGACCTCGCGGCCGCCGAGAAGGCTCTGCGAGTGGCCGCGCACAAGACGCTCGAGGGCGTCACCGCAGACCACGGGCGCTTCCACTGGAACACCATCGTGGCCAAGCTCATGGAGCTGACCAACACGCTCATGAAGTACCGCGGCACACCCGCGGCCGAGACCGCCGGTTACGACGAAGCCGTCGACATGCTGTTGCTGATGCTGGCCCCGGAGGCGCCGCACATCTCCGAGGAGCTGTGGTCGCGCCGCCTGGCCGCTCGGGGCGATGCGTGGCGCTCGATCCACTCCGAACCGTGGCCCGAGCACGATGCGTCACTGGTGGCCGCGGAGATGGTCGAGCTGCCGGTACAGATCAACGGCAAGCTGCGCGACAAGGTGCGGTTGGCCCCAGGCCTGCCGCAGGAGGAGATCGAGGCCGTCGTCATGGCGCAGCCCAAGGTCCAGGCCAACCTCGAGGGCAAGACCGTGGTCAAGGTCATCCACGTCGGCGGCCGACTGGTCAACATCGTCGTCCGCTGACCGCCATCGAGGAGCACCAGGCTCCGCTCATGCGTTGGCTCAGGCGTCTCGGACTGCTGGCGCTCGTGCTGGCGGTCGTTGCCGTCAGCGTCGTCGCCTGGGCGTCGAACAGCACCCACACGTCCCAGACCGCGCGAGTGCTCATGTGGCTCGACAGCGAAGTGACCAGGCTGCGTGTCCCTGGCTCCGGCCCGATCCGGGCCCAAAGATCGGTCCACTCCCAGACCCAGCGATCAGCTCACGCGGCACCGTGCTCGTACACGAACGGGAAGCAGGTCTTGCCCGTTCAGCCGCCTGCCCGATGCTGGCGCTCCGTGCTGGGTTCCATACGCTGGGCCTCAAGGGAGTTCACGTGTTCGACGCGCGCGCTGTGGCCAGGGCGACTAGGAGGAACACCCAAGGGACGTGATCCTGTGCGGTCGCGCCCTGGGGGTGGCGGGGTGGACGATGCGGGCCGCTTGCCGGGCCCTGCACTGTCCGTGTTGGAGATGCAACGGCTCGCTGGCAACCGGGCGATCGCAAGTCTCGTAGGCGAGCGCGAAGCCGGGAGAGGCCACGACCCGAGCGAGGTCCGGCGCTACATCTCAGGCGAGCACGCCATGGTTGGAGCCAGGAAGGGTGAGGAGGAGACCACACTTGAGGTGAACGGTGTCCGCATGACCTACGGCGAGTGGACAGCGCTGGCCGACCACTTCAAAGACCCCGCGCAACTTCGGCAGGCGAGTCGCAAGGAACTGAGGACTCTCGTGACGCTGGTCCGCCGAGAGCGCGACCACCTCCAGGGCAAGCCAGGCGCCACGGCCGTGAAGGAGAGCGAGTGGGAGAAGGCGACGGGAGGACGATACACGGAGCTTGCCGCGAAGAACGTCGAGCACTACGCAGGCGCTGATGGCGGCGCCGGTCACCGTGAGACCTGGAGGCGATACCACGTCCAAGCGCTCAGACTGGCGCAGCAGGGGAACATGGACCAAGCCATGAAGGTGAATGCCTTCGGCGATCACTTCCTTACGGACGCCTTCGCCGCGGGCCACCTCGTCTCACGAATAGGTCCCATCAACACAGCCAAGGCTCGGATGAAGGACTTCAAGCCTGGTGCGCGGGGATTCGCTCTCCGAGTATCCAGAATTGTGTTCGCCAACCCGGACGCCGTAGGGAAGCTCTCAGGCTACGACGTCAAGCCCAAGCCGGCATTCGGTGGATGGGTGCCCGCAAGCGAGAAGTCGTTCGCCGACCTGATGGCGTTGATAGCCCGCTTCAAGAAGCCCTTCTTCTACGGAGCATTCCTCAAGGCCGTTCACGACCGACTCAACCGCGACATCAAACGACCTGGGGGTGGCCTCTGGGTCCGCAACGCCAAGGGCACCAAGTGGAAGCTACCGGGCGACGAGTCGCTGTTGAAGAGCGGACAGACGCTGGCGATCATCCGGGAGGCCGTCGCCCAGTCACGGGAGAACCTCGCTGACGTCCGGGGCAAGAGCGATGTGGACCACGGCCCACTCATCAAGAAGGTCGAGGATTACATCCCCGTGCTCACAGCCCAAGGAGCCAACCAGGTGAGCGAGGCGATGCGGGTGGTCAACCCGCGACTGCCGGTTGCCTCCCAAGCGTACGCTCAAGTGATCATCGAAACGCTCGACGTAATAATCGAGAAGCTGGTGGAGGTCGGTCGGCTCAAGGATGTCACAGGCACGCCGCCCAGGCACGGTCCCCCAGGTCCCAGAGACGCAGGACCCGGCTAGCTGCACTCCGAGGTCATCTGCCCCTTGGTCCAGGGTTCGTGCATGGTCAGGAGACCGACGCCGCCCAGTTCGAGCCCGAGGGAGAGGCCCACTACGAGGCTGAGCACAGGGAGAGGCTGCTCCCGACCTGCCACCGCGGTTCACCTCATGGACTGGTCCGGGCCTGAGTCCGACGCGTCTGCCTGCCATGTCGCGCCGACCGCAAGCGGAGGTACCGGGGCAGGCCGTCGGGGCCCGAGAGTCCGCACCAGAGCGAATCGGCGTTCCCATGGCTGGATGCGCAGCTACCTGGGCACCCGAAGGGGCAGCCGTCGGGGCAGATGCGCTCCAGGGCATTGCGTCGCCCGCCACATGGGCATACGGTCGCTGCCGGGGCGACCGTATGCGGCGGTCGCGAGCGGAGACGCAGATGAACCTGACGCACCGGAAGCAGCACGTCGTGCCCGCTGGGCGTCGCGGCGTTGGCACCACCAAGGGACGGTCGAGGGCTGGTGCTCGCCCACTCATCGCACCAGCCGTCCTCTCGCAGCCTCACAGGGGCCACCCTGGCGACGTGCTCGCGCTCCAGCGAACAGTGGGGAACGCTGCCGTCGCCCGCCTCGTCGACGCCGGCCGGCCGATGCCCGTCGTTCATCGGCAGGCCAAGCCGCCGGCGAGCGAGGAAGCCGAACTGCGGGCTCGCGCGATCCGGACGCTCGGCCGGTCGATCTCGCTGATCGAGAGCTACACGCGGATCATCCGCGACTCGCAACGCCGATACGTGAAGGAAATCCGCGGCTGGTTCGTCGGCCCGGTCGCCGAGACCCTCGGCGGCGCGAAGCTACCGAACGAGCTCATCTATGTCCTTCCGCTCCAGCGTGCGGCGCTCGCTCGGGCACTGCTGCGAGCCGGCGACGTGCGGGGAGCCGCGACGCAATTGCGGTTGGCCGAGCAGCAGTACAACAAGGCCGCGAAGACATGGCGGACCTTCATCGGGAGGGCGATCAGCGGCGGTGGTCGCGCGGTCACGACGCTCGAAATCACGAGGGATGTGTCCTTCACCGTGGTGACCACGTACCTGACCGGAGGTGCCACGACTGGAGCGGCCAAGCTCGTCGGGTCAACCGCTGGCAAGTGGGCACTCGGGAGCCTGGCTGCGAGCGGCGTCGCGACCACCGGCAAGCTCGTCGAGGAAGCCGCGACGCGAACGTCGGAGATGGCCACCGGACTTCGGAAGGAATTCGGCGTCGTCGCGATGCTCAAGAGCGCTGGCGACACGGCGTTGATCGGGTTCGTGACCGGCGCTGCCGGCGACTTGCTGGGTAAGTACTTGGGTTCGTTCTATCCCGCCGTCGTGAAGCGGTTCGACGTGCGGTATATGCGCTCCATCGGCGTCGACCCGGAGACACTGCTCACGTTCGGCGACAAGCTACTCGTCAACTTCGTCAAGGGAACCGGCAAAGAGGCATTCAAGGAGGTCCTCAAAGCCACGCTCGCGAAGATGAACCCGGACGCCAAGACCGACAAGAGGCCGTTCTGGCGACGCGTGATGCGGGAGTTCGCGGTCAGCGAGGGCGGCAATCGGTTCCTCGAGTACGCGAAGCGGTTCCTCCCTGTCAAACGGAGCTAGACTCGAACGTGTAGGGGTGGCCTCAACACGTCATGCTCCCGCCGGGTCGGCCTCACCGCGGGGTTCATGCCGACCGTGTCTGGGTGCAGCAGGGGGCGTGCAACGATCCTGATGGTGGACGACAGCGTCTCCACAGATGTTGGTGACGGCGGCCATCGGCCTTGGCGCTCACACGGCGCGATGGGTGGAACCGGCTGGTCCCAGGGGATGAACGGCTTCAGAGAACAACTCCTTGTCGCTCGACCATCCCGCGTCGAACCGAGACTACGGGGAGTGGCAGTCCAGAGCTCTCTCCACGCTGATGCACTCGATAGCGTGGAGAGAAGACGCGTCCTCGACAGTGTCGATGCCATTGCCCCCGTCGAATGTGCCATGCCAGAACGACTCGACTCTGTCACGGCCGGCGCCGCCATCGAATCTGGGTGTGCCGAACATCTCCGGTTCACCGCCTAGCTGGTTGACGTAGTCATTTCCTCCGCCGCCGTCGAAGCCGCCTGAGTACATCTGGTCGATCCCGTCGTGGCCCGGTCCTCCGCTGAACACGCCGCCATCGAGGCGCTCGACGAAGTCACTGAGGTAACCACCCTCGAAGGTGCCACCGAGCATCACATCGACCGAGTCAGTGCCGCCGCCACCCACAAATGCACCACCGAACATGTACTCGACCTCGTCATCCTGGCCACCGCCATCGAAGGTGCCCCCGTCCATCTGACGTACCCAGTCGTCGCCGGGTCCGCCACAGATGAGCTCGCCATCCTCGACCGCCGCGGCCGCGTATGTGTTCCTCGCCACGCCAGTCGCGTCGTATCCAGGCAGGTCACGCACGAAATCGAACGTGCAGGGTCCCGGGTTGGGCTCGTGGTGGTGTACCCAGTCCGGTGTCGCAGTTGGCGATGGCGTCGGGTCCGCCGCAGCAGCCAGTTGCGCGGCCAGCGGCACTAGCAGAAGCGTGACGAAGACGAGCGCTGGCAGCGGCAATCCAGTGCCTCGCTTCACTTCGCGGCCTTTCGCTTGGCGTGGTATGCATACGGCGGCTCTACGAGGCCGAAGCGCACGGCCGCCCATTCGTGGAAGTGCCGGTAGTTACTACGAAGGTACTCCGCCCAGGCGCGTCTGCGCGCAAACGTGTACTGCTTGCCGCTCTCACCCCAGATAGCATTCCTCAGGGCATCGTCTTGTGCCCGGCCCGGTCGCGTTCGACGGATGTCCGCCGCCTTCGCCGAGATGAACCTCTCGAGGATGCCCATCATCGACTTCCGCAGGTCAGCGTTGAGCCGGACGCCCGCATCCGATCCAGCGTTCGTGACCCAGACACGCTTCAAATAGCCGTCGAGGGGCGCCCATTCCTCCGCGTAGGGGCCGTACTCCTTGAAGATGCCCGGCTTGAACAGGTGCTTGTTGGACTCGTACTTATCCAGCTTGTCGTTCCGTATCCGCCTCCCCGTGTACGGCCCGGGCGGGGGGTTCACCTCCTTCGTCTCGGCTCCGGCGGTACTTGTTCCCGCCTTGGCATCAAGGAGATGCACCACAGCCTGATTGCCAGCGGAACGCTGAATCGAGAGCAACTCGCGCGCACCCAGACTGCGGCCTCGATGACTGGATGGAGGGGGCTTGGAGTCGACCTCTCCAGTGGGTGCGTGGTCACCAACGACGCCCCTCAGGTCGACGGGCTTCAGGATAGGATCTGGTCTGGCCGGAGCGAGCGACCGATGCCGCCGACCGGTCGTGTCGTCCGACTTCTCTTCGCGCCGACGATCCACCCACACGGTCCTCCGTGCTATGTCGCTGCACCCCGGAGACAGGCTGTCGGTACGAGTGCTCGATGCGACCGATCCGGGCGCCTACATACCGATTGTCTCGTGGTCGTGGCGAGACGCGACCAGACTCACGGGCAGCAAGGTGGGCATCGCATCCTGCCCGAGTGGGCACCGTGCTGGCGGGCGAACGTCACGTACGTTCCGGTACTCGCCCGTGACGGTCACCGTCCTGCTGGACTCACCGTCGAGCGTCGCTCAGGTGTCGCCAAGCTGGTAGTAGCCCTCGAGACGGAGCTCCATGGGCATCGCGTACGGGACGCCGTCTTCGTCGATCCCTTCGTGCCATATCTCCCCCATCATGCGGATCTTCCCCGAGCCCGTACTCGCCTCCGGGAACGGCGCCCCCTTCGCTTTGAGCATGGCCGTGCACAAGTAACTGGCTCCCTCCTCGAGCACGAGCGATGGGATGCAATCTCCATTGAACTTGCCGCCGACCTCCCAACCTCCTTCGTCGGTTAAGGTGAAGCTGCCCTTCCTAATGTTCCCCATGATCCGCTTGGGCACGAGGCAGTGCTGCGAGCTCATGGTGACCATCTCGCCGAGATACGGGATGGTACCTGTGGCCGTACCTGACAGAGTGACGGCGGGGTACTCCCGGCCGTCAGGGCCGTTGAACGAGTCACAGCCGAGTGGGTTTGCCGTGTCGGCGACCAAGGTGCCCGTCAGCTCGCCTTGGAGTTGCGGTTCGTAGTACGTCTTGTCGGCCTCGTCCTGCGCTGCCACTCCGGTCACCGGGCCAGCCAGCAGGCTGATGAGGAGGATGGGGATAACGCCTGACTTCGCAGTCCTCACGGCGCACCGTGTCCTTTCCAGATGGCGCAGTCTGGGACTTGCGGGTCCTCTGGCGCCCTGTGTCCGCGTTACGCAGCAAGGGTATCAGCGGGGTCGAGCCATTCAGCGGTGGCGCCGCTGAACGACGCGGAGTCGCACGCGCTCGGCGTGTAGACCCGACAGCCGTGCGGTGACTCTGCCCGAACAGCCCTTGAGTAGACAGCGGTGGCAGTCCTAGACTGAAGGCCCATGAATTCGGGCCTGGTTTGCCCCAAGTGTGGAACTGCCAACGCAGCGGATGACTTCTTCTGCGGGGAGTGTGGGTCGCTGCTGGACAGTCCGCCTATGGCCTCGGACTCGGCCGAGTCCTCGAGGGACGAGGTCGTTGAGCCCGAGCCACCCGAGACAGGTGAACCGGATGAGGCGGATATCCCGGCTGTCGAGCCCGTGGATGCGGTGCAAGCCCAGCCGCCTGTCGAGGATGAGGCGTCCACGCCAGCCGAGCCAGGTGAAGACGTCATCCCGGTTGCCGAGCCTGCGGACGGCGTCCACCCGGAGCGATCGATCGGGAAGCGAACCCGACGCGTCGAAGGACACGGCTCCGCCTCCACCGCCGTTCCCGTCTGGATCAGCGCCATCGGAACGACTTCAGCCACCGGCAGCTCCTCCGCCGGCTCCTCCCCCTCCGCGGGTGCCCCCACCGGTCGGTCAACTGCCACCGCCTGTGCCGTGTCCGCGCTGTGGCCTGCGCAACGATCCTGGACGCACCTTCTGCCAGCGTTGTGGATCTGAGCTCACCGAGGCACGCAAGGCCATGGCTCCGCTCACGGCTGGCACGGTCTCGGTGTCAAACACATCCGGTTCGGGCGGAGGCGGCAGTAGATCGGTCGCTGTCACCGGTGGCGTCCTCGGTGCACTGCTGATCGTCGTCATCGGCGCTTTCCTCTTCATGTCGATGTCGGGTACGCCCTCGGAAGAACCAAGCTCAGAGCTCACGGCGGCACCTACGGACGCAGCCTCAATCACGCCGACACCGAGAAGGACGACTGTGCTCACGCCGCCGCCGACTGACATACCGCCGCCGACCGTCATACCTCCGCCGGAGCCCACGCCCGAGCCGACGCCCGAGCCGACGCCCGAGCCGACGCCCGAGCCGACGCCCGAGCCGACGCCCGAGCCGACGCCCGAGCCGACGCCCGAGCCGACGCCCGAGCCGACGCCCGAGCCGACGCCGGAGCCGACGCCCGAGCCGACGCCCGAGCCGACGCCCGAGCCGACGCCCGAGCCGACGCCCGAGCCGACGCCCGAGCCGACGCCCGAGCCGACGCCGGAGCCCACGCCCGAGCCGACGCCCGAGCCGACGCCCGAGCCGACGCCCGAGCCGACGCCCGAGCCGACGCCCGAGCCGACGCCCGAGCCGACGCCCGAGCCGACGCCCGAGCCGACGCCCGAGCCGACGCCGGAGCCGACGCCCGAGCCGACGCCCGAGCCGACGCCCGAGCCGACGCCCGAGCCGACGCCCGAGCCGACGCCCGAGCCGACGCCGGAGCCGACGCCCGAGCCGACGCCCGAGCCGACGCCGAGCCCACGCCCGAGCCGACGCCCGAGCCGACGCCCGAGCCGACGCCCGAGCCGACGCCCGAGCCGACGCCCGAGCCGACGCCCGAGCCGACGCCCGAGCCGACGCCGGAGCCGCACGCCGGAGCCCGTGTCTCGGCCAGTGACCCGACGCGCGGTCGAGAGGATCTCCTTGAACGTGCGTCAGCCTTCACCTGCAAACCCTGGCGCAGGAGCACCGACGAGCCGCTTCAAGCCGGTGCCAAGGGGGCCATCTGGTGCGACAAGCCTGGTGGGCGTGTCAGCCAGTTGGCGATCTACACCTTCCCGAAGCCAGCCGACCTCGACGCGTACTGGCTCGATCGAGTCGGTCGCATCAAGCCCACGCCTGACGAGACAGAGGATGCGTGCGCGAACGGTGCCGGCGGCCGGAAGCGCTGGACCAACGGCGAGATCGCATGCTACGTGCAGGACGGCATCGCCAAGATCCGGTGGACCGACGAACGAAGCGGGATGTATGGCGTGGTCGATGCCACCAATGCCGACCTCCAGCGCCTCGTCAGGTGGTGGAGCAACAACGCACGCGACCTGGGCCGCGCGAGCGTCGGAACCGGGGACGGGGAAGGGTCCGAAGAGGAAGGGTCCGAAGAGGAAGGTGTGGAAGGGCCTGAGCCGACTCCGTTCGCCTGCACGCGCAGCGACGAGGTCAGTGACCCATTGGATCGAGGCTGGACGGTCACGCAACTCCGCTTCGAGCGCACCGGCGCCACCGAGCGGGTGCTCTTCGACCTCGAGCCTCGCGGCGCCGCCGCAACGAACTCGTCGACCGTCCAAGTCGACCTTGGGCCCGCCAATGACCCGAGCCTGCTCGCGGACTTCGATGTCGATCCTCCCGAGGGCGGCGACACGGCAATCGTCCTTCGGTTCGGTCCCGGACTCCAGGATGCCACCGGCTTCCTGCACTTCACACCCGACGGAACCGAGACGATCAAGGATGTCTCGACCTACCGCACCCGCGGAGGCCTGAGCATCGCCGTCATCGGAGTCAGCGGGGATGGCTGCTACCGGCTGGCCATCCCCGCCTTCGAGCGGCCCGATGAGATGGCACAGTCCGCACTGATCGACCTCGAGATCCAGCCGTAGCGCCTTTCAGCGGCGATCGATGACCTGGTCGCCGGGCTCACCCGCGGGTTGGCCCGACTCCGGGACCACGAGGTAGTCGTCCTCGGCATCGGGGAAGACGTCGGGCTCGCCGGGCATGCCAGCCCTCAGGTTGCGCTTGCCGGGCCAGTCGTGGTGCATGATCAGGAGGTAGGTCTCGAACGTCCCGTCCTCTTGAACCTGGACCTGGTACTCGTGTCCAGCGTCGATGCCCGTATCCCAGCGCAACGTCACGGTCGTGCCGGGCCAGAAGTCATCCCCCATGACGAGCGCGGTGTAGCCGGGAGGACCCTGCTCAGGCTCGATGGTGATAGTCGGATCGATCGGACAGGGAACGGTGAAGCGCGCCGAGGAACGGGCGACCGCGAGACCTCGTGTGTCGAGCTGCTCTGCGACGATCGGCACAGGCTCGTCTCGGCGGCCATCGACCACGATGGTCGTCTTGATCCGGCCACTCGTCTCCGGATGGGCGCTGAACCACTCCCGCCGGTCAGCAGCGCCGTACCTGATGGACACGTCGGACCCGCGGTAGAAGTCCTTGCCGATGACGGTGATCGCGTAGGCGTCCGGAATCCCTTCGGCCGGGATCCCGCACTCCGGCCTGATGGTGAGCGGCGGTGGCTCCCTCTTGCGGCAGGGCACGGTCACCCGCGCCTTCGCCGAGATCTGCTGGGTGCGTCCGCGAGCGATGATCGAGCCGACCTTCGCGACCGTCTGCCGCGCGGTGATCCCGGCCGTACCGCTAGCTGGGGCCCGGATCCGGACCGTGTCGTCGATGCGGCCCAATCGGTCGGCTCTCCTCGTGAACGATCGCCCAGGCAGTTTGCCCGGCGCGTCGTAGTCGATGGTGACCGGACCAGGATCCCAACCCTTGCCCTGGATGTGGAGCGAGATCAGGCGCGGCTCGTCGCCCTGGATAGCCGGACGGACGCAGGTCGGTTCCGTCGTCAGCGTCGCCTTGGGCCTCGGCGGGACCGTCGGCGGGGGTGGTGGTGGGGTGACCTCGTCCCCGCCAGGAGGGGTGACCTCGTCCCCGCCAGGAGGGGTGACCTCGTCCCCGCCAGGAGGGGTGACCTCGTCCCCGCCAGGAGGGGTGACCTCGTCCCCGCCAGGAGGCGGCGTCACGGGCCTCGGGCATGGCACCTCGATCGAGTCTCGGGCCACTCGCATCGGTGGCGCCAGGTCGCCTAGCTCACCCGGGGAGCGGGCGCGGACGTTGTACACGCCGTTGCTTCGACGATACGGGTAGATGAGAGCATCGAAACTCCCCTGAGCATCGGCTCTGACCCGCCAGAGCTCGTAACTCCGATCCGGATCGAAGACGATCTCGATACGTCTGTCCGGATGGAATCCTGTCCCCGTCACACGGACCGGCATCCGCGATGGAGGTGAACCAGCCGGTTCACACTTCGGTGACGCTGAGAGGGTCGGGGGCGGCGAACAGCTTGTGTCCACCCAGTCCATTCCCCTCCAGCCCCGATCGAATCGGCCCCAAGCGTCGGAATACCAGACCTGGTAGATCCCAGCAGGTAACCGGTCAACTGGAATCTCAGTGCTGATGCCTCCTGCTGCGTTGGAGAGATTGTTGCCCGGGTCGTAGTAGAGGGCACCCTCGACGATGCAGTGCGCTCGGTTCTCGCCACAGACCCATATCTCCGGGTAGTGGTCGATCTCCACGCCTTCACCGGAGACTTGGACACCGATCGACGTGGCCCGCCCGTTCGAACAACGGGGCGTAGCCACGACATCCACATCTCCGCAGTCCCTGATCGTGGTCGCGGCCCGGTCCCCACCCTCATCAGTCACTCGGGCCGTCACCCGGTGTTCGTAGCCCAAGGGGAAGAAGATGTCATCAACTCCTGCACGGAAAGTGCCCAGGTCATCGACTTGGACGTCGACTGAACTCATGGCCTCGGGCTCGGCCTCGGGCTCGACCACTACGATGCCGACGTCATCACCCCTGCTGACCTCACCGGCGGACCGTGGAGCGACAAGCGAAGCTGGGCTGACGAGGCTGGCGAACTCGATGTCCGTGGCGTCGAACAGCAAGTCGCCATAAGGCATGAATGTGACCCGCACCGTGCTTCCGCGAGGGAAGCCACTCCCAGCGACAGTCCAAGCAGCACGTTGGCCGGGCGGCGCGCATTGCCGCAAAGACCGAATCGTGGGAGTCGGCGGAGTTTCGCCTTCCTGAGCCGTGACCCATGCTCGGGGCAGTAGCCCAACGGCGCCAACCACGAGAATGAGGATGGCGAGGAGGACGACGGCGACCTGCCGCATGCCGTCGAACCTAGCGCTCGTAGCCTGAGTAGAACAACGCCGCCATCGAGCAGCTCTCGCACCAAAGCCCGATGGTGTCGCTCTCCTCGAAGACGATCGGTGTGACGAAGTGGAAGTCCAGATCCCGGAAGTTCTCTAGCTGCAGGAGCAGGAGCGTGCTGTTGTTGCGCATCAGGCGCACTTCGCCAGTCTCCCGTTCCGGATTGGAGAAGACGAGGTCGGTGACGTAGAGAGTCTTGCCTGAAGTCGGTGAAATCGGAGTGGGTGTGCTGCTACCGGTTAGCCGGCCGGCGGCCGGGTCACCCTCCGCAAGGAGCGAGACCGGCGTTGGGGTCGGTGTCGGTGTGGGGGTCGGCGTCGGTGTGGGGGTCGGCGTCGGTGTGGGGGTCGGCGTTGGCGTTGCGTCTGAATTCAAGACGTCCTTCAAGACGTCTTCTGCAGCCTTTTGGGCGGCCGCTGCCTGCGAGGCCACAGGGGCAACGGCCTCCTCCGCGGCCTTCCGGGCCGCTGGGGCCACTACTTCCTCGGCAGCCTCTGCGGCCCGCTTCTCGGCTGTGCTGAGCACTGACGGCTCGAGGACCAGGAACCAGAGCACCAGCAGGGCGATGAGCAACGCCGCCAAGCCCAGCAGCGCGGGAATCAGCCAGCGTGGCAGCAGCGGCTCCTGCAGGAACGTGCCGCTGACGGGTGCCGGTGGCTGACCGGGGGTGTCAACCTGGATGGAGAAGCCGCGTGACTTGGGCTGGCCGCGCCAAAGGCGTCCTCGGGGCTTCACCTCGACCTCGGCGAACGCGGCTGCGCCGGGATCCGCCATCACCGCGGGTGGCTTGATGTCGAAGCGCAGCTCCTCGGACCGATCGATGCCGGTGATGTTGGCGTTCAGCGGCACATTTCCGAGGTTGTCGATAGCGAGATCGTGCTTGCCGCCGCGTGCACCGCGCGACGAGAGCGGCTGCAACTCGACCCCGACCTCGGTGAATGACCCCACCCGCAGCGTGCCCTCTTCGACCGTCGAACCAGCGGGGTCCTCGTGTGAGGCGACTCGTACGCCGAACGGCGTCTCGCCCACAGAGGTCGAAGCGAGGCGAGGTGGCCGGAACGTCACGGTGGCGGTGCCCTCGGCCCCCGGGAATAGCGACAACGATGGCGGCTGCACGCTCGCCCAATCGGCTGATGCGCCCAGAACGGCTAGTGCGACTTCGTCAACGACGCTTCCGTTGTTCTTGACCTTGACTTCGAGGTTGACCTCCCCACCCGGAGCAACCTCGACGATGTGGCTATCAAGGCTGGCGATGGCGCCCATGCCCCGAGTCTATCGCGGACGTCCATCTCCTCCGGCCGGCGTGTTGTTGCTCAGCGACTTCGACCACACCAACTGCTCAGCGACCTTGTCCATGCTGCGTGGATGAACGAGGCGATCACGATGACGAAGGAAGAGCACCGTCGATCCTGGGTGATCTCGAGATTGATGGCCGGTGAACTCGGGGTCACCGAGGCGGCCCGCGCGTCGGGCCTGTCCGAGCGGAGCGTCCGTCGGCTGCGTGCCCGGATGGAGCGCGATGGGCCCGCCGGTCTCGCCCACGGCAACCGGGGACGAGCGCCGGTCGACCGTCGCTCGGAGGAGACGCGGGCGAGGATCGTGGACCTCGCGGTCGGGCGCTATGACGGCGTCAACGAGCAGCCACCTCGCCGAGCTGCTCGCCGAACGCGAGCGCATCGAGGTCGGACGCGCCGCGCCGCGACGGCTGCTGCGGGCTGCCGGCCGTGCGGCCCAGCGCCGACGCCGGGCGCCGCGACACCGGAGCCGGCGCGACCGCAAGCCGCGGGCGGGCATGCTGCTGCAGACCGACGGCAGCCACCACGACTGGCGCGTGAGTGCGCCGGCACTGCTCGACGCCGTCCAGCTCCGGGCGCTCGGTCACGCCCGGGTCGAGACCGGAGCCAAGCCCCCGAGTGCCGCGACCGCCACGGCCCTGCCATCACCGGCCCATCCCTGGCGTCGCGTCGCACCCGGCGCGAAGCTCCACACGATGATCAAGGCTGAGCAGGAAGGGCGGTCAGGATCGCTGAACAGTTAGTGGTCAGGATCGCTGATCTGTGACATCTCCTTCGGCCGGCGTGTGGATGCTAGCCTCAACTAGAGGACCGAACTCCCATAGGAGAGCTCAACGTCGATGAAGGGGTCGTCACCCATCCCTTCCCAGGTCAACTCGTTGTGGGCAGATGTGGGCCGGCTCGGAGATCCGGGGTCCTGAGGGTTGCCGACCGTACCGATGTCGAGGCGGACTCGGTCGTAGGTAGGCCACTCCGAGCCGTGACCATCCTCTATCCAACTCTCACTTTCGAGTCGCCTCTCGACGTATGTCTCAGCGTCGCTGTCGGCAGTCGTTCGCCACTCGTGATGTCCGAACTCGTAGCTCTCGACCTGGAGCCAACCCGGCCGCTGCTGCACGAGGTCGACGAGATGGGACGTCACCCCCCACTCGGCGAAGTCAGAAGGGCTCGGGTCGAACGTGGTCGGGTACGCACCCATCTTGATCGTGTCGCCTGTACTGGGGACGCCGTCACCGTTGGTGTCGAGGAGTTGGCTAATCATGACGTCACCAATGCCGTACTGGTGGTCGCGCACGAGGTCGGAGTAGGCGATAGCGAGGGTCTTGGGCTCGGGCGTCGGGCCGGTCGGTGCCGGTGGCGCCGGCGGCGCGAACACCGCCCGGGGCAGCTCGCAGCGCACCATCGGACCGTGTCCGGTGCCCTGGCTGCAGAGGTCGACCCCGATGCCGCCGTCGAGCCGGTCGCTGCCGGCTCCGCCACCGAGGACGTCGGGACCATCCTGGCCCGCAAGGAAGTCGTTCTGCTGGCCACCGAAGAGCTTGTCCACGCCCGAACCACCGAAGAGGCGGTCCCGCCCGGTCTGGCCGAGGAGCTTGTCGTGGCCGGGGCCACCCACGAGGCGGTCGTTGCCCGCGCCACCGCAGATGGTGTCGTTGCCACCACGGCCGAGGATGATGTCGTTGCCCCCGAGCCCGGCGATGACGTCCTTCCTGGCGGTGCCGCGGATGACGTCGGGCCGCTTGGTTCCGACCTTCGTGGCTACCTTGCCGTCACACTTGACGACGGGCTTCCTCTTGGCGGCGTCCACATCTGACGCGAGCGTGGCTGTCGCCAGCGAGGCGGTCAACGCCGCGCTGGCGAGGATGGCAAGGGTCCGTCGGGTACTGTCGGTCATGGCTTCCCCCTTACTGCGTGCGCCTCGATTCTCGCGCGTCTGACAAGCGGGAGACACCCCTGTCGTGCTGACAACCCCTGTCGTTGCGTGGAGACGTCATCCGGGTGAAGGCCTGGATGGGAGCCGCGCCAGAGCGACATCAGAGCCGGCCTCGACGACCACGGAGGCACCTCGCCACCCGCGACCCGGACAGGGCCCGATCGGGCGCCAGAAGCGACGACGCCGTCTAGCGAGATCCCGGATAGGGAACGGAGTGGGCCCTCATGTGATCGTCGATCTGCTTCCAGATCTCCTCCTTCGGCCAGCGGACCTTCTTGATGTGGCGTCCACGGCCTCGTGCGGTGTGATACCGGTCGGCGTTGATCTTCTTGGTGAGAGCCTCGCTGAGCGCCACGAAGTCGTAGCCCTTCAGTCTGCCGAAGGCGTCGGTCGTGCTCGGCCGCTTGCCGCGTACTCTCGTATTGGAGTCCAAGGCGATGTATCGAGCCGTGCGCTGGTAGCCCGTCACTGGTTCCGCGACGGACCCACCACCGGAACCCTCGCCGAACATCCACCTCTGCCATACCCGGGCGCTCCGGTCGAAGTCCCTTCGCAACTGCTCAAGCCACCTTCGCAGGCTCGCGACCGAGTCGAACGCACGTGTCGGCTCAGAGAAGAACAGGCCATCCTTCGGCGGGCGTCCCTTGTGGACGTACTTCGTTGCGGTGAACCAGTCCCAGTTCTCGACGATCCAGGCGTGGAACATCTCTGTGCCTGAGAGGCTCTTCCGCTTGCGCAAGGACGCTCGGTAGCGCTCCACCGCGGCCTTGACTGCGTATTCCGCTGAATCCGATCAGCCAGTCCGGGGTTTTCGATCAGCCCCGTCGGGGGCCGCATCGCGGCCGACGTGAGAGTTCGGTCTAGCCCCTGGGACTCACCTCCTCTCGTCTGTCTCCGAGTAGTCTGGCATGCCGGTCGAGGCAGCTCATGAGGCACTCCGACGCTTGCGCGTCCGTGTCGGTCCGTCCTGGTCGGTCGAGTCCGGTTCGGGCGTCGGCTCGGCCGCCGCCGCAGCATCGTCGGGAGTGGCCTCGGACCGTCGCATCGAGGCACCCTGCAACTCGAGGCGATAGGCGTCGTGGACGAGCCGGTCGAGGATGGCATCGGCGACGGTGGGCTCGCCCAATGTCTCGTGCCAGCGGGCCACGGGCAACTGGCTCGTGACGATTGTCGAGCGCAACCCCGAGCGGTCCTCGATGACCTCGAGCAGGTCGGCCGCCCGGGCCGCGGGCACCGGCTGCAGCCCGAGGTCGTCGAGCGCGAGCACCCCGACCTTGGCCCAGGCGGCCATGAGCCGCGGCAGCCGCCCATCGGCACGCGCGAGCACGAGCTCGTCGAGCAGGCGCGGCAACCGTAGGTAGAGCGCGGTGTGGCCATGTCGGATGGCGGCCTGGGCGAGGGCACAGGCGAGGAACGTCTTGCCCACCCCGGTGGGCCCGGTGACGAGCACGTTGCGGTGGGCCTCGACCCAGTGGCTCTCCGCGAGCGAGAGGACGGTGGCCCGGTCGAGTCCCCGGGGAGCCCGGAAGTCGAGATCCTCGATGACCGCATCGCTGCGCAGCTTGGCGGCCTTGAGGCGCCGGACCAGGCGGCGGTTCTCGCGATCGGTGGCCTCCCGGTCGACGAGCAGCCCGAGGCGCTCCTCGAAGGAGAGCTCGGCATAGTCGGGCCGCTCGAGCTGCTCCGCGAAGGCCCGGGCCATGCCGCCGAGGGATAAGGCCTGGAGCTTGTCGAGGGTGGGGTTGATGAGCATGGGGACCTCCTGTCTCATTCGTAGTAGGCGGGGCCACGCACGTTGGCGTGATGGCCGATGGACGTGACCGGCTCGTCACCGGGCAGGGGCACACCGTCGAGGCCGGCCTTGAGGATCGACTCGACGCTGCGATAGGAGTGGGCGCGGATGGCCAGCGCCCGCGTGGCCGCGGCCTCGAGGCGATCGTCGCCATAGCGGCGGCCGAGGCGCATGATCCCCAGACACGAGCGGAAGCCCTGCTCGGGATGCGGTCGGCTGGCCATGATCTCGGCCACCAGCGCCCCCGTGGCAGGCCCCGATCGCTCGGCCCAGGCGACGATGCGTGACGGCGTCCACTCGGCATGGCGCCGATGGGCCTCGGGCATGTGCGCCGGCTCGGTCGTGAAGTGGCCCTGCCGCGTGCTCCGTCGGTGGCTGGCCACCCGGCGACCGCGGTGGAGCACCTCGACAACCCCGACGGTGATGCGGATGTCGCACTGCTGTCCGACGAGTTGGTGGGGCACGGAATACCAGTGGCGGTCGACCTCGACGTGGTAGTCGATGTTGACCTTGGCCGTGCGCCACTCGGCGTACTCGTAGGGGTGGGACGGCAGTGGCCGCAGGGCGGGGCGGTCGAGCGTCTCGAACATCGTCCGGCGTGACCCCGGGAGCTTCCTGAAGGGCCGCGCGTTGAGCCAGGCGAGGCGTTCGACGATCGCGGTGTTGGCCTCGGCGAGGCTGAAGAACGTGCGCTGGCGCAGGGCGGCCAGCACCCAGCGCTCCGCGAGCAGGACGCCCTGTTCGGCCTTCGCCTTGTCCCTCGGCTTCCCGGAGCGAGCGGGGATGATGGCACAGCCGTAATGGGCGGCCATCTCGGCGTAGGTCCGGTTGAGGTCGGGTTCGTAGCGGTGGGGCCGGGTCACGCCCGACCGAAGGTTGTCGGGCACGATGATCGCGGGGCAGCCGCCGAAGGCCTCGAAGGCGTGGACGTGGGCGCTGATCCAGTGCGGCAGCGCCTGGCTGGGCAGGGCCTCGGCATAGGTGTGGTTCGACGCACCGAGCACAGCCACGAAGAGCTCGGCCTGCCAGACCTCGCCGGTCTCCGGATCGGTGATGGGCAGGGTCATCCCGGCGAAGTCGACGAAGAGCTTCTCACCGGCACGGTGCTCCCCGCGCATGACCAGGTCGAGGTGGCCCTGCCAGGTCCGATAGTGCCGGCAGAACTGGGTATACCCGTAGCCGTCGGGATGACGCTCCCGGTATTCCATGTGCAGCAGCTGGAGGGTCACGCCCTTCTTCCGCAGCTCGCGGTGCACGGTGGCCCAGTCGGGCAGCGGTCGGCTCGAGGCCGGTGGTGCCTCCGGCTTCGCGAAGAGGCGGGCCTCGAGCTCGGCATCGTCCATGTCCTCGGGCAACGGCCAGCCCAGTCCGGCCCGCTGCGCGCGACCGAGGTGGTCGGCGATCGTGGAGTACGGCGACCCGGTGGCCGCGGCGGCCTGCCGGCGGGAGAGGCCCTCGCCGATGACGAGGCGGAGGATCTCGCGGATCTTGCGCATGGTGGAACGGGGACGTGGCACCGGCATCGCTCCTCGAACGGTTGAATCGTCCGAGCCACGGTGACGGAACCTCGCACCCTCACGTCAGGGCGGTGACGGCCTCACCCGGTGGGTGATCGGAAACCTCCGAAACGACTGATCGGATTGGACCGAAACAGGTGATCGGAATGGAGCGTGATCCGCACCTTGACCTCCTTCCTCCTCTTGATGTCGGATGCGATGCCGGGGAAGAGGTGCGGAAGCCTTGTCTTGATATCTGGACTCAGCGCGCCGCTCTTGATCGCCGCCGCCACGTCGACCTCGAACGGCCGACCACCGCTATGCCATAGGTAGTAGTTGTAGAACTTCTCGACAGCTCTCTTCCCTGTGTCAGGATCAGCCAGGCTCGGATACCCATCGACCTTCATCAGGATGACATCACGCGACTTGCGAGTGAGCGCCCGATCCCTCAGTACCTCGACGATCCGCTTCGCCGTGGCCGGTATGCCCGTCTTGAGGTTCGGCTGCCCGCGTCTCCTGGGAACCTGTCGCAGGACGTATTGCCCGACTGCTCGATTGCCAGCGGAACGCTGCAGGCCAAGCAGCAATGGGGTCGCTGGTGTGCCGACCGGCCGGACCCCAGGCACGGCCCGAGGGCGAACACGCGAGGCTGCTTCATCTGGGGGCAGGCGATCCGCAGCGCTCCCATCGAGCAACGCGCCGAACGCTCGGCTGCCGATGCCCCACTCGAGTCCAGCGACGGTAGCTTCGGCGGGATCAGGCCGCCGCCCGCGGCTGCTACCGGCTCCGGTCACCGGTTTCCGCCCGCCGCTCGGCAGGTCGGTCGACTTCGAGCAGGACGGTTCGTGCACGCCTCTGTCGACACCCTTGCCCATGGAGTGGTTATACCCCGCAAGGGACGCTGCCAACGGGCATCCCGGCTTGCCTTGATGGGCAGTCCTACGGTTCGACTTGCCGTTGCGGCTCGCGTTGAGGCGTCGCCTCAGTCGCGCACGGCAGCGCAGGACGCTGCGGTCACGGACGTGCCACTACGGCGTGTACAGGATCTCGACATCCACGAAGGGATCGTCACCCATTCGCGGCTCCTTCTCCCCGAGGTTGGGGCTGGGTGGCTTGCTGGGCGAGGTCGCATACGTCTGGATCACATCCTCGCCAGGGAATCCATGGGCATCATCGAAGCTCGTGTAGCCGCCCGTGTCGACCTCCCAGTAGACCTCAAGCTGTACGGGAGCGTTCCAGGCGTGGATCCCGTGGTCGGACGCGACCTCGATACGTGTTCCCGAGGGATGGAGTGCATCCTTCGATACGTGGTGATCATGGACGCCCCAGTCGCCGAATGCCGTACCTGCGTAGTCCTTCGGGAAGCGGCCCATCTTGATGACGTCACCGGTCCCGGGCTGGCCATCAGGGTGCGCGTCCAGCAGCTTCGCGATGAGGACGTCGCCAGTGCTGTAGCCCGGAAGGACGTCGATGTCGCTATACGCGATCGCGAGGACGCCGGAGAGGTCATGGAGCGTCGGGCCGGTCGGTGCCGGTGGCGCCGGCGGCGCGAACACCGCCCGGGGCAGCTCGCAGCGCACCATCGGACCGTGTCCGGTGCCCTGGCTGCAGAGGTCGACCCCGATGCCGCCGTCGAGCCGGTCGCTGCCGGCTCCGCCACCGAGGACGTCGGGACCATCCTGGCCCGCAAGGAAGTCGTTCTGCTGGCCACCGAAGAGCTTGTCCACGCCCGAACCACCGAAGAGGCGGTCCCGCCCGGTCTGGCCGAGGAGCTTGTCGTGGCCGGGGCCACCCACGAGGCGGTCGTTGCCCGCGCCACCGCAGATGGTGTCGTTGCCACCACGGCCGAGGATGATGTCGTTGCCCCCGAGCCCGGCGATGACGTCCTTCCTGGCGGTGCCGCGGATGACGTCGGGCCGCTTGGTTCCGACCTTCGTGGCTACCTTGCCGTCACACTTGACGACGGGCTTCCTCTTGGCGGCGTCCACATCTGACGCGAGCGTGGCTGTCGCCAGCGAGGCGGTCAACGCCGCGCTGGCGAGGATGGCAAGGGTCCGTCGGGTACTGTCGGTCATGGCTTCCCCCTTACTGCGTGCGCCTCGATTCTCGCGCGTCTGACAAGCGGGAGACACCCCTGTCGTGCTGACAACCCCTGTCGTTGCGCTTTCGGGCAGTGTCGACTGCCCCGGCCGAGCATCGAGCGCTGCACACACGTCGACTTAAGGATTCCTTCAGTCGGCCGAAAGCCCCGTATGCGACCGTATCGCGAGCGAGTCGCAGCAAGGAGGGTGCCGTGTCGCTGGCCATGCCACCGTCATCCCGGGCCGCCGCCTTCAGGACCATGACGGACGTCGTTCCTGTCTACATCGCTACAGACGATCCACTCTCGAAGGCCGGCATCGAGTCCCAGCTTCGAGCGGAGCCCTCGGTGCGGATCGTGGAAGCCACCGAAACTGACCCGTCGCTCGTTGCCATCCTCGTCGCCGAGACTGTCGATCAGGATGTTGCCACGCAACTCCGTCGACTGAGGCGAGACGGGGTGGAGCGCAGCGTGCTGGTGGTCTCCAGGCTCGACGATACCGGCATGCTGCTGGCCGTCGAGAACGGCATCGCCGGCCTCCTGCGGCGCTCGGAGGCGACGACCAAGGCTCTGGTCCGCGCCATCCACTCGGTAGCTCTCGGCGAAGGCGCGCTGCCTGCGGATCTGCTGGGACGGTTCATGGACCAGGTCGGTCGGCTGCAGCGCCGGGTGCTGGCTCCACGAGGTCTGACATTCAGCGGATTGACCGAGCGTGAGGTCGCCGTGCTCAGCCTGCTCGCTGAAGGCCATGACACTGCCGAAGTGGGTCGTCGGCTCTACTACTCGGAGCGGACGGTCAAGAACATCGTCCATGACGTGACCAGTCGCTTCGACCTGCGAAACCGGACGCACGCTGTCGCCTTTGCGCTCCGGGAGGGCTACATCTAGGCATCCCTGACCCGCCGCGGTTCCGATACGCCCCATCGCACAGGAGGAAGCGCTCGCGCGGTTCACGGACTCGCCCAGCTGACCGTTCGCCAGTCAGGCGACGTCTACGGGTGGCACGTCGTTCTTGGCCGGACGACGGATTACCTCGAAGTAGCGACCGAACTCCTCTTCTACCGTCATGCGGCCCAGCTTGCGATACTCGCGCTCCGTCCCACGCACCAGGTCCGCCATCGTCACGGGTCGTCCTCCCTCGGCGGCGAAGTATGCCGCGGCCAGACAGATGTTCCGGATGTTCCCACCCGAGATGCGGAACCTGCCGGCGAGGAAGCCGAGATCGATGTCGTCTGCCTGCGGCAGTCTCGGTGGTAGGTGGATCTCCCAGAGCCGCTGGCGATCGACCTCCTCCGGCATGGCGAAGTCGACGACCGCGTCGAGGCGACGAGCGAAGGCCTCGTCGAGGTTGGCACGCAGGTTGGTCGTGAGGACAGCCAAGCCGTCGAACCGCTCCATGCGCTGGAGCAGGTAGGCGATCTCGACATTGGCGTAGCGATCACGGGCGTCCTTCACCTCTGAGCGCTTGCCGAACAAGGCATCGGCCTCGTCGAAGAGGAGCACCCCGTTGATGCCGTCGGCGGCATCGAAGATGCGATCGAGGTTCTTCTCCGTCTCGCCGATGTACTTGTCGACCACGGTAGAGAGGTCGACGACGTACAGATCCAGGCCCAGGTCCGCCGCCACCACCTCAGCCGACATCGTCTTGCCGGTGCCCGGATCCCCAGCGAAGAGCCCGGTCACCCCGCGGCCGCGGCTGGCACCCCCGCCCATGTCCCACTCGTCGATGACCACGTCGCGGAAGCGAGCCCGATCGGCTAGCTCGCGCAGTTGGGCAAGCGTGTCGTCAGGCAGGATGAGTTGCGACCAGGTGACCTTCGGCTCCACCCGTCGGGCAAGACGCTCCAGCCCCGCTGCATTCTCCGCTCGTGCGCCTGCTTGCAGGTCGGCGACGACGAGGGATCGACCTGCCGCGCGAGACCTCGTGACGCCCGCCGATGTCGCTCGCACGATCTGATCCGGCGTGAGCCAGAATGGGGAGAGCTGGTCGGGCAACGATGGATCGCAGGCCTCGTCCGACGCGTCGAGGACGCCACGCCAGATGCCCCTGCGCTCGGCCGCGGTGGGCACCGGAGCATCCAGGATGAACGGTGCTCGTGAAGACCAAGTCGGCTCCCAGGCCACGCTACCGATCACCACGGTGGGCCGGGGTCCATCCGCCAGCGTGCGAATGGCTTCCGGTGCGTCGCTCAGGACCTCTACCGGCCCCACGGAGGATCCTCCGCCGCGAAGCCGAACCTCGCGTACGACGAGGCTCGCCACCTCGGCCAGCGTCGTCCCGTCTCGTGACTGCGTCAGGTCGAGCGCAAGCAGTGGCTGGCCCAGGAGGCTGAAGGCCTCGGTCACCACCGAGCGCGAGGCTGCTCCGACACGATCGACGAGGTAGACGAGCTTGGCGCCTCGATCGATGGCATCGGCGAGTTCCCGTGCGGCGGGCAAGTCAACCTCCACCGACTGGGTGAGCAGGGGCGCGATCTGCGCATCGGGAGCGTCGCTGCCAAGGAGGAAGGCGATGATGCGGTCGGGGACCCGCAGGGCTCTCGTGAGGAATGGACGCTCGTCACCATCGAGCGCGACCAGCTGACCGGTGCGAAGCGGGGCCCCGGGCGTCAGCCGTGAACGAGCCTGTGCCGACCACGTGGGGTAGCCGACGAGCTCGATGGCCAAGCCGGCGCTCGCTCGCCGCTGGGTGATGTCGTCTTGCAGGTACCCATACAGGTGCTCGAACCGAGCGTCCACATCCGGCGCAACCGCGATGAGCAGCAGTTCCACGTCCAGGGGCGTGAGCTCGAACAGGCGTGTGAGGCGCAGCAGTCTCAGATCGTCACCGGCATCGTCGTGGCGCTTGGTCCATCGCTCCAGACCCGGGTCGGATGGCACGACGCGATCAGCCTCCGCAAGGATCCCGCGGTGATCATCATCGAGCAGGCGATCGACGTCGCTCTCGGAGATGTAGAGCCCCTTGAACTGGTCGAGGGCGTCCCCGGCGCGGATTCTCCTGCGCTCGACCGCACGCGTGACCCGGCCCTCGATGCGCCCGAGGCCCATCAGCAGATGTGCGAGTGATGGCTCAAGGTCGACGCAGGCCTCGGGCTCGGTCGTCATGTGCTCGTGCGGTCTCCGTACAGACCGCGCAAACGAAGCGTGCGTCCAGGCTGTCGCTTCGTCCCGGCTCGCCGGGTCTCCGCCAGAGTGCCCGGCTCACCCGGCTCGATGCCGCTATCTCGTGCCGATGGCACCTTGCGCTTCCTCCGCGACTTGGACTTGGAGCCGGTATCAGTGCGGATGACGCTGAGAACAGGCTCCTCGAGCACCGGTGGGCCGGCCTCGAGCGAGCGTTGGACGTCCAACGGGGCCGTGACCACGAGGTCGATCGACGGTTTCAACTCGCCGCCGAGTGCCGACCACACATCGGCGATGGAGCGGTCCTGTGAGGGCGGGAGCGCGGCTGTCAGCACGACCGGCAACTCAGTCCCCTCCAGGACGCCACCGAGCATCTCTATCGGCAAGGACTCGTGCCGGATGAAGCAGCTCAGCATGGCCGAGAGAAGTCGGTGTTCGTCCTCGGGGCGTTGCGTCCAGGCTGTGCACAGGTAGGACAGGCGGAACCATCGCGGTCTGAGCCGGCGTTCGGTGACGCGGCCGGCCTCGTCACGGACCTCTTCCCACATCGTCTGGCGCCGCGAGAGATCCTCTCGGATGTCGTACAGGTACAGATCGACAGTCGGGGCGTTGCGACGCGAAACCCACTCGGTCGTGGGCGCATCGAACGCGATGTCGACACCGTTGTTACTCACCGCGTCCTGCTTAAGGAGGGCACGTAGGGATTCGTCTACGTCCTGGATCACTCACCGAGGGTCGGCCAAGGAGGCCAAGCCAGCAAGCGTAGGCGGGGCAAACGGTCGGGCGTCCCACACTGCCCGAATGGGCACACCGGAGATAGACACCTTGTGCCCTTGCGCGAGTCTGGCAAGATGGCCGCACGAGAGGCGATGCGATGACGCGAGATCGAGGCCGCATGCCAATGCACCGAGGCGGGCAGTCCGTCGCGTGCGTGGTCGGACTGGCCCTCGTCTTTGGGCCGTTCGGGGCCACTCCGCCTGCCCGTGCGGCGACCCAGGTCTACAGTGCCTGCGTGTACCAGATGGGGGAGTCGGGCCCCACGTCCCTGAGGTCCATCACACAGGGACGCGGAGCCAGCTGCGGGGGTAGCCGGATCGTCTGGGGCGAGACAGGTGCGACCGGCCCCCGCGGGCAAGCCGGGCCGGCAGGGCCGAGAGGACCGAAGGGCGTCAGGGGGCCGAAGGGCGTCAAGGGCAAGCCAGGCAAGGACGGCAAGGACGGCAAGGACGGCAAGCTCGGCAAGGACGGCAAGGACGGCAAGGACGGCGCCCGCGGAGCGACTGGGCCCCGGGGGCTCCAAGGACCGACGCTCGACTTCCCGACGTACTCGGTGTTCGCCACGACCTCGGCAAGCGCCGGTCGGTTGATGACGGTGAGTGCCGCCTGCGACGACGGCGACCTTGCGACCGGCGGGGGATTCGAGACCGACGGTCTCATCCTCAGCAGTCTTGGCCAGAGCAGCCGATCGCCCACGGCGTGGCACGCAAGCGCTCTCGCAGCAGACGACGGAGCATCCGAGCTGCAGGTCTACGTCGTGTGTGCGGACCTCGGCGCCAAGCACAAGCGGGCCCGATCATGAGTGCCGTATCGCCGGACGACCTGTCGCCACCGAGTCCACCGAAGGCACACGGAGTGTCGAGTGGGCCGCGTCAGCTCGCGCGTCGAGCTGTGCAACTCGTCGCGATCACACTTGGGTTGGCCCTTGCCTCAGGGCCCTTGCTGGTGGCGAGGCCGACCTTCGCCGCCGGCCAGGTCTACGGAGCCTGCTACGACGGCAATGAGCTGTACGGTGTGTCGGTAGGTGGCAGTCCAGCCTGCGACTCGGGCCACCCGCGAATCGTCTGGCACCAGACAGGGCCTAGGGGAGCGGCAGGGCCGAGGGGAGCGGCAGGTCAAAGAGGACCGAAGGGCGTTCGGGGCCCGAAGGGACTCGTGGGCAAGCCGGGCAAGGACGGGAAGGACGGGAAGGACGGGAAGGACGGCAAGGACGGCAAGGACGGCAAGGACGGCGCCCAGGGCGCGACTGGGCCCCGGGGACCACGAGGGCCCATGGCCGAACTCGTCACGTACTCGGTCTGGGCTTCGACCTCCGGGAGCGATGGCCGACTGATGACCGCCCACGCCAGCTGCGACGGGGGCGACTTCGCGCTTGGCGGGGGTTTCGAGACCGACGGCCTGGTGCTGGCCAGTCTCGGTCAAGGGGCGCCTTCTCCAACGAGCTGGCAGGCGATTGCGCTGGCGCCGGCCGATGGCCCCTCCGAGCTGCGGGTCCAGGTGATCTGCGCCGACCTCGGCACGAAGCACCGGAAGGCCGCGTCATGAGTCGGGTAGTTGCCGGTGGGCTCGGTCGACGTGCCAGGATGCTCATCGCGCTGCTCGTGCCGGGCGTGCTGATCGTAGGTCTGCTGCCTGGAGCATTCGCTGCCAGCGGCGTCCGATACGAGGCCTGCGTGGACAGCTACGACAACGACACTGTGAGGGCTCTCGGAATCAATGGTCCAGCCGGATGCGATCCTCCGCAGGACTGGCGGGCAGTGTGGTACGAGTACCCGGACGCCGGCAGCCAAGGTGCGCGGGGGCCGAAGGGCCCGATAGGACCACGAGGCCTGCCGGGCCAACGCGGCTCTCGCGGAGACCGGGGCGTCAGGGGTGCCGACGCCAGCGACGGCACGGACGGCAAGGATGGGCGAGGTGGCGTCGACGGCGCGCCCGGACCGAAGGGGTCTCGTGGGACCGTGGGCGAGGTCGGCTCGATCGCGACCTACGTCGTCGCCACCCCCTGCTCGGCCTGCGGGGACAATCTCGACGGCGTTCGGACCGGCGCCACCGCGACCTGTGACAAGGGTGACGTGGCGCTCTCAGGCGGCTTCCTCACCGACGGCATCATCAGCGCCAGCAGCGTCATCGGAGGTGACAAGCCCGTGGGCTGGCAGGCCCCAGCCGTCACCAGCCCGGAGACCGAGGGCAGCGTCGGGTCGCGGGCGCACGTAATCTGCCTCGATACGCCTCCCCTGCGCCGCCGCTAACGCCAGCCGGCAGCGGGACTACCCCTCGTCATCCTCCCCGCTGTCAGCTAGCGACACCGCGTCAGCGCCGGATGCCTCATCGATCTCACCGGCGGCTTCCTCGTCGTCCTCCGCGAACCACTCGGGCATCTCCGGTTCACCGATGACGACCGGGCAGTCGGCGGTAAGGCCGGTGCCGTCCAGCACCACCTGGAGCATGTAGAGGCCATCGCCAGACGCCTCAGTGCCGACCGCCGCAGGTGGTGACGGCTCCGGCGTCGATCCATCGGACTCCGAAGTGGCCGCGCCATCGCGCGGCTCGTCTTCCTCTGACTCGGCTGTCTCGTCGGTGTATGGGGCAAGCTCCTTCGGCAGCTTGAACTCGCCGACCCAGGGCCAGTCGCAGGGCATGTCCTGGTAGTCGAGCCGGGCCACCGGCTTCTCCTGGTCGCCGAGCCAGACGGTGAGCGGGCCGCCCTTCTTGAAGCCGTCGACCTCGAGCGTGACCAGGTCGCCCAGCTGCGCGGTGCCTGGTACCTCCGTGTCGCGGTTCACGGCACAGACCGGATATTCGACGTCGCCGGCACTCATGGCTACGAGCTCAGCCGCGGGATCGGTGGGAACCATGTCGACGTACGTGCGTCCGTTCGGCTTCGTGGTGCGCAGGAGCGCTCCGGTCCGGTAGCTCTCGCCGAGTTCGACCACGCCGCTCGGGATGCTCACCACGAAGGTGTCGGGCATCGGCGCTTGACCACTGGCGCCTGGCTCAGGCTTCTGCTTGCTCGGTCCGTGTTCCTCTTCGTCGATGCGGACCGTCACCTCCGCCAGCGGCGGCGGCACGATCTCTTGCCAAGAGTCGGTCTCATCATCCCAGCGCCACGCCTGCGCGATGACCTCACCGTCGACCGCTCGAACGATGCTGAGCAGCTCGATACCAGTCACGCCATCCAACTCGGGCACGGGGTTTCCAGGGATCGTCGACAGCGGACCGCCGGTCTTGGGATCGCCGTCCGCGTCGAGGAAGACCGCGACCAACTGCTCCTCCTTGCGCGCGACCTTCTCCTCCTTGCGTTCGGCGCCTCCAGTCGCGATCGCAGCACGGGTCATCGTCCGCGGCGAGACCGCCAGACTGACGTCGCCGTTGTCGACATCCCGTGTCACCGTCAGCCGATCCAAATCCATCGTCGACGGCAAGCGCTTCCCGCCTGGTGTCTTCATGTCACGTGGGCGGTCGGCAAAGTCATCACCGCGGACCCCGGCCGACCACAGCCTGGGGAGCGGCGTGAGCGGTGGGCGAGTCGGCGGCACGAGCCGCCGGACGATACGTGAACCGCCGTTGGCGATTCGTTGCAGTTGCTTCACCCGCTTCTGCCGGACTCGCGGCTGCAGGAAGGGGACGGCACCGACTCCGGCCGGATGCTTGGAGACCACGTGGCGCGGTAGCCGTTGCTGCCACGGCTCCATGTTCTCGTAGCTCAGCGTGTAGGTCATGAGCGAACCGGGCACGATGTCCGGGTTCTCCGTCGCATCACACCATTTGTCGATCCTGTTCGGCTGCGAGCCGAGGTCGTCGAGGCCGTTGCCGTGACCGAGAAGAAGGATGTGCCCGATCTCATGTGCCACGAGCCGGCGGTCGAGGATACGACTGGGATGGCCATCTCGAGAGTCGACCACGAGCAGGCTCCCACCGGTAGCGTGCCTGACCGGTGCCAGCCTGGCATTGCAGTAGTCCCGATCGACGCGAGCGGCCCTGGCGTAGCCCCAGACGTTGCCCACCGGCGTCCCGTTCCCGTTCACGAAGTCACGGATGATCACTGCGATCGGGCCCTTCGCCAGCCCGCCGAAGGAGACTTGTTTCCCAGCCAGCCGTTCCATCCGCTGCCAAGCCTGCTCACAGGCCGAGACGACGAGTTCGTACTCACCGCTCGACTCCACCGGCGTGCGGACGTCACCAGGGCGACCCGGACGTTTGCGCGGGTCCTTGATCACGGGGAAGCCAAGCGAATCGCCGAGGGAGTTGTTGATGGCGCTGCGCAGGGTGATCCCAGCCCTGGGCGCGAGGATGCTGCTCGCCCGGCGGATCCGTTCGAGCACGGCCCCGTCAGGATTGCGTTTGGAGGCCTGACTCCCCTCGAGCACGCACCAGCGCATCGGAAGGTAGAGCAGCCTTGGTCCGTCTTCCTTGGCGGTGACTTCATAGCTGCCGGCGGTCGTGAGAGCCAGGGCGAGGATGGGCCCTAGCGCCGCCATCACCCGCACCGTTCGCCACGGTCGTCGAGCCCGCGCCGCGCGCGGGACGATACGGTCGTCCATGGTCCCTGCCCCACTTGCGCAGAAAGGTACGACCAGCATAGCGAGCCTCGTCCAGTCGCCTGCTACCTCATCGGGCAACCTGCCGTGCCCCGCTGGTCGCCCCCTCGTCCCTAGGCGTCGCAGGGCAAGGCTGCGAGCCTGAGAGCCGACAAGTGCCCGTCTCAGCGGGCATGTCTGAGTTGGAGGATCGTAGGGATGCCGACGTACCTGTCACCTGGGGTCTACGTCGAAGAGGTCGAAGCCGGCGCGCGGCCCATCGAGGGTGTGGGCACGTCGGTAGCGGCCTTCGTCGGGCTCGCCGAGGACGGCCCGGTCAACGAGCCCATGCTCATCGCCAATTGGAGCCAGTTCACGCAGACGTTCGGCGAGTTCATGGACGGGACGTACCTCGCACACGCCGTGTATGGCTACTTCCTCAATGGCGGCGGTAGCTGTTATGTCGTGCGTGTCGGCGGCGAGCAACCCCCGACGGCCGCCAGGGCCGAGCTGCCAACGGCCAAGGACAAGTCGGTCGCGGGTTACCGTGTCACCGCCCTTGAGGCAGGGACCGCGGGCAACCAGATCCGTGTGGAGGTCAGCGACGCCAGCGAGCCATCGGAGGACGCGTTCAAACTGGTCGTGCGCGCGCCAGGCAAGCCTGACGAGATCTACGACAACGTCACCATCAGGAAGGGCAAGGAATCGGTCGTGACCAAGGTCAAGGCCGAGTCGAAGCTCATCATGATCACAGAGGTCGGCCCAGCCAGCCTCGAACGTGCCCCAGCCAAGGGCGTTCAGGCGCTGGGCGGCTCGGAAGTCGCGAGACCGGCGACGCTGACGCCAGATGACTACGTGGGGGATTCCGCGGATCGCACTGGCTTCTCCGGTCTGGAGGCAGTGGACGCGGTGACGATGCTCTCCTTACCCGACCTGATGGCTGTGTACCAGGCCGGTCAGATCGACCTCGAGGGCCTGCAAGCTGTGCAAACGGCGATGCTTGCCCATTGCGAGTTGATGGGAGACCGAGTGGCGGTCCTTGACGCACCACCAGGCCTCAACGCTCAGCAGATCAGCGAGTGGCGCACCGACAAGGTCGGCTACGACAGCAAGTACGCCACGCTCTACTGGCCCTGGATCAAGGTCTTCGACCCGGTCGCCGGACAGGCCCGGTTCGTTCCCCCGAGCGGCCATATCGCCGGCGTCTGGGCGCGCAGTGACGAGGAGCGCGGCGTTCACAAGGCACCGGCCAACGAGATCCTGCGCGGAGCACTGGGCCTCGAGATCAACATCACCAAGGGCGAGCACGATCAGCTCAACCCCGACGGCATCAACTGCATCCGGGCCTTCCCTGGACGCGGCATCCGCGTCTGGGGTGCGCGTACGCTGTCGAGCGATCCGGCCTGGCGCTACCTCAACGTTCGTCGGCTCTTCAACTACATCGAGGAGTCGATCCTGGAGGGCACCCAGTGGGTCGTCTTCGAACCGAACGACCTCGACCTGTGGATGCGCGTCAAGCGGACGATCAACGCCTTCCTGACCCGCACATGGCGCGATGGGGCCCTGTTCGGCGCCTCGCCCGAAGAGGCGTTCTTCGTCAAGTGCGATGAGGAGACGAACCCGCCCGATGTCGTCGACGCTGGGCAGTTGATCGTCGAGATCGGCGTGGCACCGGTCAAGCCCGCAGAGTTCGTGGTCTTCCGGATCGCCCAGTACTCGGGCGGTGCTGAACTCTCGGAGTGAGACCGCCCTTCTCCTCACACCCGGACGACGCGATTGAAAGGAGCCACACCAGATGGGCAAAGGACTACCGAACCTGCCGACCGACGCACTCGTTGCGCAGCACTTCTCGATCGAGATCGGCTCGATCGAGATCGCCCAGTTCTCCGAGGTCAGCGGCCTCACTTCCGAGGTCGATGTGGTCGAGCTCAAGGAGAACACTTCCGACGGCAAACCCATCATCCACAAGCTGCCAGGAGCACCCAAGCCACCGACCATCACGCTCAAGCGAGCCAAGAACTCGTCCAAGGATCTGTGGGACTGGCACAAGGCCATGCTCGACGGCCGCGTGCAGGACGCGCGCAAGGAGGGTTCGGTGGTCCTCAAGGACTTCGAGGGGGGAGAGGTCTCTCGCTACAACTTCTACGGCGCCTGGGTCAGCAAGCTCACCACTAGCTCGCTGAAGTCGGGATCCAATGAGGTACTCATGGAAGAGGTCACGATCGTCTGTGAGCAGATGGAGCGCGTCTCGTGACGAGCGCCCTGCAGACCATGGTGCCCGGCGCCGGCGCGGAGGCCCAACAGCAAGGCCTCCGCACGGAGTTCTCGTTCGTGCTCCCCCGGGGCTACGTCGACGAGAACGGCACGGTCCACCGCTCGGGCGTCATGCGTCTGGCCACGGCCAAGGACGAGATCATTCCCCAGCGCGACCCTCGCGTGCGGGAGAACGAGTCGTACCTCACGGTCCTGCTGCTGTCGCGTGTCATCACGCGTCTGGGCAGCGTGCCGGCCATCACGCCCGGCGTGGTCGAGTCGATGTTCGCCTCCGACCTGGCCTTCCTGCAGGACCTCTACCGCCGCATCAACCAGGACGGCACGAGCGAGTTGGCGGTGACCTGCCCGTCGTGTCGTGCCGAGGTCACGATCGACCTCGCGGGAGAACGCCAGGGGGAATCGTGACGTACGCGACCGACCGACTCTTCGAGGAGATCGCGTACGTCTCGTACCACATGCACTGGTCGCTCGAAGAGGTCCTCGATCTGGAGCACCCGGACAGACAGCGCTTCGTCGAGGAGATCGCCCAGATCAATCGTCGCATCTCAGAGGAGGCCTAGCCCGTGCGCCTTCGATGG
Organism: uncultured Chloroflexia bacterium; assembly: GCA_963752475.1. Taxonomy (GTDB): domain Bacteria; phylum Chloroflexota; class Limnocylindria; order Limnocylindrales; family CSP1-4; genus JAFMJV01. The sequence goes on along the minus strand of CAVVYR010000006.1, from coordinate 408,392 downwards.
CCATGGCGCAAGGATGAGCGGTCGTCTCCAACCGCCCGGGTCGCCCAGAAGAAGCCGGCCGCCGTTCCGGCGCCGCGTTCGGAGTGGCGCGACGTCGCGCCCACCGGCGGCCTCAGTGGTCCGCCGGAGCTCACCGCAGACCCAGCCTTCGGTCAGCGACTGAGCAGTCACCCGGGACTGCCACCGGTCCTCGATCGCGTTGAGAGCGCCAGGTACCTGACACCGATGGCACAGCGGGTCATCCCTCTAGGGAACTCGGCAGCAGTCCCACATGGCACCCTCGATGGCCGTACCGACTGGCCCCTTCGGCGCCAGCGCTCAGCGCGATCGACGACGGCCGATGACTTCTCCGTCCAGGGCCCGGGTCTCCCGCGCGAAGCGAGTGCGACCGGCCGCAGCACGGCAGCGGTGCGCCCCCATCGCCCGACCTCGGCTCCCACCGAGCCGACCGCTCAGCTCGAGCCGCGTCCCCTGCCCGGCGTGAGTGCGCCAAACCACGTCGCGCCTACTGCGACTACGCCGCAACGAACGAGCCTTCCAGAGCCCAGGCGATCACATCAGTCGATGACGGTCGTCCCGTTGCCGCAACGCTCGGGCATCGTTGAAGGGGCGCCACCACCGGGCCGTATCGAGCTCGACCGCCGACAATCGACACCAGCTCCGGGGTCCGAGGAGCCTGACGGGAGACCAACGACCGAGCGGGAATCCGCGACCACGACTTCGACCTCGACCACGCCCAGGCCCGGGCCGGAGTCACCGACTGCGGTACCAGCATCGACATCCGGCGGCAGCCTGGCGCCAGCCCCAGGCCTGGCTCGTCGCTCCGTGCCCACGCAGGGATCACCAGCAAGCCGCCCACGCAGGACGGTCAGGTCGGCTCCCCGCTCGACACGCACACTTGGCCTGGGCGATCCGTTGGCAGGTTCGCCGCCATCGCGCATGCCGTCGCGCCCGGCGACACGGACACCGGAGGAGCCGGAGACCGCGCCGCAGCGAGCCATCGCTGCGCCGGCTTCGAGCGCGCTAGGCCTGGGCGATCCGTTGGCAGGTTCGCCGCCATCGCGCATGCCGTCGCGCCCGGCGACACGGACACCGGAGGAGCCGGAGACCGCGCCGCAGCGAGCCATCGCTGCGCCGGCTTCGAGCGCGGACAGCAAGGGAGGGACACTTGCAACACCGTCGTCGGCGGAGTGCACCGAGGCCGCTCCGGCCGCGAAGCAACCCGCCGGGGAGCCGCCGCCAGCGGAGGTGGCCGCACCCACGCTGGCGACATCCAGGGCCGCGACGGCGCTCGATGCGGCCGCACCCACGTACCCAGCGCGGCCAGTGCCACTGCCAACCGCGGCGCACATGGGTGCCCCCGCCGAGCCCGCCACGACCGAATCAGCGGGAGCCACGGTCCGGGGTCGGCCACGGGCTGGAGCGCAGCGATCGGTGCGTCGGACGGCCGAGCCCATCCATCAACGAGCTCCACGTGAACGTCCTGCTGTTTCGACGCCCGAGCCAGGGCAACGCGCTCCAAGTGCTCCTACCGGCCGGGTCCGTATCGACCGCTCAGCCGAAGCAGCCGAGGCGGCTGCGGGCCTTGAGGCCAATGCGTTCACGTCGGGTGACACCATCGTCCTTCCGCAACACCACGGTCCGCTCGACCGACAGCGAGGTCAGGCGCTTCTCGCCCACGAGCTCGTCCACGTCGGGCAACAGCGTCGTCTTGGTGCCAGCCTCCCGGCCGAACATACGAGTTCGGGGCAACAACTGGAACAAGAAGCGCAGTCCGCGGAGTCGCTGGTGGAGCAGCTCTCCCGCAGTGCCTCGTTCCGGGACATGCCGGTCGCTGGTGCTGCGAGGCGACAGGCGCGGACAGGGGTGTCTACCGTCATCGACAGCGAGGTCCGACAGGCCACGGAGCTGGCCCTCGCCGTCGAAGCATCGGGGGCCGCGGGCTCCGACTCCTTCGAACTACCGGCGACCCCTCTCGTCGAGAAGGCGCCGGGACCACAGCGGGCCGCCGCTCTCGACGCTCAGAGCACCACCCCGGGCACGGCCTCGTCGTCGGACCCGGCGATGCCAGGTGACGACGAGGATCTCGAGGAGCTGGCACGGCGGCTGTACGAGCGGCTTCGCCATCGACTCAGGCGCGAGCTGCTGCTGGACCGCGAACGCAGTGGCTTCCTGGTGGACTCACGGTAGGGAGAGGGAACATGGCTGAACCGGCCCTCGGCCTGCGTTTCACGGTCACCATCGACGGCCACTCGAGCTTGGGCAACTGGACCAAGTGCGAGGGCCTCACAGTCGAGTACCAGGTACATGAGTACAGCGAGGGCGGGCTGAACGAATTCGTGCATCGGCTGCCCGGCCGAGCGAAGTATCAGAACATCAAGCTCACCCGACCGGTCGACGCTACGTCCGCCGCGGTCGCGAGTTGGGTCGCGAGCGTCGAGGCAGCCGGCAAGCGGGCAACGGCCCAGATCGCCGTACTCGATCCGGAAGGCACGCGGGTCGCGGCCTGGGACCTGATGGACGTGTTCCCTGTGCGCTGGAGCGGACCGAACCTCGACATCGACACGGCCAAGGTGGCCACCGAGACGCTCGAGCTGGCCCACAACGGCTTCCTGGAGCCACGCTGATGGGACCGAGCATCAGTGGCACGACGCTACCCAAGGCGAGCTTGACCGTGGTTGAGGGCACCGCTCGCCCCACGTTCCTCAAGTTCCGCTATAACCCCAGCGAGTACAGCGTGAGCAAGTCCGCACGGTGGAGCCGAACGGCGGCGCAAGGCGCGGAGTCGGCAGGCCCGGCCGAGTTCACCGGCAGCGACCCAACGACGATCAGCATGGAGATCTTCCTCGACGCGTTCGAGGAGCAAGGGGGTGATGTCTCTGGGGACATCAGGACCTTGCTCTCGTGGACCCAGCCGACCGAGTCCTCCCGTCGCCAGAAGCGAGGGCGACCGCCACTACTCCGTTTCGTGTGGGGCAAGAACCTGGTGCTGCAGTCGTTCATGGGCTTCCTCAAGTCCGTGCAGGCCAAGTACACGATGTTCCGTGTCGACGGCACGCCCGTCCGGGCCACGGCCAACATCACGCTCGAGGAGTACGACGCCGGGACGCAGGGCCAGAACCCAACTTCCGGCTCCCGCGAGGGTCGGCGAGCGCATGTCGTGACCGAAGGGGAGACGCTGCAGTCGATCGCCTACGAGGAGTACGGACAACCGGCACTGTGGCGCGGACTCGCCGTCTTCAACGACATCGACGACCCCATGCGCGTGTCGCCGGGAAGCGAGTTGCTCATCCCCACCACCCCGGAGGCGGTGCGGCTGGCCGGAGGTGGGTCGTGAGAGGTGGAGCATGAGCAGAGACCTCTCCTCGGCACCCAGCATCACCGTAGACGGGACGCCGTTGGCGCAGGAGGTGCTGCCGACACTGGAGCGCGTGGTCATCGACGACCACCTCCATTTGCCTGACATGTTCGCCATCACCTTCCGGGACGCCGACCGCGACGTGCTATCCAAGACGCGCATCAGCATCGGCAGCGTGCTGCGGATCTCTGGTGCACCGACGGGTGAGGCTTCCGAGGGTCTGCTTATCAACGGCGAGGTCACCGCGCTTGAGGGCGAGTACCAGTTCGATGGCTCACGCATCGTCGTTCGTGGCTACGACCACTCTCATCGCTTCGTCGCCGGCAAGCGGACGGAGACCTACCGCGACGTGACAGATGCGGACATCGGCCGCGCCATCGCAGAGCGTGCCGGCGTGGAGATAGGCCAGGTCGACGAGACGGGCACGACGCACGAGCACATCTCTCAGGCCAATCTCAGCGACTGGGATTTCCTCGTCTCCCGTGCCCGCGAGATCGGTTTCGACATGGGCGTCCTGGATGGCAAGTTCTACTTCAAGCGGCCGCCCGAGGCCTCCGAGGCCCCCGGCGAGGGCGACTACCGCGCCAGCGACCCGCTGCAGCTGGTGATGGGCACGAGCCTGCTCAGCTTCTACCCGAGGGTGACCGCGGCCCAGCAGGTGCGTGAGGTCGAAGTACGTGGCTGGGACGTGGAGAAGAAGGAGCCCATCGTCGGCACTGCCCCAGCCGCCACACGCAGCGCCGAGCTGAAGGACAAGCCCGACCGACTCGCGAGCGTCGCCGGCAACGGTCGCTCCGTCGTGGCCGCCAGCCCCGTTGCGGCGCAAACGGCGGCCGACGACGCGGCCACGGCTGAGGCTGAACGCTTGGCCTCGAGCTTCGCCGAGGCCGAGGGCACCGCCCATGGACACCCGGAGCTCAAGGCCGGTGTGGCGGTCAGTGTCAGCGGCGTTGCTGAGGCCTTCGCCGGACGCTATACGCTGACCCGCACGCGGCACGTCTTCGATGACGAGGGCTACCGTACCGAGTTCCTGGTCTCCGGTCGTCAGGACCGCTCGCTGCTGGGCCTTGCCACGAGCGGGGCAGGCGGTGGGCCGGGCGGCGTACAGGAGCCGGGCCGCAACGGTGTGATGGTCGCGCTCGTGACCGATAACGCCGACCCTCTGGAGCTTGGACGCGTCAAGTTGAAGTTCCCCTCGCTCGATGACGACTACGAGAGCGACTGGGCGCGTGTCGTACAGGCCGGAGCGGGGCCCGAACGGGGCGCCGTGATCCTGCCGGAGGTCAACGACGAGGTGCTGGTCGTCTTCGAGGCCGGCGATGTCCGTCGCCCGTACGTCGTCGGCGGGTTGTACAACGGACAGGACAAGCCGCGGCTCGGTGGGGGCGATCTCTTCGACAACGGCGCGGTCACCCGGCGCGGCCTCGTGTCCAGAGAAGGCCACCGCATCGTCTTCCTGGACTCGAGCAGCAGGTCCGGCGTGTGTCTGCTGAGCGGCGACGACAGTCTGCGCTTCGCCCTCAAGCAGTCCGAAAGCGCCATCACGATGCACAGCGATGGGTCCATCAGCATCACCTCGGGAGGCAAGCTCGAGATCGAGTCCGACCTGGACATCGCCATCAAGGCGGGAGCCAACCTGGAACTCGAGGGCAGCGCCGGCGTGAAGCTCAAGTCGAGCGGAATCGTGGATGTGGATGGTTCGCTCATCCAGCTGAACTAGGGAGCCGGCCATGGGATCACCCGCCATCGTCATGAGCGACCGTATCACCGGCACCTGCGCCATCCACCAGATCCCCAACCCCGCCAGCGGCGTGCCGCAACCGGCCCCGCCCATGCCCTTCTCCGCGCCATTGCTCCAGGGCCTCGAGACGACTGTGCTCATCGGCGGCAAACCGACCGCAGTGGTCGGCTCGTCGGGCATGAACACCCCACCCCACGTCGGGTTGCATGCGAGCGACCCGTTCATGGCCCCGCCGATGCAGGTCGGCCGTGTCGTCAGTGGATCGCCCACGGTGCTCTTCGGGGGCAAACCGGCGGTCAACACATCGGCCAGGGTCACCTGCTGCGCGACACCGGGTGCGCTCGTGCCGAGCCAATCCACGGTACTGGTGGGCTAGGTCATGACCAACGCACGTGAGTTCGTCGGCCGCGGGTGGGCCTTCCCCCTGCGTGCCGGCGCGAGCGGGGACATCGCCCTGGTGGGACAGGAGCGCGAGGTCGAGGAATCCATCCGTCTCATCCTCGGCACCGCCTACGGCGAGCGGCCGATGCGCCCGGAGTTCGGCTGTGCCATCCACGACTTCGTGTATGCCGGAGCCGACGCCAGCACTGCTGCCCAGATGGGCTTCGAGGTGCGCCGCTCGCTCAAGCGCTGGGAGCCGCGTGTCGACGTGCAGGACGTGGACGTGACCATCGACGATGTCGACCACAGCCTGCTCTACATCGACATCCGCTACTCGATCAAGGCCAGCAATGATCCCCGCAACCTGGTCTTCCCGTTCTACGTGATCCCCGAGGAGGATTGAGATGTCCTTGCAGGCGCCGAACCTCGACGATCGCCGCTTCCAGGACTTGGTCGACGACGCCAAACGCCTGGTCCAGCAACGCTGCCCGGAGTGGACGGACCACAACGTCTCAGATCCCGGAGTCACGCTCATCGAGACCTTCGCGTGGATGACCGACCAACTGCTCTACCGGCTCAACCGCGTGCCGGAGCGCAACTACGTCAAGTTCCTCGAGCTCATCGGCGTGAAGCTCTTCCCGCCGGCGGAAGCACGGACGGAGGTCACCTTCTGGCTCTCTGCACCACAATCCGACACCGTATCCGTGACCGCGGGCACGCAGGTGGCCACACCGCGCTCGGCCCACGATCCGGCCATCGTCTTCGAGACGACTCGCGAGCTGGAGATCCTGCCCTGCGAGTACGACCACGCGCTGTCGAGCGTCAGCGACGACGGCTACCGGACGCATGACGATGCACTGGCGCTGGGCAACAGCTTCTATTGCTTCGACGAGGTGCCCAAACCCGGCGACGCGCTCTACGTCGGGCTCGACAAGGCCGTGCCTTCGTGCGCGGTCTGCGTGCGACTGTCCTGCCGCATCGAGGGCGTGGGCGTCGATCCCGACTTCCCTCCCCTAGTGTGGGAGGCGTGGGTCGGCGAGACCTGGACGGTCTGCGAGGTCGAGAGCGACGGTACCGGCGGGCTCAACCGCGACGGCGACATCACCTTGCACGTGCCGGATGGACACGAGGCCTCGGTCATCGACGGCCGGCACGCCGGTTGGGTCCGCGCCCGTGTCGTGCCACCGGTCGAGAACCAGCCCGTCTACAGCGCGAGCCCGGAAATCCACAGCATCAGTGCCTTCACCATCGGAGGCACCGTTGCGGCCGGCAACTCCGAACGTGTGGCCAATGAGGTCGTGGGCACCGCCGATGGCGCGCCCGGCAACACCTTCACACTCCTGCACAGTCCAGTGATCCCCTCCGACGAGCCCTTCAAGGTGGAGGTCTCCTCCGACGAGGGCTGGCAGTCATGGACCCAGCCCGAGGCCCACAGCTTCGCCGGCAGCGGCCCGCAGGACCGCCACGTCTTGCTCGATGCGGTGAGCGCCGAGATCCAATTCGGACCGGCAGTGCGCATGGCCGACGGCGCGATCCAACAGCACGGTGCCGTACCGGCCGCGGGCTCGACCGTGAGGGTGCCCCTGTACCGTACCGGCGGTGGAGTACGTGGCAACGTCACCGCCCGGGCCATCAGCGTGCTCAAGTCGTCGATCCCCTACGTCGCTCGCATCGAGAACCGCCGAGCGGCCCGCGGTGGCGTGGACGGCGAGGACATCGAAGACGCCAAGGTCCGGGGACCGGTGCTGCTGCGCACACGCGACCGAGCGGTCACAGCCGAGGACTTCGAACACCTGGCCCGCGAGGCTGCGCCCGAGCTCGCGCGAGTCCACTGCGTCGTGGCCGGTGATGGCACTGATGCAGGCGGTGTGCGTGTTCTGGTCGTGCCTTCGATCGCGTCTGAGAGCGAGGTTCGGTTCGACGCGCTGTTGCCGAGCGAAGCCACCCTGCAACGCGTGGCGCGCCGGCTCGACGAAAGCCGACTACTGGGCACACGCATCGCCGTCGAACCTCCGGTCTACCGCGGCGTGACGGTCGTGGGCCGCCTGCGGGCCCGTAGCCTCTTCGATCCAGAGCGGCTCCAGGACGCCGCCACCGAGGCCCTCTTCCGCTACTTCCACCCCACCCTCGGTGGACCTGACGGTGAGGGCTGGCCGTTCGGTCGGCCGGTGCTGGCGGGTGAGGTCTTCGCCGTGCTCGGCCGCGTGCGCGGGGTCGAGCTGGTGGAAGAGGTGAAGGTCTTCGGTGCGGATCCCATCACCGGTGAACGCGGCAAGGCGACGGACCGCCTCGAGGTCGAGCCGCACGCTCTCGTCTTCAGCTACGAGCACCAAGTCGTGGCGGTGGGCCCATGAGAAGGGGCACGCTGGGGGCCATTCGCAGTCCTCATCCGCTCATCGAGGGGATGCCCGGCCTCTACCAGGAGGACGACCTCACGAGGCGCTGGCTGTCGGCTATCGACGAGACCCTGGTCCCTGTGTTCCTGGCGCTCGACAACCTACCCGCCTACCTTGATCCCTCGCTGACACCTGACGACTTCCTCGACTGGCTCGCCGGCTGGGTGGGCGTGCTACTCGACGAGAACTGGCCCATCGAGCGAAGGCGTGAGTTCGTGGCCAATGCCGCTGAGCTCTACCGGCTCCGCGGCACAGCGGCGGGCTTGTCAGCGCACGTGCGGATCTTCACCGGCGGCGATGTCGAGATCCTCGAGACCGGTGGCGTGTCCTGGTCGAACCGTAACGGCGAGGACTTGCCCGGTCGCCCAGGGTACCGGATCGAGGTGCGGGTGCGCGGCACCGACGCCCCGATCGACGTGGAGCGATTGGACGCACTCGTGGCTGCGGCCAAGCCGGCGCACGTCGTCCACCGAGTCCGTGTCGCCACGGCCGTGGGCGGGGAGTAGACCCTGCTGCGGGCACTTGACTCGATGGCCATGGAGCGGAGCGCTACCATCTGGCCTGTCGATGCCGGGAGGTCACCGTGGACGCGAGCCCATGATCCGATGTGAGAAGTGCGGGACCCTCAACGGGGCCGGTGCCAGCTTCTGCAGCCAGTGCGACGCTTTCCTGGAGTGGAGCGGCGCACACGTGGAGCAGGACGTCGAGCAGACGGGAACCGAGGCGGACGAGGCCCCGGCGAGAAGCGACCTGCCGCCCTCCGAGACTCCTGAGACCGGACCCCAGGCGCGCAAGCCGGCGAAGGGCGAGACGACCTCGGTGCGCAAGGCCAAGCCACAGCCGCCGAGCGCTCCGGAGAGGCCGGAACCGGGCCAGTTCGTGTGTGCGGCCTGCGGAACAGGCAATGACCGTGACCGCAAGTTCTGCCGCCGCTGCGGCACAGTGATGGACGACGCTGCGACCGAGGCGCCACCGCCTCCAACTGAGTCGAAGCGCCGTCGGTCGTGGCTTCCGGGGATTGTGCATCGCGGCAGGCAGGAAGCCTACATGGCCGGCCAGCGACCGGATACGATGCTCACTGCTGGTGCGCGTTGGCGACCAGGGTCCACGATGATGGTCTTTGGACTCCTGGGTGTCATCGGCCTCGGCGGTATCGCCTCCTACCTCTACATGCCCGGCGTCAGCGATGCTGTGGATGACACGGTGCGCACTGTGCAGCGACGCTTCCTGCGGCCCGAGGAGGTCCGAGCCATCGCCGCGCAGGGCCAGGCGCACCCCGAGTTCCCAGCGACCAACCTCATCGATGGCAGCGGGAACAGCTACTGGGTCGGATCGCGGAACCGGAACGACCGTTGGGTCGTCGACTTCGAGTTCCAACGGCCGGCCGACCTGCTCCAGGTCAACTTCGACAGCGGCGCTGATGGCGCAGCGTACGAGCGGCTTGGCAGGCCGTTCCGGTTCCGGCTCAAGGCCAACGACGAGACAAGCTCCGTCTACGAGCTAAGGGACACGCCCGACCAGCAGCCAGTCGACATCGATCTGCCGGGGGTGAAGTCACTGAGGCTGATCGTGCTCTCGCGCTACCGCGGCACCGACAGCGACGACGAGATCGCCATACGCGAGGTCAAGTTCTTCGAGGGGGCCGACTAGGCGGAGCTGCCCTCGGCGGCTACGAGGCCTAGATCGGCGAGAGCTCTTCGGTATCTCGAGCGCGCAGCGTCTGCTGCAGCAGGGTCGCCGTCGGCTTCGCGCGCTTCGATGAGGATCCGCCACAGAGGATCGTGGAACCGGTCGTGATCGAGTCCCTGGAGACAGGCGGTCACGGCCGCTTGGTAGCTCCCCTCCCGACTGAGGGTATCCGCCAGCATCGTGGCCAGCTCGACCGCCTCGAGACGGTACGACTCGCGCGGGCCATCGATCCAATCTGCCGGCCCGGCCTCAGGGATGAGTTCGCCGCGATTGTGCTCGAGCGCCACGCGGCACCAACGCATGACGTCGTCTGGCCGTCCACGATCATGGGCGGCATGCGCTGCGGCTGATGCCTCTTCGAACGCTATCGTGTCGACGAGCGAGCCGGCTGGCAGCGCCAGCCGGTAGCCGTCGCCCTCGTGAGGGACGAACCGGAAGCCACGACGCGAGGCGGTAGGTTCGAGGACACGACGCAGGGTCGCCACTGCGACATACAGGCTCCTAGCGGCTGCAGTCGGCTCAGACTCCGGCCACAACGTCTCCATGATGGTTTCGCGATGTACTGGCCTGTCGGCATGCAGCGCCAGGAGGTAGAGCAACGCTCGCACGCGCGACCGGATAGCCTGGCTGTCGATTGCCTCGCCTCCGATCTCCAGATGGAAGGCGCCGAACAGACGCAATCTAGCCGGTGGCACAGGCGCAGCAGCGGCAGACCTCACCGCCATGGCTTCTCGCTCGACGTGGACGGTTGGCAGCGCAACCGTCGACGCATCGGGCAGCGGTACTCGCCAACCGCAGCGCTGCAGCTGGCCGACCAACCTCCGCGTCTCGTGGCCATCGCCACGCTCTTGCGCGAGTGCGGTGCGAGCCAGGAGCCCCGGCACATGGGCGCCGATGGCGCTCGCGAACGCCTCGGCAGCCGTCGCCTCGGCTCGACCGTCCATGCCGGTGACGGCTCGGCCAACGGCGGCGATCGATGCAGACCACGCCTCCAGCACAGGCGCTTCCAGTGCCCGGAACTGCCGCCTCGCCGACTCTGCGAGGTCCACAGGCTCGAATTGCTCACTCACTGGCCCGGAGCCGCAAGCGGCGACCAACGCTCCCCAGGCACGTCCGATGCATGCGAGTGCCGCACCCCATGGATCGCCAAGAGTGCGAGCCGCGTCCTCCAGGCGGGCTGCTTCATGGAGATAGTCGAGCCTGCCACTGAGAGCCAGCAGCGCGCTGCCCACACGTGCGACCCAGTCGAAGCCCTGACCCTCGGCAGCGCCGATGGCGCCGTTGATGCCGATGATCCCTTCCTCGTCGCCTCCCAGCAGGGCGATGGCCCCACGCGCCATGGCCCCGATGCAAGGCGCAACACCTTCGGCATCGGCGACCTTCTCGAGGGCCATCAATCGGCGATCTGCCGCTGCCAGGTCGCCATCCACGATCGAGCAGAGTGCTGCCATCAGCTGCCCGTTGATGCCGCGATCGGCCACTTCTGCGACGTCGATCGTGGATCCCGCGACGGCTCGGCGCAGTGCGGCCCACCAGAACGTCATCGGCCTTGGCTCACGGCCGGACCCTGGTTGCAGCCAGGTCAGCAGCTCGGCGCGTTCCCGACCCGCCGCGGCAGCAGCCTCGATCTGCCGAACGTCGGCCGCCAGAACCGCGAAGGCCTTCACAGCTTCTCCGAAGCGTCCCTCGGCCCGCAGCCGTCGGGCGCCGGCAAGCGCCAACCAGGGATCGTCGACCAGCGGCTCCATGGCGCGCACGCCGAGCCAGCCGAACGGTTCGTCAGCGATCGCCGGCCCCTGCTCGGCGAGGATACGTCCGACGACCTCCCAGGCCTCGGCGCGGACGTAGGCTTCCAGCGCCTCGGCAGCGGTCCCCTCCTCCATGAGGATGTCGCCCGCCGAGATGAACCGTGCGCGAGCGCCATCTTCTCCGACCTCGCTCATGAGTACGCCCTGGAGGTGTGAGCGGAAGACCTCGTGATAGCGGTAGTTGCCGGCCTCGTCGATCCTGGTCGTGAACAGACTCCGACGCTCGAGCTCGTCAAGGACTCGCGCACTTCCGGTCCGGCCAAGTAGACGGTCACAGATGCGACCACTCAGACGGCTGGATACGGACGAGTGCACCATGAAGGATCTGAGTGCGTCAGGTACGCGGTCGAGCGCGTTCTGGGCGAGATACTGGCGTGCCAGGCGCGAACGGGGACCAAGCGAGCCGAGCACACGTCGCCGTTCGTCCGCGGGGCGGCCCCGTGTGGCCAGGTGGAACAGCTGGAGTCCCGCCGCCCAGCCGTGTGTCCACCATGCCAGACGAGCCAGCTCCTCGGGGGCCATCGGCTCGCGGTAGTGGTCCCGGAAGAGCCGCTCTACCTCCCAGGTGCGGAGACGCAGGTCGTCAGCGCCGATCTCGAGGAGATCGCCTGACAGGCGGAGACGCGAAAGATTGAATGCCGGCTGCGTGCGCGAGGCAACGAGCAGATGGACCCCATCGGGCAGATGGTCCAGCAGTTGCTCTAGGCACATCTCGGCGCGGCTGCCGTCGAGTGCGTGCAAATCATCGATGACGATGAGGGCTCGGCGGGGATCCCATCGGATGAGACCCGCCGTGGCATCGTCCACATCCGTCCAGTCGCCCGCCCCATCGATCCATGGTTCGAGCGCGTCCGCCAGCTGCCTGACCAGCGCCGATTCGGTCGTATCCCAGCGGTCGCACCGGATCCAGGCCACAGGATCGGCGACACGCTCGGCGAACATGGCCAGCAGCGTCGTCTTGCCACTGCCGGGTGGTGCGACGACGATACCGATCCTGTGCTCCCATATCGCAGCGAGACGGGCCGTGAGCCTCTCGATCGGCATCAGTTCGATGCGTGGTGTCGACAGCCGTCGACTGACAGCGTCAAGCGGCCGCCGCCTTTCCTGAGAGCGAGCTGCCCGTGACATCGACCTGCTCTTCCGATCGCCGTCTCATGCGTGCTTGAGCAAGGCGGACATTGTCGTCCGTGGGGCCTGTCGTGTCCACCCTTCTGGGCAACGGGAGCCGTGGCGTCAACGGCGGACGAAGCCGAAGGCACCAGCCGGCGATGGGCGATCCGGCAAGGTGTCGTGCCCGCGTTGCACCTGATATCGAGCCAGCGGAATCTGCCCCTTCGGGTACATCGACGTGCACGACTCGTGGCCTGTGGGGACCTAGCGAAGACACGCCGAAGAGCGCACCCTCGGGCCATGTCGTACGACCGAGAGCGGATGGCCGCGGATCCGCACCACGTCAACAGGGCCCGTCAGGAGCGACACCCCGGCACGAGCGCGGATCACGAGCCCGTAGATGATGTCCGAGGCACGGTCGGCAACTCTGGCATGGGTCAGTTGTTGGACCCAAGGACCAGCGACACGATCGAGAATGAGCTGGGTAGCGGGAAACCACTCGCGGAGGCAGCGGGAACAGCGCGGTCTACGAGTGCCGGCGCAGATGTGCGTATCCACGACGACGGCACCGCGGCCCAGTTGAGTCGCGAGCTGGGTGCGGTCGCCTTCACCTACGGACGAGATATCTTCCTGGCCGGCAACGCCCCTCATCTGGGCTCAGCCGAGGGCCAGGCGATGCTGCGCCATGAACTCACGCACGTCAGGCAGCATGCCGAGTCCGGGACGACCCGCCCCACACGGGTCAGCTCTCCCAACAGCCCGGCCGAGCAGCAAGCAGCACAGGCAGCTCACTCGGCCAGCCACGCAGGTGCAGCAGGGTCCGGGCTCGGCACGAGTGCCGTGCATCGGCAGGAGGAGGAAGAGGAGGCCCAGCCGATGCGCGCCGATACCGTGCATCGGCAGGAGGAGGAAGAGGAGGCCCAGCCGATGCGCGCCGATACCGTGCATCGGCAGGAGGAGGAAGAGGAGGCCCAGCCGATGCGCGCCGATACCGTGCATCGGCAGGAGGAGGAAGAGGAGGCCCAGCCGATGCGCGCCGATACCGTGCATCGGCAGGAGGAGGAAGAGGAGGCCCAGCCGATGCGCGCCGATACCGTGCATCGGCAGGAACCTCATCCACGGCAGCCTCATGAGCCTCGCGTGTAAACATCTGGTCACCTGACCGACCGCTTGCGTGATGGGTTGGCCTCCCAGTGCAGGTCAACGGCAAGCTGCGCGACAAGGTGCAGGTCGCCCCTGGCCTGCCGCAGGACGAGATCGAAGCGATCGTCATCGCCCAGCCCAAGGTGCGAGCCAACCTCGAGGGCAAGACCGTGGTCAAGGTCATCCGCGTCAGTGGACGGCTGGTCAACATCGTCGTCCGCTAGGTGGCGGCACCGAGCTAGGCTCCACGCACCATGCGCTGGCTGAAGGCCCTCGGGCTCGTCGTCCTCGTCATCGCCCCGGCGGTCGTCGGCGTCTATGCCTGGGCGCAGGCGAACACGGACACCTCCCAGACCGCGCGCGTCATCGCCTGGCTCGAAGCCGACACCGACGACTGGCAGCGCTTCCCGATGCGGACGCTGGCCCCGGCCGACGAACCCCTCGAGCTGTCTCCTCCGGAGCAGCCTGATGCTGCGGTCATGTCTATCGAGATCGAAGGCACCCCGCTGCTGGAGTTCCTCGCAGAGAATGACACCGAGGCCTTCCTAGTCGCCCGCGACGGCAGGCTCATCTTGGAGGAGTACTTCGGCGATGCCGTCCGCGAGTCGATCCAGACCTCGTTCTCCACGGCCAAGTCGTTCGCATCGACCCTCGTAGGTATCGCCGACGACGAAGGGCTGCTCTCACTCGACGACGCGGTGACCGAGCACATCCCTGAGCTGCTCGAGCGTGACGAACGCTTCGCCGAGATCACCATCGCCGACCTCATCCACATGAGCTCCGGCCTGCGCTACGAAGAGTTCCCGCCGTGGGGCGACCAAGCTGCGACGTACTACGCACCGGACCTGCGCGCGTCGGCATTGAGCGCGGAGATCGTTGAGCCACCGGGCCAGACCTTCCTCTACAACAACTACAACCCGCTGCTCATCGGGATGATCCTCGATCGCGCGACCGGGATGCCGGTTGCCACCTACCTCGAGTCCCGCCTGTGGCAGCCGTTCGGCGCCGAGGCCGAGGGCTCGTGGAGCCTGGACAGCGAGGAATCCGGCTTCGAGAAGATGGAGAGCGGCATCAACGGCCGTGCGGTCGACCTCATGAAGCTCGGGCTCCTCTTCGCCGATGAGGGTCGCCTGAACGGCGAGCAGGTCGGGCCGGCCGAGTGGGTCGAGTGGGCCACAGCCGTGGACGCGACGGACGATCCGGCCGAGGAGCTCCAGGCCTTCTGGTGGACTTTGCCCGACAGCGATGCCTTCAGCGCCATCGGCAACCACGGTCAGTTCATCTACGTCGACCCGGTCTCTGACATCGTCATCGCGCGCTTCGGGCGGACGTACGGCTCGCTCGACTATCTCGGCTGGCCCGCGCTCTTCAACGAGGTCGTGGCCCAGCTTATCGCGACCGACTGAGGCCCCGGCGGCTCTCTGGCTGCGCTAGCCTGACGAGGCCTCCTTCCGCAGCCTACGAGGTCCGTCCGATGCCCGACATGAATGCGCCCATCAAGCTCGGCGCCGACATCTGGAACCAGTACACCGGCTGGCCGGCCTTCAAGGCCACACACCTGCGGGCCGAAGGATTGGGCTACGAGTCGCTCTGGACGATGGACCATATCTACCCGCCCAACAAGCCCTCGGACGGGCCCATCTTCGAGGCCTTCTCGGTCATGTCAGCCATCGCCGAGGTGACCTCGAAGCCGACCATCAGCGTGATGGTGGCCTCGAACACGTACCGCAACCCCGCGATGTTGACGAAGATCATCACCACCATCGATCACATCAGCGACGGGCGGGCGATCCTCGGCGTCGGTGCCGGCTGGGCCGAGCATGAGCACGAGGGCTACGGCTTCGAGTTCGGGAGCGGCCCGGGTGAGCGGCTGCGCTGGCTGAAGGAAGCGCTGCCGGTGATGCGCGGCATGCTCGACGGCACGCAGCCCAGCTCGAGCGGCCCGCACTACCAGATCAAGGACGCCTACAACGTGCCGCCGCCGGTCCAGAAGCGGATGCCGCTGCTCATCGGCGGCTCTGGCCCCAAGGTCACGCTGCGCCTCGTGGCCGAGTACGCCGACATGTGCAACATCGGCGGCTCGCCGGCCCACGTGGCCGAGAAGGACGCCATCCTCATCGACCACTGCGAAGCCATCGGCCGCGATGAGAAGACGATCGAGCGCAGCATCGACGTGGGCGTGCCCACCATCCGCGACTCACGCGCGCAGGCCTTCCGCGACAAGGACGCCATCTTCGCGGCCCAGGAAGGCGAGACCTGGAAGAACCAGCCCACGGGCACGCCAGAGGACGTCTTCGAGTGGCTCGCGCGCTACGTCGAGCTCGGGTATCGGCACCTCGTCTTCTACTGGCCGGCGCCATACGACGAGGAGACCATGGTCCGCTTGGCGACAGAGGTTCGCCCGCGGCTCGAGGCCATGGTCAGCTGAGACGGAGAGACCGATGCCCGACATGAACGCCCCGCTCAAGCTGGGCATCAACAACTGGAACCAGTACAGCGACTGGCCCTCGTTCCTCCGTGCACAGCAGCGCGCTGACGAGCTCGGCTTCGACAGTATCTGGACCTGGGACCACCTCTACCCCATCGTGGGCTCCCACGAAGGCCCCATCTTCGAGTGCTACACGGCCATGGCCGCGGTGGCGACGACGACGAAGAGCGCCTCGATCGGCCTGCTCGTCGGGGCGAACACGTTCCGCAACCCTGCGCTCGTGGCCAAGATGGTGACCACGCTCGACCACATCTCCGGCGGTCGGGCCGTCCTCGGTATCGGCGCCGCCTGGTTCGAGACCGAGCACGAGGCCTTCGGGCTGGAGTTCGGGGGCAGCCCCGGCGAGCGCATCGGCTGGTTGGCGGAGGCGCTGCCCATCATGCGCGGCATGCTCGACGGTGAGCGGCCCACCACGGACGGGCGCTACGGCACGCGCGAGGCGCTCAACCTGCCCGCACCTATCGGGGAGCACGTGCCCATCCTCATCGGCGGGTCCGGCCGACGCAAGACCCTGCGCCTCGTGGCCCAGTACGCGGACATGAACAACCTCGGCGGCGCAGCCGCCGATCTGCCCGAGAAGGACGCCGCGCTCATCGCGCACTGCGAGGACGTGGGACGCGACGAGCAGACGATCGAGCGCACGATCGGCCTGGGCTCACCCTTCATCCGCGACTCGCGCGAGGAGGCCTTCACGGTCATGGCTGACGTCTTCGCCGATAACGGCGGCGCCAAGACCTGGACGGACATGCCCGTGGGCCATCCCTCGCACATCGTCGAGCATTGCAAGCCCTACCTCGACCAGGGCTACCGCCACCTCATCTTCGGCTTCCCTGCCCCCTACGACGAAGAGACGCTCGAGCGCCTCGCGACCGAGGTGCGGCCGGAGCTCGAAGCCTATCTCGCCCAGTAGTCCCGAAGGAGTCCCCGATGCCCGACATGAACGCGCCGATCAAGCTCGGCGTCAACCTCTGGAACCAGTACACCGATTGGCCCCGCTTCCTTGAGGCCATGATCGAAGCCGACGAGCTCGGCTACGACTCGCTCTTCACCTGGGACCACGTGTACCCCATCATCGGCTCGTGGGAAGGGCCGGCGCTCGAGACCTACACGGCCATGGCCGCGGTGGCGGCGCAGACGAAGCGTGCGACCATCGGCCACCTCGTCACGGCCAACACCTTCCGCAACCCCGCGCTCGTGGCCAAGATGATCACGACCATCGACCACATCAGCAACGGGCGAGCCGTGCTGGGTATGGGTGCCGCCTGGATGGAGCCCGAGCACACCGGCTTCGGCATCGAGTTCGGTGATCGTCCGGGGACGCGCCTGCGCTGGCTGGAGCACTCGCTCAAGATCATCACCGGCATGCTCGCGGGCGAGCGACCGTCATCCGACGAGGGCGATCGCTACGACGTCAAGGAGGCGCTCAACCTGCCCGCGCCGATCCAGTCGAGGATCCCCATCATGATCGGCGGCTCCGGCCCCAAGGTCACGCTGCGCCTGGTGGCCCAGTACGCCGACATGAACAACCTGGGCAACCCCATCGAGACCATCGAGAAGTCCGACCCGATCATGCGCGAGCACTGCGAGCGACTCGGGCGCAACGAGAAGACGATCGAGCGCACGACCGAGATCCAGATGGTGGTCATCCGCGACAGCCGGGACGAGGCCGTGGCCGTGGCCGAGGAGCTGCTGGCTCGCGGTGAGTCCTGCCTCGACGAGGATCGGCCGGGATCGGGTCACGTGCCCACGAGAAGGCTGGTCGCTGGCAAGCCCGACGAGGTCGCCGAGCAGTTGAAGCCGTTCGTCGAGATGGGCTACCGCCACCTCATCTGCGGATTCCCGGCGCCGTACGACCAGGAGACCATGCGCCGGCTCGCGACCGAGGTGCGACCGGCGCTGGAGGCACTCGTCTAAGTCCCACCGAAGGCAGGCATAAGGGGGCGCCAAGCGGCGCCCCCTAGCCTTTCTTCACGCCCCGGGACCGACCGCACTCTCGGCCACGGAGCCCGGGGCGCGACCACCTCCGCCCCGCCCTCGCCCGCCGGCAGGAGCGATCGCTTGAACCAGGCGACGCCGCCGTGGCGCGCGTTCTCGTCAGACGCGGCCGATGCGAACGACGCCCAGCCAGGACCGGACCAGCGTCGGGTCATGCCGCGATGGCTCGCGCCGGCGCTTGCCGGGTGCGGTGGGCTGGGACTCGGCATGGCGATCGCCGGCCTGGTGGCCCTGGCCCTGGGAGCGCTGCCGGTGGGAGTCGACGGGTCGCCACGAGTGGAGGCCGCTGGGTGTCTCGACGTTCGAGACGACGCCCATCGCGGCGCCGGCGTCGACGGAGATCGTCGTCGACGTCGCCGGTGCCGTCGTGCGGCCTGGGCTACACCGCCTGCGTCACGGAGACCGCGTCGGTGACGCCATCGAGGCTGCCGGTGGCTTCGCGCCACGTGCGGACCTGACCGCCTCGAGCCAGTCGCTGAACCTGGCCCAGCCACTCGAGGACGGGTCCAAGGTGCTCGTGCCGGAGCTGGGCGTCGACCGGCCGTCGGCGCGCGCTGCGGCCAGGGATGATGGACGCATCGACCTCAACCGGGCCAGCCAGTCGGAGCTCGAGACGCTCCCGGGGATCGGCCCGGTGACCGCGGGCAAGATCATCGACACCCGGGCTGACGATCGCTTCGATGCCGTCCGTGAGCTGCGTAGCCGGGGCATCGTGGGCGAGAAGGTCTACGAGGACATCAAGGGCCTCGTCAGCGCCGGCTAGCGACAGCGCATGCCTCGACTGCCCCGGGCAGGCTGGCTCGCCTTCGGCTCCATCCTCGCGGCGCTGCTCACCGGCAGCGACCGGATCGAACTGCCGGCATGGGCATCGCTGGCGCTGGCGATATCCGCGCTGCTCGGCGCACTCATGGCCGGGCTCGTCCGACGCGCGGGAGCGACCGCGCTGCTCCTGGCGTTCGGGACGGTCGCGCTGCGGGGCGCGATCGGCGCCGTGCTGGTACTCGGAGCGTCGGTCTCACCACCGCTCGAGCCAGGGAGCGGCGAGTGGGTCGGCTCGGTCGTCGACGTCTCCTCGCCCTCCGGTGCTGAGCAACGCGCCTTCGTGCGCCTCGACGCCGAGCCTGACGGGGAGTGGCTCGTCTACGCCTGGTTGCCGCGACACCCGGCGCTCGTGCCCGGCGATACGGTCGAAGTCCGCGGGACGCTGCAGCTGCCACCCGACGACGCTCCGGGCTTCGCCGGCTTCCTCGAATCTCGCGGCGCCGCCGGCACACTCAAGGGCCACGCACTGCGGCTCGTCGGCAGTGACGGCGGCTTCACCGCCGCCGTGGAGAGCCTCCGCTGGGGTCTCGACGAGACGCTCTCGCGAGCGATCCCCGAGCCGGAGGCCGGGCTGGCATCGGGCATCCTCATCGGCCTGCGAGAGCGCGTCAGTCGCGAGACCGCCGACGACTTCACCGTCACCGGCCTCACCCACGTGGTCGCTATCAGCGGCTGGAACATCGCGCTCGTGGCCGGCATCGCCACGGCCATGCTGCGGGCGACGGGGCTCGGACGACGTCCGCGCAGCCTCATCGTCATCGTGGCCATCGTGGTCTACACCATCCTCGCAGGCGCTGAGGCGAGCGTCATCCGTGCCGCAGTCATGGGTGGTGTCGTCATCGTGGCGCGGGAGAGCGGCCGGCCTTCGGGTGCGGTGGCGGCGCTGGGGCTCGCCTGCTGGGGCTTGTTGCTGGCCCAGCCAGGCATGATCGATGACATCGGGCTGCAGCTCTCGCTGGCGGCGACCGCTGGTCTGCTCGCGCTCGGCGGGCCGGCTGAGGCGACCGTGAAGCGCCTGACGCGCGGCCGCACCCCGCGCTGGTTCGACGAGACCCTGGGCGTGTCGTTGGCGGCCCAGCTCTCCACGCTGCCCTTGATCCTGCTCCACTTCGGGCGGCTGTCGCTCATCTCACCGCTGGCCAACCTGCTGGTGGCGCCGATCGTGCCGCTGGCCATGCTCGGGGCCGCGGTCGGAATGCTGGTGGGCCCACTCGTGACCGGCTCGCTGACGGCGTTGGTGCTGGCACCGCTGCTCGTCGCGGCGTGGATCCCGCTCACGGCGATGACCCGCGGCGCCGGCATCCTGGCACAGGTACCGCTCGCCAACGTTGAGCTGCTTCCGCCGTTCGACCTGGTCGGGGCGACCGTCGCGGGGGCGGCCCTGGCACTCGCGCTGCGACACGTCCGTGGCCCCTCGAGCCGCACCCCGCGACCCTGGCAGCCGTCGAGACCCGCGCCGCTGCCGGGATCGCGCCGCCGCCGTCTCCCCGTGGTGGTCGTCGCCGTCCTGCTCGTCGCGGCCACGTCCGTCGCGCTCGTCGCAAGACCCGGTCCCCAGCTCAGGGTCAGCGTGCTCGATGTCGGCCAGGGTGACTCGACCCTGCTCGAGGCCGGTGACGGTACCCGCCTGCTCGTCGATGGCGGGCCCGACCCGGACCTGCTGGTGCGTCGACTCGATGAGCGCATCCCGGCATGGGACCGGCACATCGACCTGGCCGTGCTGACCCATCCACACGAGGACCACTCGGGCGGACTGGCTGGCCTGTCGCCGCGCTACCGCGTGAGCCGGCTCCTCGAGACCGAGATGAACTCCGAAGGTGCCGGCGTGCTCGAACTACGCGCTGCTGCCGAACGACGAGGCATCCGCAGGATGCGCCTGCTCCAGGGCGACTCCTTCGCCTTGGGTGAGGCTCGGGTCGATGTGCTCTGGCCGCCCGAGCACACCATCCCCGATCGCATCATCACCGACGGTCGCGCCATCAACGGCACCTCGATCGTGCTGGCCGTGAGCCTGGGCCGGCAACGCATCCTGCTCACCGGAGACCTCGAGGATGACCACGACGCGGACCTGCTCGAGATCATCCCCGATGACGGCCATCGCTGGGACCTGCTGAAGGTGGCCCATCACGGCAGCGCCACGGCCTCGAGCCGGCCCATCCTCGACGTCCTCGAGCCCCGACTGGCAGCCATCAGTGCCGGGCATGGCAACAGCTACGGCCATCCTGCCTACGCCACGCTGCAGCGGCTGGCCGCGGTCGAAGCGGAGGTCTGGCGGACGGATACCCAGGGCACGCTCTCGGTCGGCTTCGACGGCGTAGCTCGTGTGACGGCCTCGTCGATGACCGGTCGGCTGCCGCATGCCTGCCCGGGCGGCCGCGGCCGAACCGCCATCTCGACCACCAGTCCCGTGGACCCCTGCTACATTCGACCTGATGGCGGTACCCACCCGAACCGAAGCACTCTCCCTGCTCGTCTCGACCTCTCCCTCGCCGCGCCTGCTGCAACACATGACGGTCGTGGCCGAGGTCACCTCGTTCCTGGCCTACCGCGCCTCGCGCGCAGGTCTCGCGGTCGACCGGCGCTTGGCGGAAACGGCCGCGCTCCTCCACGACGTGGACAAGGCGCTACCTCCGGGCCACCCCGTGCGCGAGCTGGGTCATGGCGCTGCCGGCGCAGCCTGGCTGACCGAGGCCGGGCATCCGGAGTTGGCACGCACGCTCATCGCCCATCCGGTGACCCGCTTCACCGATCCCGACGCCGAAGCCTGGCTGACCGAGGCTCCGCTCGAGGAGCGCATCGTGACCTACGCGGACAAGCGCGCCACGCAGCGTGTCGTCTCGCTGGAGCAACGCTTCGATCGCTGGCGCCGCAAGCACCCCGAATACCGCGCCAAGCTGGACGAGGCGTTCCTGGTGGCACAGCGCCTCGAAGCCGGACTGTGCACCGCCATCGGCATCGAGCCCACCGATGTCGAGCGGCTGCGCTGGGTCGATGACGCCATGAGCCGCGCCTTCGGTAGCGAGCGACCCGCCGAGCTGCCGCAGGAGTCGGTCGACGGGCTGCCCGTATTCGGGACACCGGCCGACCCCTCCGCCGCATGAGCGAGACCCCGCCGCTGGCCTATTTCTGGGGTGAGGACGCGTTCATGATCGAGCGAGCGGCCCGCGACTACACCGAGCGCATCTCGCCACCGGGCGAGCCAATGGAGGTCTTCCGCGCCAGCCTCGACGACGATGCCGGCGAGGAGAGCGGTTCGGCCTCGGTAGCCAAGCGTCGTGCCAGGGCCCTTGACGGCATCGAACAGCATCTGGGCATGGCGCCGCTCTTCGGCGCGGGCACCCTGGTGATCGTGCGGCAGCCAGCGGGGCTGCTGGCCGAGAAGACCGCACGGGCGCGACTCATCGGGCTGGTGACCACGGTCCCGCCGGGCAACGCCCTCTGTGTCACCGACCTCACCGCGTCGGGTGCCAAGAGCCCCGCGGCCCGCGGCGCCCTGCGCGATGCCATCGCCGACGCCGGTGGTGTCTCGCAGGAGTTCAAGACACCCGGGGCCGGCCGACTCGAGCCGTGGCTGGTCAGCCGGGCGGAAGAGCTCGACATCGAGCTGCAGCCACAGGCCGCGCGCCTGCTCGCGGAGCGCGTCGGCGGCCACATCCGGGAGTCGGACGTCGATCGCCGGCGACGCACGGAGCTGGCCAATGGCGAGCTCGAGAAGCTGGCGCTGTACAAGCCGGGCGGGTCCATCGCTCACGAAGACGTCGACGCCCTCGTGAGCGAGTCGATCCCGGGTTCCACCTGGGCCTTCCTTGATGCCGTCGGTACCCGCGCCGGTGGCGTCGCCACGACCCTCGCTGAGCGCCTGCTCAGCGACGGCACCCCGCTGCCCGTGCTCATCACACAGATCCACCGGCGGCTTCGTGACCTCATCCTGATGCGCGAGCTCATGGACGCAGGCACCAAACCCCCGCAGATCGTGAAGGAGCTCAGGCTGCAGCCGTTCCGGGCCAAGAAGCTGGCCGAACAGGCACGCAACTGGTCCGGCCCGGCGCTGGATGCAGCGCTCGTGGAGCTGCTCGCACTCGACCTGCGCTCGAAGGGCATCGCCCTCGATGGCTCGACGCTGCAGGTGTCCGAGTCGATCGATGCCCTCGCGGTCCAGACCTGGATCGCCCGACACGCCGCGGCGGCCGCCCGCTAACGGTGGTCCCGGCGCGCATCGAGCTGCGGTCCCATCGGGTCGCGGTCTGGCTGGCGCTCCTCGTCACGGTCCTGTGGTCATCCTCGTGGATCCTCATCCGCTGGGGCCTCGACGACGAGGGCCTGCCGCCGGTGATGTTCGCAGCCCTGCGCTACGGATTGGCCGCCATCGTGCTCGTGGGCTTCGTCATCGTGCGCGAGCGAAGGCGCCGGTTCGACTACGACGTCGGACGCGGATTCCTGCTCCGGCTCATCGTGCTCGGACTGGTCATGTACGCGCTGACCCAGGGGGCCCAGTTCGTGGCCCTCGACGAACAGCCCGCTGCGACCACCAGCCTGGTCCTCTCGCTGACGCCGCTGCTCGTGGCCGCCGGTGCCGCAGTGACGCTCTCGGAGGTGCCCACGCGGGTACAGCTCCTGGGCACGGGCCTGGTGGCGCTCGGCGCCCTGCTCTACTTCGCCGGCGACCTGGGCGCGACGACAGCGGGCATGATCGCGGCGATCACCGCGCTCTTCGCCAACGTCGCCGCCTCGGTCATCGGACGCAGCGTCAACCGTGAGGGTCGGTTGCCGGCCATCTCCATCACCGCCATCAGCATGGCCATCGGTGCCGGCGCACTGGCGTTCACGGCCATCGGGCTCGAGGGCTTCCCCTCGATCTCCGCACGTGGCTGGCTCATCATCGTCTGGCTGGCCGTGGTCAACACCGCCTTCGCCTTCACGCTCTGGAACCTGTCGCTTCAGCGCCTGACGGCGATCGAGTCGGCGGCCATCAACAACACCATGCTGGTGCAGATCGCCGTCCTCGCCTGGGTCTTCCTGGGTGAGGCGCCAGGCGCCTTCGGTCTGCTCGGCATCGCACTCGTCACGGGCGGCGTCTACCTCGTGCAGTCGACCCGCTGGGCCCGCATCGCCGGCCAGCGAATGGCCCCCCGGACAGCACGAGAGCCGGGTCGAGGACCCGGCTCAGCGAGGGAGTAGCGAGAGGGCTGTCAGACCGGGAACTGCGTCGCGCGCTCCTGGGTCACGCCATCGGATTCGATGGCGAACACGCAGCGGCCGTCGGGGATATCGAGCACCTCGAGCAGGTCGGGGTCCAGGTAGAGCTGATGGCAGTCGGCACAGAGTGCAGCCGGCACCGCGAAGCACAGACGCTCGTCGCCGTCTGGCATGCGGAACGTGGTGTCGAAGCGCGAGTTGACCAGTTGGCGCTCGCACTGCGGACAGTTGTCCCGAAGCCACGTCATCGTTCCATCGAACCTCTGCTCGACGATCGGTTCATTCCGATCGACTCGAGCACCGATGCTACGGATGCGCTCGGGCTGCCCCCATGCCCCGGTGGTACCACGAGAGGTCACATCGAGGGGGTAGATGAGTACGGTACGGGTTGGTGCGCGGCGTCAACACCCGGGCTGCGTCAGACGACGTGCACCAGCAACGAGGCCTCCGACCACAGCTTCTCGAGCTGGTAGAACTCGCGCTCGGGCTTGCTCATGACGTGCACGATGACGCCGCCGAAGTCGACCAGCAGCCAATGCGAGCTGGCATCGCCCTCGCGTGAGACCGGCGGCAGCTCGTCGTCCTTGAGCCCGACGATGATGCCGTCGGCGATGGCGTTGAGCTGACGATCGGAGGCACCCGAACAGATGACGAAGTAGTCGGTCATCGTGGTCTGACCGCGCACATCGAGCAAGACGATGTCGCTGGCCTTCTTGTCCGAGGCCAGGTCGACGATCCTGTGGGCCATGGCCAGGACGTCCTCGTCGACCGCATCGACGACGGCCGGTCGAGGCCGCTCCTCGTCCTTCGACCGACCCGCAGGCAGGCCCGGCTTCGCCGCCTCGCGTGGATCGGGAGCGCTGCTGACGGCCTCCCCGGGCTTGGTCGGCGTCGTGGCCTGCTCGTCGTTCACCGCTGTCGGATCCTCCTGCGTCTGCTGATCGGCTTCCATCATGCCTCGTCCCGTCCACCCAGCGCCCAGCTCGCGGCCGCGTGTGCATGCAATGCCGTCGTCGGGAAGTACGGCACCTCGACGTCATCGGGACCGACCAGCAGCTCGATCTCGGTGCAGCCGGCGATGACTCCCTGTGCGCCCCGCTCGACCAGGCGTCCGATGACCTCGAGGTATCCGGCCTGTGAGACGGGCGAGACCACGCCCTGCACGAGCTCGTCGTAGATGACCTCGTGGACGAGGGTGCGGTCGGGCTCATGGGGCACGATGACCGAGAGCCCGCGACGCTCGAGGCGCGCACGATAGAAGTCCTGCTCCATGGTGTAGCGCGTGCCCAGCAAGGCGACTCGTTCCACGCCGGCCGCGATCACGGCCCTCGCGGTGGCATCGGCAAGGTGCAGGAAGGGTACGTCGACGGCAGCCTCGATGGCCTCCGCGCAGCGATGCATGGTGTTGGTGCAGAGCACGATGAGTCCGGCACCCGCGTCCTGCAGCCGGCGCGCATCGGCGGCCAGCACCGCACCGGCGCCATCCCAGTCCCCCTCGGCCTGCAGGCGCTCGATCTGGGCGAAATCGTACGAACGGACGAGGAGGCTCGCGGAATGCACGCCGCCGAGCGCCGATCGCACCTCGGTGTTGATGATGCGCTCGTACTCGATGCTGGACTCCCAGCTCATGCCACCGAGCAGGCCGATGGTACGGACCTCGCTCATGCCTCCCCTCCCCGGTACAGGCCGTGCTCCTCGATGTAGTCGATGACGACCTCGGGCGCGAGGTCGGTGATGGGCGCGCCGGTGGCGACACGCTCGCGGATGTCCGTCGAGGCGATGTCGAGCTCCGGTCCCGGCAGGAACACGAACCGGCTCTCACGCCCGGGATGGTGCTCCGCGACCCAGCCGTGATCGAGCGGCTCGGCACCGGGGCGTGGTCCCACCGCCAGCCGGCACAGCTCCAGGATGCGCTCCGGCTCACGCCAGGCATCGAAGCCATCGAGCGTCTCCGCGGACATCACGAACCACGGCTCGGGTCGGCCCTCGGCATGTGAGCGTTCGGCCAGCTGGGCCACCGTATCGACGGCGAAGCTGGGACCTTCGCGCTCGAGCTCGATGCGCGAGAGCCGGAACCTGGGCTCGGGCTCGATGGCCAGCGCCACCATGGCCTCTCGATGGCGAGCCGGCGTCACCGCCTGACCCTGTTTGTGCGGCGGGTCCGCGTTGGGCACGAAGAGGAGATGGTCCAGCTCGAGCTCATGGAGCGCCTCGTCGGCCAACGCCAGGTGGCCCAGGTGGAGCGGATCGAACGTGCCCCCGATGATCCCGAACGCGCGAGGCGCCCCGGTCACACCCAGGCTCCGGGCTCCGCGCCCCACTCCAGCTCGGTGTCGCCGATACGGACGGTGTCACCCGCCTCCACGCCGGCGTCGCGCAGCCTGTCCACGAGGCCCATCTTGGCCAGCTCGCGCTGGAAGCGGGCGGCAGATTCCTCGTTCTCGAAGTCCGTCTGGGCCACGAGCCGCTCCACGCGCCGGCCCTCGACGGCCCACACGCCGCCGGGCTCGCGTTCGACGACGAAGCCCTCCTCGGTCGGGTCATAGCGGTGGACGACGACGCCGGTGGCTTCGCCGGGCCCGCCCAGTTCCTCGTCGGTCGGTAGCAGCTTGGCCAGTGCCGCACGCAGCTCGACGAGCCCCTCGGACAGCGCCGCCGAAACGGGCACGACCTCCAGGCCCTCCCCTGCACGAGCGTCCGTGAACGCCCGCACCAGCTCCGGGTCGGGGTCGAGGTCCATCTTGTTGGCCACGACCAGGGTCGTCTTCTCGAGCAAAGCCGGATCGCGCGCCTCGAGCTCGTCGCGGATGACCTGGTAGTCGCGCTCGGGGTCGCCTTCGGACATGTCCACGACATGGACCAGCACGCGCGTACGCTCGACGTGGCGCAGGAAGGCATGGCCCAGGCCGGCACCGGCGCTGGCGCCCTCGATGAGCCCGGGTAGGTCGGCCAGCGTGGGGCGGCGGTCGTCGAGGGGATCATCGACGGCGAGGTCGAGCACACCGAGGTTGGGCTCGAGGGTGGTGAAGGGGTAGTTGGCGATCTTGGGCGTGGCCGCGGTGAGCGCGGTCAGTAGCGTGGACTTGCCCGCGTTGGGCAGCCCCACCAGGCCGACGTCGGCGATGAGCCGCAGCTCCAGGCGCAGGCGGCGCTCCTCGCCGGGCTCACCCTTCTGGGCATGTTTGGGGGCCTGGTGCGTGGAGGTAGCGAAGTGGGTGTTGCCCAGACCGCCACGTCCACCGCGAGCGACCATCACCCGCTGGGCCGGATAGACGAGGTCGGCCATGAGGTCGCCCGTCACCGCGTCGTAGATGGTGGTGCCGGGTGGGACCGCCAGCTCCAGGTCGCCACCGGTCTTGCCGTGGCGGCGCGAGCGCTGCCCGGGTGTTCCGTGCTGGGCACGGAAGTGGTGCTTGTAGCGGTAGTCGATGAGCATCGTCTGACCCACGTCGACGACGAGGTAGACGGAGCCGCCACGGCCGCCATCACCACCATCGGGACCGCCGCGGGGCACATGGGCCTCGCGGCGGAACGTGGCGGCGCCGTTGCCGCCGTTGCCGGCGATGACGGTGAGGTCGACCTGGTCGAGGAACATCGGTCAGGCCAGTATGACCGCGCGCCCAGCGACGCGGCCGACCGGCCTACTTGCCGTTGGTACCCTCGCTGGCCGCCTGGCGGGTGAGTGAGGCCAGGAACTCGGCGTTGGTGTCGGTCTTGCTGAGGCGGTTGAGCAGCAGCTCGATGCCCTCGTTGGTACCGACGGCGCTGAGCATGCGGCGCATGGTCCAGACCATCCTGAGCACGGGCTCTTCGAGCAGGAGCTCCTCGCGGCGAGTACCGGAGCGCTGCACATCGATCGACGGATAGATGCGCTTCTCGGCCAGCTTGCGGTCGAGGATGAGCTCGCTGTTGCCGGTGCCCTTGAACTCCTCGTAGATGACGTCATCCATGCGCGAGCCGGTGTCGACGAGACAGGTCGCGATGATCGTCAGCGAGCCGCCTTCCTCGAGCTTGCGAGCGGCGCCGAAGAAGCGCTTGGGGGGATACAGCGCGACCGGGTCGATACCGCCGGTGAGGGTGCGGCCGGACGGCGGCAGGGCCAGGTTGTAGGCGCGCGAGAGGCGGGTGATGGAGTCGAGCAGGATGACCACGTCGCGGCCGGACTCGACCTGACGCTTGGCGATCTCCAGGGCCATCTCGGCGACGTGCGTGTGGTTCTCGGTCGGCTCGTCGAAGGTCGAGCTGATGACCTCGCCCTTGACCGAGCGGCGCATGTCGGTGACCTCCTCGGGGCGCTCGCCGATGAGCGCGACCATGAGCAGGATCTCCGGGTAGTTGGTGGTGATGCCGTTGGCGATGTTCTTGAGCAGCATCGTCTTGCCGGCCTTGGGCGGGCTGACGACGAGCGCGCGCTGGCCCTTGCCGATGGGGTTGACGATGTTGACCAGGCGCTGGCTCAGGTTCTCGGGGTCGTGCTCGAGGTTGATGAGCTGGTAGGGGTGGATGGGGGTGAGCTCATCGAAGTGAGGCCGACGCCTGGCATCGTTGGGGTCCATGCCGTTGACGGTCTCGACGCGGACGAGGCCCCAGTACTTCTCACCCTTCTTGGGCGAGCGCGGGATGCCGGCCACGCGGTCTCCGGCACGCAGGCCGAAGCGGCGCACGTGGCTGGAGCTGACGTAGACGTCGTCCGGGCTGGGCATGAGGCCGCGGCGTCGCATGAAGCCGTAGCCGTCCTCGACGATGTCGAGGATGCCGGCCGCATACTTCTGACCCTTCTGCTCTGACTGGCGCTGCATGATCTGCTCGACGAGCTCCTCACGCTGCATCCCCTCGGCGTCAGCGACGTCGAGGTCCCCGCCGATCTTGGCCAGCTCGCCGGCGTCCTTCTTCTCGAGTTCCTTGATGTCCATATCCGGGGCTTCGTTCCTTACGGCATCGGGGTGACCGCTCGACGGACAGCAGCGCTGGGCGCATGCGGTAGCGAGCGTGGAGATGGGTGTCCTCAGCTCCCCCGGTCGCGCATGGACCAGCCGTGAGCCGGTCAGGCGTCGGACGGTGGGGTGGGGACGAATCGGATAGTAGCACGCGAGCGGACTTGGTCAACCATCAGGCATATCGGCCCGTTCCTCCGGCCTCTGCAGTCAAGCGTCGCCCGTGTCGACCATATCGGCTGATAGCACCAGATAGTCAGCGGTGCCGGCGCGGTACCACGCGTCGGACCACCGTCACAGTTCAGGGTGACCTCGACGCGAGTGAGAGAATCAGCAGTGGTGGCCGTGCCGAGTGACCAGATGAGCCGCCGACAGCGCGACCATGCAAAGCGGGAGCGCACGCATGCGTAAGTTCATCGCGCTAGCCACGGTCGTCACCCTGATGCTGGCATCTGCCGGCGTCGCGGCACAGGACGAGGTGGCCACCGAGCCCTACAGCCCCGAGGATGGCGCCCCCGTCTGGCGCGCATCCATCCTCAAGGGGTCGAACGGCACCTACGTCGGACCGGATGGCAAGGTCTACGCCGCGAGCGTGGGCGGTGACGAGATCACGGTCCAGGACCCCGACACCGGCGAGATCCTCGATCGCATCGGCCCTGAGCGAGGTGTCCACGGCCCCGATGACGTGTTCGTCACGAACGATGGCACGATCTACTGGACCGAGCTCCTCGCCGGCAACGTCGGCATGCTCAAGCCCGACGGTACCTTCACGACCCAGCAGGTAGGACCGGGCGTCAATCCCATCACGATGTCGGATGATGGCCGACTCTTCGTGGCTCGTGACTTCATGGGCGACGGACTGTACGAGCTGGATCCGGAGCTCGTGGAGCCGCCCCGGGTGGTCATCGAGGACTTGGTCGGCATGAACGGCATGGACTTCGGCCCAGACGGCCTCCTGTATGGACCGCTGTTCTTCGGCGGGGCCATCGCCCGCGTCGATGTCGATGCCGAAGAGCCGACGGCAGAGATCGTGGCTGAGGGCTTCCGTATCCCCTCCGCGGTGAAGTTCGACTCATCGGGTCAGCTCTACGTCGTCGATCTCGCCGAGGGTCAGATTCTCAAGGTCGACATGGAGGGCGGAGACCACGAGGTGCTCCTCGACATCGAGGGCACGCTTGACAACATGGCCTTCGACTCGGCAGGCCGCATCTTCACCGCGGCCTCGAGCGACGGACAGATCCTGCGCTGGAGCCCGGGTGGTGAGGTCGAGCCGCTGAACGAAGCCGGCTGGCCGTCCCCGTCTGGTGTCGCGATCACTCCCGACGGCACGGTCTGGGTCGCGGCCGATCCGTTCTCGATCCGCGGGATCGGCGCGAACGGCGAGGTGGTGACGACGTTCTACGATCGCTACGACCCGCCGGGCATGGAGCCGGCGACGGGGTTCAGCTTGTCGGCAGATGGGGACGAGCTCATCAGCACCAGCTGGTTCTCGAACGCGGTACAGGTGTTCGACCCTGTCACCGGCGCCGTGGCCGAAGATATCCGCACGCTCGCGGTGCCGTTGAACGCCATCCGCCACGGTGATGCACTCGTGGCCGCGCAGGGCGGCCTGCCCGACGGCAACAACGTCGTGAATGCGACGACCGGCGATGAGTTGATCGGCGGACTCGTGCTGCCGACCGGCCTGACTTCCGACGGGGACACCCTGTACGTGGCCGACTGGGCCCAGGGCACGGTCTTCGCCGTCCCGTCCGATGGTGATGCGGTCCCGCTCGCTACCGACCTTGCCTTCCCGGAGGGGCTGGCGCTCGATGGTGATCGCCTGCTTGTCGTCGAAGAGGGCTTGGATCGCGTGTCAGCCATCGATCTGGCCAGCGGCGCGGTCACGCCGGTCATCGAAGGGCTGGATCTCGGGGCACGAGTCACTCCGGGCGCCCTTCCGTTCGGCATGCTCACTGGGGTGGCGGTCGGTCCCAACGGCTCGATCTACGTGACCGAGGACGTGACGAACACCGTCTACGAGTTCACCCGCTGATCGCTGACAGGGGGCTCTGCGATGACGCGCAGAGCCCCTGTCGAGCCAGCGCCTCCGGCTTGTTCCCAGGCTCGGTCGCGGATGCCTCGGCTGACTGCAGCTCAGACCACATCGCGACACCTTGAACCCAGAACTCCCTTGTCGCTGAGGGCATGGCCGTGCCCGATTCGGGCCTCGAACATCGCGACGCTTCGCCTCATTGATGCGACTTCCTGTGGGCCCCACACCATTGCTGCATCGTGACGATGTGACCTGGGTCTCTTGCGCCATCTGCTCCTCGGGAGTCTGATAGAGCCGAGGAATGATGATCACGCCAACGCTCGCGAGAGGCGGCGCAGTGGCCAGCTCGATGCGAGAGTTGGCGATCGTCGGCGGAGGTCTTGGCCATGGTCAGTCCGTCTGTCCCAACCGCTCAGCATGGCAGCGACTTCGCGGTCGAGCCACTCTTCACCCGGCCGGAGGGATGTACTCCTGACGCGATGACGCGCAGCGGACACGGGATCTGCGGTCAGCGGGCGCTCATCCGTGCCAGAGGTGGCTACGAGGACCCCGACCGTCGACCAGGGCGACGCGTGGCCACAAGACCACATCATGAGCGCCCCCATGCGCTCCATGGCCTGACGGTGCAGCTTCGCGTCAGGTGCTCTCGGCGAAATCGTGAGCCCCGGAGTCCGTCAGACGTCACCCGGGGCTCGGCTCGGTCGATGTAGGCGCCGACGGCATCGTAGGCGCCCAGGGCATCGGTGGGCGGGCTGATGGCGGAGGAGCCGCCCGGCGGCTAGCCCTTGGCGGCGAGCTCGGCCTGGGCCTTGGCCCAATCGGCCTCGAACTGGGCGATGCCCTTGTCGGTCAGCGGGTGCTTGACCATCTGGGCCACGACCTTGAAGGGCACGGTCGCGACCGTGGCACCGGCGAGGGCACCATCGACGACGTGCCGCGGCGATCGCGTGGAGGCCACGATGATCTCCGCGTCCAACTCCTGGACCATGAGCAGCGCAGCCAACTCGCGGACCATGTCCATGCCCTCCTGGGCGATATCGTCGAGGCGACCGACGAAGGGGGACAGGTAGGTGGCGCCGGCCTTGGCCGCGAGCAGCCCCTGGGCCGTGCTGAAGATGAGCGTGCAGTTCGTCTTGATGCCCTCTTCGGCGAAGGTCGAGATGGCCGTCAGGCCGGTCTCGGTCATGGGTACCTTGACCACGATGTTCGGCGCGATCTTGGCGAACTTGCGCCCTTCGCTGAGCATGCCCTCGAGGTCGTCGGCGATGACCTCGGCGCTGACCGGACCGGAGGTGATGCCACAGATCTCCTCGAGTACCTCTTCGTAGCTGCCGCCGCCGGCCTTGGCGAAGAGCGAGGGGTTGGTGGTCACGCCATCGAGCACGCCCCAGCTATGGACGGTGCGGATCTCGTCGATGACAGCGGTATCCAGGAACAGCTTCATGGGTTCGTGGGCTCCTCAGGGAGTGATGCGGGTCTGTGCGGCCATTGTACGGCGGGCCCAAGTGCCGGCGAAGTCCGGATGATATGGCAGTGAAGACGGCGTGCGTAACGTCCGTCGATGCCCGAGATCTGTCGCTTCTACGGCATCGTCATCACGATGTATCCGGACGACCACGAGCCACCGCACTTCCATGCTCGCTACGGTGAATACAGGGCGCGGATCGCGATCTCAGACTGCGCGGTGCTCAGAGGTCGGCTGCCGCCCCGAGCACTCAGGTTGGTCGCCGAGTGGGCATCAAGCCACCGTCGGGAGCTCGAGCGTGACTGGACGCTTGCCACGCGACGTCTGCCACTCGACCGCATCGAGCCGCTTCGCTAGCATGCTGTCCATGTTGGAGATGCTTGACGTCGTCGACGTTGAACCACTGCCCGGCAGGTGCCTGCGTCTCACGCTCTCGAACGGGCAGGTCGTGGTCCGAGATGTTTCCGGTCTCATGTGGGGACCAGTCTTCGAACGGATCGCGGCGAGTGACGAGGCTTTTGCCCAAGTGGTCGTCGACGGCGGTACCGCCGCATGGCTCGCCGATGGCGCCGACATCGCACCAGAGACCCTGATCTGGAACGGTCCGGAGCCGCCTGAGGGCACCGACCTGGTGCCGCCGGACTTCGCTGTCGTCGTCAGTCCGGACCGGCCACCGCGCTAGGCCTGTTCGGCAACCTCGACCGGGGTCTCGACCGACACAGCGACCGGCGACGAGCCAGACTCCGCGATGGCCGCCTCCACGAAGCCGGCGAACAGTGGATGCGGCTTCTCGGGGCGGCTCTTGAATTCGGGGTGGAACTGGCTGGCCACGAACCAGGGGTGGTCCTGGAGCTCGATGATCTCGACCAGCCGTCCGTCGGGTGACTGACCGGCGAGCAGCATGCCCGCCTCCTCCAACGCCTCGCGGTAGCTGTTGCTGACCTCGAAGCGATGGCGGTGTCGCTCGTAGATGAGCTCCGCGTTCTCGTAGGCCTCGGCCACCTTGGTACCGGGCTGCAGCTTCGCCGGATAGAGGCCCAGGCGCATGGTGCCGCCCTTCTCCTCCATGTCCCGCTGGTCCGGCATGTAGTCGATGACCGGCGCCTCGGTGAAGAGGTCGAACTCGGTGGAGTTGGCGTCGTCCTTGCCCAGCACACCGCGGCTGAACTCGATGACGCCGCACTGCAGACCCAAGCACAGCCCCAGATACGGCACCCGGTGCTCCCGGGCGTAGCGTGCCGCCAGCAGCTTGCCTTCGATGCCGCGATGGCCGAACCCACCGGGCACGACGATGCCGGCCGCACCCGAAAGCTTCGCTTCGTAGTCGTCCTCGGTGAGCGATTCGGAGTCGACCCAGCGCACCCTGATGTCGTAGTCCTGGGCCCAGCCGGCATGGTCGAGTGCGGCGGTCACCGACATGTAGGCATCGGGCAGCGCGATGTACTTGCCCACGAGCGCGATCTCGAGCTCCGGCTTGGGCGCCTTGATGCGATCGACCAGTGCGCGCCAGCCGGCGAGATCGGGTTCGTGCACCTGGTCCTCGAGCCGCAACAGCTGGACAACCAGGTCGCCCAGGCCCCAGTCCTCGAACTGGAGGGGGACCTCGTAGATCGTGTCGGCCGTGGCGGCCGGAACCACCGCGTCCACGTTGACGTCACAGAAGAGGGCGATCTTCTCGCGCAGTTCGTCATCGACGTAGTGGTCGCTGCGAGCGACGATGATCTCGGGCTGGATGCCGATGCTGCGCAGTTCCTTGACCGAATGCTGTGTGGGCTTGGTCTTGAGCTCACCGGTGGCGGCGAGCGCCGGCAGCAACGTGACGTGCACGTAAAGCACGTTGTCGCGGCCGACGTCCTTGCGCATCTGGCGGATGGCCTCGAGGAAGGGCAGCGACTCGATGTCACCGACGGTGCCGCCGACCTCCACGATGATCACGTCCGCGGAGCCGTCACGCGCCACGCGCGCGATACGCTCCTTGATCTCGTTGGTGATGTGGGGGATGACCTGCACGGTGCCGCCGAGGAAATCGCCGCGCCGCTCCTTGGCGATGACCGACTGGTAGATGCGGCCGGTGGTGACGTTGCCCAGTTGGCTCAGGTTCTCGTCGATGAAGCGTTCGTAGTGGCCCAGGTCAAGGTCCGTCTCGGCGCCGTCGTCGGTGACGAAGACCTCACCGTGCTGATACGGGGACATGGTCCCCGGGTCGACGTTGACGTACGGGTCCAACTTCATGATGGAGACCGAGAGGCCACGGCTCTTGAGCAGGCGGCCGATCGACGCGGCGGTGATGCCCTTGCCCAACGACGAGGTGACTCCACCGGTCACGAAGACATACTTGGCCACGGCTGACGACTCCAACTGGGGTTTTTCCGATGCTACCGAATCCCGGCTCCGAACGCGAGGCGCTGAGGGCTGTCGTGGAGCGTCGCGCAGCCGCCCCAGCCCGAGCCACTCGCCGGCTCTGAGACTCGGGTGTGATCAGGTCAGTCGCCGGCGGCTGCCTCCGAGACTCGGCTGTCGGCGAGGTCCTCCAGCACCGTCACCAGGCCGGAGTGGTCGTACTCCCCTCGACCGTTCGCGAGAGCCGCGCGCATGAGCTGCTCGACGGTGGCCGCGGCCGGCAGGGCCACACCCTCGTCACGACCCAGCTCGAGCGCGTTCTTGAGGTCCTTGAGGTGCAGCCGGATGCGGAAGCCGGGATCGAACGAGCCGGAGAGGAAGTTGTCGCGGCGCATCTCGAGCACCTTCGTGGCGGCCAGCCCACCCTGCAGCACGTCGGCGATGCGAGCCGGGTCTACGCCGGCCTTGGCGCCCAGCACGAGTGCTTCGCTGACGGCCTCGATGACGACCCCGACGGTGACCTGGTTGCAGACCTTGACGACCTGCCCGGCACCAGCGGGACCGCAATGGACGATGGTCGCGCCCATGACCTCGAAGATCGGCCGGGCGCGTTCGAAGGCGGCTTCGGAACCACCGACCATGATCGAGAGCGTGCCCGCGATGGCACCCTTGTCGCCACCCGAGACGGGCGCATCGAGCGCCTCGGTCCCGGCCGCAGCGGCACGTTCGGCCAACGCGCGAGCGGTGCCCGGGGCGATGGAGCTCATGTCGATGGACAACCAGCCCTCCCGCAGGGCCTCATAGGCGCCGTCGGCGCCAAGGTAGACCTCCTCCACCTGCGGTGAGTCGGGCAGCATGGTGATGAGCACGTCGGTGGCGGCGGCGACCTCCGCGGGGGTGGTGCCGGCGGTGGCCCCTTCGGCCACGAGTCCATCCACGGGCGCCTGGACCACGTCGAGCACCGTCAACTCGTAGCCAGCGGCCAGGAGGTTGCGGGCCATGGGCGCGCCCATGATGCCCAGGCCGATGAAGCCGATGGTCGGTTTGCTGTCTGTCATGCGTCCTTCTCCATGTCTTCAGGGCGGATGTCGTCGACCTGGCCGTAGACGAAGAGCAGCTCGATGTGTCCGCCGGGCTCCCACTCGAAGACGTGCCACTCCATGGCCGGCGTGTTGACGACCACGCCCGGCTCCAGATCGATGCGGTTGGGCAGATCGTCGGCCGTTGGGCCCCAACGAACCCAGGCCCGCTCCGCTTCGAGGACGAAGATCGTCTCCTCGGCGTGGTTGTGCGGCGCCATGGGTCCGAACTCATCGGCGTAGAGCGCCGTGCCCACGGTCATCTCCTCGCTGTCGAGCGCGGAGTCGCGCCCGACGAAGCGCCGGATGCCGCGACCGGGCAGCGGATCGATCGGTGTCTCGGCGTGCTTGACGGTCCTCACGCTGTCCTCTCTGGTGTGGTCGCCGGTCAGCCGGCGAAGGGTGTGATGGGCAACCCGGCGACACCGGGCTCGATGACGAAGAGGGCGCCGGCGTGCGGTTGCTCAGCGAGCTGGCTGCGGCTGAGCCCGTCGCGTGCGCTGGTGACATAGAGCTGCTCGAGGTCGGCGCCCCCGAAGCAGCAGCTGGTGGTGCGCGCGGCCGGCAGCTCGACGGTGCGGTCCAGGGCGCCCTGGGGACTGAAGCGGCGAACCGCCCAGCCGTCGTAGAAGGCCACCCAGAGATAGCCCTCGGCGTCGATGGTCATGCCGTCGGGGATCCCGAAGGAAGCTTCGAAGTGGATGAACGGCCGACGGCCACTGGCGTGCCCTGCCTCGAGGTCGAAGTCGAACACGTCCATGCGCTGCGTGGCGGTGTCGATGTAGTACATGAGCGAGCCGTCGGGGCTCCACTCGAGGCCGTTGGAGATGGTCACAGGGCTGGCGATGACCGTGACCTGGCCGTCCGCGGTGATGCGGTAGAAGGCGCCCGCGCCGGCGCGGGCATCGAGGGCCATGGTGCCGCCCCACAGGCGTCCCGCCCGGTCGGTCTTGACGTCGTTCAGGCGCGTGGTCTCGTCGTCGGGCTCGATCGGCGCGAGCAGGCGTGGCTCCCCCTCGTCGTCGTCGGTGAGGTAGACACCGTCCTGCAGGCAAAGGGCCAACCCGCCGCGCGCACGCGGCAACACGGCCCCTGCCATCTGGTCGAGTCCGCGAGTCCAGACCTCACCGCTGGCCGGGTCGAGCCGGTGGATCCGCCGCCCGGCGATGTCGGTCCACAGCAGCGACGCCCGGGATGCCTCCCAAGCGGGGCCCTCGCCGATCAGGTCGGCAGCTTCGACTGCGATCTCCCATCCGGTCACCATCTCTCGACCTCCCTAGTCTCTAGTGTGGCCTCTTCGACCCGCATGCACTCGACACCCGCGGCCAGCTCGATGTCGTGCCAGGGCGCCATGGCCTCGGACGGCGGAGCTTCCGAGACCACGTCGATCCCGTCCTCCGAGACCATCAGCGGATGCCGCATGCCGTGCGCTCGGCCATAGCGTGCCCTGTGCGATCGTCTCCTCAAGCGCGGCCCCGTCAGTTCGTCCGGTCGCACCGAGGTGGTGCCGCGATGTCGCGCACGTCCGGTTGCGCAGCATGCTGGTGACCGGCGGTGGCGCGAAGCCCTCGAGCAGCAGGCCCGCAGGTGGCGCGACCAGCCGCTATGACGGCTCGTGCTCCGGCATCGCCGCCAGCAGGCTTCGTGGAGGGCGTAGCTGCAGCGGTGTCCTCTGCCGGCCTCCAGCGCAGCTGACTGCCGTCGTCCGAGCCACAGGCGCAGCCCAGTCGGTGCCGTCGAGCGTAGTCGAGAGCCCGTCGCTCGCTGCGGCAGCTGATGGCGATGCCGTCGAGCGTGGCGAACTCGTTCTCGAACAGCCGGCCGAAGATGGCCGCCAGCGGTCTCCCGGCGCCTGCGCCGTGGTGGTCATGCGACGCCTCCGGTCGCGGGCGCCGCGCAGGCGCAGCGCGCAGTCGTGCGAGCTCCAGCCGCTGACGGAAGACATCGGCCGCGCGCATGTTCGTGGGCAGGTCGCGCGCGACGCCGAAGGTGCCGTGCATCGAGCCGATGGCGATGGCGCCGTCCTCGCGCTGCGACCTGGCCCAGCAGCTCCACCGCGCGCGCATCATGCGGCTCGGTCTGGGCTCGCAGGTCCGCGCTCGAGCACGACCACAGCCGCGCCGTACGGCTCGGTCGTGTCGGCCACCACGCCCGGCTCCCAGCGCGCCGACCGCGGCCGCGATGCGCCTCTGGCAGGTGCAGATGGAAGACGCAGCCCGACATCCGGGAAGGCGCGATACAGCCGCGTGTGGATGCGGATCTCCCGCGAGATGCATGGCCGGCTTCGCCGACCAGCATCTCGCCATCGAGGTCCTGCACCAGCATGTCTTCCGCGTCGCAGACGCCACCCGCGGTTCTCCGAGGCCTTGGTCGGCGTCATCACCACGGCGTCCCCGAAACGCAGGCTCATGTTGCCACCGCGCAGCTCGGTCAAGCGACGGTCGTACAGCAGGCCGGCGACCCGTGCGAGCAGGGTCCGGGCCGCCTCGTAGCGTCGCTCGTTCATGTGCTGCGGCACCCCCGTGGTCGGAGGTCGCTCGGCCGGTCGCGTGGCTCGAAGGCGCGGCGTGATCGCGTTCTCGAAGAGCCGCGCAGGCCTCGTCGAGCGTGGCGCCCACGGACGGCCATAGCCGCCAGGCGCAGGGCTCCCACGGCCGCGCCCTCTCGCTCGATGTCAGCACGCTGAGCCGACGTCGCAGGCAGGTGGCCTTCAGCCGCAGCACTGCTCTCGTGGCGTGCGCCACCACCGACGACCGCGATCGGGCTCGACCCGGACGACCCAGGCCCGTCCAGGCGTCGGCGAACGCGCACGAGCATCGTCGACGCGCAGCCTCGACCAGGTCTCGCAGCACGTCCGTGGGCTCCCGGCCCGACGTCGAGGGCCTCGTCGACCGCCTCGTCGTCGAGGGCCACGCGCGCGTCCCCGCGGTTCGGCCGGGATGCCGCTCGAGCAGCTCGTCGAGCCCGCGCCTGTCGCCGGCGGCGGCCCGACGCAAGCAGGTACGCCGATGGGCACGCGTCGTCATGGCTGATGTACTCGACCCGGGAGCACGTACGCATGCACGATCGCTGCCGGTCGCATCGGCGACGCCGCGGACCTCGGCAAGGTAGGCGGCACCGGCCATGTGCTCGTAGGTGCCGACGATGTTGACCAGCCCCGAGCGCTCCGGCCCGTCGGCGCCGAGCAGCGAGCAGCCGTTGTCCATGGCCGCCGAGCACGGCCACCGCCCCGGGAGCCAGGCCCAGTCGCTCGATGGCGCGGCCTGCGACAGCGGGAACGTCGTCGGTCGGCGGCTCGAGCGGCGGGCAGCACGTCGTCGGCAGGCCGGCCGCGGCCAGGATGCCTGCGTCCCAGTGCCGGTCTCGAGATCCACCAGCATCGTGCGCGAAGCCCAGGCGCGATCCTCGGCGTCGACGTCACGCAGATCGCGCCAGGGCGTAGCCGCGCAGCGAGCGGAAGCGATGCGCGCGCTCCACCACCCGCGGGATGCTCGCGGCTGCCACCACAGGGCATGCAGCAGGAACGAAGCCACCGCCGGGTCGGAGCCGGTACGCCAGGCGAGCTCGGCCGCGTCCATGTCGCCAGCTCGTCGACAGGCCACGGGTCACGCCTGCGGCCGCAGGTCGGCCGGCGCCAGAGCCGGACCCAGGGGCGAGCCCTGCGCGGTCCAGCGGGCCATGGCCGTACCCAGGCAGGCGAAGACGAGCGTGTCGACGCGCATCCTGCTGTTGGTTCGAGGCGAGTCCGGCGACGAGCGCCTTCGACGGTATCGGCGACGGCGCGGAAGCGGGATACGAGCGCTCGCCTGGCTCCAGCGACTGGTGGGGCGTCGCCGCGTCTGCGCACTTCGACTTAGTCGGACCGTCCCAGCTGGCCAGCACCGCCTTGATGCGCGAGGAGCCGATGTCGATGGCGAGGACGCTCACCCTTCGTCGTTCATGATGGCTTCCCGCAGGGTGTTGGCCGACTGGTCCATGTGCGCGTCCATCTCGCGCCGGGCCGCGTCGGGATCACCGGCGCGTACAGCCTTCAGGACGCGCTCGTGGTGGTGCGAGCGCGACAGCCGGGATGCCTGGGATGCGCAGGCCCAGCAAGCGCACCTCGATCATGATCTCCACGAGCGAGTCGAGATGATCACGAACAACGGGTTCTGCGTGGCGCGCGCCAGTGCCGCGTGCCACGCTACGTCGCTCTTGATGTAGATGTCCGGTTCGTCGAGATGGCGCCGGGTCTCGTCCAGCACCGCCTCGAGTTCCACGAGGTCCGCCTCCGTGCGGCGCTCGGCGGCCAGGCCGCGATCTCGTTCTCGATGAAATGGCGGACCTCGCTGACATGCTCCACGCGGCTGGTATCGCGACTGCATCTGAAGCAGCAGCTTCATCGATTCGGCAGCCGACTGCGGCGTAGGCGCTCGCACCACAGTCCCTCGGCCCACGCTGACGTCGACCAGCTGCCTGGCCGCGAGCGCCCGCACGGCTTCGCGCACCACGGTGCGGCTGACCCCGAACTGTGTCGCCAGCTCCCGTTCTGATGGCAAGCGATCGCCCTCGCCCAGACGGCTCTCGAGATAGACGCTCCAGCTCCCGCTCGACGCGCTGGGCCAGAGTGGCTTCGCGCGTCAGCTGCGAGACCAGCCGCTCAGCGGTCACGGCGTGGTGCCACCTCCGTTCGAAGCTGGCGCAGCCGGAGCGGTTTCGTCCGCCGTTCGGCTGGTCATCCGCCACCGGCGCGCGGAAGCGCACCCGCTGGGCATCGATGAACATGGCGAAGAGGATGATCAGGCCCTGCACCACCTGCTGCAGGAAGACCTCCACGCGCATCAGGTTGAGGCCACGGTCGATGGTCGAGAGCAGCAGCACGCCGCCGAGCACGCCGATCATCGCGCCGCGCCCGCCCTGGAGGCTGACACCGCCGATGACTGCCGCTGCGAAGACGGTGAAGATGTAGCCGTCGCCGAGGTTGACCTGCACCGAGGCCACACGTCCGGCCAGCACGATGCCAGCGAGAGCAGCCAGGAAGCCGCTGATCATGTAGACCTGCCGTACACGCTTGTCGGCATCGATACCCGAGGCGATGGCGGCCGTCTTGTTGCCGCCGACGGCGTAGATATCGCGGCCGAACTTGCGATACGTGAGCACGATGTGCGCGACCAGGAAGACGAGGAGCATGGCCGGCACAGCCACCGGCACGTTGCCCAGCCAGGGCATCGAGAAGGTCTCGTGACCCAGCCAGTAGAAGACGTCGCTGCCTTCGTAGTTGATGGCGTTGACGCTGTTGCCCTTGGTGAAGTACAGCATCAGGCCACGCAGGATCAGCAGCATGGCCAGGGTCACGATGAAGTTGTTCATGCGCCCATAGGTGATGAGCGAGCCGATCAATGCGCCGATGCCCACGCCCATGGCCAGGATGATCACGATCGACAGGATCGGCGGGACCCCCAGTCCGCCACCGAAGTAGGGCGCCGCCGCGGGCACGATGATCCACAGCCCGACCAGGGCTCCCAGACCCATGGTCGACTCCTGGCTCAGGTCGAAGTTGCCCGTGATGAGCACGAAGGTCTGGCCCACGACGACGATGCCGAGCACGGCCGCGGCGCTGAGGATGTTGACGATGTTGAACGGCGTAAGGAACTTGTCCGTCCCGAGGACGAAGAAGATGAAGACGCCGACCAGGATGAACCAGATCAGGTTGTCCAGGATCCTGGGTGCGTACTTACGCCATTGCATGTGCGGCCTCCCCTGCGCCACCCTCGATGGCCGCCAGGATGGTCGCTGGCGTCATCTCGTCCGTGCCCTTGATGAACTCACGGGCGATCTGCCCGCGATAGAAGACGACGATCCGGTCGCATGTGTCGATCAGCTCGAGCAGCTCGTCGGAGACGATGGCCACGGCCACGCCGTCCTCGGTGAGCTGATCCACGATGCGCAGGATCTCCACCTTGGCTTGCACGTCGACGCCCTGCGTGGGCTCGTCGAGCAGTAGCACCTTCGGTTCGGTCGCGGCCAGCTTGGCCACCACCACCTTCTGCTGGTTGCCGCCACTGAGGTTCTCGACGAAGGTCTTGGGGCTGGGCGTCTTGATGCCCAGCTTGTCGATGAAAACGTACCGACGAGCCCTCTCTCGCGTCCTCCGTCGATGAGGCCCAGCCGACGAGTCAGGCGCCCGATGACCGACATCGTGATGTTGTTGCTGACGCTGCGGATGGCCACGATGCCGAGCCCGTGGCGGTCACGCGGCAGGTATGCGAGCCCGTCCTCAAGGGCATGGCTGGGGTGGCTGGGGTGGAATGCCTTGCCGTCCAACGTGACCTCACCCTCACCCAACGCCTCGAGCGCGTAGAGGCCGCGCGCCAGCTCGCCGGGGCCACTGCCCTCGAGGCCGGTCAGGCCCACGACCTCGCCCGCGTGCAGCGTGAGCTCGACGTCCGTCGTAGGCGCGCTTCCGAGTCAGGCCCTTGATCTGCAGCACCGGCTCGCCGACGGACTCGCGGCGCGGCCGCACGAAGCGCTGTACGTTCTCGCCGCGAGATCATGTGGATGAGGTCGGCCTGGGTCAGCTCAGAGACGTCGACGGTGTCGACCTCGGCGCCGTTGCGCAGGACCGTGACGCGGTCAGCGATCTCGAAGACCTCTTCGAGGTAGTGGCTGATATAGATGAACGAAGCGCCGGCCTCACGCTGGCGCCGCACGAAGTCGAAG
Source organism: uncultured Chloroflexia bacterium (assembly GCA_963752475.1). GTDB lineage: Bacteria > Chloroflexota > Limnocylindria > Limnocylindrales > CSP1-4 > JAFMJV01. The sequence continues at coordinate 365,713 of CAVVYR010000006.1, read as the reverse complement.
AGCATGGCCACTTCGTGCTTGGGCAACGGGGCCGTGGGCTCATCGAGGATGATCACGCTGGCGTCGGCGAAGAGCGCCCGTGCGATCTCGATGAGCTGGCGCTCGGCGACGGTCATCTGCTCCATGCGCTTCTTGACGTCGATATCGAGCCCCAGGCGCTCGAGGCGCTCGCTGGCATCCTTGCGCAGCATGCGCCAGTCGACGAAGCCGCCCCGAACCGTTGGCATCTGGCCCATGAACAGGTTTTCGGCCACCGACAGGCCAGGCACGAAGCGCGCGTGCTGCGCCACGATCGAGATGCCCGCCTCCTGGCTCAGCGACGTACTCATGTGGTCGATGACCTCACCGCGCACGCGGATGGTCCCCGAATTGGGCGGATAGAGGCCCGTGAGGATGCTCATGAGCGTGGACTTGCCCGCGCCGTTCTTGCCCACCAGCGCGTGGATCTCACCCTGGCGTACGTCGAAACGAGACATCGTTGAGAGCCTTCACGCCCGGGAACGTCTTGATGATGTTGGTCATCTCGACGACCTTGCCGCCGTTGACCTCTGCCATCGCCTGCCTACCCCGCCAGCCGTGGTGCGGTGGGGCGCCCCGTTCGAGCGAGGCGCCCCAGCTCGCGTCTATCTCACTTGGTCACTAGGTGAGTGCCGTCGGGCTACTCGCCCTCGGCCGCCATGGCGGCCTCGATGTTGCCCCACAGACGCTCGTCATCGACGTTGTCCGGGCCCACCGAGCTGGTGGACAGGAACAGCTGCGGACCGACATCGCTCATCTCGATACGAGCTGGCGACCAGAGGGCGCCCTCTGACACCGACTTCGCCTTCCTCGATGACCTCGCCCGCGAGCTCCTTCTCGATGAAGTCGGCCGCGAGACACCGAAGTCGGGGATCGGCTGGTTGGAAGCCTGGTCCGAGTAGCCGGCGCGGATGGCGTCCAGCGCCTGCAGGCAGGCGTCGACACCGGCCAGGAAGATGTGGCCATCCTCGCCACGCGGCACGAGCTTGCCGATCTCGTCGAGCACCTGGAGGGTGCCCGGCGTGTAGACGCAGTCCGAGTGGAAGTAGATGGCGTCGAGATCCTCGGCAGAGGCGAGGTCACGAACGATGTCCACGCCCTTGTCGGCCTCCCAGTCGCCGATCTGGGTGATGAGATCGATGCCCTCGTTGGCGCTCACGACCTCCTGGAAGCCACCACCGCGCAGCTGGGCCACGTTCTGGGCCATGTTGCCGGTGATCTCGAGCACGGTGCCCGTGGGCTCGCCGTACTTCTCGGTCAGGTAGGCCACCACAGCCTCACCCGACTGCTGACCGGCCAGGTAGTTGTCGCTGAGCACGGTCATGTTGATCTCGCAGCCGGATGGCGACGCGATCGATGGTGTAGAACGGGATGCCCTGGTCCTTGGCGTTCTGGACTGCCACGCAGATGCCGGCGCTATCGTCGGGAACGGCCACGATGGCGTCCACGCCCTGCGCGATGTAGTCGTTGATGTCGTTCGAGCTGCTTCTGCGCATCGCCGTCCGACGTGGTGGTCAGCACCGTCCAGCCCTTGGCCTCGGCGCCGTTGACGAGACCCTGCTGGATCTGCAACTGGGCACCGACGAGGCCCGGAGCCGAGTAGCCGATGACGACCTCCTCGTCCTGAGCTACCGCGGGTGCGGCGCCGAATGCGCCGACGATCAATGCGGTCGATGCCGCGATCGCGAATGTCTTCCTCAAGTCCTTCACGTCCTTTCTGCGCCCTCCCTGGCGCGATTCGTCACGTGGGCCGTCATCGCGGCCCTCTCGAGTGGAGCGCGCTGCTCCCTCAGCTCGTCTCCTCAGGGTCGGTCAGGTAGCACTGCCCTCCTCTCGACTGCGCAGCGCGTGGGCAAGCAATCGCGGACGTCGCTGGCCCTCCTGGCGGCCGCGGTCGCGCACGTGTTCCCCCACGACTCCTCCTCGCCGATACTCCCTCCGGCGGTCCCTCGACGCCGGCATCTGCTAGTGGTCCGGTGGCATACCACCATACCGGTAGCCTCCGTGTCAACTTCTACGCTCGCTTCGTCGTACCTCCCGGCACGCACGTCACCGATCATCGCGCGCACGCCGTTCCAGCCATCGATGAAGGCGTCGCGGAAGTGCAGGACCGGGCCGAACTCCTCGAAGTCCTCGGGCGGCAGACCGCCGGGATCGAGCGCCTGACGCATCTCGTCGAAGGCCTCGGTCAGCACCTGCACGACCTCGGGATCGGGCGCATCGGTGACGCTCATACGGGCAGGCGGGTCGTGCTCGATGAGCTCGGAGGCGGTCGACCAGTTGATGGTCGCGGCCATGCCGCCACCGATGAGGCCGGCGAAATCGAGCTCGGTGCGCGCACCGCCGTAGAGCAGGGTCACGGGGTACTCACGCTCGCGCACCACCGCGTAGCAGGCCCGTGCCACGATGACGCCGGCCGCCTCCATGGCTTCGACGGGCACGTCCAGCCCGTCACGTGCCGCGAGCTTCTTGAAGTGGTCGCCGAGGATGCCGGTGATGGGGCTCATGAAGAAGGGCGGGCGCACCCCGGTCTCGGCAGTCACCGCGAGGTAGCGCTCGCAGGTCTCGATGACCTGGGCCACGCTGAAGACCTCGGTCGCGATGGACTGCCGACCGGCCCGCACGTTCTCCTCGAACGCCTCGAACCCCGGTAGCGTGGCCGGGATCTTGGGTGTGGCGTTGGGCGCGATGGCGCGGGCGCGACGGCTGGCCTCGATGATGTTCGAGGCCTCGGTGTCTCGCTCTGGGGCACCCTGGATGGAGACGAAGCCCTCCCGGCCTTCGCTCGTTTCGTACAGGCGCGCGAAGCGCTCGCAGATGCGCCCGATGAGCTGCTCCTGCACGAGCTCGGCCACGACCTCGTCGTCGTCCGACTCGGCCAGGCACGCGCGCACCACGGGCAGGACCTCCTCAGGTACCCGTTGCACGAGGTTGCCGCCGTAGCCGGGGTTGGTCGTGCAACCCATGGCCCCGGAGGCCAGTGCCAGGTCCATCTCCTCGCTCGTGGGGTTGTTGACCCAGAAACGGCCGCCGGTCTCGGCGCGGACCCGCTCGAAGTAGTGGTCGCTCACGTGCATGGCCTCCTTGGGATTGACGTCCGCTCTGGCTACTCTGGCGCCTCGGGGTCGACCTGTACGAGGACCTTGGGCCGAGCACGGCCGGGCTCTCGCGAGCGTGCGACGGCGGCCTCGATCTCATCGAAGGGGAAGACCCGGTCGATGAGCAGCTCTGGCTTGACCTCGCCCGAGGCGATCGCGGCCAGGCCGTGGGGGTACTGGCCGGGCCCGTTGAGCACGCCCTGGGCGGTGATGTCGTGGATGACGAGGTTGCCGATATCGATGGGTACCGGTTCCGTGGGCACGCCCAGCAGCGCCACCCGCGCCCCGGCCGCGGCGTATGACAGGGCCGCCTGGACCCCCGACGGTGTGCCGGCCGCCTCGAGGACGACGTCGAACCGCGCCACGGCGGCGCGCGTGCCGATAAGCCAGGGGATCGCGCCGGTCGCCTCCACCGTCTCGGTGCGTGTCTCGTTGCGCAGCAGCACGTGTGTGCGGATGCCGCGTGCGGCGAGGATCATGGCGCCGGCCAGGCCGAGCGTGGCCGAGCCCACGATGAGCACCTCTTCGCCCGGCACCGGCGCCGTCCGCTTGATGCCCTCGAGCGTGGTCACCATCGGCTCGACCAAGGCAGCATCGCGGAGACGAACGCCCTGGGGCACCGGCAGCATGTAGCGATCGGGTGCCGAGACCGACCGTGGCCAGGGCGCCGTCGAGGCCCTTGCGCACGCCGAACTCGAAGCGCTCCTGGCAGCGCACCACCAGGCCGGCCGTGCACAGCTCGCAGTCAGGCCGGCCGCAGTCGATGACCGCGTCGAGGATGATGCGCGTACCCGCCGCCAGTTCATCGTTCGGCCTCGAGCAGCCTGCCCGACCACTCGTGTCCGGGCTGCATCGGATAGGTGGCCACGCCCTCGGCGAAGTAGGGCATGGAGCCATCGAAGAGGTCGAGGTCGGTGCCACAGAGGCCGACATAGGCAGGCGCGGCGAGGCTGCACCCGGGACCAGGCTCGGGTCGCACCTTCTCGACGATGCCGAAGCGGTCCGGCCCCGTGATGTGCAGCGCCCGAACCATGTCGGGGCCGTTCATCGCGCGGTGTGGCCGCCGTCGACGACCAGCACATGCCCGGTGACGAGCGCGCCAGCGTCAGAGGCGAGGTAGATGGCGGCAGCCGCGATGTCCTCCGGCTCACCCAGTCGGCCGAGCGGGATGTTGCCCAGGAAGAAGTCCGCGAGGGCCGGATCCTCGGCCATCTTCTGTTCGATGAGCGCGGTCTTGACGTGCGTGGGAGCGATGGCGTTGACGCGGATGCCATGGCCTGCCCACTCGATGGCCAGCGTGCGCGTGAGCGCGTTGAGCCCGCCCTTGGTAGCGGCGTAGTTGGCGTTGCCGGTGGTGATACCCACGAGGCTGGTGATCGAAGAGGTATTGATGATGGAGCCGGCGACGCCGCGCTCGATCATGTGACGGCCCACAGCCTGGTCGAAGTACCAGGCGCCGGAGAGGTTGATGTCGAGCACCCGCTGCCACTGCTCGAGGGTCATCTCCACGGCCGGTGCGCGGTCGCCGACCCCGGCGTTGGCCGCGAGCACGTGGATGTCACCCAAGGCGGCCACTGCCGCGGCCACGGCCGCGTCCACCTGCGCGTGGTCGGCCACATCACAGCCGATCGCGACGGCTCGTCCGCCGGCAGCCTCGATGTCACGCGCCACCTCGCTCGCGGCGGCCTCGTCGAGGTCGACGACCGCCACGGCCGCGCCGTACTGGGCGAAGGCCTCGGCCATGGCCAGGCCCAGGCCCGAGCCACCACCGGTGACGATGGCGCCCCTGCCGGCCAGCGAGAACAGCCCGCTCAGGTCACGCGTCTTCATCGGTCCCCTCTCCGTACTGCTCGCGCGCGAGCATCTTCTCCACGATGTCCCGGCCCGGCCCGCTGATGTGCTCGTCGATGGCGCTGGCCACCGCGTACGCGTCGCCGGACTGCAGCACCCGCAGCAGCTCGCGGTGACGACGCACGACCAGCTCCGGTTCGGGCTGGTAGAGGTCGCTGTAGAAGAGCAGCCGACGGCTGTGCACCTGGATGGCGTCGAGGTGCTCCATCAGCAGGTCGTGGCCTGAGTAGGCCGAGAGCGCGCGGTGGAAATCGATGTCCGCGTGCACCATGCCCTGCAGGTCATCGCGCCGGGCAGCATGCTCGATGGCGTCCACGTGGGTCGTGAGCACCACCAGCGCGGCGTCGTCGAGGTGCCCGCGCTCCACGGCCAGCTGCGCCGCCAACGACTCGAGGGACGCACGCAGCGTGTAGATCTCCTCGGCCCGCTTGGCCGTGAGCCGCGAGACCGCCGCGCCACGATGCGCCGAGCGTTCGACCAGACCCAGGCCCGCGAGCACACGCAGCGCCTCCCTGACCGTACCGCGCGAGGTCCCCAGCTCGTCTGACAGCTGGGCCTCGGTCAGCGGCTGGCCGGGCGCGTAGGTCCCGCGGATGATTCCGTCGCGGATGTGCGCCACGACCGCGTCGGTCAGGCTGGGCGGCCGATCGAGCGTCGCCTGTTCCATGCTCATGGATCGGGTGTCGGTCCTCGTTGGTGGACTCGCGTCGCAGGATTGTACTACAATCGGACAGCCCGACGACCGACACGCTGGACGCGGACAAGCTGGCACCCGAGGGCAGCAAGGAGCGACTCATGACGGCGACACTTCGGTTCTTCGGCACCGCGGGCTACGAGCTCGTGACCGAGGCTGGCACGCGGGTCGTGATGGACCCGTACATGGACTCGAATCCCGCCTGTCCCCTCTCCTGGCAGGACCTCGACAAGGTCGACCTGGTGCTCGTGACGCATGCGGCCTACGACCACCAGGGCGAAGCCGCCGAGATCCTCAAGCGGGACGGGTGCCCGGTCATCTGCGCCAAGGACGTGGCCCACAACCTGACCACCGTGCACGGCGTCGATCCCGACCAGATCCGGGTCACCATCTGGGGCATCCCCATGACCGTGGCAGGCGTGCCGGTACACCCGGTCGAGAGCCACCACTGGTCCTTCTCGGTGACGCCGGACGGCGAGCTGCTCAGTGGCCCGGCCATGGGCTTCATGGTCGACGCCGGACCGGGGGTCCGCCTCTACCACCAGGGCGACTCGGCGATGACCTACGACTTCCGGCTCTTCGGGGAGCTGTACCGACCCACGCACGGGCTCATGGTCGTGGCCCTGCCGGAGGATTCGCTGCCGCACTTCGAGGTCTACCGTGGCGGCGAGGTCACGGTGCAGGAGGCGGTCATGGCCAGCCAGTGGCTCGGGCTCAACCACGTCATCGCCAGCCACTACCAGTGGCCCAGCCACCCGGCCGTGCAGGCCTTCCTCAAGCTCATGGAGACCCACACGGCCGCCGGTGAGTGGCAGCCCAGCGTGGTCGCTCCCGAGCCGGGTGAGGTCATCGAGCTGCGGGCATGACGCGGCACCGCATCTCGCTCGAGGAGAACGCAGCAGCGGTGGCTGCCTTCGAGCGCGACACCCTCACTCCGCTGACCGGCTCGGATGCGCTCCCGGCCCACGAGCTCAAGCGCATCTACGAGGGCATGCGCCTCATCCGCGAGTTCGACAGCGCGGTCAAGGAGCTGTGGAAGCAGGACTTCATCTACGGCCTGGCCCACTCGTACGTCTGTGCCGAAGCCATCGCCGTGGGGGCCTGCGCGGCCCTGCGTGACGGCGACCACATCACCAGCACCCACCGTGGCCACGGCCACACCATCGCCAAGGGCGGCGATCCGCGCCGCATGATGGCCGAGCTCATGGGCCGTTCACCCGGGTACAACAAGGGCAAGGGCGGTTCGATGCACATCGCCGCGGTCGACATGGGCATGCTCGGCGCGACGGGCATCGTGGGCTCGGCCATGCCCATCGCGGTCGGCGCCGCACTCACGGCCAAGACCCTGGGGCAGGACCACGTGACGGTCTGCTTCCACGGCGATGGCGCCACCAACCAGGGTGTGTGGCACGAATCGATCAACCTCGCCGCGGCCTGGGAGCTGCCGGTCATCTTCCTCTGCGAGAACAACCAGTGGGCCATCTCGATGCCCTACGAGCAAGCCGTGGGCAACCCCTCGGTGGCCGACCGGGCGGTCGGCTACGGCATCCCCGGGGTGACCGTCGACGGCTTCAACGCCATCGCCGTCCACGACGCCGTGGCGGAGGCCGCCGAGCGCGCTCGTGCCGGAAAGGGGCCCACGCTCATCGAGGCCCGCTACTACCGCTACATCGGCCACTTCGTCGCCGACGATGAGGCCTATCGCGACACCGACGGCAACGAGGCCTGGGAACGCTTCGACCCCATCACGCGCCTGGGGACCTTCCTGCTGGAGTCCGGAGCAGCGGACGAAGGCTGGTTGCAGGAAGCCGATGAGACCGCCGCGGCCCGCGTGGAGGATGCCGTGGCCTTCGCCAAGGCCGCGCCGCAGCCGGAGCTCGACACCCTCTACGATGGGCTCTACTCCGACGAGTTCATGGCCCAGCAGAAGATCGGCCGATGACCGCACAGCCAGCACCGACCGCGTCCAAGCCCCGGCGCATGAACGTCAAGCGCGCCATCAACGAGACGCTGCGCGAGGAGATGGCTCGCGACCCGTCGGTGATCATCCTCGGCTGCGACGTGGGCGTGCGCGGCAACCCCTTTGGCGTGACCAAAGGGCTATGGGACGAGTTCGGGCCGCAGCGTGTCCTCGATACGCCCATCAGCGAAGCCGCCATCGTGGGCGCCTCCCTGGGTGCCGCGGCGACCGGCCTCCGCCCCATCGCCGAGATCCTCTTCAGCGACTGGATCACCATCGGCATGGACCAGCTGGTCAACCAGATCGCCAAGATCCGCTACATGTTCGGCGGCGCCATCAGCGTGCCGCTGGTCATCCGTGCCCCGGTCGGTGCCGGCGGCGGGCAGGCGGCACAGCACAGTCAATCGTTCGAGAACTGGTTCAGCGCCGTGCCCGGCCTGCAGATCGTCATGCCCTCGACCCCAGGCGACGTGAAGGGCCTGCTGCGCACGGCCATCCGCAGCGATGATCCGGTGCTCTTCTTCGAGCACAAGCGCGGCTACGAGATCAAGGGCGAGGTGCCGGTCGAGGAATACACCATCCCCTTCGGTCAGGCCGATGTCGTTCGCGAGGGCGATGACGTCACCGTCGTGGCCATCAGCATCATGCGTCACAAGGCCATGGCCGCGGCGGAGCGGCTCGCGGCTGAAGGGGTGGAGTGCGAGGTCATCGACCCGCGCACCGTCTATCCCTTCGACTACGAGACGGTCCTGACCTCACTCGAGAAGACCGGCCGACTGGTCGTGGTCCACGAGGCCAACCGGCGCTCGAACATCGGCGGGGAGATCGTCTCCCAGGTCGTGGAGCGCGGCTTCGAGCTGATCAAGGAGCAGCCGCGCATCGTGGCCGGGCTCGACGTGCCCATGCCCTACAACCGCGCACTCGAAGCCCTCGTCATCCCCGACGAGGCCCGCATCGAACGAACCGTCCTCGCTGCCGTCGGCCGCTGAGGCGAAGGAGGTCCAACACCGATGGCCACGTTCTTCCCACTGCCGAAGCTGGGCATGAACCAGGAGGAGGGCGAGATCGTCTCCTGGCTCGTGTCCGAGGGTGACAGCGTCAGCAAGGGTCAGCCCGTCGTGGAGGTCGAGACCGACAAGGCCACCGTGGAGCTGGAGGCGACCGCGGCCGGCGTGCTCGCGAAGATCGTCCACGGCGAGGGCGACATCGTGCCCAACAACACCGTGATCGCGGTCATCCTCGCGCCCGGCGAGGCCATGCCCGACGAGATCCCCGAGACCATCGCCTGAGCCCAGCAGGGGGAGCACCATGACCGCAGAGCCGACGACGACGCCCGGCCTCACCCGCTACGAGCTGTCCACGGACGTGCTCGCCGGCACGCCCAAGCGCCGCCTGGGGCTGGCCATCCTCAGCATCGGGACCATCCGTCGCTTCGAGAAGTGGCTGCTCGACAACGCGGGCCTGGTGCACGGACCGCTGCACTCGAGCATCGGCCAGGAGGCCACGGCCACGGGCGCGGCACTGGCCTTGCGCCCGAGTGACTGGCTGACCTCGACCCATCGCGCCCATCACGACGTGGTGGCCAAGCTGCTGCTCTCGGCTACCCCGGATGACTTCGACCCCTTCACGGCCGAGACGGTGACCGAGGCCATGGCCGAACCCGTGCAGCGCACGATGGCCGAGATCATGGGCCTCGAACAAGGGCTCTGCCACGGCCGCGGCGGCTCGATGCACCTGTGGGACCGCGAAGGCGGTGTCATGACCACGGCTATCGTGGGTGGTGGCATCCCGCCCGCCGGCGGCTATGCCCTGGCCTCGAAGCTGCGCGGGACGGGTGACGTGGGCGTGGCTTCGTTCGGCGACGGTGCCAGCCAGATCGGTGCCTTCCACGAAGCGGCGGCACTGGCGCGGGCCTGGGATCTGCCGCTCATCCTGCTGCTGGAGAACAACCAGTACTCGGTCGCTACCACGGTGCAGGAGACGGCCGGCTTCACGCGCCTGGCCAAGCGCGCCGCGGGCTACGACATGCCCGCGCTCGTGGTCGACGGCATGGACCCGGTGGCGGTATACGAGGCGATGGCACAAGCACGCGAGCATGCGGTCACCCACGGGCCGGTCTTCGTCGAAGCCGTGACCTACCGCTACTACCACCAGAACGGTCCCCTCCCCGGCTCGGCCTTCAAGTACCGCAGCAAGGACGAGGAGCGCGAGTGGAAGGATCGCGACCCGGCGGTCGCCTGGCCTCGCGGCGTGATCGAAGCCGAGCTGCTCAGTGCCGAGCAAGTGCAGCACGTGCAGGGCCTGGCCAACGCGCTCGTGGCCCGCTGCGTGGCGGCACTGACGGTCGAGACCGACGACGGACCAGCCATCCCGCCCGAGCTCTACCCGCCGGTCGAGGACGCCCATCGCGGCATGCTCGGCCCGGGCCTCCCGGACCTCCCTTACGAGCGCCTCGACGCGACGCCGGACCCTGAGGCTGCGCCGGTCACCTACGCCGAGGCCGCGCAGGGCGTCATCGGTCGCACGCTCGAGCGTGACCCAGAGGCCATCTACCTGGGCGAGGAGGTCGGCCACCTCGGCGGCGGCACGGTGGGCATGACCCGGTCAGCCGTGGCCTCGCGCCCGCAGCAGCTCCTCTCGACGCCCATCTGCGAGAACGGCTTCAGTGGCGCAGCCCTCGGAGCGGCGCTCGCGGGCATGCATCCGATCATCGAGTTCATGTACCCCGACTTCGTACTCGAGGCCACCGACCAGCTCTTCAACCACATCGCCAAGAGCCGCTACATGTATGGCGGCGACCACGAGGTGCCCGTCATCGCGCGCACGCAGATCGCCCGGGGGCGCGGCTACGGACCGCAGCACTCCTGCGACCCGGCCGGCCTGTTCACGTCCTATCCCGGCTGGCGCGTGGCCGCACCCACGACCCCGGCCGACTACGTCGGCTGCTGGAACGCGGCCGTGCTCAGTCGTGACCCGGTGCTCATCATCGACGACCATCGCCTGGCCAAGATCACGGGTGTGCTCCCGGGCGCCGGCTTCGACCACGTGGTCGAGTTCGGGAAGGCACGCCTGGTGCGATCAGGGCGCGATGTGACCGTCCTGACCTGGGGCTACGCGGCCACGCGTGTGGCAGAGGTGACCGCCACGCTGGCCGACCGCGGCGTCGAAGCCGAGGTCCTCGACCCGCGCTGGCTCGACGAGCCCAGCTTCCCGCGCGCGGCCGTGCTGGATTCGGTCGCTCGCACGGGGGCGCTCGTCATCGCCGAGGATGCCCAGCGCACGCTCTCGATGGGCGGGCGCATCCTGGACTACCTGCAGCCCGACCTGCACGCGCTCCTGCGCAGCGCGCCCTTGCGCGTGACCGGCCTCGATGCCTACTCGCCGGTGAGCAAGCCGCTCGAGGACTTCGTGCACATCCAGGACGCCGACATCGAGGCCGCCATCATGACCGCGGCCGGAAAGGACGACGCATGAGTAGCCCTGTGTCAACCCTGGGCCGCCATGGCGGTGTCCTGCATGGCCTGGAGGGCGTGGTGTCGGGCGGGTTCGTAGGCGGCGTCATCCTGCCAGCAGCGCCAGATCACGCCGAGCCAGGCACGGGCCAGGATGCGGGTCGCGTGGGGGTGGTCCTTGCCCCGGGCGATGGCGTCGTCATAGATCTTCGCGGCCCAGGGGTTGGCGCGTCGGGAGTCGCCGGCGAAGTCGCAGACCGCGTCGCGGAGCTCCTTGTCGACCGCCCAGCGGAACGTGACGGCTCGGTGCTTGCCGGACTGTCTGGTCGAGGGCGCGACGCCGGCCAGGCAGGCCAGGGAGGCGGCGTCGGGGAAGCGGGCGCGGACGTCGCCGATCTCGGCGAGCAGCCGGGCGGCGCGGACGGTGCCGCTCCGGGGCAGGGACCGGAAGATGTGGGCGTCGGCGTGAAGGGCGAGCTGCTCGGTGATCTGCGCCTCGAGGGTCCCGATCTGCTCGACCAGGCCGTCGAGCACGCTGAGCAGGGCGCGGGTGACATGGGCCCGGGCGGCACCGTCGGGTCCGACCGGGCCCCGGGGTGCGGCCTGCAGTCGGGCATGGAGGTCGGCGGGGTCCTTGCGGCCGCTGTAGCCGACGCTGGCCAGCCAGGCCGCCAGCCGCCCGGGGGAGAGCCAGTCGGCACGTGCCTGGGAGTCGAAGCGGGCCAGGAAGGCCAGGCTGATCGGCGAGTCCAGCTCTGCGAACAGGCCGACCACGCCGGGGAAGGTGGCCTGCAGGTGGGCGCGAAGCTGGTTGCACACCGCGACGCGGTGCCTGACCAGGTCGCGACGGGCCCGCACGGTGGCGCGCAGGGTCCGCGTGGCCTCGGTGTCCTGGGTCAGCGGGCGAAGCCGGGCCCGGTCGGTGCGCAGGGTGTCGGCGAGCACGAAGGCGTCGAAGCGGTCGTCCTTGTTGCCGGCCGAGCCGTAGCGCGAACGGAGGCCCTTGAGCTGGTTGGGGCTGATGACGACGACGGTCAGCCCGGCGTCGAGCAGGGCCTCGACCACCGGGCCGTCGCCACGCTCGATGGCGACCTCGGCCACGCCATGATCGGCCAGGAACCGCACCATCGCCCGCAGGCCCGCGGCGGTGTGCTCGACGCGCTCGCGGGCGAGCTGGCGGCCATCGTCGTCGACGACGGCCACGGCATGATCGGCGCTGGCCCAGTCCACGCCACCGGTGACGGCGACGCTGACGGGCTGGTCGGACGAGCCCCGACTCGGGGTGATACTGGCAGACTGCATGTCAGCCTCCTCGCTGCTGATCCCAGTGGGGAGGCACCCGCATCTCGGTGCCGGGACGCATCTGCCTGTCAGCTCACTGATCGGCGCTCCCGGCCGGTGATGGCCATGGCGCACAGCCCTGTCGACGGTCACGGCGTCCCGGATGACCGCCGGGCCCTGCGGAACTCATGCTGGACCTCGAAGGTTCGAGCGAGCGGGGCAGTGACCCGACGGCACCTCGGGTGCATCGGCAGTCGATCTGCGACTACCGACAGGAAGAGGGTGCACCAGTGAGCCTCCCCATCAAGATGCCCAACCTCGGTGCCGAGACCGATGAAGCCCGCGTGAGCGCCTGGCTCAAGGCTGTCGGCGACACGGTCATGGAGGGTGAGGTCATCGCCGAGATCGAGACCGAGAAGGCCAACGTCGACCTGGAGATGCCGGCCGCGGGACGCCTGACCGAGATCCTCGTCGAGGCCGGCGCGGACGCGGTGGTAGGCACCGTCCTCGCGACCTACGAAGCGGCCTGACTACTCCCGACCCAGACCTCGCTCGCCGAGGAAGAGCCGCCCCACGACGAGGAAGAAGAGCACCGCCGGCAGCGTGAGCATGACCGCGCCGGCCATCAGCAGCGGCCAGCCGGTGGGGTCGAGCTGCTGGAGCTGTCGTAGACCCAGAGGCAGCGTGTAGAGGTCCTGATCGCGCAGGTACAGCAGCGGGCTGATGAAGTCGCTCCAGTAGAGGATGAACGTCAGTACCGCCACCGCCACCGTCGAGGGCCAGGCGTTGGGCATGGCGATGCGGCGCCAGACACCCAGCGGTCCCGCCCCGTCGAGGTGGGCCATCTCGAAGACCTCGGCCGACGCGCGACGGAAGGTCCAGTAGTAGATGAGCACGAACAGCGGGCTCGATCCCGCCAGCGCCGGGACCACCAGCGCGGCCAACGTGTCGGTCAGCCCGACCCAGTTGAAGAGCAGGAAGCGCGTCAGCCACAGCGCGGTCACCGGCACCAGCAGCAACGCCACCGAGAGCACCAGCAGCGCTCCCCTCACCCGCCGCTCCAGCAGGGCCATGGCGAAGCCGGCCATCGAGGCCGTGACGATGGTGAGCGGCACCGCCAGCGCCACCACCACGAGCGAGTTGAGCAGATAGCGCCCGAAGGGCAGCAGCTCGAAGACCGAGCCGTAGTTGCCGACCGTGGCCTGCGGCGGCACCCACTCGACCGTCGAGGGTGGCGCCAGCCCGGGACCGCGCAGCGAGGTCGTGACCATCCACAGCAGCGGCAGCAGGAAGATCACGGCCACGACCATCGGGGCCAGATGGCGGCCCAGCCAGCCGCGGCGCTCAGACATCGGCCACGTAGCCGCGGCGGCGGAAGAGCAGGTAGATGCCGCCGATGATGGCCACCGACAGCAGGAACGTCAGCAGCATCAGCGCTGAGCCCGCGCCGAAGCGGAAGCGGTCGAAGGCCTCCTCGTACGTCAGCAGCGGCAGGAACATGGTGGCGTAGTAGGGGTCGCCACCGGTCATCACGAACGAGGGTGTGAAGGTCCACTGGAAGCTGAGCACGACGTCACGGGCGGTGAGCAGCGCCAGCCAAGGCAGCAGCAGCGGGAACGTCAGGTAGCGGAACGCCGCCCAGCGGCCGGCGCCATCGACCGCGCCCGCGTCGTAGACCTCCTGCGAGAGCCCGCGTAGCGCGGCCAGCAGCACCACGAAGCCCTCCCCGATGACGAAGGCGGCCATGATCACGAACGGGAACCGCGCGGTATCGGCGTCGGCCAGCCAGCCGGGCGTGGGCAACCCCAGCGCCTCGAGCGCCACGTTGACCGGCCCGAAGACCGGATTGAAGATCCACAGCCAGATGAGCGCGAAGGCCACCTCCGGGATGACCGTGGGCACGTACACCGCCGCTCGATAGGCACCGCCGCCGCGACGCGGTCGGCGGAGCAGCAGGGCCAGGCCCAAGGCACCGACGATGCGCAGCGGCACCGCCAGCAGGATGAAGAAGAGCGAGTTGGCCAAGGCCTGGCCCACGATGGGGTCGGCCGCGAGGAGGCGGAAGTTGGCGAAGCCGACGTAGACCGGCGGCGTCAGCGCGTCGTAGGTCGTGAACGCGAGGACCCCGGACATCAGCGCCGGCAGACCCACCAGCACGAGCGTGCCCAGCAGGTACGGCAGCAGCATGGCCCACAGGCCGGCTCGCCAGGAGTTCATCGAGGGCAGTGTGCCCTAGCCTTCCTCGCCCGCGAAGAACGGGGCCGTGCGCGCGATCATCGCGTCGATGACCTCGTCCACCGACGCCTGGCCGTAGAACGCCCGCTCCAGCTCGTCCCCGGTGAGCTCCTCGATGTCGACCCAGGCTGCCATGACCGGCACGGTCCTGAGCGTGTCGACGGTCTCGAGCCAGACCGCGCTGTTGGCCGGAGACGCGGACGGATCGAGGAAGGCCTCCGACGAGGCCACGGCCTTGAGCGAGGGCACCGTCCGGCCCGATCCGGCCACGATGGCTTGTCCCTCCGGCGAGTTGGCGTATTCGATGAACGTCCAGGCCGCGTCCTTGTCCTCGGTCGCCGCGGCCATGCAGTAGGCGTCCGAGTGCAGGATGCTCGCCGGTTCGACCGCGATCGGCAGCGCCGCCACGTCCCAGTCGAGCCCGTCCACGGCCCGCGCGGTGGGCGTGCCTCGGCGCGAGTTCAGGAACATCGCCGTGCGCCCGTTGAGGAAGCGGCTCTCACTCGATTCGGCGGTCTCGGCGACCGCGTCGGGCACGACGCCGTGCACGGTCTGCAGCTCGACGAACCACTCGACGGCCTCGCGCGCGGCCCGTGAGTCGAGCGCCAGGCGGATCGGCCGCAGCCCGGACTCCAGCACCACCAACTCCCCGCCGGCCCCCCACACGAACGGCGCCAGACGGAAGATCGAGGGCTCGGTGCCGAGGCCGTACTGATCGACCTCACCGTCGCCATCGGTATCGCGCGTCAACGCCTTGGCCGTCTCGAGGAACTCGGCCTGCGTCCAGTCATCCTCCGGATATGGCAGGCCGGCCTCGTCGAAGAGCGCCCGGTTGTAGTAGACGACGAGGCTGCTGATGTTCTGGGGGATGCACAGCAGCTGGCCACGCCACTTGAACGGATCGGTGGCGACCCCGAAGAAGTCGCTCTCGCCGATGACGTCGCTCGCACGCAGGTACGGCGCCAGCGGCTCCAGCGCACCCATGGCCGCGAAGGGGGCGTAGCGGCGGTAGTTGATGAGCACCACGTCCGCGGGGTCTCCGGCAGCGAAATCCACTCCCAGCCGCGCCCGGTAGTCCGAGGCCGAGGGGATGTGGATGAGTTCGAGCTCGATGTCCGGATAGGCCTCTTCGAACGCGGCCGCGAGCGACTGGTAGGCCGCGAGCTCGGCAGGGTCGCCGAAGACCATGAACGAGACCTCGTCCTCCTGTGCGACCACCCCCGGAACCGCCAGTACCATGGCCAGACTGACGGCAGCGATGACACGGGCAAGGCGGTTCAGGACGAAGCGCAATGATCAGACCTCGGAAGCGACGACGTGAGGGCCGATAGGATAGGCCCGATGTCCGAACTGAGCGCTCCACCCCCTCGCCCGCCGTCCTCGTCGTGGGCCGCGGTCGTGCGTGGCGCCGGGGTCGTCTACCTCGCGCTCGGCCTGCTCGTGGGTGTTGCCTGGCTCTTCATCGGCATCGATGCCGCGCTCTTCCCGACCGGCTGGATCTTCCCCGCGGTGCTGCTCACGAGCGGCGCACTGATGCTCCTGCGTCGACGCTTCGACATCGCCATCACGCTGTGGGCCGCCCTCACGCTGGCCATCTTCATCCTGGCCGCGTTGACCTACTCGGATGCGCTCACGCTCGGCCTCGACGACCCTGCCGCCTTCGACTCGGCCATCATCTCGGCCGCCTTCGGCTTCCTCGTCCTGGTGCTGCGACCGGGCTTCCACGATTGACCTTCCACCCCAACGGACCGCATGAGGCGTGATCGTCATCCGACCGCGACCAAGCTGACAGCGCTTTCCGCCCCATGGGTGTAGGCTCGCCCGAAATCGGACCGTTGCGCTATGTGATGGCCCCCTAGACCGGGAATGCCCAGCCCCGGACCCGCATTCCGGAGAGGTGCCTCGACCGATGCTGATGCAGCAGCTCCCCCACCGCCGCCTACGCGGACTCGTCGCCGCCACGCTACTGAGCGGCCTCATGCTGGTCCCCGCTGGCGTGACGGCCATGGACACCGGGATCGCAGAGGTCGACTCCGATGCGATGACCGACGTCGCCGCGACCACGAGCGTCGACGAACTGCGCACGCTCGTCGAGGATCTCAGCCTGGCCAACGACCAGCTGAGCGCGAGCAATGCCGACCTTCAGGCCTCGATCGATGCGCTCTCGGCCGACCGTGACCGACTGGTCTCTTCCATCGAACGCTTCGGCGACCTCTACGACCCCATCGAGTCCGATCGCCAGCTGCTCTTCGAGCTGCGCAAGCAGATGCCCGAGACACGCTCGGAGGCCGAGGGCCAGCTCGCGCGCATCCGCACCCTGGCCCTCTCATCGGACCCGCAGCGTCTGGGCCAGCTGGTGGACCGCGTGGACGAGGCGGCGCCAGCCTTCCTCGACTGGCGCTTCGGCGAGTTCGACTCGAGCGCCGACTTCACTGCGGCCTACGTCGAATCCGGCGCCAACGCCTTCGACTCCTCGTTCGAGGAGCTCCGATCGGAAGCCCTCATGACCGTGGCCAACCGCCTCGACAGCCTGCTCACCATCCTCGACCGCGTCCGCTAGGCCGGACCACCGATCCCCGACTCGACAAGGAGAACGATGACCGCTCGTCGCACGTCGTGGCGCCTCGCGCTCGGCGCCTCACTGGCCCTGTCCCTCAGCATCTCGGTACCGGCCGCGGCCGAGGAGGAGAACCCGCTGGGCCATGATCCGTCCAACGTCATCCCGCTCATCGGCGCCGAGCCCATGGACCTGCTCGGTCCGGCCAGCGGCGTGCTCTCGGGCCAGGCCTGGCTGATGGCCGCGGGCGGCGGTGATCCCAGCGCAGCGGCGGTGGCCGACACCGAACAGCTGTTGGGCCCGGGCCTCGGCGTCGATGCCTCCTCCGACCGGACGCAGGCCGCCGGTGCTGGTGCGCCGGTGCCGTTCCGCGATCCCGGCCCCGCCTTCTCCCGCAACATCCTCGTGACCCGCGACTTCGGTCAGGCCCCATTCCAGACCGAGCCGCACATCGAGGCCAACCCCGAAGATCCCGAGCACCTCGTGCTCGGCGTCATCGACTACGCCTTCCCTTCGATGTCGGCGTATGTCAGCTTCGACGGTGGCGAGCGCTGGGAGGGCCCCAACCAGGTGCCCTACCTGCTCAAGGATCTCGGCGCCGGTGGTGACCCGGTCATCGCCTTCGATCGCGACGGCAACGTCTACATGAACTACATCTCCATCGGCATCGACGAGTTCAACCTGGGTCCCATCGAGGTCGCGGCGCAGGTCTCGAGCATCGCCGTAGCCAAGTCGGAAGACGACGGCTTCACCTGGCCCACACAGATCTCGTCCGCGCGCAGCACGGTCGACACCGACGGCCTCGAGACCGACCGCTTCGGCCGCCTCCGCGGCATCGTCGACATCAGCTTCCTGGACAAGCCCTGGATGGCCGTGGGCCCGCATCCCGATGAGCCCGAGACCGACGTCATCTACGTGACCTACACGAACTTCGACCTGAGCTACGAGATCCTCTACATCGGCGAGATCCCCAACCTGCTGCCGACCGAGATGCGCACCAGCATCGAGCTGGTCAAGTCCGAGGACGGTGGCCTGACCTGGACCGACCCCGTGGCCGTGAGCCCGGTCGTGCGCCGCTCCTACGGCGAGCGTGGTGACGACACCGGCACCTCGAGCGTCTTCGGCACCCTGCGCGTGGTGCAGGGCAGCCAGCCGGAGGTGACCGCGGACGGCACCGTGCACGTGGCCTGGATGGACAGCACCGACGATGACTCCCAGGAGGGCATCGGCGAGATCCAGGTGGCCACCAGCACGGACGCCGGAGACACCTGGACGGACCCGGTCGTGGCCTCGGTCTTCAACGAGACCGAGTTCCGTCCGCGCACCGCCAGCTTCCGCTTCTGGGCCTCGTCCTTCCCGCAGATCGCCTCCGGCCCCGACGGCGAGGTCTACATCAGCTACGTAGGCCGGCCCTCGGACAAGCCCAACGACGATGGCGACGTGTTCCTGACCAAGTCGCTCGACGGCGGCCAGACCTGGGACCGCCCACAGGTGCTCAATGACGACGACACCGACCACGTGCAGATGTTCCCGTCGATCGATGTCGCCGAGGACGGCGCGGTGCACGCGATGTGGGGCGATATGCGCGACGACCCCGCCCAGATCCGCTATCACATCTACTACACCCGCTCGGACGACCAGGGCGAGACCTTCGGTTTCACCAACGAGGAGCTGGGGCTGTCGGTGGGCGACACACGCGTTACCGACTTCGGCAGCAACGCCAACTTCGCCTTCCCGGGCGGCCGCTTCATCGGCGACTACTTCAGCCTCACCGCCACCGAGGACGACGTGCACATGGCCTGGCCCGATGCCCGCCTCGGTGAGTTCGGCCCCATCAACCAGAAGATCGCCGTGGCTCGTACCGAGGCTGTCGACTCACCGGAGATCTTCATCAACCCGCCATCGGGACCGGGCGGCCAGCAGGTGACCCTGCAGGGCTTCGACTTCCAGCCCGACCTGGATGTCTTCGTCCAGCTGGGTGACAGCACCATCTCGACGCTGCGCACCAACATGGACGGCGGCTTCACGGCGACGATCTACATGCCCATCACGAGCGAAGGCAGCCAATCCATCACCGTCTTCGACGAGTCGGGCAACTTCGCGGCCACCTCGTTCTTCACCGAGTTCGGCTTCGGCAACATCGCCGAGCAGATCGAGTCCTTGCAGGAGCTGCTCATCGCCGCCGAGACCGTGCCCGGTAGCGAGGACGCCCCGGCCGACGAGAGCGACGAGGAGTAGGCCATGACCGGACGCACACGCGTGTGGACGGCCGGGTCGTTCGCACTCGCGCTGACGCTGGTGGGCTCGCTCCTGCCGGCCGCCACACTGGCCCAGGACGAGGCCTACGAGCCGCCGCACGATCGACCTGGACCCGCCGCCGAGCGCCTGCTCTACAACTCGTTCTTCGTCGATCGGGCGCCGCTCGACATCGAAGCCGGGAACATGGATCTCTACCTCTTCGGCCTCAAGACCGAAGCGGCGCAGGACCTGCGCGGCACCGAGGGCGTGGAGCTCATCGATGCTCCCGCCACACAGGTCTCGCTCATCCTCAATCCTGCGCCCGCGCGAGAGGGTGAACTCAACCCGTTCTCCATCA
Organism: uncultured Chloroflexia bacterium; assembly: GCA_963752475.1. Lineage (GTDB taxonomy): Bacteria > Chloroflexota > Limnocylindria > Limnocylindrales > CSP1-4 > JAFMJV01. Next base: position 345,971 of record CAVVYR010000006.1, on the reverse strand, counting down.
AGGCGATCCGCCAGGCGATGCAGTACCTCGTCAACCGCGACGCCATCGCCCAGGACATCTACCAGGGCGCGGGGGAGCCGCAGCTCACGCACGTCGGCCCCTCGGACCCCGACTTCCTGACCATCTACGACATCGACCGCGGCTCGGGCATCACGTATGAGCCGGAGCTCGCGCGTGAGGTCATCGCCGAGGAGATGACCGCGGCCGGCGCCGAGCTCGTCGACGGCATCTGGCACTTCGAGGGGCAGCCGGTGCGCATCAAGCTCATCGGCCGCGTCGAAGACGAGCGCCGGGACATCGCGGACCTCGTCCGCTCCGAACTGGAGCAGGCCGGCTTTGTGGTGGCCATCACCTACGACCAGTTCGCGCCCGCACTCCAGAAGGTCTACTCCAGCGATCCGGCCCAGTTCGAGTGGCACATCTACACCGAGGGCTGGGGCCGCAGTGCGCCGCGCCGCTATGACGTGGGCTCCGTCAACGCCTACATCGCCCCCTGGCTGGGCCAGATGCCCGGCTGGCTCGAAGAGGGCTACTGGCAGTACCAGAACGACGAGCTCGACGAACTCGGCCAGACGCTCTACCGCGGTGAGTTCGACAGCCTCGAGCAGCGCAACGAGATCTACCGCCAGATGACTGCGGCCGGACTCGATGAGTCCATCCGCATCTGGCTCGCCACCGTCGACAACAGCTTCCCCGCGGTCGAGGCCCTCGACGGCATGACCCGCGACCTCGTGGCCGGCCCGCGCAACCCGTGGGCCCTGCGCGAGGCCTACGTGCCCGGTTCGGACGACGTCCGCGTGGGCCACCAGTGGGTCTGGACCGAGCGCACGACCTACAACCCCATCGGCGGCCTGGGCGACGTCTACGCCGTCGACCTCTGGCGCAACCTGTCCGACCCAGCCATCTGGAACGATGCCTTCACCGGCATCCCTCAGCCCTTCCGCGCGGACTACGCCGTCGAGACAGCCGGTCCAGACGGCACGCTCGAGGTGCCTGCCGACGCACTCTTGTGGGACGTGGAGTCCAAGACCTGGACACCCGTGCCAGCGGGCACGACGGCCGTGAGCAAGGTCACCTTCGACTACTCCGGCTACACCGACGCGAACTGGCACCACGGCCAGCGCATCACCATCGCCGATGCGGTCTACTCCATCGCGCAGGGCAACGAACTGGCCTACGACCCTGAGAAGGTGCGCATCGAGACAGCCATCGCGGTCACCTCGCGACCGATCCTCGAGACCTTCAAGGGCTATCGCCTGACCGATGACGGCGAGCTCGAGGTCTACGTCGACTACTGGCACTTCGATGACGACCACATCGGCGCCTACGCCAGCCCCACGAGCTTCGATATGCCCTGGGAGCTCAAGGCGGCCATGGACGATCTCGTCTTCGAGCAGCGACGTGGCGCCTACAGCGACACCGCGGCCAGCCGCTTCAGCGTGCCCTGGCTCTCGCTCGTGCTCGAGCGTGATGCCGGGCTCGTGGATCGGACGCTGCGCAGCCTCGAGCGCGACGAGTTCGTCCCCGAGGGCGTCTTCGACTTCGGCGGCCAGGTGCTGGTCACGCCGGAGGAGGCAGTGGCGCGCTACGAGGCGGCCCAGGACTGGTACGACGAGACCGATCACCTGGTCATCAGCCAGGGCCCGTTCTACCTGGCCCAGTTCGACCCGCCGGCGCAGTTCGCCGAGCTCATCGCCTTCCGTGACGAGTCCTACCCCTTCAGCCCCGGCGACCACTACCGTGGCGACCCGCCGCTGCTCGAGATCGAGGACATCGGGACCGATCTCATCGTGCCCGGCGAGGACGCGGTCATCAGCGCGACCGTCAGCGGCCCCGGCACGCTGGGCCTGCAGTACCTGCTGCTGGACCCTGCTACGACGGAGGTCGTCGTCTCCGGACGCGCCGTCGACGACGGTGACGGCAACTTCACCGTGACGGTCCCGGCCGACGTGACGGGCATGCTCTTCCCCGGCTTCTACGAGCTCTTCATCGCGGCCGACAGCGATTCGCTGGCCCGCATCACCGAACGCCGCGTCGACCTCGAGGTGCTCCCCTAACCTTGGGAGCGTCCACGTAGCCGTACGCGAGGAGGGCTGACTCCGCCTGTGAGCCCATCGCCGCTGCGCCCCATCCTCGTCCGCGCTGCCAGCCTCGGCGCGGTGCTGATCATCGTGCTCGTGCTGCTGGTGCTGACGCTCGGCGCCACCGGCTACAGCGACCGCATCCTCGAGGCCCAGGTCGGCGAGGAGCTGCGCATCATGCGCACGGGCCTGTCGGAGACGGTCACGGACCCGGACGCGGTGGAAGAGATCATCGCCACCCGCCGCACGGAGCTGGAGCAGTCGTACGGGCTGGACCAGCCGTGGTTCCAGCGACTGCCGGCGGTGGTGGCGCAGGTGCTCGTATTCGACCTCGGGGAGGCGCGCTCGATCAGGGCCGCGGATGGCAGCAACGGCGTGGCCGACATCATCCTCGAGCGGCTGCCGCGGACGATCATGCTGCTCACGACGGCGCTGGCCATCAACGCGGTCATCGGCCTGACCGTGGGGGTCTGGCTCTCGACCCGGCCAGGCTCACGCGCCGATCGCATCGTGAGCTACGTGGCGGCCATCACCAACGGCCTGCCGGCTTGGTGGGCAGGCATCCTGCTCATCCTCATCTTCAGCTTCTGGTTACGCATCCTGCCCTCGGGCGGGATGTACTCCACACCGCCGCCAGAGGGCGCGGTGGCGTCCTTCCTGGACCTCGCCTGGCACGCGCTGCTGCCCATCCTGACGCTGGTGCTGGTGAGCATCGGGCCCTCGATCTACGTCATCCGCACCATGACGCTCAACGTCGCGCTACAGGACCACGTCACGGTCGCGCGCGCCAAGGGCCTGCCCGAGGGCCTCATCCGACGCCGGCACATCCTGCGCGTGGCCGCGCCGCCCATCGTCACCGGGCTCATCCTGGGCCTGGCGGCCACGCTCGGCGGCTCCATCCTCATCGAGACCGTCTTCGCCTGGGAGGGCATGGGCCAGCTCTACTTCAAGACGTTCTCGGGTCAGCCCGATGAGTCGATCATCATCGGCCTGACCTTCATGTTCACGCTCATCTACGTGGGCGCGCGGCTGCTGCTCGAGATCCTCTACGTCTTCCTCGACCCCCGGGTGCGCTACCAGTGAGGCGGCGCAGCCTGTTGCGGCAGGTCCTCGACAGCACGGCCGGCAAGATCGGCGTCGCCCTGGCCCTGCTCCTGGGCCTGAGCTCGCTCTTCGTGTTGGCCACGTTCCCGCTCGACTTCGGGCCCACGCGATGGTCCAACCCCGCGGTGTGGGCCGACCATCCCAAGGCCGTGCCACCGGCCTGGACCGCGACGCTGAGCGGTGACGCGGTCGAGCACACGATCCTCGAGTCGGGCCAGGCCACAGAGACCACCGAGCGTGGCGATGCACGGGTCGAGATCCACGACCTGGTCTACGAGCACACCGCGTCCGAAGCGCCGAGCTTCCTCTCCTTCAGCCTGGGCGACGTCGCCTTCGAGGAGCGGCCGCCGTCGCTGAGCGTGACGCTGCTGCGGCCCGATGGGTCGTCCGTGTCGCTGTTGCGCACGACCATCCGCGGCCCCAGGGCCGGCGAAGAGCCGCCCTTCGTGCGCCACGACGAGACGCCGCTGCGGGTGCTGCTGACCGCTGAGCCAGAGACGGCCCAGGCCATCTCCGAGATGCTGGCCGAGACGTACGGCGAGACCGTACCGGCCTCGATGATCCAGAACGACACCGCGGCCTGGCTCTTCGGGGTGCCAGGCCCGGAGGGGGAGCCCGAGCCGCTCAACGGCGAGTACGTGACCCAGGTGCGCGTCGCGCTGGCCGCCCCCGACGATGACATCGCCTGGATGCGGACGGTCGTGGGCGGTACGGTCTTCGGCCTCCTGGGCACGGACGGATCCGGGCGTGACCTGGCCCAGGGGCTCGCCTTCGGGCTGCCGGTGGCGCTGCTCATCGGCATCGCCGCGGCCACGGTCTCGACGGTCATCGGCACGGGGCTCGGCATGCTCAGCGGCTACAAGGGCGGTCGCATCGACCTCGTCATCCAACGCGCCGCGGACGTCGTCAACAACGTGCCCTTGTTGCCGCTGCTGATCTTCTTCGTCTTCGTCTTCGGGGCCCAGTTGTGGCTCATCCTGGTGCTGCTCGTGGCCTTCTCGTGGCCGGGGCTGACGATCCTCGTGCGCTCGATGGTGCTGGGCCTGTCGGGCAGCCAGGAGGTGGAGGCGGCACGGGCGCTGGGCGCCTCGTCGCGGCACATCCTCGTGAAGCACATCTTCCCGCACACGGCACCCTACGTCTTCACCCAGCTCATCTTCTTCGTGCCCGCGGTCATCCTGGCCGAGGCCGGCCTCTCGTTCCTGGGCCTGGGCGATCCGTCGCTGCCGACCTGGGGCCAGATCCTCGAGGATGGCTTCCGCACCGGCGCCGTCTTCCTGGGCTACTGGTGGTGGGTCGTCTCCCCTGGCTTGCTCATCGTGCTCACGGCCATGACCTTCATGCTCCTCGCGCTGGCCATGGAGCCCATCGTCAACCCCAAGCTGAGGCGCTCCTAGTGGCCCTCCTCGAAGCCCGCGACCTGGCGCTCGAGTACTCCACCGAGCGAGGCCCCCTGCGCGCGGTGGACGGTATCTCCTTCGACCTGGCCGAGGGCGAGGCCCTGGGCATCATCGGCGAATCGGGCTCGGGCAAGACCAGCATGGCCACCGCGCTCATGCGCCTGCTGCCGCGCAACGGCACGCTCGTCGGCGGCTCGGTGCGGCTCGATGGCGAAGAGCTGACCGAGCTCGATGACGAGGCCTTCCGCAAGCACATCCGCTGGAGCCGCATGGCTATGGTCTTCCAGGGCGCGATGCACTCGCTCAACCCGGTCATCCGCGTGGGGGACCAGGTCGGTGAGCGGCTGCGCTCGGACGGCATGGGCAAGGCCGACGTGCGGACCCGCGTCGAAGGATTGATCGCGCGCGTGGGCCTACCGGTGTCCGTGGCCGATCGCTACCCCCACGAGCTCTCGGGCGGCATGAAGCAGCGCGTGATGATCGCCTCGGCGCTGACGCACGATCCGCCGCTGCTCATCCTGGACGAACCCACCAGCGCGCTCGATGTGAGCATCCAGGCGCAGATCATGAACCTGCTCAAGGAGCTCAAGTCCGAGCGGCGTATCTCGATGCTCTTCATCACCCACGACCTGGCGCTGGCGTCGGACCTGTGCGACGCGATCGCCGTGGTCTACGCCGGGCAGGTGCGCGAGCTGGGCTCCGCCGAGCGCGTGCTGGAGGCGCCAGCCGACCCCTACACGCAGCGCCTGCTCGCGAGCATCCCCAGCCTGCACGACCCCGAGCCACCCGACTTCCTGCCCGGCGCGCCGCCGGACCTGCGCGATCCCATCAGTGGCTGTCGCTTCGCCGCCCGCTGTCCGCTGGTCTACGAACGATGTGGCGAACCGCCGCCCTACATCGAGGTCGGGACCGGCCACCACGCGCGCTGCTGGCGGCTCGACCGCCGGCGCGACCCAGAGGAGCCGGCATGAGTAGCCCTTGTCAACCCTGGGCCGCCATGGCGGTGTCCTGCATGGCCTGGAGGGCGTGGTGTCGGGCGGGTTCGTAGGCGGCGTCATCCTGCCAGCAGCGCCAGATCGCGCCGAGCCAGGCACGGGCCAGGATGCGGGTCGCGTGGGGGTGGTCCTTGCCCCGGGCGATGGCGTCGTCGTAGATCTTCGCGGCCCAGGGGTTGGCGCGTCGGGAGTCGCCGGCGAAGTCGCAGACCGCGTCGCGGAGCTCCTTGTCGACCGCCCATCGGAACGTGACGGCTCGGTGCTTGCCGGACTGTCTGGTCGAGGGCGCGACGCCGGCCAGGCAGGCCAGGGAGGCGGCGTCGGGGAAGCGGGCGCGGACGTCGCCGATCTCGGCGAGCAGCCGGGCGGCGCGGACGGTGCCGCTGCGGGGCAGGGACCGGAAGATGTGGGCGTCGGCGTGAAGGGCGAGCTGCTCGGTGATCTGCGCCTCGAGGGTCCCGATCTGCTCGACCAGGCCGTCGAGCACGCTGAGCAGGGCGCGGGTGACATGGGCCCGGGCGGCACCGTCGGGTCCGACCGGGCCCCGGGGTGCGGCCTGCAGTCGGGCATGGAGGTCGGCGGGGTCCTTGCGGCCGCTGTAGCCGACGCTGGCCAGCCAGGCCGCCAGCCGCCCGGGGGAGAGCCAGTCGGCACGTGCCTGGGAGTCGAAGCGGGCCAGGAAGGCCAGGCTGATCGGCGAGTCCAGCTCTGCGAACAGGCCGACCACGCCGGGGAAGGTGGCCTGCAGGTGGGCGCGAAGCTGGTTGCACACCGCGACGCGGTGCCTGACCAGGTCGCGACGGGCCCGCACGGTGGCGCGCAGGGTCCGCGTGGCCTCGGTGTCCTGGGTCAGCGGGCGAAGCCGGGCCCGGTCGGTGCGCAGGGTGTCGGCGAGCACGAAGGCGTCGAAGCGGTCGTCCTTGTTGCCGGCCGAGCCGTAGCGCGAACGGAGGCCCTTGAGCTGGTTGGGGCTGATGACGACGACGGTCAGCCCGGCGTCGAGCAGGGCCTCGACCACCGGGCCGTCGCCCGAGTGGACGGCCGAGGACGGGCCGGTGCTGCGCATCGAAGGACTGTCGGTGCGCTTCTACGTGCGCAAGTCGTTCTTCAGCGAGCGGCCCATCGCCGCTGTCACCGACGTCTCGCTCGACCTGGCCATGGGCGAGACGGTGGCCGTCGTGGGCGAGTCCGGCAGCGGCAAGACGACGTTGGGGCGCGCCACCCTCCGCCTCGTCGATGCCAGTGACGGCCAGGTCGTCTTCGAGGGCGAGGACATCGCCGGGCTCGAGGGAGCGGCCATGCTCTCGTTCCGCCGGCGAGCGCAGGCCATCTTCCAGGACCCGTTCTCCAGCCTCAGCCCGTACATGCGCGTCGGTGACCTGGTGGCTGAGCCGCTCGTCATCCACGGCCCTTCGGACCGCTCGGAGCAGGATGCCGCGGTCATCGAGGCCCTCGAGCAGGTCAAGCTCAGGCCGGCCACCGAGTTCGCCGACAAGTACCCGCACACGCTCTCGGGCGGCCAGCGGCAACGCGTCTCGATCGCGCGCGCGATGGTGCTCGAGCCCGACTACCTCGTGGCCGACGAACCGGTGTCGATGATCGACGCCTCAAGCCGAGCGGAGATCCTGTACCTGCTCAAGGAGCTGCAGGCGCAGCGCGACCTGACCTTCCTCTACATCACCCATGACCTCGCGAGCGCCCGTCACTTCGCCGACCGCATCGCGGTCATGTACGCGGGGCGCATCGTGGAGCTGGCGCCGGCCGAGGCCCTCATCGAGGACGCTCGGCACCCCTACACGCAGGCGCTACTGGCCGCGGTGCCCGAGGCCGATCCACAGAACCGGCTACGCCAGCGTCCGGTGGTCGGCGGCGAGCCACCCGATGCCGGTGACCTGCCCATCGGCTGCGCCTTCGCGCCCCGCTGTCCGGCCGCCATCGCGGGCACGTGTGAGCGCGAGATCCCGCCGCTGGTCGAGCTCGATGGTGGCCACGAGGTGGCCTGCCACCTCTATCCCGCGGCTTCGGCCTCGGGGGTCTCCTCGGCGACGTCACCATCGTCCGACGCGGCCGACAGCACCTCGAGCGCGGCCAGGATGAAGGGGTCGTCTGCCTCCGGATAGCTCAGCCAGTCGTCCTCGACGACGACATCCGGGGTCACGCCCACGCCCTCGAGCGTCTGCCCGTCCGGCAGCTGGAAGCCCCACGAGACGATCTGGAGCAGCGAACCATCGAGCAGATCGACCATGGTCGCGCCGTGCGTCTGGCCCGAGGTCTGCGTACCCACGATGGTGGCTCGATCCTGGTCCTGCAGGATGGCCGCGAGCTGCTCGGCGTCGGCCTCGGTCTCCTCATCCACGAGCACCGCCAGCGGCCGATCCGCGTAGTCCGGGTGGATCTCGTTGGGCTTGACCTCGATGGGCTCGTTGCCCACTCGCGAGTGGTACTCGCCGACCTCGCCCTCCACGAAGCTGCCCAGCGCCTCGAGCACCACGCCGGGTGCGCCCTGGTTGGAGGAGCGCAGGTCCAGCACCAGGCCCTCGAGGGGCTCGTCGCCGCGCAGCAGCTCGGTCAGCCCCTGCTTGATGCCATCGACGGCCTCCTGGCCGGAGAGCGCCAGCACCTGCAGGTAGCCGATCGCGGGGTCGGCTTCGAGCCGGCGCACCTCCGGCGCGATGACCGGGTCGATGCGGCGGCGATCGAGCGTGACATCTCGAGGCTCCTCACCGGGCGAGACGACCGTAAGCGTGACGTCGGTGCCTTCCGGGCCGCGGATCTCGGCGATACGGGCGCAGGAGTCACCTTCGACACCGATGATGCTGTCGCGTGCCTCGATGCCGGCATCCTTGGCCGCGCCACCCTCGAAGACGTAGAGGATGCGCAGGCCGGGCGTATCCTCGCCCGCGGCACTGGTGTCGAGCAGTGCGCCGATGCCGCCGTAGCTGGGATCGAAGGCGGCGGGATCGCCCAGGTCCTCGGGCTGGAAGAAGCCGGTGTAGGGGTCTTCGAGGGTCTCGACCATCTCGGCCAGGAGCGCATAGACCTCGTGCGCGTTGTCGGTGGCGATGATCAGCGGGGCGTACTCGTCGCCGATGGCGTCCCAGTCGAGGCCGTTGGTGTCCGGGTCGATGTAGTAGTCGCGGATACCCTGCCAGACGCCGTCGAAGAGGGCGATGCGGAAGTCTTCCGGCATCGACAGCGCTTCGTCGGTGACGGGCGCCTGCGACGCCTCCGGTTCCACACACTCGGCAGCGGCCGAGGCCTCGGTCACCGAGGGGCTCGCGTCCTGTGCCGCGACCGGCGCGAGCGAGAGGACCAGGGCGGCAGGCAGCGCGACTAGCGCGGTGGTCAGCGTTCGAGACTTGTCGGGGCGCATCGTTCCTCCAGGGGCAGGTGGTGGTCCCTCCGGGGCGGATGCTACCCCGACTCCCGCGGACCGTCAGGCGGGCCGACGAAGCACCGCCGTCACACGCTCATTGCCCTCCTGCCGGACAATAGACGACAACGATCGTAGTGCCGGCGTCCCGGCAGACTGGAGGCTCGTCCGTGTTCGACAGCGGCGCCGCAGACCTCATCTTCCTGGTCTGCGCCATCGTGGGCGGTGCCCTGCTCCTCATCACCGTCCTGCTCGACGACATCCTGGGAGGGCTGCTCGACTTCCTCGATTTCGACCTGGGTGGCACCTCGCTCATGCCCATCCTGCTGTCGTTCGTGGCCATGTTCGGCATCGGCGGCCTCCTGGGCACACAGGTGCTGGGGCTGAACGGCGCGCAGGCCTCTGTCGTGGGCGTGGCCTTCGGCGCAGCCGGCGGCGCGCTCTCCTGGGCCATGTTCCGCTTCCTCTACACCTCGGAGACGGAGTCGCCGTTCTCCCAGGAGGACCTCATCGGCCGCGAAGCGTACGTGCTCGTGTCGATTCCCAGGACCGCGTGGGGCACGATCTCGCTGGAGGTCGAGGGGACCACGCAGCAGTACCGCGCCACGGCCTCGGACGACATCGCGCGGGGCGTGATGGTGCGCATCACGGGTGTGGCCGGTAACGGGCTCATCGTGGAGCTACCCGCGGCCCACCCCGAACCGGCGCCTGCCATCGACCCCAGCGAGACCCACTGACCCCTGACTGACCCCCTGACCCCACGCGGGAGCCGAGAGCCTCCCGCATCGTCCACAGGCTCTCACGACTCGAGGAACGAACCATGCCAAGCCTGGGTGCAGAAGCCCTGATCGTCTTCTTCCTGGTGGTGATCCTGGCGCTGGTCGTGGCCTACGCCGCGTCTCGCTACAAGGTCGCCAGCGCCAATGAGGCCCTCATCCGCAGCGGTCGTCGAGGCGGCGACCAGGAGCTCAAGGTCGTGCGTGCCGGCGGCATCATCGTGCTGCCCCTGCTGCACGAGCTCGGCCGGCTGTCGCTGACGGCCCGTCAGATCAACGTCCAGCTCACCGATGCGGTGACGAGCCAGGGCATCAAGGTCGCCCTGGAGGGCGTGGCCACGTTCAAGGTCGGCGCCGACGAAACGTCCATCCGCAATGCCGCAGAGCGCTTCCTGCGCACGGACATCCGCGAGGTCGACGACATCGTCAAGAACGTGCTCGAGGGCTCATTGCGCTCGATCGTCGGCACGCTCACCGTCGAGGAGTTGAACCTCGACCGCCAGAAGTTCCAGCAGGCCGTGCAGTCGGCCGCCATCGGCGACCTCGCCACCTCCGGCCTGGTCATCGACAGCTTCACCATCCAGGCCATCGGCGGCGAGGCGCTCGAGTACATGGAGCTCGTGGGACGCCAGGAGCTGGCCCGCCGCGAGCGCGACGCCCGCATGGCCCAGGCTGACGCGGACCAGGAAGCCCGGGTGCGCGAAGCGGAGGCCGAGCAGATCAAGCTCAACGCCGAGCGCGGCGTCCAGCTGCGTGAAGCCGACGTGAAGCAGGAGACCGACAGGGCACGCGCCCAGGCCGGTCAGGCCGGTCCTCTGGCCGAAGCCAAGGCGACCCAGGAGGTCATGCAGGAACAGACAAGGCTCGCCGAGCTGGCAGCCGAGCGCAAGGCCAAGGAGCTGCTGGCGAGCACCGTGCGTCCCGCCGAGGCCGAGGCCGAGGCCGTGGTCAAGCGCGCCGATGGCGATCGTCTCGCCGCCATCGCCGCGGCCCAAGCTGAGGCTGAAAAGGTCCGCCTCCAGGGCGAGGCCGAAGCGACCGTCATCCACAAGCAGGGAGAGGCCGAGGCCGCCGCGCTCGAGATGCGAGCGGAGGCGTACCGGCACTTCAACGATGCGGCCGTCCTGGCCACGATCCTGCGTGACCTGCCCAACACCGTTCGTGCCGCGGCCGAGCCCATCGGCCAGATCGACAACCTGACCGTGCTCTCGACCGACGGGGCTTCGGAGATCGTGCGCACGACCACCAGCAACCTGACCCAGACCAGTGCTGCCATCGAGAACCTGACCGGGATCAACATGGCCAGCGTCTTCAACAACGCGCTCGACAACGCCAACCTCACCGGGTCGGCGGAGGAGCGCGCCATCCGGGCTCGCACCGAGCCCGACACCATCGCCGAGGTGGACATCAACGTCTCCACCGACGCCGATGCTGACGTGGTGGAAGACGCCGCTGACGCGGCCACATCCGACGGGCAGGAGGAAGACCAGACGTAGCCGCGCCCGGGCACGAAGAACGGCCCAGCTGCATCAGCTGGGCCGCCCGGGGGTCGGAGTCAGGCTCCAAGGCGCCTGTCGAAGCAGGCTACGCCTCCGCTCGGTCGCTCTAGCTGCTCCATCGGAAGGGTGCACTGCACGATGGCGTTGCCGTCCTTGCTGATCTTGGCGAAGGAGTCCTCGGTGATGCCAACGATGGGGGTTCTTCCTCGCCGGGCAGGAAGACCGCACACACTGAACCCGGCGACCACATGCGTTCGCCCGTAGTCGTTCTCGATCTCGGTGCCCTTGCAGGTCAGCTTCGCGTGGTTGTCGTTCACGACGAACCTCTTGACGGTGCCCATGCGCCCTGGCCGGATGAGGCCGCCGTCGACATCGAGGCCGGGCAGACCGCAGTCACCGCCGCGCGTGACGGTGGCGGACCCGGCAGCGGCGGGAAGTGCCGCGAACACCGTGGCCGCGAGAGCTACTCCGATCGAGAGGCTGATGATCTTGCGCATCTTGCTTGCTCCTTGCCCTGCCCGTTCTCTTGCTGTGATCGCTGGTGGCCCTTGTACGTCGAGGCCGTTTCGTTGTCTGAGACCGATCCTCGGGCGCGCGCTTCCATCCGTCAGCAGGACCATGGTCGGTGCCTCGAAGGAGCACCGCACCGCCGTCACCGCGGCCGGCCTGTAGGCATGACCACCCCCGACCGCCCATTGCCCAAGCGGACCGGCCATGGAGCAGCCCGCAGGTCCCATGCCCTGGGCGGACCTACGGGCGAGTACCTTCCGTTTTGACTGGTGGGGGATACATCGTCACGGGCTCGTCAGCCTATGGTCCTATCCGTCTTGCGAGGGTCACCATCGCGGCCGTGATGCCTCGTGCTGCCCTCGGACGCACACGAAGACACCCACGGTGATCGAGGTGCCGTGGGTGTCTCCAGGAGTGTGCGCGCGCTCGACTGGGGCGCGACGCACCCGGGCTCAGTAGCGCAGTTCGACCTCGCCGGTCACATCGAATTTGAAGGCACCGCCGGGGGCGCTGCAGTACTTGATGCTGGGGTCCGAGGGGTCCTGGCAGGCCAGCTCGTCGACCCGGTAGCCCTGCAGCCACTTGGCGTGCTGTGTGCCAGAGCCGGTGAAGACGATGGCCCCATAGCCGACGATGTTGTAGTACGCGTTGGAGCCGTTGCCGGAGAGGCTGCTGTAGATCGGCACCCACACCGGGACCTGGTCGTCGACGTAGTGGCTGAGGTCGCCCCACTCGTTGCCGGTCAGAGCGCCGATCTTGTTCTCGTTGACCTCGCCGTTTGGCCCAGGCGCGTCCACGGGTCCACAGCAGCCATGCGGGTCGGGTTCCGGCCAGATCTGCGACTGCAGGAAGGGCTGGTTGTTCTGGCAGCCACCGTCGGCTTCCATGCCCAGACTCCAGCTCCAGTCGCACTTGCCTCCGTTGCCGTTCAGTCCGAACTTCAGCCAGCCGAAGGATCCTGGACCGATGAGGTCGCCTGGGGTAAGGGCCTGGAAACAGCTGCCCAACACATGCGCATCGCAATCGGACATGCCGTTGTAGGTGTCCTCATCGATGCCTACCGGCAGGATGGCGCCGCCTTCGCTCTCGCCGATGGTCATGGCTGTGGCCGTGGCACCGGCGATCCACTGGGTGACGCCGAGTGTGCCCAGCAGGAACGGCTGCCATGTGGCGCGTGCCTCGACGACGACTCCGAAGGCATCGCCGGGGATGGCGGACGCGGTAGTGACGTCTCCGAGATCTCCTCCGGAGTGATCGACGTAGCGGGCCGAGACGAGGCCACTCTCGTTATCTGCCAGCGTCGTCTCGATAGCCGCAAGCACGTTGGCGGCGGTGCCGACACCAGGCGGCCGGGACGTCAGCGACGCGCCGATGATGCGAGCGCCGGCCATGGCAGCGAAGTCAGCCGCGTTCTGGGATTGACGCCGCTGGGCAAAGGCGTAGCCGCCGTCGACGACGACAGCTGAGGCAAGCACGAGGGCCGTGAGCATGATCGCGAAGAGGGCCAGTGCCTGGCCGCGCTGATGCTCCCGAGAGGACATACGCACCGCTGTCACCCTAGTTGATGGCCATCGTCGCCGACCCGCTCAGCGAGGTCGATGGGACGAACGAATTGACGAGGGGAGTGAACAAGTCGTGGGTGTACTCGATGCGGACACTCACGAGGTCGCCGCTCGCGGAGATGGGATCGCCATCGGCATCGGTGCAGCCGTTGCCCCCGGAGCCCTCGGTCCAGTCGCCGCTCGGCGCCGGATCGAGGCCACTGCCGTCATTGCAACTGATATGGATGCTGGTGATGGGTCCTACCGCGACCGTCATGCGCTCGACGGCGTCGGCGATGTGCGATTTGAGCGCGGTCACGTCGGCGGGGCAGACATGCGCGCCCGGGCGAGCCGAAGTGATGCCGCTCTCGTCGGCCACGCAGGCGTCATGGGTGGAGCCGATCCACCGAGCCTCGGTCGCCGCCAGACGAGCACCCTCTCGGGCGGCCTGGGAGATCGTCGAGTTCGTGTAGACGAGACGTCCGACGTCGACCAGGCCGAACACGATGAGCAGGAACACCGGTAGCACCACGGCGAGTTCGACCAGGCCCTGCCCACGCTCCCCATCCCTGCCCTGGTCGCGTGATCGAATGCGGCGCATCAGTTGTTGTCGACCGACATGTTCGATGTACATGCCACCTCTACTCCGGCGGCCAACGACTGGTTCTGGATCTTCTTGCTGCCGGCGAGGTTGATGAGTGTCCCGCTGAAGCCGGCTCCTTCCCACACCTCGAGTGCATGTACGCCACCGACGTCGTTCCAGTGCGTGTGCCAGTAGTCCGGCACGATGCAGATCGACGGCGTCGGCACCGGCGTGGGCGTGGGGGTGGGCGTCGGTGTGGGGGTGGGCGTCGGTGTGGGGGTGGGCGTCGGTGTGGGGGTGGGCGTCGGTGTGGGTACGACGAACCCGGGCACCGTCGGGCTCGGTGTCGGTGTGGGGGTGGGAGTAGGTGTCGGGGTCGGTGTCGGCGTTGGGGTGGCGGTAGGCGTCGCGGTCGGGGTCGCAGTCGCGCCAGCTGTCGGCGTCGGCGTCGTGGCCGGCGTCGGCGTGGCCACGGCCACGATCTGCGTCACCGCCGGGTTCATGACCGGCGCTGTGGCAGACGCCGATAGCGTCAGCTCGCCGCCGAGGACGTCGGTGATGATGGGCGTCAGGAAGGTGAACGTCCGGCTTGCTGACACCGTCACGCGATTGCCGATACCGCCCGCGAAGTCAGAGGCCGTGTCGCAGGACAACGCGGTCCCGGTGGACGCTTCGTAGCACGTGGGCACAGCCACCGTCAGCGCGCCTTCGCTGCCCTGGCTCTGGGCGTTGGCCTCGTTGACCGCCGCCTGGGCCACGCGTGACTCGTAGGTCGACTGTACGTAGTCGGAGTCGGCAGCGTGGGTGGCCGCGTAGTAACGCTCCTTCGCGCGCCGCGTTGTTGACCGAGACGTAGGTGAAGAACAGGCGTCCGAAGTCGACGGCCAGCAGCATGATGAGCAGCATGACCGGCGTCACGAGGGCGAACTCGACCAATGCCTGGCCATAGCCAGCTCGATCGTCTGTGACCCGGTTGCGGGGCTTCATGGCTCCGGCGGTCCGTCCTCTTCGGTCGACACTTGGCCGGGGCACCCTGGTTCACAGCGGCGTGGGCGCCCCGTATCGCTAGGTGCGCATCGTGTCCCACGAACCCTGTACGTCGCGCCTGTACGAAGGGCCCCCGTTCCCCCTACCAAGGGACTCCCGGACCGCCCCCTGCCACTGCCGACCGCCCTGATCGAGCAGATGATCGACGGAGCCACGTGGCCCACGACTGGCTTCGGCGCCTGCCGGCGGCACGCCACCGAGCGGTTTGGCAGTTGCAAGCGCAGGCCAGGAGCGCTCACGGCGGCGTGGCCAGTCAGAGGTCGAAGGTAGCTCCCCGTAGAACGTCTCGGAGTCTGCCGCGCTCAGAGCCCGCGATGCTCGCTACTGTTCCTCGACGCCGATCTGGCTCGCTCAGCGACGGAGTTGCACGTCCCCAGTCGCTCCGAAGGTGAAGTTGCCGGCCGGGCCCTTGCAGTAGCTGGCGCCTTCGATGGACCAATCCACGGCCGACTCACCATCGGTGCCCGTGCAGTCGGTGAGGACGGCCTTGCCCTTCAGCCACTTCACGTGGGCACTCGAGTTGGAGTTGCCGTCCTGTTCGGTCAGCACTATCGGCCCGAAGCCGATGATGTCGTAGTAGGCGCCAGAACCGGAGCCCTGTGGGCCGACGGTATCGTCATAGATCGGGACCCAGACGACCAGTTCGTTCTCGATGTAGTAGCTGAAGTCGCCGTGTGTGTTGCCGGTGTAGGCTCCGATCCGGTCCGCACTATCATCCTCCCCGACGGGGCCGCAGCAGCCGTGGGTCACCGACGGCGGTCCGATCTGGCGGTTCAGGAAGCCGTTGTTCTGCTCGCAATCGTCGGGATTGTCGTCCATCCTGAGGCTGTTCTCCCACGGGCACTGATGCTTGTTGCTGGTCTTGCGTCCGAACGTGAGCCAGCCGAAGCTGCCGGCGTTGATGTTGGTGCCGGGCGTAAGGTCGCCGATGCAGTCGCTGAGCTCCGTGACCAGGCACTGGGTCAAGCTCTCGTAGGCGGTGTCAGACACAGCCACGGGCATGACCCCACCGTCGCCACTTGTGCCGGACGTGTAGGCAGTGGCCGGCGCGGACGCACTCCAGTCTGCGGCCCCGATGATGCCGAGGAGGAACGGCGACCAGTCGGTCCGGGCCTCGACGACGACGCCGAATGCGTCCTGCGGGATAGCCGTTGCCGAGGTCACATCACCGAGGTCCTGGCCGGCCTGGTCGACATAGCGGGCGCTGACCAGCGAAGCGTCGTTGGCTGAGAGCGTCGAGGTGACCGCGTTGCGGACGTTTGCCGCCGTTCCTGCTCCAGCAGGCTGACCGGTCTTGGCGATGCCGACGATACGGGTTCCGGCGATGGCTGCGAAGTCGGCCGCGTTCTGTGCCTGGCGGCGCTCGGCGAAAGCGAACCCGCCATCCACGACCACGGCGCTCGCCAGGATGAGGGCCGAGAGAGCGAGGGTGAAGAGGGCGATGGCCTGTCCCTGCTGTGGCTTGCGACTTCGACGATGCACGCTGGCCTCCTAGTTGATTGTCATGGTCGCAGAGCCGCTCAGGGTCGTGGGACCGAGGAAGGTGCTGATGATGGGAGTGAAGAACTGGTAGTCGTACAGGACGCGGACCGAGACGAGGTCGCCCGGGGCACTAAACGGATCGCCGCCACCGTCAGCACACCCGTTTCCCCCCGATGACTCGGTCCACTCGCCGGAAGGGGCCTGGTCGTCGTCTGCCCCGGTGTTGCAGCTGAGATGGACACTGGCCACAGGTCCCATCGCCACCGTCATGCGCTGTGCCGCGTCCGTCACATGTGACTTGAGCGCGGACACATCCAGTGGGCAGACGAAGGCTCCCGGGTTTGCCGCGGTGATGAGGCTGGCGTCGGCGACGCAAGCCGGGTTATCCGTGACCCCGGTCCAAGCGGTCTCGGCTGCGGCCAATCTGGCGCCTTCACGAGCGGCCTGTGAAACGGCTGCGTTGGTGTACACGAGCCGACCGACATCGATGAGACCGAAGAGCACAAGCAGGAAGACCGGCAGCACGATCGCGAACTCGACCAGGGTCTGACCCTGTTGGTCCGTAGTCGCCGACCTCCCGCCATGGCGCGGTCTCACCGCCAGACCCGCATGTTCGAGTCGCATGGCTGCTCGGAGTACGCGGCAAGGCTCTGGTACTTGATCTTCTGGTTGTCCCTGGGGACGTCGTTGGTCAGTGTGCCCGTGAAGTTGGCTTCGTTATGCCAAGTGTTGAGGGCGCTGGGGTTGTTGAAGAGCCTACCCGTGAGCAGCGGAACGGTGCACGTATCGCCGCCGTCGTCACCATCGTCACCGTCGCCCGTCTCACCATCGTCACCGTCGCCGCCGTCGTCACCATCGTCACCGTCGCCGCCGCCGTCGTCACCATCGTCACCGTCGCCGCCGTCGAGTACAGCGGGGTTGATGGGGTTGAGGACGGCTCCTGTGGCAGAGGCGCTCAGCACCAGCTGACTGCCGACCACGTCACCGATGATCGGCGTCATGAAGTCGAAGGGCTGGCTCGCCGTGACCCTGACATGGTTGCCGATACCACCGGCATATTGGGCGGCGCTGTTGCAGTCCATGGCCACCTCGGTGCCAGGTGCGAAGCACACGGGGCCGGTGATGGAGATCTCGTTCTCGCCGCCCTGAGCCTGGACGTTGGCTTCCGCGGCAGCCACCTGGCCCACGGCGGCGTCGAAGGCAGCGGCGTCGTAGTCAGGATCGCCGGCGTGCATGGCAGCGTAGTTGGTCGCTTCGCGAGCCGCGTTGTTGACCGCGACGTAGCTGAAGAAAAGGCGCCCGAAGTCAACGGTGAGCAGCAGGATGAGCAGCAGGACCGGCAGGATCAGGGCGAACTCGACCAGGGCCTGACCGCGAGATGATCGCGACAGACCGCTCGAAGCGTCGGCCTCCCTCTCCGCCGCTGCTGCGTGTGATCGGTCTTGAGACGTATTCACATGGATCTCCTGGTGGGACCGCGGAAGAATGCGAAGAAGACGATTGGCAGGCGACCCACCCGAACCAGTCATGGTCCGGAGATGTGACGCCATGATGGTACATATTCTCCACGCAGAGCGCCCAGAACCGCACCGATCGTTGACTGCTGTCACCACTTGCGATCCGATCGAACGAACTGGGCGGATCCTAGCGATCCTGGAGCCGTAGTCCAGCGGCGACGAGCGCAGCCGACTCCGCTACGCGCCTCGCTCGTGTCTCCTTGCGCTTCGCGGTGTAGACCCAGAGCAGGTACGCACGCTGGGCCGTAGGTGCGAACGACTCCCAGTGTTCCTGCGCTCCCGGGCGTGAGGCGAACGCCGCCGCAAGGTCATCGGGGACGATGAGGTCCTCGACCGGCTCCAGCAGGGTCCACGACCCATCGGCCTTGGCGCGCTCGATGGCGGCGCGGCCAGCTTCGGTCATGCGGCCTTCGGCCTCCAGTCGCTCCACGCGAGCCTTGTTCGTGCGCGCCCAGACACTGCCCTTCCGGCGCGGCGACCACCATAGGGCTCCTCGCTCATCATCGACATGGCGGTAGGTGGCGTCGATCCAACCGAAGCAGAGGGCCTCGCAGACCGCGTCCTCGTAGTCGATGGCCGGCTTTCCCGTGCGCGGCTTGTACGACAAGAGCCAGACCCCCTGCTCGCGCGTGTGGTTCGCCGTCAGCCACGAGCGCCATTCGTCAGCGGTCGTGAAGTGGACCTCTTCGGCCTCGTCCATCACACCCATCAAAGCAGTCTAGGTCTAGGTGGGACCGTGGGCATCCCGGAGCTCCAGGTAGCCGAGCTCGAACAGCTCCAGCACGTGCGGAGCCAGATCGTGCATGACCGCGGCGGCAGAGACCTCGCGCGAGTCGCCTAGATCCTCTGCGATCGCCAAGAGATCGCGCTGACCGTCGATCAGGAAGACCGCTTCGAGCAGCTCGGCCGGGACCGTCGCGAGCACGCCCGCAGAACGATCGAGGCGGAGCGTGGCCGGTCCCGCGACATGGCCGGCCGAGCCGTAGTGCAGTCGCTGCTCGACCCGGTGACCGGCGACCAGACTGAAGACCGCCGACTCCAGGGCCGGGTCCGCCGGGCCCGAGAAGCGGCCGAGCGCATCGAAGATCCGTTGTACCTGGGGGCCGCCGGCAGAGGGCCGATTCTGCATGCGGACGAGGCGCCAGCGCGGACGGGCGTCGGTCCGTCTGATGACAAGGGCACCGGCAGCAACCTTGGCGGCCCCGAGCCGCTGAAGCTCCGTCAGCCAGCGGTCGAGGAATCCGCGCGCCGTGCCCAGATCGGCATCGACGGGAAGGCCTGCCCAACGCTGCGCGTACGCCACGGGATCGAGCGTCTCATGGTGGAGCAGCAGCACGTCTGCCTCGAGGTCGCTGAACCACGTCCTGACCTCCGCTGCCGGGTCGACATCGGGCGGCACGATCCAGTTGACCAGGACACAGGCCACCCCGCCGGGTCGGAGTCTGGCCGGTAGGGATCTCGCGAGCCCGCGGGATAGCGCGTGGCCTCGCTCGCCAGCGTCGCGGAATGCCAGCTCTTCGGCCGGCGAGACGACGAACGGCGGATTGCACACGATAAGGTCGAAGTCCTCGCCCGCCACCGGTTCCAGCAGATCGCCGACCCGGATGTCGAGCGAGCCGAGGCCGTTGAGGGAAGCACCGAGCCGGGCCGTCCACGCGGCACGCTGGCTGATATCCGTGGCTACGACAGAGGATGCATGCCGGGCCAGGCCGAACGCTTGCACGCCGCAACCGGTTCCCAGGTCCAGGGCTCGCCCGACCCTGGCGCGCGGCGTGATGCCCGAAAGCGTGAGCGCTGCCGGGCCGATCCCAACGACGTGGTCCCGGGACAGGCCCCCACCACGGTCGAAGTCATGCGCGTGGAGTCGGTCGGCGACCGGGGAGAGCCGGAGCACCGCTCGCACCTCCGAAGACGTGGCGGTGACCAGCCCGCATCCGACAAGCGCCTCGATGTCGACATCGCCGAACGTGGCGACCGCGGCCTCGGTAGAGAGTGTCGATCCAAGGTTCCACAGCCGGACGGCCTGCCCGAGCACGTCGTCCCCGGCCCGTCGCTCGGCTACCGCGACGACCGAGGGCGTCAGCCGGGCCGGGATACGGCCGAGCCGACGCTGGATGCGCGGCGCGTCGTACCCGATGAGCCGGAGTCGCTCACCGAGCGCGGCGACGGCATCGCGATCCATATCGACCCGGATGTGCCGCTATCGCTCCTGCAGCAGTTCGAGGATGGTCGCCAGGGTGACCGGGTCGATGTCGCCCTGGGCGGCCGCCTCACCCAGCGCGGACTCCACGGCGGCCAAGGCCCCACCACCCTCGATCGGGTCCCATTTCAGGAACGCCTGGCCCTCGGCATCCCACTTCAGGAACGCCTCGTCCTCGGCATCCCACTTCAGGAACGCCTCGTCCTCGATCTCCACCTTCGGGAACGCCTCGGCGTCATCTACCTTGGATCTCCACCTTGGGGAAGGCAGCGTCACCCATCTTCAAGAAAGCCTCGTCGTCCGCGCCGCCCATGAACATCTTGATGAAGGCCGACTCGTCCATGTCCGCGCCACCCATCTCAGCCATGGCCTCGAGCATGTCGGGGTCCATACCCCCGAAGATCATCATCGGGTCGATGCCCATGGCCTCGTACTGGTTCAGGATCTGCGTCAGCACCTCATCCGGCACGTCACCGCCGCCGAAGGCCTCGAGGATCGCGCGCAACTCGGCAGCAGCGTCGTCCTCCTGCGCCGTGGCTGGTGCGCCAGCGATACCGGCTGTGGCGAGGGTGATCGCGGACATCGCGGCGATGCCGGTGAGTCGTCGTCGGGGAGACACGTGGTTGCACCTCGGCTTGCGGTCGCTCTGGTGCGGCGAAGGATACGGCAGCGACGATGAGTCGGCGAGCCGTCAGTCCCTGCTGCCCGGTGCCCGGCCGGCCACGGTGCGGCCTGACTCCCAGACCTCCGGGCCACAGATGAACGTCTCGACCTCCGGGCGGGCCTCGGCGGCCCAGCTCTCGTACCCTTCCGACGCCGCCGGTAGTCGGCCGTCGAGCAGCGCCATCTCCAGCCACTCGGCCACGTCGGCCAATCGTTCCCACGGCTCATAGGGGATGTTCTCGACCTCGCACCAGACCGCCAGCGAGCCCTTGGCAAAGATGACGTCGGCGTGGTGGGCCGCGTAGCGATCCGAGGGCCCGTCGCCGACGAAGACGACGGCCCGGCCGGCATCACGGTGCAGCCGGATGCGCTCGCGCTTGCAGGTACCACAGACGAAGCAGGACGCGTGCCCGAAGGGGAAGCTCACGCCGGCGCCTCCCTCCCCCACGACGGTGCGGTTGGTGGCCACGGGCAGGTCGGTCACACCGATACGGGCGAGCATGTGCTCGATGTGGAAGCCGACACCATCGGAGACGACCTCGGCTGCGGCACCCGCCTCGCGCACCGTCGCCAGCAGATCGGCGAGCGTCTCATCGACGGGCAGCGAGTCGACCTCAGCCCAGAGCACGTCCGCGTCGCGTGGCAGCATCTCCATATCCCAGGCGATGAGCTCGCGCGAGCCCTTCTCGCCGCTCATGTAGAGCTCGTCCATGTGGCGCGTCAGCTCTTGGTCATCGAAGAGACGCGCGAGCAACGCATCACCCGTGTCCTCGAGGCTGATGGTGCCGTCGAAGTCGAGCAGCACGCTGACGGGCGCGCCGTCGGGATCGAAGGTCGGCTGGGCGGTGGCGTCGGGCATCGAGATCTCCAGACATGACGAAGCCGGGCCGTGCTGGCCCGGCTGCTGCTGGTGGAGTCGGTGGGGCTAGACCCCCGCCTCCTGCTCGAGCTCGAGCGCCTCTTCGTCCGCTTCCTCGGTCAGCTTGAGCCAGATGAACAGGCCGGCCAGGATGACCAGCGGGACGATGACGGCGGCCGCGATGAGCACACCCAGCGCTGCCCCGATGAACTTGATGATGCTGCCCATGTCAGACCTCCTGCGGGGGCACGTCCTCCTCGACCACCCATCCGCGTCATTGCTTGCGTGTGCCTCTGACGATGGCACGGGCGACCGCATGTTGCAAGTGCCGGTCGGTTGGCCCCTGGGTGGCCGCGCCGAGTTTGGCGGGAGGGCTACGCCTCTGCCGGCGCTTCAGCGGGAGGCTTGGGAAGCTCCTCACCGCGCAGCCCAGGACCCTGGCGCACCATCGACTCGAGGTCGGCGGCGGTGAACTCGGCCAGCTGGTGCTTGCTGCCCAGACGAGTGTTCATCAGCAGGCGCAGGACGTAGGCCCCTTCCTGCTCGAAGAAGAACACGTCCTTGGGCTTCTGGTCGTCGATATAGCGGCCGATGACGCGCATCACCCGCTCGTAGGGGCCGGCCATCGGTGAGCCATCGTTCTGGGGACCGGTGCGCCGCCGAGCCTGGGAGTCCTCGAGGAAGCGAGCGATGTCCTCGTCAAGGAAGGTGTAGGTCTCCTTGCTGATGGTCATCGTCGGGTCGGACCAGTTGGACGAGTCATGCGTCTGGCCCACGATGCCCTGGACGATGAAGCCATCGGGCGCTTCCGCCAGCAGGATCTCGTGCAGTCCGCGCTGGTCGACGAAGGCACCGATGGACCGCAGGACTTCCTCATAGTCCTGCCGCGGACTACCTTCGTAGATTCGCATCGAGAGCCTCCGTGGATCTCCCTGTGGTCGTTGATGTCACGTCAGGAGCGCAGGCGCACGGCACCCGACGTTCGATGTGCGGAGAGTAGACCGCCGGTGGGGTCCGTGGCAATGAACGGACGGCGTGTTCCGACCGGTACGGAGGTCCCGGTGTGAGCGTCCGACAGGGAGCCCGGTCGGCCCGGCCATCTACCGATGACTTCACGCCTATCGCCACCACTGCCGTCCTCGCGCGGCCAGGACCGCTGAGTAGCCCTGGGTCAGACCGAGGTGCGTTCGGCCAGGGCCACCGCGATCCGGCCGGCGAGGGCCGCGTCACGGCGGATGATCTCGAGGTTGGCGACCACGCTACGGCCCTCGGTCAGCTCGGCCACTCGAGCGAGCACGAAGGGCGTGCTGGCCGGGCCGTGGACCCCTCGTGCGTGCGCCTCGTCCTCGGCCCGCTCGACGGCGGCAGCCACCTCGTCGGCCGGCAGGGCGACCTCGGGCGGTAGCGGCTGGGTGATGAGCACACCGCTCTCGAGCCCCAGCGATCGCTGGTTGTCGATGAGCACGGCCGCCTCCTCTGGCGTGTCCACGCGCAAGGGCGCTCGATGGCCGCTCGTGCGGCTGTAGAAGCCAGCGACCTCGTCACTGCCATAGCCCACCACCGGCACGCCGCGCGTCTCCAGCGCCTCCAGCGTGCGGCCGACATCGAGGATCGACTTGGGTCCGGCGCAGACGACGGTCACGGGCGTGCGCCCCAGCTCTCCGAGGTCGGCACTGATGTCCATGGAGGACTCCCCTCCCCGGTGGACGCCGCCGATGCCGCCGGTGGCGAAGACGCGTATGCCCGCGAGGTGGGCGGCGATCATCGTGGCCGAGACCGTCGTCCCGCCCCAACCCGGCTGTGCCAGCACGCCGGCGAGGTTCTGCCGCGAGACCTTGGGGATGTCCCGGGCATCGGCCAACTCCACGAGCTCGTCGTCGGAGAGCCCCACGAGCAGGTGCCCGTCGTGGACCGCGACCGTGGCCGGCACGGCGCCCGACTCGCGGATCGCGGCTTCCGACATGCGCGCCGCTTCGAGGTTGTCCGGCCGCGGCAGGCCATGGGTCGTGATGGTCGACTCGAGGGCCACCACGGCGCTGCCGTCGGCGAGCGCGGCCTGGACCTCGGGATGGATGGTGAGCAGATCGATGGCGTTCACGACGATGAGCCTAGCGGAGGACGATCTCGGGGCGATCGCGGCGCAGGGTGGCGCCGGCGTGGCGGTGCCCAGCCATGGCCGCCCGGCGCAGGGCCTTGTCGCGTGTCATGGCCTCTCGCCCATCCGAGCCGAGCAACGAGTACAGGAAGCCGGCGGCGAAGGCATCTCCGGCGCCGGTGGTATCGACCTTTCGGCCGACACGGGTCGCGGCGACATCGACCTGACGCACATCGCCCTCTTCTGCCCACAGCACGCGGCAGCCCCAGACTCCGTCCTTCACGACCACCAGCGACGCATGGCCCAGCAGACGGGCCCACGACCGCCGGCCCGTCTCGCGCAAGAGAGCCGCAGCCTCGGCCCGGTTCGCGAACAGGATGTCCGGAGCCAGTTCACCGATGCGGCTACGGGAGCGACGCACGCCGTAGGCCAGCAGCGGCCCCTCCGACGAGAGGTCGGCGCTGATGAGCGCATCAGCCCCACGAGCCGACCGCGCGGCCGCGAGCGCGGCGTTGCCGAGCGGCTCGGTGAGGAGCGAATAGGCCGGCACGTGCAGGACGTCGGCGCCACGCAACCAGCTTGCCCGCAGGTCGGCCGGCTCGAGGGCGTCGGCGGTGCCACGCTCGGTCACGAAGGAGCGCTCGCCTCGTTGGTCGATGAATGCCGCGGTTCGACCGCTTGGGCCCTGGTGGCGAGCCGCGTGGACCCGCACCCCGTCAGCGCGCAGCGAGGCCAGCAGGCGGCTGGCCCAGACGTCATCACCGAGGCTGGTGATGAGGGCAGCCTCGCCGCCGAGACGTGCGAAGCCTGCAGCCGTGTTGGCGGCCGAGCCGCCTCGACGGAAGGCCAGCCTGCCGGGCACGTCGGTGCCTCGCTCGATGGGTCGCTCGGGCGTGATGACGACATCGAGGAGCAGGTCGCCGAGCGCGACGAGGCGGGGTGTCTTCACAGGACTCACGGGGATGCAGGATACGCGCTCGGGTCGTGGCAGGATTCGAACCCATGGATCATGGGGATCGCATATGGAGCTGAACGAGACGGTCCGGGTCGAGCGCCCGCCGGATGATGTGTTCGATGCCTGGGCCCGCATCGACCGTGCGACTCGCCATAGCCCAGCCGTGGTCGAGCGAACGAAGCTGACCGAAGGCCCGATCGGCAAGGGCACGCGCTTTCGGGCCGTCGACCGCTGGCCCGGGATGGACGTGGGCTATACCGTCGAGGTGACCGTCTTCGATCGGCCCGAGCGCATCGCGGCCATCTGGTCCGACCCCCTCTCGGGTGGCTGGGACGCCATCTTCGAGGAGCGTGGTGGTGGCACGGAGATGCGCTTCCATGCCACGCTCCATCCCGCTGGGATCCACGGTCTGGCGCTCCGGCTGTCGTGGCCGTGGTACCGACGTCAGGTACGCGAGTTCCTGGAGTCATTCCGCGAGACCGTCCAGGGTCATCCTGCGCCGGGCGACTGGAGCCGAACCCCTCCGGGTGACCGAGGCCCGCTGCCCGGGCCGTAGCTGCAGGGGTCATGCGGCGGACTCACGCAGCTGGTCGACTCCTGCCGCCGCCGCGCCGGGAGCTGCTCGCCCGCGCCGGGAGCTGCTTCGTCGCAGCTGGCGAGGCTAGCCCGTGCTTGTAGCCACTCGTCGCCCCCATCGACGCTAGCCCGTGCTTGTAGCCACTCGTCGCCCCCACCGACGCTAGCCCGTGCTTGTAGCCACTCGTCGCCCCCATCGACGCTATGGCGGCGCTCGGCGGGTTTCGATGGCCACCCGTCGCCCGGGCCGACGCTAGCCCCACGAATCGGTCGAGCAGGGCGCCATCCGCGATGCTCGGCGGTCGCCGGTATGCCCCGCCACGCTCAGCGCAGCTGCCCCTGGTTCGACTCCGACGGGATCCGCTGACTACGAGTAGGACTTGCGTCGACTGGAGCGACGGATGTCCACATCGACAGGCGGGGTACCCACCCCGGGGGTCACCGGGCCACGCAGGCCCCGGAACCGCCAGTCCGACCGCCGTTCGTTCGCTGAACCACCCGTGCCGTGGGTGGGACGAGCAACGGGTCGCTCTCTCACCCTCCCGGAGGGTCGGTCGGGCCGAGCGCTTCGCCCGGTGACCCTCCAGCTGGGTAGCCGCAGCGAGGGCCTCAAGATCGGCATGCAGGTAGGTCGGTCGGCTCCGTCTGCGCTCGGGATATGGCCAGTATCATGGGGACGCACTCCAACCCCCAGCCCAACCCGACAGACGCCATCTGCACGGACCCACGTAGGGATGCTCGAGCCTGAGTGAGCGAGCGACCCTGAGCCTCGAGGAGCATACCTTTGGACGGCACCACCACGCCCTTCGATCAGAAGAAGGCCATCGACACCATCCGCGTCCTTTCCATCGACGCCATCCAGCAGGCCAACAGCGGCCATCCCGGTGCGCCCATGGGCGCGGCGCCGATGACCTACGCGCTGTGGACGTCGTTCCTCAAGCACGCCCCCACACGTCCCGACTGGCTCGATCGTGACCGCTTCGTGCTCAGCGCCGGCCACGCCAGCATGCTGCTCTACTCGATGCTTCATCTCACCGGCTACGACCTGCCGCTCGAGGAGCTCAAGCGCTTCCGCCAGTTCGGCTCCAAGACCCCCGGGCACCCCGAGTACGGGCTGACCGCCGGCGTCGACGCCACCACCGGTCCCCTGGGCCAGGGTTTCGCCAACGCCGTGGGCATGGCCATCGCAGAGCGCCGTCTGGCTGCCGAGTTCAACCAGCCCGACCACGAGATCATCGACCACTGGACGTACACGGTCTGCTCCGACGGCGATCTCCAGGAGGGCATCGCCGCGGAGGCCGCCAGCCTCGCCGGGCACCTCAAGCTGGGCAAGCTCATCGCGCTCTACGACGACAATGACATCCAGCTCGACGGCCCCACCTCCATGGCCTGGTCCGAGGATGTGCTGGCGCGATTCGAGGCCTACGGCTGGCACGTCCAGCGTGTGACCGACGGCGAGGACGTCGCCGCCATCGAGGCCGCCATCGAGGCCGCCCGCGCTGACGACCGCCCCTCGATCATCAGCGTCAGGACGGTGATCGGCGCCGGCTCGCCCAACAAGGCGGGCACGCACAAGGTCCATGGCGCCCCGCTCGGTGCCGACGAGGTGGCTGCCACCAAGACCGCACTCGGCTTCGATCCAGAGGCCAGCTTCGCCGTCGACGCCGACGTCCTGGCGCACTTCCGCGAGGCTGCCGAGAACGGCGAGGAGCTGGTGGCCGAGTGGGAGGATCGCCTCTCCGCCTACGCCGAGGCCTACCCCGAGGCCGGCGCCGAGCTGCGCCGCCGCATCGACGGCACCCTGGCCGAGGGCTGGGACGCCGAGCTGCCGGCGTACTCCACCGACGATGACGGCATCGCCACCCGCAACGCCTCGAAGAACGCCATCGCCGGCCTTGCCGGCGGCGTGCCCGAGCTCATCGGTGGCTCCGCTGACCTCTCGGGCTCCAACCTCACCGATATCCCCGATGGCGGCGTCTTCACCGCGGACGAGAGTGGCCGCAACATCCGCTACGGCGTCCGCGAGCACGCCATGGGGGGCATCGCCAACGGCATCGCCTATCACGGTGGACTTGACGCCGTTCGTGGCCACGTTCCTGCCCTTCAGCGACTACATGCGCGGATCGGTGCGCGTGGCGGCGCTGTCCGGACTGCCGATCATCTACGTCTGGACGCACGACTCCATCGGCGTCGGCGAGGACGGCCCTACGCACCAGGCGATCGAGCACTACGCGGCGCTGCGCGCCATCCCCAACCTGACCTTCGTGCGTGCCGGCGATCCCAACGAGGCCTCCGCCGGCTGGGCCTTGGCGCTCGAGAGCACGCATGGTCCTGTGGCCATGGTCTTCACGCGCCAGAAGCTGCCGGTCCTGCCGGGCACGGCCGAGCTGGCCCGTGAGGGCGTGCGGGCGGGTGGCTACGTGCTGGCCGAGGCCACCACGACCAACGGTGCCGTCACCGCGCCCGAGCTCATCCTCCTTGCCACCGGCTCCGAGCTGCACCTGGCCATGGGCGCCCGCGAGGCACTGACGGCAGAGGGCCTCAAGGTCCGCGTCGTGTCCATGCCCAGCTGGGAACGCTTCGAGGCGCAGCCGGCGGCCTATCGTGACGAGGTCCTGCCACCCGACGTCACCGCCCGCGTGTCGATCGAGTCGGGTGTGTCGCTGGGCTGGGACCGCTACGTGAACCAGCGCCACGGTGCCATCGTCGCCATCGATCGCTACGGCATGAGCGCCCCCGCACCGCAGATCTTCGAGGCCTTCGGCTTCACCGTCGAGAACGTCGCCGAGATCGCGCGTGGCGTCCTCGCCGGGGACGTCTGCGGCATCATCTCCCCCGATGCCGAACACTCGGGCACGACCCTCGAGGCTGCGGAGGCCCGCTAGATGGACACCACGTTCAGACTGCCGGCGGAGCTGCAGGACGATGTCGATGAGGCGATCGCCCAGGCCGTTGGTGAGCGTTGGGCCAGCCGCGTCTGGTCCAACGACACCAGCCTCTGGACCGACGACCCCGAGGTCGGCGAGAAGATCCTGCTGCGCCTTGGCTGGCTGCACGCCCCCACCTACTTCGAGGATGAGGTCGCGGAGCTGACCGCCTTCGGTGAGTCCATCGAAGCATCCGGCTACACCGACGCCCTCGTCTGCGGCATGGGCGGATCCTCGCTCGCGCCGGAGGTGCTGACCAAGGTCTACCCCGAGTCGGACAAGGGCCTCACGGTCCACGTGCTCGACTCCACGGACCCGGCCACCATCGCCGACATCGACGCCCGGCTCGATGACAGCAAGACCCTCCGCATCATCGCCACCAAGTCGGGCTCGACGACCGAGACCCTGGCCTTCCTGGCCCACTACTGGGCCCTCGAAGAGGGCCGCGTCGGACGCATCCCGCACAACCGTGCAGGCAATGAGTTCATCTCCATCACCGACGCGGGTGCGCCGCTCGAGGCCCTGCCCCACTCGAACTACTTCCGTGAGACGTTCATCAACCCCAGCGATGTCGGCGGACGCTACAGCGCCCTGACCTACGTGGGCCTGGTGCCCGCGGCCCTGCTGCGGCTGGACATCGATCCGCTGCTCGAGGACGCGCGCATCATGGCCGAGTCCACCAAGGCCGACGCGGGCGACAACTCGGCCCTCGTGCTCGGGTCCGCCATGGCCGCGCTGGCCAAGGCCGGTCGCGACAAGCTGACCTTCGTCATCGAGCCCGACCTGGCTGCGCTCGGCGGCTGGCTCGAGCAGCTCATCGCGGAGTCCACGGGCAAGGACGGCGTGGGCATCGTGCCCGTGAACGGCGAGCCGCTGGGCACGCCGGAGGCCTATGGCCACGATCGCGTCTTCGTCCGTCTGGGCCCTGCCAGCGACAGCGAGTGGCACACCGACGTCGACGCCAAGCTCCAAGCCTTGACCGAGGCCGGACATCCGCTCATCGACATCCGACTCGACGACGCTTCCTGGGTCGCAGCCGAGTTCTTCCGCTGGGAGTTCGCGACGGCCGTCGCAGGCATCGGCCTCGGCGTCAACCCCTTCGACGAGCCCAACGTCACCGAATCCAAGAACAACACCAGCGAGGTGCTCAAGGTCTTCACGGCCGATGGCCGTCTGCCGGAGGCCGAGCCGACCGCCCGCCGTGGTCAGCTGCGTGCCTGGAAGCAGGGTGGCGGTGAGATGGACTTCGTCGAGCTTCTGCGCGAGCACCTCGGCAAGGTGCCCGAGTCGGGCTATTTCCAGATCGGCGCATACATCGCGCCCACGGACGCCCGAACCGAGCAGCTACAGGCACTACAGGCCACCTTGCGTGACGGCACGCGCAAGGCCTCGACCTCGGGTTACGGCCCGCGGTTCCTGCACTCGACCGGCCAGTTGCACAAGGGTGGCGCAGCCACGGGCTGCTTCATCCAGCTGACCACCGGCCACGCGCAAGACCTGCCCATCCCCGGTCGCGACGAGACGTTCGGTGTCCTTATCGATGCCCAGGCCATGGGTGACTTCGCGGCCTTCGGGGCGCATGGACTGCCGGCCATACGCATCGACCTCGGCGACGACGCCGATGCCGGGCTGAGCGAACTGCGGGTAGCCGTCGACGAAGCCCTCGCCTGACCCATGGCGGGATAGACAGGAGCCAGACGATGGCCAAGGAAGCGCCCGCCAAGGCGGGCAAGGCGAGAGGCGACGACAGGCGGGCACGGCACGTGATGCATCGCGACGCGGTCGAAGACGCGGCCGCCGCCAACCCCCTGCGTGCGGGCACACGTCTCGAACGCGTGCCCGACCCGGCCATCGTGGTCGTCTTCGGAGCCACCGGCGATCTCTCGCACCGCAAGATCTTCCCGGCCTTCTACAATCTCCGCCGCGCCCGACTGCTGCCGACGGAGACGTCCATCGTGGGCTATTCGCGCCGCTCCTATACCGACGCGGCGTTCGCCGACGAGATGAAGGACGCGGTCACCGAGTACTCGCGAAACGAGGTCGAGGGGGCGCTGTGGAACGACTTCGCCCAGACCATCCACTACCAACAGGGCGACTTCACCAAGGCAGAGGACTACGCCCGCCTGGCCGAGCGCCTGGACCAGATCGACGCCGCTGCCGGCTGTCGCGGCAACCGCCTCTTCTACCTGGCCACGCCGCCTTCGGCCTACGAGGACATCGTGGCCAACCTCGGCGCCGCCGGCCTGGCTCACCCCGAGGGTGCCTGGAGCCGCATCGTCATCGAGAAGCCCTTCGGGCATGACCTCGACTCGGGCCATGCCTTGAACGACGCGGTCATGCAGTCGTTCGACGAGTCGCAGGTCTACCGCATCGACCACTACCTGGGCAAGGACACCGTGCGCAACCTGCTGGTGTTCCGCTTCGCCAACGGCATCTTCGAGCCGGTGTGGAACCGACGCTACGTCGACCACGTTCAGATCACCGTGGCCGAGGACCTGGGCGTGGGCACGCGCGGTGCCTTCTACGAGGAGGCCGGCGCCAGCCGCGACATCCTGCAGAACCATATGCTGCAACTGCTCAGCCTCGTGGCCATGGAGCCGCCCATCAACTTCGAGGCTGATGCCCTGCGCGACGAGAAGGTACGCGTACTTCGAGCCATCGACACCGACTGGACGCCGGAGCGCATCCACAACGATGTCGTGCGCGGTCAGTACACCGCCGGCTGGGTCGCCGACCGCAAGGTGGGAGGCTACCTCGATGAGGAGGAGGTCTCGAAGGACTCACATGTCGAGACCTACGTGGCCCTGCGACTGGAGGTCGAGAACTGGCGCTGGGCCGGCGTGCCCTTCTACCTGCGCACCGGCAAGCACCTGCCACGGCGCGCGACCGAGATCGCCATCCAGTTCAACCAGCCACCGCTGACGCTATTCAGGGACAGCGCCAGCGATCCCGAGCCCAACATGCTGGCCATGCGCATCCAGCCTGACGAGGGCATCCTGCTGCGCTTCGCGGCCAAGGTGCCGGACCTGGGGCTCGACGTGCGCTCGGTGAACATGGATTTCACCTACGGCTCGACCTTCCTCTCCGATGCGCCGGAGGCGTACGAGACGCTGCTGCTCGACGCCATGCTCGGCGACGCTTCGCTCTTCACCCGTGCCGACGAGGTGGAGGCCGCCTGGTCGCTGGTGACGCCGCTGAACGAGACCTGGGCCGAGTGGGGTGTCGCCGGCGGCAATGGCAAGTCCAGGACCGCACGCCGCTTCGGCAAGCTCGACGGCAGCGTCCAGCCCTACGAGGCCGGTACCTGGGGACCGGAGGCCGCGGACCGGCTGCTCGAACGGGACGGCAGACGATGGCGACGCCTGTAACGGCCATCGACTTCGACGAGACCGGCACCTGGCGCTGGCAGGTGCGCACGGAGTCGATCCGGGCCACCACGGACATGCTCAGCAGCCTCTGGGGCCGCGTGGCCGAGGAGGCCAGCAGCGACGCGTTCGGTGGAGCCGAAGGACACGAGCTGGCGCATGGCGACCCGCGCGTGGCCAGGCACATGGGCGCCAGCAGCCACGCCGATGGCGTGCGTGTCCGCACCCGCACCTCGGTGCTCACGCTGGTGGTGGTCGCGCCGCGTCCGGAGCTCGTCGACCGAGCCATGGCCACGGTCGCCACGCTGGCCTCGCGCCATCCATCGCGCGCGGTCGTGCTCTCCCCCACCGACCCAGACGGGCCGGCCAGCTTCGACGCCCACATCTACGCCTCCTGCCAGCTGCCCGAGAAGGGCTCCAGCCAGGTCTGCACCGAGGAGGTCCTCATCAAGGTCGGTGGCGAGCTGACCCAGCACCTCTCGAGCACGGTCGCGCCACTGCTCATCCACGACCTGCCGGTCGTGCTCTGGTGGCCCGATGACGTGCCCTTCGGGCGCTCCGACTTCGCCGAGCTGGCCGATGAGGTCGACCGGCTCTTCGTCGACTCGGGTGCCTTCCGCCACCATGGGCTGACGCGGCTCAAGGGCATGGCCGATGCCGTCTACGGCGGGCTCGTGGTCCATGATGTGAGCTGGATGCGCCTGATGCTCTGGCGCGAGCTCCTGGCCTCCTGCTTCGACCATCCCCTGCTCGTCCGCGAGCTTCGGCACCTGGACTCGATCCGCATCGATGTGGCCCGGCCGGGCGGCGACGTCCGGCTCTCACGCGCGGTGCTCTTCGTGGGCTGGCTGATGTCGCGGCTCCGGCTGCAGGTGGTGGAGCCGTTGCATGAGTCGGACGACGAATCGTGGATCGGCACGGTGCGTTCGGGCAAGCGCGAGATCAGGGTCGAGGTCCGGCCCGTGGAGGTCGAGTTCAGCGGTGCCGTGCGAGTCGCCGGATCGGTGGTGCGAGCGGAGCTGGAGGCCCATCGCAGCGAGGCCGATACCCACGTCAACGTCACCCGCCAGGCCGACCACCTGCTGGCCACCGCCAGCTGGAACGGGGCCTCGGTGGTGCGCCGAGCGAGCAAGCTCGAGGCCTTCGATGAGGCGCCCTATCTGGCCGACTCCCTCGACCGCACCGGGCACGACCGTCTCTTCGCCCAGGCACTCGAGAAGGCTGTGGCACTCGTAGGCGATGGCGCTCGATGAGAAACACCTCGGTCATCGTCTGCGCTGACAAGGAGAGCATCGCCTGCCGGGCGCTCGATCTCGTGGTCGAGGGACTGCGCAACGGGGTCGCACGGCGTGGATCGGCCCACCTCGCGCTCACCGGCGGCTCCTCGGCGGCGGCGCTGTTCGCGCTCCTGCGTTCCGACCCTCGGGCCGCCCGCGTCGACTGGTCGCGCGTGCACGTGTGGCAGGGCGACGAGCGTTTCGTGGCCCTCGATCACCCCGATCGAAACTGGTCCGGTGCACTGCGCGACTGGCTCGAGACCGACGATGGCCCCAACGCGACCCTGCACCCGATACCCGTGGACGAGGCCATCGCTGACGGTCAAGACGCCGCCTGGGCGGCCGAACGGTATGCAGCCGAGCTGGCGGCGACGTTGCCGGTCCGCGAGGGTGTGCCCGCCTTCGACGTGCTGCTGCTGGGCATGGGCGGTGATGGCCACATCCTCTCGACCTTCCCCTACACGCCACCCGCGAGCGAGACCGAGTCGACCGTGATGCCGGTGGCGGCGCCCACGCACATCGAGCCCCACCTGCCGCGCGTGACGCTCTCGCCCTTCGTCCTGCGCGGCGCGCTGAGCATCGTGGTCATGGTCCCGGGCGCCGGCAAGGCCGAGACCGTTCGCGACGTGTTCACCTCCGCCCCGGATCCGGCGCGCCTGCCGGCACAGACCGCCGTTCGACCCACCGCGGTGTGGCTCCTTGAGCCCGGGAGCGCCGGCGCGCTGTAACGCGCATGTCACTGCCGATGCGGGATAATCTCGCGCATGGACGCCGATAAGCAAGGAACAGACAACGCACGACTTCGCATCGGCGAGGCCGCCTCGCAGCTGGGCGTGAGCCCTGACACGCTGCGTCGCTGGGCCGAGGCCGGCCGCATCGAGGTGGAGCTGACGCCCGGTGGCCAGCGCACCGTCAGCCAGGGCGATGTCACGCGTCTGGCCGCGGAGCGCCGACGCGAGGGCGCCGACCGCCCGATCGTGGCGCAGTCCGCTCGCAACCGCTTCCCGGGCATCGTCACGCACGTGGAGCGAGACGGCGTAGCGGCGGTGGTCGAAGTGCAGGCTGGCCCGCACCGTCTCGTCAGCCTCATCACTCGAGAGGCCTCCGAGGAGCTCGAGCTCGAGCCTGGCGATGAGGTCGTGGCCACGGTCAAAGCCACCGACGTGATGGTGGAGGTGCCATCGCGCTGAAGGCCACCGGACGGCGGCCAAGCGTCGTTCGGTGGTGGTGCGTGCTCGCAGCCGTGGTCGCGTTGGCGGTCGCCGCATGTGACTCGGGCGACACCTCCGACGAGGGACTGACGCTGTTCGCCGCAGCCTCCCTGCGCACCGTCACCGACGAGCTCGAGGCTGCCTGGCTCGAGGTCGAGCCGGATGTGCCGCTGACCATCGCCAGCGAGGCCTCCAATGTGCTCGCCGCCCAGA
This sequence comes from uncultured Chloroflexia bacterium, assembly GCA_963752475.1. Taxonomy (GTDB): domain Bacteria; phylum Chloroflexota; class Limnocylindria; order Limnocylindrales; family CSP1-4; genus JAFMJV01. The sequence continues at coordinate 311,722 of CAVVYR010000006.1, read as the reverse complement.
TCGCTGAAGGCGCCCGTGCCGACGTCTTCATCTCGGCCGATGAGATCCACCCGCAGCGGCTCGCCGAGGAGGGCCACGCCGCGGCGGAGCCGGTGCCCTTCGCGGGCAACGAGATCACCCTCGTGGCCCGTGCCGATGGCCCGGTCACCGACATCACCGACCTGGCCGAGCCCGGTGTCAGGGTCATCGTGGGCGGACCGGGCACGCCCATCGGTCGCTACACGGCACTGACGCTCGAGCGGCTGGCGGATGAGATGCCCGAGCCCGACGCCTTCGCAGCCGCGGTCGAAGGCAACATCGCCTCGCGAGAGGACAACGTCCGGGCCGCCCTGGCCAAGGTCGAGCTGGGCGAAGGCGACGCTGCCTTCGTCTACCGCAGCGACGCTGCCGGCAGCGAAGACACGGTCGAGATCGCGCTGCCGGCAGCGGCTCACGTGGCTGCCACGTACGCTGCCGTGCAGCTGAGCGAGCACGAGATGGCCGCGGCGTTCCTGGACTGGCTGGGCGGACCCGCCGCGGCCGCCATCCTCACCGAGGCCGGCTTCGAGGTCGGGCCGTGAGTGGTCCCACGGTCTCGCCCACCACCCCGCGCGCCTGGTCGCACCGCCCCAGCTGGTGGGTGATGCTGCTGGCGGCGATCGCGCTGGCCTTCCTGGCTCTGCCGGTCGTGGCCCTGCTGCTGCGCGCCCTCGGCTCCGGCGCGGTCATGGATGCGCTCGCGGGCCGGGCCGTCCTCGACGCCCTGCTATTGAGCCTCTCAAGCACCGCGGTCAGCCTGACCCTCGTCATCATCCTGGGCACGCCCCTGGCTTTCGTGCTGGCTCGGACCAGCTTCCGTGGCAAGGCCCTGGCCGAGGCGCTGGTCGACCTGCCCATCGTGCTGCCTCCTTCGGTAGCCGGCCTCGCGCTGCTCTTCGCCTTCGGGCGCAACGGGGTCGCCGGCGGCGCCCTCGAGGTCGTCGGGCTGACCCTGCCCTTCACCACCCTGGCGGTCATCGTGGCCCAGGTCTTCGTGGCCAGCCCGTTCTACATCCGAGCCGCGAGAGCCGGCTTCCGCTCGGTGACGCCGGAAGTCGAGGAAGCCGCGCGCGTCGATGGCGCCTCGGAGAACGCCGTGCTCGGACGCATCACGCTGCCGCTGGCCGGGCCGGCCATCGGCGCCGGGCTGGTGCTGGCGTGGGCACGAGCGCTGGGTGAGTTCGGTGCCACCATCCTCTTCGCCGGCAACATCGAGGGCCGCACGCAGACGCTGCCGCTGCTCGTCTACAGCGAGTTCCAGGAGGGTGTCGACGCCGCCATCGCCGCGGCCACCATCCTCGTCGTCGCCGCACTCGGTGTGCTCATCGCCGTGCGCCTGATGCGCTGGCCCTCGGGTGCAGGCTGGTTCAGCTGAGCAGATCGGCGGGCAGGCCGATGAGGACCACGCCGGAGATGGCCAGGGCCACGCCCGCGAGGCGCACGGGGCTCAGCCGCTCGCGCAGGAAGATCCGCGCCAGGATGGCCGTGACCACCGGGTAGAGCGAGGTCAGCACGATGACCACGGCCAGCTCGCCCTCAGCGCTCGCGAGCACGAAGAAGAGATTGCCGCCGAGGTCGCCGATGCCGGCGATCGACCCGACGAGCAGGGCCGCCGCCCCGAGCTTGATCCCGGGGAACCGGCCCAGCGGAGCCAGCACGATGACCGCGGCCACGACCGCGGCCACGCCGCCGATCTTGACCATGAGCAGCGGCCACCAGACCGCGCCACCAGCGTCGTGGGAGGCGTCGATCAAGAGGAAGAAGCCACCGAAGCCGAGGGCGGCTCCGAGGATCAGCAGCCACTCACTGCGGCGAGAGCCGTGGTACGTGGGCATCACCGGCGTGCCCAGCCGCTTGTCGGGCCACGAGATGAGCACGATCGAGACGAGCGCGACGCCCATGCCGATGAGCGCCAACGTGCCCACGCCGTCGCCGGTCAGCAGGGCGAAGGCCGCCGGCCAGGCCGCCGCCAGCAAGGCCGCGGCCGGGGCCACCAACCCCATCGTGCCGCGACTCAGCGCGAGGTAGAACGAGCCCAGCCCGAAGGCACCCGAGACGCCCGCGGCAGCGCCCCACAGCAGCGCCTCGGTGGGCGGGGCGGACTCGTCCGAGAGCAGCAGCAGGATGGCCGCCACGACCAGCCCCACGCCCTGGGCCAGGAAGACGGCCACGAAGTTGTTCGAGAGGCGGGTCGCGATGCCACCGGAGAAATCGCCCACACCCCATGAGGCGGCGGCGGCCAGGGCCAGGAGCGGGGTCAGCAGGTTCAGGCGCGATCCTCATCGTGCTCACCATCGCCGAGGCTGAAGGGGTCGGCCTCCCCCGCATCCTGGACGCTTCGTCGCAGCGAGTCGATGGGGTCTGGACCCTCGTCTTGGTCGGCCGCGGCCCTGGACGCCCGCAGGCCGGCCAGGCGCGAGGTGACCTCGCCGCCCCCGGCAGCGTCGGCGAACAGCGGCACCGTCTCGTCCTCGGCAGGCTCCACGCGTCGCGGCGCTACCGGATCGGGGTTCGGCCGAGGGTCGGGCTCGAAGCGCAGCGTCGGCTGGGGTGCCTCGGACGGTCGCTGGCTCGCGGTTTCGCTGTCGGTCGGTCGCTGGTGAGCCAGCACGCGCTCGTCCGACGGGCGGTCCAGCACGACCAGCTCGTCGGCGACGGCGTCGAAGCGGTCCGAGCAGGTGAGGTACAGCACCTGGAAGTCGTGGTCGTGTGCCATCTGCCTGATCAGTCGCAAGGCCCGCTCGCTGCGGCCTGCATCGAAGGTCACGAAGGGATCGTCGAGGATCAGCGGTGGGCGTCGGTCCAGGGTCACCAGGCGTACGAGGCCCAGGCGGGCGGCCAGGAAGAGCTGATCGGCCGTGCCCTGGGACAGTCGGTCGACATCGACGAGCTCGCCCGTCTCGGGCGCCCGCACCCTGAAGGCCAGGCTCTTCTCGTCGACCTCGATGTCGTCGTAGCGTCCATCGGTGATGCCCGAGATGGTGGGGCCCATACGCTCCTCGAGATAGCGGGCAGCGGTCTTCAGCGTGGTCGCCTCGGCGGCATCGATGGCCGCGAGCGTGCCTTCGTAGACCTGCACCCGTCGCTCGAACTCGGCGTAGCGATCTCGCGCCGCGGCCAGTCGCTCTGCGAGGCTGGCCACGAGCTCGGCGTCGACCTGGTTGGCATCGGCCCGCCCCTGGGCCTGATCGGCCTCCGAGCGGGCCGCGTCACGGGCCGGGGCCGCACGCGCGATCTCGCGCTCGAGCTCCGCGCGCTTGCGTTCGGGATCCTCAGCCAGGCTGCCCATGGTGGCGAGCGCATGGTCCGCACGCTCCGACTCGTCGGCGGCATCATCGCGGGCATCTTCGAGGCGCCTGAGGCTCCGCTCTTCGACGCCCAGCCCTCGTAGCTCACCATCGATCTGGGCCAGCTGCTCGGTGTGCTCCTGGGTCGTGGCCAGGGTCGTCTCGGCCTCGCGGATGTCGCGGACCCCGATGGCTTCGAGCGTGGTCTCCAGCTCACGACGCTTGCGCCGATGATCTTCCTGACGTGCCCGCAGATGCTCTCGTCGCGTCTCGACCTCACCTTGCGCGAGCTGCATCGCCAGGCCGTATATGCGTCGCTTGCGTGCCTGTCGGAAGGCCTGGAGCAGGGTCAGGAGCACGCCCACGGCGAGGACGGCCACGACGCCGATGCCGAGCAGGCCGCTGTCGCGCAACAGGTACATCCCCAGCCAACCGATGAGCACGAGCGCCGCGGCAGCACCGAGCCAGCGCATCGGCCGCGGGGGCACCAGGTCAGGATCCCCGATGGCGTCCGCCTCGGCCGCGGTATCGATCTCCGCCTGCAGTTCCGAGAGCTCGAACTCCAGGCTCTGGGCGTGACCTACCGCGGTGCGAAGTCGGGCCAGCGGCAGGTTCGCGGGCAGCTCTCGCTGTAGCTCGTCCTGGTCCGCGGTCAGCTCGGCGGCACGCTTCAGCCGCGCGTGACGCTCACGGGCCGAATCGCGCTTCTGGGCCAGAGCCTCGGCACGCTGCGCCTCGGTCAGGTCAGCCTGCAAGCGGGCAAGCTTGCGGTCGAGCTCGTGGCGGCGCTCATCGGCCTCGACCCACTGACCTCGGTCGGACTGGAGTCGGCTGAGCTCGCCCTCTCCCTGGGCCAACTCGCGCTCCAGGTCGGCGATCTCGGTACGCGCGGCCTTGAGCAGCCCCGGGTTCTTGTGGCCCTCGCTGCGATAGCGACGGACCGCGGTCTCGAGTTTCTTCTTGGCCTTGGCCGTGCCGTGGTCGGCACCGCTGATCGCCTTCTGCAGCCGGTCGCCGATGGCCGGCTCGTCACCGCTGACCGCATCGAGCTCGGCGTGACCGACGCTGGCTGTGGCCCGGAAGAAGCCTCTCCGTGGGCACGCCCGTCAGTCGAGCCAGCTCGTCCCCGATGGAGGAGTAGTCGCGGATGGTCTGCCCGCCGATCGTGAGCTCACCCTCCGAGCGAGAGCCGCCGAAACGCTTGCGCAGGCTGCCGGTCACGCCATCGACCTCGAAGTCGAGCTCGACCGAGGGAGGGTCGCTCGCGCCCCAGGCGTGCGCACGGCGTACATCCTCGCGGTTCGAGTCGGCCTTGCGGAAGAGGGCCAGCTCGATGGCCTTCTGGATCGTCGACTTCCCGGCCTCGTTGGGGCCGCGGATGATGGTCAGGCCCGCCGCGGGCTGGATCTCCAGCTCCCGGTGGGTCTTGAAGTCGGTGAGGCGAAGGCGGATGATGCGCATGGCTACGGCAGCGTCACCAGGTCCGGGTCGTCGAGCAGCAGCCGGCGTCCGAGGCGCAGGATCCGTCGTGCCTGCTCCGCGGCCTCGGCGTCACCGCTGGCTTCAGCCTCCGCGATCCGAGCCCGCAGGGCGACAGCGAAGGCACCGGCCACGGTGTCGTGTGGCAGTTCGGGCGCCTGGGCCAGCTCGGCTGCAGAGCGATCGCGCACCCGGATGTGCAGGAACGCGTCTGCGAGCGCCCGTTCGACCTCATCGGTGTCGAGCTCGAGCGACTCCGGTGCGATGCCATCGACGCTGGCGACCAGCACGAGGTCGGGGTCGGCCAGCACCTGCAGCTGGTCGACGAGCGCGACCTGGCTCTCGAGGTCGGCCGCATCGACCGATTCGGCGCGGAAGACCGTGCGCCCCACGCGCACCGTTTCGACACGCACCTGCTTGCTGTCGCCCGGGCCGTCCTCGAGCCGGACCAGGCAGACCGAGCCGGCGCCATCCTGGTCCACCGCGACGGGCTCCGGCGCCCCGGCGTAGGCCCAGGTGGTCGCACCCGCCCGTCCGCGTGAGTGGCTGTGCCAATGTCCGAGGGCGAGGTAGTCGAGACCGGACGCGGCGACCTCATCGTCGGTGAAGATGACGTCGTCGGACTCGACCCGGCCAGGGATGGTGCGCGATCCGTGGATCATGCCGACCTTCCAACGGGCGCGATCGTCGGCCCGCACGTCGAAGCCGGCCAGCGGGCTGCGTGGGGCACGCTTGGTGGCGAAGACTCGGCCATGGATGATGAGGTCGAGGTCCCGCAGCAGGAGCTCGGGCCGCTCGGGCGTGAGCACCGTGAGCCGTTCGCTGCCGGGCGCCAGGCCGGCCATCGCCGGCAGGTCGAAGGCACGATAGATCGAGCGCTTGTCGTAGACGTCGTGGGTGCCGGGGATGATGACCACGCGCACCCCGCGGTCGGTCAGGCGACGCAGCTCGGCTGCGGCCGCTTCCACCGAGCGTCGCGGCTGGGCGTTGGAGTCGAAGAGGTCGCCACAGATGAGGGCCAGGTCGACGCCGGCCTCCAGGCCCTCATCGATGGCTCGGGCGAAGGCGGCGGCCTGCCGCTCACGCTGGGCCGTCGCAGCCGCGCCCATGTCCGCGTGACGCGCACCGAGATGGACATCCGCAAGATGGAGCAGTGACGGCATGGGCTGGCTGGGGATCCCCTTTCCCTCTCGTCGCTTCGCGGCAAGCAGGGCGACGTGCTGACGACCGCTCCATTGTGCCACCCGACCCTGCTGCCGACGCTGCCTGATCCGTTCATGGGACCCTCGGTACCGACGGCGGGCGGGAGCGCGCGCACCATGGCCTGGCAAGCGGGTGAGCGCGGAATCGGGTGCCGTTGCCGGTTCCGTGGCGTCGGTGTAACCTCCCTCGAGCATTCCGGTGCGCCCCACCAGAACGGGACCTCGGGACAGAACTGGGACATACGGCGCCCGGCACTCCAGACGCCTACGCCCTCCTGTTTCAGCCTGCCCGGCAGGGGTCGGCCGGACCGAAGATGCAAGCTATCGCGCCCCAGGAGGTCAGCCAAGGTGTCGTACACGGATCGATCCCTCACATGTGTCGACTGCAGCGTGGAGTTCATCCACTCCGCTGCCGACCAGGAGTTCTACGCGGAGAAGGGGTTCGTGTCCGATCCCAAGCGTTGCCCCAGCTGCCGGGCAGCCCGGCGCTCGATGCGCGAGTCGAGCGGCTACGAATCCCGCGACATCGGCGGCCCGCGCGGCTACGAGCGCGGTGAGTACCGCGCCGCGCGCGAATACTTCGCGGTCATCTGCTCCGAGTGCGGCAACGCTGCGCAGGTGCCCTTCAAGCCGCGGATGGACAAGCCGGTCTACTGCTCGGACTGCTTCCGGACCGTGCAGGCGCGCAACGCGGAGCAGGCCGAGACCGCCTAGGACGACTCCTCCTTCAGGACGCCACGCGGCCGCTCCGGTGACGGGGCGGCCGTCTTGATTCAGAGGGCCGGAGCGAGAGTAGACTCGGCCTATCGACGCGGCCCCCACGCGCCCGGATCGATGCTGAGAAGGCGACGCCACGAGGAAGACCAAGGATCATGACCGACGCACCGCGCACCAAGATCACCTACGCCACCCTCCGCGCGGACAACGAGGAGCTGCACGCGGCCTTCGAGGCAGCCGTCGTGGCCGCTCGTGGCCGGCTCGGCGCCGGACACCCCAACATCATCGACGGACAGGAGCGCGCCGGCGAGGGTGAGTTCGAGCTGCGCTCCCCCATCGACGGGGACATCCTCGTCGGCCGCTTCGCCAAGGGCACCAGGCAGGACGTGCAGGACGCCATCGCCGCGGCCCGCGCCGCGCAACAGGCCTGGGGCGCGCTCGGCTGGGAGAAGCGCGTCGAGCTCATGAACCGGACCGCCGACCTCATCAGCGAGCGGGTGCACGAGTACGCCGCACTCATGGCCATCGAGGTCGGCAAGACCCGCCTGGAGGCGCTGGGCGAGGTCGAGGAGTCGGCCGACCTCATCCGCTACTACGCCAGGATGGCGGAGGAGAACGGCTTCTACGAGAAGCCCATGGACAACCTCGGTGATCCGGCCACGCATACCCGCTCGGTCTCGCGGCCGTACGGCGTGTTCGGCGTCATCGCGCCCTTCAACTTCCCGCTGGCGCTCGCCGCCGGCCCGGTCGGTGGTGCGCTCGTGGCTGGCAACACCGTCGTCTTCAAGCCCGCCAGCACCGGCGCCATGAGCGGCGTGGTGCTGATGGAGGCCCTGCGCGACGCGGGCATCCCCGACGGCGTGTGCAACATGGTCATGGGCCCCGGCGAATCGGTCGGTGACGAGCTGGCCAACAGCCTGCACCTCGACGGCATCGTCTTCACCGGCTCGTACGAGGTCGGCATGGGCCTCCATCGCAGCTTCACCAAGGCCTACCCACGGCCCTGCATCGTGGAGATGGGCGGCAAGAACCCGGCCATCGTGATGAAGAGCGCGGACCTCGACAAGGCCGCCGAGGGCATCATGCGCGCGGCCTTCGGCTTCGGCGGCCAGAAGTGCTCGGCCAATAGCCGCGTCTACGTCGAGCGCGAGGTCCACGATGAGCTGGTGCAGAAGCTGGTCGAGAAGACGGAGGCGCTGACGCTGGGCGACCCACTCGAGCGCGACACCTTCCTGGGCCCGGTGACCGACCAGCGGGCGGTCGATCGCTTCAACGAGGCCGTGGCCGAGGCACGCGCCGAAGGCACCGTCTTCACCGGCGGCGAGAACCCGACCGACGGCGACATGGCCCGTGGCTTCTACGTGGAGCCGACGGTCGTGGGCAACCTGCCCAAGGACCACCGGCTCTTCCGCGACGAGCTCTTCGTGCCCTTCACCGCGGTCGCACCGGTCGACTCGCTCGACGAAGCCCTGGAGCTGTCGAACGGCGTGGTCTACGGCCTTACCGCAGGCATCTACAGCGAGGTCGAGGCGGAGGTCGACCAGTTCCTGAACGAGATCCACACGGGTGTGCTCTACGTCAACCGCCGAGCCGGCGCCACGACCGGGGCTTGGCCGGGCGTGCAGCCGTTCGGCGGCTGGAAGGGCTCGGGCTCCACCGGCAAGTCCGCGCTGGGTCCCTACTACGTGGGCCTCTTCGTGCGCGAGCAGTCCCACACCATCGTCGACTGACAGCGCCCGCGGCACGAGGGAGCGCGCCGCCATCCGCACATCGCGCCGCCATCCGCTCATGAGGACATCGCTCAGGCGGCCTCCCGCGCCCCGAGAGCGGCCCTATACTCGCTATCCATCATGCATAGAACGCATTCAGAGGGATGACCCATCGCTGGAGGGAGACCATTGACGCAGGCCAAGCTCGCTGACATCACCGGAGAGGTCGCGCCGCGCCTCAGGACAGAGGTGCCCGGACCCAAGGCCCGGGCCCACGTGGAGTTCGACCACAGCCTTTCGTCACCGAGCCTGCCGCGCGCGTACCCCTTCGTCCCGGTCCGCGGTCGCGGCGCCGAGGTCGAGGACATCGACGGCAACATCTTCGTGGACTTCTGTGCCGGCATCGCGGTCAACTCCACCGGTCACTCCCACCCTGCCGTGATCGGCGCCATCAAGGACCAGGCCGATGAGCTGGTCCACTACAGCGCCTCGGATTTCTACCCGCCGATCTACGCGCAGATGTGCGAGGCCATCGCGAAGACCGCCCCCATCGGCGGCGCGGTGCGCGTCTATCTGGGCAACAGCGGTGCCGAGGTCGTGGAGGCCTCGCTCAAGCTGGCTCGGGTGCACACCGGACGCCACGCCGTGGTCTCCTTCCTGGGCGGCTTCCACGGGCGCACCATGGGCGCGGTCACGCTGACGGCTTCGAAGGCTCAATACCACGCCGGACTCGCGCCGCTGGTCAACGGCATCCACCACGCGCCCTACGGCCACAAGGCTGACCTGGCCTGGTTCGACGAGGTCCTCTTCGACAAGATCGTGCCTGCCGAAGAGGTCGCGGCCGTCATCGTCGAGCCCGTGCAGGGCGAAGGTGGCTACATCGTGCCCGAGGCCGGCTTCATCACCGGCCTGCGCGAGCTCTGCGACCGCCACGGCATCCTGCTCATCGCCGACGAGATCCAATCGGGCGCCGGCCGTACGGGCAAGATGTGGGCCATCGAGCACTTCGGCGTAGAGCCGGACATCCTGCTCAGCGCCAAGGGCATCGCCTCAGGCATGCCGCTCGCGGCCATGGTCGCGCGGGCCGACATCCTCGAGTCCTGGAGCAAGGGTGCGCACGGCTCGACGTACGGCGGCAACCCCGTCGCTTGCGCCGCCGCCATCACCACCATCGAGTTGCTGCGGGACGGGATCATGGACAATGCCGTGGCCCGTGGCGAGCAAGGCCTCGCGGCGCTGCGAGGCATCGCCGCAGAGCACCCCGACGTCGTCGTCGACACCCGTGGCATCGGCCTCATGCTGGCGCTGGAGCTGGCCACGCCAGAGCAGGCCGAAGCGTTGGAGTACGAGGCCTTCACCCGCGGGCTGCTGGTGCTCGGCTGCGGCCACAAGTCCGTTCGCCTTTCCCCGCCCCTCGTCATCGACGAGGCCACGATGGCCAGTGGCCTCGACGTCCTGGCCCACGCCGTCGAGGCCATCGCGGCCCGCTGACGGGCGGCAGACGGGCCCCGCCGCAACCTCGAGCGGCCAGACACCAGGGATCCAGCCATCAGGCGTCGCTCTTGCGGACACCTGTCGCCCTCACCGACCCATGTCCTGCTCGTAGTCACCGCCGAGGGCGTCCCGTGGTCGTCGGCCACGGATCCCGAGGGTGACTGGGCATAGCCGGCCGGCCGGGCGGGGCATCGAAGGGCGTATCCGCCCAGCGTCGTCGGCCTACCGTCGACTCTAGCGTCGGCTGTCCATGGGAATCGGCCGGAGCAGGCGCTAGCGTCGCCTGGAACGACGACTGACCACGAGCGAGGGACAGAGGGGATGCGCCACGAACCCTGACGGCTACACCACGCCATGCGCGACCCGACGGCGGATGCGGCACCACACGCAGACCGACCAGAAGTACTAGTCCTCGATCCCGGAATCGGGCGTCGGCGCGGTTCGCCGGCGCACCGTTTCGGCGAATGAGTGCCCTCTTGTGCGGTTGGTGGTCCTTCCCGGTCTAGTACTTCACTGCTAGAACTTCGGTACTGCCTCCCCCCTGACGTCAGGGCTGGAACCTCTCCGGCGACGCGAGACGACATCGCGAAGCCTCCGGCCAGGGCGCACCCTTCTCTCAGGGGGCAAGTCGGAGGAACGCGATGCGTGCCACCACCGCCCAGGAGCGACGCGACGACGTCGTTGCCACAACCGATCAGAAGCGTGAGCGCGGCCGCGGCCAGGCGCTCGTCGAGTTCGCCATCATCCTGCCCGTCTTCTTCCTCGTCGTGGCCGGGATGTTCGACTTCGGACTCGGCATCTACTCCGACCTGACGCTGGTCAACGCGGCCCGCGAAGGTGCCCGACTCGGCGTCATCGACCCGGGCAACACCAACGCCATCGAGGACCGTGTCCGCGAGATGGCCGGCAACCTCGACGCCAGCAAGCTCGACGTGACCGTCACCTGCGAGCGCCCGTCGGGCAGCGGCTTCACCAACTGCACCAACCCGATGTGGCTGCCCGGTGACGCGACCAAGGTGACCGTCGACTACAAGTACTCGGTCTTCTTCCCCGTCCTCTTCGGCACCGAGATCCCGCTCTCCTCGGAATTGAAGATGCGCATCGAGTAGCTCCCGACCCCGCTCCTTCGGCACGGCGTTCCTCCGCGAGGCAGCGAACCGACGCCACGGCGAGCCGGCCCTCTCCTCCCCGGCTCGCCACCACCACGAAGGACGATCGACGTGAACTTCCGCTACTGGGCCCGCAGGGGCACCATCTCCAACCGGCCGCCCGAAGAGGGCAGCCAGCGCGTTCGTAGCCGCCAGGGCGGCCAGGCGCTCGTCATCTTCGCCATCTTCCTCACGGTCATCATGGGCGCCGCGGCCCTCGTGCTCGACCAGGGCCTGCTGCGAAAGGCCAACTTCGACCTCTACAACGCGCTCGACGCGGGTGCCCTCGCCGGCGTCGGCCTGCTCAAGGACGACCCCGCTGCCGCCGAACAGACGGCTCGCGACTACGTCCAGCTCAACTACCCCGAAGGCCTGCCGGACTCGGACGTGGAGGTGGACTTCCGTTGCCTCATCGGCGCGGAGGGCGGCACCGCCCGCACGACCGACGTACCGACCGTGTGCGACCCGGGCCCGAGTGCCTCGTGGACGGTCGAGGGCGACACCGCCTACGCCACCTGCGACCCCGATCTGGGCCACGTCTGCAACACGCTCGTAGTCAGTAGCCCCGCCACCGTGGACTACAACTTCGCCCCCGTCCTGGGCATCTTCGAGGGCACCACGGGCGCCCGCACCGCGGCTGCCTGCAAGGGCGCCTGCGGCGAGCCACCCGAGATCCCCGTCGATCTCGTCATCATCCTCGACCGCACCGGTTCGATGAGCGGCGTGGACACCGAGAACGCCCGGGCCGCCGCCGACGCGGTGCGCGAGGAGTACGACCCCCGCCTGCAGTGGATGGGCCTGAGCCTGCTCCATCGCAGCCAGACCACGGGTGGTTGCACCGCCAAGGCCAACAACGCTGACGGCTGGACGACCGATCCCGCGAGCGGCCTGCGTGAGTGGGTGCCGGTCGGGCTCACCGGCCAGGGCGCCAGCTTCGAGGCCGACTACACCTCCGACAGCAGCGCCATGGCCCAGGCCATCGCCTGCTTCGACAACTCCAGCGGCCAGGGCACCGACATCGCCGATCCCGTGCGCATGGCCACCCACGAGCTCGAGACGTATGGCCGCGATGGCGCGGTCAAGGCCATCCTGCTGCTGAGCGATGGCAAGCCCAACAACTCGGCCACGCCCTCGGTCAAGTCGACCAGGAACTACTGCGAGGACGCGTTCGATGCGGCCAAGGCAGCCAAGGACAAGGGCATCGAGATCTACACCGTCGGCTTCGGCCTCGACGTCGAGCAGGACCATATCTGCCAGGACACGACCGGCAGCTGGGTCAACGACTCGGCTCCGGACCTGCTCGCAGCCATGGCCACCGACTCGAGCAACGACAACGGCTGCCCCGGCACCGAGAACGACGACGGTGACAACTACTACTGCCTTCCCAAGACGTCAGGCGCCAGCACGGACCTCTCCGAGGTCTTCAAGAAGGCCGTGGCTCAGCTCGCTGGTCACAGCCGGCTGGTGAACGTCGACTGACCGGCGACGGCAGTGACCGGGGAAGAGGCGCCCCGGTCACTGCCGCCGCGCCGGCTTGCCTGTGAGGCCGAGCACGGCGAGTTCCGAGAGGACGTCGTAGGCTTCGCCTCGATGAAACGATCGATCGCCCTCACGTCGGCCCTGCTGCTGACGCTCGCCGCCGCACCGGCCGCGGCCCAGTCGGACCCCAGCGTCATCGCACGGCTAGCCTCGTCGGAGATCGCGGTCGGCGAGAACCGCTTCCTCTTCACCTTGACCGATGGGGCCGGAGGGCTCCTGGCCGCTCCTGACGTCGAAGTAGAGCTGGCCTTCTACGACCTCGAAGCCGACCCCGAGAAGGTCGTGTTCAGTGCCGACTCTCGCTTCATCTGGGCCATCGAGGACCTGCGCGGCCTCTACGCCGCAGACGTCACCTTCCCCCACTCCGGGGAGTGGGGCACGCTCTTCCAGGTGACCTTCCCCGACGGCTCGACCGAGCTCACGCCGCAGCGCTACCAGGTCTGGGAGGAGAGTTCGACCCCGGCCATCGGCAGCCCGGCCCCGCTCATCGACACGCCCACCGCCGCGGACGTCGACGGCGACCTGGCGCGGATCTCCAGCGACCCCGATCCGGTGGCCCGCTTCTACGACCTGTCGATCCTCGATGCCATCGAAGCCGACAAGTCCGCGGTCATCTCGTTCGTGACCCCGGCCTTCTGCCAGACGGCCACCTGCGGCCCGACCATCGAGAAGGTCAAGGAGGTCGCGGCCAGCCATCCCGATGACGTCAACTTCGTCCATGTCGAGCCGTACCTCATGTGGGAGAAGGACGGCTACCTGCAGCCGATGCTCTCGGACGACGGCGCGCTGCAGTCGGCGCCCTGGACGGAGCGCTACGGCCTGCGCACGGAGCCCTACGTCATCGTCATCGACGCCGAGGGCCTGGTCCGAGCCAAGTTCGAAGGCGCCATCACCGTGGACGAACTCGAGGATGCCCTGTGGGAGGCCAGCCAGCCGCTGTAGGACCGCCATCGGACGCTCGCTGAGCGCTACGATGGAGGCGTGACCGGGTCGAAGGTGACCAGCATGCGTGACGCCGTCGCCGAGCTGGTACGGGATGGGGACAGCGTGGCCATCGAGGGCTTCACGCATCTGATCGGTTTCGCCGCGGGACACGAGATCATCCGCCAAGGGCGGCGCGATCTGACCCTCATCCGCATGACGCCCGACGTCATCTACGACCAGATGATCGCGGCCGGCGTCGCGCGCAAGCTCGTCTTCGGCTGGCTCGGCAACCCCGGTGTCGGCAGCCTCCACGCCATCAGGCGTGTGACCGAGGGTCCCGAACCCGCACTCGAGATCGAGGAGTACAGCCACTTCGGCATGGTCGGGCGTTACACCGCCGGCGCGGCCAACATGCCCTTCTACCCGCTGCGCAGCTACACCGGCACGGACATGCCCAGGGCCAACCCTCGCATCCAGCCGGTCGTCTCCCCGTATGACGGCGAGACCATCTACGTCGTCCCGCCGCTGAACCCCGACGTGACCATCATCCACGCGCAACGGGCAGACGCCGCCGGCGACACCCAGGTCTGGGGCCTGCTGGGCTCGCAGAAGGAGTGCGCCTTCGCCGCCGAGCGCGTCATCGTGGTGGTCGAGGAGCTGGTCGAGGAAGCGGTCATCCGGGCCGACCCCAACCGTACGGTGCTGCCCGGACATATCGTCGACGCCGTGGTCGTGGAGCCCTACGGGGCGCATCCCTCGTTCGCCCAGGGCTATTACGACCGCGACAACACCTTCTACGTCGACTGGGATGCCATCGGCCGCGACCCTGCCGCCACCGCGACCTGGCTCGATGAGTACGTCCACGGCGTGGCTGGTCGTGCCGAGTACATGACCAAGCTCGGGCCTGCGGTGACGGACCGCATCCGCCCCTCGGGCACGGCCCTGGCCGGCCCCATCGACTATGGCGAGTACCGATGAACGAGATCGTCCACGATCACGCCGGCTACACGCCCAACGAGATGATGATCGCGGCCGCCGCGCGCGAGCTGGCCGGACAGCGCGTCTGTTTCGTGGGCATCGGGTTGCCCAACATCGCGGTCAACCTCGCGCTCCACACGGTGGCCCCGGACCTCATCCTCATCTACGAGGCCGGCGCGTACGGGGCCCAGCCGGCGCGCCTGCCGCTCTCGATCGGCGACCCCACCATCGTCACGGGGTCGCTGGCGGTGATGTCGCAGGTCGACCTCTTCGGGCTCTATCTCCAGCGCGGGCTGGTAGACGTGGGTTTCCTGGGCGCGGCCCAGATCGACCGCTTCGGCAACATCAACTCCACGGTCATCGGCGACTACGCCACGCCCAAGGTGCGGCTGCCGGGCTCGGGCGGCGCCAACGAGATCGCCCTCCACAGCCACCAGGTCTTCGTGGTCATGCGCCAATCACGGCGCTCGTTCGTCGAGCAGATCGACTTCCGCACCTCGCCCGGCAACTCACCCGGGCACCCGCGTGGTCCGTCGGTCGTGGTCACCGACCTGGGTGTGTACCACTTCGACGATGACGGGGAGATGCGTCTCGACACCATCCATGCCGGCCACACGCTCGAAGACGTCCACGCGGCCATGGAGTGGCAAGTGCGCGCGGCAGCCGATCTGGGCGAAACGCCTCCGCCCAGTGCTGAGGAGCTGCGCCTGATGCGCGAGGTGCTCGATCCCGAACGGCGCTACCTGGGCTAGCGGCGCTCCCACAGGCGGCTCTGCCAGATGTAGTAGAAGCCGAGGCCGATCATCACCAGCGGGATGATGACCGCGAAGCTCAAGTCGAAGGGCAGCGCGTCCGAGGTATCGGCCAGGCCGATGACCCCGAGCACCACACCGATCCAGAGCGCGTACTCGCGGCGCACGTGCTGGAACCGACCGAGCCCCCAGCCGATGAGGAAGGCGATGCCGATGAAGAGCGTGTTCCAGCCGTCGCCCACGAGCACATCGAAGTCGCGGCCCACCGAAGCGAGGCCCCAGGCCGTGAGCACGAGCGCGGGCATGGTGGCACCGACGATGCGGCCCCAGAGCCAGGCGGCCCCGAAGGCCAGGCCGGCCGCCAGGATGAGCAGCGAGCCGAACGAGAGGTCGGGGATGAGGATCTCGATGAGCAGGCCGACGCCCAGCACCAGCAGCAGGATGGCGAACCAGGGGAACGAGCCGCGGCTGGAGTCCCAGCGATAGACACGCATGTACGGCTGCCCGGGGGGCGCCTGGTACGAACCGGACCCGGCTGGGCCGGGCGGTGGCTGCTGGTACGTGCCGCCCGAGGGCGGAGGTGGCTGCTGGTACGTGCCGCCCGAGGGCGGAGGCTGCTGCGGACTGCCGGGCGGCGGCGGCCCGACGGGCTTGGCTCGGCGTGCGGGATCGGTCATGAGCTGAATCGTAGCCGGGTTCGGCTGAACAGCCTAGTCCCGGCTCCTTGCGCGCGGACACACCGCCCTCGGGCGGCAACTTGCGGGCGCTCGTGGTCAGGCGTCGTCCCCATCGACGCCAACGACCGATCCGGTCGCTCCTTGTGGCCATCCGTCGTCCGGCCCGACGTTACTCCCACGATCTGGTCGCGGTCGATGCCCTCGGCCGCCTCTGCGTTCGCCGGCTATGCCCACACCCGCTCGGGAAGTGCGGCTGATGTCTGCTCACATGCACCGGCGATGACTACGAGTAGGTCTACGGTCGGTGGTGGCGACAGATGTCCACAAGGTCACGCCCGCCGGATCTCCCCGCCCGTTCAACGACGCCGCCAAGCGGGTACCGTCCCTGTGGGGCGCAGCATATGGGATCGTCGTGACGTCGCTCCGCGTGACCTTCGCTTGGTCGTCCCCGAGCCCCGCGGGAGAGGCTAGAGCCCCGCGGGAGAGGCTAGTCGTCGGCGATGGGGGTGCCCTCCGGACCGTGCCGTGCGCGCGAACCGAGCCAGACCGAGCCGTCGGCGAAGCGTTCGCTCTTCCAGATCGGTGCTCGCGCCTTGAGCTCTTCGATGGCGTAGCGGCAGGCCTCGAAAGCCTCCGTACGATGCGGCGAGGCGACCACGATGAGCACGCTCGACTGCCCGACGTCGACCTCACCGACCCGGTGCACGACCGCCAGTCGGCGAACGCCGAAGCGCGCCTCGATCTCGTCGGCGATCTCCTCGAGCACCGACACGGCCATGGGCTCGAAGACCTCATACGTCAGGCCCGTGACGACCTGGCCCGCGAAACGTTCGGCCTCGGTCTCCTGGCCCGGTGCCGGCGTTCCGGGCGTCTCGCGCGTCTGGCCGGCGAACACGGCTACGGCCCCGTCGGCATCGCTTGCGACCGCCCCATGCAACTCGGCGAGCAAGCCCTCATCGAGCGACGCCTCGGTGATCTCAAGGCGTCGGTAGCGGCCGGGCGAGTCGGCTCCACCAGCGACCGGCGGGATGACCGCCAGCTCGTCGCCATCAGCCAGCGGCTCGGTCGTATCGACGTAGCTGCCGTTGCGCGCGAAGCGCACCACGCCCTCGGCTGCGGCGATGGCCGGCAGGTCGGCCACGAGCGCCTTCCAGGCGCCGGCCACGTCCGATCCGTCCGGCAGCTCGAGATCATGGGTACGCAGTCCGGTCTGGGCTCGTTGCAGCGCGAAGAGGCGAACGGTGACACGCATCGTCAGACCAGCATGCCCTCTCCGAACAAGAGCCCCGCAGCCACGATGGTGGAGGCCATGACCAGCGCGAACTCGATGTAGAGCAGGCCCGTGGCCGACTCCATCGAGCGCGTGATAGCCGTGCGCCAGGCCATCCACGTCAGCACCAGCGGCGCCGCCAGGCCCACGATCAGACGCAGCCACACGAAGACGAGATTGTCGCCGGTGAGGACCTCGAAGGGCTCGAAGTCGGGGATGCCGGCCGCGGTCCAGACGCCGAAGAGGAGCAGCTGGATCACGAGCACCAGCATCAACAGTCGGGTCGTGACGATGAGCGGTCGCTCGGAGATCTTGGGCGTGACCAGGTACCAGTGCGCCAGCACGACCGCCGCCAGCGAGCCACCGGTCACGGCCGAGAGCGCCACCAGCTGGACGAAGATCGAGACCGAGATCGCCTCGCCCTCGCCCCAGCTCCAGGCGCCGAGGAAGAGCGCGGTCAGACCAGCGATCGTGGCCAGGGCACCGAGCCATCGTGCCCGACCCCCACGTCGCAGGCGTATGCCCGCCGCCAGCGAGAGCAGGGAGAAGACCGCGATGGCTGCCCGGCGCGGCTCGTTCAACTCCTCGAGGTAGCCGATCTCCAGGTCCACCGGGTCGGGCAGGCCCCACTCCACCATCAGCCAGCCAAGGCCGAAGACGGCGGCGAGGATGGCGCTGAAGCCGAGGAAGCCGGCGGTCGCGTCGGTGGTCTGCCTCAACCACCACGTCAGGGCGAAGCTGCCGAGGGCGAGGCCGCCCAGCAGGACCCACGTGACGTAGCTGAGGCTCTGGATGATCTGCTGCGTCTCCACGCAGCGAGTGTAGGGCGCTAGACGGGAGTCCTCTCGAGCGCGTCGTCACCGGCCATCCTGGGACCGCTCTCCGGCGGTGGCGGTGGCGGTGGAGTGGTCGTGGCCGAGGGGACGTTGGGCGCAGGAGCCGGCCTGGCCGGCCCGGCGTCGACGATGAGCGTGCCCGTGGCCAGGGCCTCGATATCGACCGAGGTCAGGCCGAGGTTGTTGCCCGGCCGGCCCAGCAGATAGCCCTGGCCGGTGGTGATGCCCAGCTCACGTAGCGAGCGCAGCTGCTCGGCGGTCTCGAGGCCCTCGGCGATGGCCACGGCACCCTGGCGCGCGGCCAGGTCCATGAGCGAGCGCACGACCGCGCGCGAGGACTCGTGCTGGGCACCGTCCTGCACCAGCGAAAGGTCGATCTTCATGATGTCGAAACGCACCTGGCTGAGCAGGCGCAGGCCGGCGTTGCCGGCACCGACGTCGTCGGCCGCGAGCCGGACGCCGGCGCGCTGTAGGGAGGCCACGTTGCGACGGAGCCGATCGAGGTCGGTGATGGCCTCGCGCTCGGTCAGCTCCACGATGACGCGACCAGGGCTGATCTCGTAGCGCGACAGGATCTCCAGCAGCCAGGAGGAGGAGAAGTCCTCGAGCTCCAGCGTCTGCGGACTGAGGTTGATGGTCACGACCTTCTGGGGATCGATCTGTGCGGCCCCAGCCGCCACGACCTCGAAGCAGGCCAGGTCGAGCTCCGACGTGCGGCCCGCGGCGGCGGCCGCGGCGAAGAGCTGGCCGGGATTGGAGAAGGGCGACGAGGCACCCGGCCGGATGAGGCCCTCGAAGCCAAGGACCGAACCGTCGCTCAGGTCGACGATAGGCTGATAGACAGGCTTGAGGTTGCGCGAGCGGACGATGTCACGGACGGCTGTGGCCGAGCCGGCGCCGTGGTTGTCCTCGGGCACGAGGTCGCGATCGGCATCGAAGACCGCCACCGTGCCTCGGCCGCCGCGCTTGCAGCGATAGAGTGCCGCGTCGGCCTGACGGAAGAGCTCGTTGCGGTCCGAGGTCAGCTGCGGCACCGAGGAGATGCCGCCGGAGAACGGGATGACCCGCTCACCGGCTGCCGGTCGTAGGCAGAAGTGGCGCAGCCGGTTGGCCGCGATGAGCGCTTCGTCGGCATCGGTATGCGGCAACAGCACGGCGAACTCGTCACCACCGATGCGGAAGGCGCGGTCGCCGTAGCGCAGCGTGTCACGGATGGCGCCAGCCATCCCCAGCAGCAGCTTGTCGCCGGCCGGATGGCCCTCGTTGTCGTTGACGACCTTGAGGTCGTCGAGGTCGATCAGCAGCAGCGCGATCGGCACCTGGTGGCGACGGAACAGATCGAGCTGTCGGTCGAGCTCCTCCTGGAACGAACGGTGGTTGCCGAGGCCGGTGAGTCCGTCGTGGAGGGAGTCCTCACGTGCCTCGCGGTAGAGCACCTCCAGCTGTGCCTGCGACTCGGCCAGGTCGTCGAACGGCTGCAGGAACGTGCGAGCCACCACGACCGTCACCAGCACCACCACGAGGGCGAAGCCGATCAGCACGAATACCAGTGGGTCGCCCGACGCCGCCGGCGCGGCCGGCCAGATATGGATGAGCCCGAAGCGCGCTCCGTCGTCGGACTCGAAGAGCGGCGCGGCGGTGGCGGCCCAGCCCGCGTCGGCAAGCGCGTCGGCGGTGCCCTCGTGGCCGGTGACGATGCCGTTGACACGCACTCGCAGGTTGCCCAGCGGGCGAGTGCCCTCGATGTCGCTGCCAGAGACGACCGAGTCGGTACGTGCGCCCGCCACGATGGTGTTGTTGGCCATGTCTACGAGCGCAGCGCTGGTGCCCAGACCGGCGGCGCTGGGCGTGGCCGCGAAAAGGTCACGCAGGCTGATCTCCGCGCTGACCACGCCGGTGTTGCGGCGCGCGGCACCGATGATCTCGGTGGCGATGATGAGGCGGCGCGTGCGGTCGGATCCGTAGGTCGTACCCCGGGCCACGCCGCCGGGCGGGGTGGCGAGCGCTGCGTCGATCAGCGCCGTCGAGCCACAGGCATCGGTGCCGATCGAGTCCCCGCTGGGGACGCTGATGGACACCTGTGAGCCATCGAGCGTGCGCGTGAGACAGAGGCCCTCGATGAGGCCCTCGTCACCCATCTCCAGCATCGAGATGACTTTCGTGGCCGTGGCGCGCTCAGCGCTACCGCTGACACCATCGACGAGCTTGCGCAGGTCGACGTCAGCGGCGACCGCCAGCAGGCGCGACTCGACCGCGCGTTCCGCTGCGGCGAGGTCAGCGGCCGCGGCCGAGGTCTCCCACCCGTAGAGCTCGGCGCCACTGGGCGGCTCGTCGCTGGTGAGCGCACCCATGAGGTAGATGACGCCGACCATCGGCAGGACGGCCAAGCCGAGCATGGCCAACCACAGCCTGAGACGGATCAGCCGGGCATCACCGAAGAGGCCGGAGCGGGGGCGGCGCGGGAGGCTCACGTTGGGCAATCGCATAGTCCCAGCTCGAGGCTGGTCAGGCTATTCGACCACCTCAACGCACCGCCACGGAATGACCCGAAACGCACACTCCGCGGGCAGGACCCCGGAGTCGGGAGTCAGCCCGGTTGCGCCACCACCATCAGCTTCAGCTCGGTCATGTCGTCGATGGCCCGGCGCAGGACCTCGCGACCCAGCGCTCGGTGCGCTCGACGGCGCGGGCGTCGATCTGTGGTCGCCATCGTAGCTACCCGCCGGAAGCGCCGAGCTCGCCACAGGGGCAACTGCGCCACGTCGGTTACGCTTGTCCCGATCACCCACCAACCAGGAGTGCATACGTGCCGCAGTACGCCAACCCGCCGGAGATGGTCATCGACCCGGCCAAGACCTACACGGCCACCATCGAGACCTCGGCCGGAACCATGACCGCGCAGCTGTTCGCCTCGGAAGTGCCGCGCACGGTCAATAACTTCGTCTTCCTCGCCAACGAGGGCTTCTATGCGGACGTGATCTTCCATCGCGTCATCAGCGGCTTCATGATCCAGGGTGGCGATCCCACCGGCACCGGCACCGGTGGCCCCGGCTACCGCTTCGACGACGAGCCGGTCACGCGCCAGTACCTTCGTGGCACGCTGGCCATGGCCAACGCCGGCGCCAACACCAACGGCAGCCAGTTCTTCGTCATGCACGCCGACTACCCCCTGCCCCCCAACTACACGATCTTCGGCAAGCTCAGCGCTGGTGAAGAGGTCGTCGACGCTATCGCCGGCGCCCCCACAGGAGCCCAGGACCGCCCGGTCGAGCCTGTCGCGATCAAGTCGGTGACCATCTCCGAGGCCTGATGGGCACGAAGGGCGCCCGCGGCAGGACCGCGGGGATCGAGGCCGCCGCCGCACTCGAGGAGACGCTGGCGCCACTTGGCGTCACGTCGAGGGCGATGTTCGGCGGTCACGGCATGTTCAAGGACGAGATCATGTTCGCCATCGTCGACTCGGAGGGGCGCCTGTACCTGCGGGCCGACTCGAGCACGGCCGCGGCCTTCGAGGCCGCCGGCTCCACGCAGCACGCACGCATGCCCTACTGGGAGGTGCCCGAGCCCATCCGCGAGGACACGGAGCAGCTGCGCGAGTGGGCCTCTGCGGCCGCCGAGGTCGCAGCGCGAGGGCGCCGCTAGGAGCCCCGTTCCCGCGCTACTCGGGCGCGTCGGTCGGCAGCAGCTGCTGGAGCGCGTTGTCGATGGTCGGCGCCTCCGGAGCGGGCTGGCCGTAGAAGTACCACCACATCACGGCTGCCACGGCGATCCCGACGATGATGATCACGACGACGCCGACGATGAGCCAACGGCGTCGGTTACCCGAGCCGGCGTCGCCGGCGTCGGTGCTGGGTGTCGTGCTCATCGGATCCTCCTGCAGGGTACGCGCGGGTGCGGACCGCGACTGTGCCTCAGTCTGACGTGGGTACGCAACACTCCGATGACGTTGGCGACAGGCCACTCACGACGGTCACGCCGGCCGCCCCCGGACGATCCATCGACATCAGCACCGCGATCGACGCCTCGAGCGTGACCGTGCGACCGACCAACCGCGAGGGATCGAGGCGGCCCGAGACGATGAGCTCGAGCAGGGCGTCGTAGCGCCTCGCCTGCATCCCGTGGCTGCCGTAGATGCGCAACTCGTGGGCCACCACGCGGTCCATGGGGATCGGTGGCGTCGACCGATCACCCAGCAGCAGCCCCACCTGTACATGCCGTCCGCGCCGTCGGAGGCTCCGGACGGAGGCGACGCAGGTCTCGGGCTGGCCGAGGGCATCGATGGACACGTGCGCGCCGCCGTCGGTGGCGTCCATGACGGCCGTGGCCACGTCGTCGATACGCCCGGCATCGAGCGTGACCTGGGCGCCGAGTTCGCGCGCCAGCGCCAGCGCCGCAGGCTCGATGTCGACCGCCACGACGCGGGCACCAAGTGCGGCTCCGATCATCACCGCCGAGAGGCCGACGCCGCCACAGCCCTGTACCGCCAACCACTCGCCCGACGCCAGCTCGGCCTGGTCCACGATCGCCCGGAAGGCGGTCACCACCCGACACCCGAGAGTGGCCGCCGCGACGTCGTCGATGGTCTCGGGCAGCGGCACGAGGTTGAGGTCCGCATGGTGGACCACGACGTACTCGGCGAACGAGCCCCAGTGGGTGAAGCCCGGCTGCGTCTGGTCGCGGCATACCTGCTCATCGCCGGCGAGGCACTCTGGACAGGTGCCGCAGCCACTGACGAACGGGGTCGTCACACGCTCCCCTCCCCCGAAGCGCCGCACGCCCGGACCGACAGCGGCCACGACACCCGCGAACTCGTGGCCCGGCACATGCGGCAGCTCGATGCCGTCGTCATGGCCCTTCCAGCCGTGCCAGTCGCTGCGACAGACGCCCGTGGCACGCACCGCGATGACCGCGCCGTGCGGCGGCGGCTCCGGGTCTGGCAGCGTGGTCAGCCGCGGCCGCTGGCCGAACCGTTCGAAGAGGACCGCTCGCATGGACGCCCCTAGATGTCCGGCTCCACGCAGCGGGGATAGCAGCCCATCACCCGCACCCATACGCAGACCGAACGCAAGTCGTCGAGGAAGGCCGCGCCCGGTCCGCCCGCGTCGCAGACGTCGCTGTCGACATCGACCCAGAAGACGTAGTTCCAGGCGCCCTCGCGGCTGGGTCGCGACTCCAGCTTGGTCATGTTGATGCGGTGGTCGGCGATGATGCTCAGGGCCCGCACCAGCGTGCCTGACTCGTTGCGCACGGAGAAGGCCAGCGTCGAGCGGCGGGCGCCGTCGGGCTGGGCGCTGGACGGGGCCGGCAGCCCGTCGCTATGGGGCATGGCCATGACCAGGAAGCGTGTGCGGTTGCGCCGCTCGGCCTGGATGTCCTCGGCCAGGATCGCGAGCCCATGGAGGGCCGCCGCGCGTGGCGACAGGACGGCCGCGGAACCGTGCTCCTGCAGCCGGCTGATCTCGCGACCCGAGGCGGCGGTGTTGGTGGCGGCCAGCAGCGTCCACTCGCGTGAGCGCAGGAATGGCTCCGCCTGGGTCAGCGCCTGGATATGCGAGTACACCCGCTCGATATCCTCGAGTCGGTCGCCCGGCAGGCCGGCCAGGCACAGGCGCACGGGCACGATGACCTCGCCGGTGATGGTGGCCTCGGTGTCGTCGAGCAGGTCGTAGACCTCGCGCACGCCTCCACCGACCACGTTCTCGATGGGTAGCACGCCGGCCGCGACCTGGCCCGCCTCGACGGCCTTGGTGACGTCACCGAACATCGGCACCGGCACGGCCTCCGCCGCGGGAAACGCGGCCAGCACCGCGTCTTCGGCGAACGAGCCGGGCGCACCGGCATAGGCCACTCGCAGCGGCGTGTCAGAGCTCATCGCCCAAGCCTAGCGTCCGGCCCCTGCGAGGGATGGGCCTACTCGCTGAGCATGCCCTCGTTGGCGGCACTTCCGCGGTCACCGAGCTTGTCCCACACCAGGACCATGACCCTCTGCGCCACGATGAGCAGGAGCACGAGCAGCAGCACGTCCACGAAGCTGCCCAGTTCCACGTGCTCGCCGAAGATGATGTCCACGACCTCGAGGATGACGAACTTGCTGAGGAAGAGGATGAGCAGCGTCGAGGCCGTACCGAGCACGCGGTAGACCGTGCCCTCACGCAGGGCGAACCACTCCTTCACGCGATGCTCGAGCCCGAGGATGACGACCAGCAGCGCGAGCAGCACCACGGCCACGGCGATCGAGAGCACGAAGGAGTCGATGACGACCTTGTCGTTGAACTCGACCCACAGGTTGAGCACCACGACGTAGGCCAACAGCGTCAGCGTCCAGCCGACATACACCAGCTGCCCGCGCGTGATAGTCAGCCGCTCGGGAACGTTGACCACGTTCCCTGGCTTGAGGTTCTGCTCGCTCATGGCCTACTCCGCGCCAGCGTCGTCGGCACCCTTGGCCTGGCGGTAGATGGCGTACTCGAAGGAATTGGCCAGGGCTGAGGCGGAGGCCGAGATGATGTCCGTGCCCGAGCCCATCGTGGACCACTCGCGGTC
Organism: uncultured Chloroflexia bacterium; assembly: GCA_963752475.1. Classification (GTDB taxonomy): domain Bacteria; phylum Chloroflexota; class Limnocylindria; order Limnocylindrales; family CSP1-4; genus JAFMJV01. Next base: position 287,149 of record CAVVYR010000006.1, on the reverse strand, counting down.
GCCATCGATGGAGTCGATGATCACGCGCGTGCGGGCCGCGGTGGCCGACTCGCCGTCGAGGATGCGGACCTTGTAGTCGGTCAGTCGCATCGACTCGAGCTGCGGATAGAAGGTGCCCAGGGCCTTGCGCATGGCGGTGTCGAGTGCATTGACCGGACCGTGGCCCTCAGCTGCGGTGTGCAGGACCTCGCCGTCGACACGGACCTTGACCGTGGCTTCGGCCAGGAACTCGCGCCCGGTACGCTGCTCGGAGAGCGTGGTGTAGTCGAGGATCTCGAAGGGCGGCTCGTAGCCCTCGGTCTTGCGCAGGATGAGCAGCTCGAACGAGGCCTCGGCACCCTCGAACGCCAGGCCCTGGTTCTCCAGCTCCTTGATGGTCTCCGAGAGCACGCGTGGGTCGATCACACCCTCGAGCTTGTGGCCCAGCTGCTCGGCGCGGATACGGGTGTTGGCCCGGCCGCCCAGCTCTGAGACCACCAGCCGGCTCTCGTTGCCGATGAGCACCGGGTCCACGTGTTGGTAGCTGTGCTCGACCTTGGCCACGGCCGCACCATGCACGCCCCCCTTGTGGGCGAAGGCGGAGCGGCCCACGAAGGGCTGGTAGTCGAGCGGCGTGACGTTGGCGATCTCTGCCACCGAGCGCGACAACGAGGTCAGGGCACTGATGTCCCCGCCGCCGATGGGCGCCAGCTCGAAGTCGGTCTTGAGCGCGAGGTTGGCCATGACGCTGACCATGTTGGCGTTGCCGCAGCGCTCGCCGTAGCCGTTGATGGTGGCCTGCACGTGGCGCACGCCGGCAGCCACGGCCGCGAGCGCGTTGGCCACGGCCAGCTCGGCGTCGTTGTGGGTGTGGATGCCCCAGGTCACCTCGGGCGCATCGGGATCGGCCGCGAGCGAGTCGCGGGTGTCGTTGAGGATGTCGAGCAGCTCGGTCGTGAGCGTGCCGCCGTTGGTGTCGCAGAGGACGAGGTCGCGAGCGCCGGCCTCGCGGGCGGCGCGCAACGTATCGAGGGCGTACTTGCGGTCGGCCTTGTAACCGTCGAAGTAGTGCTCCGCGTCATAGACCACGGTGCGCCCCTGCTCGCGGACCCAGGCGACGGACTCCGCGATCATGTCCAGGTTCTGATCCAGGGATGCGCCCAGCACCTCGGTGGCATGGAGCGTCCAGGACTTGCCGAAGATGGTGACCACGGGCGTCTCTGCCCGCACCATCTCGTTGAGGAAGGGGTCCTCGGCAGCGGTGTTGTTCTTGTGACGGGTGGAGCCGAACGCCGCCAGCTTGGCGTTCGTCCACGTCATCTTCTTGGCCTCGGCGAAGAACTCGATGTCCTTGGGGTTGGAGCCCGGCCAGCCACCCTCGATGAAGGGCATGCCGTACTCGTCGAGCATCCGCGCGACACGGATCTTGTCCGCGAGCGAGAGGGTGATGTTCTCGCCCTGGGTCCCGTCACGAAGCGTCGTGTCGTAGAGGACGACCGGCTTGTCGGTCGTCGCTGCGTTGTCGGTGCTCACGTTGCTCTCCCCGTGGTCTCGGCTGGCTGGCTAGGCGGACTTGAGCTGCGCTGCCACGGCCTCGCCGAAGGCGGCGGTGCCGACGCTGACCCAACCGCGGGCCTCGCCGTTGGACCCCATGAGGTCCTTCGTGCGAGTCCCGCTGTCGAGCGTGGCGCGGACAGCGGTCTCGATGGCGTCGGCGGCCGCGGCCTGGCCCAGGGACCAGCGCAGCATCATCGCTGCCGACAGGATGGTGGCGGTGGGGTTGGCGATGTCGAGGCCGGTCTTGGCCGGGCTCGAGCCGTGGATGGGCTCGTACATGCCGATGCGGCCGTGAGCGGTCTCGAGCTCACCGACCGAGGCGCTGGGCAGCATGCCCAGGGAGCCGGCGAGGACCGAGGCCTCGTCGCTGAGGATGTCGCCGAACATGTTGCCGGTGACGATGACGTCGAACGAGGCCGGCTTGGTGATGAGCGACATGGCCGTGGAGTCGACGAGGCGGTGCTCCAACTCGACGTCCGGGTAGCTGGGTGCGATCTCCTCGACGACCGCGTGCCACAGGCGGCTGTTGGCGAGGACGTTGGCCTTGTCCACGCTGGTCAGCTTCTTGCGGCGTTGCTGGGCGAGCCCGAAGGCGAGGTCGACGATGCGCCGCACCTCCGGCTCGGTGTAGGACATCGTGTCGTAGGCCTCGCGGCCGTTGGGGCCGTCGAACATCTCCTCGCGCTTGCCGAAGTAGATGCCGCCGGTGAGCTCGCGCACGATCATCATGTCCACGCCCTCGATGAGGTCCGCACGCAGCGGCGAGGACTCCTTCAAGGACGGCTCCACCGAGACCGGGCGCAGGTTGGCGTAGAGTCCCAATGTCTTGCGGATCTTGAGCAGGCCCTGCTCGGGGCGGACCGCGGCTGCGGGGTCGTCCCACTTGGGGCCGCCGACCGCACCCAGGAAGACGGCGTCGCTCTTGAGCATCACGTCGAGATCCTCGTCGCGCACGGCCTCGCCGTAGGCGTCGATGGCGATGCCGCCGGCGAGCACCTCCGTCCACTTGATGTCGAAGCCGAACTTCTCGGCCGTGGCGTCGAGGACGGTCAGCGAGGCGTCGACGATCTCCGGTCCGATGCCGTCGCCGGGGATCTTGACGACGTTGTACGTGGGCGTGCCTTCCTGGCTCAAACGAGTGTCTCCTTCTTGGCTTCGGTCGACGCCGGCTCGCGGCCGATGAGCCTCTCCAGCCCGGCCAGGTAGGCCTCCAGCGAGGCTTCGATGATGTTGGTCGAAAGACCGTGACCGTTGACGGTCTCGGCCGTCTCCTCGGGCTCGACCGAGCGACGGGCGCGAACCATCACGGCGCCCTGGGCATCCTCGCCTTCCGAGACCGCGCGGATCTCGTACTCGGCCAGCGCGGGGTGCCAACCGATGACCGGCTCGACGGCCTTGTCCACGGCCACGAAGAGCGCGTTGACCGGGCCGTTGCCCTCAGCCATGGCCTCCACGGCCCGGCCGTTCACGAGAAGGGAGACCGCGCCCTTGGCGACTCCGCCCTTGCCCGAGCTGATGGACCAGTCCACCAACTGCACGGGCGAACCCGATGCCTCCTCCTCGGCCGTGCCGGAGCCCGAGGCCTGGGCCTCGACGAGCGCGCTGAGGTCAGCGTCGGTGACTTCCTTCTTGGTGTCGGCGAGGGCGATGGCCTGGCGGTAGATGACGTCGAGCGCCTCGCCGTCGACCTCGTAGCCCAGCTCGGCCAGCTTGCCCTGGAGGCCGCGGCGGCCGGACAGCTTGCCCACCGACAGGCGGGAGCCGGAGAGACCCACCGACTGCGGGGTCATGATCTCGTAGGTCAGCGCGTTCTTGAGCACGCCGTCCTGGTGGATGCCCGACTCATGCGCGAAGGCGTTGCGGCCGACGATGGCCTTGTTGGGCTGGACCGAGAAGCCGGTCAGGTGGCTGACCAGCCGGCTGGCGTTGCTGATGTGCTCGGTGTTGATGCCATGGCCCGCCACCTGGAACTCGGTGGGGCGGGTGCGCAGGGCCATGACCACCTCTTCGAGCGAGGCGTTGCCGGCACGCTCGCCGAGGCCGTTGATGGTGACCTCCACCTGGCGGGCACCGGCCTGCACCGCGGCCAGGGTGTTGGCCGTGGCCAGGCCCAGGTCGTTGTGGCAGTGGACCGAGACGACGGCGCCGGAGCCGACGCGCTCGACGACCTGCGAAGTGAGGTCACCGAACTCGGAGGGGATGGCGTAGCCCACGGTGTCAGGGATGTTGACGGTGGTCGCACCGGCGTCCACGACGGCCTCGTAGACCTTGAAGAGGTACTCGTGCTCGGTCCGGCTGGCGTCCTCGGCGCTGAACTCGATCTCGGCGTCGGGACCCAGGCGCTTGCGTGCGTAGCTGACCCATTCGACGGCGGCCTTCAGGGCCTCCTCGCGGGAGATCCTCAGCTTGTGCTTGAGGTGGATGTCGCTGGTCGCGATGAAGAGGTGCAGGTGCGGCTTCTCGGCCGGCAGCAGCGCTTCCACGCCCCGCTGGGGATCGCCGTCCTTGCAGCGGGCGAGGCCGGCGACAGCGATGCCCTTGGTCTCCCGGGCGATGGTGTTGACAGCCTCGAAGTCGCCGGGCGATGCGGCCGGGAAGCCGGCCTCGATGACGTCCACGTTCAGCTTGGCCAGCTGGCGCGCGACCTCCACCTTCTCGCTGACGGTGAGTCCGGCGCCCGGCGCCTGCTCCCCGTCACGCAGGGTGGTATCGAAGATCCGTACTGGTACGTCCGCTGTCATCACGCAACCCCCTCGGCGGCTTCGCCCTTGTTCTGGGCGTCACCCGTGGTCGTGGCCTGGGCCTGACCGGCACTGACCTCGACCGGATCCAGCCAGGCCATCTGCGAGCGCAGAGCAGCTCCGACTTCCTCGATCTGGTGGTGCCGATCCGCATCGCGCATACGATCGAACTCGGCTCCACCGCTGTCGTACTCGTCGATCCAGCGCTCGGCGAAGCGGCCGGACTGGATGTCGCCGAGCACGTCCTTCATGGCCTGCTTGGCGCCTTCGGTCACGCGCGGGCCGCTGACGTAGTCCCCGTACTCGGCCGTCTCGCTGACGCTGAAGCGCATGTAGTTGAGGCCGCCGCGGTACATCAGGTCGACGATGAGCTTGAGCTCGTGCATCGTCTCGAAGTACGCCAGCTCGGGCTGGTAACCGGCTTCGACGAGTGTCTCGAAGGCGGCCTTGACCATGGCGCTCACGCCACCGCAGAGCAGGGCCTGCTCGCCGAAGAGGTCGGTCTCGGTCTCCTCCGCGAAGGTCGTCTCGAGGATGCCCGCGCGGGTACTGCCGAGACCCCGGGCGTAGGCCATGACCCGGGCCCGGGCGGTGCCGGACGCGTCTTGCTCGACCGCGAAGAGCGCGGGTACGCCACCGCCGCTGACGTAGACCGAACGGAGCAGGTGGCCGGGGCCCTTGGGCGCGACCATGCCCACGTCGACACCTTCCGGCGGCACGATCCGGCCGAAGCGGATGTTGAAGCCGTGGGCGAACATGAGCAGCTTGCCGTCGCGCAGGTTCGGCCCGATCTCGGCGTCGTAGACGGACTTCTGGACCGTGTCAGGGACGGCGATCATGATCACGTCCGCGGCCGCGGTGGCATCCGCGACGTCCTTGACCTCGAAGCCCGCTTCCTGCGCGATGGCGCGCGACTTGGAGCCAGGCGCGAGGCCGACGATGACGTTCACGCCGCTGTCCTTGAGGTTCTGGGCGTGCGCGTGGCCCTGACTGCCGTAGCCGATGATGGCCACGGTCTGGCCTTCGAGCGCGGCAGCATCAGCGTCGTTGTCGTAGTACATCCGTGCGGGCATGTTCGGGTTTCCCTCCTACTCGGTGGCGGCTTCGCGTGTGGGCACGACGGCCGGCTCGGGGCCGGCACGAAGGATGGCGTCAAGGTCGATGGCACCGGAGCCACGGCCGAGGGCGATGGTGCCGGTGCGCACCATCTCCTTGATGCCGAAGCCGCCGAGCAGCGCCACGAGCGAGTCGATCTCCTGCTCGGTGCCGCTGTGTTCGATGATGACGGTTTCGGGACCGACGTCGAGGACGCGGCCCTTGTAGAGCTCGATGATGCGCAGGATCTCGCTGCGCTTGGACTCGGTGGCACGCACCTTGATGAGCGCCAGCTCGTGCTCGACCACGCCCGACTCGGGCAGGTCCTGCACCTTGAGCACATCGATCAGGCGATAGAGCTGCTTGCCCATCTGCTCGACGGCGAAGTCGTCGCCCCGGAGCGTGACGGTCATGCGGCTGATATCGGGTCGCTCGGTATGGCCCACGGCCAGCGACTCGATGTTGAAGTTGCGACTGCGGACCATGCTGCTGACGCGGTTGAGGACGCCGGGCTGGTTGTTGACCAGCACCACCAGCACGTGGCGGTGGAGCTCGTTGCCCGTACCTGGGACCTGGCGAGCCTTGGCCGCGTTCTTGACCGGTGCGGAGATGGGATCGTTCATGGCCATGGCTACTTGCCCTCTTCCTCTTCCTCGGCTGGCTTGCCGGTGGCGCCGTAGCCCTCGAGGAGGTCTGAGAGGCCCTTGCCGGCGGGCATCATCGGCATCACGTTCTGGGTCTGCTCGATCTCCATCCACACCAGCGCCGGCCCGTCGTGGGCCTGGGCTCCGCGGATGGCTTCATCGACCTGCTCGGGCGAGCTGGCCTTGAAGGTGGGCATGCCGTAAGCCTCGGCCAGCTTGTCCCACTGCGGGGCGGGCAGGTCGCTGGAGTGGTAGTTGCCGCCATAGACGATCTCCTGCCACTGGCGGATCATGCCCAGCTTCTTGTTGTCCATGAGGCAGATCTTCACGGGGATGTCGTCGACCACCGTGGTCAGCAGCTCCTGGATGGTCATCTGGAAACCGCCGTCGCCTACGACCGCCCAGGTCTCCTTGTCCGGCCGACCGAGCGCGGCACCCATGGCCGCGGGCAGGCCGAAGCCCATCGTGCCCAGGCCGCCGGAGCTAAGGTGGCTGTCGGGGCGCTTGAAGCCGTAATAGCGAGCCAGCCACATCTGGTGCTGGCCCACGTCGGACACGACGGTGGCGTCGTGATCGGTCAACTCGCCCAGGCGCTGCATCACGTGATCGGCCGTGAGCAGACCCTCCTTCCATCCGCCCGAGCCGTGCCAGGAGATGGACTGCGAGTCCTCGCGCCACTGGGCCAGCTCGGCGAAGTACTCCTCGCGCGTGGCCGGGTCGACCTCGGGGACGGCCTTGATGAATGAGCGCAGGACGTTGCCGACGTCACCCACGATGGGGATGTCGACGGCCACGTTCTTGCCGATCTCGCTGGGGTCGATGTCGACATGGACGATCTGGGCGTTGGGCGCGTAGGTGCTGACCGAGCCGGTGACGCGGTCGTCGAAGCGCATGCCCAGGGCGATGAGCAGGTCGGACGACTGGATGGCCTTGTTGACGTGCTTCCAGCCATGCATGCCCATGTAACCGTAGGCCAGCGGATCGTCCTCGGGGATGTCGCCGACTCCCAGGAGCGTCCAGGTGACGGGGATCTGCGCCTTGTGCGCGAACGTCCTGAGCTCCTCGGTGGCGTCGGCGATGAGGACGCCGTGGCCGGCGAGGATGACCGGTCGCTTGGCCTCGGCGATGGCCTTGGCCGCGAGCTTGACCTGGCGGGGGTGGCCCTCGACCCGCGGCTTGAAGCCGGGCAGGTTCAGCTCGGTCGGGTTCTGGGCCTGCGTCTCAGCCGTGAGCGCGTCCTTGGTGAAGTCGACGTGGACCGGGCCAGGGCGCCCGGTGCGAGCGATGTGGAAGGCCTCGGCGATGACGCGCGGGATGTCGTCGGCGTTGCGCACGAGGTAGTTGTGCTTGGTCATCGGCAGCGTGATGCCGCTGATGTCGATCTCCTGGAAGGCGTCCTTGCCCAGCAGCGCGCCGGGGACGTTGCCCGTGAGCGCGACCATCGGCACCGAGTCGAGCTGGGCTGTGGCGATACCGGTGACCAGGTTGGTGGCACCCGGACCTGAGGTACCAAGACAGACACCGACGCGACCGCTGGCGCGAGCGTAGCCGTCGGCAGCATGTGCGGCTCCCTGCTCGTGGCGGACGAGGATGGTGCGAAGCTCGGGGTAGTCGGCCCAGACGTCGTAGAGCGGCAGGATCACGCCCCCGGGGTAGCCGAACAGGACATCGACACCCTGGTGGATGAGGGCCTCGCAGAGCGCGTCGGCACCGATGCGATCACGCTCGCCGATTCGGCCCTGCTGGAGCATGTCGGCGCGCGCGCGTTCGATGGCCTCCGTCTCGGAGGACTTGGGCAGGTGTCGCCCGCGCTGCGGTCGCGCTCCAGCCTGCGGCGTCGCCGCGCTGTCCTGCATCTTCTCGGTGGTCATGGGTGCTGCCCTTCCCTTTGCTCGGTGCTCGCTTCTGCTCGTCGATGTCGTCCTGGGTGATCACGTCCTGACACAACAAAGACCCTCGCCGTTCCCGGCGAGGGTCCTGGGTGATTTCGACGTCCTTCGCGCCGCGCGGCGCTATCTCCGCCTGTCCCCAGGCTCCCACCGGGAGCCGGTAATAAGGCCGATAAGCTCAAGGACTACGTCCTCAAGCTTGCCAAGAATGGATACCTCTACAGGCTGGGGCAGGTTGACGGGCACACGCGTACCGTCTTCGCGGATCGCGAGAGCGGCGTAGTTGCGCTGCCGGTCGGTCTGGCCCATCTGTGGAGAAGGCTCCTTCCTGTAGAGACGTGTCGCGGACTCTACACGGTTCCGCGGTGACGTGTCCACCGGGCCCGTTGGTCCTGCTCGCGGTCGCGAGGATGGTCCGGGTCGGTCTGGTGGGGTCGGGAGCGGTCGGTACGCCCACGTCACGAGGGCTCGTCCTCTGGGATCACCTCCATCAGTCCTGACCGGGACTCCTCGGGGAGCTCTTGCGGTGGCTCCTCCGAGAGCCCTGGCTGGGACTCCTCGGGGAGCTCTTGCGGTGGCTCCTGTGGTGGCTCCTGCGGCGACTGCTTCGGGGTCTTGCCGATCTTGCCCTTGAAGCGAGGCATGGCTGCGAGACTGGCGTAGGCGTCCATCGCCGAGCCGTCGGCTGGGTACCTCAGCCGCCAGTCGGGATGGCGCTTGTTGCGCTTGGTCATATTGACGTCGAAGTAGACGATGGCCTTGACCCTGGGCCAGCGCCGGAAGACCTCGTTGTAGCCATCCCTGAGCCAGGCGGCCTTGCTGCCGCCGATGTGGACCGTTCCGACCTCGTCGAGGATCACTGGCTTGCCATTGGGGAAGGCTGGGGACCGCGTCATCTGGCGCATGCGAGCCATGGGCTTCTCAAGCAGCGAAGCCATCGTCCGCCATCGCCGCTTGGCCTGGTTGTAGGAGCTGAGCGCGACGTAGTCGACGTATCGGTTCCCGGGGTAGAAGGACTCGTAGGCGTAGTTGGGCTCGCAGCCCTTGCAGCCCTCGCGTGACGGGGCCCAGACCCACTTGACGTTGGTGGCGCCTTCCTCCTGGAAGATCCGCCAGATATGTCGCCACGCCCTGACGTAGCGCCCCGGCGAGTTGTCGAAGCGGGTGATTCCCCATGGGTACCACCTGCCGTTCATCTCATGGGCGTAGCGAACGAGGATGTCGCCGTCCAGCGCGGCCGCGGCCGCGGCCCACTCGCGGATGTAGTCGTCATGTCGCCCCTCGATCGTGTGCACGTAGCGAGCGAAGTCGCCGCGCGCCTTGCCCGGGGGCGCTGCCGGTTGCCACCAGATGAAGGGCGTGATCCCACGTTCGAAGAGCGCGGCCACGGTCTCGCTGGGGAAGGCGCACCGGCCGACGTCGGGCAGGCACTCCTCGTTCTCGCCGCGAGAGCCCCAGTTGCTCCACGTGGTCCAGATGGCCGGCTTGAACCCTCGATTCTCGATGAGCCGGTCGAGCCGGACCATGTTCTGGTCACGGTGGTCGACAGGGTCGATGGACAGGCCGAGCGCGATAGCCTCGCGTGCCACGGCGCTACCGATGGTGGTCAGCACCAGGACCAAGGCCAATAGAAGGACGAGGATGAATGATCGGAAGGATCGGACCACGGGCCTCTCCGGACTACGACTGGGGTCACGCTAGCGAGGCGGTGTTCGGCCACGATAGCGAAACGGTCAAGAACCCACCATCAGCACCTCTGGGTGCCGGTCGTGGCACGATGGCTCTATCACCGCCAGCCCGGCACCCAACCCAGACTCAACCAGGAGGATGACGATAGTGGTCGGCATCGGCATCATCGGCACCGGTAAGCAGGGCGCGGACCATGCCGCCCGCATCAGCAAACTCGGCGACAGGGCCCGCCTCGTGGCCGTCCACGACGTCGACCGCACCCTCGCACGCGCGGTCGCGGACCGTTGTGGCGCACGCGTCGCCGACGACGACCAGGCCCTCATCGAAGACCCTGAGGTCGACGCGGTCATCATCGCCTCCAATACCGAGACGCACGTCGACTTCGTGCTCCGCTGTATCGCCGCTGGCAAGCCCGTCATGACCGAGAAGCCGCTGGGCATCACGGTGCCCAGCTGCGAACGCGTGCTGCAGGCGGAGATGGAGGCCGATCGCCGCTTCACCACGGTCGGCTTCATGCGCCGCTACGACCCCGAGTACGGCCGGCTCAAGGCCACCGTCGACGAAGGCACGGTGGGCAAGCCCCTGGTCGTCCACTGCATCCACCGCAACCCCTCGGTGCCGAAGACGCTGACGACGCGCCAGACGCTGACCGATACCGTCATCCACGAGATCGACATCGCGCGCTGGCTGTTGGCCGAGGAGATCGTCAGCGTGGCCCTCGAGAAGCCGCGCCACCGACCGAGTGTGACGCACCAGCTGGCCGATCCCCTCCTCGTCCGGCTCGAGGCTCGCAGCGGCGCCCGCGTCGACATCGAGGTCTTCAGCAACGCCGGGTACGGCTACGACGTGCGCTGCGAGGTGCTGGGCACCAAGGGCTACGTGGCCATGGGCCCCCGTGGACACGACCTCGTGACGGCCGACTCCGCACCCGAACAGGGCTTCCCGCCCGACTGGCTCGATCGCTTCCGCGGGGCCTACGACGCCGAGATCGGCAACTGGGTCGACTCGCTGAGCGACGGTCGACCCACGGCCAGCGCCTGGGACGGCTTCGCTGCGACCGTGGTGGCGGAGGCGCTCGTGCGAGCACTCCAGTCAGGTCATCGCGAGGCCGTCTCGGTGGGGCCCCGGCCCGACCTGTACCGCTAGACCGGACCTCCACGACGCTGCCCCTGCTAGCGCCCGCACCGCCGCCGTCCGTTCACGGGTACTCCCTGATCACTAGGTGATGCTGTCAGTGCTGGCTGCCTGCCGATTCGGCTATCCCCTGCTGGCTGGACTCGACCAGCCCGGGGCCCCAGGTGCACGATCTCAGCCCGGCGGGGACTACGGCTGACGAACCGAGCCTGCTGGAGGCTGAGATGGAGCACCTCGCCGTCGATGTCGTCGCGTTCAGCCGCACGGGGATAGCCGCTCGAGCGGCCCCTCGGACGATCTGATGCCGGAGGGCGCACGGCGGCAGGACCAGCTGGTGCCGCCCCCTCGGGCGATCTGATCCCGGGGGCGCGCTGTGACAGGACCAGCATGGGCCAGCGGGTCCACAGAAACGATCGACCGACGGTGTCATCGTTCAGCGACACTCGTTCACGGACGCTTCTGCTCGCTCGGCTACACTCGGGCGCATGTCTAGTACCGCAGGCGCTCCGCGCACACTCGTCCAGAAGATCTGGGACGACCACGTCGTCCACCAGGAGCCGGGAGCTCCCACGGTCCTCGGGATCGACCTCCAGCTCATCCACGAGGTCACCAGCCCGCAGGCCTTCGAAGGTCTTCGACGCCGCGGCCTTCGCGTGCGCCATCCAGAGCGAACCATCGCCACCGCGGACCACTCGACACCCACCCACGACCGCTCGCTGCCGATCCTCGACCAGCAGGCCTCGTTCCAGCTGGCCAAGCTGGCGGCCAACTGCGAGGAGTTCGGCATCCCGCTATACGCGCTGGGCTCGGACCGTCAGGGCATCGTCCACGTCATCGGCCCGGAGCTGGGCCTGACGCAGCCGGGTATGACCATCGTCTGTGGTGACTCGCACACCGCCACCCACGGCGCGTTCGGAGCCCTGGCCTTCGGCATCGGCACCAGCGAGGTGGAGATGGTGCTGGCCACGCAGACGCTGCTGCAGCGCCCACTGAAGACCTATGAGGTCAACGTCACCGGCTCGCTCAAGCCGGGCGTCACGTCGAAGGACATCATCCTCAACCTCATCAGCCGCATCGGGACCGGTGGCGGCACAGGCCACGTCTTCGAGTACCGCGGCGAGGCCATCGAGGCGCTGACGATGGAGCAGCGCATGACCATCTGCAACATGTCCATCGAGGGCGGCGCCCGCGCCGGCCTCATCGCGCCCGACGAGACCACCTTCGAGTACGTCAAGGGTCGCCCGCACGCTCCCTCCGGAGAGGCCTGGGATCGTGCCGTCGAGCACTGGCGGACGCTCAAGACCGACGAGGGCGCTGCCTTCGACAAGTCCATCACCATCGACGCCGACCAGCTCGAGCCCATGGTCACGTGGGGCACCAACCCCGGCCTGGGCATCGGCATCGACATGCCCATCCCGGTGCCGCAGGCCGCTGCCAGCGAGGCCGAGGCGCGCACCCTCGGCAAGGCCCTCGACTACATGGACCTGGAGCCCGGGGTCGAGCTCAAGGGCCACAAGGTCGATACCGTCTTCATCGGCTCCTGCACCAACGGTCGCATCAGCGATCTGCGCCAGGCCGCGGCCCTGCTCAAGGGCAACAAGGTCGCTGACGGCATCCGCGTGATGGTCGTGCCCGGCAGCCAGCAGGTGAAGGCCCAGGCGGAGGCCGAGGGCATCGCCGACGTCTTCCGCGCGGCCGGCGCCGACTGGCGCGAAGCCGGCTGCTCGATGTGCATCGCCATGAACGGAGATCAGGGCGAGGCCGGCGAGTACATCATCAGCACCAGCAACCGCAACTTCGAGGGTCGCCAGGGCAAGGGCGCACGCACCTTCCTGGCCTCGCCGCTGACGGCCGCCGCGAGCGCGCTCACCGGCGTCGTCACCGACCCCCGACCGCTCGTCGCCGACAACCCCGCAGCTGCCGGAGAGAAGTAGAGATGGCCGAACCGTTCACCACCTTCAGCAGCGCGCTCATCCCGCTGCCGGCCGAGAACGTCGACACCGACCAGATCATCCCCGCGCGCTTCCTCAAGACGACCGAGAAGTCCGGTCTGGCCGACGCGCTCTTCTACGACTGGAGATACGACGCCGACGGACAGCCCAAGGCCGACTTCGTCATCAACCTGCCCCAGATGCAGGGCCGCCAGGTCCTGCTCGCGGGTGACAACTTCGGGTCCGGCTCGTCGCGTGAGCACGCCCCCTGGGCGCTCACCTCGTGGGGCATCCGAGCCATCCTCTCGACCAGCTTCGCCGACATCTTCAGCAGCAACGCGCTCAAGAACGGCCTGCTGCCGATCGTCGTCGACGGAGACACGCACCGCCAGCTCTTCGACCAGTTCGCGGCCCAGCCGGAGGCGGAGGTCACCGTCGACCTCGAGGCCCAGGTGGTACACCTTCCGGGCGACCAGGATCTCGCCTTCGAGGTCGACCCCTTCGCGCGCCAGATGCTGCTCGAGGGCAAGGATGAGATCGGCTGGGTCCTCGACCGCAGCGACCAGATCGACGCCTGGGAAGCAGCCAACCCCGCGCGCGTGGACACCAACCCCAAGGCCGCCTAGAACCGCGAGAAGGCCGCCCAGACCCGCGAGCGCCCACGCGCCACCCATCGCCCGTCCCGATCGCGGGGCGTGCGTCCTCATGTCCGGCAGCGGTCAGTCGAAGACCGGAGTCTCCTGCCACTCAACGTCGTCGGCCTGCTTGACCGACTTGTGGAAGCGCTGCAGCTGCCGCGTGATCTTGCGGTAGCCATCCTGGCCGTAGAGGTTCTCCAGCCGGTGCGGGTCCTCGCTGAGGTTGTAGAGCTCCGCATCACCGTTGCTGTAGCGCGTGAACGCCCAGCGCGTGTCGGAGTAGCCCAACGTGGTCTCCACCCCGGTATAGGCAGGTCGTGCCCGCGGGTCGTCGGGGTAGCGTGCGTTGTCGTAGAGCAGCTCCACGAAGAGGAATTGGCGGTCGAGGCGACCTGCCTCTCCGGTGATGAGCGGCAGGATGGACTGCCCGTCGGCATTGGGCACGCCACAGCCGGCAAGGTCGCAGAACGTGGGCAGCCAGTCGAGGTTCGTGACCGGTTCCTCGACCGTGCGCCGCTTGCCGTCGAGCACGCCCGGCCAGCGCACGTACGTGGGTACCGGTGTGGCGTAGGGGTAGGACTTGCCCACGATACGGTGATCGCCCATAAGCCAGCCGTTGTCGGCGGTGACGATCTGCAGCGTGTCGTCGAGGCGGCCGGCCTTGCGCAGCGCACGCACGACCTTGCCCACGACCCAGTCGGCTGTCAGCGACTGCTCGCAGCGCGAGACCAGGTCATAGCTGTCGACGGACAGCTGCGGCGTCGCCTGGATATGCGACGGCTTGTCGGAGACGTCCTCCTCGTTGAAGGCCGGCCCTTGCCACGGCGCGGTGTCCACGCATGACGGATCGTCCTCGTGTCGCTGCATCGGGGTCATCGGGATGTGCCCGTCGACGAGCGAGATGAAGAGGAAGAGCGGCTCATCGTCAGGGATGTTCTCGATGTGCTCGATGGCGCGTTCGGCCGCAACGCGCGACGAGTGCGACCCGGGATCGGTGCCGTAGTAGACGCTGTCCTCGTCCTTGCGGTACTGCGTCCAGTCGTAGAACTTGCCCTGGTCCTCCCACATGACATCGAACTCGTCCCACCACGTCGCCAGACGGTCCATCTGTGTCCGCGTCGGGCGGTCGTCCTTCAGGCGGTTGATGTGTTTGCCGACATAGACCGTGTGGTAGCCGGCCTTGCCCAGCTTCTCGGCCACGTCGTTGTCCGCTCGATAGGGGCCGACATCGTTGCCGATGACACCCGTGTTGTGACCGTAGCGTCCGGTGAGCAGTCCCGCGCGTGATGGCCCGCAGAGCGGTGTCGAGACGATGGCGTTGGCAAAACGCGTGCCGCGGTTGACGAAACGCGCGAGGTTGGGCGTGCGCTCGGGGTCATCCCACAGCGAGCGCGGGCGCGGCGAGAAGTCGTCGAGGTAGAAGACGACGATGTCTGGCTGGTGGGGAGCTGTCTCCGACCCCGAGCGACCGATGGGTCGCGGTTCCGCCGGCGTGGGCACGGGAGGCTCGGTGGCTTCCGCGGTCGCGAAGACCGAACCCAGGAGCGCTGCGGCGAGGGGCAGGGCAAGCAGGCGGGCTGACTGCACGAGCCCGATGCTAGACGGAGCGGAGAGAACTCGCTCGCGGCCCCACGGACAGCCGATACACTCGGGGCACAGACCCGAGACGCGAACGGAGAGCCAGCCCACCATGCCCACCCCCTACGACCGGCCGAGCGACGCCGCCAAGCGCCATTCCGCCAAACTGACCGACGGACCCGATCGCGCCGGTGCTCGCTCCATGCTCAAGGCCGTGGGCTTCACCGACGATGACCTGGCCAAGCCCATCATCGGCGTGGCGTCGACGTGGATCGAGACGATGCCCTGCAACCTCAACCAGCGTCGGCTGGCCGAGTTCGTGAAGGAGGGCATCCGGGCCGCGGGCGGCACGCCCATGGAGTTCAACACGATCGCCGTCTCGGACGGCGTGGCCATGGGCACCGAGGGCATGAAGGCCTCGCTCATCAGCCGCGAGGTCGTGGCCGACTCGGTCGAGCTGGTCGCGCGCGGCCACTTGTTCGATGGGCTCGTCGTGCTCACCGGCTGTGACAAGACCAATCCCGGCGCGGCCATGGCCGTGGCTCGCCTCGATATCCCGGCCGTAGTGCTCTACAACGGCACCATCTACCCAGGCACCTACAAGGGCGAGCCGCAAGACATCGTCAGCGTCTACGAAGCGGTCGGCGCCTACTCCGCGGGCAAGCTGACGCTCGAGGAGCTCTATGCCATCGAGGAGGCTGCCTGCCCCGGCGCCGGCGCCTGCGGCGGCCAGTTCACGGCCAACACCATGAGCATGTGTCTCGAGTTCATGGGGCTCTCCCCTGCCGGGCTCAACGGCGTGCCCGCGGAGGACGAGAACAAGGATCAGGCCGCGCGCCGTTGCGGTGAGCTGGTCATGGACCTCGTGCGCAACGACGTCCGGCCCAGCACGCTCGTGACACGCGAGTCGATCGACAACGCCGTGGCCGGCGTGGCCGCTACCGGTGGCTCGACCAACGCGGTCCTGCACATGCTCGCCATCGCGCGCGAGTTCGGGATCGACTTCAGCGTCGACGACTTCCACGAGATCGCCGAGCGCACGCCCACCATCGGCGACCTGCGCCCGGGCGGTCGCTACTCTGCCGCTGACATCTACGACGCCGGCGGGGTCGGCATCGTCATCCGCGAGTTGCTCAAGAAGGACCTCATGCATGGGGCCTCGATGACCGTCACCGGCCAGTCGCTCGCGGAGATCGCGGCGGCGGTCGAGGAGACGCCCGGCCAGGACGTGTTCCGCACCATCGACGATCCCATCAAGGCCACCGGCGGCCTGGCCATCCTCAAGGGCACGCTGGCGCCGGACGGCTGCGTCATCAAGTTGGCCGGCCATGAGACCCGCCGCTTCAGCGGCCCCGCTCGCGTGTTCGACTCCGAGAGCGAGTGCTACGCGGCAGTGACCAACCAGGAGATCCGCCCCGGCGACGTGGTCGTGCTGCGCTACGAAGGCCCCGTCGGCGGCCCCGGCATGCAGGAGATGCTGGGCATCACCGCCGCCATCGTGGGCGAGGGCCTCGGTGCCGACGTGGCTCTGCTTACCGACGGCCGCTTCAGCGGCGGCACGCGTGGCCTGATGATCGGACACGTGGCACCCGAGGCCGCGATCGGCGGCCCCATCGCGCTCGTGGAGGAGGGCGACACCGTGACCATCGACGTCGATCGTCGCGCGCTGGACCTGGAGGTCGACGAAGCCACCCTGGCCGAGCGGCGTGCTCGCTGGAGCGCGCCGGCACCTCGCTACGAGACCGGCGTCATGGCCAAGTACGCGGCGCTCGTGAGCTCCGCCAGCGAGGGTGCCGTCACCAACCCTCGCCGCTAGAGGCGCTGGCCATGCGGGAGCGCCGGGGGGCACCCCGGCGCGGTCGGTGGTCGCCCGTGCCGAAGCGGTCGGCAGACCTGCTGTTCGACCGACTCCGCCGATCCCTGTAGCCAGGCGTCGCCGGAGTCGACGTCAACGGCCGGATCCGCCGATCCCTGTAGCCAGGCGTCGCCGGAGTCGACGTCAACGGCCGAATCCGCCGATCCCTGTAGCCAGGCGTCGCCGGAGTCGACGGTAGGCCCACGTCGGCGTCTCGCTGACTCCGCCCGGGACACCGGAGCCATTCGCGGTATGCCCTTTCTGGGTGGACCATGCCCAGGGGTGGGCCACCGGACGGTTCGAACCGGGGTCATCCGCGAGTGCGGGTGACTACGAGCGTGACTGATGTCGACCCAGACGACGTCTGTCCACAAGCTGCCGACGGCGGCCAACCACGCGCCGCCACCCCGGAGGACTTGCACCTCCGGCTGACTGCCCCTACCGGGCCTACATCGGACGAGCCCGGGCCGTGTGACCCGGGCTCGTTCCCTCTCCCTCGATATGAAACCGCGTGCCGGCTTGCCGCGCTAGAGCTCGTAGCGTGCGCGGAGCGTATCGGCGGAACGCTTGGGCGCGTTGTTGTGCCAGGCCTCCTGCAGCTTGGAAGGCTGGTTGGGACGCTTGAGGAACGCGGCCATGCGAGCGCCGACGTTGCCGAAGTTGCGCTTGCTCCAGCGCTCGCCGAAGTTGCTCGAGGTCATGCGCACCGGGGTGGCCTTGCCCTTGGCCTTGCTGTAGGCACCGACCGTGGCCACGAGCCGGTCACCGACGACGTCGATGGACCACGGCACCGACGGGTTCTTGACGCCACCGGTGTTGGCCAGCGTGCGCAGGCCGCTGAATGTCTCACCCAGGTCGCGGCTGGTCTTGGCCCGGACCTTGCCCGCGTCGGAGTAGGCCACCACGAGGCGCTTGCCACGTGCGGCCATCTGCGGGGATCGCACGTCGTTCCAGGCGATCGTCTTCAGCGGATAGCCGGAGATGCTGTTGTCCGCTCCGACCTCGAAACGCTTGATACGCAGGTCGCCATCGCGCACGAACGAGACGGCCACCGAACTCGGCGTGGCGGCGACGTCAAGCCCGGACGCGAGTTCGGCGGCGCCGAGGTTGAAGACCCGTTTGATCGAAGGCGTGGTCCCCAGCGGCTCGATGCTGCGGATCAGCAGCTGCGCCGTGCGCTTCCTGCCCGTCTTCTGCAGCCAGCCGATGGCGATGAGGTCACCGCCGACACAGGCCACGGTCACGTCGCGCACGCGGCGATCATCGGCGGTGCTGGTCAGGAGCGCCTGCGCGGCGCCGCCACCGACGGTGCGGCTGGTGAGGAACACATCCGAGTCGCTGGCCTTGTCGCTGGAGCTGCGGTAGGCGGTGGCGGCCCACACGCGGCCGGCACAGATATCGATGGACATCCCGAACTTGGGGATGCCCACGATGGGGTAGCGGCGCAGGTTGCCGTTGCTTCGACGGTAGTCCTGGCCGCCGTCGGAGCTGAAGGCGAGGTAGAGCTGACCGGGGTTGCCGGTCTCCTGGTAGCCAACGGCCACGATGGGGCCCTTCGACGACACGCCGTTGGCGGCCATGTCCTTCAGGCGCACCAAGCTGCCCGAGCGCAACGGGGCCGGCTTGGCCTCCCTGGTCGCGCCGAACATGGGAGCACTCGCGGTCAGCACCAGCGTCAGGGCGGATGCGACGGCGAGCAGGAGTCTTGACTTGACGACCACGCGTGTGTCCCTCCTACACGGTCTCGATATTCGCTATCTCATCCCTCTCGCGAGGCAGCGTACAACGGCGCTGTGGAACACGCAGCCGAGCCTGGGCGCGGTCATCTTCGCCTGCTCCGGCCGCGACGCAATCCACCGCGCTGGGTGACCGCATGGTTGGCCAGCGCGGCCACGCCCATGGCCACCAGCGCTCGTTCGGCCATGGGCATCGGTCGCACGACGGCCAGGAACTGATCGGCCCGTTCGTGGTCCACCGACGAGACCACTGCCTGACCTTCATCGGTCAGCCCCAGCACGCGCTGGCGTCGGTCGGCTACCTCGACCGTCCGCTCCAGGTAGCCTCGTTCCACGAGACCGTCGACGAGCCTGCTGGTGGCCGAGGGAGAGCGACCCAGCTGCTCGGCCAGGTCGCCCACCGTCAGCATCTCCGGTCCACTCACCGCGTATAGCGCGGCCAGCTGGGTGAAGCCGATGTCGAGCTTGCCCACGCCTTCGGCGATGCCGATGACGAGTTCCCGCCAGAGCGCGCGACCGACGGCGATTCGATCGGACAGGATGCGCGGGTTCTGCAGCTCATCGCGAGCCGCCTTGATCACGGGCGAAAGCAGCGGGTCGTCCATCCTGTGCATAGTTGCATATATTCGGTGGGGTGGTGGGCCCAGTCCTGCTACGGTTCGAGGAGCGTGCCCATGGGTGAGCGCGCCGAGCTGCGCGTGGGAGCGACGCGGCATTCCTTGCACATACGAGGGGAGCATCGACTGGTGCCTGCCTACATCTATCCCGGACAGGGTTCTCAATCGGTCGGCATGGGCAAGGCCCTCGCCGACGTCTCGCCAGAGGCTGCGGCCGTCTGGCAGGAGGCTGACGAGGCCCTCGGGGAGTCCATCTCCAACCTGGCTTGGGAGGGCCCGTCAGAGGAGCTCGACCAGACCGTCAACGCACAGCCGGCGCTGCTGGCGGCTTCGATCGCGGCACAACGCGCCCTCGAAGCCACGCTCGATGGCTCGACCACGGCGTACGGTCCGCCCAGCTATCACGCGGGCCACTCCATGGGCCAGTACAGCGCTATGGTCGCGGCCGGCGTCATCGAATTGGCCGACGCCGTGCGCCTGGTGCGCGAGCGCGGCCGTCTGATGCAGGCCTCGGCCGGAGACGGCGCCATGGCCGCGGTCATCGGCCTGCCCGAGGAGAAGAGCGACGAGCTCATCGCGATCGGTGCGGCCGAGGGCATCATCACCGTGGCCAACCGCAATTCACCCGGCCAGATCGTCATCAGCGGCGAGCGCGCCGCGGTGGAGGCCGCGGCCGGCGCCGCCAAGGGCCTGGGCGCTCGCCGCGGGCTGATGCTGCCGGTCAGCGTCGCTGCCCACTCCCCGCTCATGGCCGGCGCCGCCGACGGCATGCGTCAGGCCCTCGCCGACGTCACCTTCAAGGCCCCCGCGGCCCCGCTCCTCGCCAACGCTGACGCCATCGTGCTCAGCGACGGCGAGGCCTGCCGCGACGAGCTCATCGATCACCTCACCCGTGGCGTGGACTGGATCACCGCCGTCGAGACCATGGTCGCCGCCGGCACCGAGATCTTCGTCGAGGTCGGCCCGGGCAAGGTCCTCACCGGCCTCGTCCGCCGTATCGCCGGGGACGCCACCACCGTCGCCATCGACGACATCACCACCGCGAGCGGCCTCGAGCTGCCCGCCTAGCCTCAGAGGAGAGACACTAGAACCCATGCGTCGTCCCGATTACGACCGCCGCGTCGCGGTCACCGGCCTCGGCATCGTCAGCCCCGTCGGTACCAACGTCGTCACCGCCTGGGAGAACCTCGTCAACGGGGTCTCCGGGCTCAAGCTCATCACCCGCTGGGACCCGGAGGTCACGCCCTGCCACGCTGCTGGCGAGGTCAACGACTTCGACCCCAAGGAGTGGATGAACTTCAAGGCCGTCCGCCGCACCGACAAGAACGTCGTCTTCGGCGTAGCCGCCGCGAAGCAGGCCATGGCTGACTCCGGCTTCGAGATCGACGAGAAGAACGCTGATGAGGTCGGCGTCTACTTCGGCTCCGGCGTCGGTGGCCCCGGCCTCATGGCCGATGCCATCGAAACCCTGGGCAAGAAGGGCAACAAGGGCGTCAGCCCCTTCTTCATCGCCAACATGCTGCCCGACACCGCCTCGGGCCAGATCGCCATCGAGCTCGGCGCGAAGGGCCCCAATATGGCCATCGTGACTGCGTGCTCGACGGGCACGCACAACATCGGCGAGGCCGCCGAGGCCATCCGGCGCGGCGACTTCATCGCCGGCGTCTGTGGCTCCACCGAGACGCCGCTGTATGAGGTCGCCTACGTCGGCTTCAGCAACATGCGCGGCATGGGCACGCCCCGTGAGGGCCGCCCGCTCGGCGACATCTCACGCCCGTTCGACCGCACCCGCGACGGCTTCGTGCTGGGCGAGGGCGCGGGCGCACTGGTGGTCGAGGACCTGGAGCACGCGAAGGCGCGCGGGGCCAAGATCTACGCCGAGGTCGTGGGCTATGGCAACGCCGCCGACGCCTGGGACCTGATCCAGCCGGTGGACAAGGGCGACGGCGTCCGTCGGGCCATGGAGTGGGCCATCGAGCGGCATGGCGTGCCGCGCGATGAGATCGACATGATCAACCCGCATGGCACCTCGACCCCGCTCGGCGACCTGCGCGAGGCCGAGGCCATCAAGGCCGTCTTCCCCGATCGCTACCAGGAAGTGGGCATCAGCGGCACCAAGTCGATGACCGGCCATCTCATGGGTGCGGCCGGTGCCATCGAGGGCGTCTTCACGGCCCTCTCGGTGCACCACCAGGTCATCCCCGCGACGCAGAACTACCTCGAGCCCGATCCCGAGATCGACCTCGACGTCGTGGCTGGTGACTCCCGTGAGCAGGCGGTCCGCTACGCCATGAGCGACAACATCGGTCTGGGCGGCCACAACGGCGCCATCATCTTCAAGCACTACACGGGCGACTGATCCCGGGATGCCGGCGCGATCGACGATGGCGTCGGCTACGATCCCTCTCAGCCGCAACCGTTCAGGAGTCCAACGCACCGTGCCGTCCATCGATCCCAGTCGCCGTGCCGTCATCACCGGGCTCGGCGCGGTCACGCCCATCGGCAACGACCACCCCACGTTCTGGGCCAACGCCAAGGCCGGAAAGAGCGGTGGCGGTCCCATCACGCAGTTCGATGCGTCGGACCTCGACGTGCGCATCGCGGCCGAGGTCAAGGACTTCGACCCCTCGACCGGCATGGACCGCAAGATGGCGCGCCGGATGAGCCGCTTCATCCACTTCGCCATGGCCGCAGGCAAGGAGGCCGTGGCGGACGCCGGGCTCGACTTCAGCCAGTGGACGCCGGAACAGCGCGACCGAGTGGCGGTCATCGTCAACACCGGCGGTGGCGGCCTCGAAGAGGTCATCGAAGGTCACGTCACGACCGAGACTCGCGGTCCGCGCTTCGTCAGCCCCTTCGCCATCCCGGCGCTCTCGGGTTCCATGGCCGCCTGCATGCTCTCGATGGAGTACGGGCTGACCGGTCCCGTCCAGGCCCAGGTCGCGGCCTGCGCCAGCTCGGTCATCACCTTCCTCGACGCGCTGCGCATGATCGAGCGTGGCGAGGTCGACGTCGTCGTCGGTGGAGGCACCGAGGCTCCCTTGCTGAAGATGGGCTTCGCCGCCCTTTCCAACATGGGCGCGCTCTCCAAGAACAACGACGACCCGCAGGGCGCCTCGAAGCCATTCGACAAGGAGCGCGACGGCTTCCTCTTCGGGGAGGGTGGAGCGATCATGGTCATCGAGACCGCTGAACACGCGCTCGCGCGCGGCGCCACCATCCACGCTGAGCTCGTGGGCGCGGCGCTGACCGCGGATGCCTTCCACATCTCCGCCCCAGAGCCCACCGGCCGGGGTGCGGCCAGGGCCATGACGAAGGCCTACCAGGATGCGGACCTCGCGGCCGACGAGATCGACTTCATCGTGGCCCACGGCACGAGCACGCCGCTGAACGACGTGACCGAGACCAAGGCCATCAAGCGCGCCTTCGGCGATCACGCCTACAAGCTGGCCGTGTCCTCGCCCAAGTCGATGGTCGGCCACCTGCTCGGTGGCGCCGGCGCGGTGGCGGCCGCCATCGGCATCGGAGCCATCCGTGAGGGCGTCATCGCGCCCACCATCAACTACCACACGCCCGACCCCGAGTGCGACCTCGACTACGTGCCCAACCAGGCGCGCGAGGCACAGGTGGACGTGGCCATGGTCAACGGCTTCGGGTTCGGCGGCCAGAACGCGGTGGCCGTGTTCAAGCGCTTCGAGGAGTAGCGCCCCGCACTCCTATCGGGGAGGCCCGACGGGCTCCCTCGGCAACGGGTCAGTCGCTCGGGCGTGACGGGAACGAGCGGCCCTCGTAGGCCTCCAGCGATGCCACCAGGTCTGCCGGCGTGCGCATCGGGCGACCGCGCTCCAGGTCGTAGAAGACCTGCACGGTCGTGCCATCGGCCACGACGCGCGCCTGGCCCAGTTCCGACGCCTCCAGCTCGAGGAGATACTCGAAGCTGAAGGCCGAGCGGCTGACCCAACCCACCCTCGTGGCGCAGTAGAGCCGCTCGCCGTAGAACGCCGGGGCGCGGTAGGCGATGTGGGCCTCGGCGATGACGAACGTGCGCCTGTCCGCATCGGGTCCGGTACCGAAGGGATGGCCCACGACCTCGAGGTAGTAGCCACTGCGCGCCATCTCGAAGTACGAGAAGTAGACCGCGTTGTTGACGTGGCCCAAGGCATCGGTGTCGTTGTAGCGGATCTCGATGGGATGGCGATACCGGAAGTCGCCGCCGACGGGTCGGGAACGGACCATGGCTCGATGCTAGCGGGGCGGAGCCGGACCTGTCGGCAGAGGTCGCGTAGGTGCCGTACCGTGGGGCAGATGCCGACCGAGTCCCCCCTGCCCTCCGCGCCTGCGGCCCCTGCCGACGAGCCCGAGCAGACCTCGGCCACCGCGATCGAGCGCGGGCGACCGAGCTACTCCTGGCGCTACGGTCAGGACCGCCGCCTGGAGATGGTGCGTGACTTCGTCGACCTCGAAGGTGCACGGGTGCTCGACGTGGGCTGCGGCATCGGTACCTACGTGCGCCGCTTCCGCCGGTACACCGATGACGTCCACGGCATCGAGGTCGAGCCGGAGCGGGTGGCCGAGGCCAGCGAGGAACTGCCCAACATCGTCCACGCCTTCGGCGAGGACCTGCCCTACCCCGACGACCACTTCGACCTCGTCTTCAGCAACGAGGTCATCGAGCATGTCGCCGACGATCGCCGGACGGCGGCGGAGATGGTGCGCGTGACCAAGCCCGGCGGGATCATCGTGGCCTTCGCGCCCAACCGGCTCTACCCCTTCGAGACGCACGGCGCCTACTTCGGCGGACGCTACGTCTTCGGCAACATCCCGCTCATCAACTGGTTGCCCGACCCACTGCGCGACCGCTTCGCACCGCATGTGCGGGCCTACACCTTGAAGGGCATCGAGCGACTATTCCTGGGCCAGCCGGTGCGCCTGGTACACCACCGGGTCATCTACCCCGGCTTCGACAACATCAGCGCCCGGCACGCCCGACTGGGTGGGCTCCTGCGACGCGCGCTCTACTTCGCCGAGCAGACGCCGCTGCACCTGTTCGGGCTCTCTCACTTCATCGTGCTGCGGGTGAAGGAGGGCGAGGCGGCCTAGGTCTGTTCTCGCGCGACTAGAGGTCGGCGGGGGTGGCCGTCGTCAGGGGCTTGATGACGTGGGCCTCGAGCACGACGGGCGTGGACCAGTTCCCTGCCAAGTCGCGCCACTGCACGTGGATCGAGCGCGGGCCTTCCTCGGCCGAGCCGCCGGTCTCCTGATCCCCCAGCGGGAACTCGATGCGATCGACCGCGGGGTAGGTTCGGCCGGTGACGAGCGCGCCGTCATCGTCGAGCTCGCCGACGAGCCCGATGCGGACGAAGCCGAGACCACTGCCGTCTGGCTCATCTGCCGCGAACAGCCGCAGTGAGGCGCTGCCACGGATGACGTCAAGGCCGTCGATGTCACCCTGCTGGACGGTCTCGGGGTCGAAGGCCGGCGAACCGGCCGGCGGCGTGTCGTCGACGAGCGGATGCAGTTGGTTGCGCAGTGACCACCACATCTCTTCGTGCTCCCCATCCATGCCGGGCGCCCAGACACCGATCCCGGCAAGATCCTGCTCGATGGCGAAGCCGATCTTGGTCGCGAAGCTGTCCGGATCGTCGTACCAGATCTGTCGCCAGGTCGCCGGGCAGCGAGTGCAGTCCTTGGCCGCGTAGGTCGTCCAGGCCGAAGCCTGCTCCTCGTCGTAGCGTCGGCCCCCCTTGGCCGCGCCCTCCACCGCCCCGGCGTAGTCGGCGGTGGCCGGGCTGCCCACGTCCTCGCCGCTGCGCACCCTCGATCCGGGTGCGTCGCTCTGGGTGGCCCACGAGTAGCCATACCAGGGCAGCGCCAGCATGAGGCGCTCGCCGTCGCCGGTCTGCTCGAGCGCCGCGGTCACCGAGGTCGAGAGGTCGCCGATGGCACCTCCGCTGAGCGGTGCCGTGGAACCGGCCACGGCCGAGTTCCGGGTGGTGAAGCCATAGCCCATGATCACGGCCAGGTCGGCGGCGTCATCGGCGGTCAGGGCCGCGAGGTCGTAGTTCTCCAGGCCGGGCACGACGTCCAAGCTGAGGTGCAACTCGGGATCGACCTCATCGAATGCCGCGCGCAGCTCGCGCACGAAGGTCACGTAGGCGTCCGCGGCACGGGCCGGGATCGGTTCGAAATCGAGGTTGACGCCGTCGAAGCCACGGGCCCCGATGAACTCGACGATGCGCTTGACGAGCGCGGTGCGGTTCTTCTTCTTGGTCAGCAGGTTGATGGAGCGTTGTCTGGCGCCGTCCGTCCAGGCCGTTCGCTGCACCACCGGTACGACCTTCACACCCTCGCGCTGCAGTTCCTTCTTGAGGTCGGCGAAGGCATCGCTGCGCAGCGCGGTCCACCCGCCGGGCACATCACCGTTGGCCTTCTTGCTCACGAGCCGGCCGTCCTGCGAGGCCTCCACGCTGTGGAAGGCGGCGATGGTCACGAGCGACGGGTCGAGATCCTCGGCGGCGTCCTCGAGCAGCCAGTAGGGCACGAAGGTGAGGACCTCGGCCTCGACCGGCTCGGGCGTGGGTGCGGGCGTGGGCAACGGCGTGGGCGTGATGACGGGCGCGGGCGTGGGCGATCCTTGCGCTGTCGTCTGGGCCGCGGGCGTCGGAGTTGGCGTCGCCAACAGGTCGTTCTCGACGGTGATGCAGCCACCGACGACGAAGGGCACGAGCAGGAGGAGCAGGACCACGGCCCGCGACGCATTCAGCACTGGCCGCACCCTACCAAGGATCGGCGCTTTCCGCGGTCACGTCCAGGCGCCGAAGGCGTAGCGAGTTGAGCACGACACTGACCGAGCTGAAGGCCATGGCCGCGGCCGCGAGGATGGGATCGAGCCGCAGTCCGAAGAACGGATAGAGCAGGCCCATGGCCACGGGGATGAGGATGACGTTGTAGCCGAAGGCCCAGCCCAGGTTCTGACGGATGACCCGGAGGGTGCCGCGAGAGGTGCGGATGGCGCTGCCGACGAGACGCGGGTCGCCACCGACGAGGGTGATGTCGCTGGCCTCGAGGGCCACATCGGTGCCAGTGCCGATGGCGATGCCGACATCTGCCTGGGCCAGAGCCGGTGCGTCGTTGATGCCATCACCGACCATGGCCACGCTCCTGCCGCCGGCCTGCAGCCGCTCGATGTGCGCGGCCTTGTCGCCCGGCAGCACCTCGGACGTGACGTGCTCGATGCCGACGGCTGCGGCCACGGACCGGGCAGCCCGCTCGGTGTCGCCACTGAGCAGATGGACCTCGATGCCGTTGGCGCGCAGTTCCGCGACCACCTCGACGGCGCCGGCCTTGATCTGGTCCGTGATGTCCAGCGCGCCCGCGATAGCGCCGTCGACGGCCACGAAGACGGTGGTCATGGGGGCATCGCCGACCGCAGCCAGGCTGTCGGATTCGCCCACCCCGGCCTTCTGCAGGAAAGCAGCATTGCCCACGAGCAGCTCGTGTCCCTCGACGGTGGCCCGGATGCCGCGGCCCGTGACCGTGTCGAAGGCCTCGGCCTCGGCCACCGTCAGGCCCTGTCGCTCGGCCTCGGCCACGATGGCCAGGGCCAACGGGTGCTCGGAGCCACGTTCGGCGGAGGCGGCCAGGGCCAGGACCCGATCGGGATCCTGTCCCGCGGCGACTCGCACCGCGCCCACGCTGGGGCGGCCGGCGGTGAGCGTACCGGTCTTGTCGAAGACCACGACCTCGACATCGCCGGCGGCCTCGAGCGCCTCTCCGCCACGGATGAGCACGCCGGCATCGGCCGCTCGACCGGTCCCGACCATGACCGCGGTAGGCGTGGCCAGACCCATGGCACAGGGGCAGGCGATGATGAGCACGCTGATGGCCGAGACGAGGGCTTGGGTCAGTCGTGGCTCCGGCCCGAGCACCCACCAGGCCACGAAGGTCAGGGCCGCGAGGGCGATGACCAGCGGCACGAACCAGTCGATGACGCGGTCGGCCACGCGCTGGATGGGCGCCTTGGTCCCTTGTGCGTCACGCACCATGCGCACGATCTGGCCCAGGACCGCGTCGCGCCCCACGTGCGTCGCTCGCACCACGAGTGCGCCGTGGCCGTTGATGGTGGCGCCGATGACCGCATCGCCGGCCTCGCGCAGGGCGGGTAGCGGCTCGCCGGTGAGCATCGATTCGTCCACGCTTGAGCTGCCGCTCACGACTACGCCATCGACCGGCACCTTCTCGCCGGCCCTGACCCGCACGAGGTCGCCGGGAACGATGTCTTCGATGGGCACGTCGGTCTCGGTCTCTCCGCTGATACGCCGGGCGGTGTCGGCACCGAGGCCGACGAGGGCCGCCACGGCCCCGCCGGCGCGGGCCTTGGCCCGCGCCTCCATCCAGCGACCGGCGAGGATCAGACCGATGATCATGGTCGAGGAGTCGAAGTAGGTCGCGGGCTCGATGCCCGCCTCGATCACCAGCGACGGGGCCAGGGTCACGACCGTGCTGTAGCCCCAGGCCGCGATGGTGCCAAGGGCCACCAGCGTGTCCATCGAGACCGTCCTGTGGCGTGCCTGGCGCAGGGCAGCGCGCATGAACACGCCGCCGGCCCAGAACTGCACGAACGTGGCCGGGACCAGGAGCAGCCAGTTCAGCTGCGACATGGGCAGGCCCAGGATCTCCGGGCGCAGCATCAGGACCATGATCAGCAGTGAGACCACGATCGAAACGACAGCTCTGATCCCCAGCTCGCGCAGCTCGCGGGCGCGCAGGTCAGCGTCAGGATCGGCGTCGTCAAGGGTCAGCGCGCCGGTCTCGGTAGCACGTTCCGGGCGCACGTCGTAGCCGGCGGCCTCGATGGCGGCCTCGATCTCGGCGCGCCCGGCCACGGCCGGATCGACGACCACGGTCGCGCGTTCGGTGGCGAGGTTGACGCTGGCTCGCGCCACACCGTCAGCCTTGACGAGGAAGCGCTCCACGCGGTTGACGCAGGAGGCACAGGTCATGCCTTCGACGCCCACCGAGAACTCGATGGGCTCGGGTGCCGTCGCGGGCACGTCCGAGGCTCCTCTAGCGACCGACGGGGCGGATAGCGTAGACGCCGATGATCATGTCCACGCAGGGATCGTGACAGAGCTCGAGGCCCACCTCACCCTTGTCCACGAGATCCGCAAGGTAGCCGCACTCCCTGTCCGGCAGCCCGGCGAAGTAGCGACCATCCCGGGTCTCGACCGCGCGCACGTCATCGGCCTCGCCGTTGATGGCGAAGCGCCGGCGCAGTTCGTGCATGGGGATGTACGCGCGCGACTTGATGAAGCGCCTGAGCTGTGCCTGGGTACAGCCCTGGCCCTGGTTGGAGCCGTTGTTGCGGCTGCCGTTCTTGTCAGCCATGGTGCGGGTCTTTCCATCGCCTGACCGGTCCCTGCGGCTGGCGATCGGTGCCATTCCGGCACCGTCTGTGATATCAGGTTCAGAGCGGTCGCCGGGGGTGGCGGCCGGTCGGCGGATGATACACCCGGAGACGGGTGAACCCGGTCAGCGACCCGAGACGATGAGCAGCTCGCGGGCGGCCTCGTTGAGCGCCTCTCCACCGTCGAGGGTGCAGACCACAGCGTCCTCGATGCGTACGCCGTAGCGACCCTCCAGGTAGATGCCCGGCTCACAGCTGAAGGTGTTGCCGGCCACGGCGATCTCGGTGTTGCCCTCGACGACGTAGGGCTCCTCGTGCACCTCGAGGCCGATGCCATGGCCCAGGCGGTGGATGAAGCGGTCGCCGTAGCCGCCACCGGTGATGACCGTGCGGGCGGCGGCATCGAGAGCATCGAAGCTGACACCGGGACGAACGGCCTCTCGAGCCGCGGCCTGGCCGGCCGCGGTCAGCTCGTAGATGCGGCGGAAGGTGTCGTCGGGGCCCGGTTCGTCGTCGTCCGCGACCCAGACGGTGCGCGTGATGTCCGAGTTGTAGCCGGCACGTCGACCGCCGATGTCGAGCAGCAGTGGCTCCCCTCCCCGGATGACGCGGTCGCTGGGCTCGTGGTGCGGTGAGGCGCTGTTGGGCCCAGAGGCCACGATCCAGAACTCGGCCGTATCGTGGCCCTCGTCGACGAGCGCGTCACGCACGTCCTTGGCCACGTCGGCCTCGGTGCGCCCGACCAGTGGCCCGCGGATGACCCGCTCGATGGCACGGTCGGCAGCGTGGGCGGCGGCACGCAGGAGCTCGATCTCCTCCGCGTCCTTGACCCGCCGAAGCGGCGCCAGCACCGACGAGGCCAGCCCCCAACCGGCCCCCGGCAGCACCGCCTGCAGCCCCAGCACGAACTGGGCCCGGAGGCCATCCGAGACGAGGAAGCGCAGCGGATCGCGGGGCGGGACCAGCCCGGGCACCAGCAGGTACGGATCGTCGGTCTCGTCCCAGGTCTCGATGCGCACGCGTCCGTCAGCCAGGCCCGGGGCCGCCCGCGCGGCCGGCGCCTCCAGCCGCGGGCTGACGTAAACCAAATCCCCCTGCGCCGGGACGACCAGCAGGTTCAGTCGCTCTCCGCCATGGGCGGCGTAGCCGGTGAGCCACTCGAGCTCCGGCCCGACTCCCACGAGCAGGGCGGATGCGGCCGCCTCCGTCACGGCGGCGCGGGCCCGCAGCAGGCGTTCGGCGTGGCGGGCTGCGCCGATACCCTCGGTCATGTCGTCACCCCCGTGATCGTTCGGGCCCGAGCCAGCCCTCCACCAGCCGGGTGCCGTCCTCGAAGAACTTGCGATAGGAGAAGACGCGCATGGCGCCGGCCTGGAGGGCGCGCTTGCGCGTGAGCTGATCGTCGTGCTCGGCCACGGCGATGACCGGCAGCCGCGCGGCCCTCAGCCGCTCGATGGCCGCGACCCCATCGAAGCGCCGGGCAGCGAGATCGACGATGGCGCCATGGATGGTCCTCTGGTCCTCCAGCGCGGTGGCCTCCAGCGCCACCGACAGCTCCTCGTCGGAGCTCAGCTGGACGGGTCTTCCGCCGGCGCGCCGGACGGCCTCGGTGATGCGGGTGCCCCACATCAGGTCGTCGGCGAGGACGACCACGCCTGTGGTCAGGAGACCTCCCAGGTATCGCTGGTGAAGAGCAGGTCTCGCAGCACGCCCTCACCCTTGTCGGCGCGGACGAGCTCGATCTGACCAGCCACCAGCTGATGGTGCGTCGGCCTCTTCACACGGCGGATGACGCCGATGGGCACCGGGTAGTCGGGCCAGAACATGCGGCTGAGGATGTAGCCCAGCATGTCGTCGGTCTCGTCGTGGACGAGCAGGTCGTCCTCGGTCACGCCGTCGCCGAGGTTCACGACCTCCGGCTTGGTGCCCCGCAGGACGATGCCACGATCGCGGTCGGTCCCGAAGACCATGGGCTCGCCGTGCTTCAGCTCAAGCGTGCGGTCGGCGCGAACATCACGGTCGGTGAAGTCGCGCCAGGCGCCGTCGTTGAAGATGTTGCAGTTCTGCAGGATCTCGGTGAAGGCGCTGCCCTTGTGGAAGCCGGCAGCCTCCAGCGTCTCCTGCATGTGCGTGGGGTAGGTGTCGATGGAGCGCGCCACGAAGGTGGCTTCCGCGGCCAGCGCGATCGAAGGCGGCACGACCGGCTGGTCGATGGTGCCCTCTGGCGTGGACTTGGTGCGCTTGCCGAACTCCGACGTCGGTGAGGCCTGGCCCTTGGTCAGGCCGTAGATGCGGTTGTTGTACATCAGGATCTTGATGTCGACGTTGCGGCGCAGCGTGTGCAGCATGTGGTTGCCGCCGATGGAAAGTGCGTCGCCGTCGCCGGTGACGACCCAGACCATGAGGTCCGGGCGCGCGATCTTCAGGCCCGTAGCCAGCGTCGGTGCGCGGCCGTGGATGCTATGGAAGCCGTAGGTGTTCATGTAGTACGGCGTGCGTCCACTGCAGCCGATGCCGCTGATGAAGACGATGTTCTCGCGGGGGTAGCCGAACTCCGGCATCGTCCGCTGTGTCTGGGCCAGGATCGAGTAGTCGCCGCAGCCGGGACACCAGCGGACCTCCTGGTCCGAGACGAAGTCCTTGCGCGTCAGCTTGAGTGGCTGCACCGCCGTGGCAGGGCCGGTGGCATCGGTCATCAGGCCTCCTCCTCGTCGAGCAGCAGCTTGGCCGCCCGCATCACCTCAGGTACCGGGAAGGGCTTGCCGCGCACGCGGTTGAGGCCCACGGCGTCGACGAGATAGCGGCCGCGGATGAGCAGCCGCAGCTGTCCGGTGTTGATCTCCGGGATGAGCACGCGCTTGTAGCTGCCGAGCACGTCGCCGGTGTTGCGCGGGAACGGGTTGAGGTGACGCAACTGGGCGTGGGCTACGGCATGACCCGCTCGCTGTAGCCGCTCGACGGCGGTGCGCAGGGAGCCGTACGTCGAGCCCCAGCCCAGAACCAGCAAGTCACCCGACTCGGGACCGTAGACCTCGAGGTCCGGGATGTCGTCCGCGATGCCGGCGACCTTGCGTGCGCGCAGGTCGGTCATGCGCTGGTGGTTGTCAGGGTCGTAGCTGACGGTACCGAGGACATCGGCGCTCTCGAGGCCGCCGATGCGGTGCTCCATGCCGGGTGAACCGGGCACGGCCCACGGACGGGCCAGCGTGTCAGGGTCGCGGTCGTACGGCTGGAAGGTGTCGGGGTCGGTGTGGTTGGACACCGAGATGTCGGGCAGGTCAGAGGGCTCAGGGATGCGCCACGGCTCCGAACCGGTGGCCAGCAAGGCGTCCGAAAGGTAGGCCACCGGCGTCATGTACTTGAGCGCCAGCCGTGAGGCCTCGATGGCCATGTCGAAGCACTCGGCCGGCGTGGCCGGTGCTACCACGGGCATGGGCGCGTCGCCGTTGCGGCCGAACATCGCCTGCAGCAGGTCCGATTGCTCGTTCTTGGTGGGCAGGCCGGTCGAGGGTCCGCCACGCTGGACATTGATCACCACCAGCGGCAGTTCGACCATGACCGCGAGGCCCATGGCCTCACCCTTGAGTGCGATACCCGGGCCCGACGAGGCGGTCAGCGCGAGCGCGCCACCGAAGGCGGCCCCGATGGCCGAGCCGATGGCCGCGATCTCATCCTCGGCCTGGAACGTGCGCACGCCGAAGTGCTTGTAGGTCGAGAGCTGGTGCAGGATCTCGCTGGCCGGGGTGATGGGGTACGAGCCGTAGAAGAGCTCACGCTTGGCCAGCTTGGTGGCAGCCACGAACCCGAGCGCGGCAGCCTCGTTGCCGGTGATGTTGCGATACGTGCCCGGCGGCAGCTTGG
Organism: uncultured Chloroflexia bacterium; assembly: GCA_963752475.1. Classification (GTDB taxonomy): domain Bacteria; phylum Chloroflexota; class Limnocylindria; order Limnocylindrales; family CSP1-4; genus JAFMJV01. The sequence continues at coordinate 254,799 of CAVVYR010000006.1, read as the reverse complement.
CCGGCTTGACCCGGTTACGGGTATGGAAGATCTCGGTCGTCTCACCGAAGGCGTAGCCGGCCTTGAGCGCCCGCAGGTTGGCCTCGGCGATGATCGGCCGACCGGCGAACTTCTTCTCGATCCAGTTGATCGTGGGCTCCATGGAGCGCTCGTAGAGCCAGAACATGATGCCCAGCGCGAAGAAGTTCTTGGTCAGGTCCACCTGCTTGGCGGACATGTCCAACCCCTCGAGCGCAAGCGCATTGAGCTTGCTGATGGGGATCTCGAAGACCGTGTAGTCGTTGAGCGAACCGTCCTTGAGCGGGCTCTCCTCGTAGGCGGCCTTCTTCAGGTTCTGGGCCGTGAAGGCATCCTCGTTGACCACGATGGCACCGCCCGCGGGGACGTCACCGACGTTGGCCTTGAGCGCGGCCGGGTTCATGGCCACGAGCACGTCCGGCTGATCACCGGGGGTGTGGATGTCAGCGGACGAGAAACTGATCTGGAAGCCGGACACGCCGGGCAAGGAGCCGGCAGGGGCGCGGATCTCGGCCGGGAAGTCCGGCAGCGTCGCGATGTCGTTGCCGTAGACCGCGGCGGTGCGGGTGAACTGCGTACCGGTGAGCTGCATGCCGTCACCCGAATCACCCGCGAAACGGATGGTGACACGCTCGAGCTCCTGGATCGGCTGGGAGGGTGGCTGGTCTGTCTCTGTGGTCACGTTCTCCTGAGTGTAACGCGCAGCGAGCGACTGTCCTTTGACGGTCGTGCAACGACGACGACGGGACCTCCGCGACGACGGCCCGCTAGCATCGACGAAGTGACCGACCAGCCCGATCCGAGCCAGCGCATGCCCCTCGGCGGACAGGCCGTAGGCGTCATCCTGGTGCTCGTCTCGGCGGCCGCCTTCGGGTCCGGCGCGCTGTTCGTGCAGCCGCTCTACGACGAGGGCATGGAGCCGCTGGCCGTGCTCTTCTGGCGCTTCACCACGGCGGCGCTCTTCGGCTGGGGCTTCCTGCTGCTCTCCGCGCCGCGGCGGCGCTCGCTCTTCTCGCTCTCGCGGCGTCGCGTGCTGGTGCTGCTCCTGCTGGGCACGCTCTACGTCGGCAACAGCTACGCCTTCATCGCCTCACTGCAGGTGGTCTCGATCTCGCTGGCCTCGATCATCGCGTACCTCTACCCCGCGATGGTCGCGGTCATGGCCACGCGTCTCCTGCGGCGGCTCGAGGGGCGTCGTGCGTGGATCGCGCTGGGCATATCGATCGCCGGGATCGCGCTGACCGTGGGCGGGATCCCGGAGGGCGAGCTACCGCCGCTGTGGGGCCTCGCGCTGGCCTTCGCCAACCCCGTCATCTACGCCTCCTGGATCATCCTCCAGGCCCGACTCGCGGGCGAGCGACCGGCCGGCGGCGAACGCTTCGTGGACGGACTGGAGATCCCGCCGGGCGACGCTGAGCTGTCCACCGAGCATGACGCTCCCGACCCCTCCCCGGCGGCCGCTCTGATGACCACGGCGACCGCGGCCGTCTACGCCGTACTCCTGCTCGCGAGCGGAGGCTCGCTCTCGCCGGCAGCGGTGCCCGCCAGCGTCTGGCCCGCCGTGCTGGGCCTGGGCCTCGTGGCCACGGCCATCGCCATCCAGACGTTCTACGCGGGCGTCAAGCGGGTCGGTGGAGCCAGAGCCTCGCTCATCAGCACGGTCGAGCCGGTCTATACCGTGGCCCTGGCGGTCATCCTCTTCGGTGAGAGCCTGGCTCCGCTGCAGATCGTCGGTGGCGCGTTGGTCATCTTCGCGGTCGTCCTGGCCGAGACCGGGCGACCCCATCACGTGGACGAGGCCAAGTCGGCGAATACCTGATCCGCAATCGAGTCAGCCAGCGTTGTGCCATCGATCCTCGCTGGAAGGCACCCTCGGAGCCGGCGCTCGATGGAAGGTCTAGCTGGTAGCGAGCAGCGCCTCCTGGAAGATGCCCAGAGCCTCCTCGATCTCGGAGCGCTCGACGTCGAGTGGCGCGATCCAGCGCACGACGTTGCCGGCACCGCAGGTGAGCACCAGCAGGCCACGCTCGGCACAGGCGCTGCTCAGGGCGCTGCCGAGAGCGACGTCGGGTGCCGCGGGATCCTTGATCGATCTCGACGCCGATCATCAGGCCCGGACCGCGAACGTCGCCGATGCGGGCGTCCTCGGCCTGGAGGGACTTGAGGCCGGCGGTCAGCTCAGCGCCACGCGCGGCGGCGTTGGCCACGAGGCCCTCGTCACGAATGACCTCGAGCACGGCGATGCCGGCTGCACAGGAGACCGGGTTGCCGCCGTAGGTCGAGCCGTGAGCGCCCAGGCCCCAGCGCTCCTGCAGCTCTCGCGGCGAGACCAGCGCGGCAAGAGGCATGCCGTTGGCGATGGCCTTGGCCACGAGCACCACGTCGGGCACGATGTCGGCGTGCTCGAAGGCCCACATCTTGCCGGTGCGCCCGTAGCCCGCCTGGACCTCGTCCATGATCAGCAACACGCCATGGCGGGTGGCCAGCTCGCGGAGTCCCTTCAGGAATGGGATCGGAGCGGGCACGTAGCCGCCCTCACCCTGGACCGGCTCGATGATGAAGGCGGCCGTGCGCGCCGCCTGGATCTGCGTACGGAAGAGCCGTTCGAGGTGGTCGAGGCAGACCTCGCTGGCGCGCTCCTCGTCACCGTCGAAATCCCGATAGGCATTGGGGAAGGGCGCGATGTGGACGTCCGGTACGAGCGGATCGTAGCCGCTGCGGTAGTTGAGGCTCGAGCTGGTCAGGCTGGTGGCGCCGTAGGTGCGCCCGTGGAAGCCGCCTTCGAAACCGATGATGTGGGTCCGACCGGTTGCCCGACGCGCCATCTTCATGGCGCCATCCACGACCTCCGTGCCGCTGTTGCCGAAGTAGACCGTGTCGAGCGGCTCGGGCAGCTCTTCGACGATCATCTCGGCAAGCCTCGTGACCGGATCGAGGTGGCCCAGGCCGTTGCACACATGGATAAGCTCGTCGACCTGCGCGTGGATGGCGGCATTGACCCTGGGATGAGCGTGTCCCAGCGAGGTCACTGCGATGCCGTTGGCGAAGTCGAGATAGGCGCGCCCGTCGCTGTCGATGAGACGGTGGCCTTCGCCCTTCACCCAGGTCTGCTGGTAGTAGCGGCCGAGGATGGGTGAGAGCGTGGCGGTCGAGCGTTCCTGGATGGTGCGGGTGTCGTCGGTCATGGGCGCAAGGATACGGGCACCGGCGGGCGCGGTGCGGCGCCCCGCGACGGGGCGGAGCGGGCCGGGCTAGTAGCGGCGGCCTCGCAGCTTGTCGAGATCGAAGCGGGCGGTATCGGCGATGGCCATCACTGCCATCGTGCCGGCCTGCACCGGGTCGCTGACCACGAGGTCGGCCTCGGCCGAGACGGAGCCGGCCATCGACAACGCCACCACCGGGATGCCGCGGTGGCGCAGCTCGCGCACGGCCTTGGTGATCTCACCACCCATGAGCGAACCCGCCAGCACCAGGATGTGGGCACGGGGCAGGTCGGCCACGGCGCGTACGGCAGCGGCGATCTCGTCCTCGCCCACGAGGGCCATGGTGTCGACCGAGATGCGCTCGCCGCGCAGGTTGTGGCGATCGCTCTCCGAGACGGCGCCGAGCGCGACCTGGGCCACCTGGGCCCCGCCGCCGACGACGATGACTCGCTTGCCGAAGACCTGGCCGAGGGTCGGTCGGGCTCCGGCGCTGGTGACCCCGGGAACGGTCTCGGCCACCTCCAGCGCTTCGACCGGCCCGACGTCGCGCAGCTCGATGTCGAAGACGCGCGTGATGACGTCGTCCTCGCCCTTCTTGGTGGCCGGGAAGGAGTTGATGGTGACGACGTCGGCGCCGGCCTCGCGCAGGCGCACGAGCAGCTCGGTCAGGTCGGCATCGTCCGTCGCGCGCACCTCGATGGCGGTGAGCACGGATCCGGCGCTGGGGATCGAAAGGTCGGGGAGCTCGCTGTGCGAGCCGTCGTCGTGGGTACTCATGGGCTGCGCCCGACTATGCCATAGCCGCGGGGCCCGGCACGGCTCCTGTATCGTCAGACGACCATGACCGAGACCAGCAACCCTAGTACCGCCAGCCCTGCGGTCGGTGGCAGTGCCACCATCCGCGTCGGCATCATCGGCGCTGCCGGCATCGCCGGCGGCGAGCTCGTGCGTCTGCTCGAGCGCCATCCCCACGTCCGTATCGCCGGCTTGCAGGGCCGCGACCGCGACCACCAGCCCCTGGCCGAGAGCCAGCCGCAGCTGGGGCGCACCGGGCACTTCATCGAGACCTCGCTGCCGGAGATGGACGCGGTCTTCATGGCCCTGCCGCATGGCGCCTCCGCGGCCTTGGTTCCTGACTTCATCGAGCGTGGCATCGCGGTCATCGACCTCGGCTCGGACTACCGCCTCAAGGACCCCGCCGAGTACGAGCGCTGGTACGACTACACGCACCCCTTCCCGGAGTTGCTGGCCACTTCGGTCTATGGCCTGCCCGAGCAGCACCGCGCGGAGCTGCAGGCCCTCGAGGGTGCTGACGTCCGCCTCGTGGCCTCGCCCGGCTGCTACCCCACGACCTCGATGATGGGTCTGTACCCGCTGGCGCGAGCCGGGCTCATCGGCGATGTCGTCGTCGACGCCAAGAGCGGCGTCTCGGGTGCCGGCCGCTCGGTCAAGGCCGGCCTGATGTACTCGGAGGTCAACGACTCGGTCAGTGCCTACGGCGTGGCCGGCCACCGCCACACCGCCGAGCTGGTGCAGGAGATCCGCGATGCCGGCGCCTCGCCTGGGGCGAACCCAGGCTGGGAGACCGTCGGCTTCCAGCCGCACCTCGTGCCCATGAACCGGGGCATCCTCGCCGCCGGCCACGTGCGGCCGACACGCGCGGTCACGAACGACGAGATCGGCGAGATCTACCGCGAGGCCTACGAGGACGAGTACTTCGTGGAGGTCGTGGATGCTCCGCCGGCCACCGGCCACGTTCGCGGCTCGAACTTCGTGCGGGTCTTCGCGCGCTACGACGAGCGCACCGGACGCATCACCACCATCTCGGTCGAGGACAACCTGGTGAAGGGTGCCGCTGGTCAGGCCGTGCAGGCCTTCAACATCGTCTTCGGCCTGCCCGAGTGGGTCGGGCTCGAGCAGTTGCCCATCGTCCCGTGAGGCCACTCGATCCGCTCCCCTCCCATCTGCCCGAGACCGAGCAGGTCGCTCGGCTGCCACGCGGCTTCGAAGCCCTCGGCACGACCGCCGGCATCAAGGACTCGGTCGCGCCGGACCTCGCGGTGGTGTTGGTGCAGCACGGGCCGGCTGCCATCGCTGCCACGTTCACCACGAACCGGCTGCCGGCAGCACCGGTACGGATGAACAAGGCCCATCTCGAGGCCACCGCACCAGAGGGCGAGGGCCGCTATGGCTGGGTCGACGCCATGATGTGCACCTCCGGCTGTGCCAACGCCGCCACCGGAGAGGCTGGTCTGGCCGACCAGCGCAGCCTCGCGGCTACCCTCGCGACGCACGTCGGCACTCAGCCTGAGCGCGTCATCGCCATGTCCACCGGGCTCATCGGCACTCGCCTGCCCGTCGAGCGCGTGGCCAACGCGCTGACCTCGATCAGCGGCTCCTTCCGCACCGACGACGAAGCCTTCGCTGACGTGGCCGAGGCCATGCGCACGACCGACTCGGTGGCCAAGGCCGCCAGCGTCACCGTCGAGCTGTCGACCGCCGAGGGGGGCAAGGTGCCGGTGACGGTCAGCGGCGTGGCCAAGGGCGTGGGCATGATCCATCCCGACATGGCCACGATGCTCAGCTTCGTGCTCACCGATGCCGACGCGCGGCCCGAGACGCTCAGCCGCATGCTGCGGCCGATCGTGGCGCGTACCTGGAACCAGACCAGCGTCGATGGCGACCAGTCCACCAATGACACGGTGCTGCTCGTAGCCTCCGGCGCGGCCGGTGCCTCGCCGGTCGATGAGGACCCCGAGGCCCTGGCCACCCTCGAGCAGGCCGTCGAGGCCGTGGCCCGCTCGCTGGCACGCCAGCAGGCAGCCGACGGCGAGGGTGCGGCCACGCTCATCACCTGCGCCGTCAGCGGTGGCGCCGACGATGCCGCCGCGCGTGCTGCGGCTCGAGCGGTCGTTTCGAGCGACCTGCTCAAGGCGGCGGTGCACGGGGCCGACCCCAACTGGGGCCGCATCGCCATGGCCGTGGGCAACGCGATCGTCGCCCCGGCCACGACGCTCGAGGCCGCCGGACTCACGACCGAGGCTGCGGCGGCACGCGCCGGTCAGCCCGTGGAACTCGATCCTGACTCGCTGCAGATCGATATCGAGGGCACGCCGGTCTTCGCCGGCGTCCCGCTCGAGTACGACGAGACTGCGCTGTCGGAGCGGATGAAGAGCGGCGAGGTCACCATCCGCGTCGACCTTGGGGTGGGCACCGGCTTCGGCGAGGCCTTCGGCTGCGACCTGACGCAGGAGTACGTCATCGAGAACTCGGAGTACTCCACGTGAGCGTCACGCCGGTCACGGTCAAGCTCGGGGGCACGACCATCGTCGAGCAACAGGACGTGCTGCGCGAGGTCGTGGAAGAGCGCATCGCCCGTCCGGTCGTCGTCGTCCACGGCGGCGGCAAGCGGCTGACCGAGTGGCTCGAGCGCCTGGGCGTCGAAAGCCAGTGGAACCAGGGGCGTCGCGTCACCGACGAGGCCACGCTGGAGGTCTTCCTCGCAGTCATCAGCGGCGTCATCAACGCCGAGTTGACCGAGGCGCTGTTGGCGCTCGGTGGCAAGGCCGTGGGCGCGCGTGGCATCGACGCCGGCATGATCCGCGGCCCTCGCGCCGAAGGGCTGGATCGCGTCATCAGCGAGCCGGTCGCGGATGCCTCGGTCCTACGCGCACTCCTTGACGCTGGCTACCTGCCGGTGGTCACGCCCATGGGCCTCGATCCGGACGGCCGCATCTGCAACGTCAACGCCGACGATGCGGCGGCCGCGGTCAGCGCCTCGCTCGGCGGGGAGCTCGTGCTCCTGACCGACACCGACGGCGTCCGTGGTGCCGACGGCGAGCGCATCCCGGAGCTCACGCCGGCCGAGGCCTCGCGCCTCATCGACGAGGGCGTCATCGCCGGCGGCATGGTGCCCAAGGTCGGCTCCGCCCTGCGCGCGCTGCGTGCAAGCTCGCTCGCGGAAAGATCGGTCATCGCCGACGGGCGCACCCTGGGCGCGCTGCATCGCGCACTGCACGAAGGCGCCGGCACCGCCTTCCGCCTCTAGGCCGGACCGAGCTTCGTTTCGAAGACCTGCTTCGCCGGAGGCAGGAAGACCGAGCGCCGCTCGTCCTCGATGGCCTCCATCTCCTCGGCATCGACCGCGCCGGCGGGCGGTGGAGCGATGACCGGGTGCGCCTCTCGCGGCACGACCACGCCACTTTCGAGCTGGCGCACGTCCACGAACGTCTTGTCCACCGAGGCGTCCGGGCGTCCGAGCAGGAAGCCCTGGGCCGCGCCGATGTCGAGCTCACGGATGACCGACAGCTGCTTCGCAGTCTCGACACCCTCGGCGATCATGCGCACGTTCTGGCTCAGCGCCAGGTCCCGCAGTGACTGCAGCACGGCCCGCGCACCCATGCGGCGCACGCCGCTCTGCACCAGCGCCAGGTCGATCTTGACGATGTCGAACTGCACCTGGCTCAACAGCCGCAGGCCGGAGTTGCCGGCACCGACGTCGTCGGCCGCGATGCGCAGCCCGTACTGCTGCAGCAGATTGAACACCTGTTGCAGGCGACCCAGGTCGTCGACCTCTTCGCGTTCGGTGAGCTCGATGATCACGCGCGAGGGGCTGATGCCGTTGCGCACCAGGCCGGACAGCAGCCACGCCGGGTCGAAGTCCTTGACCTCCAGCGTGCGTGGCGAGAGGTTGAGCGTGAGCAGTCGGTCGGGGCCGATAGCGCGAGCGCCGTCGACCACAGCCTCGATACAGGCGAGGTCGAGCTCGACCGTGCGACCGGCGGCCGCGGCGGCGGCGAAGAGCCGGCCGGTATCGGTCAGGGGGCTTTCGGGAGCGGGCCGGATGAGACCCTCGAAGCCGATGATGCGGCCGTTGCGCAGGTTGACGATGGGCTGGAACACCGGTCGCAGCAGCTTGCCGGTCACGACCTCTGCGATGGCGTTGGCGGTGGCGTCGGTGAGCTCGTCGGGGAGCTGGTCGCGCTCAGGTTCGAAGACCTCGACCGAACCACGGCCGTGACGCTTGGCCCAGTAGAGCGCAGCGTCCGCCTGGCGGTAGACGATGTCGCGCTGGCGCGAGAAGTAGGGCACGCCGGAGACACCCGACGAGAAGGGACTGGCTCGACCACCGCTGGGCGGGCGCTTGCAGAAGTGCAGGATGCGCTCGGCCACGGCGGCGGCCTCGTCGATGTTCGCGGCAGGCAGGATCATCGCGAACTCGTCGCCACCGGTGCGGTAGAGGAGGTCATCGCGACGGGCGAGCTCACGCATCGTCTCGGCCATCGAGACCAGCATGTCGTCGCCGGCGGCATGACCGTCGCGGTCGTTCACGATCTTGAGGTCGTCGAGGTCCATGAGCACGAGGCTGAAGGGCGTACCGCGGTCCTCGAAGGTCGAGATCTGGTGGCCCAGCTCCTCCTGGAAGGCACGGTGGTTGCCCAGCCCGGTAAGACCGTCCGCGAGGGCGTCGTGGCGAGCCTCGCTGTAGAGCGCCTGCAACTCGGCGCGCGAGTCGGCCATCTCCTCGAAGGGATCGAGGAAGTAGCGGACCACGAAGATGACCCCGACGATGGCACCGGCCAGCATGGCCATCAGGGCCAGCCGGATCTCGAGCGGCCACTCGCCGCCGCTGTAGGGCCACAGCTGGACAAGGCCCATGCGCGAGCCGTCGCCGTTGCTCCACAGCGGGACGACCGTCGGCGCCAGGCCCATGGCCCTCAGCTCTCGCTCGGCCATCACTGACTGGGCCACGATGTCGGCGAGGTAGGGCACCACGGATCCCGGCGCGGCCGCGGTGGCGCCATCGGCCGGACCCGTGCTCGCGGTCGACGAGACGACCTCTGACGCTCCCATGTCCACGAGCATCGAAGTGATCGCGCCGTCGCCCAGCGAGCGGGCCCGGTCGAAGAGGGCCGCCGTGTCGATCTCGGCCGAGATGACACCGCGGAAGCGCCCGTCGGAGCGCGTAGGTGTCGCGACGATCAGGCCTGATGAGCCGTCGCCGCCGGGGCGGTAGCGCACGACCATGCCGCTGCGAGCCTCGAGGGCCGCCTGGCGCAACCGGTCGTCGGCACAGGCATCGAGGCCGGCCTCGCCGGACGTGAGCGGGACACGCTTGCCGTCGCTGGAACGCACCAGGCAGGCCCCGGTGATGATCTTGCCGTCATCGGCACGGATCGAGCTCGCGAGCGCGGACGCGGCCCGCTTCTCCGACCCACCCTTGACCCCATCGCCGAGCCGGGCGATCGACGGATCCGACGCGGCCGCCAGGAGTCGGGCCTCGATGGCCGACTGGCGCGCCACGAGATCGGCACCGGCCTCGGACGTCTCGCGTGCACGCTCGGCCTCGAGCACCGCATCGGGTGCGTCCAGTTGCGCGGTAGTGAGGTAGATGCCGGCCATCGTGGGCACGAGGGCCAGCGCGAGCATGGCGGCCCATAGGCGCCAGCGGACCGACCGCGGTGGCTCCTGCTCGACCACTCTCGGCTTGTCGCGCTCGGAGTGAAGGATGGACATGGACTCTCCGTACCGGGCTTGAGCACCAGTCAAGCGCCAGCCCACTCGTACGGGTAGTGGCCCGATACCGCTAGTCGGATCTGGGACTGTGCACCGACGCACCGGGCCCACGCGTACCCGCAGGCCACACCAGTCCATGACCGTCCACATGGCACTGCCTCCGGAGTGGGCTACGTATCGCATCGAGCCTCTGCAGCAACTGTATGACTATGCAATACTGCACAAGCACGCGCATGTTAATGCAGGACAGGGAGCCGCGACTGCGCTGTGTGATCCGCACATCAAGAGGCGTCCGACGTGCGTCGGGCGCCTTTCGTGCCCAACAGATCCGGTTCGGAGGTTCAAGGTGAAGAAGGTCGTGCTCGCCTATTCGGGTGGGCTGGATACATCGGTCGCGGTGGCCTGGCTCAAGGAGCAGTACGGCACCGAGGTCGTGACCCTGACGGTCGACCTCGGTGGTGAGTCGCTGCGCGAGAGCGTGGCCGAGCGCGCGCTGGCCGCTGGCGCCAGCCGTGCCTACGTCATCGATGGTCGTGACCGTTTCATCCGCCAGTTCGTGTGGCCCAGCCTGCAGGCGAACGCGCTCTACCAGGGCGTGTACCCGCTGGCCACGGCGCTCGCTCGCCCGCTCATCGCCCAACTGCTCGTCGAGGTCGCCGACCGCGAGCGCTGCGATGCGGTGGCCCATGGCTGCACCGGCAAGGGCAACGACCAGGTCCGCTTCGACGTAGCCGTTCACGCATTGGATCCCAGCCTCGAGGTCGTGGCCCCGATGCGCGTGGGCATGGGCCTCTCGCGCGACGAGGAGATCGACTACGCCATCGCGCGCGGCATCGACATCCCCATCACCAAGGAGTCGCCGTACTCCATCGATGTCAACCTCTGGGGCCGCTCCTGTGAGACCGGCGTGCTCGAGGATCCGTGGACGACGCCGCCGGCCGACGCCTACGAGTGGACCGTCGCTCCGGGTGACGCTCCCGACATCCCGACCGAGCTGACCATCGGCTTCGAGGGTGGTGTGCCCGTCTCGCTCGATGGTGAGGCCCTCGGCCCGGTCGAGCTGGTGCAGCGCGTGCACGACATCGGAGGGGTGCACGGCGTCGGCCGCATCGACCACGTCGAAGACCGCCTGGTGGGCATCAAGAGCCGTGAGATCTACGAGACCCCCGCGGCCACCATCCTGCACACCGCGCATGCCTCGCTCGAGGGCCTGACCTTCAGCAAGGAGCAACTGCGCTTCAACCGGCTCGTGGCCGACGAGACGGCCCAGGCCACGTACGACGGCATCTGGTTCAGCGCCCTCCATCGCGACCTGCGGGAGTACGTGCGCTCGAGCCAGCGCGTGGTCAACGGCCAGGTGCGCATGCGCCTGGAGAAGGGCAACGCCTACGTCGTCGGTCGCCGCAGTGACGACTCGCTGTATGACCGCACCCTCGCGACGTACGATGCGGATGATGCCTACGACCATGCCGCTGCTGTCGGCTTCATCAAGATCTTCGGTCTGCCGCTGCGGACCGAGGCCGCCCGTCACGAATTGGCCTGGACCTGGACCGAGCCGATGTTGGGCGAGCTCCCCGTCGAGCTGGCCGACGCCAAGGCCTAGCCGATGAAGGCCTGGGGTGGCCGCTTCGCAGCGGAACCGGATGCGAACGCGGCCGACTTCGGGCGCTCCATCGAGGTCGATGTCGAGCTGGCGAACGAAGACATCGCCGGCTCGATCGCCCATGTCGAGGGCCTGCAGCGGGCCGGCCTGCTGACGCCAGAGGAGACCCAGGCCATCGCCGACGGCCTCCGTGCCATCGAGGCCGATGTGCGCGACGGCGCCATCGAGTGGGATCCGGCCCACGAAGACATCCACATGAACGTGGAGATGGAGCTGACCCGCCGTATCGGGCCCGTGGCGGGCAAGCTTCACACCGGTCGCTCGCGCAACGACCAGGTCGCGACCGACCTGCGGCTCTACCTGCGCCGCCGGATCGGCGACATCGACGGCTCGATCGTGGGGCTCGAGCGGGCGCTCGTGGGGCTCGCTGACGACCATCGCGACGCGATCATGCCGGGCCACACGCACGTGCAGCCGGCTCAACCGGTCCTCTTCGCCCACCACCTGCTGGCCTATGTCGAGATGCTCGAGCGTGACCGCGGGCGTTTCGCCGACGCGCTCCGCCGGGCCTCGCTCTCGCCGCTGGGATCCGGGGCCCTGGCCGGCGCCGGCTTCCGGCTCGACCGTGAGTCCACGGCCGCGTCACTCGGCTTCGAGGGCGTGACGCACAACTCCATCGACGCGGTCGGCGACCGTGATCCGGTCGTCGAGACCATCGGCGCCGCCGCCCTGACCATGGCCCACCTCTCGCGACTGGCCGAGGAGATCGTGTGGTGGACCAACCCCAACTTCGGCTTCATCCGGCCCGACGACGCCTGGTCCACCGGCTCATCGATGATGCCCAACAAGCGAAACCCCGACCCGGCCGAGCTCATCCGCGGCCGCACCGCTCGCGTCAGCGGCCAGCTGGTCACTGTGCTCACGATGCTCAAGGGCATCCCCGGTGGCTATCAGCGCGACCTGCAGGAGGACAAGCCGCCCCTCGTCGACGCGCTGGCCACGCTCGAGTCATCGCTCGACGTGATGGCCGGCATGGTGGCCACGCTGCACGTCGATGAAGCCCGCATGCTGGCCGCGGCGAGCACCGGCCACACCACCGCCACGGCCGTCGCGGACGCACTCGTGGAGCTGGGCGTGCCCTTCCGCGAGGGCCATCACATCGTGGGCTCGCTGGTCGCGCGCGCGGAGGCCGCGAAGATGGAGTTGACCGAGCTGTCGGATCGCGACATCGCCGAGGTCCTGTCCTCCTCTGCCGATCCCCTGGCCCAGCGCGCCGCTTCGGATCCGGAGGTCGCCGGAGAGCTACGCACGGCGGCCAAGCTCGAGAACGCACTGGCGCGGCCAGACGTCATCGGCGGGACCGCCCCCGACCGTGTCCACGCCGAGCTCGACGCCGCCATGGAGCGCCTGGCGAGCAGCGAGGCTCAGTAGTCGCCAGGCACCTCCACGTGGCAGTGCGAGTCCACGGCACGCGCTAGCCTCTGGTCGAACGTCAGGAGCGTTGCGTCCAACGCCTCGGCCAGCGCGACATAGAACGCGTCCCACGTGCGAATGCGATCTCGCAACCCCCATGCACGCGTCATCAATACGCGATGATCGAAGCGCTCCCCGGGCCAGTCGCGCAGATCCTCGACAGCCTGGTGGGCAGTGGTCGGGTCGATCCGGCCCAGCATCAGGTCGCGCCGGATCACTCCGAGGACCTCGGCATCCACGAGGTGCGGCGCTGCGAGTTCCGGGTCCGACCGCATCCGCGCTCGAGCCACCTCGCCCTTGGTGCCGTCAGCCACGACCTCGTACAGACACGACGCGTCAACGACCAGCATCGGGCCATGGCCCACGTGACTCATCCAGCGCCGCCACGACCTCTTCGGGCGTGATCCCCGACGGGCGGCGCCTCGTACGCTCGAGCCACTCATCCAATGTCGGCCGCGAAGCGATGCGGGCTGCTTCGCGACGCAGCAGCTCGGGCACCGTCACACCCGCCTCGGCCGCACGCTTGGCCAGCCCGGCATAGACGGCATCGTCAACGTCTCGGATCTGGATGGTCTTCGGCATGGCCGCAGCGTATCATGCGTGAGCGCATGTCCTCATGCGTACGCGCATCACTCCGGTTCGATGCGGTCGCGGGAGACAGTGGCGGCGCCGTCGCTGATGACGATCTCGGCCGGGGTCGGGTGCGCCAGGAAGAGCGGCATCGACTCGCTGTAGCCGTAGGCGCCGGCATCGAGGACGGCATAGTGGTCCCCTGCTGCGGGGCGCGGCGAGGGCACGGCCGAGGCCAGGATGTCGATACCGGTGCAGAGCGGCCCGACGAGATCGACCTCGACGTCCGCCTCACGAGCGGCTGCCTCACCGACGGGCACGACGCGGTGGTCCTGGCCCACCAGGCGCGGGCGTAGCAGGTGGTGGATGCCGCCATCGCTGATGGCCACGACCCGACCGCCACGCTCCTTGGTACGCGTGACGCGGCAGAGGTAGGCACCGGCAGGTCCGGCCAGCCACCGGCCGGGCTCCAGTAGCAACCGGGCTTCACGCAAGGCCGGGCGGTCGGCCCACGAGCGCATCTCCGCGGCCAGCCCCGCACCGAGTCCCGCGATGTCGAGCGGCGTCTCATCGTGGGCATAGGGGATACCGAGGCCGCCACCCATGTCGAGCAGCTCGAGCTCGATCCCATGACGCGCGGCGATGGGCTCCGCGCGAGCGGCGAGGTCGGCAGCAGCCTCGACGAGCACGGCGGCATCGCGAACGTTGGAGGCGCCGAAGGCGTGGAAGCCACGCAGCACGAAGGGGCCCTCGGGCGCCAGCGCTCCAGCCTCGCGCATGGAGGCGACGGCCGATTCGGCCTCGGCGTCGGTGAGCCCGAACTTGACGTTGCCGGGTGCGCTGATGATGGGCAGCCCTTCGGCCTCCCCTTCGGTGGCCAGCCGCAGCATCAAGCCCTGGCCCGCCTTCGCGATCCCAGCGAAGCCGACCACGACGTCCAGCTCCTCGAGCGACTCGAGCGTCAGCGCTCCAACACCGGCATCGAGTGCTTCGGCCAGCTCGGCATCGGTCTTGCCCGGGCCCGTGAAGACGATGTGGGCAGGATCGAAGCCGGCCCGCAGCGCTGCACGCAGCTCACCGCCGGAGGCGACGTCGACGCCCAGCCCGGCCTGGGCCAGCGTACGCAGCACCACGGGCGAGCCGTTGGCCTTGCACGCGAACGCCACGTCCGCCGTCTGGGGCAGGGCAGCCTGCAGGGCGGCCGCCCGTGAGCGCAGCACCTCGGCGTCGTAGACGAAGAGCGGGCTCCCCCACTCCGCGGTCAGCGCCGCGGGGTCGAGGCCGGCGACGGTCGCCCCGACCGCGATCGACGCTGCAACGGCGTTCACCGCAGCGCGTCCTCCAGAGCCACCCGTGCGTTCGTGCCGGCATCTCGGTACTTGACGATGAGCGGCACCGAGACCGACAGGCCCTGCTCACGTGCGAGATCGGAGCCGGCCGGGCGCGTGCCCGGAACGACGACCGCGTCGGGCGGGATCACCACCGGCGCTTCAGCCGTCCCGCGCAGCTCGCGGCCGTGGACGAGGTCGACGACCCGGCTCTGGCCGGTGACGATCGTGCCCGCGCCGATGACGGCACCACGACTGATGGTGACGCCCTCGTAGAGGCCCGCCTGACCGCCGACGAAGGCACCATCCTCGACGATGACCGGACGTGCGCCGGCGGGTTCGAGCACACCGCCGATCTGGACCGCAGCCGAGAGGTGCACGTCCTCCCCGATCTGGGCGCACGAGCCCACGAGCACGTGGGAGTCGATCATCGTGCCGCGGCCGACCCAGGCACCGATGTTGGCGTAGGACGGCGGCATGATGGTCACGCCGGGCTCCAGGTGCACGCCGCTGCGGACGGCTGAGCCGCCCGGCACCACGCGCCACGGAGCCCCGGCGGCCGAGGCCGCGTTCGCGGCGTCGCTATCGAGCAGATCGAGCAGCCCGTAGGCGGCCTTGTCGCGCGCGGCCAGGATCGGTCCATCACGCAGGTCGGTCATGCCGGGCAGGCGGAAGCCCATGAGGATGCCGGTCTTGACCCAGGGGTCCACGCGCCAGCCACCATCGATGCCGGCGTCAGGCGTGGCCGCACGGACCTCGCCGGCCTCGAGCGCCGCCACCAGCTCCTCCACGACCACGCGGACCTCGGCGATGAGGTCCTCACTCGGGGAGCCGGCGGCTTGCGGCCCAGGCCGCGTCAAGGGCGGCGATGCGCGCGGCCAGGGCAGACGAGGCGGCAGCCACGTGGGAGTCGGTGGCTGCCGGCCCCCGCGGATCGTTCGGCTCGGACGTGGCGTCGGCGATCATGCAGCAGCCTCGGCCGTTGGCAGCAGATCGAGGTCGGCCAGGACCTCGCGCACGCGGGCCCGGTTGGCCTCGTCGAGGGTCATCATGGGCATGCGCAGGGCGTCGGTGATGAGGCCCATCTCGGCCATGGCCGCCTTGACCGGCGCCGGGCTGGTGGTGATGAAGTTCACCCGCATCAGTTCCAGATAGCGGTAGTGGATATCCCAGGCGGTCTGCATGTCACCACGAGCCGCGGCGGCACAGAGCTCGACCATCACCTGGGGCACCTCGTTGGAGGCCACCGAGATGACGCCATCGCCGCCCACGCCCATGATCGGCAGGGTCCAGCTGTCGTCACCGGAAAGGACCGCGAAGCCGTCGGGCCGATCACGCACGATGGTCATGATCTGCTCCATGTTGCCCGAGGCTTCCTTCACAGCCACGATGTTCTCGTGCTCGGCGAGGCGCATGAGGGTGGCGGGAGCGACGTTGCCACCAGTGCGGCCGGGGACGTTGTAGACCACCACCGGCAGGCCCACGTCAGCCACGGTGCGGTAGTGGGCCTCGAGCATCCGTTGGTCGGGCTTGTTGTAGTAGGGCGAGACCACCAGTGCGGCATCGGCACCGAGGCGCATGGCGGCTTCGGTGTACTCGATGGCGTGCTGGGTCACGTTGGAGCCGGTGCCGGCGATGACGGGCGTGGTCTCGGCCACGCCACGGCGCCGCACGGTCTCGATGGTCAGCTCGATGACGCGCTGGTCCTCCTCGGCCGAGAGCGTCGGCGACTCACCGGTCGTGCCCACCGGCACGAGGCCGTTGATGCCGGCGTCGATCTGGCGCTCGACCATGGCCACGAGGGTCTCCTCGTCGAGCGAGCCGTCGGCGTTCATGGGTGTGACGAGGGCGGTGATGGCACCGCTGAAGATGGGGTTGCTCATGGGATCGTCCCTTTCGGTGATGTCGTTTCGTTTGCTCAGGCGGTCCGTTCGTGGACCAGGTCGGTGAAGGCGGTGATGCCGGTGCGGTCTGGCTGCTCGATGAGGAAGTCGGCGCTGAGGATGGCCCCGGCCACGTAGGCCGAGCGGTCTCGGGCTTCGACCTTGACCTGCAACGATTCACCCGGGCCGTCGAACCCGACGGTGTGCATGCCCGGGTGGCTGCCGGCTCGCAGGGCCACGATCTCCAACACCTCGGGATCGGGCGCGCCCGCGTCGGTGGCCAGGCGCGCCTCGCGCTTCGCCTTGAGGTGTGGGACCAGGCGGTTGGCCACCGCGAGGGCGGTGCCAGAGGGTCGGTCGGCCTTGGCCGCGCGATGCTGCTCGAAGAGATAGGGGTCATAGTCGCCGAAGCCGCCGAAGAGGCGGGCAGCGTACTCGCTGATGTCGCCGAAGAGGACCGCGGCGAGGCTATACGTCGGAGCCACCACGGCACGGGCACCGTTCTCGCTGAGGCGAGCCGCGAAGGCCTGGCCGATCTCGTCAGCGGCACTCCAGCCGGTGGTGCCCACGACGAAGGCACGACAGCCCGTGGCGAGCCCCAGGTCGATGTGCTCGAGCAGGGTGGAGTCATGGCTGAACTCGAAGGCGACATCGACGGCGCCGATCTCCGCGGCCGCGGGATAGCCGGTCTCGCGGCCGGCCGTGGCCGCCACGTCGTCACCGCGCGCCTCGAGGCCGCTGGCGATGGCACGGCCCATGTTGCCGCTGCCGGTGATGAGTGCTCGCATCGTAGGTGTGGTTCCTCGTCGTGGCTGGGTGATCGATCCGACGAGACGGCTGAGCTGGCTCCGAGCCAAACAAAAAGACCGCAGTCACCCTGGTCGGTGTCTGCGGCCCTCGGAGCCGGCCTAGCGGCCCCGAGTCGGTTTCCCGAGCGAAGCCGTCTAGGCCACTGCCTCCAGGCAGGGCCGCGTGGGCTTCGGCTTGAGAAGATACAGATGAGTCATTCCGCGGCGTAGTGTCGCGGAGTCGGGCGGCGACGTCAAGTCAGCTCGGGAGACGCCGATGCGCCGCCGCCCCCGGCGGGAGTCAAGCGGCCGCTTCCTCGGCCGTGTTCCGCCACCACTCCTCGAAGGCGTCGAAGCTGGGTGCGATGGGCTCGGGCAACGTGTTGGCGTCGTCGTTCGCAAGGACATCGAGCGTCTTGATGCCGTTGCCGGTGATGACCAGCACGGCCTCCTCTTGGCGCTGGATGTGGCCCTCGTCGATGGCTCGGCGCAGCGCGGCCAGGGTCACGCCGCCGGCGGTCTCGGTGAGGATGCCCTCGGTCTCGGCCAACAGGCGGATGCTGTCGATGGTGGCCTCGTCTTCGACGCCAAGGATGGCCGCGCCGCTCGCACGAGCCTGCTTGATGGCGTAGCCACCGTCAGCCGGGGAGCCGATGGCCAGCGAGCGCACGATGGTGTCCGGCTTCTCGACCGGGCGCACGACGTCCTGACCGGCCTCGAAGGCGCTGGCGATGGGGCCGCATCCGGTGGCCTGGCCACCGAAGAAGCGCACCGCTGCCTCGTGCAGCAGGCCCGTCTCGGTCAGCTCGGCGAAGCCGCGGTCGAGCTTGGTGTACATGGACCCGCTGGCCAGTGGCGCCACCAGCGCATCAGGCGCTCGCCAGCCCAGTTGCCGAGCGATCTCGAAGGCGATGGTCTTGGAACCCTCGGCGTAGAACGGGCGCAGGTTGACGTTGAGGACGGCCCATCCTTCGAGCTCGTCGGTCAGCTCCAGGCACAGGCGGTTGACGTCGTCATAGGGCCCGTCGACACGAACGACGGTGGCGCCGAGCGCGCGGGCCTGCGCGATCTTGGCCGGCTCCAGGTCCGCGGGGATGAAGACGACCGAGCGCAGTCCGTGAGCAGCAGCCGCCGCGGCCACGGCGGCCGAGAGGTTGCCCGTCGAGGCACAGGCGAGCGTGTGGTAGCCCCAGGCCTTGGCCCGGGCCGCGGCGATCGAGACCGGGCGGTCCTTGAACGAGAGCGAGGGGTTGCGCGAGTCGTCCTTGACCCAGAGCCTGTCGAGGCCGATGCGCGCGGCGAGGCGGGGCGCATCGGTCAGCGGCGACTGGCCCACGTGGAGGCCGGTGGTCGGGAGCTCGGTGATCGGCAGCAGCTCCGCCCAGCGCCAGATATCGGGATCGCGAGCGTCGATGATCTCGCGGGTGAGGCGCCGTCGGATGCCGTCGAGGTCGTACTGCGGCTCGAGCGGACCGAAGCATCGGCTGCACACGAAGACCGGGCCGTCAGCGGCCTCGGTACCGCAGGCGCGACAGCGCAGACCGGTGTAGCCGGGAGTGAAGCTCTGGTCGGTCGTGGTCGACGTGCTGCCCCCGATGGGGGCCGGTGCGGTGTCGGTGGTCTCGGTAGCGGGGCGGATGGCGATCTGCGTCATGGGGATGGATCCTCTCGATCATGACCGGCTCTCACCGGAGCCGGGGCGTGCTCAGGAATCACGAAGGCCGCGACCTTCGCTTCGTTGGTCGCGGCCCCGGGGATCCGTCCTGATGGTGAGCGCTGGTTTCGGGCGCGCTCCCTCAGGCCCTCGCCCATCCCGGCGGGGCCTTGGGCATCGCCATGCGAGTACCGTGAGGCTTCATCGCGGCGGACTGTAGCAGGCTCCGAGTCGAAAGTACAATCCCTGCACTCATATATGCATGTTGCTCGGCGATACTCATGCGACGCACGCTCAGGACTGCATATGGATACGGTGCAGCTGTATACTGACCAGCGATGGACTCCACCACCCGACCGATGTCTTCGCGTGCCCTCAAGCGCGAGCGCCAGCACACCGTGCGCGAGATCGTCTCCGCGCAGTCCGTCTCCAGCCAACACCAGCTGGTCGACCTGCTCGCTGACCGAGGGTTCGATGTGACCCAGGCGACCGTGAGCCGGGACATCACGGAGCTGGGCCTCGTGAAGGTGGCTTACGATGGGCAGCACATCTACGCTTGGCCCGCCGATCTGGCGTCCATCCCGTCGGCTGATAGCGACGAGCGGCTGCGCCGCGTGCTCGCGGACTATCCGATCCACATCGGCCGTTCCGGGCTCACGCTCCTGCTCGGGACCGAGGCGGGGGTAGCCAACGCCATCGGTCAGGCCATCGACGAATCGAGCTTCGACGAACAGGAAGGCACGCTCGCAGGCGACAACACCATCCTCGTCCTCTTCGCGGACGAGGAGCGACTGGAGGCGTGGCTCGAGCGGTTCGAGGCCTTGCGCTCGGCCGTGCACATGAAGGGATCCACACGATGACGACGCTCGGAGACGAGCCGGGGAACGCACACGAGACACCGGCGGCGGAGCCGCTCAAGATCCTCGTGGTCGATGACGAGCCGGCCATGGTCGGTGCGCTCGGCGCGCTGCTGGGTCAGGCCGGTCACCGGATCATCGCGGCCTACGACGGCGAGGAGGCGCTGCGCCGCTTCGGCGACGACGAGCCCGACCTCGTGTTGCTCGACCTGGCCATGCCGGGCATGGACGGTGCAAGCGTCTGCCGCCGCATCCGTGACGTGAGCGACACGCCCATCATCGTGGTCTCGGGAGAGCGTGATCAGGGCGCCACGGTGGAGCTGCTCGACCTTGGCGCCGACGACTACGTGCGCAAGCCCTTCCGTGCCGACGAGCTCCTGGCACGCGTCCGGGCCGTCTCGCGCCGGGCGGCCGGCAACCGCGGCGACCGCGGCAAGGGTGACCCGTCGGGCTATGAGCTCGATCGACGCCGCCACGAGATCCGCTGGCAGGGCACGCCCCTGCCCACCACGGTGACCGAGTTCCGCTTGCTGCAAGCGATGGTCGAGCGACTGGGTGAGGTCGTGCCGCACGAGGAACTGCTGGCCGCGGGCTGGCCGGACGTGCCCGACCCCGATCCGCTCTGGCTCAAGCCACACCTCGCCCGACTGCGCGAGAAGCTGGTCAACGCCGGCGCACCGGTGCCCGTGGCCGTCCGAGGCGTGGGTTACCGCCTCGACGCCTAAGCGTCCTCGGCCGCAACCTTGGGCCGCGCAGGTCGGCGTGGCTGACACCGGGCCGCAACCGAACATGCACCCCCGAGCCACTACATCCCGACCTCGCTGTCGCTGACTTCGCTGCCCAGCCTTCCTACGGTTCTCGACATGGAGCGGTGGACCCCGGATGTCCGCTGCGGAGAGAGGGGCAAACCCATCGCAGGAGGGAACTCATGATCGACACTGGCGATACCGCTTGGATCCTGATGTCGACAGCATTGGTGATGCTGATGCTGCCCGGCCTGGCGTTGTTCTACGGCGGACTCGTGCGCGCCAACAACGTCCTTTCGACCATCATGCACAGCTTCTTCGGCCTCGCCATCGTGACGGTGGTCTGGGTCGTCGTCGGCTTCAGCCTCGCCTTCGGTGATTCGCTGGGTGGAGCCGGCATCGTCGGCGATCCGCTGCAGTACATCTTCTTCAGCGGCGTGGGCATGGAGCCCGCCGAGGGCAGCACCATCCCATTCGTCCTCTTCGCCACGTTCCAGATGATGTTCGCGGCCATCACGCCGGCACTCATCAGCGGCGCCTTCGCCGAGCGCAAGCGCTTCGCGGCCTTCGTCGTCTTCACCATCGCCTGGTCGCTGCTCATCTACTCCCCGCTGGCCCACATGGTCTGGGGTGGCGGCATCCTGGCCGAGCTCGGTGCCCTTGACTTCGCCGGCGGCACCGTCGTCCATATCGCCTCCGGCGTCTCCGCTCTCGTCGTCGCGCTGGTCATGGGTCGCCGTATGCGCGGCCACCATGTCGAACCGCACGACGTGCCCATGACCGTCCTCGGCGCCGGCCTGCTCTGGTTCGGCTGGTTCGGCTTCAACGCCGGCTCCGCCCTCGGCGCCAACGGCCTGGCTGCTCAGGCCCTCATGGTCACCACCGTCTCCGCTGCTGCCGGAACCCTGACCTGGGTCGGCGCCTCGTATCTGGCCAACCGCAAGGTCAGCGTCGTGGGCGCGGCCGCTGGTGCCGTGGCCGGCCTGGTCGCCATCACTCCGGCGGCCGGCTTCGTCGAGGTCGGCGGGGCGCTGGTCCTCGGTCTCGTCGCCGGTGCGGCCTGCTTCGGCGTCACGCTCCTCCGCGAGCGCCTCTCGATCGACGACTCCCTCGACGTCTTCGCCGTCCACGGCGTCGGCGGCATGTGGGGCGCGGTCGGCACGGGCATCTTCGCCGTCGCCGCCATCGGTGGCGTCTCCGGCCTGATCGACGGCAACGCCGAGCAGCTGGTGATCCAGGTCGTGGCCACCGTCTTCACCATCGCCTTTGCGGCCATCGGGACCTTCATCATCATCAAGGTCATCGATATCGTGATCGGCCTGCGCGTTCCACAGGCAGAAGAGGAAGCTGGTCTGGACGTGGCCGTCCACGGCGAGACCGCCTACGTCCCGTGGGCCGGCACCGCCGACGGCACCAGCGCCGCGACCGCCGCCCCACAGGCTCCAGCCGCCGCGGCGGAGGCAGAGCCCGCCTAGATCGACACCAGGGAGTGTCGGTCGGATCGAGACCGCTCCTCTCGAGACCACACGCGTCGAGTCCGCCTCGGTGGACCGACACGGATCCGGTACGACGGCCCGCGAGGCTCCCAACTCGCGGGCCGTCGGCTGTGCTCGGGTGGCCGAGCGTTGCCGGTCGCGGGCGACCCGGGCGGCGAGTGCCGCCGGCCGCCGTTGCTCGCCTAGCGGGCGGAACCGACGAACTTGAGGCGCAGCACGAACTGCGAGCCGAACGGCTTCCGCGGCTCGACGGTCAGCTCCCCTTCCATGGCCCGACCCAGACGGCGTGCCGCGAAGAGGCCGATGCCGGAGCCGCGGGGAGAGTCGTCGAGGCGCACGAAGGGTTCGAAGATGCGTTCGCGCCACTCTTTGGGGATGCCCGGGCCGTCGTCGGTGACAGCGACGTACGCACCATCGCCGTCGCGCCAGCCGTAGATATCGATGGCACCACCAACGGGTGCGTACTTCGAAGCGTTCTCGAGCAGGTAGCCCAGGAGCCGGTGGAGCTCCTCGGGCGAAGCCAGGGCCACGAGCGGCTCGTCACGGACGGAGACGCGAAGTTCGCGACCTCGCAGCATCGGCTTCAGTTCATTCACGACGGCGCTGACCTCGGCTGCGAGGTCGATGGGCACCAGCTCGGTCGGCGCATCGGGCATGACACGGAGGCTGTCGAGGATGCTGTCGACGGTCTCATCGAGACGATCGACCTGTGTCAGCGCCTCTCTCTCCCAGCTCACGACCTGCTCGTCGCCGGTGCCCGCGGCGGCGCCGCCGAGCAACTCCACGTAGGCGCGCACGACGGCCAGCGGTGTCCGCAGCGCGTGGGTCACGACGGCCACGAGGTTGGCTCTCGCTTCGTCGATGGCGCGGAGCTGTTCGAGCTGGGCTTCGGCCTCGGCATGGAGCCGGCTCTTCTCGACGAGGCCGGCGAGCAGACCCGCGAGCGCCTCGAGGAACCCGATGTCGGATGGTCGGAAGTCGCGATGCTCGGCGGTCTGGACGTTGAGCACCCCGACCACCTGCTCCTCCCACACCAGCGGCACCGAGCAGAACGAGGTCAGGCGCTCCTCGTCGAGGCCGCGGATCCAGGCGAAGCGTTCGTCATCATGGACGTCCGGGCTGACGATGGTGATCTGGGCCTGGGCCGCCAAGCCGGTGATGCCCTGCCCCATCCCAAGGCGGGCCACGCCAACCGCGTGCTGATCGAGCCCGTTGGTGGCCGCGAGCGTCAGGCCACTGCCGTCGCGATCGGTGAGATAGAGCGAGCAGACATCCGCACGGGCGGCGGCGCGGGCACGGTCGATGACGGTGCCCATGAGGTCCTCCCACGTGCGTGCAGATGCGACCAGGTGAGCGACGTCGGCAAGGAAGCCGATCTCGTCCCGGCGCGGAGCAAGATCGTCAGTGGGCGTCCCGTTCATGCCCAGATGGTACGGAACGCACGTGCTCCGGGCTGCGACACCCCGTGATCGTCGTTGCGCCCCGCTTCTATCTCAACCACGACTCCGGGTGGTCGTAGGCGCTCGGACGCTACCCGGAAGACCTCCGAGTGCCTCCGTTGGTCCGGGTCGCGCCTGGTCTCACGCTCAACCAGTCGCGGAACCACGCCGATCCAGCCGTACGCGCTCGCCCGACGTGCGCCTACGACCACTCGCAGTGGTGACTGACCAGGTAGACAAGGCGCTGAGCGCGCGGCCCGGTGACCCGAGCCAACTCCGTACCACTCGACCGTCGTCCGGGAACGCGGCGCCGAGCACCGCTCGGTGAGCCGCGATGCGTCGGCTGTTCGTGGAACCGCGGGAGACGATGACCCACCGGCTCACTGAGCGTGCCTGCCATCCCCGATCGGCGGCGATGCGGGCGGCCAGCCTGGTCTTGCGGTCGATCGTGCCGACCAGCTCGTTCACATCGACGATGGTGGTCTTGAGCTCGATCACGAGCAGGGCACCGCTCGCAGGATGGAAGGCCAGCAAGTCGATGACCCCACGCTCGCCGTAGATCGAGAACGAGACCTCGGGAGCAAGCAGCCATCCGCCATAGCGGGCGAAGCTGGCCGCCACATCCTCTGCCAGCAGTGAGTGTCCCGCCGCCAGCATGCGGTCCAGGGCCCCACCCCGCCAGCGAGGCAGGATGTCGATCCGGATGTCCAGGACGCTGCCGAGCCTGCGGAGCACACTCAGTGAGACGCGATCGAGGTGGCCGCGTTCCACGAGAGACACGAGGGACTGTGAGAGGCCGGCACGGGCGGCAACGTCGGACTGGCGCCAGCGCCGACGGATACGAACGGCACGAAAGGCGGCGCCGACACGCAGGTCATCCATGCCGAAGAGCCTGCCGATGACCGCTTATCGGCCGCTTCGTCGTGGCTTCACTTCTTCGATGATGGATCCATGACCCTCATCGTCACCATCGGTGGAGCCGGCCTCGGCATCGTCTTCGATGTGGAACGCCCGGCCGGTCCCGGCGAGACCGCCTTCGCCGACGATGTCAGCACCATCAACGGCGGCAAGGCCTCCAACCAGGCCATCGGCGCGGTCGCACTCGGGGCGGAGGCGGCCATCATCACGGCCGTCGGCACGGACGTCTTCGAGCCGCTGGTGACCGGGCCACTGCGAGTCCACGGCGTCGACACCCGCGCGGTCATCGTCCAGCCTGACGCGGCCACCATGGTCGGCGCGGTCATGGTCGACCGTGCCGGCGAGAACCGCATCACCATCGCGCCCGGCGCACTCGCCCGCCTCACGCCCGAGCAGGTCCGCACACACGCGCCCCTCATCGCTGCCGCCGACGTCTGCATCATCAGCCTCGAGATCGACCACGGAGCAGCCCTCGAAGCGTTGCGGCTGGCTCGCGCAGCGGGTATCACCACCATCCTCGACCCAGCGCCGGCTCCGCCCCAGTCGGTGAGTGCCCAGGTCCTGCCCCTGGCCGACTGGGTCACGCCCAACGAGTCGGAGGCCGCGGGCCTCGCGGGCCTGGGCTTCGATCCCAAGGCCGGCGGCGGCGGTGCCGACGCGGACGACTTGGAGGCACTAGCCGAGGAGATCGTGAGACGAGGCGCACATGCCGTCGCGCTCACCGCCGGCCCAGCCGGTGTGCTGCTGGCACGTCCCGGCCAGCCTTCCGCATGGGTCCCGGCGCCGACCGTTCCGGTCGACGAGCTGGTCGACACCGTCGGTGCCGGCGACGCCTTCGATGCCGCCTTCGCCGTCGCCCTGGCTCGTGGCTGGGAGCCGCGCGAGGCGGCCGCCATGGCGTGCGAGGCGGGGTCGCGGATCTGCCGCGGGCGAGGCTTCGTGGAAGCGCTCGACGAATGGCATGGATTCGAGGTGCCCGTCAGGATGGGCACATGACCCGGTTCGACACCAAGCTCGCCCATCTCGGGCGCGAATCGGCACAGGGACACCGCACCGTGAACCCGCCCGTGGCCCGTGCCAGCACCATCCTCTTCGACTCGCTCGATCAGCTGCGCGAGGCCCGGGGCGACGTACCCTTCGAGACGCCGCGCTACGGTATCTACGGCACCAGCACGCAGTTCGAGCTGCAGACGGCCATGGCCGAGCTGTGCAACACCGAGTCGTGCATCGCCACCGCCTCGGGCCTCTCGGCCATCGCGGCCACGCTCTCGGCCCATGCCAGGCCCGGCAGCCGCATGCTCATCCAGGGCGATGTCTACGAGCCCGCTCGGGTCTTCGCCGAGCAGGAGCTGGCCGACCGCGTCGACCTCCGGTTCTTCGAGACGATCGAGGAGCTCGACGCCCTCGCCGCCGACGACACGGGCCTCGTCTTCATCGAGGTCCCGACCTCCGGCACGATGCGCATGATCGACGTCGGACGAGCGGCTCGGATCGCCCACCGGGTCGGCGCTCCCCTCGCCTGCGACTCGACTTGGGGCACACCCCGCTTCTTCGACGCCCACGCGCTCGGCATCGACATCTCGATCCACGCTGGAACCAAGTACATCGGCGGCCACAGCGACGTGATGCTGGGCCTCACCACCGGCACCTATGACGCCCTTGCGCCCACACGCGAGTGGTGCGTGCACTTCGGCTCGACTGCGGCCCCTGATGTCTGCTGGCTCGGCCTGCGCGGGCTGCGCACCCTGAGCGTGCGCCTCGACCGCCACCAGTCCAATGCGCTCGAGGTCGCCGGTTGGCTCGAGTCGCGGCCAGAGGTCGTGCGCGTGCTCTACCCGGCCCTCCCCTCGGACCCCGACCACGGCTTGTGGCGAGCGCAGTTCAGCGGTGCTCCGGGTCTCTTCTCCATCGAGCTGCGCGCCTGCGACGAAACGGCCTACGCGAGGTTCATCGAGTCACTCGAGCTCTTCGGCCTGGGCGCCAGCTGGGGCGGCTTCGAGAGCCTCGTCCTGCCGGCCGTGCCCCAGGCTCGTCGCGGGCTCCACCACCAGCCGGACGAGGGGCGGCTGGTACGATTCCACATAGGCTTGGAGGATCCGGAAGACCTCATCGGCGACTTGGCCAGCGCCTTGGAGGGACTATGAACAAGCGTGATCCCGAGTACGATCGTTTCGGACCGTGGGTCGTCGAGATCAGCGACGAGGACCCACCCCCGCCACTCTTCGTGCCGCACCTGGACCGAAGCGAGGCACCCTTGCTCGCGGTCAAGATCCCGCGCAAGATCTCGCGCCGTGAAGCGCACCCGGGCATGGACCTGTACGACTACATGGTCAGCCTCTACGAGGAGGACATGGTCGTACTCGAGCGGATCGAGCACGAGGTCCGGGTGCGCACGATCCGCTACCGCGACGTGCGGCACCTGTCCATGCGTGAGGAGCTGCTGCGCGGCACCGTCCACCTGGGCGTCGCGGCGGAGAACTACGACCTGCCCTTCAACACCGTGTCCGGCGACATCATGCGGCGTCTCGTGGACATCATCCGCGAGCGCTATCTGCCCAGCGCCGATCCGCTACCTGTGGAGCTGGAGCCGGTCTCAGCCACGGAGCTGAGCTTCTACTTCGAGCGGCTGCTACGCGACGAGCTGGCGGCCGGCTCGGGCATGCAGCCGGTGGCTGCGCAGGCGGACACAGCCATGGGCGCCCTCGAGGAGAGTCCCTTGCGTCGCCTCCTCTTCGGCCTCGTGGCCAAGCGGCTGCTGGAGTCCCTCCACCTCTCGGATGGACGTGAGCTGCGGGTCATCGACCGCGGCCAGCCCTATGCCTATCGCTGGCAGTCGGTCTACGGCCGCTCGGAGACCTGGCTCCCGCTGGGCAACATCACCGAGGTGGACTGGGACTGGGGTCCCGACGAAGCCGAGTCATCGCCGGTCCACCTCATCATCAGCACGGGCGCCGGAGATCTCAGCTGGATCCTGACGCCCAACAACCCAACCATCGGCAGCTACCGCCGGTTCCTGACCGCTGTCGGGCAGGTCGCTCGTCACTGACGAGCCGCTTGCCCAAGCCGATCAGCTCCTGGCGCACGGCTGGGTCTAGGAGGCGAGGTTCGGTGCCAGCCAGCGCTCCGCCTCAGCGATGCTCCAGCCCTTGCGCGCGGCGTAGTCCTCGAGCTGATCGCGATCGATCTTGCCGACGCCGAAGTAGCGAGCCTCCGGGCGCCAGAAGTAGAGCCCGCTGACCGCGGCCGCCGGCAGCATGGCCATGGTCTCGGTCAGCTCGATGCCGGCCCGTTCCGGCGCCTCGAGCAGCCGGAAGATCGTGGTCTTCTCGGTATGGTCGGGGCTGGCGGGATAACCCGGCGCGGGCCGGATGCCCTGATACGACTCGCTGATGAGCTCGTCGTTGGTCAACGTCTCCCCCGCGGCGTAGCCCCACAACTCCTGGCGCACGCGCTCGTGCAGGCGCTCGGCGAAGGCTTCGGCCAGCCGGTCCGCCAGCGCGGTCAGGAGGATGGCCGAGTAGTCATCGTGCGCCGCCTCGAAGGCCGTCTTGTGCTCGGCCAGGCCGTGACCGGCCGTGACCGCGAAGGCGCCCACGTAGTCGCCCACCCCGCTGTCGATGGGTGCCACGTAGTCCGAGAGCGCGAGGTCGGCTCGGCCGTCGGACCGCGCCACCTGCTGACGCAGCGTGTGCAAGCGCGCCAGCTCGGTCGTGCGGGCCTCGTCGGCCCAGATCACGATGTCGTCGTCCTCGGTCGCGCCGGCGGGCCAGAAGCCGAGCACCGCATCGGCCTGCAGTAGTCCCTCGGACCGCACGCGCTCGAGCATGGCCTGGGCATCATCGAAGAGTTCGCGCGCGGCAGCGCCCACCGTGGGATCGTCGAGGATCTTGGGGTAGCGCCCCTTGAGCTCCCAGGTGGCGAAGAACGGCGACCAGTCGATGCGTTCGATGAGTTCGTCGAGCGGATAGCCGGCCAGCGTGCGCACGCCGGTGAACGACGGTGGCGGCACCGGCGTGGCGCCCCAGTCGAGCCGCAGCCGCGCCTCGCGTGCGGCCCCCAACGTGGCCCGCCTGTCAGGCCTGTTCCGCCCCTCGTACGAAGCTCTCACCTGCGCGTACTCCGCACGCCGCGCCTTCATGAAGCTGTCGCGCGAGGCCGGGTCGACGAGCGCACCCGCCACGCCCACGGCGCGGGAGGCGTCCTCCACATGCACGATGGGGCCGGAATAGGCCGGCTCCAGCTTCACTGCCGTGTGGGCCTTGGAGGTCGTGGCGCCGCCGATGAGCAGCGGCGTGTCCATGCCCTCGCGCTCCATCTCGCCGGCGACGATGCGCATCTCCTCGAGCGAAGGCGTGATCAGCCCCGACAGCCCGATGAGGTCGGCCTTCTCCGTGCGTGCCGTCTCCAGGATCCTGGTCCACGGCACCATCACGCCGAGGTCGATGACCTTGTAGTCGTTGCAGCCCAGCACGACCCCCACGATGTTCTTGCCGATGTCGTGGACGTCGCCCTTGACCGTGGCCATGACGATCACTCCCGCAGAACGCGGGCCTTCATCAGCGCCACCAGCCTCCAACCGTTCGGCCTCGATGTAGGGCACCAGGTGCGCCACGGCCTGCTTCATCACGCGTGCGGACTTGACCACCTGGGGCAGGAACATGCGCCCCGAGCCGAACCGATCGCCGACCTCGTCCATCCCCGCCATGAGCGGGCCTTCGATGACGTGCAGCGGGCGCTCGGCGGCCAGCCGCGCCTCTTCGGTGTCCTCGATGATCCACTCGGTGATGCCCTCGACCAGCGCGTGCGTCAGCCGCTCTTGCACCGGCAACTCACGCCAGGAGAGGTCCTTCTCCGCGCCCATGGCCGTGGACCTGGCCGCGTCGGCGATCTCGAGCAGGCGATCGGTGGCATCGGGCCGGCGGTTGAGCACGAGGTCCTCGACGCGCTCGCGCAGGTCGGGATCGAGATCATCGATGACCGGCAGGGCGCCGGCGTTCACGATGGCCATGTCCAGTCCGGCGCTGATGGCGTGGTACAGGAAGACCGCGTGGATGGCCTCGCGTACGGGGTTGTTGCCGCGGAATGAGAAGGAGAGGTTGGAGACGCCGCCCGACGTCAGCACGCCCGGCAGCTCGGCCTTGATGCGGCGCACGGACTCGATGAAGGCGACGGCGTAGTCGTCGTGCTCGGGCAGGCCGGTGCCGACCGCGAAGATGTTGGGGTCGAGGATGATGTCCTGGGGCTCGAAGCCGATCTCCTGCGTCAGCAGGCGCACGGCCCGGTGCGCGATCTCGAGGCGCCGCTCGACGGTCTCCGCCTGGCCGTCCTCGTCGAAGCCCATGACCACCACGGCCGCGCCGTAGCGATGGGCCAGCCGAGCCTGCTCCAGGAACGCCGCCTCGCCCTCCTTGAGCGAGACCGAGTTGACGATGGGCCGGCCCTGGGCGCTGCCGAGCCCGGCCTCGATGACCGACCACTTCGACGAGTCGATCATGAAGGGCACGCGTGCGATGTCCGGCTCCGCCGCGAGCAGGCGCACGAAGCGCTCCATCGCGGCCTCGGAGTCGAGCATGCCCTCGTCCATGTTGATGTCCACGACCTGGGCGCCGTTCTCGACCTGCTGTCGGGCGATGTCGACCGCGGTCTCGTAGTCGCCCTCGGCGATGAGGCGGGCGAACTTGCGCGAGCCGGTGACGTTGGTGCGCTCGCCGATGTTGACGAACAGCGAGTCCTCGTCGATCTCGAGCGCGTCGAGGCCGGCGAGGCGGGTCACCCGCGGCACCTCCGGTACGACCCGCGGCTTCAGCCCGGAGACGATCTCCTTGTTGGCCCGCACATGGTCGGGACCGGTGCCGCAGCAGCCGCCGACGATGTTGAGGGTGCCGTCGTGGGCCATGCCGCCGAGCACGGCCGCGCCCTGGTCGGGCGTCTCGTCGTAGCCACCGAAGGCGTTGGGCAGACCGGCGTTGGGATAGAAGGAGAGATGCGTGTCGGCGATGCGGCTGAGCTCTTCGGCGTAGGGCCGCAGCTGATCGCCACCGAGGGCGCAGTTGAGGCCTACCGCGAACGGCTTGGCGTGGCGCACGGTGTTCCAGAAGGCGCCCACGGTCTGGCCGTTGAGCGTGCGACCCGAGGCGTCGGTGATGGTGCCGCTGATGAGCAGCGGGATGCGGTAGCCGAGCTCGTCCCACAGCGCCTCGATCGCGAAGATGGCGGCCTTGGCGTTGAGCGTGTCGAAGATGGTCTCGATGGCCAGCCAGTCGGCGCCACCCTCGACCAGCGCGCGCGCGGCTTCGAGGTAGTCGTCGGCCAGCTGACGGAAACCGATCCTGCGTGCACCGGGGTCGTTGACGTCGGGCGAGATCGAGGTGGTCACGGTGGTCGGGCCGAGTGAGCCCAGCACGTAGCGCGTGACGCCGTCGGCGGCTTCGGCCGCGTCGCACATCTCACGAGCGAGGCGGGCCGACTCACGGTCGATCTCGGCGGTGTACGACTCCAGCCCGTAGTCCGCCATCGACGGTCGGTTGGCCGTGAAGCTGTTGGTGCTGATGATGTCAGCGCCGGCCTCGAGGTACGTGCGATGCATCTGGCGCACGACGTCCGGCTGCGTCAGGCAGAGCACATCGTTGCCCCCGCGCAGGTCACGCGGATGATCAGCGAAACGCTCGCCGCGGAAGTCGGCCTCGGTCAGCTGGAAGGACTGCAGGAGCGTGCCCGTGGCGCCGTCCTTGACCAGGATGCGCGAGGCCAGGTCCGCGTCCAGACCCTCCGTCCGTCGCCGGCGTGCCTCGTTGGGATCGGTCGTCGCTGCTGTCGTGCTCACGTGCTCTGCTCTTCCTCTTGTCTCCGCGACCCTGGCCCCGTGCCACCGCAGCGTGCAGGCATGATAGCCGGAGTGCCACGCGCGGATTGGTATGGACCAATCATGCCAATCGATGCTACGATCGAGCGTAAGGAGGGTGCAATGCCGGACGAACCGCTCTATTCGCTCATCGCCAGCCAGATGGAAGACCGCATCTCATCGGGTGGCTGGGAGGAGGGCGACCGGTTGCCCGCAGAACGGCAGCTATGTGGCGACTTCGGCGTCTCCCGCGCTACCCTGCGCCAGGCCCTCGACGA
Organism: uncultured Chloroflexia bacterium; assembly: GCA_963752475.1. Taxonomy (GTDB): domain Bacteria; phylum Chloroflexota; class Limnocylindria; order Limnocylindrales; family CSP1-4; genus JAFMJV01. Next base: position 223,188 of record CAVVYR010000006.1, on the reverse strand, counting down.
GCTCGAGCAGCGGGGCCTGATCACGCGACATCGAGGCCGGGGCACCTTCGTGACCAAGCCGCGGGTCCAGCTGCCGATCGTGGGCGTCTTCTCCATCCGCGACGCCATGGAGGCCTACGGCATCCGGATGTCGACGCGGGTCGTGGGCGTCGAGGTCCTCGAGGCCGGCCGACAGCTCGCTTCGGACCTCGCCTGCCTGCCCGGTGAGAAGGTCGTCTTCATCGAGCGCCTGCGCATCGGTGACGGTGAGCCCATGGTGCTCGACACGGCCCACCTGCGCGCGGACCTGTTCCCGGGGGTCGAGACGGTCGACTTCGAGCAGCGCTCGCTCTATGACGTGCTCGAGACCGATTACGGCCGCACCGTGGCCGAGGCCCAGGAGACGCTCGAGCCGGTCATCCTCACGCCGCGAGAGTGCGAACTGCTGGAGGTTCCGCAGCACACCACGGCGCTGCTCACGCGCCGTATCACGACCGATGCCAACGGAGTCGTGGTCGCGCTCGGCCACGTCCTGCTGCGCGGTGACCGATCCCGCTACATCTACAAGCGCACGGTGGAGAGACCCACCGACCGCCGCTCGCGAACGGCGTCTGACAGCACCACGCGCCGGTACTCGCGCGAGCCCGGCAGCACCAACATCAGGAGGCACTGAGTGACCGCATCCGACCGCTGGCTGGCATCCGCCCGAGACGTGCTCGAGCAAGTCGCCACGACCCAGACCGAGGCCATCGACGCCGCCAGCACCGTGTTCGCTGACTCGATCGCGGCCGACCGCCTGGTCCACGTCTTCGGCTCGGGCCACTCGCGCATGAACACCGAGGAGATGTTCCCGCGCATCGGTTCCTACCCCGGCTTCCACCCCATCGCCGAGCTGGCGCTCTCGAACCACGTCGGAGTCGTCGGCCCCAACGGCCTGCGCCAGGCGATGTACCTGGAGAAGGTCCCGGGCTTCGCGCGCATCATCCTGCAGCAGTTCAAGATCCACCCCGGCGACAGCTTCCTCATCTTCAGCTCCACCGGCATCAACGGCACCGTCGTCGAGGTCGCGCTGCTGGCCAAGGCCATGGGTCTGCAGGTCGTGGCCGTGACCTCGCTGCAGCACACCGAGGCCACGCCTTCGCGTCATCCGTCCGGCAGGAAGCTGGCCGAGATCGCCGACGTCACCATCGACAACTGCAGCCCGCCCGGCGATGCCGTCACCGAGATCGAGGGCGTGCCCTTCAAGGTCGGGCCGGTGAGCTCCATCGGTGCCATCGCCGTGGTCAACGCGCTCAAGACCCGCACCGCCGAGCTGATGGTCGAGCGCGGGGTCGTGCCCACCGTGCTGACCAGCCCGCACTTCGTGGGTGACGATGTCGGTGCGGGGCAGCTGGAGAACGTCTACGAGGAGTACTTCCGGCGCGTCCAGCTGGCCTACGACGGCGATGGCGCCATCGCGGTGCCGGAGTCCTGGGACGAGGCCTGATGGGCGCGCGCGTGACCATCGATCCCCCGCTGCTGGCCGAGGCCGACGTCGTCGTCGTCGGTTCGGGTACGGCCGGTTCGTCGGCCGCGATCGCCGCCGCTCGAGGCGGCGCCTCGGTCGTGCTCATCGAGAAGCAGGCCTTTCTCGGCGGCACCAGCACGGCCGTGCTGGATACGTTCTACGGCTTCTACACCCCCGGCAGCCGCTCGCTCAAGATCGCCGGCGGGGTGCCTGACGATGTCGTTGCCGGCCTGCGTGCCCTGGGGCCCGTGGTCGAGCGACCCAACACCTATGGCGCCGGCACCGGCGTGACCTACAACGCCGAGCACCTCAAGCTCGTCTGGGAGCGACTCGTCAGCGACGCAGGCGTGCGCGTGCTGCTGCACTCGTTCGTGCAGGACGTGAGCGTGAGCGACGGGCGGGTCGACGAGCTGCTGGTGGCCACCAAGGCCGGGCTCGCTCGCGTAGGCGGCCGCGTCTTCATCGACGCCAGCGGCGATGCCGATCTCACGCACCACGCCGGCTTCGGCTACGAGCTGGCTGGAGCACAGGATCCGGCCCAGACGCTGACCACGTCCTTCCGCATGGTCAACGTCGACGTTCCCGCGCGCAAGGCCATCACCACCGCCGAGATGCACGCGCTCATGGGCCAAGCCGCGGACTCGGGCGACTACGACCTGCCCCGACGCGAGGGCTCGGATCACATCACGCCCATCGATGGCATGACCGCCACGATCATGACCCGGCTGCCGTCGTATCGGGAGCAGGACGGCGAGGTCATCAACGCCACCGATCCGGTCCTGCTGGCCGAGGCGGAGATGGCCGGTCGGCGCCAGGCCATGGAGTACGCCCGTTTCCTCATCGACAAGGTCCCGGGCTATGCCGAGGCCTCCCTGGTGGCGCTCTCGTCGCAGATCGGCGTGCGGGAGACCCGCCGGGTCTTCGGCGACTACCGCCTGACACGGGACGACGTCCTGGGCGCTCGTCGCTTCGACGACGAGGTGGGCCTCTGTGGCGCGCCCCTCGAGGACCACCACCCGGGCGCCGACACCAAGTGGCAGTACCTGCCCGACGGCGAGGTCGTGGGCATCCCCTACCGCACGCTCGTGGTGCGAGACAGCAGCAACACCCTCGTCGCCGGCCGCTGCTTCAGCGCGACGCACGATGCCCACGCCTCGGTGCGCTCGATGGGCCAGACGATGTCGATGGGCCAGGCTGCGGGATCGGCCGCGGCCCTCGCGGTCGAGTCCGACGCCGAGCCGCGCGAGGTCGACACCGCCATCCTGCAGGACCGACTGCGCGACCTCGGGGCCGTGCTCGAGCTCCCTGCCTGAGTCGCGGTCTCGGGGCGGTATCGTCTGACCATGGAGCTGCACACGACGGAAACCATCGGTTGGTGGCTGGGCTACGACGTCGGAGGGACGCGCACGAAGGTCGGCGTCGTCAGCGATGACGGCGAGGTCCTCGACGCTCGCGTGGTGGAGGTCGATCACCAGCCCTTCGAGGCCGTCTGGAGGCAGATCCTGGCGTACGCCGACGAGGCCGTCGAGCGACGCGGTCAGGATGGGCTGCGCGGCATCGGCGTCGCCGCCCCCGGCCTCGTGGAGCCTGGCTTCGGGGTGCGCAACCTGCCCGGCAAGGTCCCCGGCATCGAGGACTTCCCCATCCGCGAGCGACTCGAAACGCGCTTCGGCGTTCCCGCCCGCTGCGTCAACGATGGGGCCGCGGCCATCCTCGCGGAGTGGCGCTTCGGCGCGGCACGAGGCCACGAGGACGCGGTCGGCCTGACCATCGGCACCGGCATCGGCGCTGGCGCCATCATCGGCGGTCGGCCGCTGGCCACCAAGAACCTCGCGGGCGGCGTCTCCTTCGGGCACGCGACGATCGCCATCGGCGGACGGACCTGCCTCTGCGGCAACGTCGGCTGCGCGGAGACGCTGGTCTCGGCCAACGCCGTCGTGGCCCGCATGCGCGACTACGTCACGCGCAAGGTGCCCTCCACCATCACCGAGGCCTACCAGCAAGATCCCGGCGCCATCACCTTCCGGACCCTTATCGAAGGGGTCGATGCCGGCGACCGCGTGGCCCGCGAGATCATGCAGCACTTCTGCCGCGACCTCGGTGCGACGATCGTCACCGCGATCCATGCCTACGATCCCGAGGTCGTCGTCCTCTCCGGCGGCCCCATGGCCCAGGCCGATCACTTCCTGCCACAGGTCCAGGCCTACGTCGACCGCTACGCCTTCCGCTATCCCAAGGAGCGCATCATCCCCATCCGGCGCGCCGAACGCTCCGACCATGCCGGCGTCCTCGGCGCCGTCGCCCGCGTCATGCAGACCGTCGCCGATGCTGCCCCCGCATCGGGCTCCGCGTCGCCCTGACCCCAGCCCGATAGGAGGCCCCATGTCTTTCGCCCGCACCGTCCTTGGCGACATCCCCACCGGGGAGATGGGCATCGTCTACGCCCACGAGCATCTCGTCATCCACGGGGGCCGGCCCATCGAGTACCAGCCGGACTTCGACCTCGCGGACGTCGACAAGACCGTGGCCGAGCTGGCCCCGGCACAGGCGCTGGGCCTGCGCACGGTCGTCGACGCCATGCCCTGCGACGCGGGCCGGGACGTGATCATGCTCGCCGACATCGCCAAGGCCAGCGGCGTCAACGTCATCGCTCCATCCGGGCTGCACCACGAGCGCTATTACCACGACCGCCACTGGTCGGTACGCCTGTCCGCCGACGAGATCGCGGACCTCTTCGTGGCTGACATCGAAGAAGGCATCGACGAGCTGGACTACAACGGCCCGATCGTCAAGCGGACGCCACACAAGGCCGGGGTCATGAAGATCGCCGGGTCCGACGGCGGGCTGACCCCGCGCGACGAGGTCGTGTTCGCGGCCGCGGGCCAGGCCCAGCACCGCACCGGCTGCCCCATCCTGACCCACTGCGAGCACGGCACCGGCGCGCTCGAGCAGGTCGAGTTCCTCGTGAAGCACGGCGCCGACCCCGCACATATCGTGCTCAGCCACACCGACAAGATCGTCGACCGCGGCTACATGCGCGACATCGCCGCCACCGGCGCACGCGTCGAGTACGACCAGCACATGCGGGCCAAGGAGGGCCAGCCCAACGGCACGCTGCAGCTGCTGGCCTGGGCCGCCGAGGACGGCCTGCTCGACCACATCACCATCGGGCTCGACGCCGCTCGCCAGAAGTATTGGAAGCAGTACGGCGGCTGGCCCGGCTGGGCCTACCTGCTGGGCGAGTGGAGCGACCGCATGCGCGCGGAGATCGGTTTCGGCGATGCCGAGATCGATACGCTCTTCGTCAAGACCCCCGGTGCCGCCTACACCTTCGGGGAGCCAGGCACGTGAACGCCGATGGCAGCACGGCAAGCGGCGCCGTGAGCGCTACCGAGCGGGAGCGCGTCCGAGCCCTCGCCTCCCGCTGGGCGGAGATCGCGGCCCTGCCCGCGATGGCCGAGCGCAAGCGCGCCTGGACCGCCCTCCACGACCTGCGACCGGAGCGGCCGATGGTGCTCTTCGAGGTCGGCACCGTCGACCAGTACGTGCGCGCGGACGAGATCGAGTGCAGCCACCCGGTGCTGCGGGCGGTCGAGGCCACGATGCTCGAGCACATCCACCACTTCGATGAGGTCGGTGACGACATCGTCTTCGAGCCCTACTTCCGACTGGGCTGGGACATCGAGGACACCGGCTGGGGCGTCGACGTGGTCCAGATCCCCGGCCCGACCGCGGCCGACGGCTCGTCCATCGGCTACACCTTCAACTTCCCCATCAAGACGCCTGCCGATGTGGCATCGCTCCGGCCACGGCAGTTCAGCCTCGACCGCGAGGGCACGCAAGCGAAGCTGCAGCTGCTGGAGGACACCTTCGGCGACATCCTGCCGGTGGTGGTCGGGAACTACGACCACTTCATGACCGACGAGGGCGCTGAGTCATGGGCCGGCAACTACTTCATCGGCCTGACCTGGCAGATCTACCGCTTCATCGGCAACGACGGCCTGCTGAGGTGGGTCTACGAATTGCCCGAGACCATCCACCAGCTGATGGAGTACATGGTCGCGGACCGCGAGCGCCAGTTCGGCTACCTCGAGGAGCAGGGCCTCATCGTGCCCAACACCGACAACATGCTCGCGGGGCCGCGGGCCTATGGCTACTGCTCAGACCTGCCCTCCACCGAGCAGGCCCCTGGCAAGCTGAGCGACCTCTGGTGCTGGGCCGAGTCACAGGAATCGACGCCCATCAGTCCAGCCATGTTCAGCGAGTTCGTGCTGCCCTACATCAAGCGTGTGACCGACCGCTTCGGGCTGGTCTACTACGGCTGCTGCGAGCCCCAGACCGATCGGCTCGAGCTGATCATCGAGGCCATGCCCAACCTGCGCTCGGTCTCGGTCACGCCGTGGGCCGACTTCGACCGCACCGCGGAACTGCTGGGCGACCGCTACGTCTTCAGCCGCAAGCCCGACCCGGTGCCGATCAGCGGCGCCGAGCCTCACTGGGACAAGGCTAAGGCCGACCTGCGACGCACGTACGACGCGGCGCTGCGGGGCGACTGCAACGTGGAGCTGCTCTTCCGCGACGTCTACGACGTCGGCGGCGACCGCTCCCGGCTGCGGACCTGGACCGACCTGGCCCGGTCGGTCTTCGGCATGTGAGATGAGACGACCGCGAACGACGACCCCAACCAACGAAGCCACGACACCCGGAGGGGAAACTCCATGACACCACGCGAGCGCATCCTGGCCGCCCTGAACCACCAGGAGCCGGACCGCGTCCCCATCGATCTCGGATCGTCGATCGTGACCTCCTGCACGAGAGCGGCGTACGAGCCGCTGCGCGAGCATCTGGGTCTGCCCGACGAGGAGATCGTGGTCTACGACGAGGTCCAGCAGTTGCCCTACATCGGCGAGGACGTGTTGGAGCGGTTCCGCGTCGATACGCGCATGGTGCAGCTGCCCCCGACGCACGTGAAGGGCGTCGAGATCGTCGATGAGGGCGACTACCTCGCGATGTGGGATCGCTGGGGCGCCAAGATGCGCATGCCCAAGGAGAAGCCCCTCTACTACGACTGGGTGGACTTCCCCATCAAGGACATGGAGCTGTCCAGCCTCGAGTCATACGATTGGCCCGAGCCCGATCCGCCCGAGCTCATCGCCGGGCTGCGCGAGCGCGCCGAGCAACTGCGGGCGACGACCGACTTCGCACTCGTCGGTTCCGGCGTCATCGGCGGCGGCATCTTCGAGCAATCGTGCCGCGTGATGGGTATGGAGCCGTTCATGATGTCGCTGCTGATGGCGCCCGAGTTCGCCAACAAGCTGGCCGACGGCATCACCGACATCTATATCGAGGCGGTCGACCGCTACCTGGCCGAGGTCGGTGGACTCATCGACGTCTTCACCTTCTGGGACGACGTGGCCACGCAGCAGGGCTGGATGATCAACCCCGACTCCTACGTGGATGTCATCAAGCCGCGCCAGAAGCGCCTCTTCGAGGCCATCAAGTCCCGCACCGACGCCAAGCTCTTCTACCACGGCTGCGGCGCGGTCTACGAGCTCATCCCCCATCTCATCGAGATCGGCGTGGACATCGTCAACCCGGTGCAGGTCAATGCCGAGGGCATGGACTCCGCGCGGCTCAAGGCGGCCTACGGAAACGACATCGTCTTCTGGGGCGGTGGCGTCGACACCCAGAAGGTGCTGCCCTTCGGTACGCCCGACGAGGTCCGAGATGAGGTCAAGCGGCGCATCGACGACTTCGCACCCGGTGGCGGCTTCGTCTTCGCCACGGTCCATAACATCCAGGCCTTCGTGCCCCCGGAGAACATCGAAGCGGCCTACGACACCGCCATCAACTACGGCGCCGGCTGATGCCCGGCCCTGGGCGAGCGATGGACTAGCACGACAGTCGCAGTCGAGCGGCACCCCAGAGGACGTGCCAGAGCAGGTAGTAGCAGACGCGAAACCAGAGCATGGGCACGTACCCGTAGCGGCGCAACAGGACCAGTTGGACCAGCCCGAAGACGAAGACGTGCGGCATCACGAACGCGGGTAGGGCCGAGCCCAGCAGCACCTGTGCGGCCGGTTCGACCGCTGCCGTGGGCACCATCAGCGCTGCGGTCCGACGGCTGAGGCCACGCCCTTGGAGGCGGATGCCAGAGAGCCACGTCAGCCCGGCCAATGGAAGCAGGTGGAAGACCGTCTCCGCGGCCACCGCGATGGCTGGGTAGAAGAGCCAGGCGGCCGGCCAGGTGATGTTGGTGTCTTCGGGGAAGCCGATAGCCAGGTCCACGGTGACGGCGATGGCCACGAAGGGCAGCGTCGCCACCGTAGCCAGGGCCAGACCCCTGACCGTGCGCGAGTCGCAGGCCCGGCGCCAGTAGCCGCGCCGCTCGAGGAGGGCGAGCGCGCCAAGCCCGGCAGCGCCCAGGGCAGCCACCGTCGCGGCCGGCGGCAGCGGCCCCAGGTAGCGGGCCAGGTCGGACGTCGAGCCGGCCAGCTGCAGCAGGCCTGCGCCTACGCTGGCGGCCGCGGCTGCGGCTACCCAGGGCAAGTAGGCCCGGCGTGTGCTCAGCGGACGCCCGATCAGGCCCATCGTGAGTCGGAATGCCCCCCTTCGTCATTTGATGATAGCGAAGGCAGCGGACCCACCGGCCCGCTTCGGGGCCCCATTCGGCACTGTCTCGGAGCCAGAGGCTCAGCCGACAGTCAGTGCGGGAGGGAGCCAGTGCCGAGTACATCGATCACGCCGGATCCAGCGCGGACACGGGCAGTCCACGAGCGCATCGGAGCCGCCTACCGGCACGAGCCGGTCGAGCGCGTGCCGGTGCTGGTGGGCGACGTCAACTACTGGATCACCGGGGAAGACCCGGCGCTGATCCCGCCGCACTACTTCGACGAGGGCGCCTATGGCACTCAGCTCGAGTTCCAGTCCGCGAAGATGACGACCCACCTCGAGGGCCTCGCTGACGACGCCTACCTGCCCTACCTCTTCCCCTGGTACGGCACCGGCGTGGTGCCCTCGGCCATCGGCTGCGAGGTGCTGCTGCAGGCGGGCGAGGAGCCGGCGGTAGCAGGGACCGTCCTCGATGACCCCGCGTCCGTGGCCCGGCTCGTGCCGCCCGACCCCGAGCGTGACGGCCTCATGCCCCGGGTGCTCGCCTGCATCGATCACTTCCGCGCCGGATCGGAGCTGCCCATCAGCTTCACCGACAACCAGGGTCCGCTGAACATCGCGCTCAACCTCGTCGGGCTCGAGCGGCTCTGCATCTGGATGTTCGAGCACCCGACCGCTGTGCACGAGCTGATGGACTTCTGCACGACCGTGCTCATCGACTGGGTCCGGCTGCAGAAGGAGCGCGCCGGCGCACCGCTCGAGGGCGGGGCCTTTCCGCACCTGATCGCCATCCCGCCGGGCTTCGGTGGCGTCTGGCTCAGTGACGACGACAGCACCGTGCTCTCGCCGGACCTCTACCGTGAGTTCGTGGTGCCCTACAACGGGCGCGTCTTCGAAGCCTTCGGCGGCGGGACCCTGCACTACTGCGGCAACGCCTACCACCAGCTGGAGAACTACCTCTCGACGCCCGGGCTGGTGGGCCTGAACGCCTGGTGCATGGGCGAGTTCGAGCAGATCTTCGAGGCCCAGCGCGTCATCGGCGAGCGTGCCGCCATCATGGTCTGCGATTACACGCCCACCGACCCGGAGGCCTACTTCACTGACCTCTTCGCGGGACTCGAGCCACGGGGCGCCATCGTGGCCACGTATCCGGCGGCCGCGACCGCACTCCACTACGGCACGGCCCAGGTGACGCCGGTGCGACGAGACTCGCATCGAACCGGGCTCGAGGCCTGGGAGGTCATCTCGCGTCACAACAGAGGGCTCGACCGATGACGATGACCGGGCGCCAACGCTTCGAGGCCGTCTTCCGGGGCGAGCTGCCTGACCGCGTCCCGGTGACGCTGTTCATCCAGGACCAGGGCCACTTCATCAACCAGCTCTATCCCGACATCGACCCGTGGGACTCGCTCGAGATCCAGCTCAAGACCGTCGAAGTGCAGCGCGAGCTCGGGGTCGACATCATGGCGCGCCTCCTCTTCGGCACCCTGGGCGAGTTCCAGTGGATGCTGCTGGGCGGGCTCGACGTCAGCCGCTCGACCGACGACTGGCAGGTGGAGACGACCGAGCGCCGCGACGGCCGCACGACGGTCCGTTCGTCGCTCATCCACACGCCCCAAGGCGATCTGCGACAGGAGTACTCGATCGACGAGATCCGCCCGGGCACGCTGATGTACGCGTGCACGCGGAAGCCGGTGCACTCGCGTGCGGACCTCGAGCTCGTGGCCGCCTACGAACCGCGGATGCTGCCCGACTATCCCGAGCGGCTGGCCCGGGCCGTGGCGCCCGTACGCGAGGCCGTGGGGGACGACGGCTGGGTCGGGGTCTGGGCCCCGCACGGGCCCTTCAACATGGCCTCGCTGCTGACCACCGAAGACGTCCTCTACTCGCTCTTCTACGAGGACCCCGAGTACTACCGACGCCTGATGGAGGTCTCGCTCGATCGCGTCCGGGAGTACACGCGCGCCTGCGATGCGCCCGGCGTGGACATCCTCTTCGTCGGTGGCAACGTGCCCGGCGGCTTCATCGGCCGTCCGAACTACGAGCAGCACGTCCTCGGCTGGGAGCGTCAGCAGATCGAGGTCGCGCAGCAGGGCGGCACCCCGGCGGCCTATCACAACTGCGGTCAGATCCAGGACCTCGTAGAGGCCTACAAGGGCCTCGGCGTGGCAGCCGTCGAGCCGTTCTCGCCACCACCCAAGCTGGGCGACGCCGACCTGGCGGAGGCGGTGCGCCTCGTCGGCGACGACTACGTCATCATCGGCGGCGTCGATCAGGTCGACGTCATCGGGAAGGGCACCGTCGACGACGTGCGTCGGGCGACCGCCGCGGCCATGGCAGCCGGCAAACCCGGCGGGCGGTTCATCCTCCAGAATGCCGACTTCCTCGAGTACGGCACGCCGATGGCGAACGTCGAGGCCTTCGTCGAGACGGCCCTGGAGGGTGCGTGGTACTAGGCTGCGCGGCTACCCTCGCCGAGTGACCCCCATCGACCGTCGTCCGTGACCCGCGCCTGGCTGCTGCTCGTCACCCTGGTGGTCGTGTGGGGCAGCCACTGGGTCGTGGTCAAGGTCGGGCTGGAGACGATCCCCGCCTTCACCTACGGTGTGCTCAGGCTCGCGAGCGGTATCGCCACGCTGGCTGTACTCATGGCCGCGACCGGACGACTGAAGCGGCCGATCCGCGGCGACTACCCCATCATCCTGAGCTACGGCATCCTCGCGGTCGCGCTGATGATCATCACCATGAACCTGGCGCTGCCGCACATCCCGGCCGGGCGCTCGTCGATCCTGGCCTACACCACACCGCTCTGGATCGTGCCCATCATGGCCGTGGTCGCGCGGGTGCTGCCCAAGCGCGCGGAGATCGTCGGCCTGGTGCTGGGCATGGCCGGGTTGGTGCTGCTGCTGAACCCGGCCGCGATCGACTGGGATGCCGACGGCGCGCTCCTGGCGTCGCTGTTGCTGGTGCTTGGTGCCGGCTCCGGCGCGCTGGCCATGGTGCACGTGCGGATGCACACCTGGGTAGGTACGCCCTTCGATGCGCAGATCTGGCAGCTGTTGGTGGCGCTGGTACCGATGACGCTGCTGATGCTCTTGCTCGAGGGCGATCGGCTGGGGGCCATCAGCTGGGACCTGGCAGCGCTGCTGGCGGTGCTCTACTCGGGCCCGCTCGCGACGGCCTTCGCCTTCTGGGCCTCGCAGATGATCGTCAGGGCACTCGGGCCTCTGACCGCCGGCATCGGCTACCTGGGCGCGCCGGCGGTGGGCGTGATCGCCGGCATCATCGTGCTCGGCGAGGTCATCTCGCCCATCGACATCGCCGGCATCGCCGTCACCACCGCCGGTATCGTGGCCGTGCTCTGGGCCAGCCGCGAGCCGAAGCCCGCATCGAACACGCCGCCATCGTCCTGACCCGCCGATGGACTCTGGATCCGCTCGCTCGTGGTCGCCTGTCGCTGGAGCCGACCGTCGTCGGGCTCGTGGTCGCCTGTCGCTGGAGCCGACCGTCGTCGGGCTCGTGGTCGCCTGTCGCTGGAGCCGACCGTAGTCAGGCTCGTAGTCACGAGATCCGGCCGATCGAGGCGATCGATGGCCTGCACCGAGCGTGGCTGGGCATCGCCAGCGCCACGTCTACGTCGATCCGACCACCAGGACCACCAGCCCGTCGGACTACCGTCGACCTCGCCGACATATGTCCATCTGGATCCACCGGATCGGCCGGTAGGGTCGGCCCTGGCGACGCCTGACCACAAGCTGCGTGCGGTGTCGATGGAGGCGACACGGCGGCAGCAGCGAGAGCGGTCGCTGGAGCCGACCGTAGTCAGGCTCGTAGTCGCCTGTCGCTGGAGCCGACCGTAGTCGGGCTCGTAGTCTCTATGAAGATCGTCAAGCCGGCGGCGGTCGTGGAGCGGATGCGGTAACGCGTCTCATGTCTCTATGTGCCTCCTGCTGGGAGGACCTGGCTGGTAGGTGACAGCGGCGGCCCAAGTCACACGAGGGTCGTCAGGCGACCAGACTACGAGGGGGGCCTGCCGCTCGGAACGGCTCCTGGCGCGTGAGCATGTACCAGATGGCGGTGGCCAGCTCGCGCGCCAGCTCCACCTGTGCCACCCCACTGCCCCGCTGCTTGCCGAGCCGGCGCTTGGTGCGTTGGTACTTCCTCCGATAGCGTGGATGGCTCGCCGCGTGGACCGCGGCCTCGACGAGCGCCCAGCGCAGGTACTTCGGGCCGGTCTTGGCCAGCTTCCCGCGCCGGTCGGTCCCGCCCGACTGGTAGACCCGGGGACAGAGCCCGGTGTAGCCCACGAGCCGCTTGGCGCTCGCGAAGCGGCCGATGTCGCCGATCTCCGCGGCGATGGTGTAGGCGAGGATGGGCCCGACCCCCGGCACCGTCCGCAAGCAGCGGCACGTACTCGTGGTCGGCCCCGAGCCGTGCCAGCTCGGCTTCGCAGCCGCGGATCTCGGCCTCGAGCGCGTCGAGCCGCGCGAGGCTCGCTGCGAGCGTCCGGTCCCAGGGCTCGGGGACCTCGAGCGCCGCGAGCAGCTCCCGGCCCCGGACCCCGAAGAGGTCCGTGGCGGGCACGCTGTGGCCGAACGCGAAGAGCGTGGCGTGGACCCGGTTCTTGATCGAGGTGCGATGGCGCACGAGGTACAGCCGATAGCGGGCACGCTCGCGCTCGGCACGGATGGCCGGGTGGACCAGCCAGACCGCGGGCACGAGGTCGCGCCAGGCGAGGATCGCGAGCACCCGCGCGTCGATCTCGTCGGTCTTGGCCGCGAGCGGTGCGAGGCCCTTGACCCTGGCCGCGTCGGCGATGAGCACGTCCCAGCCGTGGCCCTGCAGCTCGTCATGCACGAAGCGGGCCCCGTTCATCGATTCGATGGTCGCGGTCACGGGCCCGGGGAAGCGCTCCGCGAGTGTCCGCAGCGCGTCGGCATCGGGATGGACCGCGAGCGCCTCGACCGTGGCCCCGTCCTCGTCGAGGACATGGACGTCGAGCTTCCTCCGTGACAGGTCCAATCCGGCGTATAACATGGCTTCCGGGCCTCCTGGTGCTGGTTCCGAAGAGAACCCACTGTCTCACCAGTGAGGCCCCCTTCATAGCAGTCACGAGATCCGGCCGATCGAGGCGATCGATGGCCTGCACCGAGCGTGGCTGGGCATAGCCGGCGCCACGTCTACGTCGATCCGACCACCAGGACCACCAGCCCGTCGGACTACCGTCGACCTCGCCGACATATGTCCATCTGGATCCACCGGATCGGCCGGTAGGGTCGGCCCTGGCGACGCCTGACCACAAGCTGCGTGCGGTGTCGATGGAGGCGACACGGCGGCAGCAGCGAGAGCGGTCGGTGCTGCTCCCGGTCGAGGTGGCTGCGCCCCGTCGAGGTGCTGCTCCCGGTCGAGGTGCTGCTCCCCGTCGAGGTGGCTGCGCCCCGTCGAGGTGGCTGTGCCCCGTCGAGGTGGCCGTCCCCGTCGAGGTGGCTGCTCCCGGTCGAGGTGGCTGCTGCCCCGTCGAGGTGGCTGCTCCCGACCCCGAGCGAGGTCGATCCCAGGCCTGTGGAGTCCGGGTTTCCAGCTGGCAGCCTCAATGGCTGAGGTGCTCCTCCACGAGGTCGGCCACGATCTCGACGACCCTGGGTAGGGCCGCTTCCACGGCCGGACTGAGGCCCTCCCCCAGCTCCAGGTCGGCCACGCCGATGCCGATGGCCACGGCCTCCGGCGCGCGACCTGAGAGCGTCGCGGCCAGCGCCACCAGCTCGCCACCTCCGACGTGGTGCGATGACGCTCCCGGATCGCCTCGCGCATCGGCATCGTCACGCGCTGCGGTCCCAGGGTCGATCTCGTGGATCTCGAGAGCGCCGGGCAGGCCGCGCATGTCGGCATCGACGAAGACGACGAGCGTGGCCTCCGCGATGTCCATCGACATCTCCGGCAGCAGCTGATAGGCCTCGCGCACCTCGACCTCGGGGCGAGCAAGGCGCGGATCGGCCGCCAGCAGGCGCGCAGCCACGGCCCCGGCACCGTCGTCCCGCCGCAACGTGTTGCCATAGCCGAGGACCAGCACGGAACGCGCAAGAGCGCCGCTCCCTCCCCCAGGGGCGGCGCTCTCGAGTGGACTCACGTCCGGTGGCAGCGGGTCAGCGCTTGATGCGGTCGATGACCTCGCCCTCCGGCGACAGGAGCTGGATGTCCAGCGCCATGTCACCGAGCGAGTGCGTCGAGCAGCTGAGGCAAGGGTCGTAGGAACGGATGACCGCCTCGACCCGGTTGAGCATCGGCTCTTCGATCTTGTCGGACTTGACGTAGGCCTTGGCGACCTGCGCGACCGAGCGGTTCATGGCCATGTTGTTGTGGCCGGTGGCGATGACGAGGTTGGCCCACTCGACCAGGCCGTTGTCGTCCACCTTGTAGTGGTGCATCAGGGTGCCACGCGGAGCCTCGGAGCAGCCGATGCCCTCGTTGCGGTTGATGCCCGCGGTGGCCGTCACATGTGTCGACATGATCTCCGGCTTGTTGAGGATCTGGTCGATCTTCTCGATGCAGTGGAGCAGGTCGATGAGGCGCGCGTAGTGCTGGTGGAAGGACGAGCTCGCCACCCGGCCGACGCGCCAGCGGAACTTCTTGAGCTCCTCGTCGGCACGCGGCGTACCGCAGGCCTCGGCCACGTTCATGCGCGCGAGCGGGCCCACGCGGTAGATGCCGTCGGGGTAGCCCATGGGCTTGTAGTACGTGGACTTGAGGTAGGACCACGGCTCCACGGCTTCGCCGATGTAGTCGTTGAAGTCCTTGGGGTCGAAGTCCTCGAGCACCGAGCCGTCTGCATCGACGAAGCGCAGGCGGCCACCGTAGTGGTCCACGTTGCCCTTCTCGTCGACGAGGGCCATGAAGGCGGAGCGGAAGTCACCGAAGTGGGTGGCCTCCTCCTCCCAGCCCATCATCTTGCTCTTGTACCACTCGATGGTGCGGGTGATGCGCTCGAGGGCCTCCGGCACACCCGCCAGGATCTCGTCGCGGACCTCCTCGGTCAGCGGCTCGGCCACACCGCCGGGGATGACCCCGCCGGGATGGATGCGCTTGCCGCCGAGGCGCTCGATGATCTGCTGGCCCCACTTGCGCAGGGCGATGCCGTCCTTGGCCAGCTGCGGGTTCTCCTGGGCCACGCCCACGATGTGGCGCTTGGACATGTCGGCGTCGAAGCCGAAGAGCAGGTCAGGGCTGGAGAGATGGAAGAACGAGAGCGCGTTCGACTGCACGATCTGGCCAAGATTGATGAGCCGGCGGATGTCGGCACCCGCGGGCGGCGGGTCCACGGCCAGGATGTCGTCCACGGCCTTGGCCGAGGCGACGAGGTGACTGACCGGGCAGATGCCGCAGATACGGGCCATGATCGAGGGCATCTCGTGGACCGGACGGCCCTCGACGATCTTCTCGAACCCTCGGAACTGCGTGACGTGGAAGTGGGCGTCCGTGACCTGGCCGCCCTCGTCGAGCTGGATGGTGATCTTGGAGTGGCCTTCGATCCGCGTGACCGGATCGATGGTGATGGTCTTGCTCATGGGTGGGGGCTCCCTTAGCGGCCGAACCGCGAGCCGGCGACCTCCGGCACGCGGCCGGAGAGCAGGTCGTCGAGCATGGTGTAGATGAGGTCCGCCGACGGCGGGCAACCGGGCAGGAAGACGTCCACGTCGATGATCGTATGGACCGGCTTGGACATCGCCAGCAGCGGCGGCACGTTCTCGGTGGGTGTCTGCGGGTTGACGGTGACGTTCTCGTGGTAGGCGCGGTCGAGGATGGCCTGCGTGCCGAAGGGGTTGCGCATGCCGGGCACGTTCGAGGTGACCGCACAGTCGCCGAAGGCGATGATCGTCTTGGTGTGCTCGCGCACCTTCTTGACCTTGTCCAGATCGTCCTGGCTCGACACCGCACCCTCGACGAGGCAGACGTCCACCTCGTCGGGATAGTCCTTGAAATCGACCAGCGGGCTGTACACGAGGTCCGACCGGGTGAAGATGTCGAGGATGCGCTCGTCCATGTCCAGCAGGGACATGTGGCATCCCGAGCACCCGTCCAGCCAGACGGTCGCGACGGTTGGCTTCTTTGACTCACTCATAGACCGCGCTCCTCTCGGACCACCTTCAGCCACGGAAGGAACGGGCGGCGGTCCTTGCTACCGGCTGCGACCGGTCGGCCCTTCTCGAAGAGCGCGCCGGTGGGACAGACCTGGACGCACTTGCCACAGCTGGTGCAGGTCGTGGACTCGCCCCAGGGCTGGCCCATGTCCGTCTGCACCCGGGTCTCGAGACCGCGGTGCATGACGTCCCAGGTGTGTGCGCCCTCGATCTCATCGCAGACCCGCACGCAGCGCAGGCACAGGATGCAGCGGTTGTGATCGATGGCGAAGAACTTGTGGCTGGCGTCGATGTCGACGTCAGGGTTGATACGGGGCAGGTCGAAGTGCTTGATACCAAGCTCGTCGGCCATGTTCTGAAGTTCGCAATGGTTGTTGGCGACGCACACGGCGCAGACGTGGTTGCGCTCCATGAACATCATCTCGGTGATCGACTGCCGATACTCGAGCAGCTTGTCCGAGTGCGCGGTGATGTCCATGCCCTCGGCGATCTTGGTCATGCAGGCGGCCGCGAGCTTGGGTGAACCCGCGATCTCGACCATGCACAGGCGGCAGGCACCACGGTCGGTGATGCCCTCCATGTGGCACAGACCAGGGATGTCGATGCCATTCTCTTCGGCCACCTCCATCACGGTCTGGCCTTCGTTGCCAGCGACGTCCTTGCCGTCGATGGTCAGCGTAAAGACGTCGCTCATGCCACTACCTCAGCTGGCTTGGAGATGGAACAGACGCCGGCGGGACAGGTCTTGTCGACGATGTGCGCCATGTACTCATCCCGGAAGTAGCGCAGCGTGCTGAAGATCGGGTTGGGGGCACCTTGGCCGAGGCCGCAGAGGGACATCTTCTGGACGATGCCGGCCAGCCGCTCGAGCTGGGCCAGATCGCGCTCCGTGGCCTCACCCTTGGTGATGAGGTCGAGGAGCATGTACATCTGGGTGGTGCCGACGCGACAGGGCGTGCACTTGCCGCACGACTCGTCACGACAGAAGTCCTGGAAGTACTTGGCGACGTCGACCATGCAGGACGTATCGTCCATGACGATCATGCCGCCCGAGCCCATGAACGAGCCGAGCTCGATGAGGGTCTCGTAGCTGACCGGAGTGTCGAGGTGCTCCTCGGGGATGCAGCCACCCGACGGGCCGCCCGTCTGGACCGCCTTGAAGGGCCGGCCCTCCGGGATGCCGCCACCGATATCGAAGATGATCTCCCGCAGGGTCATGCCCATGGGGACCTCGACCATGCCGGTGTTGACTACGCGGCCGGCGAGCGCGAAGACCTTGGTGCCCTTCGACTTGCCCACGCCGATCTCGGCATAGCCCTCTGGGCCCTCGCGCACGATCTTGGGCACGCTGGCCAGGGACTCGACGTTGTTGATGAGCGTGGGGCTGCCCCACAGGCCGGCCACCGCGGGATACGGCGGGCGGGGTCGGGGCGTGCCGCGACGTCCTTCGACCGACGAGATCAGGGCCGTCTCCTCGCCACACACGAACGCACCTGCACCGAGGCGGATCTGCACGTTGAAGCTGAAGGACGTGTCCATGATGCCGTCACCGAGGTAGCCAGCGCGCTGTGCGAGTCGGATGGCCGTACGCAGACGCTGCACCGCCAGCGGATACTCCGCACGGCAGTAGACATAGCCCTCGGTGGCGTGGACCGCGAAGGCCCCGATGGCCATGCCCTCGAGCACCCGGAAGGGGTCGCTCTCGAGGACACTGCGATCCATGAACGCACCCGGGTCACCCTCGTCCGCGTTGCAGATGACGTACTTCTTGTCACCGCTGGCCTTGGCCACGGTGGTCCACTTGAGGCCGGTCGGGAAGCCGGCACCACCGCGACCGCGGAGACCGGACTCCATGACCTCGTCGCGAACCTCGGCCGAGCTCATCTCCGACAGCACCCGGCGCAGGGCCTGGAAGCCGCCGGCGGCGATGTAGTCGTCGAGGCTCTCGGGGTCGACCTTGCCGAAGTTCTCCGTGGCCACCCGGACCTGCTTCTCGAAGAAGGGCGCCTGTTCCTGGCGCTTGGAGTCCGGCTTGACCTTGGCCAGCGCGTCGATCACCGGCTGGACGTTCTCGGGGTCGACTTGCTCGACCATCTCGCCGGTCTGGGCGATCTCGACCAGCGGGCCGGCGGCGCAGAGGCCGAGGCAGCCGACGCGCTTGATCTCGACGTCATCCTGCTCGTTGGTCAGCTCACGCAGGCGCGCGGTGACGTCGCTGGCGTTGCCGCTGACACACGACGCGGCCTCGCAGACGCGGGCGGTCGCGCGCGGCGGTCCGGCGTTCTCGTCGATCTTGATGGTGCGGTGACGCTTGGGGCGTGCCGCGGTTGCGCTGTCGCTCACATCGCCTCCAGTTCAGCCATAAGCTCATCGATCCGGGCCTTGCCCTTCATCTCACCGTCGACCACCACGGCCGGGGCGAGGCTGCAGGCGCCGATGCATCGCGCCGTCAGCAGCGAGATCTTGCCGTCATCGGTGGTGCCCTTGGGCTTGACGCCGAGCTGGTCACCGAAGGCCTCGATGATGTCGCCCGCACCGGTGATGTAGCAGGCGGTGCCGGTGCAGACCACGCAGGTGTGGTCGCCCTGGGGCTTGAGCGTGAAGAACGAGTAGAACGTAGCGACGCCGAAGACGCGGGAGTGCGGGACGCCGAGCGTGTCGCCCACGAACTCGAGCGCGTCGTCGTCGAGGAAGCCGAAGGCCTCCTGTGCGGCGTGCAGGGCTTCGATGAGCGCCTCGGGTCGGTCACCCAGGCGACGCATCCGCGTGGCGACGATCTTCCATCGCTTGTCGTCGTTCGGCGGAGTCGGTTTGCTATACGGGATCGGCATACGCCCCCTTCTCGGGATCGTTGGTCAGAGTGGCCTCGGCCCAGGTGCCGCCCGCGCGATAACGAGACCCGCGGGGGCTACAGGCCTAGCAGGCTCATTCTACGTTCCCAGCAGCGGGGAATCGGGGTCCATCGGTCCCTATTCGGACGGGCCGCGTGGACGCCCGGTTATCGTTACCGAGCGAGCGACTGGTACGACGTCTCGCGGATCGTCTCGATCATGGCCCAGAAGTTCTCCAGCGGCGTGTCGAGCTGGACGTGGTGGGTCGGGCCCAGGATGAGTCCACCGCCCGCGCCGATCGTGCGCAGCCGCAGGTCGATCTCCTCGCGCACGTCCTGCGCCGAGCCGAAGGGCAGCGTCTTCTGCTCATCGAGCGAGCCCCAGAAGAGGAGTTCGTCGCCGTAGTCCCGCTTGAGCTCGGCCGGGTCCATGCACGCCGGCTGCACGGGGTTGAGCACGTCGATGCCGATGTCGATGAGTTCGGGGATGACCTCGCGTACGTCGCCGTCGGTGTGATAGGCCACCTTGAGCTCCGGGTTGATGGCTTTGACCCGGCTGACCAGCTCGGCCATGCGTGGCTTGAGGAAGCGGCGCCAGGTGTCGGGGTGGAAGAGCATGCCCTTCTGGCTGCCGATGTCGTCGCCGGTCCAGATCATGTCGACGCCCATCGAGGCCAGTCTCTCGGCCGCGGTGAGGTGGTAGCGGAATGGGATCTCGAGGACGCGATCGGCGATCTCGGGGTTGATGACCAGGTCCATCAGCAGCCGTTCGTAGCCGCGCAGGGCCCAGGCGGTCTCGAAGATGGTGGTGACCGTCACGCCCACGATCCAGTAGTCGTCGCCGTACTCGCGGATGACGCGCTCGGAGTCGACGTAGAGCTCGGGGCGGTTCGGGTCGGGCGGGACGTACGAGTCGATGGCCTCGTCGTCGGCCAGGGGGAAGCCCACCATCTCGGTGTAGTGACCGGTGCCGAACTGCGTCTCGTAAGGATGCTCCTGCCAGGTCACACCCCACTCGTCGGTGTAGGTGCCGTGGTCGGCGTAGTAGTTGTTGGCCCAGCCGACCGAGGTCAGGATGAGATCGGAGCCGATGGCGCGCTCCAGCTCGTAGGTGTTGCCGCCGCCGTGCGGATTGTGCTCGCCCCCGCGAGCCACGTTGAGCTCGCCGCGGACGCCCATGTCCTCGCGTAGCCGGTCGGCGAACTCGGGCGTGAAGCTGATCTGCATGGGGCAGCGGTCCGGCTCTTCGCGCTGCAGGGCGGCCGTGACACGGTCGCGATGGCTCATCGTCATCTGGTTCCCCCTGTTTCGGTGGCCCTGGCGGGCCCGCTGCGTGGCGAGGTGTCGACCCCGGATGTGACGCCGCTTGGGCCCTGTCCTGGCACGAACGGCAGTCCGTGGCCATTGGTCACGATGGTCATCCCGCCATCGACGACGAGCGACTCGCCGGTGATGAACGAGGCCTCCGACGACGCCAGGAAGAGCGCCGGACCGGCCACTTCCTCCGGTGAACCGATGCGCGCGACGACGTGACGGCCACCCACGCGCTCGCGCTCGGCCGCCGGGTCGGGGAAGGACTCGAGGTAGGCCTGCAGCCCATCGGTCTCGATGTACCCGGGGCAGATGGCGTTGATGCGCACGCCCCGCGCACCGTACTCCGCAGCCAGCGCTCGCGTCAGCCCGATGAGCCCGTGCTTGGCCACCGGATAGGGGAAGCAGCCGGGGATGATCTGGAAGGAATGGGAGGAGGCGATGTTGACGATGGCGCCATGGCCGGCCTCCAGCATGTGCGGCAGGACGGCCTGGCTCAACCACCAGACCGCGTCCAGATCCACGCGCATGCACCGATCCCAGGCCTCGCGGTCGAGCCTCAGCGGGTCCTCGTACACGGAGACGCCAGCGTTGTTGACGAGGATGCTGGGCGGTCCGAAGGCTTCGATGGTGCCGGCCACGAGGGCCTCGATATCGCTGGCCCTGGTGACGTCGGTGGCGATCGCCTGTGCCTGACCGCCATCAGCCCGGATGACCTGAGCCTGTGCCTCGCCGGTCCCGCTCGAGCGTTGGGCGATGACGACGCGTGCGCCCTCGCGCGCAAAGAACCTGCTGATGGCAGCACCGATGCCTTGACCGCCACCGGTGACGATGGCGACCTCGTCTTCGAGCCGTCCTGTCCGGAGCCTGTCGACCATCGTCCTCATCTCATCGTGCGAAGTGGCTTGTACGTCAACGTGCGGCGATCCGCGAGGGGATCAGGAGAGGGCCAGCCGCACCCACCAGTGGAGGCTCTCGCCGGGCCGCAGGATCCGCTCCTCCCCGTCGGCCATGGCACCCGCCAGATGGTCATGCATCGAGGTGCAGGGCTCGAGCGCGATCTGCTCCGAGGGTTCGGCGTCGGGCGGCCAGCCCCCGCAGGAGATCCACACGCGCAGGGCCGGAGCGAACTCGTGGTCCCACTCGAAGTCCAGCCGGGCCCCGTCGGGCGCCACGACGCGAGCGCCCTCGCGCGCGTCGGCGTAGAGCACGGTCGCCCAACCCTCACCGCTGCCCACGCAGGCCAGGTCCTTCTCGGAGCCGTCGCCCAGCGTGGCCTTGGGCCAGGTCGTCTCATCCGGCAGGTCGATGCCGTTGCGCCACGAACAGCGCACCGTGTGCACCTCGGGCAGGTCGATGTAGCTCCCGGGCTCGGGCCGGATCACCGGATGCTGGGCCCAGTGGATCGGCAGCGGCTGATCGGCCTGGCTTTGGACCCTGTACTCGGCCAGCACCGTCGACTCGTCGGCGAAGGAGAGACGGCGATGCAACCGGTAGTCCCAGCGAGGCGCAGCCCAGCTGTGCTCGACGGCTCCCCCGGCGTGGTCGAGACGGAGGTACGCGCCGCGGCCCCACTGGTCACCGTGATCGCGCAGGACCGCACCGGGCTCGGTGGGGTCATCACACGGCGCGGTCGTCGGGAGGCACTCGTCCCAGCCGAACGACTCACGTCCGGCGAAGACGGCGTCCTCGTCGGCCCAGTCCATGTAGTCGAGGTCACGCGGCTTCTGACCCTGCAGCAGCCACTCGCGGTCACGCCGCTTGTCGCGCAGGGACACGACGCGCGCGCCGACCTCGCTCAGGACCTCCAGCTCGACCGCGTCGGTCGAGAGCAGGACCGAGGGCCAGTCGCCCCACATCCGGTGTGCCAGCTCCGTCTTCACCACTCGGGTACGCCTCCGTCTTCGTAGTACCAACGGTACTGCGGCTCGGGCTCGTAGGGATGGGCGCGGTGATGGCCGGTACCCCGCGCACGACCTCGTCGCGCCAGCGCACGTCGATGTGCATGACCTCTCAACACCACCCGGCCGGACCATCTCGAAGCTCGTTTGCGGCTGGGCGACATTTCACGGCTCGCGTTGCGAAAGTCGTTGCCGCGGCGTGGACTCGGCTCTACCGTTTGGGCGGTGCCTTCGGTCATGTTCACCGTCATGTCCGAGGGCGCCACTTTCCCCCTCGGGTCAGCCCGAAACGGCGGCCGCGACCTGCTTCGAGCGCTCGGTGATGCCGGCCGGCTCGCCGTCGCCGATGAGCCAGCCGCCCATGCCCACGGCCACCGCGCCGGCCGCGATCCAGTCACCGGCGGTCTCGGCCGAGACACCACCGGTGGGCACGAACGGGATGTCGGGGAACGGTCCCGCGATCTGCTTGAGGTATCCCGTCCCGACGGCCGCGGCGGGGAACAGCTTGACGGCGCTGGCACCGGCCGACCAGGCGGTGTGGATCTCCGTCGGTGAGAGGGCACCGGGGTAGCAGGGCACGCCGCCGAGGGCACACCAGGAGATGAGCTCCGCGTCGGTGTGCGGCGACACGATGAAGCGGGCACCGGCATCGACGGCCCGCCTGGCCGCCCCGATCGAGAGCACGGTCCCCGCACCGACGAGTGCCCCCAGATCATCGGCCACGGCGGCCAGTGCGGCGATCGACCGCAGGGCTTCGTCCTCCGGTTCGTTCAGCGTGAGCTCCATCACGCGCACGCCCCCCGCGGCGAAGGCCTCGCCGATGCTCGCCGCCCGCGCGGGCGGCACGTTGCGCCCGATGGCGATGACCTTCGACTCGCGCAGCAGGTCAGGGATCGGTGGTCGGTCGGTCATCAGGGACTCCGTTCTAGCGGCTGACACGGCCGGAGGCGTCGCCGCCGGCGAGCTTCTCGACCTCGGTGATGCTGACCCGGTTGAAGTCACCCGGGATCGAATGCTTGAGGCAGCTGGCGGCCACGGCGAACTCGAGCGCGTCCTGCGCCGAGCGTCCGTCGACGAGCCCGAAGATGAGCCCGCCGGCGAAGGAGTCGCCGCCGCCCACTCGATCGACGATGTCGTGGATATCGTAGTGCCGGCTCAGATAGAAGCCGTCGGCGTCGCGCAGGCAGGCCGACCAGCCGTTGATGTCGGCGCTGCGGCTCTCACGCAACGTGATGGCCACGGCCGAGAGGTTCGGGAACTCATCGATGACGCGCTGCGTCAAAGCCTCATAGACGGAGTGATCGAGCTCGCCCGAGGTCACGTCTGCTGTCGCCGCCAGCCCCAGCGCTTGCTGGGCATCCTCCTCGTTGCCGATGGCCACATCGACGTGATCCATCAGCGGTCGCATGACCTCCGGTGCCGACTTGCCGTAGTTCCACAGCTTGGCCCGGTAGTTGAGGTCGATCGAGGTCGTGGCCCCGGCCGCCTTGGCCGCCTTGAGCGCCGCCTCGGTCAGCGCCGCAGCGGTCTCCGAGAGCGCCGGCGTGATGCCCGAGATGTGGAACCAGCGAGCACCGCTGAAGATGGCCTGCCAGTCGAACTCCTGGGGCTCGGCCTGCGCGATGGCCGCACCCGTCCGGTCGTAGACCACGGTGGAGGCCCGCTGCGAGGCGCCGGCCTCGACGAAGTAGATGCCCAGGCGCCCCTCGCGACGGATGATGTGGTCGGTCTCGACCTCCATCGTGCGCAGCGCGCGCACCGCCGCATCACCGAGGGGGTTGGCCGGCAGAGCCGTGACGTAGCGCGCCCTCAGGCCGTAGTTGGCCACCGACACGGCCACGTTGGCCTCGCCTCCGGCGAACGTCGCCTCCAGCGCACCCGACTGGAACAGGCGCTCATGACCGGGCGACTTGAGCCGCATCATGATCTCGCCGAGCGTGACGACGAGCGGGCGCTCCTGATCTGCAGGGCTCATGGGGTCCTCCTGTGGTCAGGGGTCGATCCGACAGCCGCCCCTTTGATCGGTGCGTGTGGCGGTGAGGTCACGTCACCTCGTAGTGTGCGATGAATTCGCGGTCGGGCACGACGCCCAGGCCCGGGCCGGTCGGGATCGAGGCGTAGCCACCGTTCCGCTTGACTTGTCCCTGGATGTCGAGCGGCTCCTGCAGCAACTCGTCGCGGAACAGGTTGTGGGTGGTGTCGAACTCGAGCATCGGCTCGCGTGGGTACATGCCCCCGGGGACCGGCGGCATGGCCGCAAGCAGATGGAGATTGACGGCGATGGCCACGGCAGAGCCCCACACATGGGGCACGACCGGCGTCAGGTGCGTGTGTGCCATCGAGAGCACCTTGAGGAACTCGCTGATGCCACCGAGGGCGCAGACCTCAGGCTGGGCGATGTCGAGACAACGCCCTTCGAGAAGCTGTCGCCAGCCCCAACGTGTGTACTCGACCTCTCCCCCCGAGACGTTGGTGTCGAGTGCCACACGCAGCTCGTGATAGCCCTCCTGGTCCTCTGGCGCCACCGGCTCCTCGAACCAATAGGCACCCAGGTCATCGAGCGCATGGCCGACGCGCATGGCATCGCCCAGGGTGTAGCAGTGGTTGGCGTCGACCATGAAGTCGAAGTCGTCTCCGACGCCCAGTCGAACGGCCTCGGCGAGCCGGATATCGTCAGCGATACCGAGGCCCACCTTCATCTTGGTCGCGCGGAAGCCGTCAGCCTTGATACCCGCCGCCTCGTCACGGAAGCGGGCGACGTGAGCTGCCGTGTCCTCGCGCTTGAGCATCATGCCGTAGCCGTACACGGGCACCCGCTCGCGGAACTGACCGCCCATCATCTTCGATAGCGGCAGTCCCGCGATCCGGGCAGACAGGTCCCACAGCGCGATGTCGATCCCGGAGAGCGCCTGGATGGGCATGCCCTTCTGGCCGTGATCACGCAGCAGGTTGTAGACGTCGTGCCAGATGACCTCGCGGTCGAGCGGATCACGGCCCACGATGAGTGGCTGGATGACCCGCTCGACGATCGTCTTGTTAGCCAGCGCGACGTTGCCGGGGCCGAACGACTCGCCCCAACCGACGAGCCCTTCGTCGGTGCGGACCTCCACGAGATGCGCGGTGCGCGCCGAGTAGTACTGCTGCGAGTAGCCGAGTTCCTCCGGCAGGTCGTACCGAAGGACGTGGCTGACGACCTCGGTGATCTTCATCAGTGGCGTCCTATGCCACCAGCCCGCGTGAGATCCGCTTCGTCGCGAAGTAGTCCTCCAGGGCCAGGTGCGAGCAATCGCAACTGATGCCGGACTGCTTGATGCCGCCGTGTGGCAGGTCGATGTCGTACTTCACACCGTTGATCTGCACCTCACCGAAGCGCAGATGGGCCGCCAACCGGTCGGCCTTGGCCAGATCCCGGGTGAAGACGTAGGCGGTCAGCCCGGCATCGGTCTCGTTGGCTGCCTTGAGCACAGCGTCCTCGTCGGTGAAGTCGATGATGCTGACGACCGGTCCGAAGATCTCCTCCTGGTAGATGCGCATCTCGGGCGTGACGCCGTCGATGACCGTGGGTGAGTAGTAGTTGCCCTTCTCGAGGCCGGCAGGGCGACCACCGCCCGCGAGGAGGTTGGCGCCGTCGGCGATGGCGTCCTGCACCAGTTTGTCGACGCGCTCCCACGCCTTCGCGTCGATCAGCGGACCCATGTCCACGTCACCACGCAGCTCCCACCCGACCGTGGTCGAGTTGGCCCGATCGACGAGCTTCTGCTTGAAGGCCGCCGCCACGGACTCCTCCACGAAGACGCGGTTCGGGGTCACGCAGATCTGGCCGGCGTTGCCGAACTTGACGTTGCCCACGATCTCGGCCGCGAGGTCGAGATCGGAGTCCGCGAAGACGAGCACCGGGGCGTTGCCGCCCAGCTCCATCGAGTACCGCTTGATGGAGCTGGCGCCCACGCGCATCACGTGGCGACCGGTTGCCACTGAGCCGATGATGGTGATGAGTGCCGGGATGGTGGACTCCGAAAGCGTGTCGCCGACCTCAGCCGACGGGCCGCACAGGATGTTGACGGCGCCTGGCGGCAGGCCTACGTCAGCGCACAGCTCGCCGACGCGATAGGCCGATAGCGGGGACGCCGCAGAGGGCTTGATGATGGTCGGACAGCCAGCCGCCATGGCCGGGCCGATCTTGAAGGCGAAGTTGAGCAGAGGGAAGTTCCAGGCGATGAAGGCCACGGCCACGCCAACCGGCTCGTTCACCAGCCAGTGGCTGTGCGACCCGTCGCGATCGACGAGCGCCTCGGGGCGATGGCGCGTGATCTCCTCCGCATAGAAGTGGA
Source organism: uncultured Chloroflexia bacterium (assembly GCA_963752475.1). Classification (GTDB taxonomy): domain Bacteria; phylum Chloroflexota; class Limnocylindria; order Limnocylindrales; family CSP1-4; genus JAFMJV01. The sequence goes on along the minus strand of CAVVYR010000006.1, from coordinate 196,582 downwards.
GGCTGTTGCGCAGGGACTCGTAGTCCTCCTCCGTGCCGGCCCAGTTCTTGCCCATCTCGAGGCTGATGAGCTCGCGCAGCTTCTCCTGGTCGGCGATGACCGCGTCACGCAGCTTGCTCATCCACTTGGTGCGCTCGGCGATCGGTGTGCGCGACCAGCTCTCGAAAGCCTCGTCCGCGGCCTGCAGGGCGATCTCCGCGTCGGCGGCTCCCGCCCAGGCGATGGAGCCCACGACCTCCTCGGTACCGGGGTTGACGACGTCGTGCGTGGCCCCGGACTTGGCATCGACGAGTTCGCCGCCGATGTACATCTTCATGGCTTCTGGCATGTCAGGTCCTCCTCAGGATCAGCGGGTGCTAGAACGGTCGCTCGTCGCTCGTCAGGTCGAGCCAGTCGCGCTCGGCGGCGCTCAGCTCAAGGTCGCCGGCGGCGATGGACGACGCAACCTGCTCGACGGTCTCGGGACCGCTGAGCGCCACTGCCGGGAAGGGCTGGCTGGTGACATAGGCCAGGGCGATCTCGAACATGGACATGCCCTTGGCGGCGCCGAACTCCTCAGCCCGTGCCTTGCGCGCGAAGTTCTCTTCGGAGTAGAAGACGCGCACCAGATCGGCATCACTCTGGTCAGCCGGATCGGCCTTGGCAAAGAAGCCACGTCCGAGCGCCGACCACGCCACCAGCAGAAGCTGGTTGTCGGCGAACCACTGCTTATCCGCGCCATCGGTCACTACGGTGTCCGGCCAGAACGGTTCCTTGGCCTGGGCCAGCGAGAAGTTCGGGCTCGACGCGCTCATCTCGGCCTTGCCGTTCTCGCGGGCGTAGGCGATGGCCTCGGCGATGCGGGAGGTTGTCCAGTTGGAGCCGCCGTAGCTGCGAATGCGTCCGGCCTTGACCTCCTCGTCGAGGGCGTCGACCAGCGGGCCCACCGGATGGCTCGGGTCGTCGCGGTGGAACATCCACATGTCGAGGTAGTCGGTCTGCAGCTTCCCGAGCGAGATCTCGATGGCCTTGTGGATGGACTCCGGGTCGATCTTCGCGCCGCCCGGATGGATGGGTGCGCAGTAGCCCGGAATCAGCCCCTTGGTCGTGAGCACGATCCTCTCGCGCATGCCCGGCCGGGCGCTCAGCCACTCCCCGATGACCATCTCGGAGTAGCCATGCTCCTCCACGGCTCCGTAGACTTCGGCGGTGTCGATGTAGGTGCCACCGCCCTCGACGAAGGCATCGAGCAGGCTGTTGTCCCGCTCCTGCGTGTCGGGATGGAAGATCATCGTGCCCAAGCCCATGACCGAGATGGGCTTGTCCAGAGCGGCGATCCTGAAGGTCCTCATATCCGATACTCCTCCCCTACCGGGTCTGTTGTGCGCCCCTGCGCGAGACGGCGTCGAGCGAGACTGCGAGCAGCAAGATCGCGCCGGAAATGATGAACTTGTCGGCCGCGGTGGCACCGCCGAGATCGAGGCCGTTACCGACCGAGCCGATGACGAGCGCGCCAAGGATCGCGTTCCATACGCTGCCGCGACCGCCGAAGAGTGAGGTACCGCCGATGACGGCCGCTCCGATGGCGTTGAGCAACAACGGGCCGCCGGCAAAGGCGTTGTACGAGACCGACGCGAAGCGCGACGCGCCGACGATCCCGGCGAAGGCCGCCATGAGGCCGACGATGCCGAAGGCCGCGACGCGGGTCCACGTGATGGAGATACCCACGCGGCGAGCGGACTCGGTGTTGCCACCGACTGCGAAGAGCGAGCGACCGAAGCGGGTCGAGGTAGTGATCCAGCCAAGGATCGCTGTAACGGTCAGCAGCAAGACAACCACGACGGGCACGCCGCGGTAGCCGTTGAGGATGGCCACGCCGATGCCGGAGAGCAGACCGAAGCCCACCACCTTGGCCGCATCCGCGTAGATGGGGTCGAGCTCCAGCCCCAGACTGGCGCGCTTGCGTCGGTTGCGCCAGACGACGATAGCCAGCGCAACCACGCCCAGGGCCACCAGCATCCAGCCAACCTCGTTGGGCAGCTCGGTGGTCGTGAGACCGCGGATGAATGGATCGCGCATGTTGAGAGCCCCGTGGATGCCCAGGACCTTGAGCATCAGGCCCTGGAATACGAGGAGCCCGGCGAGCGTGACCACGAACGAGGGGATCCTGACGAACGCCACGATCACACCCTCGGCGCCGCTCAGCAGGATCCCGGTTACCACGACCACAACGATGGCGATGGGGACGGGCACGCCTTCATTGGTGATGAGGACCGCGAGTAGCGCGGCGCAGACACCAGCCATAGCGGCGGCCGACAGGTCGATGTCGCCGATAAGGAGAACGATGGTGATGCCCACCGCGAGCGTGCCCACGACCGCGCTCTGTAGGAACAGGAAGTGGAAGTTGCGCGGGCTGAGGAAGTTGGGCTCGGTCAGCCCGAAGTAGGCCCAGATCGCCACGAGCGCGACCATGACTGGGATGAACGAGCCGAAGCGCGACTCGCGCATGGTGCCGAGCGCGCTGAGTACGCGGTTCGCGGCGCTAGCCACGGTTGCCGTTCCCCAGCTCACGGCCGCTGGTGATGGCAGCCACGATCTCGTCGTTGTTGGTCTGGGCTGTCTCGAAGACACCCACGTTCGTGCCCTGACGCAGGACCGTGATGCGGTCGGTGATCTCGAAGACGTCGCCCAGGTTGTGCGAGATATAGACGATGGCGTGGTCGCTCTCGCGCAGTCGCCGCACGGCATTGAGGACCTGCGCGGTCTGGGCCACGCCCAAGGCGGCAGTCGGTTCGTCGAGCAGGAGGATGGACGACTCGCTTCCCACGGCGCGGGCGATGGCCACGGCCTGGCGCTGGCCTCCCGAGAGGACGCCGACCTTGGCGCGCACAGACTTGAGGGTACGCACGTCGAGGCGGTCTACGGCAGCGAGAGCCTCGAGTTCCATGTTGAGGCCATCGATCGGACGAAGCCGCTCGGGCAGGAACCTGGCCCAGCCACTGAGGACCGGCTCGTTGCCCAGGAAGAGGTTGGCGGTGACGTCGAGGTTCTCGCACAGCGCCAGATCCTGGTACACGATCTGGATGCCCAACTCCGAAGCCTCATGCGGCGAGGAGATGGTCACCTGCTGGCCCTCGATGTAGAACTGGCCAGCATCGGCCGTGTGGGCACCCGCGAGGATCTTCATGAGCGTCGACTTGCCGGCGCCGTTGTCCCCCACGAGGCCCATGACCTCGCCGCGCCGTAGCTCGAAGTCGACTCCGGCCAGCGCTTCGACACCACCGAAGTGCTTGACGACACCGGCCACCTTGAGGTGGGGTTCGCGCGGCGGGGACGAGGTCCCCGCCGGCGGCTCACCCAGCGGGGATCGAGTCCCCGCTGGGTGCTGCGGTTCCGCAGTCATCGGAGCGTGTGCTTCCTTCCTATGCCTGGCAGAACGCGGTCTCAGCGGCCTCGCCCTGGCAGACGTCTTCCTTGGTGATCGAGGGATCGTTCTCGATGATGTAGGCGACGCCCTCTTCGCCGACGGCCGAGTAGTGCGGGATCGGCACGAAGGGGATCTGTGCGCCGGCAGCGTTCTCGACGGTGCCGTCGACGAGGTCGTCCACGCTCTCACCCTCGAGTAGCCGGGCCACGACCTGGGCCGTGATGTCAGCCATCGTGTCGAATGGGCGCCAGACCGACTGGGTCTGCTCGCCCAACAGCATCAGCTGCAGCGCCTGGACGGTGCCGTCAAGACCGCTCACCGGAACGCTGCCGGCCATGCCCTGCTCGTCGAGCGAGGCGATCGCGGCAGCCGCGTTGCCGTCGTTCGAGGAGACGACACCCTGGACGTCGTTGTCGAGGTCGGTCAGCGCCTGGTCCATGGACTGGCGGGCGATGGCCGGGTCCCAACCCTGGGTCCAGTTCTCGTAGCCGAGGACGCGCTCGCCGCTGTCGAAGAGCGGCTGCAGCACGTCCATCTGGCCGGAGAAGATGACGCCCGCGTTGGGGTCGGTCGGCGAGCCCTTGAGCAGGACCAGCGTATCGCCCTCAGCAGTGTTGTCGACCACGTGCTGTGCCTGGGAGCGCCCGGTCTCGAACATCGAGGCCTGGACCCAGAAGTCGGTGTTCTCCGACTGCATCATGCGGTCGTACGCGAGGGCCGGGATGCCCTCTTCCTCGGCGAAGTCGGCGATGATCGCCGCGGCCTCACCGTCGATAGGGATGACCACCAGGACGTCGGCGCCGTTGGTCAGGGCCTGCTCGGCCTGCTGCTGCTGGGTAGCGGTGTCGTTGTTGGCGTTGAAGACCTCGACCACCGCGTCGGGTGCGTACTCGGCCATGTGCTCGACGAAGAACGCCGCGTCCTGGCTCTCCCAGCGCGGGTTCACGTTCTCCGGCAGGAGCATGGCGACGTACTTCTCGTCATCCTGTGCCAGAGCCGCCGAACCGAGGCTCGAGGCTGCCAGTGCTACCGTTGCGAGGCCCACGCCGGCGCGGACCAGGGTTCGTTGTGTGCGATTCATCGACTCCTCCATGTCGTCGTGGGCCTTCTCAAGTCCGGCCCTACTCTCGTTCCGCCCCGGCTCAGCCGGGGTCCCTTGGAAACTCCCTTTCCAGCGGGATCGGAGAGCGACCCCGGTCGACTTGACCGGGCGTCAGTTCAGGTCTCCTCGAATAGGCGTCCTCCCAAACGTCGGTTCGTGTCACCCAGCAGACGCTGCATGGCCTGACCGGCAGGGCCGGCTTCACGGGCCTCGATGGCCTCACAGACCGCAACGTGGAATGGCATCGACTCCGCGTTCTCACTCGATGACTTGTTGGTCAAGCGGATGCTGCCCAGCAGGGCTGAGAAGATGGCGCCCTCGAAGGCGCCCAGGAACTCGTTCTTGGCCGCGCGCAGCACCGATCGGTGGAACGCGGCGTCAGCCACGACGAAATCCTCGACTGAGCCCTGGGCATGCTCCATGCGTTCGAGGGCCGCGCGGATGAGCCCGACCTCGTCCTCGGTGCCACGCTCAGCCGCCCAGCCCGCGGCGTGCGGCTCGACGACCTGCCGTACTTCCAGAAGCTGTCGCAGGTCCGAGCTGCTCGGCGGGATGGACTGGTGCCACGCCAGGACGTCGTCGTCGAGCAGTCCCCAGCTGGAACGGGGCCGCACGCGTGTGCCGATGCCGCGTCGCACTTCGAGCAGGCCCTTGCCGACGAGGATCTTGACGGCATCGCGCACCACGGAGCGACTGACCTGGTAGCGGGCGGCGAGCGCTGCTTCATCCTCGATCAGATCGCCGGGGGCGTAGTTGCCCGATACGATCCGGCGGCCGATCTCACGTGCTACCTGGCTGGACAGGCTGCGCGCTAGCCCAGCGACCTCCTTGAGGTCGTAGTAGAGCAGCTCACTCATGCGACCTACCTAAACATATGATGTTTGGCACGTCAAGATGTTTATCAACATCTGCTACCAGGAACGGTGAGGTCAGTCGAGGCCGGGCAGCTCCGACAGCTGGCGATATCTGGCCCTGAGCTCGGCGCATGCCTGCCCGGACCGAGGCGTCGCCACCTCTCGCTGTGGTGGCGCCCACGCGTCCGCGACATCATCGATGGGTACGCCGTGGAAGATCGCGGCTGCCTGCACGGCCGCGCCACTGGCCGAGGTCTCCTCCCCATCGGCCACGAACACAGGTCGTCCCGCCATATCGGCGGCCAGCTGGCGGTAGGCCACCGACCTGGCCCCGCCGCCGGTCAGGATCGAGCCGACCGCCGTCGGGTGCGCCGACCTCGGCGAGCCGGTCGAGGCCAGAGAAGAGTCCGCAGAGGACGCCTTCGAACGACGCGCGAGCCAAGGCTTCACGCGTCGTGTCGGTCCGCAGGCCGGTGAGCGTGCCCGTGGCCGTTGGTCGGTCCGGCGTGCGTTCGCCCTCGAGGTAGGGCAGCAGGATCGGCCGCCCCGTCTCTCCGGGGGCCAGCAACGCGAGTCCGGCCAAGGTATCGAGATCGACATCCAGAACGGCGGCGAACGCGTCGGTGACGCGGGTCGCATTCTGTGTGCAAACCAGCGGCCGATAGGAACCGGCAGCATCCGCGACCGACTGGACCGCTCCGGTCGCGTCGACCACGGGCGAGACCGTGCGGACGCTCACGGTTCCGGAGGTGCCCAGCGACATGATGACCTCGTCGCCGGTGACACCCATGGCCAGCGCACTGACGGGCTGGTCGTTGGCACCGGGACCGACGACGGCTCCAACGGGAAAGCCCGTCGCGCGTGCGGCCTCGGGGGTGATGGCTCCCACGATCTCGGTCGGTCCCGCGATGCGGGGCAAGGCGGCGGTCCAGTCGCGGTCGCGGTCGACGAGCGCGAGCACACCCAGGTCCCAGGCTGAAGCGGCGGCCTCCATGAAGCCACTACCCGAGCCTTCGCTGCGGTCGGTCACCAGACTGCCCGTGAGTCGATACGTCAGGTAGCCAGGCGGCAGGAGCACGATGGCGACGCGGTCATACTTCGCGGATTCATGCCGGTGCAGCCAGAGCAGCTTTGCCACCGTGATGGCCGACGTCGGCACGATACCCGTGCGGCGGGCCCAGGCCTCGGGCCCGAGCGTTTCCACGAGCTCCCGCGCCTCCGCGCTGGCGGTCGTATCGTTCCAGAGCTTGGCCGGCCGCACCGCCCGTCCCGAGGCATCGAGTACGACCGAACCGTGGCCCTGCCCATCGATGCTGATGGCCGCGACGTCGCGCAGGTCGAGCTGACCGGCTGCCGCGCACAGTGCCGACCACCAGTCGTCGGGCCACTGCTCGCTGGCTGGCGGGTGGGCTGGCGGGTGGGGCGCCTCGGCCGACGCCACGACCCGTCCGTCATCGGCGTCGCGCAGGACGACCAGGCAGGCCTGCGTCGAGGAATCGATCCCGGCTACCAGCGGCATCGGTCGCTCGCTATCTCTCCTGGCGCGTGGGCGCCAGGACGATCTCTCGCACGCACACGTGCGGGGGCTGTTGGTAGGCGAAGAGCACGGCGCGAGCAACGTCCTCGGGGTTCATCACCCCACCGATCTCATCGCGCCATGCGGCGTAGCCCTCGCGGATGGTGTCCGAGGCGGTGTGGCCCATGATCTCGGTGCTCGTGGCACCCGGGCAGATGCTGATGACGCGCACCCCATCGGCAGCCACGTCCTCGCGTACGTTCTCGGTGATGCCGGAGACGGCGAACTTCGTACCGGTATATCCGGCGTGGTCAGGGAAGGCCTTGCGGCCCGAGGTGGAGCTCATGTTGATGATCGTGCCCGCGCCGCGCTCACGCATCGGCCCCAGGACCGCGGCCATGGACTCGAGCAGTGCCAGCACGTTGAGTTCGAGCATGCGCTCCCACTCGCCAGGGTCCTGTGTCTCGAGCGGCCCGAGCATCATCGTGCCCGCGTTGTTGACCAGACAGTCGACCGGTCCGTGGTCTGCCTCGGCTCGTTCGATGGCCGCGCGGACCGCGCCGCGCTCGGTGACATCGATGCGCTCGCAGATGGCGTTCGGCAGCGCGAGCGCCTGCAGGCGCTCAAGACGGCGCGCCATCAACAGCAGAGGATGGCCGGATGCGGCGAACTGCCGAGCGATGGCCGCACCGATCCCCGAGCTGGCTCCGGTGATCGCGACGAGCGGCTTCATGCCGGGACACGAGTAGCTTTGCTCATGCCCTGATGATGCCTGACCGAGGCCAGGCCGAGTGAGCAGCCGGGGGCACAGCGGGGCATCATGGTGACGATGACCTTCGAAGGTGTCCGGCCGGTCTTGCACATCCCGTTCGCCGAGTCGCCAGAGCAGCCCGTCCTCGAGGATGAGCTGGCAGCGCTGGCCGAGCGCATGCTCGACCTCGGTGTCGACGGGCTGGCCGTGCCCCAGCTGGCGTCCGAGGCGTGGAGCCTGACCGAGCCCGAGCGGGATCGGGTCGTGGCCATCGCGGCCGAGGCCTGCGCCGGTCGCGCACCCCTCGTGGTAGGTCTCGATGGCACGACCGCGGTCGCGGTGGATCGCGCACGTCGGGCTGCCACGGCAGGCGCGGCGGGCCTCATGGTGCTGCCGCCCAGGCAGGCCACCACGCCCGACCAGCTGATCGCACACTATGCGGCCGTGGCCGGCGCCGCCGGACTGCCGGTGATGGTGCAGGACTCACCCCAGGTCACCGGCGTGCGGCTCGACGTCGAGACCCTTGCCCGCATGCGCGAGGCCGAGCCCTCGGTGCTGGCCGTGAAGTCGGAGATCCCAGGCGCCGGCGCCAAGGCCAGCGCCATCCACGCGGCCGGCCTGGAGCTGGTCGCCGGCTGGGGCGGGCTGAACTACCTCGAGCAGATCGCACGCGGCGCCGTCGGCTGCTTCCCCGGCTGCGACCTGGGTCCGGCCATCAAGGCCATCGACGATGCCGCACGTGCCGGCGACACGGAGCAGGCCCGGGACCGCTATCGCCGGATCCTGCCGTATCTCTCGCTGGCCACGGCTTCGCTCGAACTCCTGCTGCTCACGGCCAAACGGCATCTGCGCCGCAGCGGGGTCTTCTCCACGGAGGTGCTGCGGGCCCCGGCGCGAACGCTCGACGCGCAGGAGGCACGCACGGTCGACCACCTGCTCGATGAGCTCGCGCTCGCCGGGGTGCCGGGCTTCTAGCGGCGCCGGCGACTACTCCAGGATGCGGATCTCGACCAGCTCGGGCCAGCGCTTGCCCGTCACGAGGAAGGTCCCGGCCTCTGCGTCGTGAGCGATGCCGTTGAGCACGGCCGAGGGGTCGCTCGCGGCGGGATCGGGCTCGACGATCCCGGCCAGGTCGAGCACGCCGGTGACGCGTCCGTCGGCGGGGTCGATGCGCACGATGGCGTCGGTCTGCCAGACGTTGGCCCAGACGGCGCCTTCCACGCACTCGAGCTCGTTGAGCGCAGCGAGCGACTCGCCGAGGACGGTCACCGTCACCGACCCGAGCCGCGCGAAGGTCATTGGATCGCGGAACGTGAGCGTGTCGCTGCCGTCACTCATGACCAGGCGCTCGCCGTCGTGGCACAGGCCCCAGCCCTCACCGTCGTAGGCATGCGACCCGATGAGCATGAGGCCATCGCGGCTGTAGCGACGCGCCAGACCAGCGCGCCAGGTCAGCTGGATGAGGTCGTCCTCGACCAACGCCAGCCCCTCGGCAAACGAGTCGTCGGGCACGGCTACGCGGCGCAGGACCTCGCCGCTGAGCGGGTCGACCTCACGCAGGCTGGATCCGCCGTACAGGCCGGTCGACTCGAACATCCGTCCGTCGTCATCGAGCAGCAGGCCCTGGGTGAACGCCGACTCGTCGTGGGGCCGACGGGACACCACCTCCCACTCCAGCAACGGCGCTGCCGCGGGGGTCGCCGCAGTCTCCGCAGAGGGGACGTCATCGGCAGCCACGGCCGAAGGGACGAGCAGGGCCACGAGGAGCAGGGATAGCGCGCGCACGAGCGCAGTCTGACGCACGGTCGGGCAAGAGGGGGAAGGCGCCGGTCGCTCGCCTGCCTGAGCGATCCGGCGCTACCGAGAGGCTAGGGCCGCGCCGCGCTCGTGGGCATCGTCATCTCGGCGCCGGGGGAGATGGCTCGGAGGTACGGGGAGCACCGACCCGCACCCACCCACAATCCCCCGGCTGTGGACCGCACCGTTCTGCGGCTGGAGGCGTGCCGGCACCACAACGGCACCGATATGGGCTTGAGGGACAGCCACCGACTGCGCGATACTGACACCCGAGCGATCGGCAGGCGTTACAGTCGCGCCGGCGCCTGTCACACAGGGACGACGCCTGTCATGTAGGAGGGACCTGAATGTCCGGACCGAACAACGAGACTCCCGAGACACCCGAGACTCCGAAGGCCACGAAGGCCGCGAAGACCCCCAAGACTCCCAAGACCCCCACCGAGCCATCGGCGCCTGAGCCCGCATCGACGGGTCCATCACAGACGGCGCAAGCCACGGCCGCGGCCACGGCCGCGATCAGTGATGTCCGCGCGAAGCTGATCGCCGGGGAGCAGTTCGTGCTCGGCGCCGCGGGCGGCATCGTCGCCGTCTACCTGATCTGGCAGTTCCTGCTCGACTATCGGATCTTCGTCGACAACTTCGTCGTCGTCGTCTCCGTTCTCACGGTGCTGGCGATCTGGATCCATCGCTGGGGTCACTACGACTTCGGCACGGCCTATCGGATCATCGTCGGCGCGCTCGGCGTATCGCTGGCGTTGTTCGCCCTCATGAGCTTGCTCGGCTGGGCCCGCCTTGGTGGGAACTCGACCGACTTCATGCACCTCATCGGCCGCCTGCTCTACTGGGCCGCCGGTGTGGCTGCCTTCGTCGGTGCCTGGCAGGTCTTCCGCACTCGCGAGGACTGATCCCGCACCTTGAGAGGCCGCAAGACGCGGCCACATCGCACTTCCGACCGGGCCGCATAAGTCGCGGCCCGGTCTTCGATTCTGTGGATAACTCAGCCCCAACCGTGCGATAGCGGGTCTGCAACGGGGCTGACGCCCTGATAGGCTGTGGCCACAAGCCCAAGCCAACCGAGGCTCAAAACTCAAGACCCGCCGTCCCAGCGGCAGGGCCTGACGCACACGGTCAGCCGTGACCGATCGCGTCGATCGTCGAGTCCCCCCGAGGCATCCCCAGGTGTCCCGACAGGCCCGACCTCCGCGACACGTGCCCAACGTGCTCGCACCCGGTCCGGAACCCAGAACCGGCCCGTCCTTCTCATGCCCTCCGCTGTGCGGCACCGTCGCCCTCGTTCGCCCCAGCGTTCGTGCGCGACCCACAGGAGGCATAGATTGCCTGACCCATCCGATCGCGCCCGCTCGGCGCCCCTCAGAGCCGACCGCTCCAGCACCCGCAGCACCGTCCTCCGCTCCATGCTCGGCGCGATCTTCGCCCTCTCCGTGCTGGCGGTGCCGCAGGTCGTGAGCCCGGAGCCAGTCGCAGCCGGCTCGTCCTGCACGGGCTGGACGAGCATCACCACCCCGCCGCGCAGCATCAAGGTGCTGAACCGCCGCCTGGGCAAGGTGGAGAAGGTGCCCTTCCGTACCTACGTCAAGAGAGTCATGGCTTCGGGTGAGTGGCCCAGTCGCCTGAAGATGGCCACGCTCGAGGCGGGTGCGCTCTTCACCAAGCAGTACGCCTGGTATCACGCCATGGAGGGCAACCACCGCTCGCACATGGTCTACAACGGCAGGTGCTACGACGTCCTCGATGACACCAGCGATCAGCTGTACAAGCACTACGTCAAGCCGGATGCGCGCCTGCAGAAGGCCGTCGACAAGACCTGGGGCCTGTCGCTGCGCAAGAACGGCAAGTTCTTCCTGACCGGCTACCGGGCCGGCATCTCCGGCAGCTGTGCCGCCGACGCCAACGGCTGGAAGCTCTACGCCAAGAGCGTGGAAGCCTGTGCCCAGCAGGGCTGGACGTTCCAGCGGATCCTCAAGGCCTACCTCAAGCCCAACCTCGGGTTCGTGTGGTCCATGTCGACCGGACCCAACGTGACCAAGCCCAGGATCGCGCTCAAGGTCGGCAATGACGTCGCCGTCGGTGCCGCCACCGTGTCCTGGAAGCCCAGGGCTCGTGGCGCTGGCGTGAAGCATTATCAGGTGCAGCGCAAGATCGCCGGCGGAACCTGGAAGTCGGTCAGGCTGGCCAGGCCCCGCGCTCCCTCGACGGATGCGTGGGTCAAGCTCAACGGCAAGTCCCGCTTCCGCGTGCGCGCGCAGGACAACAAGGGCAACTGGGGGCCTTGGTCCTACACCCCGGCGCGACGTGTCGTGGTGCGCGGCCCAGCCGGGGTCACGCTCGCCGGCAACGTCAAGACCGCCGCGGCCCAGCACAAGAAGGTCAAGACCCGATTCAAGGGGCGGTCCGTGGCCGTGGTCATGCGCACCGGGCCCGGGATGGGCAAGGTCAAGGTCTTCGTCAACGGCAAGTCCGCCGGCGTCGTCAACCTCGATCGGCCCAAGAACACGCCGCGCAAGATCGTCTTCGCCAAGAACTGGGCCAAGCCAGGCAGGCACTCCATCGCGATCAAGCCCATCGGCTCGTCCAAGCGCGTGGACTTCAACGGTTTCCTCGTCCTGCGCTAGGACCATCGGGCGGTCGCGTGCCGCCCAGCGGGAGGGGCATCGTCAGCACACGGCCGACTGACCGTGCCCTTGCTGCCGCGAGCGACCGGTCGGCGACCCAACCGTCACCGAAACGACCGGAGGCCTGCCATCCTCTCCGCCTTCCTCACCGCGCGAACGCTTGGGATCGCGGTGTACGCTCGTTCGACTCAGAAGGAACGACACCGCTGGAGGCTGCCCCATGACCCGAATCGTCCGCGGCGCCCTCGTCCAGGCAACCTGGACGGGCGACAAGGAGTCGATGATCCAGAAGCACGAGCAGTACGCTCACCAGGCAGCCAAGGATGGCGCGCAGTTCATCCTCTTCCAGGAGCTCTTCTACGGGCCCTACTTCTGCCAGGTGCAGGACACCAAGTACTACGAGTACACCGAGCTCATCCCCGACGGCCCGACCACGCAGCGCATGCAGGACCTGGCCAAGGAGACGGGCATGGTCATCGTGGCGCCGATGTACGAGGAGGACGAGAAGGCCTCGGGCATCTACTACAACACCTCGGCCATCATCGACGCGGACGGCACGTACCTGGGCAAGTACCGCAAGACCCACATCCCCCACGTGCAGGGCTTCTGGGAGAAGTTCTACTTCCGCCCCGGCAACATGGGCTACCCGGTCTTCGAGACCGACATCGCCAAGTTCGGCATGTACATCTGCTACGACCGCCACTTCCCCGAGGGCGCGCGTGCCCTGGGCCTCAACGGTGCCGAGATCGTGCTCATCCCCAGCGCCACGTCGCGGGGCCTGTCGGAGTACCTCTGGCACATCGAGCAGCGCTCGCATGCGGTGGCCAACGGCTACTTCGTGGGCACCATCAACCGCGTGGGCATCGAACCCCTGGGCGACGACGACTTCTACGGCCAGTCCTACTTCTGCGACCCGCGGGGCCAGTACCTCGGCGAGATCGGCGATGCGCACGACGAGGAGCTCATCGTGCGCGACCTCGACATGGACATGGTCAAGCAGGTCCGCGACACATGGCAGTTCTACCGTGACCGCCGCCCCGACGCCTACGAGGACCTCGTCCGACCGTAGGGAGAGGCCCGACGAACGGATCTCGCCCGGGTCCCGACCGCACGCTCCTGCTCGGCCTCGTCCTCGCCACGCTCGGCGGACTGTGGTTGCTGCTGGGCTACGCCTTCCTACCCCAGTCGACCGCCTGGGGTACGACTACCAGTCCTACGTCAACGCCGCCGAACGACTGACCGAGACCGGCACGCTATATCCCGACGAGCGCCGTAGGCCGAGTACCGCCCGGGTCCATTCGAGCTCTACTATTACACGCCACCGCTCGGGATCGCCTTGACGCCTTCCACCGGCTGACTTCGACAGCTCGGCATGTGGCCTGGTTCCGCCTCCACGTCGCGGCCCTGGCAGCAGCGTGCGCGCTGATGCCGGTCGCCCGCAGGTTCGGCTCGCCACGTTCGGCTTGGCCGCGCTCAGCTTCGGCGTGGTCAAGACATGGCGCTTGGCAACGCGAGCGTGCTGTTGCTGCTGCCGCTGGTCATCGCCTGGCGCTGGCTGGACAGCCCCCCGGCTCGGTGGGCAGGCCATGGCCATGGCCATCCGCCCCCCCCTGGGATCCTGCTCATCTGGCACCGCTCCGTCGTCGCTGGCGGGCGGTTGTGTGGACGATCGGCAGGCGCTCGGGTCGGTCGTGCTGTCGTTGCCCTTCGTGGGGATCGGCGGCTACCTCGACTACATCACGGTGCTGCGGCAACCTGAGCGATCTGACCGGCGTGGAGAACAACTACGACCTGGGCTCGGTGGCCCTGGAGTGGACGTGACGCAGGCACCGCTTCGGGGGCCCTGTTGGTCGGCTATGGGGTCGCCATCGTCGCCATCCGGTGAGCCTGCGACCGATCCAGCGAGGTCGGCTTCATGGTCACGACCGGAGCCTCGCTGCTTCTTTCCCCGCTGCTCTGGGACCACTACCTATCCATGCTCGTGCTGCCCGCGGCCCTCCTTGCGGACCGCGGCCGACCCTGGGCCATCGCCCTGCCCGTCGTCGCCTGGCTGCCGGTCATCGACGAGTCGTGGACCGTGCTCTATCCCGCGATCGCGATGACAGCCACCTTCCTGCCATTCATCGCTCGAACCGGGCGACCGGAACCCTTGGGGGAGGCATCGGCCGCCGCGGAGTCCGGGGCGGAGTCCGCGGCGTGAACAAGGTCGTGACCGATCGCCGACACCTGCTCGACGCGGCGGTCGACATGGGCCTGTTCGCGATCGGCCTGTTGTGGCTAGCGCGCGTGTTCCTCAGCTACCCACACGGCGAGGTCGTGGACGGCAGCGTAGTACCCGTGCTCGGCGACTACTGGGGATTCGACATCGAGGCCTACCTTGCTGCGGCGTCACGACTGATCGAGGATGGCTCGCTATATGCGGCCGAGCTCGTGGGGACCGCGTTCACACCCGGTGGGTACGGCTACTTCTACTACGCCCCTCCGTTCGGGGTGGCGCTGGCGCCGCTAGCTGCGATGGAGATCGGTGACGCTGTCTCACTGTGGTACCTGATCCGGATGGGCGCGTTCTTCGCAGCTTGCCTGCTCATGCCGGTGAGCCGGCGCACGAGGGCACTGACGTTCCTGGCGGCGACGTTCTCCTACTGGGTCGTGCGCGACTTCGTCCTCGGGAACGTGGGCGTGTTGTTGCTGCTGCCCCTCGTGCTCGGCTGGCGCTGGCTCGACCGACCGCTCGGCTCTATCGCCGTCGCCATCGCGATCTCCATCCGGCCCAGCCTCGGCGCGATCCTGGTGTGGCAGTTGATGCGGCGACGATGGGCTGTGGCGGCATGGACCATCGGCGGCGGCCTGCTCCTGGTCGGCCTGAGCGCCCTCGTGGTCGGGGTGGAGGGCTATCGCGACTACATCACGGTCCTACTCAACCTGCGCATGCCCGGCGCTGAGTCGGAGAGCCGTGACCTCGGAGCCACCCTCGTGAACCTCGGCATCGACGAGGATTGGCTGGGGGTGCTGCGGCTCGGTAGTCTCGTCCTCGGCTTGGGCATCGTCGCCTCGAGCCTGCGACGTGATCGCGAACTCGGCTACATGATCACGCTTGCCGCCTCGATGCTGCTCATGGGCCAGTTGTGGGAGCACTACCTCATCACTCTCCTGCTGCCACTCGCGTTGCTGGCCCAGCGCTGGACCCCGCTGGTCCTGCTGATCATGGCCTTGTCCTGGCTCCCTCCTGCCTACAGCCCCCTCACGTTGGCCATCATGTTGGCCATGCTCTACCTGCCGTGGGCGCGACGCCCATATGACGACCCGGCCCACGCTCCGGCGGTGGAGGCCGTGCGACCGTGCCTGGGCCGGTGCACCGACCCAGGGGCATGTGTGGGACTCGAGGAAGCAATTCGCGCTCGGGCCCCCGGGCGTGTAGGCTCCCCGCTCATGGACTTCGGATTCACCCTCAAGCCCGAACACAGCGTCGAACGCACCGTGGCCCTCACCAAGCAGGCCGAGGCAGCCGGCTTCAGCTACGGCTGGCTCTTCGACTCGCACATCCTGTGGAAGGACGTGTATCCCCTGCTCACGCTGATGGCGATCAACACGGAGCGCATGCGCCTGGGCACCTGTGTGACCAACCCCGCCACGCGCGACATCACCGTCACCGCCAGCGTGCTGGCCACGCTCGACGAGATCAGCGGTGGGCGGAT
The DNA here is from genome assembly GCA_963752475.1 of uncultured Chloroflexia bacterium. Lineage (GTDB taxonomy): Bacteria > Chloroflexota > Limnocylindria > Limnocylindrales > CSP1-4 > JAFMJV01. Next base: position 180,828 of record CAVVYR010000006.1, on the reverse strand, counting down.
GGACCTCGGTATCGGCCGTGGCGACAGCGCTCAGCGCGTGCTGGGCAAAGGCCCGGTCAAGACCCGCGTGCTGGACAACGCGGTCAAGATCATCAAGGACCTCGTCGAGGGTCGCAAGGCGACCTACATGGATACCGAGCTGGAGCTGACCTGGACGCCGGGCGACCCGCTACCGGTGTGGATCGCCGGCTACGGCCCGATGGTGCTAGGCATGACCGGCCGCACCGCCGATGGCGTCATCCTGCAGCTGGCCGACGTGAACCTGCTCAAGTGGATGATCGGCATCATGCGTGGCGCCGCCAGCGAAGTCGGGCGCGATCCCTCCGAGATCAAGGTGCAAGCGGCGGCGCCGGCGCACGTCGGCTCCATCGATGAGTGCCGCGAGCGCGTGCGCTGGTTCCCGGCGCTCGTCTCGAACCACGTCGTGGACCTCGTCAACAAGTACCCCCGCGAGCAGCTACCCGACTCGTTGATCGGCTACATCCGCGACCGCGAGGGCTACGACTACCGCCACCACGCGGAGGTCGGCTCGGACAACTCGCGCTTCGTCTCCGACGAGGTCGCCGACAGCTTCAGCATCGTGGGCCCGCCCGAGGAGCACGTGCGCCGGCTCATCGAGCTGCACGAAGCCGGCGTCGACCAGTTCAACGTCTACCTCATGAACGGGGACGAGGAGGCCCAGCTGGAGGCCTACGGACGAGACGTCATCCCGGCCTTCAAGGACGCGGTGGGAGCAGCCTAGGAGCCTGTCTGGCCCGGATTTCCGGAGGCTGTGGCACCATCCTCGCGGATGACATCAGCCAACCGACCCCAGCCCGGGGGCGCTCCTGTTCAGCCGTGGACCCAGGGAGGAGCCCCAACCGGCGTCACCTGCCCTGCATGCGGTCTCACCAATGAGGCTGGCGCGCGCACGTGCCGCAACTGCGGCCTGCCCATCGCCTCGTCCGAGGATCCGGTGCGTGGCGTCGCACCCGGTCGTGTCGATCTTCCCCGGACACGCCGCTCGGGCTTCTCGGCCACCGTCGGCTTCGTGCTGGTCGTAGCGCTGCTGCTGGTCGGTGGCAGCCTCGCCATCTCCGGTGGCGGCGGCCTCCTCAGCGGGGGCGGCCGGCTCATCGGCCCCGCAGAGACCCCCACCCCCGTGCCCACGACCGCACCTGAGGCCGTCGACACCAACGTCGACGAACCCGTGGCGAACACGGAACCCCTCGACGACGAGGTGGCGCCAACGGCCACCACGGCCAACATGAAGACGTTCAGCTGCGAGAACGGCGCGATCAAGGACCTCAGCCGCGGCAAGTGGTTCCTGACCGACGTGAAGGCCACCATCCGCGAGACCGAGGACGGCACGACGTACGACCAGATCTACTGGCGGCTGGACCGGCAGAACCCGGGCAAGAAGGTGAAGGCCGCCAGGGCTACCACCGTCACCATGAAGTGGACCACCCCGGACGCGGCCAAGGAGAAGTACGGCGACGCCATCGGGCGCGTCCAGGGTGACCGTGCCATCGAGATCGTCTTCGACGGACCGGTCGCGGTCGCCGCCAACACCGTCATCGCGCAGGAGGAGCTCGAGGACGTCGACATCGGTCAGCTACGGCGCATCCAGCTCTTCGAGCAGAACAAGAAGGTGCGCACGGTCATCGGCATGAAGGGCGACGCTTGCGCCCGCCTCGGCTCGGTGCAGTGGGGTGCCAAGTCGACCAAGGACAACGCCCGCGTGGTCCTCGACATCGAGCGCTTCGAGTAGGGCCGCTGCCCGCTCAGGCGCCGTGGGCTACGGTGCCACCCATTCGATGACGTCGGAGAAGACCGGCGACCAGCGTCCCGCCGCGTCCCGGACCTGGGCGTAGATCCGCCGCATCCCGGGCCTGCCGGCGCCGCCGTAGGTGGTGTCGGACAGGTCCCAGGCCAGCGTCTCGCGAGCGTCCATCGTGATGCCCCTGAGCAAGAGGCCCTTCCTGGTCTTGGGGCTGCTCGAGATGCGCACCCGGCTGACCCAGGTCGAGGGGTCGCTGTAGTCGAGCGCGACATGCACCCGCTTGTCCGCGGTCGTGGCCGCGCCACCATCGATGACCATCACGCCATCGGGCTTGTCGCGGTCAGCCGCGCAGCTGTAGATGCGCACATCGTCGATGTACCAGCCCTGCGAACCGACCTGCCGGTCGGACACCATGCGGAAGCGCACCTTCACCTTCTTGCCGGCGAACCTGGCCAGGCTGATGCGGGCCTTGGCCCAGCCCCTGGAGTTGCCTGTGAAGGCGCGCTGCCCGGCGAGCGGGTTGCCCGTGCCTCTGGCCAGGGTGCCGTTGTAGCGGCCGTGGGTGAACAGCGCCCCGACGCCGCGCCACGGGCCCTCTCCCACCTTGATCTCGACCACCCCACCGTCGTAGCGCCTGCGTGCGTCCTTGTCGAAGGCGTACCCGTGCCCGAAGCGCAGGAACGCGTTGGGCGGTAGCTCCACCGCGTTGGTCATGCGCATCGTGGAGTCCATGCGCGTGCCGTAGTCGGGGGCGTAGAAGTTGACCTTGCCGCTGCCCCAGGTGCCGTCCCAGCCAGCCTGGTTGTTGGGGTTCTGGGGCCAGAACCAGCCCTTCTTCGTCCCCACCGAGCGCATGTATGACCAGGTCCCGCCGGCCGGTCGCTCGAGGTCATCGGCGAAGACGTCGTAGGGCATCTTGGCCGGGCCGCAGATGGGTGCCGTGGACGGCGCCTGCTTCCTGGGCCTGACGTGCATCTGCGTGGCCCGCGTGGCGTCTCGCACCGCTTGGCAGTGCGAGAACTCGATGCCGTTGGTGCCCGCGAGGTCAGTACAGGCGGAGACGAGTGCATCGGCGAGGTCGATGTAGTTGGCGGCCGAGGTCAGCCGCGTCGTGAGGGCCTGGTACCAGACACGCGCGGTGCGCTCGCGCCCGATGCCCTTGATGGCGAAGCCGCGGAAGCGGCCACCGACGGCCATGAGGTATGCCGCCTTGTTGCCCACGCCGTTGTTGCGGTGGACGCCGCCGAAGTCGGTGGCGCCGGTGTGCCACTTGGGGCTACGCACGCGATCGGGATGCCCCTTGCGGGTGGGGTTGCGCATGTCGCGGAAGGCACCCCCGGGCGTATCCTCCCCGATCTTCCAGCGGGTCCGTGGAGCGTCGTTGCCACCGGTGTAAGCGAGGTCGATGAGCTCACCGAAGACGTCGGCGTAAGACTCGTTGATGGCGCCTGACTGATAGTGGTAATAGAGCGGTGCCTCCGCGTCGAGCACGCCGTGGGTGTACTCATGGGCCACGATGTCGTCGGCCTTGGCCCAGCCGCTCCCGAACGTCGCCTGCTGTGGTCCCCAGCGCCACTCGGCATTTCGCCAGGGGCAGCCGTAGCTGGGGCAGTAGCGCACGGTGGCCTTCATGCGTCCGCCCTTGCCGTCGATCCCATCGCGCCCGAAGCGACTGCGGAAGTAGGCGTCGGTCACGCCCATCAGGCGGTAGACCGCATCGACGTCGGAGATGCCAGTCGCGGGCTGGCCCTCGACGCGCGCGAAGGGCCCGTCGCAGTGCCAGGGACCACCGGGTCGGTTCCGGTTGTCGCAGACGCGACGGTCGACCGCGGCATCGAAGATGCGGCCGATGCTCGTGAGCACCTGGCCGTTCCTCGCGTCCACCACCATCAGGCGCCGGTCGGCCGGCTTCTTCTTCGTGGCCGGCACGCGGGCGTCGATGCGCCAGACGAGGCGGGTGCCGGCATCAGCCAGCTGGGGATCGTCCATCAGGCCCGGGTCGTAGAGGCCGAGCCCCTCCGACTTGGTGGACACGGCGGCGACGTTGCGGCCCAGCGCACGAGCGATCCAGCGCGAGGCCGTCGTGCGGGCGTGCCTGACGCCGACGGTGGGCTTGGTGCGGGCGGCGGCCGCGGAGGGCAGCACCTCGCCGGTGGCCGAGAGCACCTCGCCCGCATCGGTCAGCTGCACCACGAGCTCGCCGCCCAGGACGGCGACGCCGCGACGCACCTGGTCGAACCGCACGGTGGCGTTGGGCAGCCCGGCTCCAGCGGTCCTGACCGAGCCCGAGGCCGGGGCCAGGTTGCGCGTGGTCTCACGGACGCGCAGCTCGCCGGCCGGGTCCGAGAGACCGAAGAGCGGGCCGTAGGTGTCGACGAACCTGCGCGCCTTGCCGCGGGCATCGGCCACGGTCAGACGACGGTTGCCGGCGGCGACGCCCCTGAGCGCTCCGGTCAGAGGCTTGCCCGGCGTGCCGCTGATGAAGCGGACCCGACCGGTCTCAGGGTGATAGCCGATCTTGGCGTTGGCCGGCAGCCTGGAGACCAACTCCCGGTCTCGCGCTCGCACGTCAGCGCTGCTCACCGCGCGCGCCGCCCAGGTCGCAGTCCCGGCCGCTACGACGGTGCCGGGTGTCATGGCCGCGGGCAACAGCAAAGCGACCATCAGCGCGGCCAGGAAGGCCGAGAAGGCACGTCGCAGGGGCGATCGACGGTGGACCATGGGCATGACACGCCTACGGTACACGACGAGCTGTCGTACCTCCGTCGGCACAGCGCGCGCATCAGGCGAGCCTGAAGGCACCGAGTCGGCCCCGAAACAGAACCGCGACCCGCTGCCACGGCCGTTGGCAGCGAGCGGTCGCCCGCTCACCCGGACTACCATGACAGCACTGGCCGCGCCCCCCTGCGCCTATCCGTCGAGCCGATCACAGGACCGACACCACTGGAGGGACCGATGCGAACGCTCATCACCAACGGCACCGTCGTCAACGCAGACGGTTCATACCGGGCCGATGTCCTGATCGAGGACGAGAAGATCGCGGCCGTCGGTCTCCTCCGGGGCGAGTCGCTCTCCGGCCAGGTGCTGTCAGGCCTGACCGAAGCCTCGGTCGACCGCATCATCGACGCCAAGGGCCGCTGGGTCATCCCCGGCGGCATCGATCCGCACACGCACTTCGACCTGCCCTTCGGCGGGGCCTTCTCCAAGGACGACTTCGAGACGGGCACGCGTGCGGCCGCGTTCGGCGGCACGACCACCATCATCGACTTCGCGGTCCAGACCAAGGGTGAGGCGCTGCGCCCCGGCCTCGAGACCTGGATGGCCAAGGCCGAGGGCAAGGCCTCGATCGACTACGGCTTCCACATGATCATGGGCGACGTCAACGACGCCACGCTCAAGGAGATGGACGCGCTCGTCGAGGAAGGCATCACCGATTTCAAGCTCTTCACGGCCTACCCGGGCGTCTTCCTCTCTGACGACGGGGCCATCTTCCGGGCCATGCGCCAGACCGCCGAGAACGGCGGCCTCATCCTGATGCACGCCGAGAACGGCGTGCCCATCGACGTCATCGCCAACGCCAACGCCGAGGCCGGCCTGACCGATCCCTACTACCACGGCGTCTCGCGCTATCCCGTCTTCGAGGGTGAGGCCGTCAACCGCTGCATCCGCTTCGCGGAGGCTGCGGAGGTGCCCGTCTACATCGTCCATCTCAGCTCGCGCGATGCGCTCGAGGAGGTCGTGCGTGGTCGCGATCGTGGCGCCATGGCCTTTGCCGAGACGTGTCCGCAGTACCTCTTCCTCTCGCTCGAGGACATGAAGAACGGGTTCGAGGGCGCCAAGTACGTGTGCAGCCCGCCACTGCGCCCGGCCGACCACCAGGAAGACCTCTGGCGCGGCCTCATCAGGGACGACCTGCAGACCGTGGGCACGGACCACTGCCCCTTCGACTTCGTGGGCCAGAAGGATCTGGGCAAGGACGACTTCCGCAAGATCCCCAATGGCCTGCCCGGCGTCGAGGAACGCATGGACCTGATGTTCCAGGGCGTGGTCAACGGCCGCTACACCAAGGAGCGCTGGGTGGAGATCACCTCGACGTCGGCGGCCAGGATCTTCGGTCTTGCCGGGGTGAAGGGCGTCATCGCTCCCGGCTACGACGCCGACGTCGTCATCTACGACCCCGAGCGCAAGCACATGCTCTCGGCGGAGACCCACCACATGAACGTCGACTACAGCTGCTACGAGGGCATGGAGGTCCAGGGCGGCAGCGACATCGTGCTCTCGCGTGGCGCGGTCGTCGTCGAGGACGGCGAGTGGAAGGGCCAGTCGGGCGCCGGCAAGTTCCTCAAGCGCGAGGTCGCTCGCGAGTACCTGAAGTAGTGTCGCACCGCCGCGGGGCGTGAACGAGCCACCACCGCGAGACTGACCCGGGTCAGTCTTGTGCCGGCTCCCAGCTGACCACGATGGCCTCACCATCGAGGGCGGCCTCGATGGTGTGCAGTCCGGCCGTGCCGTAGTCGGCCGCGGCCAGGTCGGCAGCGCCATGCGTCGTGCGTAGCGAGAGCACGGTGGCACCGGCGGCCTTGGCTGCCTGCACGCCCGCGGGGGCGTCCTCGATGACGAGGCAGCGCGCCGGGTCGAAGCCCAGCAGCTCCGCCGCCCGCAGGTACGGATCGGGCGCCGGCTTGCCATGCTCGACGTCATCGACGGTCACGAGCTCGGCCGGCTCAGGCAGCCCCACGTGGGCCAGCCACTCACGGGCCACGCCGCGAAAGGCACTGGTGGCGATGGTCCAGCGTCCTCGGGGCAAGCTCGCCAGCAGCTCCAGCGCCCCGGGCATGGCCGCGATGGCGTCCTCGCCGTCGTCCGTCTCGAGCGCATCGTTGAAGGCTACCGACTCGGCTTCGGCGTCGAGATGCGGAGCCACCACGCGGATGGTCTCGGCCGGCGGCCGGCCGGGATGGACGTGGGCGATGTCACGATCGTACTCATAGCCATGCTCCGCGCCCCAGGCGCGCCAGTGCTTGGCATAGACATCACCGGAGTCGATGACGACCCCGTCCATATCGAAGATCATGGCGCTGACGCGCAGTTCAGGCATCGGGTCTCCCGGCGCTGGGTTCGAGGATGACGATGGGGATCTCCCGCTCGGCCTGCTGAGCGTAGCGCTCGTAGTCGGCCAGCCGCTCGACGAAGCGGCGCCAGAGGTCGTCACGCTCCGCTCCCGCAGACAGGCGCGCCCGCACGGCGACCGAGCGACCCGGCAGGTCGACCGTACCATCGGGCTGAGCCTGCAGGTTCAGCCACCAGGCCGGCGGGTACGTAGCGCCGGCGTTGGAAGCAACCACCGCATAGCCCTCGCCCGCGGGCAGGTAGTAGAGCATGGAGGCCCGCTCCTCGCCCGACTTGCGCCCGACCGTGCGCAGGCGCAGCGTGCCAAGGCGATCCTTGGCTCCCGAACGAAGACCGAGCCGGCCGCCGCTGATGCGGTAGCCGGCTCGATGGAGTGCCCAGAGCGTCCGGTAGACCCACCGGGGCGGGGCGAACGAGCGCCCGCTCCGCCGTGAGTCAGGGCTCATGCGCTACTTGGTGCGCGGGAAGCCCAGGTTGATCTCCGAGGTGGAGGGGTCCGGCCACCGCGAGGTGATGACCTTGCCCTTGGTGTAGAACTTCATGCCCTCGGGGCCGTACATGTGCGTGTCGCCGAAGAGCGAGCCACGCCAGCCACCGAAGCTGTAGTACGAGACCGGCACTGGGATGGGCACGTTGATGCCCACCATCCCGACGTCGATGTCGAACTGGAACTGGCGAGCGGCGCCACCGTCACGGGTGAAGATGGCCGTGCCGTTGCCGAACTCGTGGCTGTTGATAAGGGCCACGCCCTCTTCGTACGTGTCCACCCGCACCACGGTCAGCACCGGGCCGAAGATCTCGTCGGTGTAGCAGGACATGTTGGGCTTGACGTCGTCGATGAGCGAGACGCCGAGGTAGAAGCCGTCCGACTCCTTGTACAGCTGGTGCTCGCGGCCGTCGGCCACGATCTTGGCCCCGTCCTTCTCGCCGGCCTCGATGTAGCCGGCGACCTTGTCGCGATGGGTCTCGGTCACCAGCGGTCCCATCATCGACGCAGGGTCGGTGCCATCGCCGACCACGACCTGCGGGAGGCGCTCCTTGATGGCCTCGATGAGCGGATCGTGGACCTCGCCCACGGTGACCACGGTGGCGATGGCCATGCAGCGCTCGCCGGCGGAGCCGTAGCCCGCGTTGATGCAGGCGTCGGCGGTGAGGCCGATGTCCGCGTCCGGCAGCACGAGCATGTGGTTCTTGGCACCACCGAGGGCCTGCACGCGCTTGCCGGCCTTCGAGCCGGTCTCGTAGATACGCTTGGCTGCGGGCGTCGAGCCGACGAACGAGACGGCCGCGATGTCCGGGTGCTCGGTCAGGCCGGCAACGGCCACGCGATCGCCCTGGATGACGTTGAAGACACCGTCGGGCAGACCGGCTTCCTTCATCAGCTCGGCCAGGTAGACCGACACGGAGGGGTCCACCGTCGAGGGCTTGAGCACGAAGGTGTTGCCGGTGGCGATGGCGTTGCCGAACATCCACATCGGCACCATGGCCGGGAAGTTGAAGGGCGTGATGCCCGCGACGACGCCGATCGGCTGGCGGATGGAGTAGACGTCCACGCCGCCGCTGACCTGCTCGCTGAACTCACCCTTCTGCAGCTGGGGCACGCCACAGGCGTACTCGATGTTCTCGATGCCGCGCGCGAGCTCGCCCTGCGAGTCGCTCAGGACCTTGCCATGCTCGGCGGTGATGAGCGCGCCGATCTCGTCACGATGCGTATCGAAGGCGTTGCGGATGCGGAAGAGCGTGTCCGCACGCTTGGACAGCGAGGTCGCGCGCCACATGGGGAAGGCAGCCTTGGCGGACGCGACCGCAGCGTCGATCTCCTCGACGCTGGCGATGTCGACGGTCTTGGACTGCTCCCCTGTCGCGGGGTTGTAGACCGGGCGGCTCTTGCCCGAAGTGCTCGGGACGATCTTGTTGTCGATCCAGTGGCTGACCCTGGGGAGGGTGCCCTGCGTCTCAGCGGACTGAGACTCCTTCATCTGTGTCATGTGCTGACCTCGTCTGCCGGGAGTGATTGGACTAACGATAATCGATTATGTCTAGTGGGCCCGTGCCGAACGGCCCTCGTGCAAGGGAATCTCGGCCGCCAGGAGTCGCCTATCAGGGAGTCCGGAGCGATCCCCGAGCTCCTTGGATCCTAGCCCTCCGCCGGGTCCCGCAGCGCACCCATCTCGACGAGCTTGTCGACGAGCCCCTGCACCGCGTTCGCGGAGTGATCGAACATGGCCTGCTCATCGGACGTCAGGCCGATCTCGACGATGCCCTCGACGCCATCGCTGCCGAGCCGCGTGGGTACGCCCACGTAGAGCCCGTCATAGCCGTACTGGCCTTCGAGGTAGGCCGCACAGGGCAGCACCATGTGCCGGTTGTTGACGATGGCATCGACCATCGATGCCGTCGACGATGCCGGGGCGTAGTAGGCGCTGCCGGTCTTGAGCAGCGAGACGACCTCGGCACCGCCGTTGCGGGTGCGGTCGACGATGGCCTCGATGCGCTCTGGCGTCATGAGCTCGGTGATGGGCACGCCGCCGACGGTCGAGTAGCGCGGCAACGGCACCATCGTGTCGCCGTGGCCGCCGAGCACGAAGGCGTAGGTGTTGACCACCGAGACACCCAGCTCCATGGCGATGAAGGTACGGAAGCGGCTGGAGTCGAGCACACCGGCCATGCCCACGACGCGATCGGACGGCAGCCCGCTGGCCTCGAGCGCCACGTGGCACATGGCGTCGAGCGGATTGGTCACGACGATGACGATGGCCTCCGGCGAGTAGGCCACCGACTGCTCCACGACGCTGCGCACGACGGCGGCGTTCTTGACCATCAGGTCGTCGCGGCTCATGCCCGGCTGGCGGGCGAGCCCGGAGGTGACGACGATGACGTCAGAGCCGGCGGTGTCGGCGTAGTCGTTGGTGCCCTGGACCACCATGTCGTGACCGGCGACGGGCGCCGCCTGCGCGAGGTCGAGCGCCTTGCCCTGCGGCAGGCCTTCGACGATATCGACGAGCCAGACGTCAGCGAGGCCCTGCTCGATGATGCGTTGCGCGGTCGTTGCGCCGACATTGCCGGCGCCGATGACGGTGACGAGCGGGTTTGCCATGGGCTGGGCGGTTCCTCCGTTGAGATCCTTCCTCAGCGGTCCATCCTACTCCCCTCTCCGGGGTCGAGCCGAGCAGCGACTTCACACAGGGCAGGGCAGCCCGCGACGGTGCCAGAGCGTCAGTCGGAGACTCGTTCGTCCGCTTCGGCCAAGTCGGCCACGGGTAGCGAGACCGTGATGGTGGCGCCCTCGCCGGCCACCGAGTCGACCTCGATGTCGCCACCCACCTTGCGCACGAAGGGAGCCAGCGCCGCCAACCCGTGGCCACTGCCACCACGATCACCCTTGGTCGTGAAGCCGATCTCGAAGAGGTGCTCGAGCGCCTCTTCGGTGAAGCCGGGGCCGGTGTCCCTGACGATGATGCGAGCCGTGTCATCGTCGAGACGGTCGGTGCGGATGGCCAGCGTGCCGCCGTCGTTCATGGCATCCCGCGCGTTGAGTGCGAGGTTGAGCACGATGCGCTCGATGCGCAGTTTGGCGATGCCCACGCGCGCGCCGTCGCTATCGGTGTGCACGATGAGCTCGATCGATGGCGGTAGGAGCGCGTCGAGCAGGCGGCGCATCGACTGCACGCTGGGATCGAGGCTGACGGCCAGGAGCGTGCCGGAGCTGTCGTTGCCATCGAGCTGATCGATGAGATCGAAGATCGTGGCCGTGACCACCACCGCGTGGGCGATGTCCTCACGGGCGGGGTCCTCGGGCGAGACACCACGGAGAGCCAGCTCGGCATGACCACGCACGGCGGTCAGCAGGTTGCGCATGTCGTGGGTGATGGAGCGGATGTTCTCCGGGCTGGGCGCCATGCACGGAGGATACGGTGGCGAACCGGAGCGCGCTGGCATACTCATCCGATGGACCCCAAGGGCAGCGTCAAGTCCACGCTCGAACGCACGCTCGGCCGCAAGAGTGCCCGCCGGCTGCGTGGGCGCGTTCTCGGCCGCACCCACCTGCTGCCCGACTTCATCATCATCGGCGCCGCCCGCAGCGGTACCACCCACCTGCTGGGCCAGCTCAACGCCCATCCCAACGTCCTCGAGGGTCCGGCGGAGACGCACTTCTTCGACACCCACCGCTACACCTACGGCCTGGGCTGGTACCGCCTGCGCTTCCCGGCCAACCGGGTCCGGCGCGACGCCTATGCCGAGGGGCTGCACCCGGTGCTCACGGGCGAGTCGAGCCCGTCCTACCTCTCGCACCCCAACGTGCCCGCCCGCGTCGCCCGCGCCATCCCGCGCGTCAAGCTCTTCGTACTCCTGCGCGACCCGGCGTTGCGCGCGGCCTCGCACTGGGCCTGGTGCCTGCGCCAGTGTGGGGAGACGCGCTCGTTCAAGGACGCCGTCGAGGCCGAGATCGGCCCGCGCGGCGATGCCGGTGGCCTGCGCATCCCGCGCGATCGACGCCTCAACGACCCGCTCATCGTGCGCCGCGGGATCTACCAGCCGCAGCTCGAGCGCTGGCGCACGCACTTCCCGGATGACCAGCTCATGGTCATCCAGAGCGAACGCTGGTTCCGCGATCCGCCAGGCGTGCTGGAGGAGGTCTGCGACTACCTCGGGATCCCCCACCGCGAGGAGCTGCCACGGGTGATGCGCAACCGCAACAAGCCGCACGACCCGTTCGACGAGGAGGTCATCGACCACCTCCGTGAGTTCTATCGGCCGCACAACGAGGAGCTGGCCGAGTACCTCGACATGGAGCTCGACTGGTAGCCCTTGGTACGACAGTCTGTCGTATTCGTCCTGCCGATCCCCCGAAGTAGTGCTAGGGTCGGAGTTGCCGTGACCTTCTCGAACCGCTTCAAGGCGCTGGTCGTCGCTGTCCTGGGCGCCGCGCTCCTGGTACCAGCCGCACCCCGGCCTGCCCCGGTGGCTGCCGCTTCCGGCGTGGGCGCGTGCACCAACGGCTGGCAGGAGCTGTTCATTCCCGACGGCAGCTTCAACGACATCCCGCAAGGCTCCGTCGTGCGTGAGGGCAAGCTCGACTGGGTCGTGGGTGGTGGCCACAGCGGTCCCATGGCCCTGAAGTGGAACGGCAAGAGGCTCGTGGCCAGGGACACCAAGTCCCCACTGCGTCGCGGACTCGCGGACGGCCAGGCTCGGGGCAACGGCCTCTGGCTGGTGGGTGGCTACCAGCGGCCTGCGTGGGGCGCGGAGATCTCGCCGCTCGTCGGTCGCTACGTCAAGAACGTCTTCAAGAAGGAGCCCGTCGCCATCGGCGCCCGCGTGAACGCCGCCGTGGCCGACGTGGCCACCCTGCCCAGCGGCGGTGGCTCCGCGGTGGGTTCATACCTCGACAAGGGCTTCTGGAAGGCCCTCATCCTGGAACGCAGGAATGGCCGCTGGGTCCGGAACGATCCCTTCCCCAAGGGCGGATCAGGCCTGCTGGGCGTGAGCAGGAGCCCCGGCGGCACCGTCTGGGCCGTGGGCTGGCGCAAGCAGCGGGGCACCATGCGCCCGCTCATCCTCAAGAACGTCAGGGGCAAGTGGAAGGCGGTCGCACCCGGACCGGTGCCCGCAGGCACGGCCGTGCTCACGGACATCGCCATGCCCGCCAACGGCAAGGGCTGGGCCATCGGCTATCTCGTCAAGGGCAACAGCGCCAAGCACACGCCCTTCATGCTGAAGTGGAATGGCAAGCGTTGGAAGCGCGAGATCCTCAGGTGGGTCGGCGTCTCGGCCATCCCCCAGAGCCTTGATGCCAAGGCCAATGGTGAGCTCTGGATGGCCGGCACACAGCTGGCCAACGAGAACCGCGAGACCCGCGGCTTCGTGGCTCACCGTGATGCCGGACGCTGGACGCATCGCTACATCGACACACCCGCGGACGTCCGCTCCAGCCTCCAGTCGGTCGACGCCACCGACGATGGCGCGGTCGTCACCGGCACCATCGGCTTCACCGCGCTGGTACTGCGAACCTGCGACCTGCCCTCCCCTGACGTGGCCTCGGGCAACGCCCGCAAGCTCAAGGTCGGCGCCATCCAGAAGCGCAAGAAGTCGCGCGAAGCCCATGTCGTCGACGAGTCGATGCCCAACGTGGCGCCGTCGCGCCGGATCTCCCCGGCCAGGGCCCCGGTCCGGGCCTCGGACTTCGTCATCAGGGACATGGCGGCGGCGGCAGGCCTGGCTGAGACCACGCGCACGTACCACGCCCACGTGGGCGACTTCGACAAGAACGGCTGGATGGATGTCTTCGTCTCGCGCCATCAGGGCGCGCCCAAGCTGGCGCTGAACGAGGGCGGGACGTTCTCCGACGGACCCAACACCGCCTTCAGCCTCGTGGACCGGCACGATTGCGACGTCGGAGATGTCGACAACAACGGCTGGCTCGACGTCCTCTGCATCACGGGCCGGCGCTACGGCACATCCATCAACCACCACGAGCTGTCCTACGACGTGGCCGGACCCAACCCCCGCTTCGATCGCGAGGTCGCTGGCATCGCCGATCCGCTCGGGCGCGGTCGTAGCGTCGCGCTCATCAGGCTCGACAAGAACAAGTACCCCGAGGCGTACATGGTTTCGCAGCCGGAGCGAGAGGACGTCTATCCCTCGACCAACCGCTTCTACCGCAACGTCAGGGGCTCATTCAGGAGCGCTCCGGGCATCGGGCTCGACCGGCCGATCGGCGGCTACTGTGCCGATGGCATCGACGTGGACGGCGACAAGGACGAGGACCTGCTGCTCTGCGCCCGCTTCCCCGTGGGCGGCGGCACCCCCGGGCTGCGTATCTATCGCAACCAGGGCGGCAAGCTCCTGGACCGCACCAGGGCCGTGGGCGTCAAGCCCATCGGCGACATCGACGTGACCATGGCCGACGTCAACGGCGACGGCAAGGATGACCTCATCCAGCTGGCCAGCAACCGCGTGCGCGTGAGCGTCCGCAAGGGGGCCAGCTTCAAGAAGGTCTACGAACGCAAGACGGACAAGGCCCAGGCCGTCGCCGCCGGGGATGTCAACGGCGACAAGCGCGCAGACATCTACATCGTGCGTGGCGGCACGGACATCAACCGTGCCGACCAGCTGCTGGTCAACAACGGCAAGGGCACCAGGTTCACCTCCGTCAAGATCCCCCAGGCCGGCACCAGGAAGGGCCGCGGCGATGACGTCGTCGCGCTCGACTACGACAAGAACGGGCTGGCCGACTTCGTCGTGCTCAACGGCAAGGGCAAGGCCGCCGGACCGATCCAGCTGTTGGCATCGTTCAAGAAGTGACCACCTCCATGGGACGAACGCTCGGCCGCACCCGCTTGACCATCGGGCTCATCGCGTCCGTGATGCTCGTCGGTCTCATCGGCGTTCGAGCGCCGGCACCGGCGGAGGCGGCGACTGGCGCCTGCGTGAACGGCTGGAGGGAAGTGAGCACGCCGGACTCGACCTTCCTTTCCACCGCCTTCGACATCGTCGTGCACAAGGGCCAGGAGGCCTGGATCGTCGGCGGCACCAACACCGGTGTGCTGGCGCTGCGCTGGAGCGGCGGCAAGTGGAAGCAGGCTGCGCGCTCGACCACCGGCCATCGCGGCCTCGTGGGCGCGACTGCCATCGGCTCCGACAGGATCCTCGGCGTGGGCTACTACCGGCCCTTCATCGGCAACGGTTCCGGGTCGCTCAAGCCCACCAGCGGACAGATCGTCGGCAACAGCTGGAAGGGCCGCGCCGTGCCCGACATGCCCGGTCCTCGCGCCTCGCTCACCGACGTCGTGTCGCTCCCACGCGGCAAGGCGCTGGCCGTAGGCACGCGCCTCCAGAACGGCAAGCTGCAGGCCACCGGCATGTACTGGAACGGCAAGCGCTGGGTCCGCCAGGACCCCTTCAAGGGCAGCGGCTCCGGACTGCTCGGCATCAGCCGTGCCAGCACCGGTGCGGTCTGGGCCGTGGGCTGGAAGGAGTCCAAGCCCGGCCGTCCGCGCGCCTACGTCGTCCGTCGCGCGGGCAAGGGCTGGAAGCCCTACAAGGTCAGCGGCATCCCCGCCGGAAACGCCGTCCTCACCGACGTGCACTTCCGTGGCGGCAACAACGGCTATGCCGTGGGCTACCTCTCGAAGGACGGGTCGGACGACCACCGCGTCATCCTGCTGCACTGGGATGGCAAGTCGTGGCGTGGCGTGCCCCTGCCCTGGGCCACCGAGTTCGAGGGCCTGCCGCGTTCGGTCTCGGTGGGCGCCGACGGCACCATCTGGATCGCCGGCACCAAGACCGCCAACGAGACGCGGGAGACTCGCGGCTTCGTGGCCAACGGCAAGGGGGACACTTGGCGCCTCTCGACGCTGGGCACGCCCGACGACGTCCGCTCGGAGGTCATGGCCGTGGCCGCCACCGACAAGGGTGCGGTCGCGGCTGCCACCGTCGGCGCCTCGCTGCTGGCGCTCAAGGCCTGCGGTGAGAACCTGCCCGCGGCGGTCAAGCCGGCCAACCTCAAGCAGCGCACGACCAAGCGCAAGCTGACCGTCAGTCGCATGGGCGCCCGAAAGGCGTCGCAGCGGGAACAGCCACACGTCCATGATGAGCACACCGCCACCGTCACCGATGACACTTCCAACCGCGCGTTCTCGATCTCGGGCGACTCGGCCCGGGCCCTGGAGCTGGCGGCCAAGCCCGTCAACCATCCCCGCTTCTGGGTCAAGGACATGGCCGCGGCATCGGGCCTGAAGCAGACGACCAAGACGTTCGACGGCTTTGCCACCGACTTCGACGGCAACGGCTGGACCGACGTCTTCTACAGCCGCCACGGCTCGATCATGCCCCGGCTCGCCATGAACAAGAACGGCAAGTTCAACACGGCCGGGAACAAGGCCTACAGCCCGGTCGACCGCCATGGGTGTGACCATGGTGACCTCGATGGCGACGGCAGCAGAGACATCCTCTGCGCGGTCGGCGCATCGAGAGGCAAGTCCATGAAGCGGCACGAGCTGTCACTCGAGCCGGCCCTTGCCACTCGCACGCTGGCCAGGGATTCACTGGGCATCAGCGACCCGCTGGGCCGTGGGCGGCACGCCGCGGTGTTCGATCTCAACCGCGACAAGTACGCCGACGTCTTCATCACCAACGCCCCCGACCGCGACGACGGCTGGCCGGTCTACAACCGCTTCTACACCAACGTCAATGGCGAGCTCCGTCCGACGCCCGGGGTCGGCCTCGACTCGTCCCACGGTGCCGAGTGCGTCGAAACCGGGGACTTCGACGGTGACGGCGATGAGGACCTTGTCTACTGCACGCAGTACGGCTTCAGCGGACGCAAGGCCGGCCTGCGCTTCATGCGCAACGAGGGCGGCAAGCTCAAGGACCGCACGGCGCAGCTGAACATCAGGCCGATCGGCGACATCGACGTCTCCTTCGCTGACGTGACGGGTGACCGGAACAAGGACCTCATCCAGCTGTCCTCGAACCGGCTGCGCGTGAGCAAGTGGACCCGTGGCGGCTACAAGCGCATCTACGAGGTCAAGATCACCGATGCCTGGGCGCTCGCCACGGGCGATGCCAGCGGCGACGGTCGAGCGGACATCTACGTCGCGCGTGGCAACGACAAACGCAACAGGCCCGATCGCCTGCTCGTGAGTCGCAACGCCGGCACCAAGTTCGCCTCGGTCAAGATCCCCCAGACCTCCGCCGGCTCGGCCGATGACGTCTTCGCCCTCGACTACGACCGGAACGGGCTGATGGACTTCGTCGTGCTCAACGGCCGCACCAAGGCCGGCCCCATCCAGCTGCTGGCCTCGTTCCCTCGCAAGTAGGCCCGTACGGACGGTGCGCGCACGCACCGTACCAAGGGGCGATACCGGCACATTCGTGCGGAGCGGTCTAATCTCTTCGATCGTGCCCCGTCTTCGTGGCTTGAAGCGCGCGCCGTTGATCGCGCTCGGCCTTTCTGTGCTGCTGCTCGCCGATGGCCTGGCCATCGCACCGGGCCACGCCGTGCTCGGGGCCAAGGACGATCGCGAGCAGAACGGCAGCGGCAAGATCACCAGCGCAGACAACGCCAAGGGCGAACCAGTCGTCTGCGCGCAGGGCTTCGTCGAGGTCGACAGCAAGACCAACATGTCGCTCCACGGCGTGACTCGGACGGGCAAGGGCACGATCGCGGTGGGCTACGCCCGCCGCAGCATCCCCGGCCACAGCGGCCTTCGCGCACCGGTCAGCGTCGTCAACCGCGGCAACGACTGGAACCGTGTCGTGGCCTCGAGCCCCGGCGATGAGGACGGACTGATGTCCGTGGCCTGGCGCGATGACTCGGACACGTGGGCCGTGGGCTTCACCACGCTCGGGGCGGAGGTCAAGCCGCTGGCGATGCGCTGGAACGGCGCCGGCTGGAAGACCGATCGGCCCAACGTCGACGCCTCGGTGGCCGCCTTCATCGACGTCACCATCGTGGGTGACGGCAGCCCCTTCGCCGTCGGCTACCGCATGGGTGACAAGGGCCGCCGCAAGCCGCTCGTCATCCGCAAGGACGGGCCGCGCTGGCGCTCGATCCCCATGTCCATCGGCCGCACCGAGTCACTGACGCTCACCGGCGTCGCCCCCGACAAGAAGGGCGGCACCTGGGTCGCCGGCCACGGCGGCGCGGGCGCACAGGTGAAGGCGGCCATCTGGAACCGCGACGCCGGCAAGTGGCGCCAGTACGAGCTGCCCAACCTCAAGGGCGAGGCCGCGCTCACCGACATCATCGCTACCCACGGCAACGAGAGCTGGGCCGTCGGCTACCACAAGCGCGATGGCGCAACGAAGCCGCTCGTGCTGCGCTGGAACGGCAAGAAGTGGAAGACCGCCAAGGCGCCCAAGTGGGACTCGCACGACGTCATCCTCAACGCGATCTCGATCGACCCGGCCGGTGGCATCTGGGTCGTCGGTGCCGCCTTCGATGACGAGCGCAAGGTGCACGAGTCGATCGCGGCCTGGTGGGACGGACGTGCCTGGAACGAGGTGTCGGGCGAGTCCGGCGGCACCGAGCTCCACGACGCGGTCGGCTCGCTCAGCGGCAACGGCTGGGCCGTGGGCCGCTCCAACGGCAGTGGTCGTGCGGTGCGCGTGTGTACCCCGCCCCAGACCGGCGTCTTCGGCACCTCGGAGCCGGCCTCGGCCGAAGAGATCACGCCACCGGCCGAGACGGCTGGAACGGCGGAGGCGGACGAGGATGAGTTCGATCTGTTCGAAGCCGATGACCTCGAGACGTACGATGAAGCCCACCCGGACGCGGCGGCCGACAACCGCAAGGACGGCGAGAAGGCGGTCAAGATCAACAAGAAGATCGGCACGCTGCCGCTGGCCGAGGCACACCCCAAGATCGTGGCCAAGGACGTGGCCAAGCCGGCTGGCGTGCACGAGGAGACGGGCACGTATGACGCGGTCGTGGATGACTTCGATGGCGACGGCGTGGATGACCTGTTCATCGGGCGCCACGGACGGATGGCCCGTTTGCTGCTGAACCGCAACGGCGTCTTCGTCGAGCACGAGCCGTTGAAGCTGTCATCGCTCGACCGCCACGGCTGCACCTCCGCGGACGTGGACGGCAGCGGCCTGCCGGACATCTATTGCGCGGTCGGCGGCAAGCGTGGCTCGGGTCTCAAGACCAACGAGCTGTGGCTCGATCCGGGCGGTCCGGCGCCGGTCGAGGTGGCCTCGACCTGGGGCGGTGCCGATCAGACCGGCCGTGGACGTCTGTCGGCCTTCCTGGAGTCGAAGAAGCAGAAGGCCATCGACCTCGTTCTGACCAACTCGCCGACGCGCGTCGACGGCCTGCCTTCGCTGGCACGGCTCTTCCGCACCGTCGGCCAGCGGAAGCTCAAGGCCAAGGCCACGCCAGGCATCGCCGCTCGCCTCGGCGCACGCGCGCTGCAGGATGCCGACTACGACGGCGACGGCCGCGAGGACGTGCTGCTCGTGACCGGCGGCCCTCAGACGGCCGAGGCCGGCTCGACGCGGCTATACCGCAACACCAAGACGGGTCTCGTCGACGTCACCGGCAAGATGGGCATCAAGTCCTTCGACGAGATGGACGCCGAGCTCGTGGACCTCAACAAGGACGGCAAGCTGGACCTCGTGCAGCTCTCACAAGGCAAGATCAAGGTCAGCCTGCAGAAGAAGGGCCGCTTCACCAAGGTCTTCGAGCGCAATCTGACCGAGGGTCGAGCACTCGCCTCGGGCGACGTCAACGGCGACGGGCGCGGCGACATCTACCTCATGCGCAGCGCCCCCGAGAAGAACGTGCACGACATCATGCTCGTGAACCGTGACAACGGCCGGGCCTGGTCCTCGATGATCATCCCGCAGGTCTCCGACGGCGCCGGCGATGATGCCTTCGCCATCGACCACGACGGCAACGGCCTCGATGACTTCCTCGTCCTCAACGGCCACAACCTGCGCGGCACCACGCAGCTCATCGCCTTCTATCGCCGAGCCGACTCCTAGGCTTCCGGGCTCCCCGTCCGACGCAGCAACCCAGCCGGTGCTACGTTCGACGTACCTACCGACGCTATCGGCCCGATCCCGCAGCACCCGCTCGTCGAGCAACTCGTCGTGTCGCCGTGTCGCCCCCATCGACGCTATGGGCCGCTCGTAGTCGGTTGTCGTCCCTGACGACGCTACGACCCGATTCGGCCGATCCATGTAGTCACTCGTCGCTGGGGTCGACGCTAGTCTCGCGAGACCGTGCTGCGTGGCGCTCCGTGGCAGCTGGCCTGTTCACGGCTATGCCCAGCCACGCTCATCGTTCGCTCTCATGGCCAGCCACTGCCCGGATCCGCTGACTACGAGTGGGACTGGCGTCGACCGGGACGACGGCTGTCCACATCGATAGGCCGGAGATCGACGCCGCTGGATGCGCGAGCCAACTCCGCATCGCGTGGCCGTCGGCCGGCAATGCCGTTCGCAACATCGAGCGGTGCGCCTCGATACGCCGCTGGTTCGTCTTGTCGCGTGTGACGATGACCCACCGACTCACCGATCGAGCCTCCCAGCCACGCTCGGCCGCGATCCGACGCGCAAGACGAGTCTTGCGATCGAGCGTGCCCACCAACTCATTGACGTCGACGATCTCCGTCTTCAGCTCGATGAGCAAGAGCGAGCGAGTCGCAGGATGGAACGCCAGGATGTCGATGGCACCACGTTCCCCGTAGATCGAGAACGAGACCTCGGATGCGAACTCCCAGCCGGGGAGACGCGCAAGGTACGCGGCGATCGCCTCATGCAGTGCCGAGTGCCTCGCGCTGAGGAGCCTGGCAAGCTCACCGCCGCGCCAGCGTGCAACGAGATCGATCCTGACGTCGAGTGCACTCGCCACCGCTCGCAGTCGAGCCAGAGACGTGGTGCTGAAGTGACCGCGCTCGATGTCAGAGACGAGCGACCGAGGAACGCCCGCCCGAACCGCCACGTCTTCTTGTCTCCATCGCCGTCGAACTCGCACGGCGCGAATCGCCGCGCCGATCCTCATGTCATCCATCGAGACAGCATCGCGGGCGTCGCTTCGCGTGCACTTAGCGGTGGCTTGGCCGGGACCTGTGGACAGCCGTCGTCCCGGTCGACGCCAGTCACACTCGTAGCCAGCGAATCCGGGTCGTGGCCGACCATGAGGGCGCGCGATGAGCGTGGCTGGGCATAGCCGTGAACAGGCCAGCTGCCACCGAGCGCCACGCAGCACGGTCTCGCGAGACTAGCGTCGACCCCAGCGACGAGTGACTACATCGATCGGCCGAATCGGGTCGTAGCGTCGCCAGGGACGACAACCGACCACGAGCGGCCCATAGCGTCGATGGGGGCGACACGACGAGTTGCTCTACGAGCAGGTGCTGCGGGACCGGGCCGATGGCGTCGATGGGGGCGACACGACAACCGACTACGGGCGGGTGCTGTGTGACCGGACCGATGGCGTCGATGGGGGCGACACGACAACCGACTACGGGCGGGTGCTGCGGTCGGGGTCCGGTCGCCAACGCCAGCGAGGCTGACGGGCGGCTATGGGCCCTGGTGTCGTGTCGGCGGAAGGGACGCGGCAGGCGCGCGCGAGTGGCGCCACCAGGCGGTGGCCAGTCCGGCGATCACCAGCACCAGGCCGATGAGCATCGCCACCGGGATACCCAGCACCGTCCAGTTCCAGCCGTCGCGGAAGACCTCCAGCAGCAGACGCACGCCGCCATACCAGACCATCCAGAACGAAGCCAGGTCGCCATCGAGCAGGCGGTCGGTGAAACGGCGCGCGACGAAGAGCGCGATGAAGCCACCGGCGATGGTCAGCGCCGACTCGTAGAAGAACAGCGGGTGGAACCCGGTCGTGGCCTCGGGGTACAGCTCGCAGGGGTACTGGGCAACGCGGTGGAAGCAGTCGATGGTGATGCCCCAGGGCAACTCGGTCGGTGGCCCGTACAGCTCCTGGTTGAAGAAGTTGCCCCAGCGCGCGATGCCCTGGGCGAAGAGCGTGCCGGGCACGACCACGTCGAGCGCACGCCCGATGGGGATGCCCTTGCCCCGCACGTAGACCCAGATACCGATGGCCGCGCCGAAGATCCCGCCGTACAGCCCGAGACCCGAGTATGGCGGCAACACGGCCGCGATGGGATCGGCGGCATAGCGCTCCCACTCGTCGATGACGTGGTACAGCCGAGCGCCGACCAGCGCGAAGACCGCCACCACCACGATGGCACCGGTGACGAGCCCGGGGTCGAGTCCCTTCCGCCGCGCCTCGACCTGGCTCACCAGCAGCATCACGGCGACGGCCAGGACATAGCCGATGCCATAGAAGCCCAGGGTCAGAGGCCCGAGCTCGATACCGGAGGGCGGGGTGATGTCGATCAACGCAAGGGGCACCGCGAGAGGATAGCCGAGCACGCCGCCCCGCCACTGTGGCGGCACTCACGATATGCTCGCGGCCATGATCGATGGCTGGGCTCTGTGGATGTTCCTCGTCGGCCTCGGCCTGGGCGCCGGCTTCGTGGCCGTGCTGCTCGTGCGGCTGCCGCGTCAGCGAGATGACCTCGGCGAGGCCGAGCGACGGACGGAAGCGGCCTGGATCTCGGGCACCATCGAGCACAACGGCGGCGTGGCTCCGACCTCGCTCGTGGAGGAGGTGTTGGAGCTCGACGGCGCGTATCGCGCCATCCCACGGCCGCCGGCGCCACAGGGTGCGAGCGCACCGCCGATGCCGCCCGGACCCCCAGCGCCTCCCATAGCGCCACCACCACCTCCGGGATACGCGCCGCCACCCGGCCCGCCACCATCCGGCCCGCCACCATCCGGCCCGCCACCATCCGGCCCGCCGCCATCCGGTCCGCCGCCATCCGGTCCGCCACCGGCGAACCGCTAGCTAGGCTTCGCGTCGAGCTCCCCAACCGGGATGGTGTTCCGGCGACTGCTCGAAGGTGCCCGCGGGTAGATGCGCTTCGAGGCAGGTCACGCCGTCGGCGCCCACGTCGGCTCCGTGCAACGTGCCCGTCGGCAGGTCCAGTCGGTCGCCCGCCGAGAGCAGGACGTCGCGCCCCAGCTCGGGCAGGTGGAAGGTGATCGACCCCGCGGCCGCGACCAGCACCTTGTCGTAGGGATGGCGGTGTTCACCGTAGTGGTCGAAGGGTCCGTTGCCCCACACGTGGGCTTCAAGGCCCTCCGCGCTCAGGCGAGCACGAAGCTCGGACTCATCCATCAGGACACCGCTACCCCGAGGACGCTGCCCACGATGAAGGTGACGAGCGCGGTGCCGCCGCCGATGAAGCACTGACGCAGGCCGCTGTAGAGCAGGCTTCGACCGGTGAGCAGGCTCACGAGCGCACCCACGATGAAGAGGGCGACGAGCGCGAGCGTGGCGCTGATGAGGATGGCCTGCGTGCCGGAGGTGAGCAGGAACGGCACCAGCGGGATGATCGCGCCGAGGGCGAAGGCCGCGAACGACGAGCCGGCAGCGCCCCAGGGCGAACCCAGTTCGTCGGGATCGAGGCCCAGCTCTTCGCGGAGCTTGGTGTCGAGGGCGGCTTCGGGGTCCTGCATCAGGCGCGCGGAGACCATGTCCGCTTCCTCCTCGGACAAGCCCTTGGTGCGGTACAGCGCGGCCAGCTCCTCACGCTCCTTCTCGGGCATGAAGCGCAGTTCCTCACGCTCCAGCTCGATCTGGCGCTCGAACAACTCCTTCTGGCTCTGCATGCTGATGTACTCGCCCGCGGCCATGCTGAAGGCGCCCGCGAGCAGGCCCGCGACGCCGGCAAGCACGATGACCTCGTTGTCGGTGGCGGCGCCGGCGAAGCCCATGATCAGCGCGAGGTTGCTGACGAGCCCGTCGTTGATACCGAAGACCGCGGCGCGCAGGGTACCGCTGTTGCCGGCCGCACGATGCCATGACTCGTCGCGGATGGCGATCTCTGCCGCGGCGGCCGCCTCCGGTGTCGACGGCGCCACACCTGGCATACCCATGTCCAGGCGCTTCCAGATGGCGGCGTGTTCGCGCTCGTCGGCAGCGATAGCTTCCATCTCCGGACCATCGAGTCCCTCATAGAGCGTCAGCTCGTCGCCCTCAAGCGCCTTGACCATGCCTGAGACCGCCTTCGTGCCGAAGACGCGCGCCAGGGCCAGGATGGCCTTCACCCGCCAGCGTGGCTGGGTCATGGGCGGGACGTCCTCGCCACGCGCTTCCACGCGGGAGGCCCACACGAACGCATGGCGCCGCTCGCCGGCGGCGATGGCATGGAAGGCGTCGGTGCGGATGGGGTCCTTGTCCAGCTCGGCGAGGCCCTCGTACAGGAGGACAGCGTCGCGCTCCAGCTTCAGGTTGTGCAGGCAGTGCTCGAGCTCGGCCGGATCGATGGTCTTGGTGGTCACCTCTCCATCCTATCGGTCCGCCGCCCGCCTATCCTTGCCGCATGGACACGCCTCCCCTTCGCTACCTCAGCGCTGCCGACGTGCGCGCTGCCATGCCCGCCGTCGATGAGCGTCTGAGCCTGGCCGAGACCACGATGCTGGCCCTCGTCGACGATGCACAGCTGCCGCCGAAGATCGGCGTCGACCCCTCCCCGGCCGATTCGTTCGCCCATGCCATGCCCGCCTGGATGCGCGGTGCGGCGGCCGATGCCAGCGAGGACCTTCTGGGCATCAAGTGGGTCGTGGGCTTCCCGGAGAACGCCGGACGCGGGCTGCCGGCGATCACGGCCACGACCGTCATCAGCGACGCGGTGACGGGGCTGCCGCTGGGCATCCTTGACGCCGGTGGCATCACCGCCTTGCGGACCGCTGCCGTGAGCGGAGTGGCCATCTCGCGCTGGGGCCCGGCCGATCCCGGGCCGGTGACGATCGTGGGGGCGGGCGTCCAGGCCCGAAGCCACCTGCCGATCGTGGCCCACCTGCTGCCGGGGGTGGCGGTGACCATCTGCGACCGCGACCGCGCGCGGGCCGAGACGCTGGCGGCCGAGATCGCCGCCGGCGACCATGGACGGATCGGCGAGGTCAGCGTGGCCACCGATGCGACGGAGGCCGTGGAGGGTGCCGCGTTGGTGCTGACGCTGGTGTCGTTCGGGCCTGATCGCCAGGCGATCCCGGCAGAGGCATTCCGATCGGATGCCACGGTCGTGGCCGTCGACTACGACATGTGTGTGCCGGCATCGTTGGTCAAGGACGCGGCGCTGTTCCTTACCGACGACCGAGGACAGTACCTGGCCAACCGTACCAAGACGCAGTTCGTCGGCTATCCGGAGCCCGAGGCCATGATCGGCGAAGCCATCGCGGCCGGCACGCCTCGGCCCGAGGGACGCGTGGTCGTCACGCACCTGGGGGTCGGCCTGGCCGATGTCGTGTTCGGCGACGCCATCCTGACGGTCGCCGCCAACGAGGGCATCGGCACCATCCTGGAGCGCTGACCTCGGGCGCTAGCCGCACCATCCTCGAGCGCTGATCTCGGGGCTGGCGGCACCATCCTCGAGCGCCTGGTGCTGGCGACTGCGGCGGCCACCGACCACGCCGGGCGCAACGAGCACCGCGCGAGGCGGCGCCATGCCCCATGGCCCCGGTCCGGAGCCACACCCCCTAAGCCGCGGCCGGGCCTCCGCCGCTGCCATCGCCAGCGCCACCGATGCCCGGGTTACGGAACTGATCGGGTGCGATGACCGCATCGTCGGGGGTGAGATCACGCGCCTGCAGCACCATGCCGCCGAGCGCCAATCCTGCCAGCAGCAGCACCCCGATCCAACCCAACTCCTCGCTGGCATAGATACCGAAGACGCCATCGACGAGCCCTTCGGACGGCGCCAGACCCAGGGCCAGCGCGGCGCCGGCGACGGCCAGCGCGGCACCAGCAAGCGCGGTACCCACGATGGCAACGACCGTCGGCATGTTCGAGAGCAGGAACACGACGCCCACGCCCAGCGCCACGATGAACGCGATGAGGATCGGGATGATGCCCGACTCATCGAAGCCGATCCAGGCCAGCAGGCCCAGCGTCAGCTGGTAGCCGATGAAGCCACCGAGCACGCCCACGGCCAGCCAGTAGTAGAGGTACGAGAGCACGGCCATCACGATCCCGAAGACGAACCCGGCACCCCAGCTCAGCAGCGTGGCGAAGAAGCCGTCTCCGAGGAACGCCTCGATGAGGCCGGCGCCAAGCATGAAGCCACCGATGAAGCCGAGCAGCGGCAGCAACAGCATGAACAGCTTGAAGCCGCGGAAGACAAGGCCCAGGCCGATGGCCAGAGCGAACACGCCGATGAGCACGCCCTGCAGCGTGATGTCCATGGGTCGACGACCTCCAGGTGAGGATTACTCGTTGATGGGGATCTCGCCTTCGGGCAGCTCGAGCACGATGTCGCCATCGACCTCGCTGACCGGGAACTTCACCAGCGGAAGCTCCGCGGGCGGATCCAGCGACTCACCGTCCTCCAGCTCGAAGCGCGAGAAGTGCAGAGCACAGGTGACCGAGCCGTCGGTCAGGAAACCCTTGTCGAGCTCGAAGTACTCGTGCGAGCAGGTGCCCTGAAGCGCGTAGAGGCCTTCCTGTCGGACAAGGAGGATGAGCGTGCCGTCGACTTCGACCATCTGCATGGTGCCTTCCACGAGGTCGGCGGCCTTCGCCACGGGCACGTGGCGGACGGGGCGTATCTCGGATTCCATCGCGCCCATGGTACGTGAACTCACGCCAGCAGCCCGAAGCTCGCCTTCTTCCACCGGCCCGAGCCCGACGCACCCGCGGCCATACCCCGGGGCCGCACCCACGCCCCGACGCAGACGGCCGACGAACGAGCCTCACGCCCCGACGCAGACGGCCGACGAACGAGCCTCACGCCCCGACGCACGAAGAACGGCCGGCGCTCGAGGCACCGGCCGTTCGGTTCGCTGATATGGGCCACGAAGGGGCCCTCCAGGTCAGGCCGCGGAGCCACCTGGCTTGTCGAGGCCCGGGTTCATGTACTGATCGGCGGTGATCGCCGAAGTCATGTCCGAGATCGTCCTGGTCTGGTAGATCGCGCCGGCGAAAGCCAGGGCGATAGCGGCGATGATGCCGATCCAGCCGAAGTCCCACTGGCTGTGCAAACCGAAGATGCCACCGGTGGAGTCCTCGACCGCAACTATCCCGAGCGCGACGGCGACTCCAGCCAGGGTCGCGCCCGCTCCGGAGATGGCGGTGGCCACGATGACCAGCACGGCCGGCATCTGCAGCAGGAAGAAGCCCACCGCGAACAACGCGCCGCCGCCGAGGGCCAGGATGAAGGCGAGGATGCCGTCGGCCTCGAAGCCGATCCAGTGCAGCAGGCCCAGCGTCAGCTGGTAACCCAGCGCTCCACCGAGCAGGATGACGGCGACCCAGTAGTAGAGGTACGAGAGGACCGCAAAGAGCAGGCCCAACAGGAAGCCCACGACCCAGCCCAGCGTGGTCGCGAGGAAGCCGTCCCCGAGGATGTAGTCCACACCGTTGGCACCGAGGAGGAAGCCTGCGAAGAAGCCCCAGATCGGTAGCAAGACGAGGAAGACCCGGAAGCCCCAGAAACAGAAGGCCAGGCCGATGGCGATGGCCAGTGCACCCAGGAACAAGCCCTGGAGCGTGATATCGATATCCATGCGCTACTCACTCCCACTCGTGACACGTGCGACGACACCGTGTCGTTGTCGATAGCCTAGCGCGCATTTCGGCACGCGCAACCGTTTCCGCGATAGAACCTCGAACGCCTGCCAGATGTATCGGGCGTAGCCTACGCGGCTGATGCGGCCGCTGCAGGGCCCTCGGGCCACTTGCGCGCGAGCCGAGCACGCAGCCGATCCTGCGCCGCGGGCAGCGGGATGCGGGCGACGACCGGGTCGAGGAAGCCCATGACGATGGCCTTGCGCGCCTGGTCCTCGCTGAGCCCACGGCTCATGAGGTAGAAGATCTGCGTCTCGTCGATGGGGCCCACCGACGACGAGTGCATGGCACGACGGCAGTCGGGCTGGTCGATCTCCAGGCTGGGGATCGTCACCGATCGAGCGGTACGCTGCAGCAGCATCGAGAACTCACCCAGGAATGAGTCCGTGCCGCGGCCCGAGTACGGGATGTCGATGAGGCCCTTGATGTAGCCGCGAGCCTTGTCGGTGTAGACGCCCTTGCTCAGCAGGTCGCTGGTGCCGTCCTCGCCGAGGTGACGCGTGTACGACGTCAGGTCGAACAGCTGCTTGCCATCGCCGAACTGGATCTCCACCTGGGAGACCTTGGCGCCGCGGCCCTCGAGCAGGTTCTCGAGGCGGCTGCGGTAGAGGCGGCTGCCGACGCTGGCCACGGCCCAGTTGATGGTGGCGTCCTTGCCGACCTTCGACTGGCGCGTGACGAACGCGGCGGTGGAGAGACCGAAGTCCTGCTCGGCCGAGAAGTCGAGCGTGGCGCCATCACCGACGTGGACCTCGGTGGTGCCCCACCAGATGCTGTCGGCACGCGTGGAGGCCTCGACGGTGGCTTCGTCCGAAGCGATCTGCTCCTCGTAGACCGAGGCATGCGCGTTGGCGCCAAGGGTGACGATGGTCCGGCTGATGAGCCCGAAGCCCGCGGCGCCGGCGCTCCAGCGCAGCACGATCGGTGCCGAAAGCTCGACATCGGCCGGCACGTGGATGAAGAGACCGAGCGAGTAGAGCGAACGGGCCACCTGGCCGAAGGTGTCATCGGCCGGCAGCGATCCGCCACCTTCGATGAACTCGCGGATCAGCTCGGGCTGCTCGTTGGCGACCTGGGCGATGGTCGAGATGACCACGCCGGCCTCACGCGCCTCCGACGAGACGACGCACGAGGCCACCGCACGCTCGTCGACGTGGATGAGCGCCGAAGCGCCCTCGGGAAGCGCCGCCTCACGCGCGTGCTCCGCGGCGGCGGTCGGCGGATAGGGCTCGACCGCGGCGAAGTCGACCGCACGCAGGTCGATGTAGGTGATGTAGAGCTGGTTGGGCTCGACCGGGAGCTCAGCGACCTGCTCGAGAGCAGCCAGTCGGTCGGCGGTCAGCCAATCGGGCTCCCCCAGAGCACTCGAGGTCCCCCGGGCATGCGTCTGCGTAGCCCAGGCCAGGTTCAACGGGGCGAGACTCACCCGAGCGATCCCTCCATTTCCAGCTTCACGAGGCGGTTGAACTCGATGGCGTATTCCATCGGGAGTTCCTTGGTGAAGACCTCCAGGAAGCCCTGCACGATGAGGTTCTGGGCTTCGTTCTCGGTGAGCCCACGGCTCATGAGGTAGAAGACCTGGTCCTCGCTGACCTTGCCCACCGTCGCCTCGTGGGTGAGCGTGGTGTCGTCTTCCTGGATGTCGATGTACGGGTACGTGTCGCTGCGGCTCTTATCCGAAAGGAGCAGGGCATCGCAGCGGATGCTGGCCACCGCGTTGGTGGCGCCGGGCGCGACCTTGACCTGGCCACGATAGGTGCCGCGACCGTTGTCCTTGCTGACGGACTTGCTCACGATGCGGCTGCGGGTGTCAGGCGCGAGATGGACGGCCTTGGCCCCGGTGTCCTGGTGCTGGCCCTCGCCGGCGACGGCCACGGAGATGATGTCCGCGGTGGCGCCCCGGCCACGCAGATAGATGCTGGGGTACTTGACGGTCTTGCGGGAGCCGGTGTTGGCGTCGATCCACTCGACCCTGCTGTCCTCGTAGGCGTGGGCGCGCTTGGTCACGAGGTTGTAGACGTCGTTGGACCAGTTCTGGATGGTCGTGTAGCGGACGTTCGATCGCGGCTTGGCGATGACCTCCACCACTGCCACGTGCAGCGACTCGGTGGCGTAGATCGGCGCGGTGCAGCCCTCGATGTAGTGGACCGAGGCACCCTCGTCCACGACGATGAGCGTGCGCTCGAACTGACCGGTGTTCTCACCGTTGATGCGGAAGTAGGCCTGCAGCGGCAGCGGCACCTCCACGCCCGGCGGGACGTAGACGAAGGAGCCACCGGACCAGACGGCGCTATTGAGCGCGCTGAACTTGTTGTCCTCCGGCGGGACGACGGTGCCGAAGTGCTCCTTGAAGATCTCGGGATACTCCTTGAGCGCCTGGTCGGTGCCCATGAAGACCACACCGATCTTCTGCAGCTCCTCCTTGACCGAGTGGTACACCACCTCCGAGTCGTACTGCGCGCCGACGCCGGCGAGGAAGGCCCGCTCGGCCTCCGGGATGCCCAGCTTCTCGAAGGTGTCCTTGATCTGGTCGGGGACGTCATCCCACGACTTCTCTTCCCGCTCCGAGGGCTTGCGGTAGTAGATGATGTTGTTGTAGTCGATCTTGTCGAGGCCTTCGGTCCACTGCGGCATGGGGCGCTTGAGCCAGTGGTCGTAGGCGCGGAGCCGGTGCTCGAGCATCCACTCCGGCTCTTCCTTGATGGCGCTGATCTCCTCGACCGTGGCCCGCGTGAGGCCACGCTTGGCTTCGTGGAGATAGACGATGTCGTCGTGGAAGGCGTATTCCTCTCGACGATCCTTGATCTCTGGCTGGCTGACCATGGGGCCTCCTCGAGGCGTCTGAAGTCGGGGTTCTATGGCCGCTCCCGGCGGTTGAAAGGGTCCGCGTGCGCGGTCCGGAGGCGCTCCCCGGCAGTGCGGGGTTAATCCCGACCTATCTTATCGGAATTAGCGTTCTGAGGCCAGCGACGGTCGTGGACGTCGTGGGCTTGGCCGCTGGGCCGCTCGACGAGTGCCTCTCGAGTGACCGATGTGGACATGCGTCGCCGGAGTCGACGGTAGTCGCACTCGTAGTCTCTCCTGATGTCGTCATGCACGCGCCCGCCACCGATCCCGAGCGTGGCTGGGCATACCCCGCACGCCCGATCGACGCCACGACCGCCCAACCACCACGCCGAGCAGGTCTACCGTCGACTCCCACGACGACTGGCTACAGAGAACGCCCGAAGCGGCCGATAGCGTCGACCCGGGCGACGTCTGGCCACATCGCGAGGCCACCGGGCCGGGACTCGGCCGATAGCGCGGACCCGGGCGACATGAGAGCCGAGGCCGGCCGATAGCGTCGACCCGGGCGACATGAGAGCCGACCCGGGCGACGTCTGGCCACATCGCGAGGCCACCGGGCCGGGACTCGGCCGATAGCGTCGACCCGGGCGACATGAGAGCCGAGAGCGGCCCACGCGGGCGACGCCGGGCTCGGCGACGCCAAGCCCCAGGAGCTGATAGCGGGCCTCGAGGCCCGAGCGCCTACAGCCGCGAAGGTCGAGGCTGGCTACTCCTGGACGAGGTGGACGGGATTGCCGATCAGCGCGACCTGCCACGTCGTGATGTCGGTGGCGACATCGGAACCGGTGATGTCGTACCTGATCTTCCACCAGCCGTCCTGGGGGGCGTCATAGTCCCCGTCGAGCGGGATCGTGATCGTCAGCCAACAGCCGTTGTACCGGCGATTGCTGCCGTCGTGGGTGACGATCGACGTGCCGGTGCTGGAGACATCGTTGCACCAGGTCCCGCTGGCGGCGTACGAGTCCGGCACGGCGCTGTAGATCAGCGTCCGCGGAGTCCAGCCACTGTCCGTCGGTCCGAGGATCTCGATCTCGGCTCTCTGGTTCGTGTCGCCGGCATCCCACAGCTGGATCTGCATCGTCTTGCCCTTGTGAGCCTCGTC
The DNA here is from genome assembly GCA_963752475.1 of uncultured Chloroflexia bacterium. GTDB lineage: Bacteria > Chloroflexota > Limnocylindria > Limnocylindrales > CSP1-4 > JAFMJV01. Next base: position 149,826 of record CAVVYR010000006.1, on the reverse strand, counting down.
GATCTGAGCCAGGTAGAACTCGGACGTCTGACCACCGGGCAGCTGGGTGAACATGCCCATCGCGCCGATGCCGTAGACCCGCGGGCCGTCCGTTCCGCCGTTCAGCTGCGCGTCCACGAAGATGGAGAAGTGGTTGCGGGCATTGGAGCCCCGCTGGCCGTCGACGTCGGTCGAGTCGAAGGTGGTCGCGTGGAGCCGGTACACACGGCCCTCAGCACCTCCACTCAGGCTGGGCGTCACACCACTGGTGAGCTCATACCAACCCAGATGGTACGCATCGCAGCCCTGTGGGCCGGGCGAGTCGTTGGCGCTTGTGAGGTCCCCGTCCCAGCCGGAGCTCTGCCTGAACAGGTCACCAGACGAGGCGATCTCGGTGTCATCGTCGAAGTAGTAGGGGGTGTTTGACACGTCCTCGTACAGCTTGTAGAAGGTGCTCACCTCGTCGGTGTTGCGGTTGCCGGCCCAGCTGTCTCCCAAGCCCAGCTGCAGATCGCCGGCGCAGAAGCCCGGGTCGAAGAGGTAGACCCTGCCGTTGCTGCTGCCGGGCGGCATCTCGATGGCGTAGTTGTAGTACTCGTCCGTGTTCTGCGCGGTGTTGGTGATGCTGGTCCGTCGGTTGTAGTGCGGGAGAAAGGCGTCGCCGTTCGTCGTCTCCGCACCCTGGGTCATCATCGAGGCCCAGAAGCCACGCGGTGTCAGGACCTCGCCGTTGGGGCCGGCCACGGGGGCGTCGGGCACGAAGCTGTCCACGCGGTAGTGCACTCGAACGCGGACCTGGTCGACCCGGATGTTGGCACCGTTGCCGCAGCCCTTGCGAGTACGCAACCGGACGTAGAACCGTCCGTCTCGCAGGTCGCTCCGAGTCCAGCCCGTGTCGAATGCGTTGTCACTGGCACTGCCACTTCCGCCGATGCTGAAGTCCTGCGGCGTCGTGTTCAGGAAGGGGCCATCGTTCGCTTCGTTCCAGGCCGGCTGAGACCAATTACTACCATCGTTGCCCCATAGGTGGACCTCTACGAACGTGTTGATGCAGTCACCGGTCAGATGGACATCGTCGAGCAGGACCTCGATGCCGAGGATGGTGATGTCCTCATCAGCACCGGCTGCGGGTACCCCGCCCGCATCCAGTAGACCGAAGTCCCCGAAGTACTGGGTGGCCATGTTGGTCCCGTTCTGGAGGTAGACACCATCGACAGCCTGGATCGCGTTGAGCTTCGATCCGCTCGTCGCGGTCCACGTTCCACTGCCTCCGTCACCGGCGGTGAACTCGGTCGTGACGGCATCCGAGCCCGCTTCATTCGTGCCACCGTCGTCCGTGTTGAGCATCCCGAATACGCCGTAGTAGTTCTCCGGGCTGCCCATGGGCACCGGCAGCACGAACTCCGCGGCACCGGTCACCGACACCGCGACGTCGGTCATGCCGAAGATGCGCGCGAAGTGGGTACCGACATCGCCGCCGACATCCACGATGAGCTTGCGCTCGTTGCTGGGATCGCGCCGAGGAGTCACGCTGATGCCGTCCTGGCCGTTCGTATATCCGTTCTTGTGGGCCTCCGAGAGAGCGGATGAGAACGCCCGGTTCTCATCGCCGGGGAGGTAGACGGCGCCGGCGAGGGCGCCGGCGTCAGCGGCTCGCTGCATCCGCTGCTCGTTGGTCCACCACCAGGCCACGTCGCTGATGAGCGCCGCCCCGCCCAGGATGACCACGGTCATGATGACGAAGATGGGCAGGACCTGGCCGCGCTGGAGCGACCGGTCACGGTTGCCGCCGTGGGTTCGGTCGAGGAGCGACCTCAGCCGGTGGAAGAGGCGCGGGGCGCGGGGTTCGGAACGCATCGGGCCTCCTAGCTCGTGGGGTTGAGAGCCATGACGGTGGTTTCGGTCAAGGTCAGATCAAGGCCGCCACCGGCGAACGAATTGATGAACGTCACCAGGGGCGTGACCCACTCGTGCGTGTATCGGATGGTCACGCCGACCGAGTCTGGGGTGACGCCGCTGTTGTTTCGGTCACACGCAGGCCAGAGCACAGAAGTCGGCGCAAAGTCGACGTTGGAAACACCCGGGCTCCCGGGGTCCACCTCGGGACCCAGGCCGTCACCGATGTAGTTCCAGACGTTAACGGTCCCGGCGATCTCCTCGCCGGAAGCGTCGGCCTTGAAGATCCGGATCTGGTTGACATCGGCGGTGTCGATGCCGGAGTCAGGCGAATCCAGGATGCGCTGCATCGCCGCGACCACGACGACGTCCACGAGGGAGGGATCCCGCTCGGTGGGCGTGCATAGCTCTTGCTCCCCCAGCGCGAGCGCTGAGCCGGTTCGAGCGCCCTCGCGCGAGCTGTAGCCCAGGCTGCTGATGCGGCCGAAGATGATGCCGAGCTCGACCACCGACAACATCACGATCAGGACCAGGCTGATGACCATCGTGAACTCGACGAGCGCCTGACCCTCTTCGGCGCGTCGAGACCGGCGGCGTAGCTTGGGCAGCAGCCTCACAGCGTTGGCTCCATGCGGAAGATGTTCCTCTGGACGAAGGTCCAACCGGCCGTGCCACCGGGCAACGTCGTGATGATCGAGGGGAATGGCGTGAGCCAGTCATGGCGGTACTTGACACCGACCGCGATGTTGTCGACCGTCGACCGGGCACCAAGGGGGGGCATCGCAGGACACCCCTTGAGCGCCGAGCAGCGCTTGTCCTCGGGGTACGTGCGCTCGACAAGATCCAACTCATACGGGAGGGTGACCGGATCGCCATTGGGCAGCGTGCAGTCCATGGAGCCACTGCGGTGGTACAGGTTCTGCTGATAGGCCCAGTTGCCCGCGAGCGACGTGCGCTGGATGCGCACGTCGATGATGGAGGTCCGCCGGGTCGGTGCCGCGATGTCCTCCTCGATCTGGCTCAGGATGAGGCAGTCGGCCCCAACCTGGTTGCCGGCGATCGAAGCGAGGTGGGCTGCGTGCTGCGAGGCGCGATTGACGCCCACGAAGGAGTTGAACCCGAGCGCCATCTCGAGCAGCGCCAGGAACACGAAGAACACGATGGGGATGACCAGCGCGAACTCGACCAGGGTGGCGCCTGACTCGCCCCTCTGGCGCCTATCCCCCTTGTTCGATGGCAGGAACGGGAAGTGCTGCACTGACGCTTGACCTTTCAACTACCCAGTTTGGCTCGGACACGCTTCATCTCGCGGGCGACGCGTGTCGACCGGCTCAGTCCACCATCCTCGCAGGAATGTGCAAAGCGCTTGTCAACGGATTATCGGCTGTTCGGTGACCTCTGGCAACAGAAAAGCGGCCAAAGGGCTCTCACGTACCCCCCGGCCACTCGTACTGACACTCACCGACCCGAACAGCAACAGACCGGGTTTGACGACGCTACCGCCTGGCCGGAGGTACGGGGGCGGTTAGCCGCTCAGTCGCACCACCAGTGCGATGACGAACACCACCGCCAGGACGACCCAGATGACGCCGAGGATGACGACCGTCCACTCGGCGCAACCCTGGGGTGCACGGAGGCCCCAGCCGGAGCCCGGCTCCTCGGGCGGCGGCGCGGGTGGCTCGGGCGTGGTCACCTAGGCCAGATCGACAGGCGCGCCGTTCGCGGCCGACCGGTACAGCGCCTCGATGACCCGAGCCTGGCCCAACGCGTCGTCACGGCCCAGCAGCGGCGCCCTCTCACCGCGGATGGCGGCGGCCATGTCCTCGAGCTCGCACTGGTACGGGTTCCTGGCCTCGACCGACTGCTCCTCGCCGTCGACGATGAGTACGCCACGTAGCGAGTGCCAGGGATCGGGCACCAGGACGGTGCCCTCGCGCCCGGTGACCTCCAGCGATTCGCTGAACGAGTCGAAGCCGCAGTGGAACGAAGCCACCAGGCCGGACCCGAAGCGCAGCACGCCGGTGAAGCGCCGGTCGACGCCGTTCGGGGCCGTGACCTGCTCGCCGTAGACCTGCACCGGCTCCTCGCCGGCGATGAGGCGCGAGCCGGAGATGCAATAGCAGCCCACGTCCATGAGCGAGCCGCCCTCGAGCTCGGCATCGACACGGATGTCGTTTTCGTCATCGAGTCGGTGGCTGAACGTCGAGCGCACGTGGACCAGCTCGCCGATCTGCCCGGCCAGCTCCTTGAGTCGCGCCGCCTGCGGGGTGTGGCGCCACATGAACGCCTCCATGAGCACCACGTCGGCAGCCTCGGCCGCATCCCAGGCCTCGTCGACCTGGGCGGGATGGCGCGTGTACGGCTTCTCGCAGAGCACGTGCTTGCCGGCCGCGATGGCCTTGAGCGTCCAGGGGTGGTGCAGCGAGTTCGGCAGCGGGTTGTAGATGGCATCCACGTCGGGGTCGGCCAGGAGCGCTTCGTAGGAGCCGTGCACCTTGCCGATCCCGTGCTCGGCCGCGAAGGCCTCGCCTGTCGCGCTCGAACGGGAGCCCACGGCGACAACTTCGGCCGTGTCGGTGCCCGAGGCGCCTCGCAGCAGCTTGATGTTGATGCGTGAGGTGCCCAGCAGGCCCCAGCGGATCGCGTCGTTCGTGCTCATGGTCTCTCCCCTCGCGGCATGGTTCGGTCGTCGGGATGAACGGTACCCGACCGCGCCGGTGCCATACCATTCCCCACGACACGCAGCGCGCCCACCCCGTGTCACCAGGGAGAGACCATGACCGAGGAACGACCCGCGCCCGAGACCGACGAGCCGGCTGAGGCCACCACGGCGCCAGGCCAGCCCGAGGCTGCCGAGGCGGAGGCGTCCGAGGCGCCGGCCGGATCCGAGGCCAAGGCCGAACCGACGCCCGAACCCGAGGCACCGCCGGAGTCCGAGCCTGAGCCCGAGCCCTTGGCCCAGGACGAGGCGCCATCCGCGCCCGAGCCGACCCTCGTCGAGGAGGACGAAGGTGACGTCGTGGAGCAGGCGGCCAAGACCCGTCCCCGCGTGCCCGATGGGCCGCGAGGTCGCCGAGTGCTGGCCGCGCTCTTCTGGCTGCTCGCGAGCGTGATGGTCCTCTTCGGCGGCGTGGTCGTCTGGGCGCACCAGACGCTGCTGACCTCCGACGGCTGGGGCGGCATCGTCGAGGACGTCATCAGCGAAGAGGAGGTGACCGAGGCCATCAGCGTCGTCATCGTCGACCGCCTGGCTGACTCGACGCTGGTGCGCGACACCGTGGCCGAGGCCATTCCGGGGCCAGACATCATCGCCGGCGCCGTGACCGCGGTGGTCCAGGACCGCGTCACCGATGTGGTCGCCGACTTCGCCCAGACCGACGCCTTCCAGACCGCCTTCGTGAACGTGAACAAGACCGCCCACGACGCGGCCATGACCGCCATCCGTGGCGGAGACGGCGACGCGCTCACGTCCGAGGAGGGCGTGCTCACCCTCAACATCTTCCCGCTCATCGAGGGCGTGCTCTACAGCCTGCAGGACGCCGGCTTCATCGACGAAGGGCGAGAGATCCCGGACCTCACGAGCTTCGAGGCCTCGGACCGCGCCATCGCGCTCATCGAGCAACTGCTGGACCGCGACATCCCCGACGGTGTGGGCACGATCGTGCTCATCGATTCGGAGAACCTGGAGCTGATCCACACGACCGTGCGCTGGTTCGACCTCATCACCGGTCCTGGCACTGCTGTTGTGGGCGCTGTTCACGGCCCTGGCGCTGTGGCTCGCGAGGAAGCGGATCCGGATGACGCTGTGGCTCAGCGGTGGTGCCATCGCGGCCCTGCTGACCGCACGCGTGGCGACGCGCCTGCTCCTCGAGGCGGCGACGCGACGTCAGCCGGAGCTGGAGGCGCGGGTGGTGGTCAGCGCCATCATCGATGCGGCTGTGGACTCGCTGTTGTTGTGGACCTTCGCCCTCATCCTGGCGGCGCTCATCGTGGCTGTCGCGGCGGTCGTCTACGAGCGTCGTGACCGGCTACAGCGGCCCTCGATGGAGACGCCGCCGCGGACGCTGGGCCGCTGGGTCAAGCGCAACGCCATGGCCATCCTCGTGGTGGGCATCGGCCTCATCGCCGTGCTGGGCTTGTGGTCGGTCGGTGGGCCGGGCATCGCCATGCTGACCGCGGCCGCGATCCTGCTGCTGGTCATCGGCGTCAAGGTCCTGTCCGACCAGGCCGCTGACGAACCGGGGACCAATACGGAGGGCTAGGCCGATGTGCGGTCGCATGACCCAGACGACCGACCCTGCGGAGGTCGCGCGCATCTTCGATGCCGAGTCGGCCATCGAGGCCGATGCCGACGATGCCAAGCCCCGCTACAACGTAGCGCCCACGCAGCCGCTGACGGTGGTCACCCAGCGGGCCGAGCAGGGACGGACCGTCGAGCAGCTCCGTTGGGGGCTGGTGCCATCGTTCGCCAAGTCGCTCAAGGACGGGGCCAAGCGCATCAACGCTCGGGCGGAGACGGTGGCGACCTCGCCCTCGTTCCGCTCCTCGTTCAGGAAGCGGCGCTGCATCGTGCCGTCCGACGGTTTCTACGAGTGGCGTCGGACGGGCGGCCCCAAGCAGCCCTACCTCCTGCATCCACCCGAGGATGCGGTGCTCGCGATGGCCGGCGTGTGGGCGGTGTGGAAGGACCCGGAGACGGGGCTGTGGGTGCCATCGGCGGCGGTCATCACGACCGAGGCCAACCGCATGATGTCCTCGATCCACGACCGCATGCCGGTGCTGCTGCCGCGCGAGGTCTGGGACGACTGGCTCGATCCCGAGTTCGACGATGCCGAGTATCTGACATCGCTGCTGGAACCGGCGCCCGACGACGTCCTGGGCATGTACCCCATCAGCACCCGCGTCAACAACGTGCGCAACCAAGGCCCGGAGCTGCTGGAGCCCATCGAGGAGTCCGAAACGCTCTTCGAGTAGAGCGCACCGGAACGCCGCGGGCGGTCAGCCAAGCATCGCCAGGAGGACCCCTACGGGCAACGTCAGGATCTGTCGGTCCGTGATCAGCGCCGACCGACTGGCCATGACGCCGTGGCCGAAGGCTTTCGACATCGATTCGTAGTCCTTGCCACCGGGCGCCGACGTGTACTTGCACTCGACGGGAATCACGGTAGGCCCAACGTCGGCGACGAAGTCGATCTCACGACCTCGACCACTTCGCCACAGGAACAGCCGCTGCGGCAAAGCGAATGACTCGAGCGCGTTCCGCTCCAGGTGTCGGAACAGACTCACCGCCGTGGCGTTCTCGACGAGGCAGCTCGCACTGGCCTCGGGTCCGCCCTGTGCACCCGGGATCGCAGCAAAGGCCAAGTCACCGAAGTAGTGCTTCCGTGGAAGCGTCATCGACGGTCCGCCCTGACGCTTCCGGTCGCGCTGGTGGAGCACGATGATGGCGAATGACTGTGCCAGCAGACGGATGTACTCGCTTGCGGTATTGCGAGCGACGTCCATGTCGCGAGCGACGTCGGCAGGGTTCGTCAGGTGGCCAAGCGCAACGACGGTTCGCGACACGAGCTTGGCCAGACGGTCCTCGCTCCGGTCCAGTCGACGTACGTCTGCAGAAAGACCACGCCACAACTCCATGATCGTGCCCGGTAGGACCGTGCCGTCGATGAGCATGTCCGTCATCGGCGCCGGGAGGCCGCCACTCCGTACGTACTCCCCCAGATACTGGTCGATGGCCGAGGCGCGCAGGGCGAGGCTGGCCACACGCTGCCTTCCGTCATCTGTCAGCAGTTCCTGAAGCGGCAGGGGCGCGCCGAGCTCGATGCCACGGTCGCGAAAGCCGAGGAAGTCGCGGAACGTCATCGGCATGTGCAGCCGATCCAGCGGCCGTCCATACCGGCCTCGTCGGCCATGCAGGTCGTCAGCCGAGGATGCGAGGTCTGCCGCCGACGAGCCTGTGAGGATGACTGTCGCCCGGCGGAAGACGGGATCGAACTCTCGCAGGTGTGCGATCGCGTTGGCCCAGCCCCGCACGAACGTCAGCTCGTCGAGCACGAACAACCAGCGCGTTGATGGGTCCTCAGCGGGCCACAGCCGGAGGATCCGCTCGATCGCAGCTCGAACCTCGTCGGCGTCGTCGACGATGCGCAGGGTCAGGTAGCAGGTACGACGTCCCAGCCCAGCCGCAACCCGGTCCTGGATGAGCCGCTTGGCGAGCGTGGTCTTGCCACACTGCCGCGGACCGCGGAGCGTGAACACCGCCCCCGAGTCGACATCCGCTGTGTCGAACGGGCGCGGATCCCAGGTGAACGGCGCGACCTCTGCCGCCGCGAGGTGAGGGTCGTCGTCCGCGTTCCAGTCGCCATCCGTCCACCATGGGTTCAGTCCGCCGATGTCATCCATCGTGAGCATGACTGAATGATAGCGCTACGCTTCTGCATAGTCAACTGACGTATAGCGTTATGCTTATCGGCACCATCACTGAGAGAGCAGGCTCGGACTGAACCTGGATTACAGCGGGAACCGGACGCCGTCCTGCGCTTCGAAGATGCGGTCGACCGGCGGGATGTCGGTGCCCAGGTAGCGGTTGGCCACGGTCAGGAAGACGTTGCTGGCAAGCGCGTCATCCTCGAAGAGGACCTCACCGTCGGGTGTTCGGGCCGCCAGCAGGATGGCGAACTGGCTTTCGGCCTCCTCGAGCGTCAGGCCCTCATACCGGTGCGGCCGGGCGCCATGGTCGGACATCACGATGATCACCGCATCGTCGCCGACGGTCTCGACGACCTCAGCCAGCGTGTCGAGGACCCGCTCGGCGGTGCCGCCCACGTTCTCCCGATAGGCCATCTTCATGAGGTCCTCGCCGAAGAGCTCGGGCTGGTAGTAGAAGAGATCGCTCAAGGGGACGGTCGGGCGCTCCACAGAGGCGAAGGCATACGGCGGGTGTGGCGCCGGAAGGTGTGCGAAGACGAAGTCCGGACGCTCGCCGGAGTCACGTGCGAGCCGTTCCAGGGACGCGAGGTTCTGCTCCACGCGTTGGGCGACCTGGCCCTCGCCGAACTCGGGATCGAGCCACTGGAGGAAGGCCCCGACCGCGCTCATGCCCAGCAGGCGGAACTCGATCAGGTCCGTGGTGCGGGCGTCGATGAACTCGTCGACGGCCCGGATCTCGATGTGGGTGTAGCCGGCGCCGATCGAGGTGATCCGGTAGCCGTGCTCGCGGAGCAGGTCGAAGGCACGGTTCTGCTGCAGAGAGATGGCGCGCTCCGCAGCGGGTGCAGAGCCCTGCGGGTCGTAGTCGGCCCACGGCTCGACGTCGTCGAGCAAGGCCATCTCGAGGAGCGCGGGCAGCGTCAGGTTGGTCGCGTTGTAGTTCGAGCGGGCACCCTCGGCCACGGCGAATCCCAGGTCCTCGAGGCCCTCCTCGATGCCAGGGCCGGTGTGGTCCCAGTCACGCGCGAGCGTGTCGGCCCTGGGATAGCCATCGAGCAGCACCAGCCAGATGTCGGGCGCAGCCGGATCGACGTCCTGGGCGCTCCCGTCGGCCGAGAAGCCGGTGATCTGCCCACGAACCCCGAATTGGACCAGCGTCACCACGAGCAGGGCGTAGCCGAAGATCCCGAGGGCCCGATAGGCGATGCCGAGCATCCTGGAGGCAGCCCGCGAGCCCCGCTCCCCGAGCAGGGCGTTCGCGGCGATGAGTCCGGCGACGAGGGCTACCAGCGCGAGCAAGCCGGGGAAGCCGTACACCAGCAGCATGAGCAGGACACAGAGACCCACGAAGGCACCGTGGACGCGATCGCGCAGCAGCAGGGTCGACAGGCCCAGCACCACGAGAGCGATCGCGAGCGACACGCCGACCGCCCGCCACGAGGCGAACAGCCAGGCACCCTGGTCGAGGTAGTACGTGATCACGAACACCACGGGCAGGCAGGCGATGCCACCCAGGAGCAGCAACGATGGCTTCTGGCGACGCTCGGCCATCAGCGACGCTGGAGGTGGAACAGGGTCCGCTCGCTGTCCTCGACGGGTGTGCTCGAGACGACCTCGAAGTGCGCCTCGAAGGCGGCGCGGAACCCGTCGATGTCGTAGTCGGGGAAGACATCGCGGCGGAAGGCCAGGAGCCGCTGGACCATCGCATCCTGCTTGGGCACGAACTCGACGATGGCGTGCGGAGCCATGCGCGCGAACGTCGAGGCGATCATCGGCAGCGGCACGTTGGCGCCGATGGCCAGGTGATGGACCAGGGCCAGCGCCAGGATCACATCGGCGTCGATGCGATCGAGCAGGCTCGCACGCTCAGCGTTTCCCCATCCAAGCGCCGGGCTCGGGTCGGTGATGTCCGCCAACAAGGGGGTGATGTCCGTGCGGCCGTCCGCCTTGAGCACGGTGTAGCCACGTTCGACCGCTGCGGGGTCGATGTCGAGCGCCACCACCCGGTAGCCGGCGTCGGCGGCGATGCGGCTGTAGCGGCCGGTGTTCGCGCCCAGGTCCCAGGCCGACCGGCCATCGACCTTCGCTAGCATCTCGGCAACGGTCCGAGCCTTCGACTCGGTGGCGGCGTCGCCATAGCTGGTGTTGTCCGCGTAGTCGGCCCAGGCTGTGCCCTCGGGCTCCCACGAGAGCCCGGCGACCGTGTCGTGCAGGCTCTCGATGAGCGTGGCCAGCTGCTTCGGCGACATCGTCGCCTCGGACTTCGAATCGGCCTGCGCGTTGTCGTCCGCGTGCTGGCGTTGAGCGCGAGCGTGGATGTGGATGTGCGGCCCGAGGCCGAAGCTCAGGCGGGTACGCCCTGGAAGGAGTCGCGCGGCGAGGTCGAGGGGGATGCCCTCGAGGTGGTCGCGCAGCAGCCGGCCCAGCCGGATGTCGACCTTGGCCATCAGCGCGAGCGGCGCCAGGAAGTGCTCACAGAACTGCCGGTACGGCGCCCACGGCCTCCCCTCTACCGCTCGCTCGAACGAGAGCGAGTCGATGAGCACCGGTCGGCCGCGATGGAACTGGACGTTGTAGGCGGAGGCGTCGCGGAGCGTGAACCCGGCCTCCGCGGCCAGGGTCTGCGCCCGCAGGGTCAGGAGTGCCGCATCCTGCAGCTGGCTGAAGGACCACTCGTAGGGATAGGAGATGAGCGGGAGCTGCTCGGGTCGGATGACCGCGTGGGCCGGCGGTGACGGGGCCAGCTCGAGGTCAACCGCCTCGTGCGGGATGACGATGCCCTCGTCACGCAGCCGTTCGTAGAGGCCGGATTCGAGATAGCCCTGCCAGTCGTCGGCGAAGGTCGGGTCGATCTGGCGGTAGACGACGCCATCGCGGCGGAAGACGAAGCCAGCCGGGTCGCGATACGAACCGGCGTCGCGCGTGGCGCTGTCGGAGGTCGCGGTGGTCGGCTCAGTCACCCTTGGTGGTGTCGTCCGTCGCGGGGGTCATCTGGGCCGGCACCTCGTCGCCGCGGATCTTGTGCACCACGCGCATGATGTGGCGCCGGAAGAAGATCGGTGCAGCCACGAGGCCGGCGATGAGCGCCTGGATCATCAGGCTCCCCGAGCCTGGGTCGATGTATCCGAAGACCAGTTCCATTGATGACTCCCCGATGAGCGGGTACGTGATGAATCCGCCAGCACCGCGCTGGCTGATGTCGAACGACGATAGCACCAGACCGCACCGATTCGACCTTGACGATGGTCAGGCGGGCGGGTAGGACCGATACCTGCGGCAGTCGCGTCGCTGGCGGTGCTACGGTCCGACCCGTGACCCAGCCTGCACCATCAACGAGCGTCACGCGGGAGCCCAACGCGGAACCACGCGGACCTCGACTCGAGGATTGAGCGTTGGGCGTCCACGTGGAGGCAGTTCAGCGCAAGACCGCCTCCGAGTTCCCGTTCCACACCCCCTTGCTGGCGCTCTATCCGGTCGTCCGACTGTACGCGGAGAACCGGTACGAGGTGTCCATCAGCGAGGTCATCGTGCCGCTCGCCATCGTGATGGGCGTCTCGATGGGCGCGCTCGTGCTGCTCGACGCTGCTGATCCGCGACATCGCGCGAGCCGGCATCATCGTCTCGGCGGTCGTCGTGGTCGTCCTGCTGTTCGGACCGGCGATCGACGTGTCGGCTCCGATCGTCGCCGATGCGCTTGGCGTGCTCATCGTCGTCGCCGTCGGCAGTGGCGCGCTCGTGCTGTGCTCCATCCTGGTGGCCACTCGCATCGGCCGACGCCTGCACGAAGTCACGCTGCTGCTCAACGTGTTCGCGCTCGCGCTGGTGATCCTGGCTGGCGCCGCGGCCGCAGATGGCGTGGCAGCTGAGTTCCGCGGCGCGAACCTACCGGAGCACGAAGCGCCGGCTCCGACCGACGGCCGTACGCGACGGTGGAGCGCGACATCTACCACATCGTTCTCGATCGCTACGGGTCAGAGATCGGCCTGAGGGCCTATGGCGACATCGACAACTCGGAGTTCATCGACCGGCTGCGGGAGCAGGGCTTCCACGTCGCTGACGAAGCCAACGCCAACTACGCGAAGACGATCCTGTCGCTGGCCTCGACGCTCGGGATGGGCTTGCTCGATGCCGAGGAGCTTGGGCCTGCCAGCAAGCACTTCAACCCACTCGCGCAACGCATCCGACGAAGCGCGGCCGGGCAGTGGTTGCAGGATCACGGATACGAGTACGCCCACATCGGATCCTGGTTCGATGTGACCGAGCGATCCGACATCGCAGATAGGTCGTACAGCCTCGACGGCGCCGTTCGGGACTTCGGGACCGTGTTGTACAAGACGACGCTGCTGCCCTACCTGTCCATCCTGAGGGTGTCCGAGGAGCAGAGACATGCGGACACGGCTGAGTACCAATGGGAGGTCCTTGACTCACTCGTCGACGATCCCGCGCACAAGTACGTGTTCGCCGCATATCCTCCTGCCGCATGAGCCGTATGTCTTCCTCGCGGACGGAACGTATGATCCCGAGACAGCGACGTACGAGTCGCAGCTGGCCTACACCAACGGGCAACTCCAGGGGCTGGTGACGCGCCTGCTGGATCGGCCTGAGGACGAACAGCCCATCATCATCCTCCAGGCGGACGAGGGACCATTCCCGGATCGGTCTCGATGAGCCACCGAGCGGCTGGAACTGGGACCAGGCATCCGATTCGGAACTGCTGGCCAAGTTCGGCATCCTCGATGCGATGTACCTCCCCGGGCCCGAGGGTGAGCCGCCACTCCGAGACGACATCACGACCGTGAACACCTACCCCGAGTTGCTGCGCCGCTACTTCGACGTCGATGTCCCTGAGGAGCCAGACGTCGTCCTGGCGTCCACACCCTCACGGGCGTTCGACTTCGCTGACGTGACGCAGCGCATCGAGGAGCTCGAGGCAGCCAACTCGAGGTAGCGAACCGTCAGCGTGGCACTCGAACACCGGGTCCACTACCGGTGACGAACTCGAAGAATCGCTCATGGTCGGATGCGGTCCTGTCCCAGGTGTAGAACTCAGCGATGCGTTCACGGCAAGCAGTAGCGGCTTCTTCGCGCAGTGCGTCACCGTCCCGATCGACACGCTGAAGCTGACCGAGGAGCGAGCCCTTGTCCTTCGACCACAGGAGCCCGTTCCCAGCCAGGACCTCCCTGTTGAACCTGACGTCGTGAGCAAGGACGAGGTTCCCGCAGCCCATGGCGGTGAGCAGCGACGGGTTCGTGCCGCCAACCTCGTGACCGTGGAGGTAAGCCTTCGCACCCAGATGCAGCGCGGTCAGATGGCCGGGCTCGTAGACCGGACCGAGGAAGCGGATGCGCTGATCCTGTGTCTGCTGCAGACGCTCGAGGTAGGCGCTCCTGTAGTTTGCGCCACCCACGACGAGAAGCGGCTCCTTGATGTCCGACCGCTCGAACTCGCGGACGATGACGTCGACGTTGTTCTCCGGCTCCATGCGCGCGACGACGAGGTAGTACGAGCCGGGTTCGGCATCGTAGGTCGCGAGGATCTCGCGATTCGCCGCCTCATCCTCGACGTGCTCGACGTGGGCGCCGTAGGTGAGGAAGGCACTGGGGGTGCTGTAGTCCTCGAGGTAAAGCTTCTGCAGTTCCTTCGAGTCGGAGACGAGGTGGCTGGTGATCTTGCGCGCCAGCCAGTAGTTGAACTTCAGGTAGGCGGTCGCGACGCGGCCCCACTTGCGACGCTTCCAGTCGAGGCCGTCGGTGTGGATGACCAGCTTGCGGCGCAGCAGCTTGTGCGGCAGATATGCCCAGACGGTCCGACAGCCCAGGATGTAGTAGACGTCCTGACCCGGGTGGACCAGCGCGTAGAGGCTGCTGAAGAGCTCGTGCAGGACGGTCTCGGTGAACTTGCCGTAGATCGTGGGCAATCGGACGATGCGCACGCCCTCGAACGTCTTCCCTACGGACGGGTCGGTGTACTTGGGCATGGTGAAGAGGGTCACGTCGTGGCCGGCCTCGACCAGACGCGGGGCCAGCTCGGTCACGTAGGTGTCGAAGCCGCCCCACTTGGCGGGCACCCCTCGCGCCCCGAAGATCGCGATCCTCATCTGGCGCTGATGGTAGCGGTCGTCGCGATGCGGCTAGGCGCCAGTGGCCCCATCAACCTATCGCGACGTCACCAAACCGCACCTAGGGTCTACCGATGAGACGGTTCGCGCGTGAGGTTAGGGGTGCGCCATGGTGGCTCTGGGTCATCGCCGCCGTCGCACTGGCCCTCCGGCTCGCGTCGTTGTCCTACGGCCTCCCGTACGAGCTCAATGCCGATGAGCGGTTCTTCGTCACGGCTGCGTGGGAGATGGTCGAAGACGGAGATTGGGACCCCGAGTGGCATGGCTTCCCTGCCGCGACGCTGTACGTCGTGCTCAGCCCGTTGTACGCCTTGTACGGCTGGATCGGTATCGCAGTCGGAGCCTTCGAGGCCTGGGCAGATGTCGGCGACGCATACCTCGCGGACGGAACGCACTTCTTCATGCTCGGGCGGCTCGTGACAGCGCTGGCAGGAACCTTCGTCGTGCTCGCCACCTATGCCCTCGCTCGAGAGTCGCGGACCTCGCAACTCTGGGCCGGAGTCGCTGCGCTGGCGATCGCGATCTCATGGCCGATCCTCGAACTCTCCACCGAGACCCGAGGGGACATGCCACAAGTCCTCGCCCTGCTCATACTCCTGCTCATAGTGCTCCGCGCCATCACCCAAGGCAGTGGACGCCTGTTCGCTTGGAGCGGCGTCTTCCTCGGCCTCGCCGCAGTGAGCAAGTACCCGGCCGTGATCGGTGCAGTCCCGATCCTGCTCGGTGTGCGAGCGGTCGTCGCTGAAGGGCGGGCGACCGCCCGACAGGGCCTCAGGTGGCTCACAGCGGCAGCCTGTGCCGGCCTCCTGGCTGCGTTCCTAGCGGCTCCGTACCTGTTCATCAACCCGCTCGAAACGGTCTACTGGGTACTGGTCGAGGTGGCACGACAACACATCCACGCCACGAGCGGCGGCATCATCGAGCACCTCCGGCGCTATGTCCTCGAGGCGTTGCCTGCGGCACTCGGATGGCTCGGCGCGACCGTGGGCATCGCAGGGCTCGTCGCGATGCTACGCAGCCGTCGAACGGCAGTCGTGACCGTGACCGCGATCGCATACGTGCTCTTCATCTCGGTCCTCTCCCACTGGTGGGCCCGGTGGCTGGCACCGATGGTTCCAGTGGTCGCGGTCGGCATAGCCTATGGCGCGACCGCCCTCGAGGCCCGCTTCGACCGTCTAGGAAGCGACGCCTGGGTGCGCTCGCTCGCACGCTGCTGGCACTGCTCATCCTTGTTCCACTGGCGGTGCCCACCCTCCAGAACACAGACGCGCGAATGGCATCGGACGATACTCGCGTGTCGGCGACGAAGTGGCTGGAGCAGAACACACCGGCCGGCTCGGCGGTGCTGGTCGACAGCAACACCGTGCACCTGAGCATCGCCGACTACGATGTCCTCGTCGCACGCGAGGGTCATCTCATCCCGGGTCAGAGTACAGGGCCAATCCCGGACAACGGCTATTTCGGGCGCATGGGTGAGAACCTGTTGCCGATGAGTCCCGGCGAGATCGTCGAGGCTATCGAGGCTGCTGGCGTCGACTACGTCGCAGTCAGTGTGACGTGGGCCCAGTCCGTCCGCGATGCAGGCCCTGCGCTCCAGGATGAGGCCGAGGCATACCTCGCGGTCATCGAGGCCTATCCAGAAGCTAAGCGTTTCGACCGTTGGACGCGGCCTTGGGACCGTCGGTCGCGATACTCGAGGTGCTACCGCGCGAGTGCTCTAGAGCGCCTCCAGTCGGTCGAGGTGTGCTTCGAACGAGTACGTGGTGTGCACCAGTCGACGACCGTTCTGACCCAAGGCTGTGGCGTGCGCTTCGTCGTCAACCAGCCGACCGAGTGCGCCATCGGCTGCTGTCACGTCCCCACGATCGAAGGTGTAGCCCGTGTTCCCGTCATCGACCAACTCGGCAAGCGCACCGGATCGCGCGGCGACCACGGGCCGGCCCTCCGCCACGCCTCCAGGACGACCATCCCGAACGGCTCCGGCCAGGGTGAGGGCACGAGCACGACTGGGCTCCACGAATCTGCGGCCGCAGCACGTCTCCACCCAGGAAGCCCGTGAACTCGACGTTGCCGAGGTCGCGAGTCGCGGACTCGAGACGCGGTCGCTCAGGCCCATCGCCGCGTGACGAACCGTGTATCGGGACGTCGCCGAGCTAGGTCGACGACAAGCTCGAAGCCCTTAATCGCCACCAGACGGCCGAATGCCAGGACGTAGCCCTCGTCAGGTCCATCGTGTGGCCCGGTGGGTTCGACGGAATTGGGCATCAGTCGCAGGCGGTTGGCCGGCAGCCCTGCCTCACGCATGCGGGCGGCAACGAACTCGCTAGGTGTCAGGAATACGTCAACACAGCGCTCGTATCGTCGGAGGGCTCTGTCACAAGGAGTTCCGCTGCTGCGAGCGCACTGGCAACGGCTTGGACGCAGGCGAACCGGATGGCGCGATCATATCGGTGTCCGGCACAGAGACTTCGATGGACTCGGATGCGCCGGCTCGGGAGAGGTCGCCCGAGGGGCAACGGAGCGAGTAATCGTGGAGGGTCAGGACGGTAGGCAAGCCCAGGGACTTCGCCCGCTCCAGGACGCTCGGCGGGTACTGGCGAGCCAGGCCGTGCTGATGGGCGAGATTGGGCCGCTGCTGCTGGACCATGAACCCGAACGCACTGGCAGCCCTGCGATTGTGGAACAGGTCGATGGCCGCGCGGCTGCGCTGCAGCACGCTCATCCCGGACCCAAGTGCGCCATGATCGACACTCGGTGGGAAGTACCTTCCCGTTGCGGTCTGTTCGTTCAGCCCATGGGCCGAGGAGAAGGGCAACACATCGTGACCGCGCCGCTTGAGCCCCTCGGCATCGGCAAGCACCACGCGCTCGAGTCCGCCACGCACGTACCAGAAGTTCGTCGAGCAGTCCGATCCTCATGAGATCGTCACTCGCGCGTAACCGATTACGTGTTGCTCGGGATCCAGAAGCCTTCGATCTCGGCTCGATCGATCTCGAGAACACGGCCTCCAGCTTGTTCGAGCGTGCCGATCACCGTTGACTCGCGAACGCCAGACATCCGGATCGGGTGGAGGTTCAGGCGGTTGCGCAAGACCTTCGGGGGCACGCCGAACCGCCTTCCCAGGCCGTGTACGCGCGACGCCGCGGTTGCAGGCGATAGCGGAACGGGATCTCGGTGGGCAGTTGGAACACGACCAGACCACCCGGCGTCAAGACGCGCACAAACTCCGCGACGTACCGCCGGGGGATCATCTCAGCGTTCGGGACATGCTGGAGCACGATGTTCGAGTAGACGAAGTCGAACTCGGATGGCCCGAAGAGGGACAGATCGTCACGATCGTTGACCACGAACTCGATCGTCCGATCGGCGTCGCCCAGCCGGCT
This sequence comes from uncultured Chloroflexia bacterium, assembly GCA_963752475.1. GTDB lineage: Bacteria > Chloroflexota > Limnocylindria > Limnocylindrales > CSP1-4 > JAFMJV01. The sequence continues at coordinate 132,020 of CAVVYR010000006.1, read as the reverse complement.
GGCCGCGCGAACCATCTCAGCTGAGATATCCACCCCGACCGTACTGTCGAAGTGATCAGAGATGGCACGCGTTAGACGGCCGTACCCGCTACCGAAGTCGAGTGCTCGCCCATGCTGTCTCGGAAGGCGAAGGCGGTCGGCTTGCGCCATCACCCGGTCGATTTCCTCCCTGCCGGTGGCGAAGAACTCGTCGATGTCCCACGCGCCGTGAGCCTTCGCCGGGTCTGACAGGATCGCCCAGAGGGGATCCTGTTCCGCGAGCTCCTCCCAGTCCTGCCGATGTCGTTCAAGCCTCATCGCGGATCCAGCCAGTCCACTTCGGATGTTATCGAGCCGCCGCCAGCGCGGACCCCGATCCAAGGGACCTGGTGAACCAACGCCCGTGCTGGAATGACCGTCACCGATGCGGCCGCTAGGAAGGACCCCCAGCGGCGGTTGGCATCGTTTGGGTCACGAGCGGCTCGCAAGAACCGCCACCAGAGCAGTCGCCTTGACCACCAGCCACGGAGTCGTTCGGCTGTCGACAAGGCGGTCTTCTGGGCGCGCCCCATCGGCTTGACTCGACTCGAGCGGCTTCCGACTCTGAGCAGGAGCCGGCTCCATTGAGACATGCGCTTGCGTCCGCGTGGTCTCGTTCGACCGCCACCATCTCGTCCACCCGGCAGTACCGACGGTCTGGGCCGGCCCGGAGCCACCAGTCAAGTCCCCGGCTAGCTTGAATGGGGGTCGAAGCCCCCAGCTGCTGCTGGAGCGCGCGCCGCCAGAACACCGCAGGCTGTACGAGGAAGCCTCCCCGAAGCAGGGATCCGAAACGGACCGAGGCTGGAAGCGCGGATCCTGTGCGCCCGTGTCGTCGTAGACGCCGAGCGCATCGCCATACACCAACTCTGCCTTACGGTCCCGCCCGAACGCCTCGACTACCACCTCGAGCGTCCAGGGGAAGTAGAGGTCATCGCTGTTGAGGTAGGCGAGGATGTCACCCTTTGCATGGCGCATGCCCTTGTTGATCGCGTCATACATGCCCTCGTCGGGTCCTGAACCCAGCGCATCGGGTAGGTGCCCTCGTGGCGGCGGAGGATGTCGTGGGTCTCGTCGCTGGAGCCGCCGTCCACCACGATGTGCTCGTATCGGGCGTAGGTCTGGGCCTTGAGCGAGCGGATGGTCTGCTCGATGAATCCGCCCTGGTTGAGGGTCGGTGTCACGATCGAGACGAGGGGGCGGGACACAGACGTTACTGCTCCAAGACAGCCGGACGGTAGAACACGCCGTCGAACTGGAGCAGCCGTCCGCTCTGCGAGTCGCTGAAGCCCGGCTCGAGTCCCATCAACTCGAAACCGAGGCCGTCCAGGTACTCGAGCATCTCGAGCATCGGTGGCGCCTCGTCGTACAGCGGAACGATCGACAGTTCGACCTGCAACCCCATGACGCGGCTGATCGTGGCAGCCGCCCCGTCCAGCACTCGACGCTCGAAGCCTTGCGTGTCGATCTTGACGAAGGGGCGTGCCGCCTCGCCTAGCACGTCGGCAGCGATGTCGTCGAGCCGCTCGACAACGATCTCGACGACGCCCACCGTTCCAGTGCCCGGGGCATACCGCTCATGCTCTGGCCGCATCGTCAGGAGCGAACTGCTAGCCGAATTGCCGGCTACGTTCAATGAGGTCGTACCGGACGCATCCCCAAGCGCGACGGGCCGGACATCCCAGCGATCATCGTCGGCGCTGCGCTGCCTCAGCCTCTCTACGGCGTCAGGCAGAGGCTCGAAGGAGATCATCCGGCCCTGGTAGCCGATACGCCGAAGCTCGGTTGCGTACTCACCATCATTGGCCCCGACGTCCAGCACCAGATCGACACCCGTGGAACGAAGGAGTTGCATGCGCCGCGCCAGGTAGTGCGTCGTGGGCTGATAGCGGACGATGTCGACACCCTGCCGACGGGAGAGCACGTGCACCAGGTCGATCAATGCTCTACGCATCGGGCCGACCCCCGGAGCGCAACGCCCGCCAGGCAAAGCGATCACCTATCACCGGAACCTGGGCGAGGATGGCGTCCCTCGTTGAGATCCTCGGCTGGGTCTCAGCCAACCAGTGAGCCCACGACCCCCTGGCTCTTGTGCCAGCACCCTGTCGGACGAGAAACTGCAACCAGTAGGCCCGTCGCCAGAGAGCACCCCAGATCCTATTCAACAAGCTCCGCGCTCGATGCCCGGGCCCGTGGAGGTCAGTGAACCGCGCGCGGACGACCTCGGTCTCGGCCACGACGGCCTCACCCAACTCGGAGCGCAATGCTCCCGGCTGGATCGTATCGACGGCCAGGAACTCGTGAACCTGAGTCAGGCGATGGTGCTGGAGCGCTCGCATCCAGAACTCGCAGTCGGCCACGTATCTGAGGTCGGCGTCGAATTCACCGAGGTCATCAGCGACGCTTCGCCGCCAGAAGACCGCCGGCTGTGCGAGGTAGCCAGTCCGAACCAGCCAGTCGCGGTATGGCGGCGGCTGAAAGAGCAGGTATCCCGAGTCGGAGTCGAGGCGAAGGCAGTCTCCCACGATGAGGTCTGCCTCTCGATCCCGCCCGAACGCCTCGACCACCACCTCGAGCGTCCAGGGGAAGTAGAGGTCATCGCTGTTGAGGTAGGCGAGGATCTCACCCTTGGCCTGGCGCATGCCCTTGTTGATCGCGTCATACATGCCCTCGTCGGGTCCCGAGGTCCAGCGCATCGGGTAGGTGCCCTCATGGCGGCGCAGGATCTCGAGGGTCTCGTCGCTCGAGCCACCGTCCACGATGATGTGCTCGTAGTGGGCGTAGGTCTGGGCCTCGATCGAGCGGATCGTCTGCTCGATGAAGCGGCCCTGGTTGAGGGTGGGTGTGACGATCGAGACGAGGGGGCGGGACACGAACCGCAGGATAGATGAAGTCTGGTGCGCTTTGGACGCTGACGTTCGGATGGGCCAGGGGTACCGTTGGCTCACGGTCACGTGTAGACGGGAACGGCAACGAGTAGAGTGAGCGCACGAGTCCTCGGATTGGAGACTCAGTCTCGCTGCGGGGAACTCGAATCGCGGATCGGTGGAAGAAGCCACCGTTGCTCAGGCGCGGAACGAGGCGCATGTGGATACGGGAGCATGCAGGGAGAAGTCGAGGCAGTGTTGGGTCAGTGCGCGTAGCGATCGTCACCGCCAACTTCCCGAATACCTCGGAGACGTTCATCTCCGACCACGTACTCGGACTGCGCGCCCTGGGTCACGAGGTTCATGTGCTCGCGCGGCGGCCTGTCCCGTCGAGCAAGGCCGGCGACCAAGACCTGGTCGACGTTTCTGATGTCGACGTAACCTACCTCGACGACCCGCCCGGTGGCTGGCTGTCGCGCAAGGGCGCGTTCCTGGCGGCCGAGACCTCGTTGGCGCGGAGTCGACCGAGACTGGCATTCCGAGTCGCGCGCGAGCATAGTCCTTCCGGCGCAAGCCGCTGGGAGCTGCTCGAAATGATCAACGGGCTGCGCCGGTTGGGCAAGAAGGACCTCTACCACTGTCACTACGGACCGATTGGGGCTCGCGTGGTCGATGCGCTGGCACTCACTGGTTCTGACACGCCAGTGGTGACCACGTTTCATGGGTTCGACCTGACGAGACAGCTACGGGAGCTGGGAGACGGACAGTACGATCGCCTCTTCCAGCTTGGCTCTCGCTTCCTCCCGGTCAGCGCCTACTTCAAAGATCGCCTGATCGATCTTGGCGCGCCGGCAGATAGGACTGTCGTCCACCGGGTAGGCATCGACACGAACGCCCTGCGGCCGAAGAACGTGACGCGGGCATCCGGATCGACACTCAGCGTGCTGATGATCGGACGCATGGTCGAGAAGAAGGGCTTCCGGTACGGCCTCGAGGCAGTCGGACAGGCTGCGCGAGCAGGGGTGGACCTCTCATTGCGGGTCGTCGGCGGTGGCCCACTGATGGGAGAGATGGAGGAGTCCGTCCAAGGCCTGGGACTACAGCACGTCGCAACCTTGCTTGGCCCACAACCGAGAGCCGCGGTGCGGGCTGAGCTAGGGCGCGCGGATGTCCTCGTCGCACCCAGCGTGACAGCGGCCGATGGCGACATGGAGGGCATCCCGGTCGCGATCATGGAGGCAATGGCGATGGGCGTACCTGTCGTATCGACGAACCACAGCGGCATTCCTGAGTTGGTCATCGACGGCACGACCGGGCTATTGGTCGCCGAACGCGACTCTGACGGGCTGACCGCCGCCCTCGCGAAACTGGCACGTGATACCGACTTACGTGAGAGGCTCGCCACGCAGGGCCGAGCGTTCGTTGTCGAGCACCACGACCTCACAAGCAACCTGGGTCGCCTCGAACGCCTCTATGGAGAGCTCCTGCGGTGAGCGCGCTCTCCGGGGTCGAGACGGCACCAGCTGAGTTCCACTTGAGTCGATGACTGAACTCCCGCGAATCACGTTCGGAATCATCGTGCTGAATGGTGAGCCCTTCACGCGGTATCTGCTGCGGTCTCTGTACCCGCACGCGCACGAGATCATTGTCGCTGAGGGCGCCGCCATGGCAGCTGCTGGCATCTCCAGAAGTGATGGACACTCAAGAGACGGGACGCTAGAGGTTCTGCAGGACTTCCGACGACACGAAGACACCGAGGGGAAGCTCACGATCGTCACAGCGGAGAACGAAGGGCACGAAAACGGCTTCTGGCCGGGAGAGAAGCACGAGCAGAGCCGCGCCTGGGCCAAGCGGGCGACCGGCGATTACGTGTGGCAAGTCGACATCGACGAGTTCTACTTCGACGCCGACATCGACCGCGTGCGGGGACTATTGGCTGACGACCCGAGTATCGACGGCATCGGCTTCGAACAGTTCACGTTCTGGGGTGGAAGTGGGTACCGCGTGGACGGCTGGTACCAACGGCGACATGAGAGGTACTTCCGTCGCGTGTTCAAGTGGGGGCCTGGCTACGAGCACGTCAGCCACCGACCTCCAACAGTCGTCGACCGAGACGGACACAGCATGTACGACGGCCACTGGCTTGATACAAGTGACATCGCGTTGGCCGGAGTACGCCTCTACCACTACTCACTGCTCCTTCCGAAGCAGGTAGCAGAGAAGTCCGAGTACTACAGCAAGGCTGGATGGGCGACCGAAGCCCGGCCGCACGCCCTCGAGTGGGCTGAGCGATCATACGCACGACTGGATCGACCCTATCGAGTCCATAACGTCTTCGACTTCCCCAGCTGGCTCGAGCGCCACGAAGGCGACCATCCTGACCAAGTCGTCGCGATGTTGTCCGGTCTTCCGCACGACAAGGTGGAGCTGCGCCCAATGGACGATGTCGACCGCCTCTTGGCGTCGCGACGCTACCAGTTGGGTCGATGGATGCTTGGCGTTCTCGAAGCACCTGACCGCTGGGCCCATGTCGTATGGTGGCGGTTTCGCAACCTCTTCCGGAAGCCGTAGGCCCACGTCTCCAAGTGTGCCGACTACGTCGGCTGCAGGTTCATCCTGACTCCGCGCTGCAAACCACGGTGTAGTTGACGCGCCACGGGCTGCGAATGTCGGTGCGCGGAGTGGGAGTCACCAGCGTAGGGTTGCGCGATGGGAGGAGTAGCCCAGCGACTGCTGTCGTGGCCGTGCCGGTCAGCTTGTTCGTCATCGTTTGCCTCATCACGCTCTCGGTCGTACGGGTCGCGGACTACGACGAAGCGATCTTCCTCGACGTGGCGCAAGCCATTCGAGAAGAGGGGTTGCCTATCCGCAACATCGCCCCCGATGGTGTCTTCTTCTTCAACCACACACCCCTGTACTCGTACACGCTGGCTGCCGTGTCATGGGCCGGCGAGGCACCTAGTGTCTCGTCTCACTGATGGCTAGCGGTATCGAGCTGATGCCCGCTACGATGCGCCCATGGCACATCCACCCGCTCCTCCGTTGGTCGTCGACGAGTCCGATCTGGCAGCCCTGCAGGCGATCGCCCGTGCGCCCACGAGCGAGCAGCGGCTCGCGACCCGCGCCCGCATCGTGTTGCGCTCCGCGGAGGGTGTGGCCATCGACCATGTCGCCCGTGAGCTGGGCGTCGCGGTCATGACGGTGAAGCTGTGGCGACGGCGCTTTGCCGAGGCGGGACTCGACGGGCCTCGCCGATGCGCCCCGTCCCGGCCACCCGCCCACCTACACCCGCGAGGACCGTGACCGGGTCATGACCATGGCCATGGGACCACCGCCCGAGGGCATGACCCACTGGAGCGTGCGGGAGGTGGCGAAGCGGACGGGCATGAGCCCGGCCACGGTCCATCGGCTCTTCCGGGAGCGCGGCCTGCAGCCGCACCGCACCGAGACCTTCAAGTTCAGCACCGACCCCGCCCTCGAGGCCAAGGTCCGCGATGTCGTGGGCCTCTACCTCGACCCGCCCGACGGCGCCATCGTGCTGCAGCGTCGACGAGAAGACCCAGATCCAGGCGCTCGATCGCACCCAGCCGATGCTGCCGATGCGCCCGGGCCAGGTCGAGCGCCATACCCATGACTACAAGCGCAACGGCACGACCTGCCTGTTCGCGGCGCTCGAGGTGGGCACGGGCCAGGTCACGACCGACCACCGCGTCCGTCACACCGGGGCCGACTTCCTGGCCTTCCTGAAGCGGGTCGCCCGGGCGTACCCGAGCGGTGAGCTGCACATCGTGCTCGACAACGTCTGGACGCACAAGACGCCGGACGTCCGGGCGTGGCTCGACGAAGCACCCGCGCATCACCTTCCACTTCACGCCCACCAGCGCGTCGTGGATGAACCAGATCGAGACCTGGTTCGGCATCCTCACCAGCCAGGCCATCCGCCGGGGCAGCTTCGGCAGCGTCAAGGAACTCATCGCCATGATCGACGCCTTCACCCGCCAGTGGAACGAGGGCTCCAGCCCCTTCACCTGGGTCAAGACCGCCGACCAGATCCTCGCCAAGGCGGTGCGCAAGCCGCCAGCGAATAGTGAATTCGGGACACTAGCCGACTGCTGTCGGTAGCCTTCGGTGCCGGCACCGTCGGTGTCCTCGTCGTAACGGTCGGTGGCTGGGGTGGTGCTCGTCGCGGGCCTTCTGCTCGCCAGGAGTCCGATGTTCCTGCGTGAATCGACATCGGCACACATGGAGGTGATGTTTGCCTTCCTGGTCGCCCTGTCGATGTGGGCGCTCCTTCGTAGGCGCGTCGCCCTAGCCGGTGTGCTCGCGGCGTTCGCAGTGCTGACGAAGGAGTTCGCCCTGATCTATGTTGCCGTCGCGGCGGTCTACACCCTGGCACTGCACGGCTGGCGACGAGCGATCCTGTTCGCGCTGCCGTCCGGCCTAGCCATGCTCGTGTGGCTCGCTTGGGCCTACCTCCTCGATGCGCAACGGCTCCAGCTTGTACTACGACGTTGGGTCGGGTCAGCGGTCGGCGACGCCAGCTATGCCCGTGAGGCCGGAGATCAGGGCTGGCCTCAGGTGATCTTCAGGCACGTCACGACTCCCATCGGCGTGGTGCTCGGCGCCGTCGGGGCCGCGCTGGCGATCCGTGGTCCGCGTGAAGTCCTCCTACCACTGGGCTATGTCGTCGCGTCCGGAGCTAATGTCGGGATGTGTGGAAACGGCGCCGACGCTCCAGCCGCCTGACCGGGCAAGAGCACGGCGTACCCTTCCGATGAGATTGGAACTCACGGACAGGAGGTACGCCGCGATGGCAAGGTATCACGCTCAGCAAGTGCGCCCGAGGAAGGCGCGGTGATTACGGATACGCTCGAGCATCGCCCGCGAGGGCGCCCGGGCGATGCTCGAGCGGATGCTCGCCCAGGAGGTCGACGCGTTCCTCGGTCGACCCCGCTACGCGCCGGGTGGCCGGGCCACCGGCTACCGCAACGGCCACGGCCGGGAGCGCGAGGTCGGCATCGGCACCTGGTCGGTGCCGGTCCGCAGCCCCGGGTCAGCGACCTGCCAGCGGCAGCGAGCCCTTCGCCTCGGCCATCCTGCCCAAGCGCCGCTACCTCTCCGGAGACCCAGCGCCTGTTCGCCCGGCTCTACCTCGAGGGCCTCTCGAGCGGGACTTCGAGCCCGCCTTCCGAGCTCATGGGCGAGAGGCGACCCTGTCACCCTCGACGATCATCCGGCTCAAGGCCGAGTGGCAGGCCGAGTACGAGACCTTCCGCTCGCCGGCCCATCACGCCCGCTACGCCTACATCTGGGCGGACGGCATCTACCTCGGTGCCGGGCTGGAGCCAGGAGCACAGCTGCCTGCTCGTGGTCATCGGCGCGCGAGAGGACGGCCGCAAGGAGCTGCTCGCCATGGAGCTCGGCTACCGCGAGCCACCAAGTCCTGGGCCGGCGTGCTGCGGGGCCTCCGGGAGCGCGGCCTCGTGGCACCCCTGCTCGCGGTGGGCGACGGGGCGCTGGGTTTCTGGGCCCGCCTCCGGGAGGTCTTCCCCGGGACCGCCCATCAGAGATGCTGGAACCACAAGGCGATCAACGTCATCGACCGGCTCCCCAAGCGGCTCCATGCCGAGGCGAGGCCCGGCTGCAGGCCGTCTGGGGCGCACCGACCAGGGCCGAGGCCGAGCGGCAGCGCGACGCCACCGTGGCCTGGTTCCATGGCCGCGGGCCAGGCCGACGCCGCAGCGACGCTGCTGCGGGACTGGGATGACCTGGTGGCCTTCTACGACTTTCCCGCCGAGCACCATATCCACCTCCGGACCTGCAACGTCGTGGAGTCGATCTTCGCGGGGTACGCCTCGCACGACGGTGGCGAAGCGGGCCCGCGTGAGAGAGAACGCGCTCTACTCGTCTTCAAGATCGTCGACGCCTCGCTGGCCACTCGCGCAAGCTCAACGGCGGAGCCACGATCATGACCCTGCTCCTCGCCGGAGCCAGGTTCCGCGACGGCGTCCTCGTCGAGCACCCGGCCAGACGCGGAGGAGGTGCCGATGGCGGCCTGATCGAGCACGACGTCACGACCACACGGAAGGGGTGATTTCCACACGTCTTGACAAGAGCTCTCGTGGCGGTTGCCGCGACGACCCTGTGCACACTGACGGAGCCGCGCCACGTCATTGCGGCCCTGCCGGCCCTTCTCTCTGATGGTCGGACTTGCGATCCCATGGAACCGACCCCGAGCTCTGCTGGCCGCCACCGGCATCATCGTCCTGTCAGTCGCGCTCACCGTAGTCGCCAGGGGTTGGCGAGCCGACTACCAGCTCGAACTCGAGGCCGTGAAGGCCGAGGCGCTCATGATGACGGACGCCATCGTGACGCATCCGGACTATCCGACGGTGGTCGGATGGTACTCAGGTCGCCCGTACACCTTCCTTCCCATGGACGCCACCAACCCCAGTTGACGCCCCACGAGTACGGGCGGTGGCTTGTGACGATGGAGCTCTCCTGCTAGATGAAGTCCCGCAATTGTCTGCAGAGATTGCCAGCATGTCACTCATCCACTTGGCCGTGCTCCAGACTGCGCGCCGACCGCGCGCGGCGTGTCACGACCGTTTCGGCAAGAGCCGTCGCAGGCGGCCGGTGATGCTCGCCCACCTGAAGTGGAGGACCTTCTCGTAGAAGAAGAGAACCCGTTTCATACGCTTGCGGAAGACCTCGTATGAGCCCGCGTCGAGCGCGCGCCGGAAGGCCTTGCGGCTCTGCGAGGACATGAACTCGCGGTAGCAGAAGACCATCGCGCGACCCAATCCGCTCGGCTCGAGGGGCGCGCTGTCCAGAAAGCCCTTCTCGGGCGTCCAATATCCGAGACGCCGGCGCAGCTTCACGCGTGTGCGCATGCCGTCGCGCCGGTGCAGCACGCCTGCGCGCTGGCTGAGGAACGCCTGCTCAGGCGTAATCTCGTCGATCTTGAGATCCCCCGCGCCCGACGCCTCGGCGAGGATCTCGCCTAGCCTCGGGTTGCGGATGACGAAGATGTTGTCGCCCTTCGGGTCGGCCCGAGGGTGCCTTGTGAAGCCCGGTGGGGTGTCCGGGTTTCAGCCGGCGGGGAGTGTTCAGTTTTCACCCGGCGTCGACACCGGGGCGACGAATCGGCGCAGGCCGAGACTTGGCAGGCCCGCGATCCGGTCACGCTGGCGCCGGCACTGGCGAACACGGCGCTCCACGTCTGGCTTGGCAACGACGCCGAGGGAGCCTGAGGGCCTGGTCGTCGGTGGCCTCAGTCACGGTCTATCGACCCCACTGAGCAGAATCGGCAGAAGCACTATCCGTCGTGGCACGGACGGTCGGTCGGGCACCGTCTGGCGCTCGGCGAACTCCTCCTACCGGTCCTGGGGCTTGGGCAGCTGAAGCCTGGAGACGTCCATGCGTGCGGGTACAGGAGGAGCAAAGGCGCCCACTCCGAAGGCGACAATGGCGATCGGAGCAACGAACGGCGGGATGCCCATCCGCTCAGAGAATGCCTCGTAGAGGTCAACGTTCTTCTGCCGAGACTGGACAAGATCATCCGCGAAGTGGTTCCACGTGACGCCATATCCGCACTCGTGGCCGAGGAGGACCATCTGCATGATTGCAGCGCCTGCATCCACGTAGATCGACCGTTCGTCATCGCCGAGCGCGCCGTAGACGCGGATATCCATGCCCACGAAAATCAGGATCGGCGCTGTCACGCAGTGTGATTCCTTGAGGCCTATGAGTGCCTTCTTGTCAGCTTCGTCGACGATCACTGCAGAATCGCCACGGCTGACGATTGCCCGATGTGGGTGCCCACCGTGCCGCGTCCATCATGGCGTCGGCGACAACCATGAGCTCATCGACCGAGGGTTGCTGATCGGCCCACACCCGAACTGAGCGCCTGGCGCTGACGAGATTGACAAACGCATCGGCGCGTGAGGGATCGGGAGTCGGCAGTGGTGTCGAGTTCGGTTGGATGAACGTTTCGTCGAGGTCGTCGAAAGCGTCGTAGATCTGGCGTGACCACACGATGGTGGCCTCGTCAGCTGGTATTCCTCGCCGATCGAGTTCGACATAGATTGAGGAGAGTCGATCTCGCTTCGCGCGGTATACGTCGTTCTTGGACGCGAGTATGTCGTTGTACACGGCTTTCTCGATGCGGTGGCTCTCGTGGCGCATCAGGCTTAGGAGCTCTTCTGTGCTCAACTGCCTGAGGTCCGCTGTCTTCAGCCGTTCCTTCACGCGCGCAGGGACGGCCTTGCCGATCAGCCTGCGTGCGCTGCGGTATCCGCTGTTGATGGCAACCTCCCGTATCCCCAGTTCGCCGACCGCCACGATACAACCGGACTCCCTGGTCTTGTGTGCGCTCTGAGTCGGCGGCTACCCGTGTTTGCCTTGCTTCTCAGGTCCGCGGCAACGGCCTTGACGTCCTTTCGCACATGGCGGCCTTGCGGAATCCAGCCGACGAAGACCGCGTAGCCTGCGATCGAGAGCAGTGCGCAAAGCGCCAAGGCGGCGAGGGAACCGAGTTCGGGTAGCAGAGCTCGAACACCGAGGCACGTTCCTACGGTCCAAACCACCGGGACGAAGGGCGTCAGCATGACGCTCGCGAGGTCGCGGGCGGCGACGGGGCCGGTTCTGCCGACCCAGACCATCAGGAGGGGTGTTCGCAGAAGCACCCCAGAGAGTGCGTAGGCCGCCGCAACGCCCACCGCTCCGTGCGGGAGGCCAATCAGGATGAACGGAACCGTCAACAAGGCAGCAACAAGGCCCCATTGCAGAAGTTCCCGGTCGCGGTTCTGCGTGAGAAATAGCCTGAACCGCCCTGACTTCGATGGAGACTCCAGCAGTTGGAGGAACGGGAGTGCTGGCAGACACGAACACCAGCAGCACCGGGCGCCCAAAGCCGCGCCAGTACCCACCCGAACTGAAACAACGGGCCATCCGCATGGTCCTCGACTGGTATGACCGGGACGAGGAGCGCTTCGGCACCGTGACCCGCATCGCGATGAGCTCGGCATCAGCCCCGAGTCGCTGCGCAAGTGGGTCCGCCAGGCCGAGGTCGACGGCGGCGGGCGCGCCGGCACCACGACCGAAGAGCGTGAGCACCTCAAGGAGCTCGAACGGGAGAACCCCCTGCTGGGCCGGGGCGAGCCGATCCTCAAGTCGGCATCGGCTCTCTTCACGGCGGAGCTCGACCGCCCTTTCGAAGCGATGACCCGCTACATCGACGCGCACCGCGACACCCTTCGGGGTCGAGCTGATCTGCCGGACCACGGCGATCGCCCCCTCCACGTACTACGCGGCCAAGACCCGGCCACCGTCGGCCCGGACCTGTCGGGACGCCGCAGCTGAAGCCCGAGATCGAGCGGGTGCACGAGGGCAACTTCGCGGTCTACGGTGTGCGCAAGGTCTGGCGCCAGCTGCGACGCGAGGGCTGCGAGGTCGGTCGTGACCGGGTCGGACGCCTCATGGCCGAGCTCGGCCTGGTCCGAGACATAGGGCTCGATCCAAGCGTCGCCGAAGCAGATGTCGGCGGTCTCGGCGAAGACGTCGTCGCAGTAGTCGCAAGCCTTGTACTTGAAGAAGCCGGGGGCCCAGAGATAGCAGAATAACGAGCTGTTCTGGCCGATGGCCTCCCGGGTCTCGCCGTTCTCCTCGGCGACCACGCGGACGAAATACTTGCTCGCCGGGCCGCTGGGGCCGGTCGGCATGTGGCGGAAGTCGATTTCGCGGATGCCCTTGGGCGGCCTGCCGAGCTGCCAGGCGAAGTTCTGCGCGAACTGCGCCGTCTTGAGGTGCCCGCAGACGAGGCCGGCGAAGTAGGCGATGCGGGCGTCGAGCGCCGAGTCGGCCGCGCAGTGGTTGCGCATGGTCTTGACGAAGCAGGGGATGCCGATAAAGAGGCCGCGCCCGGGCTGGCGGCGGATCTCGTCGGCGATCCGGTCGAGGGAAATCGGGTAGTACTTCGACTTCGATTCCGCCAGCGCCTCCTCGGCGCTCGTCGAGATCTTGCAGCGGAAGAGCTCGCCGTCCTCCGTGCCTGCCCGACGTGGACGACGAGCTCGATCTCGTCCCGGGCGAAGAGCTCGGCCACGAGCCACGACACCCCGCCGCCCGAGCTGCCACGCTCGCGGAAGCCGCCGCTCGTCACGTGGCCCGCATGGACTGAGGCATAGCGCCCGATGACCATGTCCTCCCGGAGGTCGGGATAGAGCCGCACTGTGATGCTCGTCTCATCCTCCGCTTTGTCGCCGAAGGGGCAAACGAGATCGGCAGCGTCCGTGTCGGCGCCCCAACCAGCACCCGCACGTCGCACCGCCTGTTTCTTGCCTTCCGCATCCACGGCGATCTCGAAGACCTCTGGGCTCACAACCGCACAGGCGCCGCAGCCGATGCAGAAGCCGTTCCCGATGACCTTGTCGACGTCGGGTGTATCCGCCACGCTAGCGCACCCCTGCTTTGAAGACTTGCTCGGCAATGGCGTCGAAGTGAAGCCCGTCCCAATCGGGTAGCGCCCCCGGCTCTACGGCCCGGACCGCCTCAAGCGCGCCGCCCACCTCGTCGAGGGTCGGGGCGAGCCGCGCGAATGGAACCCCATCAAACCAGTTGAAGGCGGAGGTGAGCTTGTGGTCGACCGTTGGCAGCGCGACGACGGGACGGCGGGTGAGGGTCGCGAAGATCAGCCCGTGGAAACGGTCGGTCACCACCATGTCGTAGCCCAAGAACATCTCGAGCGTCTCCTCGAGGAGGCTCTTGCGCCGGGAGAGGGCGATCTGCTCGGGAAGCGTGGAGTCGAAGATGTCGCTCCCGCCCGAGACGGTCTCACGCAGGGCGGCGATGTCGGCGTCGGTGAGCGCCGATTTATCGTCGTTGCGCAGGCAGAGGAGCGTCCGAGCGTTCCCGCCCGCGGGGCCCTTCGGGCTCCAGTCGTAACGCAGCACGAAATCCGGCGCCGCGCCGGTCGTCGCATTGGGGAAGTAGCTCGCGGGCGAACTCGTAGCTGCGATCGTCGCGGGCGTAGACGACAAGGTCGGGATGGGCGTTGTAGATTTCTGCGGCTCTCCTCGAGCTCGGCGCGGCCCGTTGGCGTGTTGTGGAAGTAGATCGTCTGGGGCAGGCTAACGATCCTGTTGCCCGGGAAGGTCTGGATGATCTGCCGGCGCAGGCTCTCCGACCAGATCCCCCGGTCGCCGAGGTTTCCGCCGCTGTGGAGCACGATGACGTCCCCGGACGCGATCCGCTCAACTACGACACCCAGATGATCGCGCACGTCGTCCTTGGTGAGCTCGACCACTGGCACGCCGGGAAACTTCTGCCCGAACACTGGTGGATGGCGACGGCCTGAGCGTGATCGCCGATGTTGCGCAGCACGGGCGGCGGGGTGAGCATGTAGAAGATGCGCGGCCCGCCGGCTGGGATCTTCCTGCAGCCAGGCTCGAGCGCCGCTGCAGCATGTCTGCGCCCCGCACCATGAGGCGAAACGGCTTGCGCGCCGCCCGGTACAGGAGATGACTCTCGAGCTTCATGGTGAACTGCTCCACGAGAAGGCGTAGTCGCGCAGTTGCAGACCCATATTCATCGTTCGTTCCACGGCGTAGTCCTCCCTTGCGAACTTGCAGGTCCGGTTCGGAGCTTATGTCGTTCTCACTCCTTCAGCGATCTCGGGACGCGACCTGGCGAACTTGGCCACGGCCATGGGCACGGTCGCGCGCAGCAGATCCCAAGCCTCAGTGCAGATTGACCAGCGCGCCCGCGTTCGGTACATGCCGTTGAGTGCCAAGGCCACGACCCAGCCGACGGCGTAGAAGAGCAGCGGGGCCTCGGCGTTGGGGATGATTTCGCGCCACCACACGGTCCAGTCCTCGCCGAAGCGCAGCCAAGACAGGCCCACCAGGACGACTGCTGCAAGCAGGCCGTCGGTGAGCATGAGCAACGCACGCAGGGTCGATACATGGCGCCGAATCATGTCCGGGTCACCCTACGGAGGAAGTGGTGCGTTCTGGCAATGGTACGTACGGTCTAGTCGAGAGCGGTGGGGTCGCGAAGCGAACGGAGGCGACTACGTAGGCTTCTGGGCCACGAAGAAGTAGCCGAAGGGAAACCGGGCGGCGGTTCTGGCTGACACCCTGGCGCCAAGACGAGACTGCGCGAGCATCGCCATGAGACGATGCGTGGCCGGTGCCGCCCGGTGCATGTAGCGAAACGTCTCCATCGTCTTCGGTACGAGATCGGCGAGGATCTCCGGTGTACCGCCTGTCGGGCGAAGCTCCACGACGGCGAGGCCAGCTGCTTCGATGTGCCGCCGAAGCGCGTGCTCCGTGAATCGGAAGTAGTCATGCGGTGCCTCATGCAGCTGGTAATAGAAGGGAACGTTTCCTATGACTCGGCCTCCTGGGGCCAGCAGCCGCTCGAACTCGCTCCATGTACGGGCGGGGTCGGGTAGGTGCTCAAGAACTGAGGAAACGATGATCGTGTCTGTCGATGACGACGGAAGCGGCACCTCGCGAGACAGGTCCGACACCACGTCCACGTGGCTCGTTCCGGGTGGCTCCATCCAGTCCATGCAGATGTTGACGTCAATGAACGACCGATAGGCTCCGTACAACGGCACCCGTCCACAACCGAAATCCAGCAGGCGGCCATGGGCATGGGCAGGCAGAGCCTCTCCGTATGCTTGTGCGGATAGGTCGGCAGCGAGCCGCGACGTAGGCGCTAGGTAACTCTGGTCGCGTGTCGCGCGAAGACGTCCGGCACGCAGGACGTACTTCGTGGGTCGCCATGCCTCAGCGTTCTTCATCCCAACATCGCTCTGGTGCTCCTAGTCGTCACCCACCGGTCGCCATCGCCACCAAGAACCGTTCAGTAGCAATCCTTGAGCGTGGCGTTCACGGCGTCAAGGCGCGTGCGAAGCCACTGTGCCAGAGCATCGGGGCCCGCACTCAACTGAACCTGGTTTCGTTGCAGCCAAGCCGCTGCCGTCACCTAGGAGCCTGTGCCGGTAATCGCCGGCGCGCAGGCGTCTGACGAGGCCGCGAGCGCCAGATCGGTGAGCCCAGGACCCATCCCGGCGCTGGGCAGGCCGATGATCGGTCCCCATCAGGCCCATCCGAGGGCCTTCGTGGCCCTAGCCTGACCTTTGG
The DNA here is from genome assembly GCA_963752475.1 of uncultured Chloroflexia bacterium. Lineage (GTDB taxonomy): Bacteria > Chloroflexota > Limnocylindria > Limnocylindrales > CSP1-4 > JAFMJV01. The sequence continues at coordinate 115,984 of CAVVYR010000006.1, read as the reverse complement.
GGCGGTCCCAGCCGGGCATGACCCGCCCGGCCCGGCCACTGCGGAACAGCTTGGCGAGGTCGTGGACGGCACAGACGAGGTGCCACTCGCCGGTGACCTTGGCCCTGCCCCGCAGGCTGAAGCGGCGGAAGCCGGTGGCCTCCTTGATCTGGCCGAAGACCGGCTCCACCGATGATCTTGCGCCTCGCGTACTCGGTCCGGCCCGCCTTCGTGGTCAGCTTGCGGGCCATGCGGCCGCGGGCTGAGAGTTGCGGTGGGGATGCGACCCCGCGGTGCGGCTGGTCGGTGGCGGCGGAGTGCTTGTCGCGGCGGACCGCCACATAGGCGTCGATGCCCCGTTGCGGCGAGGTGCTCGAGGTTGTCGTCGGACTGGTAGCCGGCATCGGCGAGGAGCTCGTCGGGGGCGTCGGCCGGTGTTGGCCTCGACCTGGTCGGCGAGCGTCGGGCAGCGAGCGCGGTGTCGGTCGTGCTCGGTCGTCGATGCTCGTGGCCACGATGACCTGGTGGCGCCGTCGTCGACGACGGCGCCTGCGCGTTGTAGCCCTGGACCCAGCCATCGGGCCGGCTGGGCATGATGCGTGACTCGGGGTCGGTGAAGTTGCGCTGGGCCCGCGGCTCGGGCACCGCCTCGGGATCGCCACTGCGTTCCCTCGCTTCCTCCTCGAGGGCGGCCCGGGCCTCGCGGATGGCGCGCAAGCGGCCCTCGCGCGTGCGCAGCGCCGCTGGCAGCTCGTCACCGCGGGCGTCCCCGTACTCGGCATCCTCGGCCGCGTCGATGGCCTCGGCTTCTTCGAGGATGCGCTTGACCTCGGCCGCGAGCGCCGCCTCGCGCTCGTCCATGCGGGCATAGCTCATGGCCTTGTGCTTGCTCGCGTTCGCCTTGACCTTCGTGCCGTCGAGCGCGACCCGCCCGAGTCGCACCAGGCCGGCGGCCTGGCAGAGGTGGAGGATGTCGAGGAAGAGCGCCTCGAAGGCCTCGAGGTGACGGCGGCGGAACTCGCCGATGGCCTTGTGGCCGGGCCGCGCATTGCCCCGCGAGGTACATGAAGCCGACGTCGCTCTCGCAGCCGGGCCTCGAGCTTGCGCGAGCTGCGCACCCCGACCGCATAGCCGTACAGCAGGACCTTGAGCATCATCGCGGGGTGATACGGGCGGCATGCCCCGGGGCTCGTCGTGGGCCGCGAGGAAGGGGGTCAGGTCCAGGTCGTCGACGAGGTCGCTGATGAAGGCCGGCAACGACTCGGGATCGACCCAGTCACGCACCGACGGCGGCATCAAGCAGGAGCGTGTCCTGGTCGTATGGGCGGAAGGTCTTGGTGCGCATGACTGGATTTTGGCATGTGCCAGACTCGGCCGGTGACCATTACCGACGCAGGCTCCTAGGACAGGACGTCCACCACATCCTGGTGCATCGCCTCCGGGCACGGCAGCAGCCCTCACCACGTTCGCTCCTCAAGGCGGCCAAGTCAGCATCGCAATGGGGCCGGATCGGATCTGCGCTACTGATCCCGAGTCCCAGCCTCCCGAGACGGTGGCGCTGGATCGTCGAACGTCGCCCCTGCTAGCCCAGTCTCGAGCCAGGTCCTCAGCCTTCACGAACCCGTCCCCGCTGGCGCTTGAGATCCCCGACAATCACCCGGATGTCCGCGCGCAGCGCTCTACCGGCAGGGGTGATGAGCACGAGGAGGATGCCCACAGCTGCCAGCAGACCGGCCAGAGCCACGCCCGCGATGGGGGCGATGTTGGGCGCCGCCAGTTGGACCGCGATGCTTGCGGACATCACGAGCAGGGTGAGGACAAGCGGCAGGACCGATACCCCAACTAGGTCCGAAGTCGAGACGGGGCCGCGCCGACCGACCCACCACAGCAGCAGGGGCAATCGGATCGCAATCCCGCTTACGGCGTACGCAGCCGCGACACCGACAGCCCCAAGCGGAAGGCCGACAACGAAGCTTGTCACCGCGACGACGGCAGCCACAGTGGTCCCTCGGAGGTACTCCCCAAGCCTTCCTTGGCTGATGAACAGCCAGCCAGTCGAGTTGGTGAGAGGCTGCGCGATGCCAGCCACAGCCAGCCAAGTCAGAATCTCTGCGGCCTCTTCCCAGCCGGGGCCCAGCAAGATCGCAATCACCCAAGTCGAGCTGACGGCAACGAAGCCCATGAGCGGGGATGTGACCGAGGCCAAGACCCGCACAAGCCGTACGTAGGCAGCCCTGTATCGCTCGGCGTCGTCTTGGAGCCTTGCCAGTGCCGGCATCGCCACTCGTGAAACCGGAGCGCTGATCTGCGTGAGCGGCATCATCAGGACGCGGTAGGCTGCTGCGTACTGGCCTAGGACATCGGGGCCCCATCTCCATCCGATAAGGACGTCGTCGGCGTTCCTGTTGAAGAAGTTCACGACATTGGAGGCACTCACCTTCGCCCCGAAGTGCAACAGCGGCCGAATCCCGGAACGCCGACTGCGGCCGGCGTGGCCGCCAAGGCACCCTCATCCACAGGAATGGAGTCCCGATCGCAGCTCGCACGACCGGGAATTGCGACCAAGGCCCAATAGCCACCACCCGCGAGCGCGATGCCGAAGGCAACGAGCATCCCGATGATGCCGGCGACGACCTCGCCCGTGACGACCCACCGGTAGGCCATCTGCCTCGAGAGGATCGCCCGAGGGATATTGCCTAGGCCGTTCACGAGAACGACCACGGCGAAGACTAGAGTGACCGGGACCAACTCAGGCTCACCGTACAGCTGAGCGATGACCGGCGCCATCACCGCCGTACCAAGCGCGAGCACAACTGCGATGACCGCACTAGACCAGAACAATCCGGTCGCCTGCCGCGTGCTGATGTCTCGTGCCTGAATCGTGGCCTGTGTCAACCCGAAGTCTCCGAAGAGGCTCACGAACGCCACCAGTGTCGCCACCATTGCGAGGAGACCGAAATCACCTGGGACGAGTAGCCGAGCCAGTACGAGGGTCGACAGCAATTGGACACCCGCGAGAATCGCCTGCCCGGAGACCGTCATCGAGGACTGTCGAACCGAGTGTCGGCGCAGCCCCATGTCCCGGTCTACAGGCACGCCCCAGGGCGTGCCTGTGTCGCCGTCTGGCCCAGATTCAGTCACGCAATGATGCTCCGGAGTAGCGGCGGTCCGCCGCCAACCGGCCCGCGCTGGAGAGACATCGACTCAGCGAGATTGTGCAGCCAACACCGACGAACGCGTACTTCACTTCGGACAGTCGTCAAGAGGTCCGGTGCAGGCTAGCGGTTTCGTCACCAACGAAGCCTGAGCGACGCCAAACGACCGCGCATGGAACCTCCTTCGAAACTGGACCCACGGCCACGGCCGTCCACTCCGATCCATCACAGTCACCTCCTACCAATAGCAGCCGTGCTCGACGCGGTCGTGGTTGGGTGGCGTCTCTTCGGCGGCCGGCCGAACCCACCATTCGTTGGAGACCCTGTCCACATCGTCGAACTCGACCTCCCACCGGCGACCGATGATGCCGAACAGCAACTGCGTTGCCCCACCGACATGGATACCCTTGCGGCCGCTTGCCTTGGCATGCGCGGCCAGCCTGACCCATAGGCGCCAGCGCCCACAAGCGCCACGTCGTAGTCGAGGCGGTCCATCTGCTGGCACATGTGATCGAGCGCGCTGAACCAGGATGCGAAGTCGACGTCGTTGCCGGCGATGGACTGGACGGCGGGCAGGACTTGAAGGTCGAACTCCGGCAGCATGCGCGGGTCGTCGAACAGCTGGCTGCGTCGCTCTCGGTACTGCTGCTCGATGGTCTTGGCGAACGGGTGCACCACCCAGAACCCGTTGGCCCTCCAGCGCCGGCTGACCATGGGTTCGGCTGCAGAGGGTTGAGGGCAGCACCGTGAATGACTGCCGCCGATGGGCAGTAGCGTTCGAACGACATGAGGGGCCGCCCGCGTCATCGTCGGGTAGACCGCAAGGACGTCAGCCGTCGCTACTGCATCAAGGTACTCGCGTGCGAACCGGTCAAGGCTGGCGCCGTCGATCGGGAAGAAGCCTGTGTTCGTGCGCGTCGCATTACTGTCAGCTCGGAGCCACGGCGACCGCGGCTCGCCCCATGTTCGCGCCAACGCAACCAATAGCTGCAGGGACTCTTGGCTTCGACAATTCCGGGGCGTGCGATAAGACGCGGACCATCCGCCCGCAGACTGCGACCGATCAGATCGGTGGCAGCCTCGTCGGAGACGATCCGGCCGGGGTAGTCTGCATCCGATGTGACGGGGCCGTACAGGGCTTGCTCGACCGGAGAGGTGACGAGGTTCCTGGTTCGCCTCAACAGGCCCATGGCCGGAAGTTGCCGAGCGGCACTCATCCGCCAACCATCGAGATGGGATGCGCGCTCACCGGGATGGATCTGCGCGCACGGCCACTACCGGCACGGCCCTGCGCCATGTCTGGACCTCGTACCAGTCGATCGTCCGCGGAGGCCCTCCTCGAAGGACGTCCTTGCCTCGAAGCCGAAGCGCTCCTTGGCGCGGACTGGTGTCGAGGCACGGCGGGGCTGGCCGTCGGGCTTGGTGGATCCCAGAGGATCTCGCCCTCGAACCCGGTCAGCTCGGCGATGAGCTCCACCAGGTCGCTGATGGAGATCTCGCGGCCGGGCCGAGGTTGACCGGTTCGGGCTCGTCGTAGCGTTCGGCGGCCAGCACGATGCCCTCGGCCGCGTCGTCGACGTAGAGGAACTCGCGCGTGGCGGTGCCGGTGCCCCAGACGTCGATGTGGTCGGCGCCGGCCTCGCGCGCCTCGACGCACTTCCGGATCAGCGCCGGGATCACGTGCGACGACGCGGGATCGAAGTTGTCGCCCGGGCCCGTAGAGGTTGACCGGCAGCAGGTAGATGCCGTTGAAGCCGTACTGCTGCGCGGTAGGCCTGGGCCTGACCAGCAGCATCTTCTTGGCCAGGCCGTAGGGCGCGTTGGTCTCCTCGGGGTAGCCGTTCCAGAGGTCGTCCTCGCGGAACGGCACCGGCGTGAACTTCGGGTAGGCGCAGATGGTGCCGACTGCAGACGAACTTCTCGACGCCGGCGAGCCGGGCCTCCTCGATCAGGTGGAGCGCCCATCACCAGGTTGTCGTAGAAGAACGCGCCCGGGTTCTCCCGGTTGGCGCCGATGCCGCCGACCACGGCGGCCAGGTGGATGACGACGTCCGGCCGGCCGTCGTCGAGCAGCGCGCCGGACGCCCTCGCGCGTGCGCAGGTCGTAGTCCGCGATGCGCGGCACGAAGACGTCGGCGCACGCCGGCCGGCTCGCAGCCGCTCGACGACGGCGCGCCGAGGAAGCCGGCGCCGCCGGTGACCACGACCCGCCGGCCGTGCAGAGATCCGCTCATCAGGCGTCACCCGCAGCTGGTCGGCGCGCATGCCTCGATGCTCCGGCCTCGCCAGCCAGGTCGGCGTCGACCATCATCCGCGACCAGCTCCTCGAACGTCGACCTGCGGCTCCCAGCCCGAGCTTCGCTCGCGCCTTGGTGGCGTCGCCCGAGCAGCACGTCGACCTCGGTCGGCCGGAAGTAGCGCGGGTCGATCTCGACGTAGTCGCTGCCAGTCGAGGCCGACGATGGCCGAAGGCCGACCTCGACGAACTCGCGCACCGAGTGCGTCTCGCCGGTGGCGATGACGTAGTCGTCGGGCTCGTCCTGCTGCAGCATCAGCCACATGGCCTCGACGTAGTCGCCGGCGATAGCCCCAGTCGCGCTGCGCGTCGAGGTTGCCCAGGTAGAGCTTGTCCTGCAGGCCCGGCCTTGATGCGCGGCGCGCCGCGGGTGATCTTGCGCGTGACGAACGTCTCGCCGCGCCGCGGCGACTCGTGGTTGAACAGGATGCCGTTGCAGGCGAACATGCCGTAGGCCTCGCGGTAGTTCACGCGTGATGTAGTAGCGCGAACACCTTGGCCGCGGCGTAGGGGCTGCGCGGGTAGAAGGGCGTCGTCTCGGTCTGCGGCGATCTCCGACGCACCTTGCCGAACATCTCGCTGAGCGACGGCCTGGTAGAAGCGGATCGGCCAGTCCGGCCGTCGCGGATCGCCTCCAGCAGCCGCAGCGTGCCCAGCCCGCCGACTCGGCCGTGTACTCGGGCATCTCGAAGCTGACCCTGACGTGGCTCTGCGCGCCGAGGTTGTAGACCTCGTCCGGCTGGACCGTCGTGCAGGATGGCTCGATCAGCGACGACTGCGTCGGTCAGGTCGCCGTAGTGCAGGCGCAGCCGCGACGTCCCGCTCGTGCGGGTCCTGGTAGATGTGGTCGATCCGCCCGGTGTTGAACGAGCTCGAGCGGCGGATCATGCCGTGGACCTCGTAGCCCTTCGCCAGCAGCAACTCGGCCAGGTACGAGCCGTCCTGCCCGGTGATGCCCGTGATCGAGGGCCTTCTTGGTGCTCAACGTCCCTCCAGTGCTGCGGGGATCGTCCGCACCAGGATCTGCAGGTCGAGCCACAGGCACCAGCGGTCGATGTACTCGAGGTCGTCCTCGACCCACTTGTCGAAGAGCGTCTCCTGGCGCGAGCGGACCTGCCACAGGCCGGTGATGCCGGGCTTCATGCTCAGCCGGCGCCGATGCCACAGGTCGTAGTCGCTGACCTCGGACGCGAGCGGCGGCCGCGGCCCCACGAGCGACATGTCACCACGCAGCACGTTCCACAGCTGCGGCAGCTCATCGATCGACCAGCGGCGGATGGTCCGCCCGATGGGCGTGATGCGCGGATCGTCGGTCATCTTGAAGGCGTGGCCCTCCAGCTCGTTCTGCGCCTCGAGCTCAGCCAGGCGCTCCTCGGCATCGATGGCCATCGAGCGGAACTTGACGATCTCGAACGGCCGTCCGTGGAGCCCCACGCGCGTCTGCCGGAACAGCGCCGGCCCCCCGTCGCGCCGCACGGACCAGCCGACGACGGCGAACAGCGGCGAGAGCACGACCAGCCCGACGGCCGCGACGAAGATGTCGATGCCGCGCTTGGCCCACAGCGCCAGCGTGCGATCGGGGCCGGAGACCAGCGAGTAGACCGGCGTGCCCTCGAGATCCTCGACCTTGCCCTGCGCGAATGGGTGCTGCAGCACGTCCATGGGCACGCGCACGATCTTGCCCGCCTCCTCCGCCGCGTAGGCGATGCCATCGAGGTACTCCCACTGGCTGAAGGGCAGGCAGATGGCGACCTCGTCGATGACGTTGTCGGCCATGACCCGCTCCAGGTCCTCGAGCTTGCCCGAGCCACGGCCACGACGCGCCCTCGGCGTAGTCGGGCTCGTCGTCGAGCAGGCCGACGACCTTCAGGCCCAGCTCCGCGTGGCTCTCGATGGTGGCGGCGAAGGCCTGGCCACGCGGGCCCGGCGCCCACGACCAGCACGTAGCGCTCGTTGCGACCGCCTGCACGTGGCTGACGGAACGCCAGGCGCAGGACGGCGCGGGTGACGAGCGTGACGACGTACTGGGTCGGGAAGAGCAACACCAGGAAGAGACGGCTGACGTCCGGCAGCTTGAACCAGAAGAGCACCGCGAACGTGGCCACGGCCATGAGCACGGTCGCACGGACCAGGTCCCAGGCCTCCGAGCGGATCGACCAGCGCGCGCGCGGCCGGTACATGCCGTTGAGCGCGAGGGCCACGACCCAGCCTACGGCGTAGAAGAGGAGCAGGGCCTCCGCGTTGGGGATGATCTCCCGCCACCAGACGGCCCAGTCCTCGCCGAAGCGCAGCGCGAGACAGCAGCAGCAAGCACGACCGCGGCCAGCAGGCCGTCGGTGAGCATCAGCAGGGCACGCAGGGCCGAGGATGTGGCGCCGGATCATGTCCGAGTCACCCTACGGAGAAGTGGTGCGTTCTGGCAATGGTACGTAGGGTCTAGTGCAGTTCGCGGTGGGAGTCCGTGCTGCTACGCCGCTACGGGTCGAGCATACTCGACATCGGTCAGCGAGCAGCGACACGGCACGCCGCGAGGCAGCAGCTGCCGAGGCAGGTCACGGCGGTAGGCCCACAGCCCGTGAAGCTCCGTGCGCGACGGCGCCTCGGTGCCCGGCTCACACGTGTCGGCGACCTCGCAACGGTAGCCCCGACGTACGCCCCGCCCTCTTTGCGGTAGAGCGCCAGCTCCCGGAAGCGGTCGCCTGGTCCTCGTCCCCTGCCCTGGTCGCTCAGCCTCGACGCGGTCGAGAGCAGTCCCCGTGCCAGTCGGGTCGGCCAGCGCCGCTTCCTGCACGCGCGCGAGTGCCGCCGCATCCCCGCCCCAGGCGTCGATGATGTCGAGCGTGAGGTGCGCTGGCACCGGCCGCCTCTGCCAGGCTGCGTGCCCGCTCGACATCACCGGCCGCGAGCGCGATCGCCAGCCACCGATCGCCAGCGCGCTCGATCGCCGCATCGACGGCGTCCAGCGTCCGACACGTCGGGTCGCCCGCGAGCGCCGGCTGGTGCAGGATCGCGGTAGCCAACGCGTCCTCGGCCGCGTCCGTCCACCCGAGACGCTCGTAGACGTCTGCGACCGCCACCGCCACGGCCGCGTCCTGCCGCCCATGCGCATCGCTCGCTCGAGATAGGCAACGACCTCGTCCTCACTGCCGCCGGTCTCCATGGTGGCCAGGGCCAGCCCCAGCCACGCGTGCGGCAGGTCGTCCACCTCGAGCGACCGCTCGTAGTGCTCGATGGCCGTGTCCCAGTCCTCCGCCTGCATCGCGGTCAGGCGACCATCAGGTCATGGCCGGGATGCGCGTCGCTCTCGGCAGCGCTCGCGGCCGCATCCGACGCGGTCCCAGTCGCCTTCATTGGCTGCCCTCGTGGCGACATCGAGGGTCAAGGCACTCGATTCGGCCATCCCGAGGACGCGCGATGGAGCCGGCGCACGCGATCGCCAGCAAGACGCTCGCCCCCCGACCGGTGGCCGCAACGGCCAGGCTGCGTGGCACGCCGATGCCCCTCGTGGCTAGCCCGTCGAGCATGGCCAGCGGGATGATCCAGAGCATCAGCACGCCCGGAAGGTTGGCGTAGAAGTCGACGACGTTCGACCACGGCGAGGTAGGTCGCCCCGAACAGCACCGCCCAGGCCCATGTCGTCCGGAGTCCGTCGCCGGAGCGCAGCGCCCGATAGATGAGCCAGCCGACCGCCAGTCCTGCGATCACACCCGCGGCGAGTCCGACCACGCCAAGCTCAGCGGCAGTCTGCAGGTAGACGTTGTGGGCATGAGGCACGGAGAAGTCGACCTCGCCGGATTCCAGGTACGCCAGCCGCCGAGCGGCCCAGGCACCAGGTCCCAGCCCGGTGAGCGGGGCGTCCTCGAACATCCTCCAGGCCGCAGCCCAGTACGAGGGCCGGCCGCCATCACCGGAGTTGAGCAATCGGTCGAGCAGGGTCGGCCCCAGCACCAGGGCCGCGACCACGACGGCGCCCGCGCCGCCGCCCAGCAGCGCGATGCCGCGTCGACCGAGGCGTCCCGCGGAGGAACCGGCTTCGGTTCGCCAGCAGCCACAGCCCACCCACGAGCACGAGGGCGCCTCCCAGCCCGAGCCACGACGAACGGCTGCCGCGTGACGAGCACCACCGCGGCGGCGATGCCCAGCGAGGAGCACCAGGCTCACCTGTCGGCCACGCGAGCCGAGGCCGAGCCCGGCCGCAGCCAGGACGGTCAGCAGCACCATCACGGAGGCCACGACGTTGGGCACGTTCAACCCGAGGGGCATGGCGGACATCTTCGGTCGCAGCGGCGGCATCTCGAAGCGCCCCAGCAGGTCCCACCACTCGACCCAGTACAGCAGGACGAAGCCCAGGTAGGCCGCTCCGACCACGAGCCCGAGCACCAGCGCCAGGCCGCCGATCCGTCGCCGCGCGAACTCGGTCCGCAGGATCCGCACCAGCAGCAGGTAGATCGCCACCAGCAGGAAGGCCCAGGCGACGTACTCGATCCCCAGGCGCGGGAACTCGGCCAGCAGGAGGCTCACGACCATGGCCACGAGCGGCGCCACGAGCGCGGGCCAGATCGCGGTGCCCGGACGCCACTCGGGGCGGAGCAGGGCAAGAATCGCCCAGCCAGCCAGCGTGACGCCGATCAGGCCGAGGCTCACGATCCGCCGGTCGACATCGCTGATGCCGCCGTAGGCGCCTCCGACCGTGAGCGCGTACACGACCAGGACCACGAACAGCAGCCAGCCGAGCAGCGGCAGCAGAGGCGGGCGTTCGGTCGTGCTCGAGCCCTCGACCGGGCGCGTCACCACTTGCCTCCGGGCGTGACGAGCCGCGAGACTGGGCAGATGGAAGGCGAGAACCCGGACGCACGGTGGCACGGCACGCGTGTACGTCTACTGGCAGGCGACATCACGCAGGTCAGTGTGGATGCCGTCGTCAACGCGGCCAATAGTGCTCTCGCCGGTGGTGGCGGCGTCGATGGGGCTATCCACGCCGCGGCCGGTCCCAGCGGTCATGGCCGAGCTGCGCGAGCGCTACGACGGCTGCCCCACCGGCTCGGCCGTCATCACCGGCGCAGGGAACCTGCCGGCTCGTCACATCGTCCATGCGGTAGGGCCCATCTGGCGGGGCGGCGACCACGATGAAGCGGCCCTGCTTCGTGGCGCCTACTCGAGTTCGCTCGACCGAGTGACCGAAGCCGGCGATCAGACCGTCGCGTTCTCAGCCATCAGCTGCGGCATCTATGGCTACCCGCTCGACCAGGCCGCTCGGGAATCGGTCGGCGCCGTGCGCGAGTGGCTCAGCACACATCCCGCCAGCGGCATCGAGGACATCATCTGGGTGCTCCGCGGACCCGACGTCATGGCCGCGTTCCGCGGAGCTATCGCCCGCCTTCGAGCCTGACCCGGGCTGGGTACCGCGGCTTCCAGGCTGGGTGCCTCGGCTTGTGGCCGGATGTCGTCCGGGTCGACGGTAGTCCAACGGATCGTCGCCGCTCGGCAGGTCGTCGTGGTCAGTCGTCGATGGGGGCGACGGTATCGGCTTGATCGGGGGATCCTCGATGGCCAGGTGTCGCCTCAGCCGACCATATCCGAGCGGCGGGTCGGTAGCGTCGACCAGGGCGACAGATGACTACCGTCGAGGCCCCAGGGCGCCGATCCGGGCCGCGTCGGGCGCTATCTGGCTCCGCTCAAGCGACCGGGAGTGGCTACGTGTCGGCCAAGCGTCGATAGGGACGACGCGTGACTACGAAAGCGGCAGTACCTCGGCCGGACCAGCGCATCGAAAGCCCGAATTCGAAACGCCGGGCCAGTGGACGTGGCCCGGCGTTTCAGGTGGCAGTGTCGATGATCTAGGTGACGCGGACGACCAGCGGTCGGTGCCACTTGCCGACGTTGCCGGCGCGGTCGATGGCGCGGACGCGGAACTTGTGCCGACCCTCGGTCAAGGTCAGCGTCAGCTTGTGCGAGAGCGTGTTCTTCTTGATCGTGACCCAGCCCTTGTCGCCACCGACACGCTTGTGCTGGAGGACGAACCGCTTGATGCCCGAGTGGCGCGTGGCGATCTTGGGATCGCGGCCCCACCAGCGGATGGTCACGCGCTTCTTGCCGTCCTGTCGGGCTGCCACCGTCTTGCCGGTCGAGGCCGCGACCATGCCGGAGTGCGGCGCAGCCTGGTCCTTCGGCTCCACGAAACCGGCGCGCGGTGCGGTGTGGTCCTTCTGCTTCAGAAAGATGGTCGTGAAGTAGGCGTACTTGCCACCGCGGGCCACGCCGATGCCGACGTAGTTGTATTTCCCGCTGAGGATGGTCGCGTTGTGGCTGGAGCTGCCCTTCCAGCCGTACATGATGGCCTTGGTGGCGCTGTCCCAGTCGACGAACGTGGCGCGGCCGATGTTCTCGGCACCCGCCTGGTACTTCACGTTGCGCCTGGCCAGGAGGCTGGCGGCGTCGCGGCCGTTGGGCGAGGAGTGACTGAGCGTGCCGCTGGCGGCCATGTCCTGCGAGCGATCGCGGGCGACCAGGCGGGCCTGCTGAGCCATGCGCACCGGGGCCAGGCCACGGCTGACGCGATAGTGGTTGATCGCCCCGAGGACCTCCCACTCGGCCTCGCGGACGGCCTTGGGCGCGTCGTTGACACCGGCCATCGTTGTGGCAGGAACGAGTGCAAGAAGCATCGCCGCAACGAGCGCTGCCACGGCCACTCGGTTGACGGAGATGGTTCGGAATGCGGGCATGTCCCGACTGTCCCCAGCACGGGCTGGGCCGACTCCCACACGCGGGTACCACCGGGGATGACCCGGGTGGGATACGGAACCATCAGCAACTACACCAGACCCGACTCGAGCCCGAATCGAGTTTCAGCTGATGCGGTACGCAGGGGTGCGGTCGGAGGGGTTGGGCGAGCCAACGCGAGGGTCCGGGAGGGAGTGGCCCCGGGGTGTCAGGAAGAGGCGGGCTCGGCCGTCGCGGGCGTCAGCGTCGGCACCGGGGTCGGATACGCCGGCTTGCCCTCGAGCAGGTTGCCGATGGGCTCGGCCAGGTGCTCCATGAACGTCGCGGTCACGTGGTGGTTGTCACGGAAGACGACGATGTCGTCGGCCACCACGGGGCATGTGCCATCGGGACACAGGATCTCGTTGATCGACAGAAGCTCGGCGCCCGACGCGTTCGCCGCACGCCGCTCCAGCGCCGCGTACTCCTCATCGACCACGATCGAGGTCGAGGGGTCGCAGTTGGCGATGTCGGGATCGGCCAGGCAGTCCACGGGGTCGAACGGGAAGAAGGGCGTCTCGGCCAGGAGCACGACCTCACCGGCCGGCCTGCCGATGGTCTCGAGGTACGCCGTGAGTTGCTCGCGCCAGTAGTTGGTGGCGTCCTGCGACTGGATGACGTCGGTGCCGTTCTGCAGGTCGTAGTCGCGGGAGAGCCCCACGAAGACGACGTCCGGCCTGGTCTCACGGACGTGCTTGAGCACCTTGTCCCGCCAGTTGAGGCACTGCTCGAAGACGCTGCGCTGCGACCGTTCCCAGACGGGCACGTCGATGACCGCGCAGGCGGCCTTGGTGTAGGTCTCCAGCCGCCAGCCCTGCTCCCGGGCATAGGTGTCCAGCGCGGGCATCCACTGCGCGGCATGCGAGTCGCCGATGAGCATGGCCGTCTGATCGCCATCGGGGTCGCCGTAGACGCAGCCGGTCTTGAGCCTCTGCTGACGATAGTTCAGCAGGTGGCAGCCGTCGTCGACGTGTGCAGGCAGGTCCTCGCGCACGCCGGCCAGCTCGGCCACGACCTTGGATGGCTGGATCCAGGGCAGCTCGATGTTCGAGGGCAGCACGATGGCGCCGCTCATGAAGAGCGCCGTCACGCCCACGCCGACCGAGCCCACGAGGCCCAGGCGGATGGTGCCGCCGGTCCGCTTCTCGAGCGCGCCGGACTTGCGCCAGGGCCGCTCCCACAGCTCGGTGCTGAGGATGGCCAGGACGATTGCGACACCAGCCAGGATCAGCCGCGTGGCCAGGTCGTCGACACCCAGCTGGATGGGCACGAGGATGAGGATGGGCCAATGCCACAGGTACAGCGAGTAGCTGATACGACCGAGATACCGGCTGAGCGGGTTGCCCAGCAGGAAGCGGCTGATGAGCGTGCGGCTGTGGCTGCCGCCCATGATGACCAGGGCCGTGCCGGCGACCGGCAGGATCGCGGCGACGCCTGGGAAGGGGGTGTCCGGCGTGGCGAAGAGGGCGTTGGCGATCTCGCCGCCGATCCCTAGCTCGGCCAGGACCCCGCCGAGCAGGACCGAGCCGGCGATGAGCAGCAGGCCCAGCGCGACCGCGATGCTGGCCGCGATGCGCGGCACCCGCGCCGGGATGCGCAGCAGGCCGATGGCGATGAGGGCGCCCGCAGCGAGCTCCCAGGCCCGGGTCACCGGTGAGTAGAAAGCCCACTCGGGAAGCGACGTCGTCCACACGAACGAGATCACGAACGAGACGATCGCGAGGATGAGGATGAAGAGCCCCACGAGGCGACCGGGCAGGAAGCGGACGACCAGCAGCAGGATCAGCGGCCAGACGAGGTAGAACTGCTCCTCCACGCCGAGCGTCCAGAAGTGGAGCAACGGCGAGGGCGCGGCGGTGGCGAGATAGTCGGTCGCTTCGAGCGCGAAGCGGAAGTTGGCCACATAGAGGGCCGAAGCCGCGGCATCGCCGGCGATCTCGGTCAGCCGCAGCGGCGAGACGATGAACGCTGAGAGGACCAGCGTGACGATGATGACCAGCAGCGCTGCCGGCAGCAGGCGCCGCATGCGTCGGGCGTAGAAGCGGAGCAGGTCGACCTTGCCGGTCTGCTCCCCTTCTCGCAGCAGCAGGCCGGTGATGAGGAAGCCGGAGATGACGTAGAAGACGTCGACACCCACGAAGCCGCCGTCGAAGTAGGGCACGCCGACGTGGAACAGCAGCACCGCCAGCACGGCGATGGCGCGCAGGCCCTCGATGTCCCGGCGGAAGTGGGGCTTGTCGCCTTCGGTGCGGTCTTCCGTCTCGACCGGACCGGTCTCGGCGGGAGCGGTCATGCCGGCCACCGCGAACGGCCCGGGGTCGACCGGCGCTGGCGGGGCAGGCGCCTGGCCGTAGGGACTCTCGTACGTTTGCTGACCGTAGGGCGGGGGCGCGGCGTACGGGTTCTCGCCGGGCAGCTGCTGGTACTCCGGCGGCGGAGTGTAGGCACCATCCTGGGGCCCGCTCGGCGGGATGTCGTAGGGATCCTGCTGTGGTCCGCTCGGCGGGATGTCGAACGGGTCGGGTGGCGTCTGGTTCGGCCGGTTGTCCCACGGGTTCTCCTCCGCCGGCGCAGCGGGCTCAGGAGGCGGCTGGAAGGCCGGGACCTGGGGGTCGGGCGTGGTGGGCTGGGGGGAGACCGGCGGCTGGAAGGCGGGGACCTGAGGTTCAGGTGTGGCCGGCTGGGGCGTGACGGGCGGCTGTTCCGCCGGTGGAGCTGGTGGTGGTGTCTCGTTCCACGTCGGCTGGGCCGGGATCACGGGCTCAGCGGGTGGCGGCACGGGGCGGCCGGCTCAGCGGGTGGCGGCACGGGGGCGGCCGGCTCGGGCGTGACGGGCGGGGGTTCGGCTGCAGCCGGCGTGGGCTCGGGCGCGGCGGGCGGCGGCGCAGGGGTCAGGGGCTGAGGCGCTGGGGCGGCCGGCGCAGGGGCAACGGGCGGAGGCTCAGGGGGCGGGGGCGTCGGGGGCACGGGCGGAGCCGGTTCGCGTGCTGGAGGGGCGGGCTCCGGCGCTGGAGGGGCAGGCTCGGGCGCTGGTGGGGCAGGCTCAGGTGTGGGAGCAGGGGGTTCGGGCTGGGCCTTCGAGGCCTTGGCCAGGTCCTCGCTGGGCCATTCGACCTCGGGCCTGGGCTCAGGCTTGTCGGGCGACCGCGCCAGGTCCTCGCTCGGCCACTCCATATCCGGCCGCTGGTCGTCGGTCATCCCGAATCACCATCAGCCGGGCGCGGGCACAGCGAGTCACCACTGGGCAGGCAGTCCATGGCGTCGGAGACTGAGCCATCGGGTGGGCGAAGGGAATGGGACGTTCGGCGCGCAGGCACCGATACCAACGACGGACCGAGGCAGGCGGGTCGGTTCGCGGGCATTGCCATCCGGCGCCATCATAGGCAACGACGAACCTTTCGGAGCGCGGGTCGCGACCCGCAGGAGACGACCCATGCCAGACGCGTTCAACGGCTTCTCCCCCGAGGCCCTGCAGTTCCTCGCCGATCTCGCCGCCAACAACGACCGTGCCTGGTTCAAGCCGCGCAAGGCGCAGTACGAGGAACTCATCAAGGAGCCGCTCGAAGCCCTCTGCGTGGCCCTGGCCGATCGGTTCGACGAGGTTCGGCTGCCGCTGGAGGCCGACCCCAAGCGCTCACCCTTCCGCATCTATCGCGACGTCCGCTTCTCCAAGGACAAGTCGCCGTACAAGACCGGCATCGGGGCCGACTTCCCCTGGAACGACTCGCGCGGTGACGAGCTGCGCCCGCGCGGTGCGGTCGGTGGCTACTTCCACCTGGAGCCGGGCAGCATCTTCGTCGGGGGTGGCATGTGGCACCCCGAGCGGTCCCGGCTGGCGGCGTTCCGAGAGAAGCTCGACCGCGACCCGAGTGCCGTGCTCAGGGCCATCGAGGACCGGCGCTTCCGCTCGGTCTTCGGCTCGGTCACCGGTGAGTCGCTGACGCGCAACCCCAAGGGCTTCCCCAAGGACCATCCGTACGGGCATCTGCTGCGGCTGAAGGACGTCATCTTCAGCCGGCCGCTCGCGGACAAGGATGTCTTCTCGGCCAAGCTGCCGGACATCATCGCCAAGGACCTCGACGCGGCCCGCCCGGTCCTGCTCTTCCTCGACAAGCTCGCCGGCCCTCGCCCGCAGGATCTGTAGGCACCCGACAGGGCCACACCGGAGCCGGCCACGCCGGTGCCGCGCCCGGCAATCCTGCATGGCGCGTGCGCGCGTGTAGTCGGGGTCGAGCGCCTGTGGCCGGGGTTGCACGCAAGTCGACGGGGTTGGCGTGTGTCATGTGGACAGATGTCGGTCGAGTCGACCGTAGTCATGCTCGTGGTCACCCGAAACGGATGGCGGAGGCGCGTGGCCGCCAGTGCTGAGCGTGCCAGGGCATATTCGAACAAGGAGTGGGACCGCTTCTCGGTACAGGTAGGCCGATTCGTGTGACTGCCCGCTTCGTGCATGACGAGCTGCAGGGCCACGGCTGGGACGTGCTCATCGCCGACGCAGCCAGGGTCAAGGGCCTCGCACCGCTCGCGGCCAAGACCGACGAGATCGACGCGCGGGTGCTCGCGATCCTCGCTGGCGCGACCTCGTGCCCGCGGTCTGGCTGGTCCACCCGGCCATCCGTGCCGAGCGCGAGCGTGCCCGCTATCGGCTGTACCTCGTGCGCCATCGCACCTCGATCAAGAACCGGGTCCACGCCACGCTCTTCGCGTTCGGCCACAGCGTGCCCGCCACGGACTCTTCGGGGTCCGGGGCCGGGAGCTGCTCGCGGCGCTCGAGGTCCCCGAGCCTGGGACCGGACGCTCGCAGCGAGCCTCGCGCGGCTCGACGCGCTCGAGGCCGAGATCCGCGGCTGCGAAGCCGAGCTGGCACGGCTCGGGGCCGACCACGAGTACGTGCCGCTCTTGCGGACGGTGCCGGGGGTCGGGCCCATCCTCGCCACCGTCGACTCCACCGACAGATGTCTACATGGAACGGCGGAACCGGCCGGTAACGTCGTCCCCACCGACATCGGGCCGGAGGCGACGAGCGGCGACTGGATGGGGGCCACGCTTTCGTCGACCGTGGAGCCAAAGGTCCTGCCCCACCCGTCCCATCCGAACGGTGGACCCTGCATTCCTCTGTACCTAACGTCGCCATCCGGCCACCAGCCTGAGCGCCACATCATGTTCATCGGCGCAGTGACGTGGCCATGCAGAAGGAGTGCGGAACGAAGATGAAGCACCGCAGTATCTCGCGCCTTGTGGCCGTCGTGGCCTCAGGAGCGCTACTCGCGTCGCTGACCGTGGCCACCGTGGCTGCGCCGGCTGCGGCTGGCCCGGAAGTCAAGTGTGCCGGCCGAGTCGCCACCATCGTGGGCACCGCCGCCAGCGAGGTCATCAAGGGCACGCACAAGCGTGACGTCATCGCCGCCCTGGGTGGCAACGACAAGATCTTCGGCCTTCGGGGCAACGACGTCATCTGTGGCGGCCCCGGCAACGACGTCATCGCCGCCAACAAGGGCGCTGACCTCGTCTACGGCGGACAGGGCAACGACCGGGTCCTGGGCAACCTCGGACCAGACCGCCTGTTCGGCAACGCCGGCAACGACAACATCGACGGCGGCCGCGGCACCGACAAGTGCTGGCAGAACACCGGCATGGGCCCGATGGTCCGTTGCGGCAAGGCGCCGGCTGCGCCGGTAGCACCGGTAGCCCCGCCCAAGCCTGAGCCGACGCCCACTCCTCCGCCGCCCCCGCCGCCCCCGCCCGAGGCCGACTTCTCGGTGGCGGTGACCGGCAATGAGATCACCCTCGGCGGAGCTGTGTCGTTCGAGGCGGTCGTCTCCAACGATGGGCCCGACGCGGCGACGTATTCGCTCGTCCCCGTGTTCACGCAGCCCGAAGGCGACCCCTGCACCACGACGCAGTCGCCGAGTGGCAAGAAGGCAGAGCTCGCATCGGGCGATCAGAAGAGCTGGGTCTACGCCTACACCTGCGTCGCCATCTTCGACAACGTGACCCTCGAGGTCGAGGTCAAGCCTGCGGATGGCGCGATCGACGCTGACCCGGGCAACAACACCGACGACCTGACCACGTTCGTCATCGCCGGGTAGGGTTTCCGGTCGGAACGACCGTTCGTCCGACCAACCACGATCGGATATCGAGGCCCGTCCCGCGAAGGGGCGGGCCTCCGTTCTGTGCGCGGGTCGGCTAGCCGGCGGTGCTCAGGCGGCGGCCGATCTCGAGCACGTCCTGCACGAGCAACTCGACGTGCTCGCGGTCGTTGCGCGGGTTGATGTAGCAGGCGCGGATGGCGAAGGCGCCATCGACGTTGGTGCTCGACGGCAGTGAGCGGCCCACCCGGCGCAGCTCGGCGAGGATGTCGGCGTTGAGCTCGTTCAGCCGCTCCTGGTCGTCCCAACCCTCCGGCCGATAGCGGAAGCAGGCGATCGACAGCTGTGGCTCCGAGAGCAGCTCCAGCTCGGGCTCGCGGCGGGCGTGCTCGGCCACGATGCGGGCGAAGTCGTTGTGACGACGCACGCGTTCGCGCATGCCCTCGGCGCCGATCTCCTTGAGGATGGCCCACACCGGGATGCCGCGGGTCGGCGTCGAGAAGTCCACGCCCCAGTCGGGCGTACCGCCGCCGAGCGCACCCCACGGGGAGTCGGTGTCACCGACCGGCGCTTCCTGCTGGTTGCGCTCGCGGTCGTAGGCGCCGGTCTCGATGGTGAAGGCGCGGCTGAGCAGCTCCCCGTCGCGACAGATGGCCAGGCCGGTGCCGACCGGTGCCGCCAGCCACTTGTGCGGGTCGACCGCGAAGGAGTCGTAGAGACCACGGTCGCCGTAGGCGTCTTCCACGCGCTCGTCGAGCATGCCCCAGCCGCCGTAGGCGCCGTCGACGTGGAACCAGATGTCGAACTCGCGCGCCAGCTCCGCCATCTGTGGCAGCGGGTCGACGATGCCGGTGTTGACGTCGCCGGCGTTGCCCACGATGGCGACGGGCGTCCGGCCGGCCGCGATGTCCTCGCGGATGAACGCCTCCATCTGGCGCAGGTCGGCGCGACGATCGGCATCGAGGTCGACCGTGCGCAGGTTGCGTCGACCCAGGCCCAGCACGCCCATCGCCCGCGTGACCACGTGGTGCACCTCCGGGCTGGCGTAGACGCGCGGCTCCGGGATGGCGGCGATGCCGTCGAGCGCGGCGTCGATGCCGAGCTTCTCGGCCGCGTGCTGCCGGGCGCCGCCGATGCCCACGAGGTTGGCCGTGCTGCCGCCGGAGGTGTACGTGCCCACGAACGACTCGGGAAAGCCGAGCAGGTCGATGATCCAGCGCACCGACATGCTGTCGAGGTGGTTGCCCGGCTGCAGCCACCAGCGCTGGGCGCTGACGACGGCCGAGGCCAGGAGGCCGGCCGCGCCCGTGGTCGAGGGCGAGGTCGTGACCCAGGAGGTGAAGCCGGGGTGGCCCAGGCGAAGGCCGTTGGGGATGAGCGTGTCGCGCATGATCTCCATCACCGCCTCGACCCCGACGCCCTCCTCGGGCAGTGGTTCGTCGAGGATCGGACCCCACTCCGAACGGAACGACGAGCGGTCCTGCCCCTCGAAACGGTTGAAGGCATCGAGTGCGGGAAGGATGGACCCGACCGCCTCGGTCAGGTCGGCGACAGCGGCGACATCGGGGTCGCCGGCGGGACGCTCGGGTGCGGCGGGCTGGAAGGGATCGTGGGCGCGGTCAGATAGGCGTTCGGTCATGGCTCGGGGATTGTAGTCACGCTGCGCACTATCCAGCGGGTACGCTCTGCAGATGGAAGAGACCGCGATCCCGATCCTCGAGCTCGGCATCGTCTTCCTTGCCGCTGCCGTGGCTGGGTTCGTCGCCCGTCGCGCCGGGCTGCCCGCGGTCATCGGGTACCTCATGGTCGGCCTGGTCGGCTTCCAGCTGCTGCCCGAAGGCTCCCGACCCGACGAGGAGTTCGTACGCCTGCTGGCTGACGTGGGCGTGGTGCTGCTGCTCTTCGAGGTCGGCATCGAGCTCGACGTGGGGCGGCTCCGCCGTGAGCACCGGTCGCTGTTGCTGGCCTCCCCCCTGCAGATCGTGACCTCGACGGTGCTGGCCGGCCTGGCCCTGACGCTGCTGGGCCAACCGCTCGAGGTGGCGCTGGTGCTGGGCCTGTGCGTGGCCATGTCCTCGTCGGTCGTGGTCGTGAACATCACGCGCTCGGTCACACGCCGTACGAACAAGGTCACCGAGATGTCGCTGCTTGGCTGGAGCCTGTTGCAGGACCTCACCGGCGTCATCGTCGGCGCCATCGTGCTGGCGCTCTGGAACGCCGAGGAGCGGGACCCGATCGAGGCCATGATCGGCCTCGGGCTCTTCTTCCTCATGGCCATCCTGGCCGCGCGCCTCTTCCCCGCCGTGCTCGGCCGACTGCGCAACTACCACGACCTCTTCCTGCTGGTCTCGATCGCGGCGGGCTTGATCGGCGCGGGGGTGGGAGCTGTCGTGTTCGGCATCCCGCTGGCGCTGGCGGCCTTCGTGGCCGGCCTCGTCATCGCCGATAGCCCCATGGCCGGCGAGGCGCGGCGCCGACTGCTCCCCTTCCGTGACGTCTTCGCGGTGCTGTTCTTCGTGTCGGTCGGCTCGCTGCTCAACCCCGAGGCGCTCTTCAACGGCTTCCAGTGGGTCTTCATCTTCGTGGGCCTGATGCTCGCCTTCAAGACCGGCATCATCTACATCTACAGCAAACTCGGTGGGATGGAGCGGCCCTCGCAGATCGCGACCGGTCTGGCGCAGCTGGGTGAGTTCTCGTTCGTGCTGGTGTCGCTCGTGTTCGTGGCCGGGGACGTCTCGCCCGAGCTCTACGCCGGTCTGCTCGCGACCATCACGCTGACCATCGGTGCCTCGGCCGTGGCCGTGCGCCTGCCGGTCACGGGCTGGGTCCGGGGCTCGGAGGAACACCACGAGACATCCTCGTCCTCGACGGCGGCCGCCTCGTAGGGTCGGTGCTGCTCGCGCGGCGAGCGGGCCGGTGCTGCTCACCTAGTGAGCAGGTCGGTGCTGCTCACCTGGTGAGCGATCTCGACGTGTCTGCGTCGATCCCTGTCCATGCTGGGCCAACTCGGCGCCCTGGTCCCAGGTCAACGAGCGACGGAGCTGCGCGGGCAGGGTGCTGATCGAGGCGGCGATGGCGTCACGCACGGCCTCCGCACCGTGGCCGGCGAGCGCCGGTCCGTTCTTGGGTGGCCGTCCCTCACCGTGGCCTGGCATGCGCGGCAGGTGCAGCAGCAGCGTGAAGCGCGAGGTGCGTTCCACGAGGGTGCCGATGGCGGAGCTCCCGAGTCCGATGATGAGGTCGCCCTCCCAGTGTCCGGGCACGGCGCGGTCGTCGGCTTCGGCGGGCCGCTCGCTGATCATGATCTCGGGTGTCACGAAGGTCTTGCCGCGCCCCTGTGTGCGGGCCCGGGGTACCCGCAGCGTGCGTCCGGTCCGCAGGCAGGCCACGAGCTCGCGGCGGAGGGCGCCGCGCCCCTGCACGTAGAGGGTCCCGTAGATGGCCTCGTGGGAGATGCGCATGGAGGCATCATCGGGGAAGTCGAGCCGGAGCCGGTTGGAGATCTGCTCGGGGCTCCACGAAGTGGCCCACCGTCGATCGGCTCGGCGCCCGTGACGGCGACCGACCCACGGCACCCGCGGACCCGGCACGGCTTCCCCGTCGGGCCTGGCGATCTCGCCCGCGAGGCGGTCCTGCACATACGCTCGCAGCCGGTCGTTCGCGGCGAGCTTCGAGACCTTGGGGCGGCAGGCGCGACGTTCGGCGTGCCACTGCGCGGTCGACGCTCGATACGTCACCGTGTGGCTGCGGGTCGACGCGTTGCGACGCAGCTCCCGGGAGATCGTCGAGGGTGAGCGGCCGAGGCGGCGAGCGATCTCGCGCACGCCGCATCGCTGTGCGTGCAGGATCGCCAACTCCTCCCGCTCGGTGAACGACAGGTAGCGCTCCGACACCGGAGCCAGGTCGATGGGCGGCATCCCGCCAGCCTGGCGGAACCAGCGCGCTCCCACCGCTGGTGACAGCCCGACCTCGCCAGCCGCGTCCTCGCTCGACCGGCCTTGGTAGAAAGGGTATAGGGGTACTCAAGGTCCTTGCTCATGGGCTGAGCAGGACTGACGGTTTCGCTCGTCCGGTGAGCGGAACCTGCGAATCCGCGTGCCGGCTGGTCGAGATCGCTCACCGCATGAGCACGCGGGCGCGGCTGCTGCAGCTGTCTCCGTGGCTGGTCCCACGCGCCCCTAGAACAGGATGAGCACCGCCGCGCTGATGATGCCGCCGATGAGGCCGCCGGCCATGGGCCAGACGTAGGGCGAGCGCTCGGGCGCCGCAAGTGACCAGCCCAGGCTGTTGGTGGCGGTGTACATCAGCCCACCGAGTGCGATCAGCATGATCGGCTCCGCGAGCGCGGCGTTGATGAGGATGAGGAACGCGCCCACCATCAGCGCGATCGCAGTCCCGAACTCGGCCGCCCAGTGCCAGACCATGAGGTCGTCCGAGTCAGCCTCGCGCGCCCGAAGCAACCCATGCGGCGCGTCGAAGCCGTGGCCGCTCATGATGTCGCGGACCCAGATGCCGGCCATGGCCGCACCCATCACGCCCGCGAACAGCGCCACCAGGAAATCCAACATCCGAACCTATGCCTCCGGTAGTTCCTCGTCGCGGGTCTGGCCCGACTTGATGATGGCTCGCGCTTCGGCATCGAGAGCGGGGTCGGCTTCGGGCATCTCGTACGTGCCCAGCAGCCGCTCGACCTCGGCGGTCGCCCGCGCCACCACGTCGAGCTCGCCCTTGGCCGCCCAGGCATCGTAGGCGTCGCGGTCCCAGACCTCCCCCGGCAGGTACATCGCGCTCGGCCAGTTGGTCATCGTGTGCTCGGAGACGAGCGCGTGGCCCTCCTCGAACATCTCCTCGATGATGGCCGTCGCGGGGATGTCGCCGGTATCGACGATGTCGCCCTGGAAGTGCAGCGCCTGGCCCACGATCTCATCGTCGATGACGAGCTTGGGGATGCTGAACGTGAGCAGGTAGTCGAGCATGCCCACGCCCGAGACCGAGTCGAGCCCCGACTGCACCGCCAACAGCGCACCCATGGCCGTCTCCGAACCCGCCTGCGCATCGAGCACCTTGGCCTCGCTGAAGCCGGTGTAGGCCTGCGTCGGCAGGCCCAGGTGCTTGCCCATGAGCGAGCTCGCGTTGGTCAGCCGCAGGGCCTCGATGGCGGTCATCGGCGAGGTCGTGTTCTGCATGTGGAAGGCGGCTGCGGAGCCACCGAACAGCGTCGGTGCACCCGGCTTGATCGTCTGCGCCATGAGCACGCCGGCCAGTACCTCCGCGGTGTGGAAGGCGAGCGCGCCCGGCAGCGTCACCGGCGCGTTGAGCGCCATCAGCGTGATGGGCACGATCTCGACCGGGATGCCGGCCTCGACGAAATCGATGAGGTTCTGCGTGGAGTCCTCGTTGTACGTGAACTGCCCGGCCGCGGTGACGGTGCAGATGGCCATCGGGCGCGCGGCAAGATCCGCCGCGTCCCGTCGGTACAGCCCCATCAACTGCACCAGCCGCGGGACCGAGTGCTCGGTGAATGCGCCGCTGATGAAGGCCTTGGTGGTGTAGCGCAGGAGCAGGTAGAGCCGCCAGGCGTCGGAGATGACAGGCTCGATCTCCTTGCTCGAGAAGGCCGTGGCCAGCGTGCGCACGTGCTTCAGCTGGTGGCCGACCTTGATGTACTCGATGAAGTCGCCTGTCGCGGCCCCTCGATGCTCGCCGGTGCGGTGGTCGATGATGTTGAGTCCGCTCGAGCCTGGCGCGAAGTGGCTGATGCCCACGCCGTACTCGGCGTACTCATCACCGTTGCGGTCGTAGAGCATGAAGCTGGCGGGGACCGTCTCGATGGCGGCCCGCACGCGGTCGGCCGAGAACACCCAGCGGCCCTTGTCGTTGGTCTTGAAGCCGGCGTCGCCGAGCCGAGCATTCATCTCCTCACCGACGACCTTGACGCCGACCTCCTCGAGGATGCGCAGCGACTCGTGGAGCACGAGCTCCAGCTGCGCGTCGTCAAGGATGCGGATGGTCGGTCGCATGGGCGGGCTCCGGGCGTGGTTCTGGGTTCGGTCGCTTCGGGGCCAAGCATAGCCGCGCGGTGGCCGCCCTAGCCGCGCGGTGGCCGCCCAGCCGCGCGGTGGCCGCCCTAGCCGCGCGGTGGCCGCGCCAAGCATTCGACGCTCCGCTACATTCGGAGCGTGAGGTCGTCGCGCGTCCCGGGCAAGTTGCGGTCGATCGTGCTCAAGGCCACGGCAGTGGCCGCGCTGGGTGCGGTGACCTTCGCGGGCGTGGCTGCTGGCCAGTCGTATCCCGTCTTGCAGGGCGATCCGCCGGCGCCGCCATCGGCCGATCCGCGCTCCCCTCGCCCAGACATCGTGGTGCTCGTGCTCGACGACGTCCCGCCGCTCGACGGCCGGATGTGGAAGAAGCTGCCCAACATCCAGAAGCTGTTCGTGCGTCAGGGTCTGCGCTTCACCGACGCTCACTCGGAGATGCCCGCTTGCACGCCCGGTCGGGCCAGCCTGCTGACCGGGCTGCACGCCCATCACCACGGCGCCATCACGACCGACGCCACGTCGGACTTCAAGCCCGGGATGACCGTGGCCACCGAGCTCCAGGACAGCGGGTACCACACGGTCCTGGTGGGCAAGTACATGAACCTCTTCGACCGGCTCGAGGACAAGACGCCCCCGGGCTGGGACGAGATGCACGGGTTCCGCGGGGCCTACTACGACTACGACATGTGGAGCAACGGCGTGGCCCGCTGGCATGGGCAGGGTAGGCGGCACTACTCGACCGACGTCATCGCTCGCATCGCCAAGCGACAGCTCGACCGGGCCCCCAAGGCGCAGCCGATGTTCATGTGGCTCGCGCCCTACACCGCGCACAAGCCCTGGACCGTGGCACCCCGGCACCAGCGTTCGAAGAAGTGCAACGGCATCGCGCGCTGGCGCCCGCCGGGCTACATGGAGCGCGACGTGCGCGACAAGCCGAAGTACGTGGGCGCGCGGCGCATCGTGGAGCGGAAGGGCTACGACCTCTCCAGGGTCTGCCGGGGCATGCTCTCGGTCGACGAGATGGTCGGCGACATCGCCAAGAAGCTACGGAAGAAGGGGCGGTTGGCGAACACGATGTTCGTGCTCACCTCGGACAACGGCATGGCCTTTGGGTCACAGCGCTTCCTGCACGACAAGAAGGCCCCTTACGGCACGGAGATCCCCTTGATGATCCGTTGGCCGCGGGTCCTGGGCACGGTGCCCAAGTCCGTCGGTGAGCGAGTGCAGAACATCGACCTCGCGCCGACGCTGTGCGAGATCGCCGG
The DNA here is from genome assembly GCA_963752475.1 of uncultured Chloroflexia bacterium. Taxonomy (GTDB): domain Bacteria; phylum Chloroflexota; class Limnocylindria; order Limnocylindrales; family CSP1-4; genus JAFMJV01. Next base: position 90,403 of record CAVVYR010000006.1, on the reverse strand, counting down.
CTGTCGGCTGGGCCCCTACCCCACCGGCCAGCCCAAGGCCGACGGCGTGTCGCTGCTGAAGTTGATCACCGGAGAGCGCCAGACGCTCTGGCGCAAGACCGTGCTGGGCAGCTACCTCGATGAGGAGCGCCGGGTGCCGCGGTACTGGAGCCTCACCACGACGGGGGCATCACCGTTGGCCTCGAAGGTCTGCAAGGGCAAGAAGAAGGATGCCTGTCGCTGGATGTACACGCGCTACGAGACGGGCGAGACCGAGCTCTACGACCTCAGCGGCGGAGAGTGCCACGCCTGGCGGCGCAAGAAGCCGGGCGACCCCTGCATGCTCGAGAACAAGGCTGGCAAGAGGAAATACCAGTCGGTCCAGCGGGCGCTGCGACTGACCCTCGATCGGAAGGTGCCCGATCTGGCGAGCGTGGGTTCCTAGCGACCCGGAGAGCGCCTGAGCTGACCCTGGCGACGTGAGCTCCTGGCGACGTGAGCTCCTGGCGAACCGGAGGGACGTGAGCTCCTGGGTGACTAGCGGCGGCCGAGCTTGGCCGCGGTGAGCATCCTCTGGTGGGACGGGGTCGGCTCATCCTCGAAGCGCCAGTGCGGCCACGAAAAGAGGCGGAGTCGGGCACCGGCCGTGCTGCCGAGTGCCGGACGCGTGCGGTCTTCGAGTGTCGATGCGTCCAACATCGGCACGCGCTGGCGGCTGAACGACAGATGCATGTGTGCCAAGGTTCCCCTCCCAAGGTCAGGCGTATTCGCGTTGACCTGCGCAGGCACAATCAGCAGGTGCTCCGCCTCGGCAGCGAAGTGAGACCAGTCTCTGGTTGGTGGGAGCGCTCTCGGTGGTGCCGGATGGCACCCACAATCGGGGGCCGGAGGTCACGACCGGTGCTCACGCGCACCACTCCGACGAGGCCAGCGGCATGGCGGTGCGTCGGGGCGGGCGACGGGGCGGTGCGGCGGTGGCGGCGGATCTGATGCTCACGGCCGGTGGAGTCATGCGTGCCGCCGACGTGGGTGCTGGCGGCTGCAGCTCATGGCCATACGTCGCCCATATCGACGGTAGTCCTAGTCGTAGTCATCGCTACGGCTCCAAGCACCCGATGAGCGGCGTCTTCGAGACCGCCATGTGGACATCTGTCGGTCGGGCCGACGCTGGACGGGCTCCATGCCGATGGAGCCCGCCTGGAGCGGTGACTGCGTCGACTCAGGCGACACCTGGCTACCGTGTTCGGGCGGATCCTGAGCTAGCGTCGGCCACGACGACGACTGTCCAAGAGCGTCAGGGCCACTGTCGGACTAGCGTCGAGTCCGGCGACATCGGACCCCTTGGGGACGGCAGCGAGCGCCTGGGGGCGGCAGCGCGACATCGGATCCCCGAAGACGGCTCGAAGCCACGCCGGACCGCTGGGGCTAGTATCCCCGAGCCCCCGAGGGCAGCGCCCAGGTCGCACATGCGCGGCACTGCATCGGACGCGCTGTAGCCGACTTTGGCCGAAGGGCGTACCTTGACCGCACCATGAAGACACGACTCTCCCTCCTGCTCGGTCTCCTCATCGCGGTCACGCCGGCTTCCGTGGCTGCCCAGGCCGAGTCGCCGCTTCCAGAAGCCATCGGCCTCGGGCTCGTCAGCGACCTCTGTGCTGCCACCTCGGACGATCCGACGGAGCTCGAGACCTGCATCTCGTCGGTCGAGTCCGCGCTCGTCGACATGACCACAGACCAGCCCGAGGAAGAGCAGACGCTGCTCGACCAGCTCGCCTCCGCCGTCGACGACACGCTCGAAGACCTCCGCGAGGTGGACCTGCAGGAGGCGTTCGATGACGCCCTCGCGAGCGCGCAGGAATTCGACGTCGATGCCGCCTTGGCCGACGCCCAGGAGGCTGTCGACCAGGCCATCGCCGACGCGCAGACCGCGATCGATGAGTTCGAGCTGCCGAGTGACGTCGACATCCAGGGTGCCATCGAGGAGGCTGCTGCCGAGGCGCTCACGGCCGTCGAGGAGGTCGACTTCGGGGCCGCCGTGGACGAGGCGTTGGCCGAAGCACAGGCCGCCATCGAGGAGGCCGATCTCGAGGAGGCCGTCGACGAGGCGGTCATGAGGCTCGAAGGAGCCGTCACCGACGCCCAGGCCACCGTGGTGGCGGCGCAGGAGTGGGCAGCAGAGAACCGCGAGGCCGTCTGCCGCGGCAGCTCGGTCAGTCTGGGTACGACGGTCGGCATCGCCGTCTTCGTCGCGACCGGCGTGGAGTGGCTGGGCCTGCAGGCCTTCTTGGCAGCCGAACGGTTCAGCAACGGCTTCTGTGGGGACTTCCTTCCGGAGGAGTAGCCGATGCCTGACGGGGAGAAGCGAGGCAAGGACGCCATGCCAGAGGGCACCCGCATCGGTGTGGGCATCGCGCTCGGTGCGGGCATCGGCGCGGCGCTCGGCGTGGCCCTTGACAACATCGCGCTCGGAGTCGGGATCGGTGTCGCCATCGGCGCGGCCGTCGGCGCAGGCCTCGAGCAGCAGGCGCGGGGCGACCGGAAGGGCTGACCGCCGGCTACCGTGACCTCCGGGTCGCCAGCCACGGCCGAACATCGTCGGGAGTCAGGTCGGCGCGGTCGAGCGCCTCCGCGGCACCCCTACTGGCAGAGCGCGGCCTGCCGGATCCGATGGGCGCGTAGACACCGGGGGCGACGCTTGCCCCGCCTAGGCCGGAATCGGAGGCTCGGGCCTGACCTTCGGTCATTGGCGACGGATGCCACGCCGCCTACACTCGGCGCACGTGAGCTCCTCTGTCGTCGAACCACCGCGCCCATCGGGCATCGATTGGCGCTGGGCGCTCCCGCGGATCGCGGTCCTCTTCATCGTCACGCGGCTGCTGGTACTGGCCGTCGCCGTCTCGGTGGAGCTCACCCAGCCCGATCCGCCCGAAGGCGTCGCCTTCGATGAACGCCCGATCATCACCAGCCTGACCACGTGGGACGGGAGCTGGCACCTCGGCATCGCCGAGGACGGGTATCACGCCGAACCTTCGACCTCGATCCACGGCCGGCTGTACGTCGACTACGCCTTCTACCCGCTATACCCGGCGGTCACCAAGGTCACTTCGCTGGCCCTGGCTGGGGATGTTCCGATCGCCGGGCTCCTCGTGGCCAACGTCGCCTTCGCACTGGCGCTGGTCGCGCTGTATGCCCTGTCGGTCAGGTTCCTGACGCCGGAGCGGGCACTGCTGAGCCTGTGGTTCCTGGCCTTGGCGCCGGGCGCCGCCGCCTTCTCGATGTCGTACTCGGAGTCGCTGTTCCTGCTCTTCGCGGTCGGAGCGTTCCTGGCCGCCGAGACACGGCATCCGTGGATGGCGGGCATCGCCGTGGCCCTGGCGGCACTGACGCGTGCTCCGGGCATCCTGCTGGTGCTGCCGCTGGTGGTGCTGTATGTCCAGCGCGAGGGACTCCGACCTACGAGGGCATGGATGCCCCTGGCGCTCGCACCGCTGGCACTTGGTGGGTTCTTTGCATACCTGTGGTGGCTCACGGGCGATCCGTTGGCGCCGTTCACGGCGCAGGGGTATTGGGACACGCCGGAGTACCTGGCGACTGCGGTCGATGCGCAGTCAGAAGCCGTGACCGAATGGCTGGCCGAACCGGCCCGGGCCTCGGCGGGGTCCACGCTGGGCCCGATCTGGGTCGGCCTCGTGGCCTTCCACCTGTTCCTATTCGTCTACTTCCGACCAGACCGGATCCGTCCGGCCTACTGGCTCGTGGCCATCCTGGCCGTCGTGAGCCTGGTGCTCGCCGCGACGCTGACGTCGGCACCACGGTACCTGGCCGTGGCCTGGCCCTTCGCCTGGGTCCTCGCCAACCGGCGATCACGGATCGGTCGGGCGGTAGTGCTGCTCGCGTTCGCGGCGCTCCAGTGCCTGGCGCTCTGGTCCCACTTCACGTGGATCACACCGCCGTAGTCTGCGGCTGGCGCGGTCCGCGCGGGGTCCGTGCCGCGGTCCTCGCAGGGGCCGGTCGTGGCTGGCGCGGGGTCGACCTATCGCCCCACAGGCGCCTGTCGGGCCGTGATCCTACGTCAGCCTTCCGGTCGTTCGAAGCCTCGCCACGTCCCGCCGTCATAGTCGGCTTGCAGCTGGCGACGGATTGATTCTCGATGCACGTCTGGCATCTCCGGATAGAGCCGACCGAGCACGAACATCGCCTCTTCCACGGGAGTCATCGCGGGCGCACGATCGACCTGGTCCCAGACGAGCAGGAATCCACGCCGACGCAGGTCGGCGCCGGTGCGCGCGCGCTCATCAGGTCCGACCTCCCGCAGGATGTCTTCGAGCACGTCCGCTCCCGGGGCAGGCCGCATCATGGGGCTCACGGCAGGTCCTCACGGAGGAGGTCGTGAACGCCCAGGACACGGGCCCAGCGGGCTAGATACTCACGGTCAACCGCATCCGAGTTCATGCGCAGCAGCATGCCGCAGTCGCGCAACTGCAGTTCTGACGTGCCCTCCGACCACTCGAGCTTGGCAAGCACGAGATCCTCGAGGCTTGATACCCAGCCTGCACCCCAGACGGGATGGTCCCATCGTCGACGACGAGCCATGGCTTCGCGACCCCACGAGTCCGAGTCGCGGACGATGAAGTCGACCTTGCCGGCACCCGAGCGCTCGACCACCGAGGCCATCAACCGCGGCCCGACCCGCAATGGCTCAGCGAAGTAGTAATCGCGGCCCAGCGCCGCGGCGAGCTTGCGCAACCCGGACTCCGTGGTGTCGACGAGGACATCGGTGTCGAGGGTCTGACGTGGCGAGCCATATGCCGCAAGCGCCTCCGATCCGGTGAGATACCAGGCCATGGCGAGGCGCTCCAAGGCGTCGATCACGTCGCGCATCGGATGAGCATATGCCACTCGAGCGTCGGGCCCGAACTGATCGAGGAGCAAGCGTGGGTGATCGTCCACTCGAGGGTCGCGGGTGTGCGTCTCGTGACTCGCCAACCTTGAGCAACAGCTCAGACTGGGGACGTGGAGCGGGAGACGGGACTCGAACCCGCGGCATTCTGCTTGGGAATTGTCGCGCTCGTGAGCGTAGTGGCACGAGCGTGGATGGGCGAGCGAAAGCGGCTCAGGTAGAGAGTCGCGCCAGCTCGCTTCCTGCATCGAAACGCCCAGCGCCCAGACGTCGTCGCGGCTCCCCTTGAGAGCAGCGACAGTGGCAGCAGCATCGCTCCCGTGCCCTGGGCGGCCGCCTCGCGTGGCCCGGCGGCTCACGCCCCCCGCAGCGCGGCCAGGATGTCGTCCCATTCGCGGTCCTGCGGATCGCCGGCGCCGCGGGCGAGGATGGCGCCGTCGCGGGTCACGACCAGCGCGTGGACCTCCTCGCCACCCTGGATCGCAAGGGACCGCTGGAAGCCGCCCACGTCCGTGTAGATCGTGATGGTGCGGGCGAGGACGTCCGGGTCACCGATGCCGGCTGTCATGCCACCATCGATGAAGCGCCGGACGGGTCGCCACCTGGTAGCGAGGACGGGAAGTTCCACGACGGCTGCGGGCAGCACGCCGGTGAGACCCCGCGGTGTCGGCGGCACACCATCCGCCACGGCGCGGGCGATCCAGCGGTCGACCCGGGCCTGGTGCCATTGCCGGAACGCCACGACGGCCAGCGTCCGTTCGGCGGGAAATCCGTGCGGCAGCGCCAGCTCCACGCCCAGGAGTGTCCGGGCGCTGACGGTCGGGAACCGGGCAGAAGACCCGCCGGTCTGGCCGGTCACGATGCGGCTACCGGTCTGGCACACGTCAGGCATGGGCTCCGGGGTGGGGCAGTGCGATGGGCCGGCCCTGAGTAGCCGGCGGCGGCGAGCTTGTCCGCGGTGGCCCGGCCCAAGCCGCGCCCGTCCCCGGTGATCAAGGTGGTCCTCATCGCACGACCATCGTAGTCCGCGGACGGCCAAGGCTGACGGCGTGTCCGAGGCGACCCAGCACGAGCACCACCCCGGCTGCCAACGATGCGATCGGCGCGCCGTGGATGAGTCCTGCCTGACCAGGCTCTCTCGGGACACCGTCGACGGCGAGTCGCTGACGCTCAAGGGCGACGGAGGGCGCCAGATCCCTGTCCTCGCTGCCGCGTACACGCGGCCCATCGGGGACCCGTGGCGGGCAGTCTCGCTCAACGAAACGCCGGCACGGCTCGCGGAGGCCCAGGGACCCGATGCTACACTCCAACTCAAGGCGCTGACCCGTTCGTGAACTCCCCCTCAGTCCGTCTTTGGCGTCCCGGCGTTTCTCGCTGCGACGAAGGCCCGCGGCCGACCGTTCCCGAGCAGGAACACCAGGATGGAACCGCGTATCTCGGAGGGCACGTTCATGACCAACCCTGCTGCGACTGCGATCAGCGCGACGGCCCCTCCGGCCATCGCGCCTGAGCGAGCCCGCTCGCTGAACCGCTGGAACCGCTTCCTGGTCTTTGCCCATGGGGGCCAGTTCGTCCTCATGCTCCTGATCTCCGGAACTGCCGTGCTCTTCGAGGTCGTCGTGCCGACGGCCCGCCCCATCATCGAGAACGGCGAGTTCACCGGGATCGAGCCGTCGAGCGTGATGCTCGTCTCGTTCCCGCTGGTCTACCTGATCGCCAGCTTCTTCCTGATGAGCGCCATCGCCCACGCATCCGCCGGCTTCTTCCTGCGCAGCCGCTACGAGGCCTGGCTCGCCCGGGGCATGAACCCGCTTCGGTGGGTGGAGTACGCGTTCTCGTCGACGGTCATGATCGTCGCCATCGCGTACCTCAGCTTCATCACCGAGTTCCCGGCGCTCGTCGCGATCGCCGGCTGCAACGTCGCGATGAACCTCTTCGGATGGAGCATGGAGGCGGGCAACGAGGGACGGCTGACGAAGGGCGAGCGTGTCGACTGGAAGCACTACATCTTCGGCTGCATCGCCGGCATCGTCCCTTGGATCGCGATCTTCTCGATCGTGTGGGCCTACTCGGCCCAGGAAGGCCTGCCGCCAGAGGCCCAGATCCCGGGCTTCGTGTACGTGATCATCGCCAGCCTGTTCGTCGCCTTCAACATCTTCGCCATCACCATGGTCCTGCAGTACCGGAAGGTCGGCCGCTGGAAGGATTACCTGGTCGGCGAGAAGACGTACATGGTGCTGAGCCTGGTCGCGAAGTCGCTCCTGGCCTGGCAGGTCTGGTCCGGCACGCTCCGCCCGCAGTAGCTCGGGCGGCCGCCCGAGCGCACGTCAGCGGCGAGGCGAGCCTTGCCGCTCAGCCTCCCCCGGTGTGATCGCGCCGATCGCCATGAACCCGAACACCAGCTCGTCCTGCACCAAGTGGATGAACCACGCCCCCGCGAGGCCACGCGTCTCCAGCATGGACCTCGCTAGGATGCAGGCGAGAAGTACGCCGATGATGCCGTGGAAGCGGACGATCCCGAAGCGCTCCAGGACCATCCGCAGCGCCTCGCGCGAGCCCACCCGCTGCACTTCTTCTCATCTTCGAGGTCCGTCTGCCCGAGGTCCACGGCGAATCGAACGCGGCGATGTGAGACGGGGTTTCGGCGACCAAGCAGAGTGTCGTCCCGAGTTCGGAAGGGGAAGTGGAGCGGGAGACGGGACTCGAACCCGCGACATTCTGCTTGGGAAGCAGACACTCTACCAACTGAGTTACTCCCGCCCGGGAGTGCGTAGAAAGTAGCACAGCGCCCCTCCCCAAGGCCTGTGCCCGAGGTTCTACTCAGGTGTCCGCTGTGGGTCCGCTAGACGAGAATCTTGCCGGCGCCGTTCGTTCTTGGCTGGGTGGCGCGCGGATCATGCCCAGAGCTGACTGGATCCTGGTCGAGACGCAGCGGCGTGTCGTCTGACGGGCCCCAAGCGGACGACCAGATAGAAAGTGCCTCGAGCGAGGCCTCAGCCCATGTCGACGGCCTCGAAGACCGAGACCTGTCCGCCGTGCCCGAGGTGTGGGTGATCCGCGCAGGCAGCCGCCGCCGCGTCGAGCGAATCGGCTTCGATGATGGTGTAGCCGGTGGCCGGGACCGCGCCGGGGCCATCGGCCGACGCGGCACCCGCGCCGGAGAAGTTCTTCGAGGCCGCGAAGGGACTGCCACCGTCCTTGATGGCCGCGCCCATCTTGCCGTACCAGGCGCCCCACTCATCCATGATCCGCTGCCGCTCGTCGGGCTCGGCTGCCATGCCCATGCCGCCCGAGTAGATCACCACGAACTTCGCCATCTCGTCCTCCTCATGGATGTGGGCCGGAAGGGAGAGTCCGGACCAGACGTGCAGGGTCGGACCGGAACATGTCGACCGTGTGACATCGACTCCCCACCTGTACCGTCAGCCGCGACCCCGAGACGAGGAGAGACGATGGCGCGACTGGATGTCCTGTTCGACGGCTACGGCAACGACGATGGCGTGGCCGGCACGGTGACCCTGCTACGCGATGGCGACGTAACGGCCATCGTGGACCCCGGCATGGTCCCTTCCCGGGCCTCGATCCTGGACCCGCTGGCCGCACTCGGCGTCGACCGTGAGCAGGTCACCGACATCATCCTCAGCCACCACCACCCCGACCACACGATGAACATCGCCCTCTTCGGTGAGGACGTCACGGTCCACGACCACTGGGCCACGTACGTTCGCGACCGATGGACGTCGCGCCCCGCAGAGGGTGTCCGACTCTCGACTGGCATCAAGCTGCTCGAGACCCCCGGCCACACACCGCAGGACATCACCACGCTCGTGGAGACCGACGACGGCGTGGCCGCGCTCACGCACCTCTGGGTCTGGCAGGACTCGCCGGGGAGTGGCCTCGACGTCGATCCAGCGGCCGTCGAGGAGCACCGCGCCCGCATCCTCGAGACGGCCTCCATCATCATCCCCGGCCACGGCCCGAGCTTTCGAGTCCGCTAGCGCGTCGACTATCATAGTCGATTGACATAGTTCGCTATGATGGTGACATGAAGACCATCACGCCCATGGACATGCGCCGCTCGCTCGGGCGCATCCTGGACGAAGCTTCCGCGGGCGAGAGGTTCCTGGTGACACGTGACCACAAGCCGTTGGCTGTGCTCATCTCGCCGGAGGAGGCCGAGCGCCTCGAGCAGGACCGCGAGAAGCTGCTCGAGCAGCGACGCGCTGCCTTCGAAGGCCTCGAGGAATGGCGACGACGCTATCGGGCATCGCTGCCACCCGACCACGACGAGCCGAACGCCGCCGAGTGGATCCGCGCCGACCGAGATAGCCATTGAACGGACCTGAGCAGCGTGTCATCGATGCGTCGACTGTGATCTCCTGGCTGCTCGACGAAGATCGGCCGGGTTGGGTAGATGCTTGCATCGACGACGTGCCCGCTGGACGGATCCAGCTCCTTGCCCCATCCCTCATCTGGCTCGAGATCGGGAACCGCCTTTCGCGTACGGCCAGCATCGGAGATGAGTTCGCGCTCGATGCCATGCTGCAGACAGAGGTGCTCCAGATCGAAGAGGTACCGCAGGGCCGGCCGCTCCGGCTGCGCGCGCTGACGCTGGCACGTGCCCACGGCCTGTCGATGTACGACGCGACGTATCTGGCCGCGGCAGAAGCCACCGACTGCCGGCTGCTCACGCTCGACGCCACGCTCGACCGTGCGGCAACCGCGATGGGACTCGGTCGCGAGGAGGGACCGGCCCGGACGTCCGAGCCCGCGGCGACATATGGCGATCGTCCGATCGACACGGTGTCGATGGCGGACATCGGTTCCGCTCTCGCGGAGATGCGCCGCGAGTACTCGCGCTAGCCGCCTCGAGCCGTGCGTTGGGCCAACTCGGCCAGCTCACGCAGGACCACGGGCACCCCTTCCGGCCCACGTTCGTCGGCCGCCTCGAGGATGATCAGCGCCAGCCCGGGCTTGGTCACCTTCTCGGTGGCAGCCTTGATGATCTTCCCTGCCGAGCGAGTGCCACCGACGCGGGCCGCACCCTTGATGACGTCGGCATAGCCCTGCCTGAAGAGGTAGTGCTCGATATCCCGTGCCGGCAGCACCACGACCTCCCCTGCCCCGCCTTGCGCCAGATGCGCGTCGACACGCCGGGCGTAGCTCTTGCCCGCTTGGTCGCCATCGGCCAGCACGACCCAGCCGATCCCAAGGTCATCGGCCAGCTTCATCAGCGGGCCCACGCCACACTGCGCGAACTCGATGACGCGGATGCCCTCCACCGGCAGCTCGACGCCGGCGAGGCGCGCGAACTCTGGCACCAGCCAGGCCTCGGTCTCCCCCTCCACGAGGATCCAGCCGCGAGCGAAGAACGAGGACCCTCGGTTCAGGCGCACGTGGAAGGTCAGCCGCCGCATCTCGCCCACCGAGTACTGCGATGTACGCACCGCCCGCGCTTCGATGCCCTCGCTTCGGCGCACGAGGCGCCGCAGCGAGCTGAGGGGCACCCATGCGAGCACCTCCGGCGAGTGCGTCGTGACGATCTGCTGGAAGGGCAGGTTGAAGGCCACGGCCGCGTACGCCGCCAGCCAGGTCGGGTGGAGGTTGGCCTCGATATCGTCGAAGAGCAGGATCGGCTCGGCCTCGACCCCGAGGCCACCTTCGGGCACCGCATCGAGGATCGCCGCCAGGAGCCACACCGCCGCCACCCGGCGCTGCTCCTCGGCGTCCGGGTCGAGCGCCGCAGCGAGGTCGGTGACCAGGGCCCGCGGCGTATCGGTCATGGCCAGCACCGAGCGTCGCCGCTCCACGGTCGGTCCGATCTGATCGGCCAGCCGGCCGCCAGCCTGCACGATGTCCTCGCGCACCTCGCCGATCTGGTCCCACGTGAGTGGCTCGGAAGCGCGGCGACGCGCGCTCAACAGTGACCGCAGCCGGCTCGACACCTCGGGCCGCTCTCGGATGCCGCGCGCCACGGCCGCACGCGGGCCAGCGACGATGACCGCCGGGTGGCGTCGTCGCAAGCGCTCGAGCAGCGCCGCTGCATCGGCGCCTTCGAGGGGCACGCCGGCACGATCGAGCAGGTCCACGGTCGTGGTCGGCTCGCCTTGGGCGCGACGGCTCGCGAGCACGCGCAGGCTCACACCGCCGTCATCGGTGCCGGGCAAGCCATCGGCCAGGTCGTCGTCCTCACCGGTGCGCAGCCCCAGCGTGATCGCCAGCGTCGTCGCGCGGTCAGCCTCGACATCGGTCGGTCGATGGAAGTCGGCGACCTCGAAGACCGGGAGCACGTCCGGCTCGCTCGGTCCCAAGACGCGTGCGAGCGCCCGCAACAGCGAGGACTTCCCGCAATCGTGCTCGCCGATGACCGTCGTCAACTCCTCGAGGTCCAGCACCAGCCGATCGATGCCGCGAAAGGCCTCGATCTCGATGCGGTCGACTCGCATATCGTCGGTCTCCGGATACGTCGTTCGTACTGCTGGGATGGTACGGCCAAGACATGGCAGCATTGCCGCCGTGAGAACCGGACGTGCCTGCCTCGCTGCGGCCATCACCATCAGCCTCCTCGCCACGACCTCGGTCGCAGCTGCCCAGGAAGCGGCCGAGGCCGACGAGCAGCTTCCCCAGCGCGTGCTCTTCATCGGCAACAGCCACACCGAGCGCCACGGGGGGCTCGATGCGAAGCTCGAAGGGTTCGCCTCCATGGAAGACCCGCCCTGGGCCTTCGACGGCCGGATCCTGACCGAGGGTGGCGTCACGCTCGAGTACCACTGGGACAACGGCGCCAAGCAGGCCATCCGCCAGGGCGAGTTCGACACGGTCGTATTGCAGGGCTACCTGCCCGGCGCCCGCACCCGCAACGCCGAGTCGTTCCTGGAGCACGCCCGGCTCTTCGATGAGGTCGTGACCAAGGCCGGCGCCGAGACCGTCTTCTTCATGACCTGGCCACGCGGCTTCAACGACTGGTCCGACTACGACGACGTGGCCGAGGCTCACCGCACCGTCGAGGCCGAACTGGGAGCGACCGTGGCCCCGGCGGCCCTGGCGTTCGAGCTGGCCGAGGCGGAACGCCCGGAGGTCGCATTGATGGATCCCGATCGGGTGCATGCCACCTGGGAGGGGGCCTATCTCGCGGCGGCGACGATCTACGCCACGCTCTTCGACCGCAGCCCCGAAGGCCATCCGTACACCTTCGGCGTGACCGACCCGGAGGTCGCGGCGTTCCTGCAACGCATCGCCTGGCAGGCGGTGACCGAGTGGCGCGAGGGCACGGTCGCACCCGCGACGGATGAGTCGGTCGACTCAGACGAAGACTGAACCGGCTTCAGTCGAGGATGACACGCTTGCCCTCGTAGACGTCACAGTCGGTCGCGACCCAGACCTCGACGGCCGAGCCGGGTTCGACGAGCATCCCCGCGATGGGCTCCTGCTTCCACACGCGGTTCTGGCGGTCGCTCGAGCCATCCTGATGGCAGGTGCCCGTGATCAGGCCTGCCGCCAGCACGGCCTCACGCGCCTGCACCGCGGTCAGGTGCTTGGAGTTCGGTGCGTGCGGACGCGGATTCCAGTCGCCGGCGAAGAGCGCCGGCACGATGGCCTGGGGCGTCGGCTGCGGCGTGGGATCCGGCTCGAACACGACCGGCACCAGGTCCACGCTCCAGTCGCAATCGGAGGCGGAGACGTCCCAGTAGTAGTGACCGCCCTCGAGGTCGTAGAGGTACTCGCGGCTGTCCTCCAACGTGATGGCGTCGTCCGGTTCGCGTGCGTTCCGCAGGGTGCCGTCCCAGGCGGCGCAGGCAGTGGCGTCGAGCTGCGCCAGCCACGGCCCAGGCGTGACCGTGAACGGTGCGGAGACCAGGTCACCGAAGCCACTGGTGCGCGCCGCGGCACCGATCTCGTCGGGCTGGGCCAATGGCTCCGCGGTGAAGTCCTCGGGCAGGAGGCCGGCCATCGACTCGGGCACGACGGCAGCGGCGCGTGCCCAGGCTGCGAGCGTGTCGTCCTCAGGTACGTCGGTGCGACTGGCGGTGAGCACCTCGACGCAGCGCGCGACGGCACCTTCGTCGGTGGCGCTGAAGGCCGCCCTCTTGGCCCTCTTCTGCTTCTTGGTCTTGTCGAGGAGGTCGACGTAGGTCAGCCGCTCGTCACCGATGACCGTGCCCAGGAGGTAGCGACAGAAGGACGCATCGGTGAGGACGACCGTGCCGTCCGTGCGCGTGTAGCCGCTCAGCGGCGCATCGGCATCAGGCCCCAGGTACTCCTGTGACTCCTGTGCGAGGGCGCCGAGCGAGGCGACGATGAGGGACGCGGCCACGAGGCCGGCGACGAAGGGAACGCGCTTGACGACGTGCACGGCAGGCACCTCCAGACGGATGGGGTCGAGTGCATCCTGCCGCGTCGACGATGTCCTGTCGAGACACCCGAGGGACCAGACCCCGACGGGACGTCAGGCTCAGGCGAGCTCAACGTCCGTGTGACCGAAGTCGTCACCCTTGAAGAGCAGCGGCTCGCCCAGGTCCTTGGCCAGGGCATAGGCGAAACAGTCGCCGAAGTCCAAGCCTGCTGGATGACCAGAGCCCTTGCCGAAGTCTCGATACGCGGCTCGTGCGATCCACGCTTGCTCCTTCGTTACCGGCTCGATGACGGCGCCGGCAGCGTCGAGCAGCTGATCCGCACGCCGCGAGACGATGGGATCACCTGCTCGGTCCATGACCGCACCGATCTCGACATACGTCGCTGCAGACACACGCACCGAACGAGCTGCCTGGATGGCCATCGCCAGGCGCTTGGCGTCCGGCTCATCGCGCAGGATCGCGATGACCGCCGAGCTATCGAGGATCAATGCGGCAGTCCGTCTTCGCCGTACAGCAACTCGTCGACATCGGCCGCCTTGAGCTCTGGCGAGAGCCGCCTGGCGGTGTCCCGGCCGATGGCCATCAGCGCGGCCGCCAGTCCGTCCCGTTGTTCTGCGCGCAGCCGCTCGAGGCGCTCTCGCAGTGACTCGGTCACGGCTGCCGTCACGCTCTCACCGGTCAGTGCCGCGACTTCTCGTGCCAGCTGGTGCGTCTCAGGGTTCTTGATGTTCATCCCCATGGTCACAGTTCACCATGTACGAGGCAGACGTCTACCACTGGCGCCAATCGCTCTCGAGCACAGGCACGGAGCGCCGATCGTCGACGGCAGGTACAGGCGCGATCTCCGGGCCCAGCGGGCGGACGTCCGCGTCGGCTGTCGTGGGTCCCAGATCGGCAGCCGGACGAGCACCCCCTGGGCGGATGGCACGGGCGAGGGCAGAGAAGCGCTCGACCGCTTCCGATCGGATGGAGTACCAGATCCAGGTTCCGCGCCGCTCCCCTTCGATCCAGCCGGCCTCGCGCAGCACCTTGAGGTGATGGGAGACCGTCGACTGGCTGATGTCGCAGCATTCGGTGAAGTCACACGCGCAGGTGGGGCCAGCGGACGACAGCTGGCGCAGGATCGACAGGCGGACGGGGTCTGCTGCTGCCTCCAGCAGCTCCAGGTCCGGGTCTTCGGTTCGCTTCATGTGGCTACTATATCGATTGACATCGATATTGTCACTCGTTATATTGATATCAATCGATACAGCAACACGGGTGACGACATGACCACGACCACGGACGACCAGGGCGAGCGCATCCACGAGGTCGTGCGCGAGCGGTATGCCGACGCGGCGCTGCAGGTGCTCGAGCAAGACCGTGATGTCGAGGTCGGATGCTGTGGTCCCGCGGCGTCGGCTGACGCCTGCTGTGAGCCCTCCCCCGTGGAGACCGAGGAGGGCTTCGGCACCAAGCTCTACGAGACCATCGAGCTCGAGGGTCTCCCCTCCGCCGCCACGCTGGCCTCGCTCGGCTGCGGCAACCCCGTCGCGGTGGCCGAGCTGCACGAGGGTGAGACCGTGCTCGACCTGGGTTCCGGTGGTGGCATCGACGTGCTCCTTTCGGCCAAGCGTGTCGGCGACGACGGCTACGCCTACGGCCTGGACATGACCGACGAGATGCTCAAGCTCGCTCGCAAGAACGCGTCCGAGGCCGGTGCCACCAACGTCGAGTTCATGAAGGGCACGATCGAGTCGATCCCCCTGCCGGACGCCTCGGTCGATGTCGTCATCAGCAACTGCGTAGTCAACCTGGCCGCGGACAAGAGCGCCGTCTTCGGTGAGGTCGCACGCGTCCTGCGTCCGGGCGGCCGCATCGGTATCACCGACATCGTGGCTGAGGACCACCTCACGCCCGAGCAGCGGGCCGAGCGGGGCGACTACGTCGGCTGCATCGCCGGCGCCCTCTCGATCAGCGAGTTCCGCGAGGGCCTCCAGGCCGTGGGCCTTGCCGATGTCGTGGTCGAGCCCACGCACGCGGTAGCGGACGGGATGCACAGCGCCATCATCCGCGCCACCAAACCCGCCTGACCCGACTGCCACGCCAAGGCAGGTGGCAGTCGCCGGCCGCGCCGAGTCAGGCGAGGCCACCTGGTGAGCACCGCGTGATGGACGAACGTCGCCCCGGTCGACCGTAGGGCTGCTCGTAGTCACCGGATCCGTGTCGCTACGTGGAGCTCCGACCGACGCTGAGCGTGACCGGGCATAGCCGATCCCTCTCGATTACCGCATCGCCGATCTTGCAGGCCGGCTCGTACGACTACCGTCGACTCCGCCGACAGGCGTCTACATGGATGGGCCTGATCGACCGACAGCGTCGACCCCGGCGACATCTGGCCATCATGTGGCAGTCGATGTCGATGGGGACGACAGGGCCGGGGCCGCGGACACTCCTCCACGACGACATGGCACGACGGAGCAGGGCGGGGATGGCGAGGCCGTGACGGGGCTACCATCGAGACATGCGACCGATGCGTTCCGCGCTCCTCTGGATGGCTCGCAACGAGCGACTGGCGGAGACGATCCCGAACATGCGCTTCGCCAAGCGCGCGGTCCGGCGGTTCATGCCCGGCGAGCGCGTCGACGACGCTTTCGCGGCTGCCGAACGCCTGCGCGACGAGCGGGTGCGTGTCCTCTTCACGCGCCTGGGCGAGAACATCACCACGCTCGATGAGGCCCACGCGGTGGCCGACCACTACCGCGAGGTGCTCGCCCGCGACGGCCGACGGCAACACGTGGTCGGTCCCGTCGAGCTCTCGATCAAGCCTACGCAGCTGGGCCTCGAGCAGGACACCGACGCCTGCCTCGCGCTCTGCCACGACATCGCCCGCGAGTGCGCGGCCACCGGCACCTGGTTCTGGATCGACATGGAGGGCTCGGAGTACACCGAGCGCACGCTCGACCTGGCCGAGGCGCTGATGGCCGAGCACCAGAACGTGGGCATCGCCATCCAGACCTATCTCAAGCGCTCGGCGGCCGACATCGTGCGTCTGCTCCCGAGCCGACCGGCGATCCGCCTGGTCAAGGGCGCCTACGACGAGCCCGGCAGCATCGCCTACCGGGATGCGGCCGATGTCGACGCCAACTTCCTGGGCTTGGCGCTGATGGTGGCCGAGGCAGCGGCAGCGGGGAACGCGCGGCTGGCCCTGGGCACCCACGATGTCGAACTCATCGACCAGATCCAGACCATCACGGAGGCGCAGGGCATCCCACGCGAGCTGCTCGAGGTGCACATGCTCTACGGCATCCGCGAGCAGGAGCTGCGCCGTCTGCGCGACGCGGGCCACCCCGCCTATAGCCTGGTGGCCTACGGCGACGCCTGGTATCGCTGGTACATGCGTCGGCTCGCCGAGCGTCCGGCCAACGTCATCTTCGCGCTGCGGCAGCTGCTGCCCTGAACCACCAGCGATGCGCTGCGTGATACCTTCCGAACATGGACGTTCAGGTCGAGTGGCTCGGTCGCATGGATTACCGCGAGGCGTGGGACGTGCAGCGCGCACGACACGCCGCCCGTGATGCCGACGAGATCGCTGACACGCTGCTGCTCGTGGAGCACGAGCCGGTGCTCACGCTGGGCCGCCACGCCAAGGACGAGCACGTCATCACGTCGCCGGACGAACTGGCGCGGCGCGGTGTCGAGGTCATCCGCGTGGAGCGGGGCGGCGAGGTCACGTATCACGGGCCCGGCCAGCTGGTGGCCTATCCCATCGTGCGGCTGCGCGAACTGCCGGTGCTGCTGCGACCGTTCGTGCGCGCGTTGGAGCTGACGATGGGCGACGTCGCCGCTCGCTACGGCATCGTGGCCGCGCCTCGACCCGGCTACCCCGGCGTCTGGATCGACCAGGACGGGCCGCGGCCGCGGAAGCTCGGGGCCCTGGGCCTGCGCGTCGAGCGCGGCATCAGCTACCACGGCATCGCCCTCAACATCACCACCCGGCTGGAGGACTTCGAGCTCATCGACCCCTGCGGCATGGCCGGTCTCGACGTGACCTCGGTCGCGCGCGAGCTGGGCTGGAGCGGCGCTCGGGCCGAACCCTCGACGGCCAGCGTGGAGCAGGCCGCGACCTGGTTCGCCGAGGACTTCCACGGCCGCCTGGCCATGGCCGTCGTGGAGTCGGCCGAGCAGCGCTCGAGAGCCCGAACCCCAGCGGCGGCGGGCGTCTAGCCATGGCCGGGGGCCTGTTCGAGCTGCGACGCGACGACATCACCGGCTGGTGGGTGGCGGTCGTCGTCGATCGCGAGTTCAACCGGGCCCGCTTCGCCCGCGAGGCGGCCCCCGTGCGCGACTTCTCCGGCCGCTGCCAGAACTGTGACCGAGACAAGGACGAGACGCGCCTGCGCGTGCTCAAGCCCCAGGCCTTCACTGTCGCCGGCAGCGAGCTCGACCGCTACCACCGGGACGACGCTCAGGACACGTCGAACACGGAAGAGGGGCTCCGCATGGGCCTGCTCGGTGACATCGGCTCATGGGAGACCATCGTGGCGCCGTTCGAGCATCACGCGCCCCTGGGCCAGGAGTCCGAGGCCGTGGCCATCGAGATGCTGCAGCTCGCTCGTGACCGCGTGGCCCGCGCCCGCGAGGACGGCGGCACCCAGTACGTGCAGATCGTCCAGAACTGGGGCAAGCAGGCAGGGGCCATGACCAACCACCTCTGCTTCGACGTCTACGACCTGCCGCATCTGCCGCATCGCATCGGGGAGGAGCTCGGGGGCGCTGCCCGCTACCTCATCCGCGAGGGTGGCTGTCCTTGGTGTCGATCCGTGCAGGACGAGGTGGAGCATCGCGATCGGCTCGTGTTCGAGGACGCGGCCTCGGTCTGTTTCGCCCCGTACGCCTCACGTTCGCCATTCGAGCTATGGGTCGTGCCCCGCCACCACGAGTCGGACTTCGGTCGCGCCACCGACGATCAGCTGACCGGTGCTGCCGAGGCGCTGCAGAAGGTCATCCGGCTGCTCGACGTGCTCGACGGCCCGCCCTACAACCTCGTGCTGCACACGGCGCCCTTGCACGAGTCCGTGAGCGAGACGTTCCACTGGCACTGGGAGATCCACCCGCGGCTGCGCGAGATCGCTGGCCTGGAGCTGGGCACGGGTCTGTCGGTCAACCCCATCAGCCCGGAGGGTGCGGTCGACGAGCTGCTGGCCACCATCCGTGAAGCCTCGGGCGAGGCGGCGCCGCACGACGATCCCGGCACCGGCCGTTCGTGGGACCAGTTCCCGCGCTGAACCCCATCAGCGAGCCAGGGGGATGGGCTAGGCTGGCGAGGTGGAGACGACCGTGACCGCCCGCCAGATCATGTCAGCCGACGATGTGCGCCGAGCGCTCGTGCGCGTCAGCCACGAGATCGTGGAGAAGCATGGTGGCGCGGAGGGCCTGGCCTTCGTGGGCATCGAGCATCGGGGGCCGGCACTGGCGGCGCGATTGGCCGCAGCCATCGAGGCCCGCGAGGGCGTGGCCGTGCCGGTCGTGGCGCTCGACGTCACCCCCTATCGCGACGATCGCGACGGCGTGTTCGACGCGGATGCCGCGGCGGTCATCCCGGCGCCGGGGCTGCGGCCGTTCGACCCGGCCGTGACGACGGTGGTGCTGGTCGACGACGTGCTCTTCACCGGCCGCACCGCCCGCGCCGGGCTGGATGCGCTGATGGACCACGGCCGCCCGGCGGCGGTGCGCCTGGCGGTGCTGGTCGATCGCGGCCACCGCGAGATCCCCATCCGCGCCGATCACGTGGGCAAGAACGTACCCACCGCCCGCGAGGAACGCATCGAGATCCGGTTGACCGAGGACGGTGCCGAGGCTGACGAGGTCGTGCTGCTGGGCTAGGCGCCCCGGCCCTCCATGCCCCTGCCGCCGCAGTCGTCCGAGCCAGAGGGACTTGCTGCTTCATTGACCCGGGCCGCTTCGGCGGTGCCGCCGCCGGCGCTGGTGCTGACCTCGATCGTCTCGATCCAGTTCGGTGCCGCCATCGCGGTCGGGCTGTTCGACACACTCGGACCGGCAGCGGTGACGTTCCTGCGCCTCGCCTTCGCCGCGATGCTGCTCATCGTCGCCAGGCGACACCAGATCGACGCCCGGGCCGGCGGACACCTCGGTCTGCTGCTGCTCTTCGGTGTCGTCATCGGCCTGATGAACCTCGCCTTCTACGGCGCCATCGCCCGCATCCCGCTGGGGATCGCGGTGGCCATCGAGTTCATCGGGCCGCTCGGCGTGGCGGCCCTGACGTCGCGTCGGCCCCGGGAGTTCGTGTGGATCATCCTCGCCGGCGCCGGGCTGGTGCTGCTGACGCCGGACGTCGGCAGCAGCCTCGACCCCGTCGGCGTCGTGCTGGCCCTCCTCGCCGGTCTCGGTTGGGCCAGCTTCGTGCTCGTCAGCCCACGTGTGGCGCAGGACGTCGGTGACGCAGGGTTGGCCCTGGCCATGGTCGTGGCCAGCCTCTTCACCCTGCCCTTCGCCTTGGTGGCCGGCGGTCTGGAGCGGCTGGACCCGTGGCTCCTCGCCGGCGCGCTGGCGGTCGCGACGTTGTCCACCGCCCTGCCGCTATCGCTGGAGTTCGAGGCGCTCAAGCGGATGACCGCGCGGGCCTACGGCGTGATGGTGACGCTTGAGCCCGTGGTGGCCGTCATCGTCGGCGCCATCATCCTCAGCCAGACCCTGCCGCCCATGGCGCTGATCTCGGTGGCCCTCGTCACCATCGCCGCCGTCGGCGTGAACATCACCGACCGACGGGGCACGGAGATCGCCCCACCACCGTCTGGCTAGCCCGAACGACCCCGAGATGTGACGGGGATCGCCGTCGGTGGGTCAGTCGCTCGCCACGGTCTTCGCCGAGCGGTCAGACGAGGTCCTTGGCGTAGCGCAGCTCGGTCACGCTGGTGCCACCGCAGTCTTCCTCTCGCCGGTGACCATCCGCTCGCCAGCCGGTGTACTCAGCGAAGGCGCGCATGACGAGGTCGGCCTCCAATACCCAGAACACCGCCCGCCGGAAGTCGTGCTCGCGCAGGTCGCGGGAGGCGTGATCGACGAGGCGCGAGCGGATGCCCTTCTCCCAACACTCGGGCGTCACGAAGAGCGTGTAGACCTCACCGGTGCCGGAGTCCAGATCGTCGTCGCGCGCGATGCCGCCATCCGCGAAGCCGATGACCTGCTCTTCGTCGACAGCCACCCAGGGCTTGCGGTCCGCGGCCTCCAACTCGAGTTCCCCGCGCCAGAACTCCGCACGCCCACGCGACGATTTGCGGGCAAGGTACTCGGGCGGGACGAGCTCCTCATACGCTCGCTGCCAGCCCTCGATGTGGACCTTGGCGATGCCCTCGGCATCGGCGGTCGTGGCTCGGCGGTAGTGGACAGGGCCTTCGCATGGCATGTGGACTTCCCCCGGTGCGGCTGGACCCATCATCGGACGGCCTAGCACGACGGACAAGGGCCGACCGACCCCCGGCCGCAGGTCGCGTGCGCCGGTTCGATGGCCACAGCGTAGGATTCACCCGTGCCCGAACGAACCACCGACGCTGCGGCGTCAGAGCTCGAGACGCCCACGCCCGAAACCGAGGCCCCCGTGGACGTGCCGACGGTCGCTGCCCGCCCGCACGAGGTCGAGGCAGCCGAAGGGCCCACTCCGGGCGACGATGAGGCAGCCACATCGGCGACGCCGTCGGGCCAGATGCCCGAGTACAAGGGCGAGCCGCTCGATGCCGAGCGCGGTCCGGGGTTGGGCTGCTTTTGGATCCAGATCGGGCTGCTGACGTTCTTCCTGGTCCTCACGCCGCTGACCGTGACCTGGGGCTGGGACCCCACCATCAGCGCGATCCTGCTCATCCTCACGCTCATCCTGCTGCTCTTCAGCGGCCAGACGATCATCTTCCTGCTACGCCTCGTGGCGGCCGACCGACGCTCGCGCCGGACGCCCCTGAGCACGACCGCCAAGCCGACCGTGGGCCAGATGGAGGACGCGGCACCGGAGGATGCAGCAGCGGGCGCCACGTCGCAGACCGCGACACCGGCCCCGCCCGCCACCGAGGCCTCAGCGGCGGGCGCCGATCCCCCGACCGAGCCCAGCGAGGAGAAGCCGGCCGATGGCTGACGCCGTCTCCCGCACGCGCACGAGCGCGGGCATCCTGCTCTACCGCCGCACCCCCGCGGGTGTCGAGGTCCTGCTGGGCCATCCGGGTGGCCCCTACTTCGAGAAGAAGGACGTCGGTGCGTGGTCCATCCCCAAGGGCCAGGTCGAAGCCGGCGAGCAGCTCGTCGACGTGGCCAAGCGGGAGTTCAGCGAGGAGACCGGCCACGTCGTGGGCTCGAGCTCCCGGCTCCTCGCGCTCGGCAGCATCAAGCAGCGCGGCGGCAAGACCGTCCATGCCTGGGCCCTCGAGGGCGACCTCGACCCCGATGAGGCTCGCTCCAATACCTACCAGATGGAGTGGCCGCCACGATCGGGCATCTTCATCGAGGTGCCGGAGGTCGACCGGGTCGACTGGTTCACACCCGAACAGGCTCGCGTGGCCATGAACCCGGCGCAGGTCGCGCTCGTGGACACACTGCTCGCACGGCTGGACCGCTAGTCCCACCGTCGCTGCGTGCGACAATCCAACGACTCATAGATGGAGACGACGTGCCGGTCCTGGCCACTTTCTTCTCGGTTCGCCGCGGGCGTGACCCTTTCTTCAAGTTCTTCATGCAGAAGCTCTTCCCGCTGCAGGTCGAACGCTACGAGAAGGAGTTCGGCATGCGCTTCCTCGGCTGGTACAACGTGGCCTACGGCTGGGACTTCGACAACGTCATGCTCCTGCAGGTGCCTGACTTCGCGACCATCGACAAGCTCGAAGGGGACCCCCGCTCCCGCGCCATCGGCCACCGCGCCGGTGAGTGGATGTTCGAGCGCCACCACGTGATGATCCTGCGCGAACGGATGACCGAAGACCTCGAGTTCATCCCCTAGCGCATCGAGCACCGACAA
Source organism: uncultured Chloroflexia bacterium (assembly GCA_963752475.1). Classification (GTDB taxonomy): domain Bacteria; phylum Chloroflexota; class Limnocylindria; order Limnocylindrales; family CSP1-4; genus JAFMJV01. Next base: position 68,175 of record CAVVYR010000006.1, on the reverse strand, counting down.
GGAGAACCCATGAGCGACAAGCGTGCCTCTGTGCTGGAGGAGCTCGCGGCCGATGCCGGTCGGCGCCGCGACGACTTCCTGACCGATGCGGGCCGCCAGTTCGTCCGCTTCCTCGAGGCCAACAAGTCCCGCCTCAAGGACCTCGATGGGCTCGTGCTCATCGACGATGAGCCGGACTATCTCTACATCTCGCCCGAGGGCGCGTTCCGCTCGCGCACCCGCTACCAGGACGAGACCGGGGAGTGGCGCTCGGAGACCGACGACATCGAGGATGGCGCCGAGCTCGTCGAGATCTACAACCCGGCCGATCTCTACGCCGCCTTCGTCGATGCTGCCGAGGCCGAGATCGCGGGCCCGGCCGAAGCCGACGAGGAGGCCGAAGACGAGGACGTGGTCGAAACAGCGGCAGAAGGATCGTCGGAGTCGCCCGACGACGCGCCCGAGCCCGACGAGGTCTACGCCTGGCTCGATCGCACGCCACTGGCGCCAACGGACCAGCAGGACGCGGCGCGCCTGATGTACGACCTGGCGCTGACCTTCCAGGAGGGCAGTCAGTTCGAGCAGGCCCGCCTCATCGATGACTTCGCCGATCGGGCCGCACCGGCCGCGGCGATGCTCGGTGACAGCAAGTTCGTCGATGACGATGACGAGCGACTGTGGCTGCGGGCGACCGGCGCCATCGAAGGCGAGGTCCTGCCCGAGCCCGACGGCGAAGGCGCGGCTGAAGGTGAGCTCGACTGGCAGCCGCTGGCCACGTCGGACGATATGGTCCAGTTCTACGATCCCACCGACCTCTTCGGCGACCTGGCCGAGGCCATCGCCGACTCGTACCCCGAGGTCGCGCCCGAGTTGACCGACGAGGATGGCGGGGACGACGGCGCCGCGACCGACGACTGACCCCGGCGGGGAGGTCCGCCTCCTCGAGACGCGTGAGGTCACGCCCGGCCGGCACCTGCTGACCTGGGACGCGCCCGCGATCGCGCGCAGCGTGCGACCGGGACAGTTCCTGCACCTGCTGGCACCGCGGCGGCCGGGTCTGCTGCTGCCGGTCGTGCCGGTCAGCGGGTACGACCGTGTGGCGGGCTCGGTGACGACGCTGATGGGCTCGGCCGAGCCGCTGACGCGTGCGCGCACCGGTGATGTGGCGCGATTCGAGGGGCCGCTCGGACGAGGGTTCGCCATCGACCCGCGGAGCCGCTACCTGCTGGTGGTCGCAGACGTCGATGGCTTCGGGCGCGTACGCGCGGTGGTCGATGAGGCCGTCGCGGGCGGGAGACAGGTCACGGTCCTGCTGGGTGCCCGATCGGTCGCGGAGGTCTATCCCTCCTCGCTCCTGCCCGATGAGGCCGAGTACGTGGTGGCCACCGCCGACGGCTCGCTCGGGCACCGTGGCGAGGTGGCCGAGCTGGTGATCGAGTACGAGGCCTGGGCCGACCAGTGTTTCGGTGCCGGGTCGGACGCGCTCGTGGCCCGGCTCGCTGAGCTGGCCAAGGGCCGCGACGGACGCATGGGCGTGGCCCGGCTGGGACGACGACGCGGACGCCGGTCCGAGAACAGTGGCGCTGACGCCCGCCGCAAGGCCTGGCTGCAGGTCGCGCTGCGGCACGAAGCCGGCTGCGCGCTGGGTGTCTGTGCCGGCTGCACCATCGGCGGCGCCGACGGGCCGCTTCGCATCTGCCGCGAAGGGCCGGCCTTCGCGGCCTCCGAGCTTCGCTGGGAGCCACGCTCGTGAGGCTGCGGCAGGACCTCGCACCTGGTCGCCATGGCGGGCTTCGCCTGCGCCACCCGCTCATCGTCGCGGCTGGTGGCGCAGGCTACGGGATCGAGCTGCTTGGCTCCGTCGGGGAGCTGCAGCCGGGAGCGTTGGTCACCCGCAGCGTCACCCGCGAGGCGCGTCGGGGTGCCCCCGCACCGCGGATGGCGCCGCTCCCCGACGGCTTGCTCCACGCCATCGGCCTGCCCAACCCGGGGCTCGAGGCGGTCCTGCGGCGGCAGGGCCCGGCTTGGGCCGCGAGCGATGTGCCCGTCATCGTGAGCGTTTGCGCCGAGGATGCCGAGGACATCGCGGCGCTGGCCCGAACGCTGGAGATGCAGCCGGACGTGGCTGGCATGGAGCTGAGCCTCGAATGCCCCGACCGGAGCCGACGCGGCGAGCCCATCGGCCTCGATGTCGAGGCCAGCGAGATCGCGACCGTGGCCGCCCGGGCCGCCACCGACCTGCCGCTCATCGTCAAGCTCAGCGGGGCTGCGACCGATATCCGGACGGTGGCTCGGGCCGTGGTCGCGGCGGGTGCCGATGTCATCAGCCTCAGCGGCAGCACTCGGGCACTGGTGCTCAGCGAAGACCGTTCCGGGCCGATCCTGGGGTCCACGTACGGCTGGCTCTCGGGCCCGGCCACCAAGACGCTCGGGCTGCGCCTCGTCTACGAGGTCGCACAGGTGGTCAAGGTGCCGATCATCGGTGCCGGTGGCGCCGCCTCGCTCGACGACGTGCTCGACTACCTCGCTGCCGGTGCCAGTGCGGTCGGCATGGCCACGGCCGTGCTGGCCGATCCGTCACTCCCCGGCCGTCTGGGCCAGGAGCTGGGAGCGTGGGGTGACGCGCAGGAGGTGGCAGATGTCCGGGACCTCGTGGGTCGCGCGCTCCCCAGCCGCAAGGACCGCGGCAGCCGTCGCTGGCGCTAGGCGGCGAGGACGTCCGCCACGGCGGCCCGGAGCTCGTCGCCGCCCACGATGCCCTCGAACTTGGCGAAGACCTTGCCCTCGGCATCGAGCAGGAAGAGGTACGGCTCGACGGGGATGCCCCACTCCAGGGCGGCGTCGACCGGCTGTAGCTGACCGTCGTCGCTGAGCAGCGGCTGCAGACCGTTCTCGGTCATCTGCAGGTGGTAGGGCTCGACGTTGACGAACTCGAGCGCTTCGGGATGCTCCTTGGCCACGGACTTGACCAGCTCGACGGTGGGTCCGCAGAAGCCGGTCTGGCAGAACGCGGGCGTGGCGAAGAAGACCAGCGACGGCGCCCCCGAAGTCACCGTCTCCGCCACGGTCTTGTCGTAGGCGGGCAGGTACGGGTTCAGATCGGTCGAGATCCGCGCGACCTCGTCCGCGGTCGTGGCGGTGAGGCTGTCCGATAGCGGCGGGGCTGCCCCGATGGCCGGTGTGCTGCCGAGCGGGTGGACCGCGAAACGCAGTCGCTCGCTCAACCACTCACCGTCGTCGCCCTCGACGAAGACCTCCGCACCCCACTCGCCGAGGCAGTCGAACTCGACCTCCGTGCGATACAGCCCGCGACTCAGGCCGGAGCTGAGGTAGGTGGCGCCGGTGCGAGCAACGGGCTCCTGGGGGTCGCGCTCGAGGGCGTAGAAATCGACACGGCTGGCGACCCCCGGTGCCGCCAGCTGGCGGTAGGAGGCGTCGTAGACGTTGTAGAGGAAGCGGTTGTAGCCGCCCGTCACCAGCGACGACATCACCACCGGCAGGAAGTCCGGCTCGGTTGAGCTCATCAAGGGCCAGTCGGGGATGTCGCCGGCTGCGCCTTCGGACGTCGAGCAGGCCGGCATCTCGGCCGCCGCGACGGTCTGGCCCGTGGCGGCTTCGGGCTGGGGCGTGGGCGTGGCCTCCTCGGTCGCGGTGCAGGCACCGACCATCAGGACACCGGTGAGCAGGGCGGTCGCGGAGCGCTGAGGATCGAGGTGCATCAGGGCCAAAATAGCGCCGACGCGCGAGCTTCGCAGGGCACGGACTCACGATCGATCCTGAGCGCTGGTACGATCGCGACGTTCATGAACCCAAGGTTGACCAGCTTCCAGAAGCTGGCACTCACCACCATCGTCGCGGTCTACGTGATGGTCGTCATCGGCGTCATCGTGCGTAGCACCGGATCGGGGCTCGGTTGTGGCGACTGGCCGCTTTGTCGCGGCGCCATCATCCCAGCCCTCGACGGGCCGAACGCCTGGGACCGTGCGGACTGGATCGAGTCGATCCACCGCTGGTGGGGCGTCATCATCGGATTCCTCGTGCTCTGGCTGGGGGTCCAGGCATGGCGGCACCATCGGCAGACCCGCTCGATCGTCGTGGCTTCGGTCGTGCTGATCCTGCTCACCGGCTTCCAGGCCCTGCTGGGCAGGTGGACCGTGGAGTCGATGAACTCCAACGAGTCGGTGACCGCGCACCTCGCGACCTCGATGATCCTGCTGGGCGCGGCCATCTTCGTCTTCGTCCGCTCGCGCTACCCGGTCGAGCTGCCCATGGGTGGCGGCTCCCAGCGCATGACGCTCATCGTCGCGTTCGCCGCGGCCTCGATCTACGTGCTGATGCTGTTCGGCTCCAACGTGACCGTGAATGCCGCCTCGCTCGTCTTCCCCGACTGGCCGCTGTTCGACGGCCAGCTCATCCCCACCTGGAACGAGAACCCTGACGCGGCGCTACTCCAGATGCACCACTTCGCGCATCGCATCGTGGCTGCCATCGTGGGCCTGATCATGCTCTGGGCCACGATCGTGACCTGGCGTGCGGCCCGAGACGCCGCGTCAGAGGGTGAAGCCCGGTCGGCGTCGGCCAACCGGCTCTTCAGCCTCGTCGGCACCGCAGCCGCGCTATACGTCGTGCAGGTCGTGGTCGGCGCCTTCCAGATCTGGACCACGCTGGCGGCTTGGGCCGTCTCCGCACACCTCGCGCTCGGTGGTGCCATCTGGGGCCTGATGGCTGCAGGCACGCTCTACGCCTGGTACGACGCTCGCGTGGGCGAGGTCGCTCCAGCGAACGGCGAGCTCCTGGACGAGGTCGAGGCCGCTGCCGGGCCATCTGACAGCCCGGCCGAGCCTGTCTCCAACGCCGTACCCTTCCGCGCCAAGGCGCGTGCCTACATCGCGCTGACCAAGCCGCGCATCATCGAGCTGCTGCTGGTCACGACCGTGCCCGCGATGGTCCTCGCCTGGCGCTTCACCGAGGGCATCTCGCCGGCGGAGTTCACGTGGCTCGTCATCGCCACGCTCATCGGTGGCTCGGTGGCCGCGGGCGCCGCCAACGCCATCAACAACTACATCGACCGCGACATCGACATGCTCATGGTGCGGACGCAGCGTCGGCCACTGCCGGCGCACTCGATCGAGCCGCAGGACGCACTCCTCTTCGGACTCGTCCTCACGGTCGTTTCGTTCACCTGGCTGGCCTTCACGACCAACCTCGTGGCGGCCTTCCTCGCGCTCCTGGCCATCGCCTTCTACGTCATCGTCTACACGCTGCTGCTCAAGCGCTCGACGCCGCAGAACATCGTCATCGGCGGAGCGGCCGGGGCGTTGCCCCCGATGATCGGCTGGGCCGCGGTCACGGGCAACATCGCGCTGCCGGCGGTGTTCCTCTTCCTCATCGTCTTCTACTGGACGCCGCCACACTTCTGGGCGCTGGCACTGCGCATCAAGGACGACTACAAGGCCGCCAACGTGCCCATGCTGCCGGTGACACACGGCGTGAAGCGGACGACGCAGGAGATCGCGCTCTACTCGGTGCTGATGGTCGCGCTCACCCTGATCTTCTTCGCCATCGCCGAGATGGGGCTGCTGTTCCTGGGTGGCGCGCTGGTGCTGGGCGGGCTCTTCCTGTTCCAGGCCTTCGCCATGGCCCGCGAGGGCACGGACGCGCGTGCGGTCAAGATGTACAAGTTCTCGATCACCTACCTGACGGCGCTGTTCGCGCTGATCATCCTCGACGTCGCCGTCTTCATCCCGCTGGCCTAGGGCCATGATCCGGCCGATGCGGTTGGCGCTGGTCGCGCTCGCGGGTGCCCTGGCCGTCGTCGCCTGCGAGCCCACGCTCCAGCAGGAGAGAGGCGTGGTCATCGACGTCGACTCCCCTGCCCTCGGGCGCGTGGACAGCTTCGTGCTCGTCTCGGGTGACGGCGAGCGGCTCACGTTCGACACCACCGAGCTGGAGTTCCGCTCCGAGTTCCCGGCGTCACACCTGACCGAGCACAAGGTCATCGGTGACGTCATCGAGGTCACCTACAAGACCGATGGGGACCGCCTCGTCGTGACCCAGCTCGACGACGAGGCCCACTAGCTCGGCTCGTATCGGGCTGGCGATTCGCATCGAGTCGCTGTACCTTCCCACGCACGGGTCGGGCGCCCGCCTCCTGGTCGCGCTGACCTGCCACGGGAGGGACCTCTGCACCATGCACACCGACCGGCTCCGCCGCACGATCGCGGTCGTCACGTCAGCCGCAGTGCTGGCTTCGCTATCGGTGGCCAGCGTCGCCACACCCGCGAGCGCGGCCAAGCCCAAGTGCTTCGGCAAGCCCGCCACGATCGTGGGCACCAACAAGGGCGAGCGCATCGTGGGTACCAACAAGCGCGACATCATCGTGGCCAAGGGTGGGGCCGACCGCATCTTCGGCCGTGGTGGCAACGACCTCATCTGTGGTGGTGGCGGCGCCGACCGCATCGTCGGTGGCCCGGGCATCGACAAGCTCCTCGGCAACAGCGGACCCGACCGCCTCTTCGGTGGCCCCGGACCCGACCGCCTCTTCGCGGGCGTGGGCAGTGATCTGTTGAGTGGCGGACCCGGCCGAGACGTCCTCGACGGTGGCCGTGGTACCGACCGCTGCTTCCAGAACCTGGGCACCGGGCCCGTCGTGCGCTGTGAGCTGCCGGCGCCACCACCACCCGCAGCGCCACCACCACCCGAGCCGCCGACGCTCGTCATCGCGTACTCGGACCTCAACGGCAACCACGGTTTCGATGCCGGCGACGTGATGATCAGCAAGATCGTCGATACGGTCGAAGATGGCGTCCCCAGCAAGGGCGACAGCATCCTGATGGGGCGCTATCCCACCAGCACGAACCCCGGACCGGCCGACTTTGCGGATTGGGGCGTCAAGAGCCACGAGATCGCCGACATCGGGCAGGCGGACCTGACCGAGGTACGGGTCACGACCACCATCGGCGGCACTCACTGGTGGTGGTCCGATAGCCCGGATCCCGACCAATACGACGAGTACTCGGAATGGATCACGGTCGAGAGCGACTTCGAGGACAAGGTCGGGACCGGGGTCCAGGATTCCCTGGAGCTTCTCGCAGGCTCCCCGAGCCAGCCGACCAAGGAGATCCTCGAGACGTCCGCTCCGGGACCCGGCGACGACCGATTCATCGACGTCGAGTTCTACTTCACGCCATAGCCCGTGTCAGCGCGTCTGCCCGAGCGGACGACGAGGGTTCGATCGACTGTCCAGCGCCGATCCTGAAGACTCAGAGCAGGGCTTGACACTGGCGAGCGAACGGAGGCCTGTCCCACAGAGGGGGTTCTGCTCGACTCCGCGGCGCCTACTCCGCTCGTGCCGCCTCCTGTGCCCGCCGACGGGCCAACCGGGCGTCCTCCCGCTTGTTCTCGCGTTCCTCGTGCCGCAGCCACGCGGCAACCGCCAGCACCAGCGCCAACACGAACGCGGCATCGCCGCCGGCCCACATGATGCCGCCGGCAAGGGCCTGGTCCTCCATCACCGTCGGACCCCAGTCACGCACGAGGTCCTCGTAGTGCGGGTATAGCGGCTGCCGCGCGGAGAAGATGACCAACCCCAGCAGTGATGACAGCGGCATGCCCAGTGCCAGGTACAGGATCCGCCCTGGGTACGTCATGCGGTGTGGGCTCGGATCGGCACCCACCACCGGCCACCAGAACAGCAGCGCCGAGCCCAGGAACAGCGCATGCTCCAGCCGGTGCAGCGTGAAGTCATCCAGAGCCGCGTCGAACAGCGGTGAGAAGTGCGAGAACCACATCACACCCGCGAAGAGGCACCAAGCTACCAGCGGATGTGAGATGACCTTCACCACGCGCGACTCCAGCACGGGCAGGATCCACTTCCGCCGCGCCGTCGGCGAGGCCCAGCGCAGCAACAACGTGATGGGCGCAGCCAGCACCAACAAGGGAGCCGCCACGAACGAGAGCAGCAGGTGCTGGACCATGTGCACCGAGAAGAGGGTGGTGTCGTAGAACTCGATGGGTGAGGCCAGCGCGAGGATGATCGCGGCCAGACCGCCGAGCCAGAACCACAGCCGCATCCGTGGCACCGGGTTGGTGGGGTGCAGTCGGTTCACCTGCGAGTACATGGCCCAGAAGATGAGCGCCGCGAGGATGACCGGCAGCCACACATCGACCATGAACGACCAGCCTTCGACGAGGATCGCCGGTGTCGGCTCGATGGGCGCCCGGCCATGCGCGTACGCCACGGCCGGGGTCAGGAAGGCAGCCGCCGCAGCGACGATGAGCGGCGCGAAGAGTCGGTATCCGAGACGGGGGGTCTCTCGGTGCGCCTGCCGTCCGTATGGCGGGGCGGTGAAACGGCGCACGCTAATGTGCATCTTCACGCTATAGTATCCCGGTCCTGAAGAAGGAACACAGAGACGGGGGAAAGTTCTTGCGTTACCCGGCATCCGGCGCCTGGCGAGGTCGCCTTGCCAAGCTCGCCACGATCCCGCTGGTGGGCGCCATCATCGCAGCCTGCACCGAGCAGTCCAACAGCAACCCGACCGGCGACGACGCCGCGCCCAACCTCTTCGGCGAGACCAGCAACGGCTTCGGGTTCCCACACGAGGTCGTCACCACCGAGGGTATCGCCTCGGCTGGCTTGTACCTGCCGATCTTCCTGATCGCAGTGATCATCTTCGTCATCGTCGAAGGCCTGCTGCTCTACCTCATCCTGCGCTACCGCAAGCGCAGCAAGGGCGACGACCTGCCTGAGCAGACGCACGGCAACAACCTGCTCGAGATCATCTGGACCGCCATCCCCATGGTCACGGTCTTCGTGCTCTTCGTTGTCAGCACCAACGTGCTCATGAACGACGTCGAAGCCAAGTCGGAAGACCACGGCGCCGTCGTCGATGTCAACGCCTTCCGCTTCGGCTGGATCTTCGACTACATGGACCCCGAGACGCTGGACGAGGAGGCGGGCACCTACGAGCCCAACGGCATCACCATCAGCGGTGGCGGCCGTGAAGGCGCCCCGGAGATGACCCTACCCGTGGGCGAGCCGGTGCTCATCCGCCTCACCGCCGCGGACGTCATCCACTCCTGGTACGTCCCCTCGTTCTTCTTCAAGCGCGATGCCATCCCCGGTCGCGTCAACGAGTTCCAGATCACCATCGAGGAGCCGGGCGTCTACGGCGGTCAGTGCGCCGAGTTCTGCGGCCTGGCCCACGGCGACATGTTCTTCAGCGTCAACGCCATCCCCGCGGATGAGTACGATGCATGGGTCGCTGAGATGACCGGCGGCACGCCCGCTGCGGCCGAGGCTGCGGCCGAGGCTACGGACGCCGAGTCCGCTGACGCTGAGGGACCCGCGGCTGAGACCGAGCCCGAAGCGGACGGCAACGACGAAGAGACCACTGACGAGACCGAGGGGGAGGCCGCCTGATGGGCACCGCGACCGCGCACGCGGGCACTCACGTCAGCCGCCGCTCCACCGTCCTCGAGTGGCTGACCACGACCGATCACAAGAAGATCGGCGTGATGTACATCATCACGTCGTTCCTGTTCTTCATGCTGGGCGGCGTCCTCGCCCTCGGCATCCGCTCCGAGCTGGCGGTCCCGGGCCTGCAGTTCATCGACCAGAGCCTCTACAACCAGCTCTTCGGCATGCACGCGATCATGATGATCTTCCTGTTCGTGATGCCCATGACCACGGGCCTCGCCAACTACATCGTGCCGCTGCAGCTGGGCGCCGCGGACATGGCCTTCCCGCGCATCAACGCCCTCTCGTTCTGGATGCTCGTCGTGGGCGCCATCCTCATCGTCAGCGCCTTCGCCTTCGGCGGCGCACCCACCGGCTGGACGCTCTACGTGCCGCTGGCGGGCAACACCGACTTCACGCCTGAGACGGGCGTCGACCTGCTGTTGCTGGGCCTTGTGGTCCTGGGCTTCGGCTCGATCTTCGGCGCCATCAACTTCATCGTCACCATCTTCAAGATGCGCGCGCCGGGCATGGGCCTGCTGCGTATGCCGATGTTCTGCTGGACGTCGCTGGTGACCTCGGTCCTGCTGCTCTTCAGCCTGCCGGTCATCGCCGCGGGCCTGATCATGATCTTCATCGACCGCAACTACGGCGGAGGCTTCTTCGATCCCGCGGTGGGCGGCAGCCCCGTGCTGTGGCAGCACATCTTCTGGTTCTTCGGCCATCCGGAGGTGTACATCCTGATCCTGCCGGCCTTCGGCATCATCAGCGAGATCATCCCGGTCTTCAGCCGCAAGCCGCTCTTCGGCTACAAGGCCTTCGTCATCGCGACCGCGGCCATCGGCGCCCTCGGCTTCACCGTCTGGGCCCACCACATGTTCGCGACCGGTGCGGTCTACCTCCCCTTCTTCAGCTTCTTCACCTTCCTCATCGCCGTTCCCACCGGCGTGAAGTTCTTCAACTGGCTGGCCACGATGTGGGGCGGCCACCTGCGCTTCGACACGCCCATGCTCTACGCGGTCGGCTTCATCGCGCTCTTCCTCATCGGTGGCCTCGACGGCGCCTTCCTGGCGGTCGTGCCCTTCGACTTCATGGTCCACTCCACGTACTGGGTCGTCTCGCACATCCACTACGTCCTGGTGGCCGGCGCGGTCTTCGCCATCTTCGCCTCGCTCTTCTACTGGTTCCCCAAGATGTCGGGGCGCAAGCTGGACGAGCGCATGGGCAAGGTCCAGTTCTGGGTCCTCTTCATCGGCACCAACCTGGCCTTCTTCCCGCAGCACATGCTCGGGCTCGACGGCATGATCCGGCGCATCTCCGACTACTCGGGCAACGCCGGCTGGACGGAGCTCAACTTCCTGTCCACGGTCGGCGCCTTCATGATCGCCGCGAGCGTGCCCATCTTCCTGTGGAACGTCTTCGTCACCCTGCGCAAGCCGGCTGACAGCGAGTCCGACCCCTGGGATGCCAGCACCCTCGAGTGGGCCACGACCAGCCCGCCGCCGCCGTGGAACTTCGACAAGCTGCCGGAGATCCACTCGGAGCGCCCGGTGTTCGATCAGAAGTACCCCGGCGTGGGACACGGGGCGACACCTGAACCGGAGCCGGAGACCGAGGGGGCCGCATCGTGACGGCGAACACCGAAGCACTCGAACCACAGATGTCCGAGGAGGAGCTCGTCTCCGGGCACGACGCCAAGCGCGGCGGCATGGACCCAGCGCTGCTGGGCATGATGCTGTTCATCGCCTCCGAGGTGATGTTCTTCGCGGCGCTGTTCGCGGCCTACTTCAACGCCAAGGCCACGCTGCCGGTCTTCCCGCCCGAGGGCACCGAGTTCATCGATCCCTGGGGCCTGCCGCTGATCGGCACGATCATCCTGGTCATCAGCTCGTTCACCATGCAGTGGGGCACGAGCCGGATCCGCCAGGGCGACCGCACCGGCCTCAACCGCGCGGTGGGCATCACGCTCATCCTCGGCCTCGTCTTCCTGGCCATCCAGGCATACGACTACTACGTGCTCATCACGCACGATGACTTCGGTATCGACAGCGGTGTCTACGGCACGCTCTTCTACACCATGACCGGCTTCCACGGCGCGCACGTGCTGGGTGGCGTCATCGGCCTCGTGGTCATCCTCAGCCGAGGCATCGCGGGTCAGTTCACGAAGAAGCACCACGTGGCGGTCGAGGCCGTCCACTACTACTGGCACTTCGTGGACGTGGTCTGGATCCTGCTGTTCGTGACCATCTACATCATCAAGTAGGGGGGAAGGACATGACCCGGACCCAGACGCTGGCGGCCCTGCTCATGGGCATCATCCCCGTCGTCATCGGCATCCTCTACTTCGTGCTGCAGGAGATGAGCGGTGACGGAACCATCATCGATCCGGGCGGAGCATTGTTGCTCATCTGCCTTGGCGTCTCGATGGGCTTCGGCTTCCTGGTCATCCTGCGCGGCGCACGCGACCTCTAGGGCTCGCGGTAGCATCGGCCTGACGATCAAGCCACAGGGAAGCGTGTGAACCTCAACGAGCTCTGGACCTGGATCCTCGAGACGACCGCGGCGATCATCATCCCGGTCTGGAATGACCTCATCCAGTATTTGCCGCTGCTGGTCGTGTTCGCCATCCTGGGCGTCGTCGGTGCGGTCATCTGGATGTGGCGCGTCAACGCCGAGGGCAACGCCTCGCGCGTGCCCAAGCCCATCCCGCCAGGCCGCAAGCCGGAGGACATGCACCTGCCCGGCCCCTCGTTCTGGCCCCTCGTGGGTCCCGTGGGCCTGCTCTTCATCCTCTTCGCCGTCGCCCTCGGGCCGCTCGAGTCGGCCCTCAACATGATCGTCCTGCTCTTCGGCGTGACCGTCGCGGTCGTCGGCATCGTGGGCTGGTACCTCGATGCGGGCAAGGAGTACGTGGCCGTCGAGGCCGGCGGACACGGCACCCCCGACGAGACCGCCGACATCCCGGGTTGGTCGCTGACACCGCCTGACGGCATCCATCTTCCCGGCCCTTCGGCCTGGCCGCTGCTGGCCCCGGTGGGGCTGCTGTTCCTGGCTTCGGGCCTTGTCTTCGGGGCGGCCATGTTCATCGGCGGCGCGCTCATGGCCACCATCGCCATCATCGGCTGGCTGCTCGATGCAGGACGGGAACTCGACGATGTCGAGGAGCACGGACACCCCACGCAGGCCGACCGCGACCCAGAGAAGGCCTGGCCCGTCCGCCTCATCCCGGTCTACTTCATCGTCGGCGCCTTCGCCATCGGCCTGACGCTGCTGCCGTGGCTCCTCTCGTTGCTTCCCGGCAGCAACTCCTAGCGATCACCCGGCTACCGATGCGTACGGCCCTCAGCCCGATCGCGGCGATCTGCGTCCTGGCCCTGGCTGTCGCGGCCTGCGCACCGGAGGCCGACGATGCCGAAGGCTCGCCCATCGCTGTCGGCGGACACCCGCTCTCTGGTGAGCCGGCCCCCGAGATCGACCTCGAGACGTTCGATGGCCAGCGCATGACGCTCTCCTCACTCCGCGGCCGGCCGGTGCTCATCAACTTCTGGGCCACGTGGTGTGGGCCGTGCCGCGATGAGTTCCCGCTGATGGTCGAGACATACGAGGCGCGGGCCGAGGACGGGCTCGAGATCCTGGGCATCCTCCACGACGACACGGTCGAGGGTGGGGCGGCGTTCGCCGAGGACATGGGCGCCGAATGGCCGATGCTCTACGACGCCGACGACGAGGCTTGGGAGGCCTATCTGGGCCTGGGCAAGCCGACCTCGTTCTTCGTCGATGCCGACGGCATCGTGCAGGCATTCTCGTTGGGGCCGTTCACCGAGGAGGGCCTCGAGCGCCAGCTGGCCACCATCATCCCCGAGTAGCGAGCGCGCGCTCCCACTCCTCCACCGCGGCCGGCCACCAGCGGTCGATGGCGATGGTGTCGCCGTACCACGGTCCGTAGACCGTCCCGTGCAGGATGTCGTCGAGCTCGACGTGGCGGGCACCAGCGAGCCGGCAGCGCTGGGCATCGACGAGGCCGTCACTGCCGATACCGGGGGTCTCGCCCACGAGGTCGCGCAGCAGGGCGTTGAACCAGTGCAGCGGGGCGCGACGCGACGCGCGATGGCCGGGCTTGACGAAATCCGAGCCGACCGTGAGATAGCCGCTCCGTGGCGACTGGAAGGCGCCCGGGCAATGGCGTGCCAGATGCTCGGCGGCGCGGACGCCGGCATGACTCCAGCCCATCCGTGGCTCGAACGCATGCGGGGTGCCCAGCGTTACCAGACAGCCCACGTCATCCGCGACGTGAGCCACGCGGCCATCGAGGGGTACCTCGCACGTGGCCAGCCGGGCGATGAGCCCGCCCATCGAGTGGCCGATGACGATCACCGGCTCGGATGACGCACGCCGCGCTTCGCGGATCGCGCGAGCGCCGCGGAGCAGCAGCGGCCCGAGCCCGACGAGCCCCATGACCGCCCAGTCGGGCAGGTGGATCGGCGCGATGGTCACGCGCCTGGCTCCGGCTTCGAGCAGGCGCTGACGCATGGGACGGTACTGCAGTGACTCGGTCAGGAAGCCCCCGATGATGACGACATGCGGACGGTCGGCAGTAGCGGACATCGGCCCAGCCTATCCACAGCCGAGCGAACCTGCCGGCAAACGGTGGCGAAGACCTCGGCGGATGTCGCTCGCCACGCTTGCCACATGGATCCGCCTCTTCATTTCGGGCCACATGACCATTACGATGACCATATGGTCCGAGAAGTCACCGCAACCGAGGCCAAGGCCAAGCTCCTGGCCCTGCTGGACGATGTCGAGAATGGCGAGGAGGTCGTGATCACACGCCACGGTCGTCGGGTCGCTCGACTCGAGCCCGCAACCGGTGGCATGGCCCTTTGGGGACTGCACGAGGGCGTGGTCACGATCGACGCGACCGATGAGGAGCTCATCTACGGAGTCGAGTGGGACCGGGAGGCGTGGCTCAGGAAGTTCGACGACCTGTGAGCACGGTCCTGGTGGACACCAATGCCCTGATCTGGCTCGACATCGAACCCGGCTCACTCAGCAAGGAGGCCCGCAGGCTCCTCCGTCGGGCTCACATCGCGGTCGCCGCCATCACCTGGTTCGAGATGGCCTTGCTGGTGCGGGGTGGCCGCGTGCACCCGAAGGAGCCTGTCCGGGCCTGGCTCGGCCGGATCCAGCAGCTGGTGACCAAGGACCAGCGCCTGCTCGATCACCCGGCTGGTCGCACCATCGCGGTCTGGTAGGCCGGTGGAGACGACGCTCGTCGCGATCGCGCTGCTGGCGCTGGCGCTGGGGCTCGCCGTGGTCGGCCTGGCCGGCGTCCTGGAGCGACTGCCACGCAACCGCTGGATCGGGTTGCGCACCGCCGCGGTGCGAGAGGACGACGAGAGCTGGCGCATCGGGCACCGAGCCGCTGGTGCCGCACTCATCGCCGCCGCCGGGCCGCCGCTGTTGCTGGGCGTCGCCCTCATCGCCGCGCCGCCGGAGAAGCTCGAGGACTGGCTGATCATCCTCATCGTCGCGGGTCTCATCACCGGCGGCCTGCTGGCGCTCGCCGTCCGGCAGGCCCAGACTGCCCTGACACCACCTGACGACCAGGAGCCCACATGAGCGACCTCCCCGCTGGCACGCGCGCCTCCGTGGCCGGCAACATCGAGCAATGGACCAAGGTCAACGAGGAATACGGCGATGCCACCGCCGCACGCACATGGCTGGCCGAGGAGATCAGCTGGGGCCAGTTCGGGGTACGTGAGGCGGACATCGGTTCACCGCTGGGCGACGTATCCGGACTCGACATCCTCGATGCCGGCTGCGGGACGGGCTACTTCAGTGCCTGGCTCGCGCGCCGAGGCGCCCGGCCGGTCGGGCTGGACCCCACGCCGGCACAGCTGGAGACGGCTCGACGCACGCAGGCCGAGACCGGGATCGAGTTCCCCCTCGTCGAGGGCGTCGGCGAAGCGCTCCCCTTCCCTGCAGGGTCCTTCGACATGGTGCTCTCCGAGTACGGAGCGTCGCTGTGGGCCGATCCGTACGCCTGGATCCCCGAGGCTGCACGTGTGCTCCGACCCGACGGCCGACTCGTGTTCCTGACCTCGTCGATCCTGGTGCAGCTGTGCTTCCCGGATGTGGGTCCCGTCACCGAGACGCTGCAGCGCCCGCTCCACGGCCTGCATGCCCTGCGCTGGCCCGGCGACCCCGGGACCGAGTACCACCTCCCCCACGGCGAGCGGATCCGGCTCCTGCGGCGCCACGGCTTCGAAGTCGAGGATCTGATCGAGCTGCAAGTCCCCGAGGCTGCCGAGACGCACGAGTACTACGGCGACATCACCGCCGAGTGGGGCCGCAAGTGGCCGCCCGAGGAGATCTGGGTCGCCCGCCTGCGCGACTGACGGCAGCAGCCGAGCAGAACGTCATACCAGAGCCTGACCGACGGCCCCCTGAGGCGCTCGCAGCCCGTCGTAGGATGAGGGCACTACATCTGTGAGGATCGCCGCCGAGCGCTCGGCGGCTCGAGGAGGAACGATGACCGAGTTCAAGCCCACCCCTGCTGACAAGTTCACCTTCGGTCTGTGGACCGTGGGCTATCGCGCGGGCGACCCCTTCGGCGCTCCCACGCGTGCCGCGCTCGACCCGGTCGAGGCCGTGTACCGACTGGCCGACCTGGGTGCCTACGGCGTCACTTTCCATGACGACGACCTGGTCCCCTTCGGCTCGGACGAGGCCGCGCGTGACGAACACGTCCGACGCTTCAAGGACGCGCTCGAGAAGACGGGGCTGAAGGCCCCGATGCTGACCACGAACCTCTTCTTCCACCCCATCTTCAAGGACGGTGCGTTCACCGCCAACGACCGTGAGGTCCGACGCTTCGCGCTGCAGAAGGTCATGAAGAACCTGGACCTTGCGGCCGAGCTCGGAGCCGAGACGTACGTCTTCTGGGGTGGCCGCGAAGGAGCGGAGGTCGACGGCACGAAGGACATGACGGCGGCGCTCGACCGCTTCAAGGAAGCATTCGACATCCTCTGCCGCTACGCCATCGACCAGGGCTACAAGATCCGCTTCGCGCTGGAGCCCAAGCCCAACGAGCCGCGCGGTGACATGTTCCTGCCCACGATCGGCCACGCCATGGCCTTCATCGAGACGCTCGAGCACTCCGAGATGGTGGGCTTGAACCCGGAGGTCGGCCATGAGCAGATGGCCGGGCTGAACATGGTGCACGGAGTGGCCCAGGCCCTGTGGCAGGGCAAGCTCTTCCACATCGACCTCAACGGCCAGCACGGCATCAAGTACGACCAGGATCTCGTCTTCGGTCACGGTGACCTGCAGAGCGCGTTCTACCTGGTCGACCTGCTCGAGAACTCGGACTACGAAGGCCCCCGCCACTTCGACTACAAGCCGCTGCGCACGGACATCGGCGACGACGTCTGGGTCACGGCCGAGTCCAACATGCGCACCTACCTCATCCTCAAGGAGCGAGCGGCCGCCTTCCGTCGCGACCCCGAGGTGCAGGAAGCGCTCAAGGCTGCCCGCGTGGATCAGCTCGGCGTGCCCACCATGTCCGATGGCGAGACCATCGAGGCACTTCGCGCCGAGGAGATCGACGCGGTCGCGGTCGGCAAGCGCTCGATGAGCTTCGGGCGGATCGACCAGCTGGCCATCGAGCACATGCTCGGCGCTCGCTAGTCTCGGGCCTGATCGACGAATCAACGACGCCCCGCTCGGGTCGAGCGGGGCGTCGGCTATCTCATCGGTGCTCGACTCAACGGGTCGCGTATTCGCCCAGACGGAGCATCTCGTCGAGGCCGATCAGCCTGATCCCTCGCCGCTGGTAGTAGCGGATGACTGCCGGCAGCGCCCGCGCCGTCACGCTGGGCCCACAGTGCATCAGGATGATGGAGCCACGCGGCGCACCTGTCGTGTGTCGGATGATCGACGAGACGGTCGCCGCCGGCGAGGTGTCCCCTGAAGAGTGGCTCCAGAGCACCAGATGGTTGTAGCCCCACCGACCTGCCACCCTCCGCACCAGGTGGTTGTAGGCGCCGTAGGGCGGCCGGAAGACCCTTGTCATCCTGCGGCCGAGGACCCAGTGGTGGATCCATTGGTTGTTGCGGAGCTGACCGCGGATCTTGTGCTTCGAGACCCGCGTGAGCCACAAGTGCGAGCGCGTGTGGTTGCCCACGGGGAAGTCCTTGAGGATGCGGCGCCAGCGTGCCGGGTCCGCGCGGAGATGGTTGCCATTGATGAAGAACGTGGCCGTCGCACCCATCCGCGTCAGCGTCTTGGAGATCTGCTCGCATGAGTCGACACCCCAGCCGTCATCGAAGGTGAGCGCGACGCCGTTGCTGGAGCGCGGTCCGTGGCGCACGACCTTGGCCGAGGCAGCCTCAGCCGGCCCTTGCACGAGGAAGATGAACGCCAGCGCCAGGACCAAGGCCCTGAGCGACGCCGCCGCGACACCTGGTTGCCCGAGGATGGATGCTGCGATCTGCACCGTTTCTCCTCCGCGCTCGCCGACCGGGCAACGGGAAGAACCAGTTCACGGTGCTACGACTCGGCGACTGCCGGGGGGCTGACCGATCGATTCTCTCACCCGCAGCAAGGAAAGCCACGGCCCAGGAGCGGGAGAGGGATGTGTCCTCGTCTACGCCTTCGCGCGCCAGAAGAGGAGCCCGGCGATCAGGCCACCGGTCGTCGCCTCTGCATCGCGAGGGTACGCCGGCGGTCGGCCCGTCTTGCGGCCTCTTCTTCGATGAGCTGCTCTTCTCCCAGCTCGCCCAGGTTCTGCCGGCCTGCCAGGGCGTAGCCGACCTCTCTCCGAAATCAACGACGCCCCGCTCGGGTCGAGCGGGGCGTCGTGGACGGGTGGGAGGGGCAACGGTCTTGCTCCGCGATGGAGCGAGGTGGGTATCTAGAGGGGCAGGAGCGCAAAGGCGACGCCGGCCGCGAGAGCACCGGCAATGGCTGTGGCGTGGATGCGCAGGGCCTTGCGTCGGTCAGCTGCCAAGGCTTCGTCATCCTCGATCGCGGTCTCCGAGCCGAGATCGCCCATGTTCTGGAGGCCGGCCATGGCGAACCCAGCGCAGAAGCGCTCGCGCGCCTGGATGAAGCCTTCGAGCGCCATGACCATCGGGAGCGCCAGCGCCAGGCGCGTCCAGGCGGGCGCGTCGATGGCCAGCAGCAGGCCGGCAAGGGCGACGGCGCCGATAAGGCCGATGAAACCGATCTGGCGACGGCGGCGGATCTCGGCGGGGCCGATGTTACAGACGCCCGGCTGGTAGCTCGAGTCGTTGGTGTCGATGTACTGCATGATGCGACCATTGTAGCCTGGTCGTTTAGTGTTTGTCTAGTGTTCGTTCAGGTGCGCAGGAGCTCGAGCGCGTTGGGGCCGCCGCGCACGCTGGTCTGGACCAACACGATCGCGTCGTCTTCACCCAGACCGATCTCGATCTTGCCGGCGCGAAGTGCCGAGATGACGGCCTCGGTGATGGACGTCGGCTCCTCCGGCTCCACCTGCATGACGAATGGGAGTACGCCACGCACGAGCGTGAGCGAGCGAGCGATCTCCTCGGTCGGCGTGAAGGCGGCGATGGGACGGCCTGGCCGCAGCGAGGCCAGCCGGCGGGGGGTGCGGCCCGAGTGCGTGTAGCAGGCCATGGCCACGACGTCGGGGTCGGAGTCGGCCATCGAGACCGCGGCCAGCGCCAGGGCTCGTGCGTCCACGTCAGGGCCGAAGGACGGGGTTCCCGCCGGTGGCCGCGTCGGTGCCTTGTACGTGTCGGTCTGCTGTGCGATGTCGGCCATGGCCCGGACCGCCTCCAGGGGCCAGGCTCCCACGGCCGTCTCACCCGACAGCATCACCGCATCGGCGCCGTCGATGATGGCGTTGGCCACGTCGCTGGCTTCCGCGCGCGTGGGCCGGGGTGCGGTCACCATCGACTCGAGCATCTGCGTGGCCACGATGCTCGGCTTGCCGGCCATCAGCGCGGCCCGCACGAGGTCCTTCTGCGCCAGCGGCACCCGCTCGAACGGCAGCTCCACGCCAAGGTCGCCCCGCGCGACCATGATGCCGTCGGCGGCCTCGAGGATGGCCTCGATGTCCTCGAGCGCCGGCTGGGTCTCGATCTTGGCCACGATGCGGATCGACTCCGGGATACGCGAGCGGAGCAGGTTGACATCGGCCGCCGAGCGTACGAACGACTGGCCGGCGAAGTCGGGCATGACCTCGAGCAGGTGCGGGATGGCCGCGGCATCAGCAGTATCGAGGGCATCGGGTGACATGCGCTCGGCCGGCACACTCACGCCCTGACGGCTGCGCACGGGCCCACCACGCACGACCTCGCAGATGGCCGCTCCGTCCTGGATAGCGCCGACGCGCAGCTCGGCCGCGCCATCGGCCAAGAGCACGCGATCGCCCGGTTCCAGCCGTCCTGCCAGCTCGGGGTCGCTGAGCGGGAGGTCGTGCTCGGTAGCCGGCGTAGCGGGACCCGACAGCGCCACCGTGGCACCTGACTCGAGCACGACGGGGTCCTCGTGCAGCGTGGCCAGGCGCAGCTTGGGGCCAGGCAGATCGGCCAGGATGCCGATGGTCCGGCCGGCGGCGTCGGCTGCGGCGCGAACGACCTCGGCGGTGTGGAGGTGATCCTCGGGTGTGCCGTGCGAGAAGTTGATGCGAGCGATGTCAAGGCCGGCCTCGATGAGGCGATCGACCATACCGATACTGGCGGGGCCGATGGTGGCCACCAACTTGGTCCGTCGAGTGGTGCGGGCGGAGGGTGCGGTGCTCATGTCCGCATGATGCCGAATCCGGTTGGGTCGTAGACAGGCGTTCCGGCCCGCACTGCCGTGTCCGACGGCCCATGCATGCCACGTACGCGCACGCGAGATTGGGCCGATAGGTGCATAGCCGATAGGTGCATATGGGAACGGTCCTGCAGTAGAGGGAGATGCGCATTGGATCCGACAACCGACCAGGCCGAGGGCCAGGGGTCGCCAGGGACGCCTGAGCCGGAGACGACCCCGAGCGAGAACTGGAGCCCGTTCAGTACCTCACGAGCCCGCTGGGCCTGGGGGCTGATGGCTCTGTTCTCGGCGATCTACTTCGTCGTCGCCGTGCTCACCTCGGCCGAGTTCGCGGAGTTCGCGGCGCAGATGGTCCTGGGCCTGCCGCTGGGCATCTGGCTCGGCCTGGGCCTCATCGTCGCCGGCCTCATCATCACGCGCGTCTACCTCGCGAGGATCGAGAACTAGTCCATGGACAACATCGTCGCCCTCGCCATCCTCATCGTTGGGATGGCCACCTTCTTCCTCATCGGCATCTACAGCCGGCGCTGGACCAAGTCCACAGCAGAGTTCTACGTGGCCGGCGGTCAGATCCCCTGGAAGCTCAACGGTGTGGCCATGTTCAGCAACTACGCCAGTGGGGCAAGCTTCCTGGGTGTAGCCGGCGCCATCGCCATCTTCGGCATCGACAACTGGTGGCTGGCTCTGGGCTTCTTCGCCGCTTGGGTCGTGGTCGTGCTCATCCTTGCCAGCCCGCTGCGGCGATCGGGCAAGTACACGGTTGCCGACGCCCTCCGCGAGCGGTTCTCCGGATCCGAGATCCGATTCCTCACCATCGTCGCCGGCCTCACCATCGGCGTGCTCTACCTGGTGCCCCAGCTGGTCGGTGCGGGCCACCTCTTCAACCTGCTCGTGCCAGGTTTGGACTACATCTTCTGGGTCGCCGTCGCCGGCGGCATGACCGCGGTCATCGTGGTCATGGGCGGCATGCGCGGCACGTCCTACAACCAGGCGTTCCAGGGCATCATCATCTTCGGCGCCATGATCCTGCTGTTCGTGTTGGCGACGTTCATGTACTTCAACTGGAACCCGCTGAACATGCTCACCGAGGCCGACAACGTGGTCACCCCGACACAGGTCGTGGACAACGGCGCGGCGGACCAGATCCTGTCCGACTATCCCGTCGAGAGCAGCGGCGACGAGGCCATGGAGGCGGCGCTGTACTCGGGCGAGATCCTGCCAGAGGAGACCAGCGCGCTGACGCCGGGCGTGAACGTCAAGGACCTGCCCAACCAGCTGAGCCTGGTGCTGGGCCTGTTCCTGGGCGTGGTCGGCCTGCCGCACGTGCTCATCCGCCTGTATACCGTGAAGGACGCCGTGGCCGCCAGGAAGTCGACCGAGCTGACGATCATCAGCCTGGCCATCTTCTACACGCTCACGCTGTTCGTGGGCTTCGCGGCCATGGTGCTGCTGTATCCGCTGCTCACCGAGCTCATCAGCAGCGGTGACGTGGGCAAGGCGACCAATACCGCGGTCGCCGAGCTGGGCGACCTGCTCGGCGGGCAGGTGCTCCTAGGCATCGTGCTCGCGGGCGCCATGGCCGCCATCCTTAGCTCGGCGGTCGGACTGCTCATCCAGATGACCACGACCGTGGCGCACGACGGCTACACCGTCCTGCTGCGGCCGGAATCCTCGGAGGCGCAGCGCGTGCTGGTGGCCCGCGGTGCCGGCATCGTGCTCACGGTCATCGCGGTGTTGCTCTCGATCGTCCTGAAGGAAGAGAATGTGGCCCAGCTCGTGGGCCTGACCTTCGGCATCGCTGCGAGCACCTTCGCGCCGGTCCTGCTGATGACGGTGTGGTGGACCCGCTATACCCGGCAGGGCGTGGTGGCCACCTTCGTCGTGGGCCTAATCGTGTCACTGGCCTACACAGCCGCCAAGTACATGGGCGTCGAGACGCTCGTGGGCCTGCCCGTGCTGGTCAACCCGGCGCTCTACGGCGTGCCGGCGGCGTTCCTGGCGGGCATCATCGTCAGCCTTGTCACCAAGGACGTGGGCGCCGTCGACCACTTCATGCACCTGGCGCATGACCGCGACGGCCGCGACTCCAATGGAGGCCGGGCTGCCGACGCGTAACCCCTAGTCGAACGATTCCCGACGACGCCCGGAGGTCAAGGGAGAGTCCTCCGGGCGTCGTGATGTCCGGCGTTCGCGGTGGGCATCGCTGTGCGCATCAGCCCGGTTGGCGAGTGGCGGCCGTGGAATGTGGACGATCGTCGCTGGGGTCGACGCAACCGGGACCTGTAGTCACGGCGCGGACCCGGATCGGTCCGCCAACTCCGCTCCGACGACCTCGTCGTAGTCACGCGTCGCCCTCACCGACCGTAGTCCTACGTGCACGCATGTGCTGTTGGACGACCGTCGACCCCAGCGACGGGTGGCTACGGCAGGGCCGCGATCCCGGCCACAGCGTCGGTGGGAGCGACGGGTGGCTACCGCAGGGCCGCGATCCCGGCCACAGCGTCGGTGGGAGCGACGGGTGGCTACCGCAGGGCCGCGATCCCGGCCACAGCGTCGGTGGGAGCGACGGGTGGCTACCGCAGGGCCGCGCCGGCGCCGGGCATAGGAAGGGGCTCCGGAGTCGACTCCGGAGCCCTGGAGCTGCGATCGAGAGAAGAAGGCCTAGAGGCCGAACTCGCCCTTGAGCTGCTCGACCCAGGCGGCGATGCGATCGTCGGTCATGTCAGCCTGGTTGTCGTTGTCCAGGCAGAGGCCCATGAACTTGCCATCCTCGAGGCCGAAAGAGTCATCGAACTCGTGGCCATCGGTGCTGGTATAGCCCACGATCGTGGCTCCGGCGTCCCGGCCCTTCTTGGCCAGGATGCCTACGCCGTCCTGGTAGGTGTCGGGGTAGTTGACCTGGTCGCCCAGGCCGAAGATCGCGATCTTCTTGCCCGAGAGGTCGAGCCCGGCGTAGTCGTCGACGACCGCGTCCCAGTCGGCTTCGAGCTCGCCGATCTCCCAGGTGGGGATGCCGATGATGAGGTTGTCGTACTCGAGCATCTTGTCGACGGCCGTGTCAGCCACCGAGTAGATGTCGACGCCACCGCCGAAGGCGGCCTTGATGGCGTCCGCAGCCTCCTCGGTGTTACCCGTGGAACTGCTGAAGAAGAGACCGATGTTGGACATGGGGGATAGCACTCCGTGCTTGAGGCAAAGGTCAGACCGGTAGTGATCATTGTCGAACCGCGGCCGTCCGCCCACAGGTGCCGAAGCGCCTCGGTTACGAGTGACCGGCGTCCTCTCCGGTGGGCGCATCGGCCCCGTCCGGTCGGCCCTCCAGGCCAGCCAGTCGACCCGTCTCCGCGTCATAGGCCCCGGCCAGCTCGTCAGGGCGCGAGCCGGGCGCCAGCGGCGTACCCGTGATGTACGCAGCACGGCCGAGGACGTGGGCGGTCACGGGCGCGGTCAGGAAGAGGAAGACCACGACGAGCAATGCCCGGATGGTCACGCTCAGCTCGCCGAAGTGCAGGGCCACCCCCAGCATCAGCAGCGCGATACCCAGCGAGGAAGCCTTCGAGGCCACCTGCAGGCGGATGTAGACGTCCGGCATGCGCAGGACGCCGACGGCGCTGAGCACGCAGAAGGCGACACCCAGGCCCACCGCGATCGTGGCTGGCCAGTCGGTCATGGTCGCTCTCGCAGTTCGGCGTAGCGCGCGAAGGCGACGGCACCGATGAACGCCACCAACGCGAGCGCGATGGCCACGTCGATGAGGGCGGGGTCGTCCGTACCGATGGCATAGACGGCGACGATGCCCGCGACGAGACTGGCGATGAGCTCGAGCGCGGTCACCCGATCCATCAGACTGGGGCCGCGCACCAGACGCACGAAGGCCAGCACGATGGCCACGGCCAAGGCCACCAGCGCGAGCTCGATGAAGGTGTCGGGCACGCCCTCGATCTGGCCCATCATCGGAGCAGCTCCAGCACGCGCCGTTCCAGGTCGTCCTTGATCTCGCGGCGCAGCTCGTCAGGGTCGTCGAGGAACATCGAATGGACGTAGATGACGCTGCGGTCGTCGGCCACGTCCACCGCCAGCGAGCCGGGTGTCATGGTGATGAGGTTGGAGAGCAACGTGATCTCGGCATCGGTCTCGGCATCGAGCGGCACCGCCACCACGCCGGGCTTGGCGTGGATGGTCGGGGTCACCACGTCGTGGGCCACTCGCAGGTTGGCACGCACGACCTCGACCGCGTAGAAGCCGGCGAAGCGCACCAGCACGACCGAACGCGAGAAGTACGAGGAGCGGCCGATCACGCGCTGCAGCAGATAGAGGATGAGGTAGCCGAAGGCGAAGCCGACCAGCAGGTTGAGCACGTCGAAGTGACCGCTCATGGCGACCCAGAACAACGCCAGCAGCAGGTTGCCCGCGAACATGGCCGAGGCCGACAGACCCCCTGAAGCGGTGGACTTGGGCGCGGTCATCGGCCGCCTCCGCCGAGCACGGCCTCGATATACCCGGCCGGCTCCATCAGCTGCACCGCAGCCATCTCGACCAGCTCGAAGGCGGGGCCGGCGGCCACCGTCAGCGCCACCGAGCAGCCCACCAGCAAGACGATCGGCACCACCATCGCCAGCGCCAGGCGAGTGCTCGCAACGCGCTCGGGCGTGACCGCGGCGGCACCATCACCGAAGGTCCCCAGATCGGTCGGCAGCGGCTTCCAGAAGGTCGCGTTCCAGATCTTGAGCATCGAGTAGAGCGTGAGCAGGCTGACCGCGAGCGCCACCAGCACGATAAGCAGGTGGTCGACCTCGAGGCCGGCCTCGATCAGCGCGAGCTTGGCCAGGAAGCCGCTGAACGGCGGGATGCCCGCAAGCGACATGGCGGCGATGCCGAAGAGTACCGCCAGGCCCGGCTTGAGCACCCACAGCCCGCCGGTCTTGGCCAGCTCGAACGAGCCCGTCAGCTGCTTGACCGTGCCGGCCACCAGGAACAGCGTCGACTTGGCCAGGGCCACGTGCACGAGGAAGTAGATGAGGCCCGCCATGGCGTTGACCGTGAACAGCGCCAGGCCCATCACGAGGTAGCCGATCTGGCTGATGATGTGGAACGAGAGTAGCCGCCGCATCTCATGCTGCGCCACCGCCCCGAAGACGCCGACGACCATGGTCAGCCCAGCCACCGTCAGCAGCAGCGGCTGGAAGTCGGCGGCCTGGTCGGCGAAGAGCAGCGTGAACACTCGCACCAGGGCGTAGATGCCGACCTTGGTGAGCAGGCCGCTGAAGAGCGCCGAGACCGCCACCGGTGGCGTGTGATACGAGGCTGGCAGCCAGAAGAAGAGCGGCACCAGCGCCGCCTTGATGCCGAAGGCGATGAGCAGCATGGCTGCGATGCCGGCCGAGAGCCCCGGGTCCACCTCGGCCATGCGGCCAGAGAGATCGGCCAGGTTGACCGTTCCGGTGAGCCCGTAGATGACACCGATGGTCACCAGCAGCACGGCCGAGGCCACGAGGTTCAGGGCCACGTACTTGAGCGCGCCCTCCAGCTGCGCACGTCCGCCACCCAGCGCCAGGAGCACGAAGGAGGCGATGAGCAGGACCTCGAACCAGACGTAGAGGTTGAAGAGGTCGCCGGTCAGGAACGTGCCGGCCACGCCCGCCAGCATCACCATCGTCAGCGGGTAGTAGGCATAGCGCGCACGGCCGCTGTCGATGGTGGCGGTGGAGTAGAGCACGATGGCCACGGCCAGCACGCCGGTGAGCAGGATGAGGATGGCGCTGAAGATGTCGGCCACCATGGTGATGCCGTAGGGCGCTTGCCAGTCGCCGATCTGGAGCACCAGGTAGCCCTCGCGCTCCACGACCACGAGCAGCACGATGCCGACCGCGAGCAGGACCGCCGACCCCGCCAGCGCGATGAAGCGCTGGGCCGAAGCCGAGCGCCAGGCCAGCAGGCCCAGTGCCGCGGCCGTCAGGGGGACCAGCACCGGGAGAAGCACGAGCGCGCTCACTGGACGTCCGCCTCGGACAGGTCATCCACGTCGTCCGAGCCGCCCTCCTGGTAGACGCGGTGCATGAGCGTGAGCGTGAAGGCGAGCACGCTGAAGCCGATGACGATGGCCGTCAGGACCATCGCCTGCGGCAACGGATCGGCCGCGCCCGGCGGCGCCGCGGTGGCACCCTCGGCGATGAGCGGTGGTTCGCCGCGGGTCAGCCCGGCAGCCACGAAGATGACCAGGTTGGCCGCGTTGGCCAGCAACGACAGGCCCAGCGCCAGCTTCAGCACCGACCGGCGCAGCATGAGATAGATGGCGGCCGCGAAGAGCACGCCGGCCACGATCGCCAACAGCAGGGTCATTCGTCCTCCTCCTCCAGCGAGAAGGCGATGAGCAGGACCGTGCCCGCGACCGCGAGGTAGACACCGATATCGAAGAGCAACGGCGTACCCACCGCGACGTCGTAGTCACCGACCGGAAAGGTCCACCAGTGCGACGTGAGGTAGGGCTCGCCGTAGAGCAGTGGCGCGATGGCACCGGCGCCGAGCATCAGCAGCAGGCCCAGGCCGATCAAGGTGCGCGAGTCCAGCGGCAAGGCACGCTTGGCGGCGTTCACCCCGCTCGCGACCGAGAGCAGGACGAAAGCCGCGGCCGCCACCAGGCCACCGGCGAAGCCACCGCCGGGTTCGTTGTGTCCGCGTAGCAGCAGGAACAGCGAGAGCAGCACCAGCACGGGCATGAGGTAGGTGGTGGCGGTGGGCAGGATGAGGCCTCTCATGCCTCGCCCTCCCCTTCAGCGTCACGCGTCCTGGTGCGTAGCTTGAGCAACGCGTAGACGCCGAAGCCGGCGATCGCCAACACCGCCACCTCGGCCAATGTGTCGAGCGAGCGGAAGTCCACGATGATGGTGTTGACCACGTTCTGGCCCTTGGCCAGCGGGTAGCTGTTCTCGTTGAACCAGGTCGACACCGGCTCGGTCATGGTGCCCGAGGCCGCGAGCACGAAGAGCGTCACGAGCACGCCGGCCGCGGTGGCCACGGCCGCGTCACGCAGCCGCGAACCCCGCCCTGCCTCGACCCCGAACTTGGGCATGTGATAGAAGGCCAGCACGAAGAGCAGCACCGTCAGCGACTCGACGAGGATCTGGGCGATGGCCAGGTCGGGCGCGCTGAAGAGCACATAGACCAGCGCGATGCCGTAGCCGACCACGCCCAGAGCCGTCACCGCGCCCAGGCGCGAGCGTGCGGTCACGGCCACACCAGCGCCACCGGCGATGAGCGCCGCGATGATGGCCTCCCACGGGTACAGGTCCCACTCCAGCTCGATGGTCGGCAGGCCGCCGGCGTACAGCAGCACGAGCCACACCAGCGCGGCCATCGTGGCCACCACGATGAGCAGATAGAGGCGCAGCTTGCCGTGCTGGGTGATGGCCGTGAAGCGCTTGGTGAAGCTGAGCATCTTGAGTTCCATGAGCACGTAGGCCTTCTCGGGGCCGATGCGGTGGCCCCAGTCGACGCGCGCCACCAGCTCGCGCATGGCCAGCCGTCGCCAGAAGAGGACGGCGCCGACCACGATGCTCAGGACGCTCAGGCCGAGGGCCAGATCGACGCCATACCAGGGCTCGACGGCGTACTTCGACTGTCCCGTGCCGATGGCATCGGCGGCCGCAGCCACGAGCTGGCCCGACCCGAGTGCCGGGACGAGGCCTGCGAGCACGCCTACCACGCCGATGGCGATGGGGCCCAGCCACATCGCCCACGATGGATCGTGCCCGCCGTCACGGGCCGTGCGCAGCGGACCGGTGAACGGACCGAGGCTGGCGATGGCCGCGACACCCACGGTGGCCGCCCCTGCGACCACCAGAGCAGCGGTGACGAGGATCGCCGACCCCTCGACCACCAAGGCCGACTTGAGGCCCAGCTCCTTGGCCGCGAAGCCGATCACGGGCGGGATGCCGGCCATCGAGACCGCACCCAACGCGGCAGCGGCCGCGGTCAGGGGCATGATCCGAGCGAGCCCGCTGAAGCGGTCCAGCTCGCGGGTGCCCATCTCGTGGTCGATGATGCCGGTGACGAGGAAGAGCCCCGCCTTGTACAGGGCGTGGGCCAGCAGCAGCGCCATGGCCGCGGTGAAGGCGGTGTCCGAGCCGAGGCCCACCAGCAGCACCATCGTGCCCAGCGCGCCCACCGTGGAGTAGGCCAGCACGAGCTTCAGATCGTGCTGGCGCAGTGCCAGGATGTTGCCGATCAGCATCGTCAGGCCGCCGCTGACGGTGAGCACGACCGTCCACAGCTCGGTGCCCCCGAGGACCGGTGTCAGGCGCGAGACGAGGTAGACACCGGCCGTGACCATGGTGGCCGAGTGGAGGTAGGCGCTGACCGGGGTCGGCGCAGCCATGGCGTTGGGCAGCCAGAAGTGGAAGGGGAACTGGGCCGACTTGGCCAGCGCCCCGAGCAGGATGAGGAGCGTCAGCAGGCCGTAGCGCGCGTCCGCCTGGACGGTCTCCCCGGCTGCCAGCACCTCCGAGATGATGAAGCTGTCGCCGGCGTAGCCCAGCAGCACGAGACCGGCGATCATCGCCAGCTCGCCGGTGACGGTCACGAGCAGTGCCTGCTGGGCCGAGAGCCGGGAGGTGCCCATCGAGTGCTCGAAGCCGATGAGCAGGTAAGAGGTGACGCCCGTCAGGCCCCAGAAGACGAGGACGAGGAGGAGGTCATCAGCCAGGACGAGCCCGAGCATCGAGGCCATGAAGGCCAACGCCAGGGCGTGGAAACGGTCGATCTCGGCGTGGCCGTGAAGGTAGTGCTCGGCGTAGAGGATGACGGCCACGCCGATGCCGGTGATGAGCAGGCTGAAGAGCAGCGCGAGCCCATCGAGCGAGAACGACAGGGACAAGTTCAGCTGCGGCACCCACTCGCTCGTCGAGCGCACGGGTTCGCCGTCGAGCACGCCTGGCGCGAGGCTGACGAAGAGGAGGGCCAGCAACGCGGGCACGGCCGCAAACACGAGGTAGGCCCATCGGCCAAGGGAGCGGCGAACGAGCGGGACCAGCAGCGCCAGGACGAAGCCCGACGCCACCGCGATGGGAAGTACCACGGACAAGACCTTATCGCGTCAGGCCGGTTCCTTCGCGCCTTCTTGGCCATGCGTCGTTCTGGATGAGTGGACCGACGTGCCACCCATGAGATCGGCCCGCGCGACGGCGGACCCTGGCGATGGACATCCGTCGCTCCCATCGACGCTATCGACCCTTGTAGTCACGCGGCGGAGCCCCTCCGTTCTGGGCGAGCGTCCGACCGCGTCCGAAGGGCCGTTGATGGTGGACACACGTCGCTCCCATCGACGCTGGTCCAACAACGACCTGAACTCTGTTGGACTTGCGTCGGCCTCGTCGACAGGTGACTACAGGAGTCGCCCGGATCGGCCATCTACGTCGCCTCGGTCGACATCGGGCTCGAAGTCGCCCGGCGTGGATCCGCCACGTCGGTGGAGGCGACGGATGCCCATGAAGCCTGGCGGGTGGACACACCCACTGCGCCACCCGCACTACCGTGGTGCCCGGCTGACAGCATCCGCGGAGAGATCACCGTCGGCGCCAAGGGGCACTGTCACGAGCCGATCGCGTGGGGCCGCTATGCTGCAACCTTCACGGGGGGCCCAGCCGTGAACGAGAGGGTACATCGACCACGTGGCGATCATCGAAGCCGAAGGCCTGGTCAAGGTCTACCGCTCCCGCAAGAATGAGGTGCGTGCTCTCGACGGGCTCGACCTCGAAGTCCCCGAGGGCACGGTCCTGGGACTGCTCGGCCCCAACGGCGCCGGCAAGACCACGACCGTACGCATCGTCTCCACCCTGCTCCACCCCGACGAAGGCACCTGCACCGTCGCCGGCTACGACGTCGTCCGCGAGGCGCAGCAGCTGCGGCACGTCATCGGCCTTTCCGGCCAATACGCCGCGGTCGACGAGAACCTCACCGGCTCGGAGAACCTGTGGCTCTTCGGCCGGCTGTACCAACTGTCGTCGAAGGAGGCCCACGCCCGGGCGGCCGAGCTGCTCGAGCAATTCGACCTCGTCGATGCCGCAGACCGGGTGGTCAAGACCTACTCGGGTGGCATGCGTCGACGGCTGGACCTCGCGAGCGCCATCATCGGTCGACCGCGGCTGCTCATCCTCGACGAGCCCACGACCGGACTCGACCCACGCAGCCGGCTGGGGATGTGGGACGTGATCCGCGGCCTCGTGCGCGACGGCACCACGCTGTTGCTGACGACGCAGTACCTCGAGGAGGCTGACGAGCTGGCCCAGGACATCGTCGTCATCGACCATGGCCGGGTCATCGCGCACGGCACCGCCGACGAGCTCAAGCGGCAGGTCGGCGGCGAGCGCGTCGAGGTCCACGTCAGCAGCGCGGACGACGTGGCCTTCGTGCAGCAGGTGCTCGCGAAGCACGGCGACGGCGAGGTCCAGGTGAAGCCCGGCACGCGCTACCTCAGCGTCGCGGCAGGCGGCGGTTCGGAGAGGCTCTTCGGCGTCTTCCGCGAGCTCGACGAACGAGGCATCGTCGTCGACGACATCGGCATGCGCCGGCCCACCCTCGACGACGTCTTCCTCTCGCTCACGGGCCGCGTGGCCGAAACGGCCACCGACGAACCGGCCGGGGCGACCGAGGAGGTGCAGGCATGAGTAGCCCTGTGTCAACCCTGGGCCGCCATGGCGGTGTCCTGCATGGCCTGGAGGGCGTGGTGTCGGGCGGGTTCGTAGGCGGCGTCATCCTGCCAGCAGCGCCAGATCACGCCGAGCCAGGCACGGGCCAGGATGCGGGTCGCGTGGGGGTGGTCCTTGCCCCGGGCGATGGCGTCGTCGTAGATCTTCGCGGCCCAGGGGTTGGCGCGTCGGGAGTCGCCGGCGAAGTCGCAGACCGCGTCGCGGAGCTCCTTGTCGACCGCCCAGCGGAACGTGACGGCTCGGTGCTTGCCGGACTGTCTGGTCGAGGGCGCGACGCCGGCCAGGCAGGCCAGGGAGGCGGCGTCGGGGAAGCGGGCGCGGACGTCGCCGATCTCGGCGAGCAGCCGGGCGGCGCGGACGGTGCCGCTGCGGGGCAGGGACCGGAAGATGTGGGCGTCGGCGTGAAGGGCGAGCTGCTCGGTGATCTGCGCCTCGAGGGTCCCGATCTGCTCGACCAGGCCGTCGAGCACGCTGAGCAGGGCGCGGGTGACATGGGCCCGGGCGGCACCGTCGGGTCCGACCGGGCCCCGGGGTGCGGCCTGCAGTCGGGCATGGAGGTCGGCGGGGTCCTTGCGGCCGCTGTAGCCGACGCTGGCCAGCCAGGCCGCCAGCCGCCCGGGGGAGAGCCAGTCGGCACGTGCCTGGGAGTCGAAGCGGGCCAGGAAGGCCAGGCTGATCGGCGAGTCCAGCTCTGCGAACAGGCCGACCACGCCGGGGAAGGTGGCCTGCAGGTGGGCGCGAAGCTGGTTGCACACCGCGACGCGGTGCCTGACCAGGTCGCGACGGGCCCGCACGGTGGCGCGCAGGGTCCGCGTGGCCTCGGTGTCCTGGGTCAGCGGGCGAAGCCGGGCCCGGTCGGTGCGCAGGGTGTCGGCGAGCACGAAGGCGTCGAAGCGGTCGTCCTTGTTGCCGGCCGAGCCGTAGCGCGAACGGAGGCCCTTGAGCTGGTTGGGGCTGATGACGACGACGGTCAGCCCGGCGTCGAGCAGGGCCTCGACCACCGGGCCGTCGCCACGCTCGATGGCGACCTCGGCCACGCCATGATCGGCCAGGAACCGCACCATCGCCCGCAGGCCCGCGGCGGTGTGCTCGACGCGCTCGCGGGCGAGCTGGCGGCCATCGTCGTCGACGACGGCCACGGCATGATCGGCGCTGGCCCAGTCCACGCCACCGGTGACGGCGACGCTGACGGGCTGGTCGGACGAGCCCCGACTCGGGGTGATACTGGCAGACTGCATGTCAGCCTCCTCGCTGCTGATCCCAGTGGGGAGGCACCCGCATCTCGGTGCCGGGACGCATCTGCCTGTCAGCTCACTGATCGGCGCTCCCGGCCGGTGATGGCCATGGCGCACAGCCCTGTCGACGGTCACGGCGTCCCGGATGACCGCCGGGTCCTGCGGAACTCATGCTGGACCTCGAAGGTTCGAGCGAGCGGGGCAGTGACCCGACGGCACCTCGGGTGCATCGGCAGTCGATCTGCGACTACCGACAGGAAGAGGGTGCACCAGTGAGCGCCCCCGCACCAGCCGCGGACCGAGGGCTGCGAGGTGCGGTCGACGACGGGCTGATGCTGACGTGGCGCTACCTCAAGCGCATCCCGCGCATCCCCGAGCTGGCCATCTTCGCCATCCTCCAGTCGATCATGTTCGTGCTGCTGTTCTCGGTCGTGTTCGGCGGCGCCATCCCCCTGCCCGGCGGCGCCAGCTACACCGAGTACCTGATGCCGGGCATCTTCGTGCAGACGCTGACGTTCGCCTCGGCCACCACCGCCATCGGCATGACCGAGGACCTGCACAAGGGCATCATCGACCGCTTCCGCTCCCTGCCCATGGCGCGCTCGGCCGTGCTCTTCGGGCGCTCCGTCTCGGACGTCATCTACAACGGCGGCATCCTCATGGTGCTGATGATCTCGGGCTTCGTCGTGGGCTGGACCGTGAACACCGGCCTCATCGGGCTCCTGCTCGGCATCGGTGGCGCCCTGGCCTATGCCTTCGTCATGTCGTGGGTGGGGGTCTGGCTGGGCCTGCGGCTGCCGTCGGTCGAGGTCGCCCAGCAGGTCTCGTTCATCGTCATCCTGCCGCTGACCTTCGTGTCCAACGTCTTCGTGCCCATCGGCACGCTGCCGGACTGGCTCCAGCCGGTCGCCGCCTGGAACCCGGTGAGCACGCTGACCGCGTCGCTGCGAGAGTTGTGGGGCAACCCCAACCCGTTCCCGGCCCAGGGCATCCCGGGTGAGTACCCGGTCCTGGTGACCATGGGCTGGATGGTGGTGATGTTGGCGGTGTTCGCCCCGCTGGGAGTGCGCAAGTACCGCTCGATCAGCAACTAGGGCGTCGCCAGGATCTCCCCGTGGAGGACGCTGAACCAGGCGTCCGGGTGTGCCAGCCAGGACCGCCAGCCGGCAGCCACGTCCTCGAGCTCCGCACGAGTGGCGATGCGCCTGTCCAGTGCCTGCCCGGCGAGGTCCGAGCTCAGCGTGCGTTCGGCCCAGGTCTCGCCCCACCATCGACGACTGGCCTCGTCGGCGAAGACCCACGTCGAGGCACTGGGGGCGACGTCGGAGAACCCGGCCGCGTGTGCCCAGGCGAGGAGCCGGCGACCGGCATCGGGCTCGGCCCGGTTGGCGCGCGCGACCGCGTGGTAGATCTCCAGCCATCGGTCGAGGCGTGGGTCGAGCGGGTACCAGATCATGGCCGCGTAGTCGGCATCGCGTGCTGCCACGAGCCCGCCCGGGCGCGTGATGCGGCGCATCTCGCGCAGCGCCGCCACTGGATCGGATAGGTGTTGCAGGACCTGGTGGGCATGGACGACGTCGAAGACGCCCTCAGGGTATCCAAGGTCATAGACGTCGCCGACGGTCGGAGTCACGTTGAAGGCGCCGTTGTCGGCGGCCAGCCGCGCGACCTCGGCCAGCATGTCGGCTTCACGATCGAGGGCCACGACCTCGCCTGGAGCCACGCGCGCAGCGAGATCGACGGTGATGGTGCCTGGACCGCAGCCGACATCGAGCAGCCGCTGGCCAGGGCCCAGGCGTGGCAGCAGATAGGCCGCCGAGTTGGCCACCGTACGCGTGCGATGGGACGCCAGCACCGAATCGTGGTGTCCATGGGTGTAGCGATCGGCAGGTCCGGTGCTCATGCCTCCATCGTAACCGTGTGCGGCGTGGGCTCGGGCGACCCCGCTGCCAATCGGGCGCTCAGCCCCACGGCGATGCCGACCCCCACGAGGACCGCGCCGCCGATGACCGCCGGGGTCACGGTCGTCAGCCCCGGGACCAGGCCGCTGACCGCGGCACCGATGGGCATGAGGCCGACGAAGAGGCCCGCGACCGCAGCTCCCAGGATGTTCACCGCGCTGTACCAGAGCGAGAAGGCGATGGCCGTCTGGACCACGGCCAGGTAGGCCAGCGCCAGCAGCGCGCCGGTATGCATCGTCGTGACCGCGTCGGCGCCATCGATGCCGAGCGCCAGCACGCCGAACATGAGGGCGCCCATCCAACACGTGTGGATGGACACGCCGACCGCACCCAACCGTCCGAGCACCGGCACCGCGAGCAGCGTGAAGGCGGCTTCGCACACGAGCGCCACGAAGGCCCAGGCGAGGCCTTCGATCGTGGCGCGTCCGCCACCCTGGACGAGCGCGGCACCGATGACCACGAGCACGACACCGGCCACCAGCTGCGGTGACGGGCGCCGGCGGACGCGGACCGACTCCCCCACGAGCAGGATGAGCGGGACGGCACTGATGAGGATGGCCACCGCGGCCGGCTCGGCATGTTCGACCGAGCGGATGACGGCGATGTTGAAGAGCACGAGGCCGGTGGCAGCGACACCGATGAGCCAGAGCCAGTCCGTTCCGCGTGGTCGGGGCAACGGCCGGCGGAACAACGACACGGCACCCGCGAGGATGGCCGTGGCCACCAGGTAGCGGAGCGCCTGGGCACCGAACACCGGGTAGTCGACGAGCTCGGCAGAGACGGTGATCCCGGTGCCCACCGCGAGCATGGCCACGATGGCACCGAAGACGCCGAACGAACGTGACTGCATGGCTTGCACGGTAGTGGCAGAGTGGTCCTGTGAGTAGAACCACTCCACAAGGTTGTGACTGGACCACTTTCGGCCGCGACCTGCTCGTGTCCGTCGAAGGGGCGCCCCGCGGGCAGTGGTCCATGACCCTCGCTGAGCAGCTCCGTGACGCGATACGAGGCGGAGCCCTCGCACCCGGCGTACGCCTGCCGTCCACGCGCTCGCTGGCACACGACCTGGGCGTCTCGCGGGGGATCGCCGTCGGCGTCTACGAGCAGCTAACGGCGGAGGGATACCTCGAGAGCCGACGCGGCTCGGGTACGAGCGTGGCCGACATCAGGCCGACCGTCAGTGCGACGGCCACTGCCGTCCGCCCCTCCCCCATCCACCACAACCCCGGTCTGCCCGACACCGGCCTCTTCCCACGACGGGAGTGGCTACGCGCACACCGACGCATGCTCGAGACCCTCCCGGACGCCGACCTGCGCTACGGCCACCCGCAGGGCTACGAGCCGCTCCGCCGCGAGCTGGCCTCGTATCTCGGCCGCGTGCGAGGCCTGCGTGCCGGCGCGGGCGACATCCTCATCGTCAACGGGCTGGCCCAGGGCTTCGCGGTGCTGGCGCGGATCCTGCCGGCCCATGGCGTAGCGGCCATCGCGGTCGAGGAGCCCGGCTCCACCGGAGCGCGAGAGCAGCTGCGAACCTGGGGCGTCGAGACGCCGCCGGTGCGCGTCGACCGTCATGGGCTGGTCGTCGAAGACCTGGAGCGTTCGGGTGCGATGGCCGTGCTGGTGACCCCGGCGCATCACTACCCCACCGGCGTGGTGCTGGCACCCGAGCGGCGTCGCGAGCTCCTCGAATGGGTCCGAGCCGCCGACGGTCGCTACGTCATCGAGGACGACTACGACGCCGAGTTCCGCTACGACAGCAACCCCATCGGCTCCATCCAGCCGTTCGATCCCGAGCGCGTGATCAGCGGCTCGTCGATCTCCAAGACGCTCGCGCCCGGACTGCGCCTTGGCTGGATGGTGCTGCCACGGGCGCTCATCGACTCGGCGGTGGAGCTCAAGGCCGCCTTCGACCTGGGCACGCAGGTGCTGAGCCAGGCGACCTTCTCCGAGCTGCTGCGCAGTGGTGGCTTCGACCGACATCTGCGGCTCAGCCGTGCCCGCTATCGACGCCAACGCGCGCGCCTCGCCGCGCGACTGGAGGCCGAGGCACCTGGGCTCGACGTGGGCGGGCTCGACGCCGGCCTCTCGCTCTGCATCCGTGCCGACCTGCCGAACGACCAGGCCGTGGCCGATCGACTCAAGGCCGACGGCATCGCCTGCGAGGCGCTGAGCTACTACCAGCAGCTGCCCCATCCAGCGCGCGGCCTGGTCCTCGATATCAACGCCACCGGTGAGCGCGAGCTCGCTCGCGTCATCGCAGCCGTGGCACAGTAGGGGCGTGACTCCACCGACACTTCCTGCAGATAACCACGTCCACTCCCAGTTCAGCTGGGATGCCGCCGGCCGCGGCTCGATGGATGCCGCCTGCGCCCGAGCCGTGGAGCTGGGCCTGCCCTCGGTCGCGTTCACCGAGCATCTGGACCTGACGCCCTGGTACGTGCCACCCGACGCGTTGCACATGTTCCCGCGCGAGGGCGCCGATTTCGTCGACGAGACCTCCACCTTCCATGCCCCGGCCATCGACTTCACGGCCTACTTCGAATCGGTCGAGCGCTGCCGTGCGGCGTATCCGACACTGCGCATCCTGACCGGCCTCGAGATCGGCGAGCCGCACTGGTTCCCGGCGCAAGTGGACGAACTCATCTCGAGCGGCCGCTTCGAGCGAATCCTCGGCTCGCTCCACTCGGCACGCATCGACGGCCGGCCGCGCGCGATCGACGAGTGGTTCTACACCGCCGAGATCGAAGGCCCCACCGAAGCCCAGGCCGTCCGCGCCTACCTCGCCGAAGCCGTGACCATGATCGAGGCCGACGACCACTTCGAGGTCTTCGCCCATATCGACTACCTCGTCCGCCACATCGTGGCCTCCGGCCGCGAGCACGACCCGCTCGCCTTCGAGGCCGAGTACCGCGAGACCCTCGGCAGCCTGGCTCGTTCGGGCCGCGCCCTGGAGATCAACACGCGGCTACCGCTCGACGAGCGCGTGCTGCGCTTGTGGCACGACGTCGGTGGTCCGGCCGTGTCCTTCGGGTCGGACGCGCACACGGACGTGCGCGTAGGCATCGGCTTCGCTGACGCGACAGCCGTGGCCGAGGCTTCGGGGTTCAGGCCTGGGAAGGACCGCTTCGACTTCTGGCGCCGCTAGACCCGTAGCGCTCGCGAGGCAACGACTTCGCTCGCCGGAGCTTCCCCTCGAGTCGCCCCTGTCGTCGCGGGTGCTTCGCGTCGCCCTGTGGCCTCGCGTCGCCCCTGTCGTCGCGAGTGGTTCGCACGGCCCCTGTCGTCGCGGGTGTTGGACGTCGCCCCTGTCGTCGCGAGTGGTTCGCACCGCCCCTGTCGTCGCGGGTGTTGGACGTCGCCCCTGTCGTCGCGAGTGGTTCGCACCGCCCCTGTCGTCGCGGGTGTTGGACGTCGCCCCTATCGTCGCGAGTGGTTCGCACCGCCCCTGTCGTCGCGGGTGTTGACGTCGCCCCTATCGTCGCGAGTGGTTCGCACCGCCCCTGTCGTCGCGGGTTGACGTCGCCCCTGTCGTCGCATGTAGTCAGACGTCGCTGGCGTCGACGCTACGGGCCCGTCCGACCGTCCGCTGTAGACAGTTGTCGCCCGGGTCGACGGTAGACGCACAAGCGCACGTTCAAGCGCCACTGATCCGCGCGTCCGCGGCCTTGGCCATGCCCGGTCACGCTCAGCGCCGGGCCGGACTCGGCCCCTCTACCTCGATTCGGTGGCTACGAGCATGCCTAGCGTCGGCGGGAGCGACAGGTGGCCACATCAGCGGCACCAGCGACTCCGCCGCCCGAGAGAACCCAGGCACGAACCGCCGTCTTGCTTGTTGTTGACAGCAACACATCCCCAGACCATCCGGCACCGGCTGGAGCACGCGCGGGCACCACCACGGCGCACACCACTGTCCGCAGAGCCGGGACCACGCCCCGTCGACTGAGCCACTCGCCGGACAGCAAGAGACCCCCGGGAAGGATCGCTTCGACTTCTGGCGCCGTTAGCGCTAGGCGCTGGGGCTAGGCGCGAAGGCTGGGCGCCGCCGCTGCGGGCTGGGTCGGGTCGCCGCGCAGGCGGTGCCACGCTTCGATGGCCGGCCCGGCGGAGACCCACAGCAGCGCCATCATCACCACCGCCGACGTGATGCACCACATGCAGGTGGCACCGATGACGAAGGGCTCCAGGAACGTAAGGTAGACGGAGAAGAGCGTGCCGATCCAGGCGCCCATGCCGATGAGCACGGTCGAGGCGTCGGCCGCGGTGCCCTTGGCCACCCGAGAGACGATCCAGAGCCCACCGATGGCAGCGTAGCCGAGGACGCCCAGGACCCCGATGGGGATACCGAAGAGCTTGGCGTACTCGCTCTGCTGGACCGCGTTGCAATCACCGACCGGACCACAGACGGCGGCGCTGCCGGTGGTCTCCACGTTGGCCAGGTAGGCCGCGACCCCGATGCCGATCACGGCCAGCACGATCACGACCCAGCCGGGGAAGCTGGGCAGTGAGCCGCGGATGGCCAGGATGGGCGCCGCGATGGCGGTCAGAAGCAGCAGGGCCAGCACCACCACCGAGATGCTGTTGCCGACGACATCGTTGCCGAAGCGGTCGGTCCAGCCCTCGTCGCCACCGCCGAGCGGAAGCACCGCCAAAGCCTCATCGACCTCGTCGCCAGCTTCCTCGGAAGCCTCGCTCGCCTCGGCGTCGGGGTCGACCACAGAGCCCTCCTCGATGAACGGCGCGAGCGCCTCATCGATCCCTGGGACCGGCGGCCAGCCCATGCCGTCCGCGGCCAGGCTGTCGGCCACGACACCGGGGAACAGGTCCGGGATATCACCGGATCCGACGAGGTAGTCCTCGTTGTTGAAGCTCAGACGCGGCACGCCGGGCGAGTCGATGCCGAGACGGTCGGTGTCCTCGCTGAACATCTCGTTGCCGGCAGCGGTAGAGGTATCGACCATGAGCAGCTGTAGCGCGCCGTTGCTCATGAGGTAGAACGACGGCTGATCGGGCAGGACGGTCTCGTCGTAGGTGACCGCGTAATCGCCGCCGTTGTCAGCGAAGAGGCCGGGGAGCGTGTTGGTGATGACGTACTCACAGTGGCCGCACGTCGGTGAGAAGTAGAAGACGGCCTGGGCGAACGGCCCGTCGGCAGCGAGGATCGCGGCGGGCGCGACGGGTTCGTCGGCTTCGGCCTGGCCCTCGGGCGTCTCGGCCGCTTCGGGCTCGGCCGCTTCGGGCTCGGTCGCTTCGGATTCGGCAGCCGCGGTGGGCGCAGCCGTGACCTCGGCTTCGGGCGTGGCCTCCTCTTGCGCGACGACGGGTGTCGCGAGCAGGGCGAGGAGGACGGACAGGATCAGGAAGAGGGAAGTGCGTCGTGTCATCGTGCCCAGAGAGTACGTCCCACCCGAATACGCCGCATGGGACGAAGTGCCCGAAACAGGAGGAAAAAGGAAAACCCCGGGGGCGGGACCCGGGGTTCTCACGTCAGAAATCGTTGGTTGCGAGGGACGGATTCGAACCGCCGACCTTCGGGTTATGAGCCCGATGAGCTACCACTGCTCCACCTCGCCGAAAAACTATAGCACATGGCTCCAACCGTGGCCAACCCCGCCTCCGGGCGTTTCGGCGGGGTGCGCATTCTGCGTCGGGGAAGTCGGTGTAACCCCAACTCAAGTGAATTGAGTTGTGTTGGGGTTACATGGATGGCCTCACGCGCGGCGCGACTCGCGTAGGGAAGCTTGGAAAGCTCAGGGGGGCATCTCCAGGGCTGCGGTCATCCTGGGATCCAAGGATCCGCCCAAAGCGAAGAAACCGAACAGTCAGAGGCCGGCACAGTGCGGACGTGGACATCTTGCCGCCGGATCGGCCCCGGCCGATACTTGTCGCAGCGATCACAGCGCATCCTGCCGACGCGGGATGACATATGGGGGTCTCATCGATGCGCGCGTACCGCCGGACGACCAGTCTTCTACTCACCATCACGGCCATGGTCGTGACCAGCCTGTCCGCCGTCGGGGCCGAGCCGGCCGCAGCCGACGAGCCCCTCGTGATGGAGGGCGCGCCGCCGATCAGCTACTCCCCTGACAACCCCGGCTGGAAGGCGAAGAAGTGTCCCAAGGTGTCGGGCAAGGGCAAGCGCAAGGACTGCCTCCAGGCATCCGACGGCTCGGTACGGGTCGTCTTCGGCAAGTCCAAGGCCACACCGGCCGCGGTGCGCGAGGTCATCCGCGCGGGCTGGGAGGGCATGCATCGGTATCGCACCCTCGGCTTCACGGCTGCGGCCATCGGCAAGAAGAACCCGCTCGTCATCGCCATCGAGCCCGGCGACGGGGACCCGTACTACAGCTGGAAGAGCGGCGTCGTCTATCTCGGCGAGGGTGCGGCGAAACAGCTGGCCGGCTCCGAGGCCGGGCCCTCGCTCTCGGCGCGCATGGAACTGTGGCACGAGCTGTTCCACTGGATCCAGGACGAGCACTACTTCATGGGCCTCGCTGCGACCAATGGTGCCGACACCTGGTGGATGGAGACGACCGCCGAGGTCGCTACGTTCCTCATCGAACCCGCCGGCGCGCCACGCAACGCGCACCTCTACGGCCGCTCGACCTATGGATCACGCAACGTCAGCCAGCTCGGTCCGAACCAGTGGCCGGCAGACGAGTTCTACCAGCACGCCCAACGCCTGCTGGCCTCGATGTATGCGTCCGATCCGACGATGACGGTCGCGGACTTCGTGCAGGCAGTGAACAAGGGCACCTTCATCGTCTACGCGACAGGCTGGCCGCAACGCTTCCGTGCCGCCATCAGGGAATACGCCGAGTACCTGCTGACCGGGTCGCTCCCCGGCTTCGGCATCGTCGCGCCCATCGAGTCAGGCATCTGGTTCGGTGACTTCATCGGCATCGTCGCCGAGCGGAACGGCAAGGCCGGCGATGGCATGCGCCTGTTGGGCAACAACGACAAGCCGCAGATCGATCGCGCCGCCGGCACGGTCAAGGCGGTCATGCAGGCGAACAGCGTCTATGCCCTCACGGTCGTGAGCGGTTCGCGCTACGCTGCCTGGGAGGGCACGTACCCGCCCGCCAAGCCGGCGAAACTGACCATCGAGCCCGGACCGCCCTTCATGTTCCGCATCGACGGCGGGCCCATCATCGAGCACGACGGTGGTGC
The DNA here is from genome assembly GCA_963752475.1 of uncultured Chloroflexia bacterium. GTDB lineage: Bacteria > Chloroflexota > Limnocylindria > Limnocylindrales > CSP1-4 > JAFMJV01. The sequence continues at coordinate 26,864 of CAVVYR010000006.1, read as the reverse complement.
CGAGCTCGTCATCGAGCCCATCATCGAGGGGTCCGACATCGGCGAGGTCCGCATCGTGGCCATCGCCAAGGACGCCGGCGCCACGTTCCGCGCGCGGATCGAGGCCTCCGATGCTACCCCCAGCGGGACCGCGCGGCTGGTGCACACGCTCTTCGGCCTCGACCCCGACGAGGAGGGCAAGACCGAGCTGGTGTGCCCGTTCGACGGCTCGGCCACGCTCGAGATAGACGGTCGGGAGTATTCCGTCACCTACGGGGGCGATAGCTGGCACCACCTCGAAGGCAGCCGGTTCGCCTGCGGCGGCGACGAGGGCTTCGCCTGGCTGTCCCGGGGGGCGTATACCGAGAGCCCGCTCACGTTCACGCCCAAGAGCGACTGTGACCGCGATACCTTCTCCTTCGACGGCACGACGCTGTCGGGCACGACCTATTCCCACTGCGGCGACAGCGACGTCTACACCTGGGAGGTGATGATCGACACGCTCGATCCGCCAGAGCGCGATTGACGGCAGACGTCCTTCGGCCGACGGTGCGGCATGGATACCGCCGCCCTCACCGACCAACTCATCGCCCTGGAACAGGCCCGCGCCGACGCCAGGGTCCACCTCCGCGCCGTGCGTTCCCTGCGTGGCCTCGACCAGCGTTGGCGCAAGCGCGCGCGTCGTTCAGCGGGGATGCGGATATCGAGACCTTCCCATCGCTAGTCAACAGGCCACATGGCACTAGGACAGCAGGTGTCCGGCACCCCAGGGCTCTTCGACAAGGGCGGCTGCCAAGGGATGGTCCGGCGATGTAACCCCAACACAGCTCAATTCACTTGTGTTGACGTTACACGGACTTTCCCGACGCCAACTGCGCACCGCGTTTCGGCACGGCCTTACGCCACGATTACACCGCCCCGTGGTGCGACGTACGTTGGACTTCCATCGTTCATTGCGTCACACCGAACGGTGGACCGGCGCACTCTCCTGGCGCCGTCGGGCAGAACCTGAGGTCAGGAACGACATGAACAAGACCACTCGCACCACCGCTGTCGTCGGCACCACGCTGGCGCTCGTGATCGGCGGCACCGCCGCGGTCGCGGCAGCCGGCCCACGTGATCGGAACGACGACCGGGGCATGAGCGGCGGCCCGCAGATGGGCGCCAAGGCCGGCATGGGCGGCATGAAGGGTGGCCCCGGCATGGGCGGCGAGATGCGCGCTCGTGGCATGGGCGATCGCGGCATGGGCGATCGCGGCATGGGCGGCGGCATGCGCGGTCTCGATGCCGACGTCGAGCGCACCGAGCGCACCGTCCAGACCGCTGACGGCATCACCACCATGCGCGTCGAGCAGGGCGTCGTGGACAGCGCCGCCGCTGAGAGCCTGAGCTTCTCGCTCGCGAGCGGCGAGACCGTCACCGTCGTCATCGACGATGACACCGAGGCCGTCGCCTTCGAGGAGCAGGAGATCACCAGCCGGCGTGGTCTGAGCCGCACGCGTCTCGCCCCCACGGAGATCGAGACCACCGAGATCGAGGCCGGGCACCGAGGTCGTGGTCAGGTCTGACGCGGAGGACGATGCCGAGTTCGTCGCCTCCCGCATCGTGGTCAAGCCGGCCGCGGCCGAGGAAGACGTCGAGGCCGAGGAGGCCGCCGAGGAAACCGAAGACGCCGCCGAGGAGACGACCGAGGACGCCGCCGCGACCGACGCCTAGAACCCGAGTTCACCCCCTCGTCAACGACGGCCGCCGGCCCCCTTCCGGCGGCCGTCTTCCCTTGTCTGGCGGGCCATGAGCGACGAGAGCGAACGCCCATCCCCTGCTGGCTGAACTGGGCCGGTCGGCACGGCGACTGTCGCCTCTCAGCCCCGGTCAGGCTGAGATCGTCAGCATCAGGCTCCGTGCGGCTGAGAACGGGCACTTCGAGCGTCGACGCGTCGAGTTCAGCCTCCATGTGATGAGCGGCCGGCGCGAGCCATCGAACGCTACAGACCGGTGACCTCGAGTGGTTCGAAGTCATCCGCCAGCTCGAAGCCGAAGACCTGCGCGTAGAAGGAGAGCTCCGCCTCCAGCGCCCGCTGCTGGTTCGGGGCCATTCGGAATCCGTGCCCCTCCCCCTCGAAAAGGAGGTATGCGTGCGGCAGCCCGTTCTGCTGCAACGCCCGCACGATGCCCTCGGCCTGGGACGGTGGCACGACCTTGTCGTCGGCGCCCTGCATCACCAGCACCGGGCAGCTGATGCGATCGCTGTAGTGGTTGGGTGAGCGCTCGCGGTACCGCTCGGCGGTCTCGGGATAGGGCCCGATGAGATAGTCCATGTAGCGCGACTCGAACTTGTGGGTGATGTCGACGAAGGCCTCCAGGTCGCCGAGGCCGTAGAACGAGTTGCCGGCGCCGAAGACGTCCTTGAAGCAGAGCGCGGCCAGCGTGGTGTAGCCGCCTGCGCTGCCGCCGCGGATGGCCAGCTGCTCCGGGTCGGCCAGCCCCTGCTCTGCCAACCAGGTCGCAGCCGCGGCACAGTCGTCCACGTCGACGACACCCCACTGCTCTCGCAGCTGATCGCGGAAAGCTCGGCCGTAGCCGGTGGAGCCACCGTAGTCGACGTCCATCACGGCGAAGCCGCGACTGGTGAAGGCCTGCCGCTGCAGGCTCAGCGAGGTCCGCGCCTGGCTGGTGGGGCCACCGTGGAGCATGACCACCAGCGGCGGCGCCGTGCCTGCGGGCGCGACGACATCCGGGTTCGTCGGCGGGTAGTACCAGCCGTAGGCGGTGCGGTCGCCCGACGTCGGGTAAGCCACGTGCCGTGGCGTCGAGAGGTAGGCCTCGTCGATGGTCAGCTCGTTAGCCTGCAGCAGCCGCTCTTCGGCCCCACTGGCGAGATCGATGCGCACCAGCGCGGTCGGCCGAGTGAACGAACCGGCGAGCGCCGTGAGCACGCCGTCCGACACGCGCACGTAGGAGAGCCCGTTCTCCTCGAACTCGATCTCGCGCGGTGCGGTGGACTGACCCAGCGCCAGCAGCCGTGCGCCATCAGGGCCGTGGGCGAAGGCGTAGATGGTGTCGTCAGCGTCGATGTCGTACTCCGACAGGCCGAAGACCCACTGCGGACCGCCGACCTCGGCCTCCATGGGCGCGATCTCCGAGGCGCCCGAAGCGCCCACGCGCCAGCGGTAGAGGTTCCACCAGTCGCTGCTGTCGGAGGCGTAGACGAGCGAGCCGTCGGGCGACCACTTGGGCTGGCAGATCGACTCGGTCGCACCGCCGTCGACGTGGACCGGCTCGCTCAGCGAACCGTCGTCCGCGATCTCAGCCACCCACAGGTCGGTGCCGTCCCAGGGCATGCGAGGGAAGTCCCAGGTGAGGAACGCGAGTCGTGCGCCATCGGGAGACAGGACGGGGTCCGAGTAGAAGTCGTGGCCGCTGGCCAGCTCGGTGATCGAGCCGTCGGCCAGCGAGACGGCCACGAGCAGGTTGCGCGCCTCGATGGCCGAATCGGTCTGGTCCTCCATCACCGCGTAGACGCGGTCGCGCACGAGGTCGAGTGCCATGTCGGCGAAGCGCAGCGCAGGGTCAGTCACCAGCTCGGTCGGCTCGGCCGAAGGCGAACCCTTGAGCAGCAGCCGGTTGTCGTCGAACTCGCTGAAGGCGATGACACCGTCGGTCACGGTGTAGGCGCCGCCGCCGTACTCGTGCACGCGCGTGCGCACGTTGAGTCCGGGCGCCATGTCGGCCAGCTCGCCGTCGGGAGTCCGACGCAGCAGCACGACGCGACCCTTCTCCTCTGGACGTGACTCGAGCACGTAGATGTCATCTCCGTCCTGGCGGGGTTCCGACAGTCCGCGTGATGAGCCGACGGCGAGGTCGATGTTGATGGGAGACGGCCAAGAGCCGTAGGGCAGTGTCTGCGGTTCGCTCATCCTGCGATGGTACGGCGCAGAACGGCGATACTCACGGTGCATGGACCGTTTCGTGTTCCGCGAGGAGCCGGCCGACAGTGACGACGTCCGCTGGTGCTTCGAGCAGTACTACAGCGAGCTCGGCGCGTTGTTCGGCTACAAGTCGGATGAGGCGCTGCCGTTGGCTGTCGATGACCTGACGCGACCGCACGGCCTGGTGCTGATCGTGCGTCGGGGCGAGGTCGGACCGGCCGTCGGTTGTGGCGCCGTGAAGCTGCTCGAAGGCGGGATCGGTGAGATCAAGCGCATGTGGATCGCGAAGGAGGCTCGCGGGCGCGGCCTGGGCGGTCGGCTGCTCGATGCGCTCGAGTCCGCAGCCTTCGCCGAGGGCTGCGAGCGGACACGACTCGACAGCAACGGCCGGCTGAGTGCTGCGGTGCGCATGTATCGGGCACGCGGCTACATCGAGGTGCCGCCCTTCAACCGTGAGCCGTTCGCGACCCACTGGATGGAGAAGCGGCTACGGTGAGCGAGTCACGCCGGACGCTCATCGCCGCCCTCGCCAGCTACGACCGCCAACGAGAAGGAGACCCCTGATGTCCGACTCCACCACCATCGTCGACCTGCGCGCTCCGGTCGAGACGCCCGATGACGGCATCGTCAGCCGAGCCATCTACAACGACGACGACGTGCGCGTGGTCCACTTCTCGTTCGCTCCGGGCCAGCAGCTCTCCGACCACACCGCCCCGTGGCCGGTGACGCTGGAGGTGGTCGAGGGTGAGGCCACCATCACGCTCGGAGACGATTCGGTCGAGGCCCCGGCCGGGACCTGGATGCACATGCCCGCGAACACGCCACACAGCGTGGTAGCCAAGACTCCGGTGGTGCTGCTGCTGCACTTGCTCAAGCACAGCGGCTGACCGCGGGATGACGCGGGTCCTTCGGCTCGGGCTCTTCGCGATCGTCGTGGTCGTGGTGCTGCTCGGTGCGGCGTATCTCTTCCGTGAGCCGCTGCTCCGGGCGGTTGGGATCAACCTGGACCGGGGCGCTGCCGGCGAGACCGAGCTGGTGCTGGCCGAGGGCTACAGCGCCGGCGTCTTCGCCTCGGGGCTCGACCACCCGCGCTTCATGGCCGTGGCGCCCGACGGCACGCTCTTCGTGGCCGAGCCGGCGAGAACCGCGTCGTGGCGCTCCCGGATGCTGACGGTGACGGTCGAGCGGACGAGGTCATCGAGGTCGGGCGAGACTACGACGTGGCGCACTCGCTCGCCTTTGCCCCTGACGGATCGCTGCTGGTCGCGGGCAGCGGCACGCTCTTCCGACTGACGCTCGACGAGGCACGGACCGAAGCCGGGCGCGATGAGATCCTCCGACTACGCGCCGAGCGGCCAGCACTCCACGCGCACGATCGCCATCGAGCCCGACGGCGACCTGCTCGTCAGCCACGGTTCGAGCTGCAACGTGTGCTGGGAGGAGGACGAGGAGCGAGCTTCGATCATCACGGCCCCGCCCGAAGGGGGCGAGTGGCGGGTACTCATGCGCGGACTCCGCAACGCCGTGGGGGTGGCGGTCGACCCGGCGACCGGCACGGCCTGGGCCACCGTGAACGGCCGCGACCTGATGGGTGACGACGTGCCGCCGGAGACGCTCTACCGCGTGGTCGACGGCGCCGATGCCGGCTGGCCGCGATGCCACGCTGGCGACATCGTCGATCCCGACTTCGGGGACGAGCCCGATCCGCGGACCGGCCTCGTGGGCTGCGAGGGCGTGGTCCCGCCGGACGCGAAGTTCCAGGCCCACATGGCGCCGCTCGGCATCACCTTCTGGGATGACGGCGCGGTCATCGCCTTCCACGGTTCCTGGAACCGCTCGGAGAAGGTCGGCTACGAGGTCTGGTGGCTGCCCTGGGACGACGGGCCTTCGGGTCCGCCGGTGACGCTCATCGGTGGGTTCCTCGATCCCGAGACGGGCGATGCCAGCGGGCGGCCAGCGGGCGTCACCGTCGGCGCTGACGGTGCGCTCTACGTCTCGGACGACAAGGGCGGCTACATCTATCGCGTGGTCGCGGACGGGTAGCCGGCGGCAGCATCAGTCGGCCGAAGTCTGCCGAGATCAGTCGGGCGAGAGCGGGGCGTCGTAGTCGAAGTCGGGCTGCTCACGGCGCCAGTAGCCGGTGACCTTGACGTTCTCCTTGGGCAGGCCGTGCTGCTCGAGGAGCACGCGACGGACCTCCTTCATGGCCACGGCCTCGCCGGCGGCCCAGGCGAACGTGTCCTCGGAGTAGAGCTTCAGCTGCTCGAGTGCGAGCGGGAGGTGGTCGGCCTCCGGGATCGAGAGGTGGGTCAGCCACAGCACCCAGATCGGCTGGGCGCACTTGAGCTCGATGACATCGTCGTCGGTGTGGGCGGCGATGAGCACCTGGGCCATGGCACCGTCGGGCAGCTCGCTGAGCCAGCGGGCGATGGCCGGGACCGCGGTGAGGTCACCGACGAGCAGGTAGTTGGCGAAGCCGTCGGGCATGACCTTGGAGGCTCGAGGGCCGGTGATGCCGACCTGGTCGCCGACCTGCGGCGTCGGCCGCCCAGCGAGCGACCGGGCCGTTGCCGTGGAGCAGGACGCGCACGTCGAGCTCTCGGGCGTCGGGGTCGAAGCGGCGCACGGTGTACTCGCGCATCGGAGGTCGGTCGCCGTCGGGCCAGCGCAGCCGGTCGTCGACGACCTCGGGCAGGATCAGGCCGTTCTCGGTCGGCGGCACCAGTCCGACGTGGTCGGTCGGGCTCAGCGTCTGGAAGTCGGCCAGATCGTCACCGCCCAGCGTGAGCAGCTGGTATAGCGGACCGGGCCGCTTGATGGTCCTGACCTCGAGCGTGCGCACGCGCATGGGGTGCTTGATGAGCTCGACCGAACGTGTGGGCATCTTCCTTCCTTGTCGACCACATTGCCCAAGCGCCACGCCACCACGCGCCGCGCGGTGTACACGATCTGGACGACGAGCGGCAAGGTCACTCGCGCTCGCAACCAGAAGGCCAGTCGCGGCCGCTGGGTCAACCTCGGCGCCTTCGACTTCGGCTGGTGGGGCACGGTCCGCCTGACCGACAAGACCGGTGAGAAGCGCCGGCTGCGTCGGATGGTCGCTGCCGATGCCATCCGCTTCGTGCCCATCGGCCCGAGTGCGGCGAACGTCAAGACGAAGATCGTGCAGCCCAGCGTGAAGCGGGCCACCACCACGGCCCCGGCACCGAGCGGCGAGGTCAAGCTGCGGCTCTATCCCAAGGAGCTCGAGGCAATGGTCCTCGCACGCAAGACCGTCAGCGCCTGGACCTGCCCCGCGGAGGACGTCTCGCCCTTCGGGCCGGACACGCGACCCGGCACCGGCGATGACGCCTGCACCGCGGCCGTGGCGAGCTGGTCGTTCGAGAACGAGGCTGCCGGCCGGCTGAACTCCCTCCTTGTCACACGAGCATAGCGACGGCTGCATGCCGCTACCATCGGGCCATGGATGCCGACGATCTTCGATCGCTTCGCCTGGCTATCGATGTGGCCGCTCGGGCACGTGATGCCGGCAACCATCCCGTTCGGCGCCGTGCTCACCTCACCGTCGGGCGACGTGCTGCTGGAGGCGGAGAACACCGTCACCACCGAACGCGATGTGACCGGCCACGCCGAGCTGAACCTCGTGCGCCTCGCGTCCGGGCGCTTCACCGAGGCCGAACTGGCCGAGACCACGCTCTACAGCAGCACCGAGCCCTGCGCCATGTGCGCCGGCGGCATCTACTGGAGCGGCATCGGTCGTGTCGTCTACGCCCTGCCGGAATCGCGTTTGGGCGAGTTCACCGGCGCCGACCCCGAGAACCCCACGATGCACCTCTCGGCGAAGACGGTCCTCGCGGCTGGTCAACGCGAGATCGAGGTCGAGGGACCGGCCGACCTACCGGAAGCGGCCACCGTGCACGAAGGGTTCTGGGACCCGAACCGCGCGGACCATCGAGGCTAGAGAGAGCCGTAGTCCACGGGCGGCTCGACCGTCGGGAGGTCGACGGCGATGGCCTCCACGTACTTCTGCGCCGCGCCGGTGTTGAAGATGACGACCTGCTCGTCGGGGTCGACGTCGCCGTCTCGCACGAGGCCTGCGAGAACGTCCAGGCAGGCGGCAGCCTCGGGGCATAGCGCGATGCCCTCGAGTGCGTTGGCCTCGCGCATCCACTCGGTCAGCTTCGACTCGTCGGCGGCCAGCGCCGCTCCGCCGGATGCGCGGACCGCGTCGAGGATCATGAAGTCGCCCACGGCCGCCGGCACGCGGATGCCGCTGGCGATGGTGTGGGCATCGGCGGCGGGCTCGGCGAACCGCTCACCGGCCGCGTAGGCGGTAGCGATGGGCGCGCAGCCATCGGACTGGCAGGAGATGAGCCGCGGCTTGCCCGGCGCCTCGAGCCAGCCCAGCGTCTCGAGCTCCGCGAAGGCCTTCCACATGCCGATGAGGCCGGTACCGCCGCCGGTGGGGTAGAGGATGACATCAGGCAGGCGCCAGTCGAGTTGGTCGGCCAACTCGAGGCCCATCGTCTTCTTGCCCTCGATGCGGTACGGCTCCTTGAGCGTGCTCATGTCGAACCAACCCATGGTTTCGACGCCGTCGCGAACGATCGCGCCGCAGTCGGTGATGAGGCCGTCGACGAGATAGGCCTGGGCGCCGAACAGCGCGGCCTCGTAGCGGTTGACCATGGGCGTATCCGCGGGCATGAAGACGTACGCCTCCAGGCCGGCCCGAGCGGCGTAGGCGGCGAGGGCGCTCCCGGCGTTGCCCGCGGTCGGAGCTGCCAGCCGCTCGAGGCCCAGCTCCCTGGCCATCGACACGGCCATGGCCATGCCGCGCGCCTTGAACGATCCGGTCGGCAGACGCGACTCGTCCTTGATGAGCAGGTTGCGCAGGCCGAGATGCTCGGCCAGGCGAGGTGCTTCGAGGAGTGGCGTCTGCGGCTCGCCGAGGGAGACTCGAGCCGCGTCGTCCTCGAGCGGCAGTAACTCCGCATAGCGCCACATCCCGTCGGGGCGGTCGCGCAGGGCGTTGCGATCGACTGCTGCCGCGATGCCTTCGAGGTCGTAGCGCACCCACAGCGGCCGGCCCTCGTGCGTCGTCTGCACCGTGCGGGCTGGCAGGACCGTGCCATCGATGGCGGCCTCGAGATGGGCAACGTACGAACGTCGATCGGCGATGGGCGGCATGCCCCGAGTATGGCCGCTGCTTCTGCGCCGCTGTTCATGTGACGTGCAATCTCGACGTGTCGGACGGGAAACCTGCAGGTTCTGTTCAGTGGGCGAGCAGGAGTGCCACTGGTGATCGCCGGGCGAGCAGGAACGGCAAGGATTGGGTCCACGCCAGTCGAGTTTGCTCACGTAGTGAACAGCCAGACCCACGGTCAGATCTACGGCGGCGGACGGCGGCGGAGGCGCGCCAGTCGCCGCTGATGGGTCCCGACCAGCAGTCCCGACCAGCACTAGACCGGGAGTGGGTCTCCGCTGGAACGGCGGACCGTCAGCTCGGTCGGGAGCAGGATCTCCTCGGCTGCTGCCTCGGGGTCCTTGATGCGCTTGAGCAGCAGTTCGACCGCGCGGCGCCCCATCTCCTCGGCCGGCTGCGCCGCCACCGTCAGGAACGGGAAGGTCACCATCTCGGCCGGCAGGTCATCGAGGCCCACGAGAGCCACGTCCTCCGGCACCCGCAGGCCCATCTCCTCGATCGCATGCTGCGTGCCGATGGCGAGGAAGTTGTTGGCCGCGAAGATGGCCGTCGGTCGCGGCTCCCGCTTCATCAACTCCACGGTCATGTCATAGCCGCCTTCGAGCGAGAAGTCGCCGTGCACGATGGTCGGCGCCGGCAGCCCTTCCTCCTCCATCGCCTTCGAGAAGCCGGCCGCGCGGTCGACCGCCGTGGGCACGTACTCGGGGCCGGTGATGACGGCCACATGCTGATGCCCCAGGCCCGCGAGCAGCTTCCCGAGCTCGTACGCCCCACCCTCGGCATCGGCACGCACGACGTCGATGCTTCCGGGTGTCTCCGGTCGCCGGTCGACGATGACCAGCGGCACCTCGGCCTCCTTGCACAGTCGCGCGGTGTCGGCGCAGGTCCCGGCAGGGATGGCCAGCATGCCGTCGACCTGGCGTTGCAGCAGCATCGCGACCACGCGCGTCTCCTCGTCCTGTCGCTGATCGGTATTGGTCAGCAGCAGCAGCAGCCCAGCCTCACGCGCCGTCACTTCCATCCCGCGCACGACGTGGGTGAAGAAGGGGTTGGTGATGTCGGGCATGACCAGGCCGATGGTGTCGGTGCGCTTGGTGCGCAGGTTGCGCGCCACCGAGTTGGGCACGTAGCCCGTCTCCTTCAGCGCCTTCTCGACGCGCGCGCGCAGCTTGGGGCTGACCGGCCCGGAGCCGTTCACGACCCGGGACACGGTCATCGGCGATACACCTGCGCGCTTGGCGACATCGAGGACGGTGGCCATGACCTCCGATGGTAACGTAACCACCCAATGGCGCGCGGGCCGGATGCGCGGGCTAGAACCCCCGCAGGTCGGTGCTCGAGCGGGCCGGCAGCCCTTCGTGCGGAACCCGCTCCAGGACCGTGTAGCGCAGACCGTGCGCGGCGCAGAACTCGCGCTTCTCCGGCTTGTCGCCATCTTCGTTGACCACGTAGAACGTGGGCTTCAGGCGCTTCACCTCCGGCTCGGCATCCATCCAGCCGGAACCGGTCGAGACGAGGCAGCTGTGGACCGGCTTCATCGAGCCGACCATGTAGCGTCGCTCATCCTCACCCTGCAGCGGATGCCCCTCCCCCTTCAGCAGGCGGACGTTGCGATCGCTGCCGATGACCACGTAGAGCGGACCGTACTCGGCCGCATCCATGAAGAAGCGGATGTGCCCCGAGTGGACCCAGTCGAAGCAGCCGGTGACCAGGACCGTCTCGGCCCCTTCGGGCAGCGGCCCTGGCTCGATGGGCGGGAAGCCGGCGCGGTCTTCGGGACTGATGGCCCGGACCTGGAGGTCCGCCGCTCGGGCGGCCGAACGGAGTGCTGGATCCTCGTCCTCGGCGCGCACCGCGAGCGTTCCCGCCTCGGCAGCCACGGCTTCGATGACCGAGCCGATCGGCGCGTCCACGACCTCGGCCGAGCTCACCCAGCGAAGCGACTCGGCGAGGAAAAGGCGTTCGGCGTCGGGAAACTTGGGGGCTGAACCCGTCAGCTCCTGCACCAAAGCGTCGGATGGGATGCGGACGTGCAGGTCGCCGGCGCCGGCCGCCTCCTCGAGGAAGCGGACGTCGTCGGAGCGAAGGTCGTCGAGGCTGGATTCGACGACCGTGCGCCCAGCCGTCATGTGCGCACCGTGATGTGGGCGGAACCGGCTGGCGGCTCGTCCGAGACGATGATGATGTAGCCGCCGCCGCAGCCGGATTGCATGGCGCCGGCGTGCTCCGCCATGTAGCCCTCGAGCAGACCCCAGAGGTCGTCCTTGATGGTCTCGTGCTCGTAGATGTGGGGCAGGATCGTCCTCCACGCACGGGAGGTCTCGTTGAGCGACTCGCCCAGCGCGGCGAGGTCCATGGCCACGATGGCGTCGTAGCAAGCCGCCCCCGAGTCGCCCAGCCGCTTGACCCAGGCGGGGTCCATGTTCTTGGTGAGCAGCGGGTTGTAGCCGTCGGGTCGCGGGCCGAGCGGGACCAGGTGGATGACCCGCTCGAGCCAAGCCACGACCTGCGGGTCGCAAGTGGTCTCGATGTGGCTGGGGAACCAGCCGCCCTCGACCGAGGCGTCGTAGTCGAGCCGGCTGATGCCGGGATAGATGAGGCCGCACATGTCCTGCGAGCCCGAGGGGTCGGCCAGACCTTCGTTCTCAGCCTCGTAGAGCTCGCGCACGAGCTCCTCGGGCGCACGATCGGCCGGGAGCGCGTCACCCCACAGTCGCTGCGCCACTCGGCGGGTGCCGGTGGCCATGCCGCTGCGCTCCATGTAGCGCACGGTCGGCAGCATCGAGACCACGACCATCGAGCCCGGCGGCTCGGGGTCGGCCTCCGAGACGAACGGCTGGTCGATCCAGCCGCCCGCCATCTGAAGTCGGTACGGGAAGTTGCCGATCGCCCCCTGGAGACTGGCGGACGTCGGCGGAGCCTTGGTAGGCACCGTCATCGCCGTCCTAGCCTTCGACGACGCGCTTGCCGGCCTTGCGGGCGGCGAACTGCTCGCTGATCCACTCGTAGGTCTCGGCCATGCCGTCACGGAGCGGCTTGTCGGGCTCCCAACCGAGGACCTCCTGGATGAAGGTGTTGTCGCTGTTGCGGCCGGCCACGCCCTTGGGCGCATCGAGGTCGTACTCGCGCTCGAGCTTGACGCCGGCGATGTCCTCGACGATGTCGACGAGCTGGTTGATCGAGACCATCTCGCTGGAGCCCAGGTTGATGGGCGTGGCGATGAGCTCGTCGGTGTGCATGATCAGGTCGATGCCGTGGAGGCAGTCGTCGATGTAGCAGAACGAGCGGGTCTGCTCGCCGTCGCCCCAGATCTCGATCTTCATGTCGCCGCTGTCCTGGGCCTCGAGGACCTTGCGGCACATCGCCGCCGGCGCCTTCTCGCGGCCGCCGAACCAGGTGCCGTTGGGACCGTAGATGTTGTGGAAGCGGGCGATGTGGGTCTCGAGCTGACGCTCGGCCCAGTACTCCTCGCAGAACATCTCGCTGACGAGCTTCTCCCAGCCGTAGCCGCGCTCGGCCATCGCGGGGTAGGCGTCGGACTCCTTGAGCGCGACGACCTCGTTGGTCTTCTGCAGGTCGGTGTTGTAGGCGCAGGCGCTGGAGCTGAAGAAGTAGCGGCCGACGCCGGCGCGGTAGCTGGCCTCGGTGAGGTGCGTGTTCACGAGGATCGAGCGCAGGCACTCGACGCGGAAGTTCTCGATGAAGCCCATGCCGCCCATGTCGGCGGCGAGGTTGTACACCTCCACCGCGCCCTTGACGGCCTCGATGGCGTTGGCCTCGACGCTGAGGTCGGCCGAGATGGACTCGACGCCGGGGACGCGGAGGTACCAGTCGGGCAGCGGCTTGCGGTCGATGGCGCGGATGTTGGTGTAGCCCTGCTCGGCGAAGTAGCGGGTCAGCGAGCCGGCGATGAAGCCACCGGCGCCAGCGATGACGATGAGGTCATCCTTGTTCATGCCCCGCGCGACGTCGGTTCCGGGGATGGTGTCGTTGAAGTCCTGGGGCATCGGGATGGGTACCTCGCTCGCGGTCAGAGTGCTAATGGTGGTAACGATACCATATGCGCTTCGTGCGTACGGTACCCGGTACCCTGAAGACGGCATCGACAAGTCCATCGACTCCCTCTGTGCTCCGGTCGCGACCCGTGGGCTGCTCGAGGCGGCGGGCGCCTCCGAAGATCGAGACGGGGCCGAACAGGAAGGACTCATGGTTCGGGGCCAAGGCGCAACCAGTCGTAACCCGAAACGGTAACGAGACGCCGCCGAAGTGACGCTTGAATCGGGCGCGTCGGCAGGCGATGCTTGAGCCCTCGCCGGGCCACTCCTCCACCTCCTCCGACTCGGTGAACCCCGCTACTCCCTTGGCGGGCGGACAAGAGCCCCCGATGTCGACCTTGTCGGTCGACGTCGGGGGCTTATCCATGTAGCGGAGACATGGTCGGGCGTGTTCGGCCGACGCCGGCAGAAGTCAGCCGGCGTTCCCGAACGCGAGCTGCCTGGCGGTCGGCGTTCCACGGGTCGCGAAGCGCGCGACATCGGTCGACCGGACGTCCTTGCGGAACCCCGCGACATCGACCGGCCCGCGGCACCACCAGGCGTCGTCGTAGAGCTTCTCGGTCTCGGCGGACGCCGGGTACCGGAAGACGAGGGCCAGCTGGCGGATGGGTCCGTCAGAGTCGAGACTGATGAACTGCCGAGAGATCCCGACCTCCAGGGCTGGGCCGTCACCCCAGTCGAACGTGCCCCACTGGAAAAGCAGCTGGTCGCCATCGTCCTCGATGGCGACCGTGTCCTCGGCGCGCTCGGCCTCGTACCAGTCGATCATGGCCAGGATGAGGTCGACGGCGTCAGCGTGATCCACCCGTAGGTCGCGCGCCTCGAGGTAGCTTCGGAATGAGGTCTCTGCGTCGGCGATCTTCATGGCGCGATGATGACACGTTGGGGGGCTTGTTCGGGGCCGTCCGAGTCAGGTTCGGCACTCACTAGCGTGGCTCTCCAGCTCGCTCGCGCCTCGCGCCGAACCCGTATGTGGAGCGGATGTGGTCGGCGAGCTCCTGGAGCCAGTCGCCGATGGTCCGCTCACAGTCACTGGGCGCGGGCGACCAGCCACGAGGCTGCAGCGTCTCCTTGAGCGCCATGATCCGATCGTAGGAGGCTCGCAGGTCTGACCGCCGGATCCGCTCACGGCGGGCATCCGAGAGGAGCCGGCTGTAGAGCCAGGCAGAGGCCCGCTCCGAGCCCGTGACGAGGAGCATGTCGACGCCAGCTCGCGCCGCTTCGAACGCAAGTCGCCGGACGGTGGTGCTGCGCGCGTTGGCTGTCCCGTTCAGCGAGTCGGTGATGGAGACGCCCTCGAAGCCGAGTTCGTGGCGGAGCAGGCCGGTGGCGATCCTGCGCGACCAGCCAGCCGCATTCCGTTGATCGTAGGCAGAGTACGTGGCGTTCGAAAGCATGATCAGCGGGATGTCGCGACGGATCGCCTTGCGGTAGGGCCGTAGGTCCGAGCGCAACGCGGCCTTCGACGCGGCTACGGTGTCGACGAAGCGGTCGGTGTTGCGTGTCGCGCGCCCGATGCCCGGGAAGTGCTTCATCGTCGGCAGCACACCACGGGAGATGAGCCCGTCAGCGAAGGCGTTGGCAAGCTCGCTCGTGAGAGCGGCATCGGTCGAGAACGTGCGGCCCTGACGGAGCATGAACGAGGCTGCCGAGCGCGGGATGTCGGCCACCGGAGCAAGGTCCATGTTGATACCGAGGCGGCGGAGGGCCTCTCCTGTGCGCGCGCCCTGGGTCCGGGCGAGCCGCGTCGACCGAAACCGGCCCATCTCCGGCACGGTCACTGTCGGCGGCGCCCACGACACACGCTTCACGGTGCCGCCCTCCTGGTCGATCGAGATGAGCAGCGGCGGCTGACCTCCCTCGGCTGCTGCGCGTTGGAGCTGGCGTGTCAGTCGAGTGACCCCGGCCCGCGTACCGACGTTGCGCGCGAGCAGGACGACACCACCGATCTGCCCTCGGCGGACCCGCCGGAGCAGGGCTTGGCTGGGCTTGCGGCCGGCCATCGTGATCATCAGCTTCTGGCCGACGAGTTGCTCGAGCGTGGGACCGGACAGGCTCGGCAGACACACCTCGGCCGGCGATGATTGGGCGGCGACCGGCGCGACCGACGGGCCGAGAGCGCTCGTAAGGATCAGGGCGGCCACGAGGAGCATCGCCAACGCAGGTCGAATCGACGTCACCGGTCGATGGTAGCTGGCTCGGTCGACCGAGGGCCTGACCGATACCCAGCTGGCGGCGGGCACGGGCTTCGCGACAAGACACCCGCGATGGCGCCTACCATCGAGGGATGAGCGACCCTTTCATCGAGCGGCTCGACGCCACCGGCATCGAGTACGAGATCATCCCCTGCGATCCCGAGCTGGCCGACACGGCCGCCTTCTGCGAGCACTACGGCTATGCCCCCGAGGACTCGGCCAACACCATCGTGGTCGTGGGCAAGGCCGACCCTCCGGTGTTCGCCGCCTGCGTCGTGCTGGCCACCACTCGGCTCGACGTCAACAAGGCCGTGCGCAAGCGCCTCGGCACGCGCAAGGCCTCGTTCGCGAGCGCGGAGCAGACCCAGGAGATGACGGGCATGGCCATCGGCGGCGTGACGCCGGTCGGCCTGCCCGATGGACTGCCGCTATGGGTCGACGCCCGCGTCATGGAGCGCGAACGGATCATCCTTGGCGGAGGGAGTCGTGACAGGAAGGTGCACGCGCCTCCGTCCATCCTCATCGCACTCGGCGCCGAGGCCATGGAGGACCTGGCCAAGCCTGTCGGCTGAGCGAACGCTTCGCCACCCGCGCGTTCGGCCAAGCCGATGTGGTGCTAGTTGAGGTACTCCTCCGCGCCCAACAGCGCGCCCAGCAGAACGAGCGCATAGGGTTGGCGGCTCATGGCCATCGACCGGGCAGTCGACTCACCCGCTTCGGTGAGCGCGTAGCTGACGTCCCCATCGTCGCGCACCTCGATCGAGACCAGGCCGGCGCTCGCAAGCTCGGCCATCAGCTCGGTCGGGCTCGGCTCGGCCGCGGCGGTGGCTTGGGTGCCCGGGGTGGGGCCTCCGTGGCCGGTGACTTCAGCGCGCACCTGATTCCCCTTGTGTACCGCACGAGGCTCCGAATGCACAGCGCTCGGCAGCTTCGTACCCCTACTTGTAGCAGGGCGCAGCCATCAGCGGTACCCATCGCATCCCCTCCAGACGACGCCGCTCCGCCCAATCGGTAGTACCGAAGGGCCAGAAGCACCCCGGACCCGCGCCGGTTTGGCCGTATCAACGACGCATCGCGCGGTCGACGCGTGTCGTGATCGCCACCCGGCTCACGTAGTCTTGCGGCATGGATGCAGCCAATACCGTCGGTGACCTCGCGCGCGAAGCGCTGACAGCTTATGAGGAACTCCTGAGCCTTGCCGAGGAGATCGAGGACGAGTGGATGTACGTGAACGATCTCTCCGCTGCCTGGCAGGAGCAGATCGAGGAGCTCATCGACGACCAGGGTGCGCAGTCCACGACCGCGCTCGAGGCGGCAGCGATCGGTCGCGCTGTCGATGAGGTCGGCCGCATCAGCGACCCACACCGGGCCATCGACTGGCTCTCGACGTTCCCGCAGATCGTGCTCATGGCCCTGGGCCAGCGGTCATGAGGTTCCAGAACGCCGCGCAGGATGCCCGCGCCGTCACGTACGCAGCCATCCAGGCCGAACCGGTGGTCGCACGGGCCGCCGGCCTCCTCGCCGATGCCACTCCCGGACAGCTGGTGCTGGCAAGAGCCGTGATGAACGGTGAGACGGTCGATCCCGACGGTTGGCGGACCATGTTCCCGACGCTGTTCGGGCCGATGGTCGAGCCGCCAGACCGAGAGCGATCCGAGGCCATCCTGTCCGTGTCGCTGGCCATCGCCGACAGAGGCGACCAGACGCGCAACCAGTTGCGCGGGGCCCTCGTCGAAGAGCTGACCGCGGAGCTGCTCGGTCGCCGGACCGGCGCCACGGACATCCACCGCGAACGACGCATCCTGTTCGATGGAGTGCGGGCCGAGATCCACCCCTACGACGTGACGGTCGAGCGTTCGGGTGCGGCCGAGGCCTACGACTGCAAGTGGGGAGCTCGCGGCATCAACGCAGACGTCCTCTATCAGCTGGAGGATGCACGCGCGAACGCCGAGGCTGAGGACGAGGCGCTCCGCGTCGCTCTCGTGGTCTTCGACGCCGAGCTCTCGTGCCGGGTCCGCCTCGAAGGCCAGACCGCGCCGCACGACCAGACGGGCCTGGTGACCTTCGAGACCCTGGGATCCCTGTCGCGCTGAGGCTTGCGACCGGACATAGGGTGGCATCGCTACCATCGGGTAACACCGCCCGCGAACCGGAGAACCTGATGCCCCTCACCGATCCCCTGCCCAGCCTTGAAGAGATCATCGAGTCGATCGGCATCGGCGGACGCCGGCTGGCGGCCATCGATGCGACCGAAGGCGGTGCCGGCAACATCTCCGTCTGCATCGGCTGGCCCATGGAGGTCCGAAGACAGTTCCCCATGGCCGAGGAGATCGAGCTCCCGGTCCCGGCACCGAACCTGCCCGGACACACCGTCCTCGTCACCGGCTCGGGTCGCCGGCTGCGCGACCTCGACCGCCTGCCGCTCGAGTCCATCGGCGCGGTCGTCGTCCACGACGACGGCACCCACGGCACGCTCTACACCGCCAACGCGCGCCAGTTCGAGGTGCTCACGTCGGAGTGGAACTCACACCTCGCGGTCCATGACGACACCGTCGCCCGAACGGGCACCAACTTCCACGCCGTGGTCCACGCCCAGCCGCCGCATCTGGTCTACCTGTCCCACCGACCCGAGTACCAGGATGAGGACCTCTTCAGCCGCCGACTCATCCGCTGGCAACCGGAGACCGTCGTCCAGCTGCCGGCCGGGATCGGCATCCTGCCCTTCATGCTGCCCAGCTCCGAGGAGTTGATGGCGGCCACGGTCGAGTCGCTCCGGCAGCACCGCATCACGGTCTGGTCCAAGCACGGCGTCATGGCTCGCAGCGACATCTCCGTCACGCGCGCAGTCGACCGTATCGAGTACGCCGAGGCCGGCGGCCGCTACGAGTACATGGATCTGCAGGTCGGTGGCGGCGGCGAGGGCCTCACGAACGAGGAGAGCGCTGAGATGGTCGAGGTCTTCGGGATCGAGACGAAGCTCTTCTGACGACAGGCCGGATGGCCGTCGTGTTGCGCGGCCTCCGGGAGCTATGGTGCCGGGGTCGGACCCCTCCTCTCCCGACCGTGTTCCGACCTGACCGCCTGATCGCCTGATCGGCACCACTCGAAAGGATCGTCGCCCTTGAGGCCCGTGCGCGCCCTGGTGCGCTATGCCCGCAAGTTCACCGGCTTCGAGCGGGATGCGCGGATCTTCCTGCTGGCCTCGCTGGCCTTCGGGACGCTGTTCAGCCTCTGGTGGGTCGACTTCAACCTCTACCTCACTGCCCTCGGGTACGAACCCGCGTTCATCGGCCTGACGGGCGCGGCGTGGTCCCTCGCCGGCGTCGTGGTAGCACTCCCGCTGAGCATGGCCTCGAACAGGCTCGGGCGACGCGTGGTGATGATCACAGGGTCCGTGGTCGCGGCATTCGCGACGGCCTGCCTCATCTTCTTCACCGGCCCGCTGGCCATCATCGCCGGCTCTGCCGCGGTGGGCGCCGCCAGTCAGACGTTCTTCGTGCTGCAGTCGCCGCTGCTCATGGAGCACAGTCGCCCGGAACATCGCAACGAGCTCTTCTCGCTGCAGGCCGCGATCATGCCGGCCACCAACATCGGTGCGGCCATCCTCGGCGGGCTCGTGGCCGTGGCCATCAGCGCCACCCTCGGGGTCGACTCCAACGACACCGCGGTGTACCGCACGCTGCTGGCGGTCATGACCGTGGCCGCGGTGCTGGCCGGTGTGGCGGTCGTGGCCCTGCGCGACGATCGACCCCGCTCGAGGCCGGTTGCCGAGGCCGGGGTCTCGGGCGAGCGTCGGGGCCTTCGTTCGCGCCTGCCACACCTGTCGGACCCCGGGACGTTCGCGCGGCTGTTGATCCCGAACTTCATCATCGCCCTGGGCGCGGGGCAGATCATCCCGTACCTCAACGTCTTCATCGAGGGCAAGTTCGGCCTCGACCTGACCGCGCTCAACTTCATCTTCGCCATCACCGGCGTAGGCACCGTGCTCGCGATGATGGCCCAGCCGGCCCTGGCCTCGCGCTTCGGCAAGGTCGGTACCGTGGTCCTCGTGCAGGGCGTGAGCATCCCCTTCCTGTTCGTGCTCGGGTTCAGCCCGGTCCTGTGGACGGTGATCATCGCCATGACCGTGCGGAACGCGCTCATGAACTCGGGTCACCCACTCTTCAACGCCTTCGCCATGGAGCGCCTGCCGGCGGCGGAGCGCGCGCCGTTCGCGGCCGCGGCCAGCCTGCTCTGGTCGCTCGCCTGGGCCATCGCCGGCCCGTGGTACAGCCTGCTGCAGGCCAACCTCGGCTTCGACGGTGGCTACGCCGTCAGCTTCGTCACGGTCATCGTCCTCTACAGCCTGGGCACGTGGCTCTACTGGCACTGGTTCCACGGCGTCGAGGAGCGTGAGGCCTCCGAGCCTCAGCCCAAGCTCGCGGAGCCGGAAACTGAGCCGATCCAGCCGACCGAGTTCTAGCTCGTCTCGGCCCAGCGCCGTAGCGCTCCCTTGCGAGGACAGCGCCAGCAGCACGGCGATCAGTCCGGTGACGATCCGCCTCGTCTCTACATCCTGATCACCGCCTTGCGAACTGATCGGGGTCACGGACAGTGATGGCCCGCGGCTGTCCGAGCTAGCACCGAGGCCGACCGGTGACTACGCGGTCGTCGAGGTCCGGCCCAGGACCCCGACCATGAACTCGACGAACTCGTCCGGCTGCTCGAACAGCGGGCGGTGGCCCGAGGTCTCGAGCGTCTCCAGCTCCTTGATGGGTGCCTCGATCATCGGGTACCACTCGGCGAACGGCTCGGCCCGTGCGTCGGCCTCGTGCGCACCCTGTGCGAAGAACATGGGAACCTCGAACTCGGTCGCGGTCTCGCGGAAGTCGATGTCCTGGAGCTGGGGATAGAGCGCCGCGAACGTGTCCAGGAAGGCTCCGAGGATGTGGACCTCGTCGATGAGCGTGTACTCGTCCGCGAGGATGTTCTCCGACATCTGTGCTTCGCCCTCCGAGTTCATGCTGTGGTCGTAGGGGTACACGCTCATCTCGTGGGAGTTCGACGTCTCGTAGCTGAGTATCTGGTCGTAGGGCGGCGGTCCGATGGCGGTCAACCGGTCGGCGAGCCCGGTGTCACCGTTGGCCTGCGCCCAGGCGAGGGTGTCCTCCCAGAGGATCCGGTCGCTGGCGCGCTGGCTCACCATCTGCCCGGTGCCGATGAACGCTCGATAGAGCTCCGGGCGTTGCTGGACCGCGAGCACGCCGAGGGTGGTGCCCCACGACTGGCCCAGCACATAGATCTCATCCTGGTCGAAACGCTCCCGCAGGTAGTCAGTGACGATGAACGTGTCATCGACGTAGCCGTCCAGGGTGATGGTGTCGGTCGGGTCCAGCTCTGGGTAGGACTTGCCTGCGCCACGCTGGTCCCATGTGGCGACCGTGAAGTGCTGCTCGAGCTCGGGCAGGTGATTGCGCATCGAGCCCATCTCGGAGCCGCCCGGTCCACCCGCGAGGTACAGCAGCACCGGGTTCTCGACGCTGTGGCCACGGATCATGAGCGCCAAGTCGTGGCCGTTGGCCTCCACGGCCGTCAGCTCCGCGATACTGCCCGGCACCTCGTTGCCGTCTGCGTCGACGATGGGGTCGGTGGTCGCGGGCTGGGCCACCAACGCGAAGGCGCCGACGAAGACGATCGCGATCAACACGACCGAAGCCCTTCGAGCGTACGTCCCGACTCCACCCCTCGTTGCTCGGTCGCCCTGACGAGCTGCGATCTCCTGGGCCAGAGCGGCCCCGACGAACGCGCCGAGCGTCATCCACAGCAGCGATAGGACGGCATGGAATCCGCGGCCGGTGATGAGGGCGATGAGACCATAGAAACTGGTGTGGATGCTATCGACCATGGGCCCACTTGACACCGAGTCGGCCCACCTCGAACGCGACCGCGAAGGCCACCGGCGTGAGCAACATGGCCCAGCGCGACCGCATCAGGAGTCCGGCTCCCAAACCGATCGCCATGCTGATGGCCATCGATGACAACGCCTCGCCCGTGGTCAATGGCCCCCTCGGCGTCCACCAGGCCGCGATCAGCCCCCAGCTGACGCCGAGGCCGAGCGTCGCAACGATGCCCAGCCGCCGGTCGTTCCAGAGTCGCTGCAGCACAGCCCTGATGGCCCGACCAGTTCTGCGCGACGATCGACTCACCGGCTCCACGTCGTGCGTGTCATGTTCGGAACCGACTGGAGGCGCCCATCGAGCAGTCTTCCTCGTGCCTTCGGTAGATGTCATGCGTGTCCCCCTTTCTGGACTCGAATCGCAAGCCGCGAGGCCGGGCCCATCGATGCCAGATGCGGCGTCTGGGCACGGCGCCCACGGTGACGGAGCAGTCCCGACGGAGGTGAGACCCGCCGGTACTCGGTCCGTCCGATGCCACTGATCGGCTCTCGTCGATGCGCTCGATCCGGCCGCTTGTCATCGCGTAGCCCGGCGCGCCGGAGCGTCTGGGGACGTGTCGGCACTGCAGATCCGGGAAGCATCGCGGCCACCGATCGATGGCTGCTTTCACCAAAGCAGGTCTACCGACAAACCCGCATCACCGGCGGCGCCATGGGCGTCTTGCAGAAGCGTTTCAGTCGCATCCACCGTCTTTCAGGAGTCCAACGACGGAACCGCGTGTGTGGTCAGTAGTCACGTCATTCGGGTTGCAAGCATCTCGAGCACCGTCGTGCGCACGAGAGAAGACCTCGCCCAAACGCACGGGATGCCTAGGCAATGTGACGCGCCGGCTGAGGTTCGAACCCAGGACACAGGGACCAGGAGTTCCGTGGGAGTGCCGTGCGCCACGTCCTCTCCCTGCCTATCCGACAACGAGGCCACGCTCGAGCGATCCCTCACGTCTCAGCCGGGCGTCCGGTCCTCGCCAGGACGGGTCTCTCCGCGTGGGTCCGGCTCCACGCTGGCGACCGGGCGACCCAGCAGCACGCGCCCGATGCCGATGGCGAGGAAGGCGATGCCGGCACCAAGCATCGTGGCCAGCAGCCGGTCGGTCGCGGTGGCCTCGCCGGTGCCGCTGGCAAGTTGGTCCGAGAGCACGAGCAGCGCCGTGAGACAGGCCACGAAGACCGCGTAGTTGACCTTCTGCAGGGCGGCCATGCCGAAGGCTGCGAGCAGGAAGCCGATGAGCACGATGACGGTCTCGCCACCGCTGACCGCGATGAGGGCCTCGGCGGCGATGACGCCGAGCAGCGTGCCGATGGTGCGCAACAAACCCGAGACCGTGGTCTCGCCGGCCCTGGGCTTCATCACCAGGATGACCGTCAGCGCGGCCCAGATGGCGTGCTCGGGGAAGAGCGAGGCACCGAGCCACATGGCGATGCCGGCGGCGGCGGCACGCAGCAGCGCGAACCAGCCCAGCGGTGAGCGGATGATCGCGGCCAGGTCTCGCTCGCTCACCCGCGCCTCCTCCTCGATCGAGGGGGCAGGCTCGGCCCGTGTGCGCAACCAGATGATGACCGCGGCGAAGAGGCCACCACCGGCGAAGGCGACCGCCAGCTGGACCGCCGTCTCGGTCTCACCCGCGAGGCTGATGGCGACCACGGCCCAGACCGCGAGCAGCAAGCCGCGCAGCGCATAGACCGACCCCAGGCCGGCGACCAGGGTCGCAAGGGCCACGACCACGAGGGTCAGGATGGAGGCGGCGATGACGTGCTCGGGTCCGGCCCGGATGCCGACGAGCGCGATGAGCGAGCCGGCCACGGTCATGATGAGCACGCCCATGACCCGGTCGCGCAGCGGCCCTGGCTGGTCGGCCATGATCACGAAGAGCGTGGCCAGCGCGGCGACCATGCCGATGCTGCCGAAGATCCCCACGAACAGACCGAAGGCCAGGATCGAGAGCAGGCCCGTCAGGCCCTTGTGCAGGTCGACCGCATCAAGGTCGAGCCGTAGGAGTTCACGCAGCTGTGCTGTCATCGGCGATCGACTTCCCTGTCTCGGTGGCTGTCATGCGATGGGCCGGGCTGCCCCAGCATGGGCCCTGACGCCCGACCTTGGGCGGTGCCCAGCTTGAGTCTCTATGAGCGGCGGAACGATCATCTTCATGATCATCGAGGGTTACTCCCTCGTCGACAGCTTCTACTTCTGCTTCATCACGCTGTCGACGATCGGCTGCGGCGACTTCAGTCCCAGCACCGACTTGGGCAAGCTCGTGACCGTCGCATACGGCATCGTCGGGCTCGGCATCATCGCCGCGCTGATCTCGGCGATCGCGTTGGTGCGTCGTACGGCGACAGTCGCCGCAGCCGAACCCGGGGATGGTCGCGTACTCCCCGCAGGCTTCCAGTTCGGCGGCCCACAGGTACCAGGACGGAGGTGCCGGTCGTGGAAGCCCCGTCGGTCCCTGCCGGCACACCGCCCAACGGCGTGCTCACGCCTCCGTGAGCACGGGACCGAGCGCCTCGGGGGCATGGGTGAGACGGGTGTGCTCCATCAGGACCGAGCCTACCTGGCGTCGCCCCGGGGCCATGGCCCCTCACACGATGGACGCATGTTGTGCGGACATGGTCCTGTGCGCTCACCCGCGATCGGCCGCGCCATTCACTGGCGGTTACCGCCCACGTGGCCCCCGTCTCGAGCATGAGCCCCCCGAGCATCTGACATGCATCTCCTGAAGTGCGCCGCCCGGATGCGAGGCCAGAGAACGTCGTACCCCTCGTCAACGGCCGCCCCCTGGGTCACAATGGAGAGGACTCGGCGCGCTGGGCAATACTGGCGAGGCGCTGCTGATCGCAGTTCCACATCGCCGGAACTCACCCGCACGCCGGGTCGTACTCTCGCCGGCCGTGTCCGCAGGGCTTTGGAGTAGAGGCGGGAGGTCGCGGACTCCACGGCCACACTGGGAAGGGAAGGATGGCGATGTCACAGATGCGCGCCACCCGGGGTCGCCGCTTCAAGCCACATGAGCTCGAGCTCGCGGACGGCGGCAGCCTCGTCCTCGGAGCCGATGGCGCGATCGATCACATCGATGACCACGGCTCCAGGTTGCAGCGCTGGACACCTGACGATCCGGAGTGGCCGGACCAGGCGATCCGGTTCGGGCTGCACGCCCAGGCCCCCACGGTGACACCGAAGGGTCCCGTCCAGGGCACCAAACCACCGCGCCGGTAGCGCGCTCCCCGACCGGGCCGTGAGCAGACCTGGGTGGGGAATGGTCGGCAGGAGGGAGAGTGTGACCCAAGACACCCGGGCTGAGGCTCGCCGCAGAGCTGGCGGCAGGACCGCAACCATGATCGATGCCTTGTGACATCCAGACGGATGAAGCGAGTGCGCTCGGACATGGACCGGCCTCCCGTGTGTGGCACTGTGCGGGCGAGCTCAGGCGGCCCGAGCAATCCACGATAGATGCGCGAGCTCCGGTCCTTCCATTTCGACTAGGGCAGCGAATCCAGGCCCAGCTGGGTGGTGATACCGCTGCTCTCCTCGGTACGCTCGACGCCGAGCAGGACGCCGGTACCCACGTCGTAGGTCGCTCGCGACGAGATCCCGGGCAGCTGCGAAGCGATCGTGACCGCCTCCCCGGCAGGGCCGGGGCCGACCCACTCGACCGAGACGACCTCGCCGGTGATGGGGTCCTCGTCGATGACCTTGCCTTCCTGGGCGAAGGACAGCGTGGCCGGATCGATCCAGTAGGGACCGCCCCCCGCAGCCACCCCGGTGGCCGTTGTCAGGTTGGGGACCCCCGCGAAGTCCACCAGCATCTCGGCGCCGTACTCCAGCCAGCTTGGACCGCCGCCTTGGAAGGCGACGCCCAGCCAGGCCGGGTACACGACCGGTGGACCCGTGGGGTCGTAGGGGTTGACGAAGATCCACGATCCGCTGAACTCGAGCGAAGTGCCTGGCTGCGCCCACTCGGGCGGGGCGGTCCCCAGTCCGGCTCCGTCCCGCTGCCGCACACCCAGGAAGCGGATGAGCGTGACCTGCGTGCTGGCCGGCAGTGGATCCTCGCCCTCGGCATGGACCGCTGCGGCCCGACCCTGCGTGCGCGTCGTGCCCGACAGCAGCAGGCCCGTGTCGGTGTCATAGATCCACGAGGAGTAGGCGGCCGGATCGAGGTTGGCCACGGCGATCGCGTGGTACGTGACTCCCTCGAGGTCGTACTCGCCGCGCAGGATCTTGAGCTCGCCCGCGTCCGTTTCCGGCAGGCGAGCCAGGAGCTCGGGATGGACCCAGATCTCCTCGGCCGCAGCACCGGGATCGGTGGCACCACCGGTCAGGCCGCCGAAGAGCCGCTCCTCGAAGCGGTCGTAGCCATAGAGGACCCACTGCAGCCCGACCGACGTGTCGTCCACGCCCACGACGTCGGCCTGGAAGACACCCTCGCCAGACGGGGTGGGGGTGTCGGTCTGGCCCCAGCGCTCGCCGGTGGCCGGATCCTCCCACGCTCCGTTGGGGTCCTTCTGCCATTGCTTGGAGGCATTGGCGATCGACGTACCGGCTGCGTAGAAGGTGACCCGCGTGCCCGGCACCACCCATTCGGGTGGCTCCAGCTCCGCGCCGGGGAAGAGTGCACCGATGCCACCCTGCGCCACGGCTTGTGTCGATAAGGCCAGGAGCAGGACCGTCGCCATGGCCGCGCCTAGCACTCCCGAAAGCCGCTGTCGTGTGTCCACGTGTCCATCCCCCACTGCCTTGTCGTGCTCGGTCATCATGGGCGGCCCGAGCCCTTCTTATCAAGAGGCACGGACTCGCCATCGTTTGGGTGCTGCGTGATGGAAGTGCCCTGGGATCGCAGTCGGACTCGCCCAGCCCGTGCGCGTGCTGTGGGCCGGCCCTCACCTCGATAGAGCCTGACCACCATGGGTAGGCAGACGCCCGAAGTGGAGATGCGCGCGTTCAGGTCGCGGACGAAAGCAACGCGATCAGCGGATCGTGTCGCCTTGGGGACCGCCATGACCGCTGGATCCCCGCCTGATGCTTGGCTCTCGCTGCGGAAGCCACCATCGCGGTGCACCACTCAGCAGGTTCGGCAGTGACGCGGGCACGCTGACCGCGTGGAACAGGTGCGTCGCACAGCGACAGTCGCCGCAGCCGAACCCGGGGATGGTCGCGTACTCCCCGCAGGCCTCCAGTTCGGCGGCCCACAGGTGCTCACGCCGCTCGTCGCCGTGCTCGACGACGGCACCGACGAAGGTGGTCGCTGCACGCAGGTAGTCGACGTGCCAGTGCCGCCGGCCGTCGCCACGCCGGTGGCGTCGCAGGCGGGCGTCGAGCCCGCCCGGCCCGAAGGCGCTGCCGACGTACAGGTAGCAGCCTTCGTCCAGCGTCACCCGCAGCCGCTTGCCGACGGCGATGCGAGCGGTCCGCGGACTGCTCAGCACCAGGACGTAGGTGCCGGTCGTGGCAGCCGAGTCCATCCCTGCGGGTGCGATGGCTTGCACCGAGTTCACGCTTCCGTGAGCACGGGACCGAGCGCCTCGGGGGCATGGGTGAGACGGGTGTGCTCCATCAGAACTACCCCTACTCCG